>NZ_AYOD01000011.1 GCF_000497755.1 Aliihoeflea sp. 2WW
CGCCGGCATGGCGGCCGGGGCGGGCAGCGCCGCCGCTGCCGCCTCCACGGCGTCCGAGCAACCGGCCTGGGCCGCGCGCATGAAGCGCGGCCAGACCATGAGCCACGGCGCGACCGCAGCCGCCCATGCCGTCCGCTCCGGCGATTCCGGCGGCGGCTCCATGAACGTCTCTCTCCAGCAGGACGACCGCAGATGAACCTCTTCAAACGACCGTCGGTGCGCTACGCGCGCACGCCCGAACCCGAAACGCCCTACCAGAAGGCGGCACAAGCATGGGACGAGCGGCTCGGCTCGGCGCGCGTGCAGGCGAAGAACTGGCGGCTGATGGCCTTCGGTTCGCTGCTGCTCGCCGGCGGCTTCGCCGCAGCACTTGTCTGGCAGTCGACGCGCGGGACCGTCGTGCCCTGGGTGGTGCAGATCGACCGCTTCGGCGAGGCGCAGGCCGTGGCCTCGGCCGTGGCCGACTATCGGCCGACCGATCCTCAGATCGCATGGCATCTCGGCCGTTTCATCGAGCAAGTCAGGAGCCTTCCGGCCGATCCGATCATCGTGCGGCAGAACTGGCTTCGCGCCTACGAATACACCACCGATCGCGGCGCCATCGCGCTGAACGATTACGCCCGCGCCAACGATCCGTTCACGCGCGTCGGCCGTCAGCAGGTTGCCGTGGAGATCTCGTCGGTCATCCGCGCCTCGCCGGACTCCTTCCGCATCGCCTGGACAGAGCGCCGCTACGAGAACGGCCAGCTCGCTGGAACCGAGCGTTGGACCGCGATCCTGACCACGGTGATCCAGCAGCCGCGCACCCCCGAACGCCTGCGGGCGAATCCGCTGGGGGTCTACGTCAACGCAATCAACTGGTCGAGGGAGATGGGATCATGAAGGGGGCCTACAGGAGAAGAAGTTCGCTGCCGCTGGTCGTGCTGGTGTCGGCGGCTGCGCTCGCCGGCTGTGCGAGGAAATACATCCCGCCCGAGATCAACTATGACGACGCAGCGCCCGCCGTTCTCACCGCTGATCCGGTCGGGCCTGTTCAGGTAGTCGAGCTGCCGAAGCCGCTGCCGCTTCCCGGCCAGCTCAAGCCGGTGGACGGCGCGGCCGCGAAGCCGGAGCCGGCCGATCCGCGCCAGCGCATCACGCAGGCGAACGAGGCGGCTCGCATGCAGCCCGTCCGAGACGGCTTCATCAACGCCGTTCAGGTCTATCCATACTCGGCGGGCGCGCTCTATCAGGTCTATGCCGCGCCCGGCCAGGTCACGGACATAGCCTTGCAGCCAGGCGAGCAACTCGTCGGCTCCGGCCCCGTCGCGGCCGGCGACACCGTGCGATGGATCATCGGGGACACCGAAAGCGGGGCCGGCGATCGCAGGCAGGTCCACATCCTCGTCAAGCCGACGCGGCCGGACCTCCAGACCAACCTCGTCATCAACACCGACCGCCGCACCTATCATATGGAGCTGCGCTCCACGCCCTCGACCTACATGGCCTCCGTGTCCTGGCAATATCCGCAGGACCAGCTCATCGCGCTGCGGCGGCAGAACGCGCGGGCGTCTGAGGCGCAGCCCGTCGCCTCCGGCGTCGACATCTCGAAGCTCAACTTCCGCTACCGCATCGAGGGCGACTCGGCGCCGTGGAAGCCGCTGCGCGCCTTCGACGACGGCTCCAAGGTCTATATCGAGTTCGCGACCGGCATCGCCCAGGGCGAGATGCCGCCGCTCTTCGTGATCGGCCCGTCCGGCAATTCCGAGCTGGTCAACTACCGCGCCCGCCAGAACTACTATGTCGTCGACCGGCTGTTCGCCGCCGCCGAACTGCGCCTGGGCGACAAGGACTCGCAGCGCCGCGTCCGCATCGTCCGCACGGACGGCAGGCCGGCCGCGCGGCGGCCCGCGATCTTCGCTGCGGGAGAAGCGCGATGACCGACGCTGCCAATCCGTCTCCCGGCGGCGATATTCGCGCCGAGCTGCGCCTGCGGCCGGAGCCGCCGCGCGTCACGCGGCTGTCCCGCAAGGTGCTGATCGGCCTCGGCGGCGTCAGCGCGATCGCGGTCATGGGCGCGTTGATCTGGGCGCTCGACTCGAATCGGCGCGGCGGCCAGCAGTCATCGGAACTCTACAGCACCGAGAACCGCTCGACGGCGGACGGCTTGCAGAGCCTGCCGCGCGACTATACCGGCCTGCCGCGTCCGGACGTGCCGGAGCTGGGGCCGGCGCTGCCCGGCGACCTCGGACGGCCGATCCGCCGCGCTCAGGAGCGCGGCCAGCCTGTCGCGCCGCCGACCATCCAGACTCCGCAGGCCGACCCCGAGGAGCAGCGCCGCCTCGCCGAGATCGAGGCCGCCCGCACCGCAAGGCTGTTCACCGACAGCCGCGGCGAGCGCATCACGGACGGCCTGGGCAGCGCGGCGAGGCCCGCGGCCGTCGATCCGCTGTCCGGCCTGACCATTCCGGCCGAGCCGCCGCCGCTCGATCCAGGCGCAGCCCAGAACATGCAGGACCGCAAGCTCGCCTTCGTCAATGCCGAGACCGACCGCCGCACCGTCAGCACCGACCGCGTGCAGGAGAAAGCCTCGCCCTATGTCGTGCAGGCCGGCGCCGTCATTCCGGCCGCCCTCATCACCGGCATCCGCTCCGACCTTCCGGGCCAGGTCACGGCGCAGATCACGGAACACGTCTATGACAGCCCGACAGGATCGCATCTGCTGATCCCGCAGGGCGCGCGCCTGATCGGCCAGTACGACAGCCAAGTCGCATTCGGCCAGCGCCGCGTGCTGCTGGTCTGGAACCGCATCGTCATGCCGGACGGCACGTCCATCGTACTGGAGCGCCTTCCCGGAACGGACCCGCAGGGATTCTCCGGCCTTGAGGATCAGGTGAACAATCATTGGGGCCAGCTCTTCCGCGCGGCCGCGCTCTCCACCCTTCTCGGCATCGGCACCCAGCTCGCGATCGACAATGAGAGCGAGATCGCCCGCGCCATCCGCGAGAGCGCCCAGGACAGCGCCTCCGACATCGGCCAGCAGATCGTGCGCCGCCAGCTCAACATCCAGCCGACGCTCACGGTGCGGCCGGGCTTGCCCGTCCGCGTGATCGTCCAGCGCGATCTTGTGATGCAGCCTTACGGCGCTGCGAGGGAGCCGTCATGACCAAGCTGAAGCTGTCCTCCATCCCCGACGACCGGCCGGTCAAGATGACCGTCGAGCTGCCGGCCGCCGTGCATCGCGATCTCGTCGCCTATGCCGAGATCCTCGCCAGGTCCAACGGCGAGAAGACGCCGCCCGATCCGGCCAAGCTGGTCGCGCCCATGCACCAGCGCTTCATGGCCACCGACAAGGTGTTCCGGAAGGCGCGCAATGATCCCGGCTTGACCGGCACGTCGCGGTAGGTCCGACCGATGCCGCAGGCCGAACAAGGCAATGACCCTCTGGCATGGACCGTGGCGATGCACTATATAGGTCGAAATTCGGGACCGGAATCGGTCCTAATTTCGGTGCCGTCAGTCGAGGACAAAGCCATGCAGCGCGTCGAAGCCGAGATTGCCGTGAGCGTCTCCGACCTTAAGAAGAATCCGAGCGCCATCGTCGACGGCGCGCGCGGCAACGCGATCGCGATCCTGAACCACAACCGGGTCATGGCCTATATGGTGCCGGCCGGCACCTATGAGGCGATGATGGACGCGCTCGACGACCAGGCGCTTGTCGAGATCGCGAAGGCGCGCGCTGGCGAGAAGGGCGTGCCGGTCAGCCTCGATGACCTATAGGCTGGAGTTCCTGCCGTCCGCGCGGAAGGAATGGGACAAGCTCGGCGCGACGCTGCGCCAGCAGTTCAAGAACAAGCTGGCCGAGCGTCTTGAACGCCCCCGCGTGCAGCCGGACGCGCTGCGCGGCCTGGCCGACCACTACAAGATCAAGCTGCGCTCGGCCGGCTACCGCCTCGTCTACCGCGTCGAGGAAGAAAGGATCACGGTGGTCGTGGTGGCGGTCGGCAAGCGCGAGCGCTCGGAAGTCTACGAAGCGGCGAGAAAGCGTTGACGGGCGACGCGCCCCAAGCCCGCCGGCCGCTTAGGCAGCCTCCTTCAACTCCTCCTCCGGCAGAACCAGCAGGGCGGCCACCTTCGCGTTGTGGAGCCAGCCGAGATCCGGTCCCTCGTCCCTGCCGTTGGCGCTGTCGATGATGACCTTCGAGATTCGCTCCTGCTGCTTGCGCAGATGGTCGCGCAGCAGGCTGTCGCGCGTGATGTAGCCCGCGTTCACGCCGGGCAGCGAGTGGTTCATCAGGAGATGGATGTCCAGCTCCGACACGCCGGCCGCCTGCGCCAGCGTGCGATAGCTCTGGCGAAGGTCGTTGCCCCACTTCGACAGAACGTCCCGCTCTTCCTTGTGCTCGATCAGGTGTCCGCTGTCGCTGTCGGCCGGGAACAGCCAGAACTCGGCCTGGTCGGGATAGAGGATGCGGCCAGCGCGCATCGCCCGCAGGATGCAGCGGATCATCGGCCGCGACAGGGGTATGTCGAACGCCTTCTTCACGCCGCCCTTCGGCTTCGGGATGTGCAGCAGCCGGCTGCGGAAGTCGATATGCTCGATCCGCACGTCGGCCGCGAGCCGCTCAGCAGCGTCATCAGGTGGAACTCGCGGCGGATCGGATTCGTGAGCGCCGTCAGCTCCGCGAACCACGATGCCATGTCGCCGGTGCCCATGCCGGTGTCGCGCCGCTGCTCGGTGTTCCAGTCGATCGCCGTCACCGGGTTGATCGGCGGAAGATCGAGATTGGTCTTCCGTGCATGGTTATAGACCGCCCGCAGGCTCCGCATCGCGCCATTGGCGATATAGGGGCCGTTCTCCCGGCTGATCTTGTCATGCCGCTCGGCGACGAGCTTCGGCTGCCGGCCGAGCCTGGCGAGCGGCTTGTCCAACCAATCCTCGAACAGCCGCTCCATGTGGTCGCGGTAGTTCTCGATCGTGCGCGCATCGCGGCCCTTGCGGACCATGTGCCCGTCCCGATACCGCTCCCAAGCCCTGCGCAGCGTCACGGCGCCCGGCTTGATCTTCTGGTCCTCTCCCGGCCGCTCGCCCCGCGCGATGGAGCCGATCTCCACCTTCGCCTTGCTGCGCGCCTCGCGCGTCGTCACGTCCCCGCACTCGCCGAGCTTCACCTGCGCGGCGAACTCCCGGACGCCATCGCGCCAGAACTCCCCCTGCGCCATGAAGGTCTTCTTCTTCTTTCCGACGAGCACGAAGAAGCCGGGAAGCTCGGTGTCGCGGACCTTGTATTGCTTGTCGGTGGCATAGGGCAGGCGTGCAATCGCCTTGTCGGTGAGAAGCTGCCGGTTGTCGGCCATTTCGGGCCTCCCAATTTTTAGTCTGGGTTTAGTCTGGGGAAGTGTCCGGCGGGAGTCATCACGGTGAAACTACGCCAAAGCACGACCATCTACGAAGAATAGTAGCAAAATCAATATCTTGTGTCAAGTCGAAAAGTGTGGTGACGTAGCGCGTCGGACATGCCAATATGGCAAAAAACATACTACGAATCTGGGGGTCAGAGGTTCGAATCCTTTCGGGCGCGCCATTCAACCGACTGAAATGCCTACGATATCAAAGCCCTTATCCATCCGATGAGATCCGCCCGTACCGTTGCTGTCACGGCAGGATTTCGGCCACGTTCACGGCACGGCGTTCCTTGACGGAGCGCAAGGCCGCTTCCGCAATTACGAGTGCGACAAGGCCGTCCCGGCCGGACGGCTGGGGCTGTGTTCCGTCGCGGATTGCGGCGATGAAGCCTGCGATCTCGGCGGCGTAGGCCTGCGTGTAGCGCGTCATGAAGAAATCGTGCAGTGGCGGCCGCGTGAAACCCCGCTCATCGGCGATCTCGATCGAGTTTTCAGCGGCGATCATGCCCTTCGTGCCCAGCGCCTCGATGCGCTGGTCGTAGCCGTAGGTGGCGCGCCTTGAATTGGAGATGACGCATTGACGGCCGCTCGCCGTCGTCAGGATGACGCTCGCGCTGTCGTAATCGCCGAGTTCGCCGATCGCCGGATCGACGAGGCAAGCGGCCGACGCGCTGACCCAGGCCGGCTCCTCGCCCAGAAGGAAGCGGGCCATGTCGAAATCGTGGATCGTCATGTCCTTGAAGATGCCGCCGGACGACAGAATGTAACTTGCGGGCGGGGCGCCGGGATCGCGCGAGGTGATCGTCACCATTTCGACCGCGCCGATCGCGCCTGCATCGATCTGCGCCCTCACCGCCTGGAAATGGGGATCGAAGCGGCGATTGAAGCCCACCATCAAGATGCCGCTCTCCGCTTCGACCACGGCAAGGCAGGCGCGCACGCGATCGACCGACAGGTCGACGGGCTTTTCGCAGAAGATGGCCTTGCCGGCGCGTGCGAAGCGCTCGATGAGATCGGCATGCGTGTCGGTGGGCGTGCAGATGACCACGGCATCGATATCGTCCGCCGCCAGGATTTCATCGACGGAACGAACCTCGGCACCCCAGAGCGCGGCGAGCGAATCCGCGGCCTGCGGCATGGCGTCGGCGACGGCCACCAGTCTCGCGTTCGGATCGCCGCTGACGGCCTTGGCGTGGACCTTGCCGATGCGCCCCGCGCCAAGCACGGCAAACCGAATGGACATGAAAATTCTCCTCAGACGAGATGGATGCGGGCGTCGCTGCGCGCCGCGTCGGCGATGGCATGGGTGACGCGCTCGAAGATGAGCGCTTCGTTGAAATCGGGTCCGGTGCGCGGTCCGCCTGCGATCTGCGCGAGGAAGGCGCCGGCCTCGATGGTCTTGAGATCGTTCATGCCGATCTGGTGGCCGGCGGCCGGCACGAATGCCCCGAACGGCGCGTGCTCCGGCCCCGTCAGGATCGTCGTGAAGCCCTGGAGTGCCTTGTCGCCGATATTCCGGTAGAGCATCAACTCGTTCATGCGTTCCTGATCGAAAACGATCATGCCCTTGGTGCCGTGGATTTCGAAGCCCAGCCTGTTCTTGCGACCCCAGGCGCTGCGGGAAATCGCCAGCGTGCCCGTCGCGCCGCTTGCAAAGCGCACGAGCGCGCTTGCCAGATCCTCGTTTTCGACCGCCGCTCGGCCGTCGGACTCAGTGAGCGGGCGCGTTTCGTGCACGGTCGCCATATCCGCGATCAGGCTGTCGATGGGTCCGGCAAGCCGGCAGACCATGCTGACCAGATGGCAACCCAGATCGCCGAGCGCACCGAGCCCGGCTTCGGCCATTGCCGCGCGCCACGTCCAGGGAAGGTCGGGATCGGCCTGATAATCCTCGTCGACCCATCCGCGCACATGCACGATGCGGCCGATCTCGCCGGCGTCGACGAGCCGTTTTGCATGGGTGAAGGCCGGATTGTGGATGTAATTGTAGCCGACCATGGTGCACACGCCGGCCTCTTGCGCCGCTCGCGCCATCTCCTCGGCCTGCGCAAGCGTCAGCGCCAGCGGCTTTTCGCAATGAACGTGCTTGCCCGCTGCGATCGCTGCCAGCGCCATTTCATGGTGCATCCGGTTCGGCGTGGTGATGCAGACGATATCGACCGCATCGTCGCGCACCAGAGCGCGCCAGTCGTCGGTGACGCGCGCAAAGCCGAACTGTTCGGCCATGCGGGCCGCCTTGTCCTGCGGTACGTCGCAGAGAAGTTCGAGGCGCACCGGCGGCAGCCCGCCAAGCACCGCATTTGCATTGCGATAGGCGAGCGCATGGCTCTTGCCCATGAACCCGGTCCCGATCAGGCCGATCCCCAGCGCGCGGGTCACGCCCGTCCTCCATCCATCTGCGCCATAGGCAACAGGCTCCTCCCGGCTTGCCAAGATCTCGACGGCGCGCCTCTCCGCGACTTGTCGAAATGGAATATTTGTTCCAAATATACATGTCCGCCCGACCGGCGGCTGTCAAGCGCATTGAGGACGACAGGCATGGATGCATCTTCCCCGCCGACCACGATCGAAGCCTTCCAGCTTCGCCTTAGCGAAGTCGCCGGCACGCTGCCCAAGCGCCTGCGGCAATGCGCGGATTTCGTGACGTCCAACCCGGAGCGCATTGCGGTCTCCACCGTCGCCGAATTGTCGTCGGCTGCCGGCGTGCCGCCATCGGCCTTCGTGCGGTTTTGCCAGATCATCGGCTTCAAGGGGTTTTCGGACATGCAGCGCCTGTTTCGCGACGCGCATGCGCCGCGCTGGCCGGACTATCCGACACGCATCAAGGCGCTGCACGAACAGGGACAGGACAGCCCATCCGCCCTCCTCGCCGAGTTCATCGAGGCAGGCCGGCACTCACTGGAAAACCTTGCCACGACGTTGGACAGCAAGGCTTTGGAGGCCGCCGTCGAGACGCTGGCCAAGGCTCGCACGATCCATCTCGTCGGCTTCCGGCGCGCATTTCCGGTCGCCTCCTACATGGCCTATGCGCTCGAGAAGATGGAGGTTCCGGCCATGTTGCACGGAGCGGTCGGCCATATCGATGCGCGCCATGCCCTTGCCACCGGCGACGCCATGGTCGCGATCACCTTCGCGCCCTACACGCCGGCGACCGTCGAACTGGCGACCTATGCCAGCGAACGCGGCATCCCCGTCGTCGCGATCACGGACACGCTGGCAAGCCCGCTGCGCCGTCTCGACGTCACCGCCCTCTCGGTCAGCGAGATCGATGTAGGCGCATTTCGTGCATTGTCGGCGACGCTTTCTCTGGCGACGGCCCTTGTCGTCGCGATCGGCGCGCGTCGGAGCTGATGGAAAAATCGACTTGCATTGACTCCGAAATGGATGGAATATTCCATTTACCGGCTTGACCATGGAGGTGTCTCGCGCGGCAGCACACATCTCAGGGAGAGAGAGAATGTCCAGGACAATGATTGCCGCGTTGGCGGTTGCAACGGGTCTCGGCACGATGTCGGTTCAGGCATTGGCTGCCGACGAACAGTTCGTTCTCATAAGCCACGCGCCCGATTCCGATAGCTGGTGGAACACGATCAAGAACGCCATTGCGGTCGCGGGCGAGCAGATGGAAGTGCGCGTCGACTACCGCAATCCGCCGACCGGCGATCTTGCCGACATGGCGCGCATCGTCCAGCAGGCGACCGCTGCCGGGCCCGATGGGATCATCGTCACCATCGCCGATTTCGACGTGCTGTCCGGCCCGATCAAGGATGCCGTCGATCAGGGCATTCCGGTCATCACCATCAATTCGGGCACGCAGGAACAGTCCACCGAACTCGGTGCCATGATGCATGTCGGCCAGCCGGAATTCGACGCCGGGCACGCCGCCGGACTGCGCGCCAAGGAAGCGGGCGCGACCTCGTTCCTGTGCGTCAATCACTACATCACCAACCCCGCCTCGGTCGAACGCTGCCAGGGTTTTGCTGATGCGCTGGGCGTCGAGCTGGGCAGCCAGATGATCGATTCCGGCCTCGATCCTTCCGAGGTTCAAAACAAGGTCGCCGCCTATCTGACCACCAATCCGGACACCTCCGCGATCCTGACGCTCGGGCCGAATTCCGCGCATCCGACGATCCGGGCGGTGCAGGATGCTGGTCTGGAGGGCGAGATCTTCTTCGCCACCTTCGATCTGTCAGCCGAGATTTCGCAGGCGATCAAGGACGACATCATCGACTTCGCGATCGACCAGCAACCCTTCCTGCAGGGCTATCTGCCGGTGGTTCTGCTGACGAATTATGCGCGCTACGGGGTGATGCCGGGCAACAACATCAATTCCGGCCCCGGCTTCATCACGAAAGACAATATCGAGCAGGTCGAGGCGTTGGCGGGCGAGTTCCGCTAGGCCGTCCCACCGATAGGGGCGGCCGATGCGCCGCCCCTTTTCTTCGCTGCACACCACCGGGGGACCCGCCATGACGGCCACCACCGACGAACGCGTCAAGTCCGTCTCGGGCTTCCGCCGCGCCATGATCCGCCCCGAACTCGGCGCTATCTGCGGCACGATCCTCGTCTTCGTCTTCTTCGTCCTCATCGCGGGCGATACGGGAATGTTCGCCGCGCAAGGCGTGATGAACTGGACGCTCGTCTCCGCGCAATTCGCCATCATCGCGGTCGGCGCGTGCCTCCTGATGATCGCGGGGGAGTTCGACCTTTCGGTCGGCTCCATGATCGGCTTTGCCGGAACCGTCATCGCCATCGTGTCGGTGCAATGGGGCTGGCCGGTTTGGATCGCGATCGTGTGTGCCTTCGCCGTCGCGCTTGCCATCGGCGCGCTGAATGGCTGGCTCGTCATTCGCACCGGGCTGCCGAGCTTCATCGTCACGCTCGCCTTTCTCTATATCCTTCGCGGGCTGACGATCTGGCTGTCGATCCTGACCACGCGCCAGACGATCATCGGAGGTGTCGGCGAAGCGGCACAGGGCGACTGGCTCGCCTGGCTTTTCGGCGGCAAGATTTTCGGCAGCCTGTTCGTCTGGCTGGCCGATGCGAACCTGATCGCCACCTATGATCGCGGCGCACGCAGCGGCCAGCCCATCATCGACGGCATCCCGATGCTGATCGTCTGGGCCATCGGGCTGATGATCTTTGCCCATGTGCTCCTGACCCGGACGCGCTTCGGCAACTGGATCTACGCGGCCGGCGGCGACGCGCAGGCCGCGCGCTATGTCGGCGTGCCCGTCGATCGGGTGAAAATCCTGATGTTCATGTTCACCGCTTTCTGCGCGACCGTCTTCGCGACCTGCCAGGTGATGGAGTTCGGATCGGCCGCCGCCGACCGTGGCCTGCTGAAGGAGTTCGAGGCGATCATCTGCGTCGTCATCGGCGGCGCGCTTTTGACCGGCGGCTATGGCTCGGTCGTCGGCGCGGCACTCGGCGCGCTCATCTTCGGCGTCGTCCAGCAGGGCCTGTTCTTTGCCGGGGCGGAAAGTTCGCTCTTCCGCGTCTTCCTCGGCACGATCCTGATCCTCGCCGTCATCATGAACACCTTCATCCGCCGCATGATCACGGGAGAACGGTGATGTCCCTGATCGAGATGCGTGACATCCAAAAGCATTTTGGCGCGGTGATCGCGCTGGGCGGTGTGTCCTTCGATGTGCAGGCTGGCGAATGCCACTGTCTGCTAGGTGACAATGGTGCCGGCAAGTCGACCTTCATCAAGACCATGTCGGGCGTGCACAAGCCGTCCGCCGGCACGATGCTGGTCGAGGGCAAGGAGGTCGTCTTCCAAAGCCCCCGCGACGCCATGGAAGCGGGCATCGCGACCGTGTACCAGGATCTGGCGATGATCCCGCTGATGTCGGTCACCCGCAATTTCTGGATGGGCCGGGAACCGGTCCGCAAATTCGGGCCGCTGAAGTTGATCGACTTCGAGACCGCGAACCGGGTCACGATGGAGGAAATGCGCCGGATGGGCATCAATCTGCGCGAGCCCGAACAGGCGGTGGGCACATTGTCGGGCGGTGAGCGCCAGACGGTCGCCATTGCGCGCGCGGTTCATTTCGGCGCCAAGGTCCTGATCCTCGACGAACCGACCTCCGCGCTCGGCGTGCGCCAGACTTCGAACGTGCTGGCGACGATCGACCGGGTGCGCAAGCAGGGCATCGGGGTCGTCTTCATCACCCACAATGTCCGCCACGCCATGGCGGTCGGCAATCGCTTCACCGTTCTCAATCGCGGCAAGACGCTCGGCACGGCCGCACGCGGCGAGATCAGCGCGGAGGATTTGCAGGACCTGATGGCAGGCGGGCAGGAAATGGCCGAACTTGAAGGCTCGCTCGGGGGAACCGTATGAGCCTCGACGTCATCACCATCGGGCGCTCATCGGTCGATCTTTACGGCGTGCAGGTCGGTGGGCGGCTGGAAGACATGCGCTCGCTGCGCAAATATATCGGAGGCTCACCCACCAACATGGCCTGCGGCACGGCACGGCTCGGGCTGAAATCGGCCGTCATCACGCGTGTCGGCAACGAGCATATGGGCCGCTTTATTCGCGAACAGCTCACCGCCGAAGGGGTCGATACGCGCGGCGTCGTCACCGACCCCGAGCGCCTCACCGCGCTCGTCATCCTCGGCATCCGCGACGAGGACAATTTTCCGCTGATCTTCTATCGCGAGAACTGCGCCGACATGGCCCTCGACGAAGGCGACATCGACCCGGCTTTCATCGCAGAGACGCGCGCGGTGGTCGCCACCGGAACGCACCTGTCCCATCCGCGCACCGAAGCCGCCGTCCTGATGGCGCTGCGCCTTGCCCGCGAAAACGGCGCGCGCACCGCTCTCGACATCGACTATCGGCCCAATCTGTGGGGGCTTGCAGGTCACGATGCCGGAGACAGCCGCTTCATCGCCTCGCAGGCGGTGACGGCCAAGCTTCAGTCGCATCTTCCTCTGTTCGACCTGATCGTCGGCACGGAGGAAGAGTTCCACATCGCCGGTGGCTCGACGGACACGATCGAAGCGCTCAGGGCCGTGCGCGCCGTCACCAGCGCGACGCTGATCACCAAGCGCGGGCCGATGGGCGCCGCCGCATTCACCGGCGCGATACCCGACACGCTCGACGAAGGCGAGGCCGGTCCCGCTTTCCGGATCGAAGTCTTCAACGTGCTGGGCGCCGGCGACGGCTTCATGTCCGGCCTCCTCAAGGGATGGCTCGACGACGCATCCTGGCCGGTCGCCCTCACCTATGCCAATGCCTGCGGCGCGCTCGCCGTCTCGCGCCATGGCTGCACGCCTGCCTATCCTTCGGCGCAGGAACTCGACTTCTTCCTCGAGCGCGGGATCGTGACCCCGGCGTTGCGCCACGACCGCGAGCTCGAGCAAATTCACTGGTCGACGAACCGGCGCGGCGATTGGCCGGACATGCGGGTCTTCGCCTTCGACCACCGCGCGCAACTGGAAGCGATGGACGGCGCCGACGCAAAGCGCATCGGCCAGTTCAAGCAATTGTGCCTGCAAGCGGCACTGCGGGTCGCCGACGGGCATCACGGCTACGGAATTCTCTGCGACGACCGACTTGGCCGCCATGCGCTTCATGCCGCCGCCGGCAGCGGTTTGTGGATCGGAAGGCCGGTCGAGCAACCCGGCTCGCGGCCGTTGCGGCTCGAACCCGAACTTGGCGCCGATTGGGGCGGGACGTTGGGCGAATGGCCCCGCGACCATGTCGTCAAGGCGTTGTGCTTCTGTCATCCCGACGACGACGACGCGATGTGGAGCGACCAACTCGGCACCATCGCCCGGCTGGCCGAATCCGCACGCCGCAACGATCTCGAATTCCTTCTGGAAGTCATCCCGTCGAGGGTCGGTCCGGTCGATGACATGACGACACCGCGCATCATCGAAAAGATCTACCAGAGCGCCATCTATCCCGACTGGTGGAAGCTCGAACCGATGACGAGTGAGCGGGCTTGGGCGAATGTGGTCACGGCCATCGAGGCGCACGATCCACACACGCGCGGCATCGTCGTTCTCGGTCTCGACGCGCCGCAGGCACAGCTTGCCGAAGCGTTCCGGCGCGCGGCCAGGTTCGATCTCGTCAAGGGCTTTGCCGTCGGCCGCAGCATCTTCGGAGACGCCGCGCGCGCGTGGTTCGCCGGCACGATGACGGATGCCGCCGCCGTCACCGACATGAGCGCGCGCTATCGCGCGCTTGCACAATCGTGGGACGACGCCCGCAACGCCAGGGACACTGCCGCATGACCACCATCCGACTGACCGCCGCGCAAGCCATGGTGCGCTACTGCACCAACCAGCTCAACGAGGGCGGCGTGCCGTTCCTGTCAGGCACATGGGCAATTTTCGGCCACGGCAATGTCGCCGGTCTCGGCGAGGCGCTGCATGGCGCGCGCGACACCTTCCCGACATGGCGCGGCCATAACGAGCAGAGCATGGCGCACGCGGCCATCGCCTATGCCAAGACGCTGAACCGTCGGCGGGCGATGATGGTGACGAGTTCCATCGGTCCCGGCGCGCTGAACATGGTGACGGCCGCTGCACTTGCTCATGTGAACCGGCTGCCGGTGCTGTTCGTGCCGGGCGATGTCTTCGCCAGTCGCGCACCCGACCCCGTCCTTCAGCAGATCGAGGATTTCGGCGACGGCACGGTCTCCGCCAATGACGCGTTCCGGCCGGTCAGCCGTTATTTCGACCGCATCTCGCGGCCCGAGCATCTGCTCACGGCCCTGCCCCGCGCTTTTCGCGTGATGACCGATCCGGCCGATTGCGGTCCGGTCACGCTGGCCTTTTGCCAGGACACGCAGGCCGAAGCGTTCGACTACCCCGAGAGCTTCTTTACGCCGCGCGTCTGGACCGTCCGCAGACCGCCGCCCGATCCGCGCGAACTTGACGCCGCCGTGGCTGCGATCAGCACCGCGCAGAAGCCGCTGATCATCGCCGGCGGCGGCGTTCACTATTCGCTGGCGACCGACGCCTTGCGCTTGTTTGCCGAGACCCATCGCATCCCCGTTGCCGAAACGCAGGCAGGCAAGTCCGCCCTGCCCTGGGATCATGCGCTCAATCTGGGCTCGCTCGGCGTCACCGGCAGTTCGGCTGCCAATGCGATTGCCGCCGACGCCGATCTCGTCATCGCGGTCGGCACCCGGCTGCAGGATTTCACCACCGGCTCGTGGGCGCTGTTCCGCAACCCGAAGTGCCGCCTCCTGACGATCAACGTCGCCCCCTATGATGCCGTCAAGCACACGGCGCTGACCGTCGTCGCCGATGCGCGCGTCGCTCTCGAAGCCCTCGGCACTGCCCTTGGCGACCACCACGCGCCGTCGCATGATGCCGGTCTGACTGCTGAGTGGACAGCGGCCGTCGATGCCGTCACGGCGATTGGCGACGAGACGCAGAACAGGCTTCCCTCCGACGCGCAGGTGATCGGCGCGGTGCAGCGCAGTGTCGATGACGACGCGATCCTCGTCTGCGCGGCGGGCGGGCTTCCGGGCGAATTGCACAAGCTTTGGCGTGCCCGCCGTCCCGGCGGCTACCATGTCGAATACGGCTTTTCGTGCATGGGCTACGAGATCGCCGGCGGGCTCGGCGTCAAGATGGCATGGCCGGACCGCGAAGTCGTCGTCATGGTCGGCGACGGCAGCTACATGATGATGAATTCCGAACTCGCCACCTCGGTCATGCTCGGCCAAAAGCTCATCATCGTGGTGCTCGACAATCGCGGCTATGGCTGCATCAACCGGCTGCAGGTCGCGTCGGGCGGGTCAAGCTTCAACAATCTGCTCGACACGGCCACACATGTCGTCCCATCCGCCATCGATTTCGCGGCGCACGCGGCCTCGATGGGCGCGATTGCCGAGAAGGTTGCCGATCTGGCGGGGCTCGAACAGGCGATGGCGCGCGCCCGCGCCTCCCCGCGCACCAGCGTGATCGTGATCGACACCGACCCGATGCAGACGACCGAGGCCGGCGGCGCCTGGTGGGACGTGGCGGTGCCACAGGTCTCGGAGCGTCGGCAGGTCCTCGACGCCCGCAAAGCCTATGACGACGCCCGAACACATCAGTGGATGGACTGACACGCATGATCCTCTATGGAACCAACCCGATCGCCTGGTCGAACGATGACGACCGTTCGCTCGGCGCCGCTATCTCGCTCGAAACATGCCTCAAGCAGGCGGCTGCGATCGGTTTCGACGGCATCGAGAAGGGGCACAAGATGCCCGATGAGGGCGACGCGCTGAAAGCGACGCTCGGCGCGCATGGCCTGCGCTTCGTCGGCGGCTGGTACTCCACCCATCTTCTGACACGCAGCGTGGAGGCCGAGATCGCCGCCGCCCGCGACCATCTCNAAAATCTTCATCGCGGCCGAAACATCGAATGCCATTCACGGCGCAAACGCCACACCCCTGGCCGAAAGTCCGGTCCTCGACGAGGACGACATGAAGCGTTTCGGCGAGAATATGGAGCAATTCGCCGCCTTTACCGCCAGCGAGGGCCTACCACTCGTCTATCACCACCATATGGGGACGGTCGTCGAGACCGGGCCGGAGATCGATGCCTTCATGAATGCGACGGGACCTGCGACCCGGCTCCTGCTCGACACGGGCCATGCCTATTTCGGCGGCGCCGATCCGGCGGACCTTGCGGTCCGATACATCCACCGCGTCGGCCACATTCACTGCAAGAATGTTCGGCCCGAGATCATGGAGAGAGTTCGCACCGAACGCCTCTCATTCCTCGACGGCGTGCGCGCGGGCGTCTTCACGGTTCCGGGCGATACGGAGAGCGGCGTCGATTTCACGCCGGTTCTGGAAACCGCAGCGCGCCACGATTATTCAGGCTGGCTGGTCATCGAGGCCGAGCAGGACCCGGACCAGCGCGATCCCGTCCATTATCAGTCGATGGGCCTCAAGGCGCTGCGGAAGATGGCGCGTGATGCCGGTCTCGACACGGCGGGAGGAGCGTGATGCCCAATCTCCTGCGAAAGCCAAGCGGCGATCACGGCCACGTCCATCGGCTCACGCCGCAGGATGCAGGTTGGTCCTATGTCGGCTTCGACCTGCACCGGCTGGAGGCGGGCGAGACCGTTCATGGCCTTCTGGAGGGACGAGAGGCGATCCTCGTCATCGTCGAGGGCAAGGCGCGGATCGAGGCCGCCGGCAAGGATTTCGGCGAGATGGGCGAGCGGCTGAGCGTCTTCGATAAGACGCCGCCGCATTGCCTCTACGTCCCTCCCGAAACGCCATGGACAGCCGTTGCGACCACGGCGCTCACCCTTGCCGTCTGTTCGGCGCCATCGAATGGCGGCAGGCCGGCACGGATCATCGGCCCGGCCGGCATCGACAAGGTCACGCGCGGCAAGGACGCCAATACGCGCTTCATCCACCCGATCGCGATGGAAGAGCGCGACGTGGCGGACAGGCTGCTCGTCACCGAAGTCTTCACGCCCGCCGGCAACTGGTCGTCCTATCCGCCGCATAGGCATGACGAGGACGATTTCCCACGCATGACCTATCTGGAGGAGACATACTATCACCGCCTAGACCCGCCACAGGGCTTCGGCTTCCAGCGCGTCTTCACCGAAGACCGCTCGCTGGACGAAACCATGACGGTGGAAGACGGCGATCTCGTTCTGGTGCCGAAGGGCCACCACCCCTGCGGCGCGCCGTACGGCTATGAGATGTACTATCTCAACGTCATGGCCGGGCCGTTGCGCAAATGGCGGTTCGAAAACCACCCCGACCATGACTGGATCGCGCAACGCGACACCCCGTCCACGTGACCGCGGCCGACAATCACTGGTCGGTCATTTGCCTATCCGCCTTCCGGAACGAGAACGACCGCACCGCCGGCCAGGCGCGATTCCAGTCGGCGGTGCGCGTCCGCGGCGTGGCTGAGCGGGAAGGTCTCGCAGTCGGGCGCCGACAGGATTCCTGCCTCGAGCGCGGTGAAGAGATCGACGGCCATGGCGTTGCGGCGGGCGGGATCGGCGAGATAGTGGAAGATGATCGGCCGCGTCAGCGAATTCGAGCGGGCGGCAAGCCGGCTCACCTCGAAGGGCGGAACCGGGCCGGAGGCCTGGCCGAAATTGACCAGGTGACCTAGCGGGCCGAGGACAGCGAGCGAACCATCGAATGTGTCCTTGCCGACTGAATCATAGGCGACGTCGACGCCTGCGCCTGCGGTCAGTTCCATGACGGCGGGAACGAAATCGGTGTCCCTATAGAGAACCGTGTGGTGGCATCCGGCGGCTTCAGCGATGCGTGCCTTCTCGTCGCCGCCGACCGTGCCGATGACCGTTGCGCCCAGGCGCGACGCCCACTGGCACAGGAGCCGTCCGACGCCTCCGGCAGCGGCATGGACGAGGATCGTCTCGCCGGCGCGTATGCGATGAACCTGCCGCAAGAGCATTTGCGCCGTCATGCCTTTCAGCAGAAGCGAAGCAGCCTGGCGATCGTCGAAGGCTGCGGGTATCGGGATGGCGAGGTCGGCCGGCAGGACACGCATCCCGGCATATGCCCCATAGGTGCCCGTGACGTATCCGACGCGATCTCCGACTGCGTGGCCGACGACGCCCGCCCCGACCTCTTCGATGACCCCGACGGCCTCGATGCCCGGGATGCCCGGCAAGGGCAGCGTCCGGTAGCTGCCATTGCGCACGTAGACGTCGTGAAAATTGACGCCGATCGCCGTCTGCCTGATGCGGATTTCACCTGGACCCGCATGCGGAACGTCGATCGTCTCGACCGCAAGCCTATCCGCATCGCCATGCGCACGCAGAACGATTGCCTGCGCCGTCATGAAAATGGCCGCCCGGAGCGGGCCATGAAAGTCGCCTCAAAGATAGCGCGGCAGCCAGGTGATGATGGCCGGAAAGGCCCAGAGGATCGCCATCCCGAACAGGAAGATGACCACGACCGGCCCGGATGCCGCAAAGACCTGCTTGAGGGACAGTTCATCGGATGCGCCTTTCAGTGCAAACAGCGTGTAGCCGAAAGGCGGCGTGACGCTGCCGATCGTCAGATTGATCAGGAACATCGTCCAGAACCATGTCGGATCGAAGCCGTAGGCCTTGACGATGGGAACATAGAGCGGGATCGCCAACAGCATGAATGCGATCTGATCGATAAACATGCACAGAACGAGCGGCAGCACCATCAGCAGCAGGAATATCTGCCAGGGCGGCAGGTCGAGGCCTGTGACGAGTGCGACCAGCCCGCCCGTTGCGCCCATGAACGCCAGAAGCTGGCTGAACAGCTTCGAAGAAGCCAGAATGATGAGGATCATCGCGCTCAGATTGGCCGTCGACAAAAGCGATTCGGTGATGACGCGCCACGAAAGCTGACGGTACATCGCTGCGGTGATGATCGCGCCGACGACCCCGGTCGCAGCCGCTTCCGTGGGGGTCGCGACGCCGAGCAGAATCAGGCCCAGAACCGAAAGGATGATGATCCCGAACGGCAGCATCTGGACGATCGCCATCAAAGCCTCGAGCAGCGTCGCGCGCGGCAGGTCCGGCTCGCTCAGCGGCGCCAGGTGGCGCCGCCGCGCGATCGAAACCGCCAGATAGAGCGAGATCAGCATGGCGAGCAGCAGGCCGGGACCGATGCCCGCGATCAGAAGGCCGGCTATCGACACGTCGAACACCAGCGAGCCGATGACGATGACGAAGAGGCTGGGCGGGATGATCGGCGCGAGACTGGCGCCGGCCATGATCACCATCGCCGAAAGCTTCGGGTCGTAGTTCCTGCGCAGCATGTCGGGCAGAACTGAGCGACCCAGCATCGCCGCCACGGCGACCGCCGATCCGGAAAGCGCGCCGAACAGCGTCGACAGTGCCACCACCAGAAAATAGAGGCGACCCGGCATCCGGCCGACCAGCCTGTCCACGCTGCGGAAAAGCACCTGCACGCTGCCGGAGCGAAACAGGATTTCGCCCAGGAGGATGAAAAGGGGGATCGTGATCAGGCTGTGAGCCGTCGCGGTCTCGAACACGCTGTTTGCAAACAGGCCGAAACCCGCCGGCCCCAGAAGATATAAGACGCCGACGAGGTTCACGACCATGAAGGCAACGAAGACCGGCACCCCCAAAGCCAGCAAGGCGAGCAGAGAGGCCAGGAAGACCGCCAGTGGAATTTCCCAGCCGCTCATCGGATGTCACCCGATGTCGGCACCGGCGCTGCCGGCCCGGCGAAAGCCTGGCGCAGGAACTGCAGCCCCGTCAGCGCGAACCCGGCCACGATGAACGCGGAAATCCACCATTTGGGCACGGTGAACGTGCCGACCGTATAGATGCCGTTGGCAAACTGGCGCAGCGTCTCCATGCCGGTGATCCATGCCGCCACGAGACAGGCAGCCGACGCCGCGATCGCGATCCCGGCATTGAGCACTCTGTTGGCCCCAACGGACAGGTACTCGCTCAGGATCGTGATCGCGACGTGGCCCTGCCTGCGCGCGAGCTCCGGGATCGCAAGGAAGATCGCCGCGCACAGGAAGAACCCCACCGAGTCGGATACCCACTCGGTGGGACGATTTGCAAAGTAGCGCAGCACGACATCGGAGCAGGTCGAGACCACGATGATGGCGAGCAATGCCGCCGCCGCGCAAAGCCCTGCCGTCGACACCATGTCCAGGCCGCGGCAAAGAACGCGGAGCCACGCCGGCGCGTCGCTTTGTAAGTGCCTGGTCGCGCCCGGTCGCACCTACTCCGCGAGCCCCGCCTTGGCGGCAAGCGCGCGCAGTTCCGCGACGGGTTCCGCCGCCTGCGCGGAAGCCGCCTCCCAGACGCTTTCGGCCCAGTACTTGTCCAGCGCCGCGCCCTCGGCTTCAGAAAAGTCCGCCTTTTCCATGCCAAGCTTCTGAAGTTCCGCCAGTTCGTCGGCGCCCAGCCGGTCGAACACAGTGACGGACTGCAATTCGATCGCCTTGGCTGCTGCGGTGATCGCGGTGCGCTGATCGTCGTCGAGGCTGGCCCAGGTCGCGCCGTTGAAGAAGATCAGTGCACCGACCTGTCCAAAGGCTGGTTCCGAATAGTAGTCCGCCACTTCGTTGAGCTTGAATTCGACGACGCCGGTCGTGGTCCAGATGGCGCCGTCGATGACCCCGCGCTGGAGGCTGGTGTAGACTTCGCCGCCGGGCATGTTGACCGGCGATCCGGACGAGCGACTGGTGCGAGGCGGTGCCGCGAATCTTCCTGCCGTCGAGCCCGGTTCGCCTTCGATCGGCGATTTGAGGAAGATACGGAAGCCGTCCGAGCCGATCGGGGGTGCACCGACGAGTTCAACCTGGAGATTGGTCCTATAGTGGTCCGCGATGAAGTCGAACACGCCCGCCTCGCGCCGGCCTGCCGGGTCCGCCGCGGTCGCGTCGATGCTCATACCCAGTGTCGTCGTGCCGGCGTGGTAGGAGGGATGCGTGAACAGAACGTCGAATACGCCCGCCTGCATCGGCTGGAACTGCTCGAAGGTAGCGACCGTGTCCGGCCCGCTGAGAACGAAGGTGATCTCGCCATTCGTGGCTTTTTCGACCTCCGCCATGAACGGCTTCAAGATGTGCTCCGTGAAGGCGTAATTGGTCGCCCAACCCGAGACGACCCGCAACTCGCGCGCGTCCGCGTTCGAGGATGCAACAGTCGCAAGCGATAGGCACGCAAAGGACCCGGCCGCACGGAGCAGCCTCGATACGTCTCGCATGATGGTCTCCCAAGGTTTCGGTCTTGCCAAAAACTGACGTTAGGTTAAGTTCAATATGGAACCATGTAAAGTCCAATTTTGAACCGTTTTCATTGTTAATTCGCACGAATTTCGGCAAGGAGCGCACAACCGATGACACCACCGAACGACCCGGCAGAAGGCGGCGCCGGATTCGCATGAAACGACGCTGCGCGAGAGGATGCTGCATGAGCACGTGATCACGACGGCGTGGCGGCTGAATTCGCTCGCGAACTTCTATTCGGTTCCCTTCTTCCGGGCTCTCGAGCAGGCCACCGGGGTCAGCCGGGCGCAGTACAACATCCTGCTGTGTCTGGCGCATTTCCCGGGCATCACCGCTCAGGACATCGTGGCGATCAGCAGCCGGCCGAAGAACAGCATCAGCGTGGCGGTGGGCCAGTTGGAGGAAAGCGGCCTGATCGTGCGCCGTCAGAGCCGGACCGACTCGCGGCTGATCGAACTCCACCTGACGGAATTCGGACGGGAGGCCTACGCGGAACTGACGCCGCTTCTGGAGCAGCGACAAAGCCGGATGCTCGACGTCCTCACGCCCTCGGAGCGCAACCGCCTCGACCAGCTCCTGCTGAAGGTCGGGCTCAACATTCCTGCCTGGGAAGAGCCCGAATTGCCGCCATCGCTGAAGCGGTTTCGCAGCAAGGGCGGTCGCCAGACAGCGAACTGACCACAGTCGCGCAGCAGCAATTTCCAGAAAAGGTCCGGGTCGATGAAACTCCTGAGCGCCACCCCAAGCCCCTATGCCAGAAAAGTTCGGATCGCTTTGATCGAGAAGGGCTTGCCCTTCGACCTCGTTACCGAGGTGCCTTGGGACGCCTCCACCTCGACGCCGCGCTACAATCCCCTGGAGAAATTGCCGGTGCTGATCCTGGATGACGGCACCAGCATCTATGAATCCAGCCTGATCCTGCAATATCTCGAACTGACGCATCCCCGACCGCGCCTTCTTCCGACCGGCGTCGGCGGCATCATTGCGGCACGGCGGGTCGAAGTTCTTTGCGACGGGATTTGCGACGCGATCATTCTCCTCTTCTGGGAACTCAAACGGCCGGAAGCCTTTAGAAGCCACCCTTGGCTCGCGCGCCAGCGTCGCAAGGTGGATGGCGGGCTGAACGAGGTCGCGCGTCTTGTTGGCACGCGCGAATGGGCCGTCGGGAACGCGTTCGGCCTCGCCGACATTGCGGCAGGAACGCTGCTGCGGTTTCTCGACATCCGTTTTCCGGAACTGGGCTGGCGCGAAAAGTACCCGCACCTTGTCGGCTACAGCGACCGGATGGAGACCCGCCCGTCCTTTCGCCAAACCACGCCGCGCGCCCAGCACTTTTCCGATCCCGTCGTCTGATCGAGCGAGCGCCGCGCCGTCTGCAAGCTCGATCCTGCCGGAATGCCGAGCGCCGCTTTTCATCGCCTACCCCATCTGCCCCGGCAGCCAGGTCACGATTTCGGGGAAACAGAAGATCAAAACGATCACGATGATTTCGAGGGGCAGGAACCACATGACGCCGGCGAAGGCGCGTTCGACGGGAATGCCCGAAACGCCCGAGACGACGAAGGCGTTAAGGCCGAAGGGCGGGGTGATCAGGCCGACCTCGACCATTTTCACGACCAGGATTCCGAACCAGAGTGGATTGTAGCCGAGGCCGATGACGACCGGGAATGCCAGCGGGACGCCGATGAGAAGCATTGAAATCGGATCGAGGAACATGCCCAGCGGCACGAAGGCGAGAAGCAGGAGCGCGACCACCATCCACGGCGCCACGTCGAAGGAAAGCATCCAGGCGGTGAAGTCCGCCGGTACGCCTGCCGAAACGAGGAAATAGGTGAAGACGGCCGAGCCGATCAGCAACATGAACGTCATCGATGTCAGCGAGACCGATTCCATGACCGATGCGGCGGTATCGGAAACGGCCTGCCTGACCCCGCCCGCTCGAAGGCTGTCGTGCAACATCATCGAAAGCGCGACAACCGCGCCGATCGCCCCTGCCTCTGTGGCGGTGACGATGCCCGAATAAATGCCGCCCATGACGACGCCGAACAGAAAGCCAACGCGCAGGATGCTCGACCAGGCATTGCTCGCGACGGCTTGCGGTGCCGGCACAGGCTCCGGCAGGACCGCCGCTGCGCCGAGCGATCGCGGAGCCTGGCCGTCGCGCGCGCCCCTTCCCGCCAGCCGCGGGTCGTAGAGGCAGGCGGCGACGACGCCGAGCGCATAGACGAGCGCGGTGAGAATGCCGGGAATGATGCCCGCGATCAGTAGCGGACCGATCGAGGTATTGGTGATGATCCCATAGAGGACGATTGCGATGGATGGCGGAATGAGAACGCCCAACGTGCCTGAAGCACCCACCACGCCGGCGGCCAACGTCGAGTTGTAGCCGTGACGCTGCATCTCGCGCATGGCCGTCGGACCCAGGGCGGCGATGGTCGCGACGCTCGATCCCGAGACGGCCGCGAAGAGCGCGCAGGATGCGACCGTCGCGATGGCGAGCCCTCCCGGGACGGCACGCAACCCACGACTGGCCAGATTGTAGGCGTCAAGGGCGAGGCGTCCGTTCTTGGCGAAGATGCCCATGGCGACGAAGAACGGAATGACGATCAGGACGTACCGCGCCGGCGATTCATAAGGAAGCCGCGCAAGCGTGCTGTCCGCAGGACCGGGGCCGTCGAAGAGACAGATGCCCGCCGTTCCGGCCGCAAGCAGCGCGAAGGCCACGGGAACCCGCGCGGCAAGAAGACCGAACAGCGTGGCGAGGGCGACGACCAATGCCGCAGTTGAGTCCACGATCACCGTCCTCCTGGTCGCTTCAAAATGTCCAGCAGCCCGATAGCGAGTTGGAGGACAAGCGCGCATAGTCCGAGCGCCACGGCAAAGCGCGCGGGCCAGACCGGGACCTCCGAAAGCCCGATGCGATACTCGCCCGTCGTCCATGATTCACCGGCAGCCTCGATGCTGGCGACCGTCATCCAGGCCAGCACGACGAGTGCGACGGCAACTCCGAGGCCACGCACGATGCGATCGATGCGGGCAGGCAAAGCTCGTGTGACGAGGTCGATCGACACATGCGCGTCGGCCTTCTGCGTCCAGGCAAGGCTCAGGAAGACGATCGCGACGAGGATGACTTCGGAATATTCGTAAACGCCGGGGATCGAATGACCGCCAAGATTGCGCCAAGCCACATCGGCCACGGTCAGCGCAATCAGCCCCATGATCAGTGCGCCCGCGACGAGCGCACCAATCTTCGAAAGCACGTCGATCATGCGTCTCACGTCGCGTCCTCCGTGCCAGTTTCGCCGATTGATGGCGTATTCAGTCGCTTCGCGCCGCGCATTTCGCGACGCCGAGCTCGTATTTCGAGTCCGCCTCGTATTTCGCGAGCGTCGCCGTGTAGTCGGCATAGAAAGCGTCCACGACTTCCGCCGCCACGCCCCGCTCGAGGACGGTCGCTCGCCAGGCATCCTTGATCGTGTCGCCCACCTCGGCCTTCCACGCTTCGACCTCGGTATCCGGCGCGAGCGTGACGGTCGCCTTGGCGTCGAGCAGCTTGGTGCAGGCCTCATCTTCATAGGCCATGAGCGCCGCAGGCTCGCGCTCGAACATGTATTCTTCGGCGACCTCGGTCATGATGTTCTGAAGATCCTCGGGAATCCCGTTCCAAAGCTCGAGACTGATGCCGACGCCGACCGAGGAATACATTCCGATGCCGGTGTAATAGAGGCTCGGTGCTACCTCATGCAGCTTGAAATACGGGATCGCATCGAAGACGAGGCTGCCGAAACCGTCGAGGGCTCCGCGCTGTATGGCCTCATATTGCTGGCCGGGATCGATCGAGACCGGCTGGACGCCGATCGTCTGGAAGGCTCTCGCGACATAGCCGAGCACGCGAAGGCGCTTGCCGTCGAGATCCTTCAGCGCCGTCACCGGCTCGCGCACCCCGGATACTGCCGGCGTGACCGGCACCATGAACATGAGCTTGATGCCCGCCGCCTCCAATTCCTTGCGCATGCTCTCGTTGTTCTTCGACAGATCGTAGAACGTCAGCATCATCGCATGGGGATCGTCGGTCACGAACGGAATGGAATCGACCGACCAGAGCGGCAGATCGGCGGGCCAATATCCGGGCGACATGTAGCCTCCGCCGACGCGACCGTCCCGCGTCGCCGGCAATGTCTCGAGCGCGCCCATCAGCGACCCGGCATAGAAGGTCTGGAACTTGACGCGATCTTCCGAGCGCTTGGCGACTTCGTCCGCCCACCACTGGATGGCCTCGACATGGGCCGGGCCGCGCGGCACGGGACTTGTCAGCCGGATGGTCACGCTCTCCTGCGAAACCGCAAGCGTGGGCATGCCGAGCAGGGTCGCGGCGGCGAGCGCCGAGGCTGCAAGGAAAAGGCGGGCAGTCGATCGGGAGTCATGAAATGCGGCCATCATTCTGTTCCCTTGGTTGTTGAGCCCTTCGGGCTTTTTTCTGGATCGGGCAGCGCCCCGCTGCCAGAATTCACGAACGCACAGTCTGCGAGATTTCGCCGGGAGGCAGCAGCCTGAATTCCTCCGACGCAAGCATCGCCGCCTCCGGGCCGGCGGGCGAATAGACGGCCAGGATTCTGACCGGCTCCCATCCAACGTTGAAGGTCGAATGGAAGGCACCCTTGGGTATGACGACGAGTTCGCCGGCGCCGATCAAGCGCGTGCGCGGCTTCCCCTCTTCATATTCGATCGTCATCTCCGCCTTGCCGGCGACCATGAATATCAGTTGCTCGGACGCTTCGTGCCGGTGCCGCGCATGGCCCTGCCCCGGCAGGAAATAGAGCGTCACGGCCGACATCGTCTCGCTCGTTCCGTTGTCCGGCGACGCGAGCAGTTTCAGCGTCGCCCATTCACACACGAGCGTTTCGACCTCCTCCGGATCGATGGCGACGGGTTCCTTTGCAATTTGCCTGAGTGCCTTGACCGTCACCTGCTCCCCCAACCTCCACTGCCGACGAATTCGAAAGGCAGCTTGCCAAAGCCATATTTTCGGTATATCGAATAAGTATTCTTGTAGCAGAAAATTTGCGCCTTTGCAATCTGTGCTTACGCAAAGGAAAGGATCGCGCCGATGGCTGACAAAGACCCCATGAAGGGCGCCGCAAGGGTCCTCGACCTGATGGAAGCTTTCGGCGGCCGGTGCATCCCCATGTCGCTGACCGAGATCGCGCAGGAGATCGCGGTTCCGATCTCGAGTTGCCACTCACTCGTGAAGACGTTGCATCAGCGCGGGTACATCTATCGTCTCGACAGCCCGAAGCGCTTTTATCCGACACGGCGCCTGACCGAACTGGCCGAGCGCATCGCACGCGGCGATCAGCCGCTTCGCCGGATCGTGGCCGTCGCGGAGGAATTGAGCGCTGCGACCGGCGAGACGGCGATCATCGGCAAGCTCCAGGACGACAGTGCACTTTATCTCGACGTGGTCGACGGTACGCACACTATCCGCTACGCCGCATCTCCCGGAGACCAGCGGCCGGCCCATACCAGCGCGATCGGCAAGGCTGTTCTGTCCTTGCTCGGGCGCAAGGAGTTCGAAGCGGCGCTTGACCGGATGACCCTCGTCGCCGTCACCCCCTCGACGATCACCGATCGCCCGAGCCTAGAGGCCGACATCGCGGAAGGCAGGGAGCGCGGCTATTTCCTGTCGCGCGGGGAAACGGTCGAAGATGTCATGGGCATTGCCGTGGCCGTGAAGTTCGGCGGAGAGGCCTACGCGATCGGGATCGCCGGTCCCCTCCTGCGCCTGGATGCGATGCGCGAGACCTACGTCCAGAGCCTCGACGACCTGCGTGACAAGCTCGCGGAAATCAACGCCACCATGTAGGCGATCCTCCAACTCGAGCGGACGATTGCCGACACGCAGAGAGAGACCCTAGCGGCCGACGGAGTTGTGGCCAGCAATATAGCCGAGCGCGATGGCCGTGAGCAGGCCGTTGCCCGAAAGGTATCCCGACACATCGGGTCCCGAAACGCCGCATGCCGCTCCGCCGCCGGCGAAGAGGTTGGGAAACGCCCGGCCCGAGTTGGACAGGACATGCGCCTCGCCATCGACCATCAGCCCGCCCTGCGTATGAAAAAGCGCGCCGGTGACCTTCACGGCATGAAGGGGCGCTTTGAGCGCCGGCGTTGCGGTGAAATCGCGACCGAATTCGTCCACGCCCTCCCCGGCCTGAAGCGCCGCCGTCGCGCGCAGCGTGTCGGAGAGCGCGCGCGGGTCGACGTCAATCTGCCGCGCAAGCTCGTCCAGGCTGTCAGCACGGCGGATCGCGCCGGCCTCCATCGCATCGCGATAGTCGGGAAAGGCCTGAGCAAATTCGTGGATTCGCTGGTCATACACGTTCCAGGCGAAGCGCGACGGCTGAGCGAGAACCTTGACCGCCTGCTCGGAATATCCCGCATGCTCGTTCGAGAACCGCTGTCCGGCAGCGTTCACCTGGATACCGCCTTCCATCATCAGCGCCCACGAAATCAGGATCTGGTGCGGATGGGCGAGCGAGCCGTGGCCCTGGTAGCCGGAAAGGTCGCGGATGTCCGCGCCCAGCGCCTGCCCCCACAGCACGGCATCGCCCTGGTTTCCGGCATGGCCGTAGTAGTGGGCGCCGTCGAGTTCGGGGATGTGCCGGGCGACGAGATCGGCATTGCCGCCATAGCCGTTGCAGGCGAGGATCAGCGACTTGCAGGCAAGGTGTTCTTCGCTGCCATCGGTGCGTGTAATCCGCACGCCGCGAATGCGTTCTTCGTCGGTGAACAATCCGGTGACATGCGCACCCGTCGCCACCATGACGCCGGCAGCCTCGGCCGCCGTCGCGAGCCTTTGAAGCAGCGCCGCGCCGGTCTTTTCAGGCACCGCGTGCATGCGATGGCAGGAATGGCCGGGATAGAGGAAATCGTCGAGCACGATCCATTCGAGACCGTGGCTGTCAGCCAGCCATTCGAGCGCGGGGCCGATCGCCTCCGACACGCTCGCGACGAGGCCGGGATCGGCCCGGTTCTTCGTCTTCGCCTGAATGTCGGCGGCAAAGCGCGCGGGCGTGTCGTCCTCGGTGCCGATCGCGCGCTGGAAACGCGTCGCCGACGCGGGAATGAAGCCGGACGACATCGACGTCGAGCCCGTCGGCTTAACGTCTCGTTCCAGCACCAGCACGTCCGCGCCCGCCTCGACCGCGCGCAGGGCGGCAACGAGCCCGCACGCGCCCGCGCCGATGATCGCGACGTCGACCTCGGCGTCGGCCTGCATCGCAGATGCGGGCAGGACGGCGCTCATGCGCCCTCGACCATCGCGATCGCCTCTGCGACGGTGATCGCCTTCGTCACGGTCGACAGGTCACGGATCGCGTTGTCGTGCGTTTCTTGCGAGAATGCGCCGCAGCCATCGGACAGGACGAAGGTGCGGAAGTCGCGCACATGCGCGTCACGCACGGTGGAGGCGACGCCGCCATTGGTGACGATCCCGCAGACGAACAGCGTTTCGATGCCCGCCTTCTTCAGCACGAATTCCATGCGCGACTGAAAGAAGGCCGAATAGGCGACCTTCTCGACCACGAAATCGGCCGGCTGGAGCCTGTCGACGAGTTGATGTCCCCAGGCGCCCGGCTGAAAGTCGCCCTTCTTCAGGAACGGGCGCAATTCCTTCAGATGCGGCGAGATCATCGGCTCGCCGCCGCGCCCCGGCACCAGCGTGAACTGCGTGGAGAGGATGAAGCCGCCCTTCGCGCGCAACGCATCGGCAAACGGCTTCAGTCGCGCGGGCAGTTCGGCGATCATTTCCGCCGACTGGCCGGCTCGGCCATAGGCGCCCTCGGGATCGAGAAAATCGTTCTGCAGATCGACGATCAGCAGCGCGGTCTTCGTGGCGTCGATCGGTCCCGCCGCCATTATGTTTGCGCCCGCGAAATGACGACGTTACCGAAGCCGTCCACGACGCCCTCGAGGCCCGGGTCGACGAAGATCGTCGTGTCGGCCTGCTCCAGGATCGCAGGGCCGGCAATCTTGGCGCCGACCGGCAGAGCGAGCCGGTCATAGAGCGGCGTGTCGTGCCAGGCGCCTTCGGCATAGACCTTGCGGCTGCCGGTCCGGCACTGTTCTGCCGTTTTGTCGGTGACCGGCGCAAAGGCACCCATGTCGAAGGCAGGACGGCGCCCGACGACCGCGACGCGGTAGTTCATGACGCGCATCGGGATGCCGGCGAGCAGACGACCGAAGGCCGATCGGTAAGCCGCCTCGAACGCATCGCGGATCGCATCGACCGTCAGATCGCCCGCGGGCATGGCGAGCGGGACGGAAACGGTGTGCGTCTGGCCGAGATAGAGCATGTCGAGTTCGAAGATGCGGTCGACGCGCTCGAAGGAGACGCCGGCTGCCTTCAAAAGTTCGGCGGTTTCGTCGCTGACCTTCTTCATCTCCGCGCCGAGCGATGCGGCGTCCAGCCCGTCGAGCAGGCGATTGACGGTCTGAACGCGGTCATGGCGCATATCCGCGACGACGCAGCCGAGCGCAGATGTGACACCCGGAAAGCGCGGTACGAGCGCTGACTTCAAGCCCACTTCCTTGATCAGTGCGCCGGTGTGCAGCGCCCCGCCGCCGCCGAACGGCATGGCGGCGAAGTCGGCGGGATCATGTCCGCGCTCGATCGAGACGAGCCGGATCGCGCCCGCCATCTTGGCATTGGCGATCTTGAGAATCGCCTCGGCCGCTTCCTCGACGGAGAGGCCGAGCGGGCCTGCGACATGGGTCTCGATCGCACGCCGTGCGGCATCCACGTCGAGCCGCGCCAGCTTGCCGCCGATCGGGCGGTCGGCATTGATGCGGCCGAGCACGACATTGGCGTCGGTGACCGTCGGGCGGTCGTTGCCGAGCCCGTAGCAGACGGGACCCGGATCGGAGCCCGCCGATTCCGGGCCGACCTGCAGGATGCCGCCATTGTCGATGCCGGCGATCGAACCGCCGCCGGCACCGATGGTAGAAATCTCGATCATCGGCGTGCGGACGACGAGGCCGAAATCGATCGCGGTCTGCGCGGCAAGCGCGCTCTCGCCGTCCGCGACCAGCGAAACGTCGAAGGACGTGCCGCCCATGTCGCAGGTGATCACGTTCGGAAAGCCTGCGGCTTTTGCAATCGCCTGAGCGGCCATGACACCCGCCGCCGGGCCCGACAATGCCGTGCGGACAGGAAAGCGCTTGGCGGTGTCGATCGCCATCACGCCGCCATTCGACTGGACGATCAGGATGTCACCGGCAAAGCCACGCTCTTTCAGCGTCTTTTCCAGACGGTCGAGATAGGACGAGACGACCGGCTGGAGATAGGCATTGAGCGCCGCGGTCGACAGCCGCTCGAATTCGCGGATTTCCGGCACGATCTCGGTTGCCGCCGTCACATAGCCGTTCGGCCAGATTGCGCGCACGGCCTCGACGGCTTGCCGCTCATTGGCGTCGTTCGCATAGCCATTGACGAAGAAGACGCAGACCGCATCGCAGCCTGCCGCCTTCAGCATCTCGGCCTGCGCGCGAACCTCGTCGTCGTTGACGGCCTCGCGCACCGTGCCGTCGGCGAGCACGCGCTCGCTCACTTCGAGGCGATGCTCGCGGCTGATGACCGGCGTGTACTGCCCCCACAGGCCCCAGGTCGAAGGCCGGTCGCGCCGGCGCATCTCGAGCACGTCGCGAAAGCCGCGCGTGGTGATGATGCCGGTCTTCGCGCCCTTGCGCTCCAGAAGCGCGTTGGTGCCGACCGTGGTACCATGGACGACGGTCGCGATCTCGGAGAAATCGGCGACGATGCGGCCGATCCCTTCGGCGAAACCCTTCGACTGGTCGCCGCGCGTCGACGGGATCTTGGTCGTCTGGACGGTATGGTCGATCTGGTCGTAGACGAAGATGTCGGTAAAGGTCCCGCCGACATCGACGCCGATCACATAGCGTTTCTCGCTCATGCCGCGGCATCCTTCTTCAAGCCATGGCCGTAGTCACGTTCGGCGGCATCGGCCGAGACATATCCAAGTGCGATGTCGCGCTCGATCCGGGCCGGGTCGCGCTCGGAAGCCGGGCCGTACCCTCCGCCGCCGGGCGTCTCCAGCCGTACCTTCTGGCCGCGCTTCAGTTTAATGCCGACCATCTTGGACGCCATGGGCGGGTGGTGGTCGCCGTCGGCCTGCCCATAGGAAAAGCTGTTCAGAACGGAATCGCCGCCACCCGCAACACCCTTCGGCGCAAAGCGCCCGCGCTCGCCGAACAGGAAGACATCGGCGCTCTCTTCCAGAAGTTCGAGTTCGTAAACCGCGCCGAGACCACCGCGGCTCTTCCCCGCCCCGCCTGAATCCAGCCGCAGCGCCCATTGCGTGAACATCACCGGATAGGCGGCTTCGAGGATTTCGAGCGGCGGGATGGTCGCGGTCGAGATCGGCGCGTTGCCGTGGTTCAGCCCATCGCCTTCCGGATGGCCGCCATGGCCGCCGCCGAAGAAGGAGAACATCACCCAGCGCTTTTTATCGGCGCCGCGATAGCCGGCGAGCGACAACGCATTGATCGTGCCATAGGCGCAGCCGTTGGAGCGTTCCGGCGCGATCTTCGCGATCGCCTGGAAGACCACGTCGATGAGACGCAGGATCGTCTCCGTGTAGCCGCCGACGGGCTTGGGTGCGACGACGGACAACAGACTGTCCTCGGGGATGACGAAATCGACGGGCTCCAGCACGCCGGCATTGGCCGGCACGTCGCCGAAGACATGTTTCAGCGCGACGTAGCAGGCAGCGATCGTCGTTGCGCGCGAGATGTTGACCGGCCCGGCGCAGGCGAGCGACGAGCGGGAGAAATCCATCACCATGCGGCCATTCTCGATGGTCAGATCGAGCGCGATCGTCAGCGGCTCGTCGACGATGCCGTCATTGTCGAGATAGTCCTCGGCCGACACCGAGCCCTGCGGCAGCTTGTCGATCTCGGCGCGCATCAGTTTTGCCGCGCGGGCCTTCAATTCGCCGAGCGCGCCCGACACCGTCTCGTCGCCATAGTCGGAGAGGAGTTCGGTCATCCGCTTGACGCCGAGGTCGAGCGCGTTGATCTGGCCGTTCAGATCGCCGAAGAGCGAGTTCGGCAGGCGGGAGTTGGACGACAGGATGTCGATCACGTCCTGACGCAATTCACCCCGATCGAAGAGCTTGACCGGCGGAATGAGCATGCCTTCCTGGAAGCTTTCGGTCGCGACCGGATTGTAATTGCCCGGCACATTGCCCCCGACATCATGCCAGTGACCGACCGAAGCGAGGTAGCAGAAGACCTCGCCATTGCGGAACAGCGGACGCACGAGACGGAAGTCCGACAAATGCGTACCGCCAGCATAGGGATCGTTGAATATCCACACGTCGCCGTCCTGCGGGCCGCCGCTCTTGGCCGCCTTCTCGATGACGGCCTTCACCGCAAACGCCATGACGCCGACGAAGATCGGCAGGCCGGACTTGCCCTGCACCAGCGTGTCGCCGGTCTTCGCATCGTAGATGCCGTGCGAGGCGTCATGCGCCTCGGCGATGATCGGGTTGAACGCGGAGCGAAACAGGGTCGCGTCCATCTCGTCGGCGATCTGCTCCAACCGGCCCTTCAGGATTGCCAGGAGGACGGGATCAATCATGGGTGAACCTCTTTTCGTCATAGGCATTGCCGGCTTCGAGCAGGTCGTCGGTGCCGACGACATCGTTGATGCCGGCAAAATCGTACATCTGGTCGCGGAACGGCGCGTTGGAGCCCGATTTGAGCAGGCTGTCGAAATAGGCGCGGCTGATCTTCGCCACCGCGCGCGTCAGGCCGCCGGGGAAGATGACCAGCGAGAAGCCGAGCGCCTCGAGATCCGTCGCCGTCATCGGCGGCGTCTTGCCGCCTTCGACCATGTTCGCCATCAACGGCACGCGCTCGCCAAGGCTCGCGACGATCTGCTTCATCTCGTCAAGCGAGCGCGGCGCCTCGACGAACACCATGTCCGCGCCGGCCTCGGCATAGGCAGCGGCCCGGTCGAGAGCAGCCTCGAACCCTTCGACGCCGATGGCATCGGTACGGGCGACGACGACGAAGTCATCGGCCGCGCGAGCGTCGGTCGCGGCCTTGATCTTGCCCATCATCTCGCCGGTGGAGATCAGCGACTTGCCGTTCAAATGCCCGCAACGCTTGGGCATCGTCTGGTCTTCGAGCTGGATTGCCGCAGCGCCCATGCGCTCGAACATGCGCACCGTGCGCTGCACGTTGAGCGCATTACCGAAGCCGGTGTCGCCATCGACGATCAGCGGCAGTGCGACGCGATCGCAGATGACGGCGACCGCATCCGCGACCTCGCTCATCGAGACGAGGCCGATATCGGGACGGCCAAAGCGGGTATAAGCAAGCGATGCGCCGGACAGGTAGATCGCTTCCGCGCCGGCCTGCTCTGCGATCAGCGCCGAAAGGCCGTCATAGACACCGGGTGCGACGATTATGCCTTCGTCGCCGAGGCGCGCTTTCAGGCGCTTCATTGTTGTTCTCCTCGGTTCATGCGCTCGCGCGCGAAGCGTTTTTCGAGATGCGGCACCAATCCGCCATCGGCGATCATCTCGATCAGAAAATCAGGCAAAGGCTCCAGCTCGATCGTCCCGCTTAAGGTCGTTAGCCGGCTGTTGCGAACGTCCAGTTCTACGTCGTCGCCAGCCTCTATGCCGCCGATCTGATCGCCGCCGACGAAAACCGGCAGGCCGAGATTGATCGCATTGCGCTGGAAGATGCCGGCAAAGGATCGCGCGACGATGCCGGCGACGCCCAGATGCTTGAGCGCCTGCGCGGCCTGCTCGCGCGACGAGCCCATACCGAAATTTTTGCCTGCAACGATGACGTCGCCCGGCTTCACCGACGATGCGAAGTCGGGATCGACGGCTTCGAGGCAGTGCTGCGCCAGCACCTCGATTCCGCCGCCCATATATTGGCCGGGGGCGAGCGCGTCGGTGTCGATGTCGTTGCAGAAGACGAAGGCCCGGTTCATGCCGCGTCCCCGAATTCGCGCGGGTCCGCGATGCGCCCAGTGATGGCGGAGGCTGCGACCGTGTATGGCGAGCCGAGATAGACCATCGAGGACTTCGCGCCCATGCGGCCCTTGAAGTTGCGCGCAGTGGTGGAGATGCAGGTTACGTCCTCGCCGAGCCGCGCCGAGCCATAGCCGGCGCAGATGCCGCAGGCGTTCGGCAGCACCCTGGCGCCGGCATCCTCCAGCACCTTCATGATGCCGTCTCGCTCCGCGCGCTCCTGGTCGCGCTTTGACGAGGGCGCGACGAGGAGTTCGACGCCTTTGGCCAATGTGTGGCCGCGGATGATGTCGGCGGCGGCTTTCAGGTCGACATATTTCGCGCCGGTGCACGCGCCAATATAGGCGACGTCGATGCCGGTCGGCTCGTAGTCGGAAATGCCTGCGGAATTCGCTGGCGAATGCGGCGCGGCGACCTGCGGTTCCAGTGCCGAGGCGTCGAAGCGATGCGTTTCGGCAACCGTCGCGCCTTCGTCGCTCTGCCAGTCTGCCGCCTCCGGCAAATCGGTCGCGCCATGCTCGGCAAGCCAGCGCGTCGTCGTCTCGTCGGGCGCGATCAGGCCGGCCTGGGCGCCGAGTTCGGCCGCCATGTTCGACATGGTCATGCGCTCCTGCATCTCCAGCACGCGGACCGTTTCGCCGGCATATTCGATCGCCTGGTAACGCCCGCCATCCATGCCGAGCTTGCCGCACATGGCGAGGATCATGTCCTTGGCCATCAGGCGCGGGCCGAGCGTGCCGGACCATTCGATCCGGATCGTCTCCGGCACTTTCAGCCAGATTTCGCCGGTCGCGAGCACGCCCGCCATCTCGGTCGCGCCGACGCCGAACATGTAGGCACCAAAGGCGCCGCCAGTGGGCGAATGGCTGTCGCCGCCGACGACCAGCATTCCCGGCTTCAAATGTCCCCGCTCCGGCAGGACGACATGACAGATGCCCTCGCCGTCATAAAAGGAAACGCCCTTTTCCTGCGCCCATGCCCGCGTCAGGGCGAGGATGGCCGCGCCCTCCTCCGTGTCGCCGGGCACGTAGTGATCGGAGATCAGCACGACCTTCTTCGTGTCGAACAGCCCGACACCGAGCCGCTTCAGGATCGGCTCGACCCGGCGCGGCCCACCCGAATCGTGGATCATCGCGAGGTCGACCTTCGTCGTCACGACCTCGCCCGGCGTAACGCTCGCACGTCCGGCGGCGCGGGCGATGATCTTTTCGGCAAGGGTCGTCGGGCGGGACATGGTCATATCCCCAGATAGGAGCGCTGGAGGTTCGGATCATCCATCAGCGTCGCGGCAGGGCCGGAGAGACTGATCGCGCCGTTTTCCAGCACGTAGCCGGTGGTCGCGATTTCCAGCGACTGCGCGACGTTCTGCTCGACGAGCAGGATCGTCAGCCCTTCCTCGTTCAGCCGGCGGATGAGATTGAACATCTCCTCGACCAGAAGCGGCGAAAGGCCGAGCGACGGTTCGTCGAGAATCAGCAGTTCCGGCTCGGCCATCATACCCCGCCCGATCGCCAGCATCTGCTGTTCGCCGCCCGACAGCGTACCCGCCTTCTGCTCGAACCGCTCCTTCAGGCGCGGGAAGATGGCGACGATCTTATCGATATTGGCATCGCGATTGCCCCGCGCACGGCGATAGGAGCCGAGGATCAGGTTTTCCTTCACCGTCATGTTCGGGAAGATCAGCCGGCCTTCGGGCACTAGGCTCATGCCGGCGTCGACGACGCTCGCCGCTCCGATGCCGGTGATGTCGCTGCCCTTGAAGGCGACCTTGCCCGCCCATGGCCGGATGAGGCCGGACAGCACCGCGTTGAACGTCGTCTTGCCGACGCCGTTCGAGCCGAGCAGCGCGACGATGTCGCCGCGCCGGATGGTGAGATCGACGCCGCGCAGGACCTCGACGGCGCCATAACCGGCGCGCAGGCCGGAGACTTCGAGAATGGGCTCGCCGCTCATGCCGGCACCTCCGCCGCCTGCCGCTTCAGCCGTGCGGCCATCCCCGGCCCCAGATACGCTTCGACGACGGTCTGGTTGGCCGCGACCGCGCGCGGCTCTCCCTCGGCGATCAAGCGGCCCTGGTTGAGCACGAAGGTGTACTCCGACAAGCTCATGACGGCCTGCATGACATGCTCGATCAGAAGGATCGTCACCCCCGAATCCCGCACGGCGCGGATGACCGGAATGACGTCGCGGATTTCACTCGGGTTCAGCCCGGCCAGCACCTCGTCGAAGAGGACAAGCTTGGGATCGGTCGCGAGCGCCCGAGCGACTTCGAGTCGTTTGCGGCCGGCGACCGTCAGATCGGCAGCATCCTGGTCGAGCCGGTCGCCGAGGCCCACTTTCTCGGCCACCTCCCGCGCCCGGTCGAGCGCGTCGCGGCGCGAGGTATGGCGCAGATGCGCGCCGACGGCGATGTTTTCGCGCACCGTCTGGCCGGCGAAGGGCTGCACAATCTGGAAGGTGCGCACCATTCCTGCGCGGGCGATGTCACTCGGCTTGACGCCCAGAATGTCGCTTCCGGCGAGCGTCACCGTTCCGCTGTCCGGCTTGTGGAAGCCGGTGACGAGCGCGAAGAACGTCGTCTTGCCCGCGCCGTTCGGCCCGATCAAGGAGACGAGACTGCCTTCGGCGATCTTCATCGACACGTTGTCGACCGCCTTCAGCCCGCCGAAGGATTTGGAGATGCCATTGACCTCAAGCATTGGCCGGCCTCCGCTTCGAAAATGCCCGCTTTGCAACGGAGAAGATGCTGATCAGGCCGCGCGGCAGGAACATGACGATCACGATCAGGAGCACGCCGTAGATCGCCAGCGCGACGCCCGGCACGTCGCCGATATTGTGGCGCGTGACTTCGGACAGCGTGTGGATGACGGCGGCGCCGATCAGCGGGCCGAACAATGTGCCCATGCCGCCGATGATCGGCACCAGAAGCGATTCGATCGAGATCGCCGAGCCGTAAGCGATCAGCGGGTCAAGATAGAGGTAGAACTGGGCGTAGAAGACGCCAGCAAGCCCGGAGAAAAAGCCGGAGAGCGCAACTGCGCCCATCTTGGTCTTGAACACGTCGACGCCCAATGCGCGAGCCGCATCCTCATTGTCGCGCACGGCCATCAGCCAGGCGCCGAAGCGCGAGCGGCCGAGCCACCAGACAGTGAGGAAGCAGGCGAGGCAGAGCGTCCAGATCAGCCAGAAATAACCGCGATTGTCGGCGAACTGCATGTTGGCGATGTCGCGCTCGAGCGGGATCAGGATGCCGACGCCACCGCCGGTAAAGCCGACCGAGTTCGACAGGATGCGCAGCACTTCTGCGAAGGCGAGCGTCACCAGCGCGAAATAGGAGCCGCGCAGGCCGTAGCGGAACGAGGCGAAGCCGACGAAGAGCGCGACGCCCATGGCGAGAAGCCCGCCGGCGACCATGCCCAGCCACGGATTGATGCCGAACTGGATTTGAAGCACCGCCACCGTATAGGCGCCGGTGCCGAAGAAGGCCGCATGGCCGAAGGAGAACTGGCCGCCATAGCCGCCGAGAATGTTCCACGCCTGGCCGAGCAGCGCGATGTAGAGGATCGCGATCACCGTGTTCAGCGTCGAGGGCGAGACGATCCAGAATGGACAGGTGGCGATCAGGCCGAAAATGACGAGAAGAGCGACGAGTTGCTTGGTGTTGATCATCCGCCCGCCTCAGACCTTGTGACCCAGAAGTCCCGTCGGGCGGAACATCAGGATCAGGATGAAGATGGCGAAGATGCCGAACTGGCCGAGGCTGTCCCCCAGGAACAACCCGCCCATGGCTTCCACCACGCCGATCACCAGCCCGCCGATCATGGCGCCGACGAAGGAGCCCATGCCGCCGAGGACGACCGTGGTGAAGGCGATCAGCACGAAGCCGTAGCCGACCTGCGGATTGACGTAGTAGCTCGGCATCAAGAGGCAGGCCGCAACGCCAAGGCAGGCGACGCCGATGCCGAAGCTCATGGCGAAGACGTGGTCGACATTGATGCCGACGAGCCGCGCGCCCTTGCGTTCCTTGGCGAGCGCGCGGATGGCGCGACCGAGATCGGTCTTCGACATGAAGGCCCAAAGCAGCGCGGCCGTCACCAGCGCGCCGAAAAAGGCGACGACCTTGGCGACGGGAACGAATGCACCGGCAAACTCGACCACCTCGAAGGAATAGGGCGTCTCGATGGTTCGCGTGTCGGAGCGGAAGAAATAGAGCGCCATGTTCTCGATGATGATCGAGAGGCCCAGCGTGACGAGCAGGATATTCTCGTCGCGGCCATGGCTGGCCCGGCCGATGATGCCGCGTTGGAGCGCGTAGCCGATCGCGAACATGGCCGGCGGCACGATCAGAAGCGCCACATAGGGATCGATGCCGAACAGGCGGTTCAGGAAGAAGACGCCGTAAAGCGCCATCATCAGCATCGCGCCATGGGCGAAGTTGATGATGTGCAGGACACCGTAGATCAGCGTCAGGCCGAGCGCGACGAGCGCGTAGAGCGCGCCCGTCGTCAGCCCGTTGATCAGCGATGGTATCAGGATGACCGGATCGATCATGTCACAACCTGTGATGCGGCGCGGAGCCATGCCCCGCGCCCGTTTCGTTCAGGCGGAAGGTCAGGCCGGGACCGGGAAGATCACCTCGGCGGAGGCGAATTCTTCCGGCAGGACCACCTGGATCTCGCCGCCCTGAACCTGCGTATTGACCGCCTGCGCCCCAGTGTTCTGGCCGTTCTCGATCTTGGTCGGCCCGTAGGGCATGCCGTGATTGTCCCAGGTCGAGGAGTTGAGCGCCTCGATGATGGCCTCGTTCTCGGTCGATCCCGCGCGTTCGATCGCATCGGCGAGGAAGGCGACGGCGTTGTAGGCAAGGAAGATCTCGTAAGTGTAGAACAGGCCCTTCTCCTCGGCGGCGGCGCGACGCTGCACCGCGACTTCGGAATTCGGGTCGTACCAGTGGTTGCAGTCCATGATGTTCTCGGCCGCTTCCGGGAATTCCTGGACGAATTGCAGATTCGAGGCCGCGCCACCGAGCACCGAGTAGATGCCCTTGGCCGCGATGCGCTGCTGGCGCAGCGTGCGGGCGAGGAGCACGTATTCGTTGTAGTAGTTGGCGGGAATGATGAGGTCCGGCTGCAGCGAGCGGAGCTGAAGCGCGATGTTGGTGAAGTCGCGCGTCGGATTGGCGTGGCGGATGACCTCCAGAACTTCGATGCCGATATTCGGCAGCTCCTTGGCAAGGAGTTCGGCCGTGCCGGTGCCGAACAGCGACTCCTCGTGGATGATGACGGCCGTCTTGGCCTCGCCGCTGGCGTTGATCGCCTTCAGGGCTTCCACGGCAGAATTCGCCACGGAGCCGAAGCCGGGCGCGAAGCGGAACGTGTTTTCGAGATTGCGTTCCATGATGTTGTCGGCAACGCCGACATCGACGATGTGGGGCGTCATCGTCTTGGCCGCTTCCTGCGAGGTCGCGAGCGAGATTGCCGACGAATAGCCCGCGATGATGCCGGTCGCGCCGGCCTCGATCAGGCGAGCAGTCTCGGACGCTCCGAGTTCCGGACGGCCCTGGCTGTCGGCGAGCATCGCTTCGAGCTTGGCGCCGTTCATCGACTGGATGCCGCCGGCGGCGTTGATATCGGCGATAGCCATCTCCGCGCCGACACGGCACTGCGTGCCGGAAAACGAGACGAAGCCGGTCACCGGGTGAACCAGGCCGAGACGGATCGCGTCGGGCTCCTGCGCACGCAGGACAGCCGGAAAGCCCGTCACGAGGGCTGCGGTTCCGGCTCCGGCCAGAAACTGCCGGCGTTTGATGGGCGTATGGATAAGCGTCTTCATGTCAGTTCCTCTCTTTTCTTATGATTGGATCACTTGTCGTTCGAACGGCCGGACGGGTCCTGGCCGAGCGACTGCCACTGCATTCCCTCGCGGCGGCGGACGCGCTTCAAGTTCATCTCGAACTGGTACTTGTCGGGCCGGTAGAGCACGCGGATGAACTCGACCGGCCGGTCGTCGACATCGCGAACGATGCGCCTGACATCGATGAGCGGCGAGCCGGCATGGATCGACAGCGCGCGGGCGATCTCCGGTTCGGCCAGCGTCGCCGAGACGCTCTGACGCGCATCGGCTACCTTGACGCCGTGGCGCTCCATCAGCGTCAGGAGCGGAAAGCTTCCCATCTCGTCACGATCGAAGGACCGCCCGATGTCCTCCGGGACGTAGGTCACCAGATGCGACATCGGTTCGCCGTCCAGCGAACGCACGCGCACCGTCCGCTGGACGATCGTGCCCTGCTTGACAAGCAAGGCCTCAGCCACTTCGGCCAGGGCCGGGACGTAGTCGAACTCGAGCACTTCGACATCGGTCGCCACGCCCATCAGCGAGATGTTTTCCAGCCAGCCCTCGACCGAAGTCTTGATCGTCGGCGCGGGCGGCGTATCGGAAACGCGCGTCCCGCGACCACGCTCGCGCACCGCAAGCCCGGCATCGGCAAGCTCGTTCAGCGCACGTTTGGCCGTGATGCGCGATACGGCGAAACGCTCGGCCAGTTCCTGTTCGCCCGGCAGAGCCGCGCCAGGACGCAGTTCGCCCGAAAATATTTGGTTGCGCAGGATGATCAGGATCTGGTGGTAGAGCGGCACGCGCGACGTCGGGTCGATCAGCGCTCGGCGCGGCACGGCCGTGCCCGACGACTGCGACTTCTGCTCCCGACCCATATCGCCCATGAATTCGCCCATGCCCTCTCCCGCTCGACCGAGCTACGCGCCGGCATTGCCGCTGCGTCATTGACTAATGATATAACAATATACCATTATAGCAAGCAACTAAATTTGCCGAAACGGAGCCCGACCATGCCGATCATTCGCGGAACGCTGATCCGGGGCTATGCGGCCGACGTCCGCAGGCGCCTTGCCGAGCGGCTGACGGATGCCGTCGCGGCGACGCTCCAAGCACCGCTGGACGCAATCACCGTGGTGTTCGAGGAAGTCGATGCGGACAGCTATATGCGCGGGCGCGCGCCACGATCGCCCGGCGCCGCCTTGCGTCCGGCGAGCGAGATCGTGCTCGACTTTCTGCGCCTGATGGAAGCGCGCGACCTCGACGGGGCGCGCAGGCATTTGAGCCCGGACTTCGAGATGGTGTTTCCCGGCCCGACTAACGGTACGCGGATGACCCGACTGGAGGACCTGGTCGCCTTTTCCGCGCCGCGCTACCGCTTTGTGCGCAAGACGGTCGACAGCGTGAACGAAAGCCATGCTGGCACCACGACCACGGTCTTCGTTTCTGGCACGCTTCACGGCGAACAGCCGGACGGGACGCCGTTCGCGAACGTCCGGTTCATTGACCGGTTCGAGGTGGAAGACGGAAAGATCCGGCGGCAGGAGGTCTGGAACGACCTAGCGACGGCGCTTCGACCGGCCTCTGACTAGCGCTGGCCCAGAGCGGCTAATCGGCTGGCGCAGCGACGCAATTGCCCGCAAATCGGTGGGCCGGCGCCAATGATGGCGAGAATGAGGCTTGCACTCCCACGTACGAGCGGAAACATTGCGGCCCTGGGAACATCCGGGAGCGTCTCAGCCAATGAGGAGAGAACCATGAGCCTTTCATTCAACGGGCTGGCGAAAGCCGCAGCCATCCTTTCGATCGCGGGCGGCCTTGCCACGCTTCCGGCCACTGCGCAGGACATCCAGTTCTTCCGCATCGCGACCGGCGGCACGGCCGGCACTTATTTTCCGATCGGCGGCCTGTTGTCCAACGCCATCTCCAACCCGCCAGGCTCCCGCGCCTGCGAGGAAGGCGGAAGCTGCGGCGCGCCCGGCGTGATCGCGACTGCGCTCGCCTCCAACGGCTCGGTCGCCAACATCAACGGCATTGCCAGCGGCCAGATCGAATCCGGCTTCTCGCAGTCCGACGTCGCCTACTGGGCGCACACGGGCACCGGCGTCTTCGAGGGCAAGGGCGCACTCGAAAACGTGCGCGCCATCGCCAATCTTTATCCCGAAAGCATCCATCTGGTCGCACGCGCGGATGCCGGCATCGCCTCGGTCGCCGATCTTGCCGGCAAGAAGGTTTCGCTCGACGAGCCGGGTTCGGGAACGCTCGTCGATGCCCGCATCATCCTCGAGGCCTACGGCCTTTCCGAAGACGATGTCGAGGCCGAGTTCCTCAAGCCGAACCAGGCTGCGGACCTCATGCGCGACAACAACATGGACGCCTTCTTCTTCGTCGGCGGCTTCCCGGCCGGTGCGATCACCGAACTGGCAACCAGTCAGGACATCGTCCTCGTTCCGATCGAGGGACCTGAAGCAGACGCGCTGCTCGAGGAATACGGCTTCTTCGCCGAGCATACCATCCCCGGCGGCACCTATGAGGGCGTGCCGGACGACGTCCAGAGCATCAGCGTCGGCGCCCAGTGGGTGACCAGCGCGGAGCAGCCCGACGATCTCATCTACGAGATCACCAAGGCGCTTTGGAACGACAATTCGCGCGCCCTGCTCGACAATGGGCACGCCAAGGGCGCGTCGATCGTGAAGGAAACCGCGCTCGAAGGCGTCGGCATCCCGCTCCACGCCGGCGCCGAGCGCTTCTACAAGGAAGCCGGCCTGCTTCAGGAATAGCCGGCGCGCCATCGTTGCCGACGACCGCAATGCCCTGCCATTCGCCGAGCTTCGGCGAATGGCATCTTCTTTTCCATGAACCGACGAAACGACGCCGATGACCCAGTCCGCAAGCCAGACCGACCAGCCCGACCTTGCGGAACTGGAGGAGAAGTTCGACCCGGAGGTGCGGTTCCGCCCGCTGGGCCCGGCAGTCGGCTGGCTGGTGGCCGGCCTCCTCTTCACCCTTTCGGTTTTCCACTACTACACGGCCGGCTTTGGCCTCTTGCGCGAGGTCACGCATCGCGGCGTCCACATGGCGTTCGTGATCGGGCTGATCTTTCTCGTCTTCGCAGCGACCCCGACCGGCCAGAAGTCGCTCTACCGATCGTCATTGCTGCGACCAGGAGGCATTCCGCTCATCGACTGGGCATTCGCGCTCGCCGGTGCGGTATCCGTCATGTACGTGCCCTGGATTTTCAACGATCTTGCCTTTCGCGTCGGCAATCCCCTGCCGATCGACGTCGTAATGGGCACCATCCTGATTGTCGTCCTGCTCGAGGCGACACGCCGCTCGATGGGCTGGCCGCTGCCCGTCATCGCCTGCCTTTTCATGGCCTATGCGCTGTTCGGGCGCAGCGCGCCCGGCATTCTGGTCCATCCGGGCACGAGCTGGTCCGGGCTGGTGAACCACCTCTATCTGACCAGCCAGGGCATCTTCGGCCTGCCGGTCGGCGTCGTCGCCACCTATGTCTTCCATTTCGTGCTGTTCGGCGTGCTCGCGACGCGGATGGGCCTCGGTAAGCTGTTCATCGATCTCGCATCAGCCGTCGCCGGGCGCTTTTCAGGCGGGCCGGCCAAGGTTTCCGTCCTGTCGTCCGCACTTCTCGGTTCGATCTCTGGCTCCTCGATCGCCAATACGGTGACGACGGGATCGCTGACGATCCCGGCGATGATCCGCGTCGGCTATCCGCGCCACTTCGCTGCCGCCGTCGAGGCCGCGGCCAGCACCGGCGGCCAGATCACGCCGCCCGTCATGGGCGCCGCGGCGTTCCTGATGGTCGAGTTCCTCGGCATTCCCTATACCGACATTCTCATCGCCGCCCTCGTGCCCGCCTTCATGCACTTCTTCGGTGTGTTGATGCAGGTCCATTTCGAGGCCAAGCGGCTCGGCCTGCGCGGCCTGACTGCCGACGAACTGCCCCGCGTGTGGCAGGTGCTGCGGCACGATTGGCCGACGGTGATCCCGCTCTTCGTCCTGATCGGCGTTCTGATGAACGGCTATACGCCCTATCTCGCCGCCTTCTGGGGCATCACAGCGTGCATGGTCATCGGCATCGCGAACCCGAAGAACCGCATCACCATTCGCGACATCTTCGACAGCTTCGTCCTCGGCGCGAAATTCGCGCTCGCGGTCGGCGCCGCGGCCGCGACGGTCGGCATGGTGATCGGCGTCGTCACGTTGACGGGCGTCAGCTTCAAGGTGTCCTTCATCGTCACCTCGACGGCGGCGACCTGGGCCAGCGCCCTCCAGCCCTTCATCCCGTTCGAACTGCTCCAGCCGCAGACACTGACGCTCATCATCACGCTCGTTCTGACGGGCGTCGTGTGCGTTCTCATGGGCTGCGGCATCCCGACGACAGCCAACTACCTGATCATGGTGACCGTCGCCGCGCCGATCCTGGGCATGCTCGGCGTCGAGCCGCTCGTGGCGCATTTCTTCGTCTTCTACTACGGCGTCCTTGCCGACATCACGCCTCCCGTCGCGCTTGCCGCCTACGCCGCCGCGGGCATCGCCAACGCCAACCCGTTCCGGGCCGGCAACACGGCCTTCAGGCTCAGCATCGGCAAGGTGCTCATTCCGTTCGTCTTCGTCTTCTCGCCGTCCCTGCTGATCGTCGTCGAAGGCTTTTCGCTCGACGCATTCCTTTTGGCCTTCACGGGCGCAGCACTGGGCATCACCGCCCTGTCGGCGGCGTTTTCGGGCTATCTGATCCAGCCGCTGCGCGCCTTCGAGAGGCCGCTGCTCGCGGTCGCGGCGATCCTGATGGTCGCGCCCGAACTGACGACGACGCTGATCGGAGCGGCCGTTCTCTTCGCCATCGCGCTGATGCAGATCGTCCAGATGCGCATGGCGAAAGCCAGCGCGGGAGCGCGCTGAACGAGGCCGTTCAGCCTTCGCGGACGGCCTCGACGAAACGACGGACGCCATCGCGCCAATGCGGCAGTTCATGCTCGAACGTCGCGTTGAAGCGACGGTTATCGAGACGCGAATTTGCCGGCCGCTTCGCGGGGGTCGGATATTGCGCGGTGGCGATCGGCTCGACCGCGGCACAGGCTCCGCCCGCTTCCCGCGACCGCGCGAACACCTCCTCGGCAAAGCCTGCCCAACTCGTGCAGCCGCCATTCGTCATGTGGAAGACGCCGTGCCAGTCGGCTTGCAAGGGCCGCTCGGCGACAGCACCGCAGACTGCGAGAATGCCGGCCGCGATGTCGGGCGCGTAGCTCGGCGCCCCCCACTGGTCGGCGACGACGCGCACCACATCCCGATCCCCGGCCAGACGCAGCATTGTCCGGGCGAAATTGTTGCCCCAGGGGGCATAGACCCAGGACGTGCGCAGGATCACATGCCGGTCGTTGGCGCGTGCGACCGCGGCCTCTCCGGCCAGCTTCGAGCCGCCGTAGACGCCGACCGGACCGGTCGCGTCCGTCTCGACATAGGGCGCGCTCCCTTCGCCGGAAAAGACATAATCCGTCGAGAGATGGATGATCGCCAGTCCCGCCTCAGCCGCCTCCTTCGCAACGTTGCCCGCTCCATCGCGGTTCACCGCGAAGGCGATATCCGGCTCGCTCTCGGCCTTGTCGACCGCAGTATAGGCGGCAGGGTTGATGACGATGTCGGGGCGATGGCGCGCGATCGCGGCGCGGACCGAGGCGGCATCGGTGACGTCGAGTTCGGGCCGGCCGGCGCAGACGATTTCGACTTCGCCCGACGCAGCCCGGGCAAGCGCCTTCGCGATCTGCCCATCCTTGCCCGTCACGAGAAGCCGCAGCGCCATGTCAGGCGACCCTGCCGAGCCTTTCCCCGGCATAGGAGCGCTCCCGGATCGGCTGCCACCATGACCTGTTGTCCAGATACCAGTCGATGGTCCTCGCGATGCCGGTCTCGAACGATTCCTGCGCCCGCCATCCGAGTTCGCGCTCGATCTTGGAGGGGTCGATGGCATAGCGGCGGTCGTGGCCCGGGCGATCGGCGACGAACCGGATCAGGTCGCGATAGCTCCTCGCACCGCCCCGCGGCCGGCGCTGGTCGAGAAGATCGCAGATCGTCTCGACGACCTGAAGATTGGTGCGCTCCGCACGTCCGCCGACATTGTAGCTTTCGCCCGGCCGGCCTTTCGTCGCCACGAGTTCCAGCGCGCGCGCATGGTCTTCGACATAAAGCCAGTCGCGCACGTTGCTGCCCTGCCCGTAAACGGGAATTTCGCACTCGTGCAGCGCGTTCAAAATGACGAGCGGTATGAGCTTTTCGGGAAAGTGGCAGGGGCCGTAATTGTTGGAGCAGTTCGAAAGGACGACCGGAAGACCATAGGTCGCATGCCAGGCGCGGACCAGATGATCGGACGCGGCCTTGGAGGCCGAATAGGGCGATGACGGATCGTAGGGCGTGTCTTCCGTGAAGACGCCGCTGTCGAACGGCAGGTCGCCGAAAACCTCGTCGGTGGAGACGTGATGGAAGCGGAACGCATCGCGCCGCTCGCCGGGCAGTTCGCGCCAAAAAGCCAAGGCCGCATTCAACACCTTGAACGTGCCGACGATGTTGGTCTGGATGAAGTCACCCGGCCCGTCGATCGAGCGGTCGACATGGCTTTCGGCAGCCAGGTGCATGACATGCGTGATCTCTTCGGCCCTCAGGATTTCGAGCACCGCAGCATCGTTGCAAATGTCCGCCTGGTGAAAGCGATAGTGCAGCGACGACGCTGCCGCGCCGAGCGAGGCGAGATTGCCGGCATAGGTCAGCTTGTCCAGATTGACGATCCTGACACCCTGCCGTCCGGCCAGGTGGCGGATGACGGCAGAGCCGATGAAGCCCGCACCGCCCGTGACGAGAATGTTCATGCCGTCCCCTCCTGCTCGCGTTCGCGAAGACCGGGCGTCGCTGCCCGGCCGAAAAGCTCGGCAGCCTTGAACGAAGGCGCGGCCTCGTCCTTGGCGGAAAGCTGGAGATCGGCCGCATCGACCGGCCACGCGATCCCGATCTGCGGATCGTCGAAACGAATGCTCCGGTCGCAGGCCGGGACATAGAGGTCCGTGACCTTGTAGACGACCTCCGTGTCCGGCTCGAGCGTGACGAAGCCGTGAGCGAAGCCGCGCGGGATGAGGATCTGGTTCCATCTGGCGGCCGAAACCTCGAGGCCCACCCAGCGGCCGAAGGTCGGCGATGCTGCGCGGATATCGACCGCCACGTCGAAGATGGCGCCCCTGACGACGCGCACCAGCTTGTCCTGCGCATGGGGCGGCAACTGATAGTGCAGCCCGCGCAAAACACCCCTGGCGGCAGAATAGGAATGATTGTCCTGGACGAAGACGAGATCGATCCCCGCTTCCTGCAGGTGCCGCGAATTGTAGGTTTCAGAAAAGAAGCCGCGCGCATCGCCGAACTTGCGCGGCACGATCTCCAGCACTTCGGGAATGGCGAGCGGGCGCACCTCAAGCACGGACGATATCCTTCAGTCGCCGCAGATAGGCCGCGTATTCGGTCTTGCCGAGCGCATCGGCCCGCTTCATGAGTTGCTCGTCGGTCAGGTAGCCGAGCCCGAAGCCGATCTCCTCGGGACACATCACCTTGATGCCCTGTCGCTTCTCGATCGTCCGCACGAAGGCGGTGGCTTCGTGCAGGCTGTCATGCGTTCCGGTGTCGAGCCACGCATAGCCGCGGCCGAGCCGCGCGACGTTGAGGTCGCCGCGTGCAAGATAGGCGTTGTTGACGTCGGTGATTTCCAGTTCGCCGCGCGCCGATGGCTTGATGCCGGCCGCGATGTCGAGCACGTCGTTGTCGTAGAAATAGAGCCCGGTCACGGCCCAGTTCGACTTCGGGACGGCGGGCTTTTCCTCGATCGTCTCGGCCATCCCGGATTGGGGATCGAACGAGACGACGCCGTAACGCTCCGGATCGTCCACCCAATAGGCGAAGACCGTCGCACCTGACGGCCTCGCCCGCGCGTCGCGGCAAAGCTCCGAAAGCCCCGCGCCGTGGAAGATGTTGTCACCGAGCACGAGGGCGACGGAGTCGGTACCGACGAAATCCCGCCCGATGATGAAGGCCTCGGCAAGGCCGTTGGGGCTTGGCTGTTCCGCATAGGAGATGTCGACGCCGAACATCGATCCGTCGCCCAGCAACATCTCGAACGCCGGCCTGTCCCGCGGCGTGCTGATGATGAGAATTTCACGAATTCCCGCAAGCATCAGAACGCCGATGGGATAGTATATCATCGGCTTGTCGTAGACCGGCAAAAGCTGTTTCGACACGGAAATGGTCAGCGGAAACAGCCGCGTGCCGGTGCCACCCGCGAGGACGATACCCTTCAAGACCCCACCCCGAACCCTAGTATTCATTGATCGAATTACATCAATAATACTTCAGGATTGAGGCCGCAATTATAGATATATATAGACCGAATTACCTATATAAGATCAGATCGAGGCCGGCGGGGGTCAACCGAGCACTTCGCCCACCGCCTCCGCGGTCTTCTGCACGATCTCGTCGGCTTCCGCGCGCGTCAGGCAAAGCGGCGGGGCGAAGCCGAGGATATCGCCCTGCGGCATCGCCCGGGCGATGACCCCGCGCTTGAGGAGAGCGGCCGCGACCGACGGCCCGATCTTTCTCGCCGGATCGAAGAACGAGCGCTTGTCGCGATCCTCGACGAACTCGACCGCGCAAAGCATCCCCTCGCCGCGAACGTCACCGACATGGGCGTGGTCGCCCACCGCCTTGCGCATTTCGGCGTTCAGATACGCCCCCGTCTCGCCGGCATTCTTCACCAGCCCGAGGCTGTCGATCAGCTTCAAGTTGGCAACACCCGCCGCCGCCCCGATCGGATGCGCCGAATAGGTCCAGCCATGACCGATCGGTCCGTTCTCATCCGTCCCGCGCGCCAGCACTTCCCAGACCTTCTGCGAGATGATCGAGCCCGAAAGCGGCGCATAGGCCGAGGTCAATCCCTTGGCGATCGTGATCATGTCGGCCTCGATGCCGTAATGGTCCGAGCCGAACATGGTGCCGAGGCGACCGAAACCGGTCACGACCTCGTCGGCGATCAGCAGGATGTCGTGCTTGCGCAGCACCGCCTGGATCGCCTCCCAGTAGCCCGCCGGCGGCGGCACAATGCCGCCCGTGCCCAGCACCGGCTCGCCGATGAAGGCGGCGATCGTGTCGGCGCCTTCGCGGGCGATCAGCTTTTCCAGTTCGCCTGCGCAATGCGCGACGAAATCGGCCTCGCTCATCGCCGCATCGGGCCGGCGGAAATAGTAGGGCGCCTCGGTGTGAAGGATGCGCTCCAGCGGCAGGTCGAACTTGTCGTGGAAGAGCTTCAGCCCGGTCAGCGAGCCCGTCACGAGCCCCGAGCCGTGATAGCCGCGCCAGCGCGAGATGATCTTCTTCTTTTCAGGCCGGCCAAGAATGTTGTTGTAGTACCAGACGAGCTTGACGTTGGTCTCGTTCGCATCCGAGCCGCCAAGCCCGAAATAGACTTTCGACATGTTCTTGGGCGCCCGCTCCAGCACCATCTGCGCCAGCGTGATCGACGCTTCCGTGCCGTGGCCGACATAGGCGTGATAGTAGGCGAGCTCCTTCGCCTGGGCAGCGATCGCCTCGGCGATCTCAGGCCGCCCATAGCCGACATTGACGCAATAGAGCCCGGCGAAGGCGTCGAGCAGGCGGTTGCCGTCGCGATCCTCGATATGGACGCCCTTGCCCCCGGTCACGATCCGGTTCGGCGTCTCGCCCCGCTCGTGCTGGGCGAGATGGGTCGACGGGTGGAAGAAATGCGCACGGTCCCACTGGTCGAGCATGTCGTTCTTCAGCATCGCTTGGGCTCCTTGAGTTGAGGTCGCTCCGGTTATGGATCAGCGGCGGGGGATAAGAAAACCCTTGTGCCAATGATCCGTCACCGATGGTCGCAACTGCCGCTTTTCATCGCGGCTGCGGTTCGGATAGCGTGCAGCGTCACTTCCTCCTTGCGAGACCTGCGATGCCAGCGATCGACCTGCCCTTCTCCCGCCCCGAATATGACCGCCGCCTCGCCAAGGTGCGAAAGGCGATGGCCGACAAGGAGATCGACGTCCTTTTCGTCGAGGACCCGTCCAACATGTCGTGGATCACCGGCTATGATGGCTGGTCCTTCTACGTCCACCAGGGCGTGATCGTCTTCCATGATCGCGACCCGATCTGGTGGGGCCGTGCGCAGGACGGCAATGGTGCGCTGCGCACCGTCTGGATGTCGCCCGACGATGTGCAGCCCTATGGCGAGCAATATGTGCAGTCGACCGTGCGCCATCCGATGCAGGATCTGGCAGAGATTCTTACGCGGCACGGCTATGCCGGCAAACGCATCGGCCTAGAACTCGAAAATTACTATTTCTCCGCCAAGGCGTATCTGACGCTCGAAAAGGCGCTCCCCAACGCGACCTTCGTCGACGCCACGGCGCTGGTGAACTGGCAGCGCACCGTCAAGTCCGACGAGGAAATCGTCTTCATGCGCCGTGCCGCGCGCATCGCCGAGGTGGTCGTCGACGGCATCGCCGAGCGCATGGAGCCGGGGCTGAAGAAGAACGAGCTCGTCGCCGAAATCTATCGCGATGCGATCCGCGGCGCGGACGGCCACTGGGGAGACTACGCCGCCATCGTGCCGCTTCTCCCCTCGGGCACCGACGCCGCAGCGCCGCATCTTTCCTGGGACGGGCGCGAGTTCAAACGCGGCGAGGCGACGTTCTTCGAGATCGCCGGGTGCTATCGCCGCTACCACACCCCGTTCTGCCGCACCGTCTTCCTCGGCAAGCCGCCGCAATATCTCGTCGACGCGGAAAAGGCGCTCGTCGAAGGGCTGGAGGCCGGCCTCGAGGCCGCGCGGCCCGGCAATCGCGCCTGCGACGTCGCCAACGCCCTTCACGCCTCGCTGCTCAAGGCCGGTATCAAGCGCGACGCGCGCTGCGGCTATCCGATCGGCATCTCCTATCCGCCGGACTGGGGCGAGCGCACCATCTCCTTCCGCAAGGAAGACGAGACCGTACTGGAAGCGGGCATGACGTTCCATTTCATGCCGGGCCTTTGGATGGACGATTGGGGGCTCGAGATCACCGAAAGCATTCTGATCCGCGACGACGGCGCGGCCGAATGCTTCTGCGACCGCCCGCGCAAGCTCATCGTCAAGGAATAGGCCGTTGAGCGACCTTGCCCGGACCCGCGCGATCCTCGCCGATCTCGTCGCCTTCCCGACTGTGTCGGCCGACAGCAATCTGCAACTGATCACCTATGCGAGCGATCTTCTGTCGAGCGCTGGCGCGCGGCTTTCTGTATCGCTCGATCCGTCCGGCACCAAGGCCAACCTCTTCGCCACGATCGGCCCGGAAGGCGATGGCGGCATCGTGCTTTCCGGCCATTCGGACGTCGTCCCGGTCGAGGGCCAGGACTGGTCGAGCGACCCGTTCACCCTCACCGAGCGCGACGGAAAACTCTACGGGCGCGGCACCTGCGACATGAAGGGCTTCATCGCGGCATCGCTCGCGATGGCGCCGCGCTTCGCCGCCGCGAGGCTGGCGCGCCCGCTCCACTTCGCCTTCACCTATGACGAGGAGGTCGGCTGCCTCGGCGGCCAGGCGCTCGTCGCCGAACTCGCCAAGGCCGGCATCAAGCCGTCGGTCGCCATTGTCGGCGAGCCGACCCTGATGGGCGTCATCGAGGGTCACAAGGGCTGCTACGAATACACGACCGAATTCACCGGCATGGACGGCCACGGCTCGCAGCCGGACAAGGGCGTCAACGCCGTCGAATACGCCGTGCGATACGTCATGCGCCTCCTCGAACTCGGCGAGGAACTGAAGACACGCGCACCTGCCGGCAGCCGGTTCTCGCCGCCCTGGACGACTGTGCAGGTCGGCAGGATGGCCGGCGGCAATGCCCGCAACACCATCGCCGGCCAATGCTCGGTCGAATGGGAAATGCGGCCGGTCCACACCGACGATTCCGACCATGTGAAGGCCGAACTCGCCGCCTATATCGACGATGTTCTGCGCCCCGCCATGCGCAACGTCTGCGCCCATGCCGACATCGTTACCCATGTCGTCGGCGAGGTGCAGGGCCTTTTGCCGGTTTCGCAGTCCGAAGCCCGCGACATCGTCTTCGAACTGACCGGCGCGCACGAAGCCGAACTCGTTTCTTTCGGCACCGAAGCCGGCCTCTTCCAGAGCATGGGCATGTCGGCCGTCATCTGCGGCCCCGGATCGATCGCGCAGGCGCACAAGCCGGACGAATTCGTCGAAATCGCCCAACTCGACGCCTGCCTCGGCATGCTGGAAAGACTGCAACAGCAGCTCAGCGCGAAAGACTGACGATCGAGCCCTCGCCTGCCGAGTCTGCGGCAACTCGCTGGTGTCTTTCGTGTTGCCCGGTGGCGGATTTTCACGGTAGGTGTACGCAACGGCGAGGGAACCACACGGTATGATGCGCGGAATTACACTAGCTGCGATCCTGATCGCCTTGTCAGGATGCACGGTACAACCTCTCTACCAGGGCGATGGATCGGTCGTGGCGAGAACGGTCTCGAACGCCGGCGTCGTCGATCTGTCCAGGATTTCGATTTCCCCGGCTAGGGACCGCACGACGCAGGACGTTCGCAATCATCTGATATTCCTTTTCAGCGGCGGCGCGGGCGAGCCGGCGCAGGCGGATTATGACCTGGCGATTTCGGCGCGGACCTCACGAACCTCTGCAGCTGCCATCCAGCGCAGCCGAGAGCAGGAGCCGACCTCGGCCGTATCGACGGTCACGGTGCAGTACAGCCTGCGCAATCGCGATGGTCGCGTCGTTGCCGAAGGGCGCACGTCTTCCCGCGCTGCCTTCGACGTCAGCCGGCAACAATTCGCCGCAAGGAGAGCCCAACAGGACGCACAGGACCGGGCAGCACGAGAGGCTGCCGAAGCCGTTCGTCTTTCCCTGATACGGGACCTCAACAGGACGGGTAGCTGAGCCTTTTGCGTGTATTGCGTTGCAGGTCTCAACCTGCTTCGATTGTGTGAACGCGCGGCGCTATTTTCGTCAAGGTGTGCAATGTCCATTGGGGAGATCGGGGCACGACGCGCCAGTGCAATCGCCGCAGCTCTCCTGCCGCGGTTCGGTGCGGTCGAATTGACCCGCGCAATTCGCACGGACGCATCCAACAGCGCCCATGGGAAGCAAAACCGCCGTTCATTCTGGAAAATTGACGGTCGGACGGGCGATTCCCCGCTGACTTTCCATGTCCGCATCTGCACGTTGAAGCGCTCCGTCGAGACGAGCCGCATTCTATCCGGTCGAGGCCTTCCAGTTCCAGAATTGCTGGCATCAATCCAGCTCGGCGACGAGCAGATCGATGTGTGGAGCCATGAAGACGGGGACACTTATTCCAGTTTCAACACCATGCCGTCCGAAGCTGTAGTCAGCACCGTAAGGTCGATCGCACGCGTTACGGCAGCACTGCATGCCGCACCGGAGACGATGAAGCTGCCATCGCGCGCCTGGTGGGTTGCCCCTTGCCACCGACGTGTCAGTTGGAAGCTGACGCATCAGCAGCGTCGAGAGTTCGGCCGGCACCTGCAGGTCTTGAAGTCGATCGAGGACCTCGCCTGCTTCGAACTGACCGAGGCTGACAGCGTCCTGACCCACAACGACCTGAAAGGCCCCAATGTCCTGATCAACGGAGACAAGGCGACCATTGTCGACTGGGAAAACGTATCCATGGGCCCTCACGGCGCCAGTCTGCGACGCTTTTCGAGCGGAAAAGGCAAATTCGAGCGCCTTGCGGCGGAAACATATGTGGAGGAGATGGGGCGGCAGGGCGTTTCGGTCTGCCCGAAGCGGCTGTTGCGGGTCATGCGATTTCAAGAAATCTTCTGGCTCCTGAACGGCAACACCATTCACAAAGAGCGCATTCCGATGGGGCTGAAATTGCTGGTCTCAGCATTGGCGCGCCCCGTCGCCTATTGTGCGTTCTGCTTTTTCGGGATGGACATTTTCCTGCTCGAGTACGAGGCCATCGCGGCCCATCGCAATCGGTAATCCTGTGTCAAGTTGATCGGCTTCGAATAAGCTGGTCTATGCAGTCCGGTCGCCCTGCCCCTTGCCAATAAGGGTCTGCGCCAGGATGCCCAGATCGCCCGCCATCGTCATCGTTTCGACGTAGCGCGCGTCGAGCTCGACGAGCCGCGCGGGGTCAGACATGTCGATGCCTCTCACCTGCGCAAGGCCGGTGATCCCCGGGCGGACGAGAAACACGCCGCGTCGGCGGCGGGCGACGATCAACTCGTCCTGTGAGGGGAGGCAGGGGCGTGGACCCACCAGGCTCATCTCGCCCTTGAGAACGTTCCAAAGCTGGGGAAGCTCGTCGAGCTTGGTTCGCCGCAGGAAACCGCCGATGCGCGTCACCTGATCGGCCGACGTCAGATGCGTGGCGCGATCGCCCGTATCCGCCCGCATGGTCCTCAGCTTCAGGCAAGTGAACGCACGCTCGTCCCGCCCGACGCGCATCTGCCGGAACAGCCCCGGCCCCGTCGAATCGAGCCTGATCGCCAGGACGAGGACGGTGAGGACCGGCGAAGCGACGAGCAGGAGCGGCAGCGCGATCGCGATATCGAGCAGGCGCTTGCCGCCGGGGGCCGGGTCGCGAGAGGCGGCGGTCATGCCATGTCCTGTGTGAAGCTTCGCATCAAGGTGCTATCACGAGCGGAGCACCCGTTTGTCAACCTCGCCGTTCTTCGCTCCAAGGCCGATCTCATGCCCCTCGTCAGCGTCGTCATGCCCGCCTTCAATGCCGAAGCGACGATCGCGCAATCCATAGAATCCGTCCTGTCGCAGACCGTTCAGGACTTCGAACTGATCGTCGTCGACGACATGTCGAGCGACGGCACGGTCGATGTCGTCGGGCGCCATGCCGAGCGCGACCCGCGTATCCGCCTCCTGTCGACCGGCAGCAACAGCGGTGGCCCGGCCGTGCCGCGCAATCTGGCGCTGGCCGAGGCGAGTTCGCGCTATGTCGCCTTTCTCGACGCCGACGATCTGTGGTCGCCGCGCAAGACCGAGCTCCAGTTGAGCGCAATGGATAAGGCAGGCGCGGCGATCTCGTGTACGGGCTTCGACGTCGTCGATACCGGCGGCGATAAGATCGGCGCCTTCATGCCGCCCGCTTCCGCCGACTATGCGAGCCTCCTCAAAGGCAACAGCATCGGCTGCCTGACGGCCATCTACGACGCGGAAAAGTTGGGCCGTCCGCCCTTTCCGATCTGCGGCCATGAAGACTACGCGCTGTGGCTGGAACTGACGCGCGACGGCACGCGCATCCTCGGATTGCAGCAGAAACTCGCGACCTACCGCGTGGGCGCGCGAAGCGTCTCGTCGGACAAGATGAAGGTGCTGCGCTTCTTTTGGCACATCTACCGCCATCGCGAAGGCTTCGGGGCGCTTCGAAGTGCATATCTGTGCGGACGCTATGCGGTGCTCAATCGCGCCAAATACGCTCGCTACGACGCAAGTTCCTCGTAGAACGCGACGAGCTTTTCGGCCTCGGCATTCCAGTTATAGCGCGCGACCACCGCCCGCCGACCAGCTTCGCCCATGCGCCTCGCGCGTTCTGGATCGGCGTTCAGGGCGTCGATCGCCGCGGCGATGGCGCGCGGATCGTTCGGGTCGACACAGATTCCGCAGCCCTCGCCTTCGATGATGGTCTTCCACAGCGGGAAATCAGAACCGATCACCGCAAGTCCGGCGGCCATGTATTCGAACAGTTTGTTGGGCTGCGCCGCGACATGGTTCGCGACGGGAAGGAACGTGACGAGACCGGCCACGCACCGCGCCATATGATCCCGCATCGCCGCGCGATCGAGCCTGCCGAACGCCTCGACCCGGCTCCAACCGGGGCTTGCCTCGCACATCGCCTGCCCGCGCTTTTCCGTGAACGGGCCGACGAGCAGCAGCTTCACCTGCGTCCTGCAAAGCGCCATGGCGTCGACGAGCTTCGGAACGCCGCGAATTTCCGTCACCGCACCCGTATAGCAGACGAATCCCGCAGAAATCTGCCGGCCGCCTTCAGGGACGATTTCCTCTTCGATCGGGTAGTTGTTGATGACGCGCGACGCGATACCGCGCGCGCTATAGGCATCGGCGATGGCGTCGTAGGCCGAAACGACGCCGTCGAACCGGGAAAGCGCCCGCTTCTCGAACCAGCCGAACGCTGCCGACACCGGCCGCGCGGAGCCGAATTTCAGATAGGGCTTGGTCAGGATGTCAGTGATGTAGTCTTCGTGGGAATCGAAGACGATCTTCGCGCCGTCGCGCTTCAGCCGCAGCCCGGCCGGGATCAGTTCCGGGTCGTGCAGATGATAGATGTCGGCGCCGGTCGAACGCGCCGCCTCTTCCACGCGGCGCGTCGTCTGCGTCATGCGCTGCGGACGCGATGCAGCCCGCCGGCCGGCATCGACGATGCGGACGCTGTCGCGCGTCTCCGGCCCACGGCCGTCCGCAACGACCAGCGTCACCTCATGACCGGCCCTTGCCAGCGAGCGGCACTGCTTGAGAAAGATGCGGATGTCGTAACGCTCGTGAACGGATGTGAGATGGCATATCTTCATGACGTCTGTCCGTTCTGCCGAGCCGCCCTCCCGCCTGTCTTCCAACCGCCGCTAGAGCGCGGTCGCCTTGAAGAGCGTCTGGCCGGGGCGGACCATGGTGCCGAGCTTCTTGAACTCGTTATGCGCCACCAGCAAGAGCAGGACGTCGGCCGTCTCGACAGCCGTCGCGAGATCGACCTTCTCGCGGCCCGCAAGGCCCTTCGGCAGTTCTTCCACGTTCGGCTCGACGAAGAGCAGCCGGCTTTCCAGCGTGCGCGCCAGTTCTTCGGCGATCTCGACGGCGGGGCTTTCGCGCAGATCGTCGATGTTCGGCTTGAAGGTCAGGCCGAGGCAGGCGATCGTCACGTCCCGCGCCGTGCGGTCGGGATTGTCGAGAAGGAACGCGCCGACCGCTTCCTTGACCTTCGAAATCACCCAGTGCGGCTTGGCGTCATTTACCTCGCGCGCCACGCGCACGAGACGCGCCTCGTTTGGCGTCCGCGCGACGATGAACCACGGATCGACCGCGATGCAGTGACCGCCGACGCCCGGGCCCGGCTGCAGGATGTTGACGCGCGGATGCCGGTTCGCAAGGCTGATCAGTTCCCAGACATCGATGTCCAGCTTGTCGCAGATCAGCGAGAGTTCGTTGGCGAACGCGATGTTCACGTCGCGAAAGCTGTTCTCCGTCAGCTTGCACATTTCGGCCGTCCGGGCATCGGTGACGATGCACTCGCCCTCGACGAAGATCTTGTAGAGATCGACCGCCGCCTGCGAACATTTCGGTGTCATACCGCCGATGACGCGGTCGTTCTGGACGAGTTCGCGCAGAACGTGGCCGGGCAGGACGCGCTCGGGACAATGGGCGATGCGGATGTCGGACGCCTCGCCATGTGTCTGCGGGAAGGTCAGGTCGGGCCGGGCCTCGGCCAGCCACGCCGCCATCTCCTCCGTCGCACCGACCGGCGAGGTGGATTCCAGAATGACGATGTCGCCCGCCTTCAGAACCGGCGCGATCGCCTTCGAAGCCGCCTCGATATAGGCGAGGTCCGGCTGGTTGCCGTCCTTGAACGGCGTCGGCACCGCGATCAGGAACGCATCTGCCGGCTCCGGCGTCGTGGTCGCGCGCAGCCATCCTTCCGTCACCACCGCGTGGACCACCACGTCGAGATCGGGCTCGACGATGTGGATCTTGCCCTGGTTGATCGCCTCGACGGCGCGCGTGGAGACGTCGACGCCGATCACCTTGGTCTTTCGCGAGGCGAAGACGGCGGCGGTGGGAAGGCCGATATAGCCGAGGCCGATGACGGAAATTGTCTTGTAGGTCATGAAATCAACGTTTCTCAAATCTGTTGGCCAGCGCGTCGAGGATGCGCTCGCAGGCCTTGCCGTCGCCATAAGGATTATGTGCCATGCTCATCCGGTCGTAGGCGTCGCGATCGCGCAGCAATTCGCCGATCTCGCCGACGATCCGGTCGACATCCGTACCCACCAGCCGAACCGTCCCCGCATCGACCGCCTCGGGCCGCTCCGTCGTCTCGCGCATGACGAGGACGGGCTTGCCGAGCGAAGGCGCCTCTTCCTGGATTCCCCCCGAATCCGTCAGGATCAGATGCGCCCTGTTCATCAGCCAGACGAAGGGCAGATAGTTGACCGGCTCGATGAGATGGACGCGATCGACGCCGGCCAGCAGCCGGTTGACCGGCTCGCGGACATTCGGATTGAGATGGACCGGGTAGAGGATTTCCACGTCGTCGAAATCCTGCACGATCTTCAACAACGCCTGGCAGATGCGCTCGAACCCGCCGCCGAAGCTCTCGCGACGATGGCCGGTGACGAGGATCAGCTTGCGGTCGTCGCTGAGGAAATCGAATTCCCCGGCGAACTCGCCCTGCAGCGCAGCGTCGGTCTGCGTCTTGTCGACGACATGCAGCAGCGCATCGACCACCGTGTTGCCGGTGACGTGGATGCTGGCCTCGTCGATGCCCTCGCGCAGAAGGTTGGCGCGCGAGCCGTCCGTCGGGGCGAAATGCAGCGCGGCGAGCGCGCCCGTCAGCTTGCGGTTGGCCTCCTCGGGCCAGGGCGAATAGAGATTGCCGGTGCGCAGGCCCGCTTCGACATGGCCGACCGGGATCTTGTGATAATAGGCGGCCAGCGTGGTCGCCAGCGTCGTGGTCGTGTCGCCGTGCACCAGCACGATGTCCGGCTTGAAGCTCTCGAAAACCTCGCCGATCGCGGTCAGGATCGAGGCCGTGATGCCCGACAGGTTCTGCCCCGGCTTCATGATGTCGAGGTCGAAATCGGGGACGAGATCGAAAAGTTCGAGCACCTGGTCGAGCATCTGGCGGTGCTGGGCGGTGACGCAGATGGCCGATTCGAACCTGGCGTCGCGCGCCAGCGCCTGGATCAGCGGTGCCATCTTGATGGCCTCGGGTCGCGTGCCGGTAACGGTCAGCACTTTGAGTGCACTCACGGACAAACTCCTGGGTCGGTTCTGGAAAAGCCCCACACGAGGTCCTTGTGGACGTCAAGCATGATGGAAGGCCGGCAGGCGGCATTGAATGGCGGGTCGGGTGTTACGCGATCTGGCCCCCCCTGACAATCCCCGCGCCGGCACGATGCCGAACCGGATGGGGCGCATTCGGCGAACTTATCCCCACTCCTTCCCGCTGCAGTAGGATCGGGCACAAAAGGAGAACCCGATGACCGCCACCCCCCATCTCGACCTGCCCTTCATCCTCCCGTCCCAGGCGCAGAAGCACGTCACACACAATGAAGCGCTGCGCATCCTCGACGCCGTGGTGCAATTGAGCGTCGCCAGCCGCACCGAAGCTGCGCCCGCAGGCGATATCTCCGAAGGCGTTCGCTACATCGTGCCTGCAGGCGCGAGCGCACCTTGGGCCGGCCAGGACGGGCGCGTCGCCCTTGCACAGGACGGCGGCTGGACGTTTCTGACGCCCCGCGAAGGCTGGCTCGCCTGGGTCCGCGACGATGGCGAACTCGTCGTCCATGACGGCGCTGCGTGGAGCAAGGTCACCTCGGGCGGCACCGATGCCGACATGCTCGGCCTCAATGCCACGGCCAGCGAAGCCAACCGTCTCGCGGTCAGCTCGCCCGCCAGCCTGTTCAGCCACGAAGGCGACAGCCATCGGCTCACCGTCAACAAGGCCACCGCTGCCGATACGGCGAGCCTCCTGTTCCAGACCGGCTTTTCCGGGCGGGCGGAAATGGGCACGGCCGGCACGGACAATTTTCATATCAAGCTGTCGCAGGACGGCACGACATGGAAGGAAGCGGTCGTCATCGACGCCGCCGACGGCGCGCCCACCCTGCCGCACGGCCTGCGAATCGGTGACGGCTCGCTTCTTTCGACCTTTCAATCGGGTGATTTCACACCGACGCTCACCTTCGCCTCGCCCGGCGACCTTTCCGTCAGCTATGCGACGCAAGCCGGGGCTTACTGGCGCATCGGCGATCTCGTCATTGCCTTGGTGCATGTCGCCGCCACCCCGGTTTACGGAACCGCCTCCGGCCAGCTTCGCATCGCCGGCCTGCCCGTCCCCGTCGGCGACCCGATGGTCGCCAACACGTTCCAGCACGGCAGCGGCACGACCTATCCACCCAACGCGCAGACGCTGGTCACGCGGCCGGAAGCGAGCACGACCTTCTTCACCTGCCTTGGCCTTGGACCCGGCGTCGCGAGCGCCCTCACGGTCGCCAACGTGCCGTCCGGACAAGGTTTCGTCGCGCGCGGATTGCTGGTCTACCGCGCCGCGAGTTGAGCGAACCTGCCGGCGGGCTGGTCAGGCGGCGGCACTCCTCATATATGGGGGTGCCTGCCGCGGATCGGACCTCCATGCCCCGCTGCAGAGGCTTGGCACGGAGTACGGCGCGGAATGATGCAGGTTCGAACGGAAGCCGAAGAGCGGGCGTTGGTCGACAGCCTGCACCCCGACATCCCCGGACCGTCAATCTCGGCAGGCCATCAGGACCGCGAACAGAAATGCTTGCGCGCGTTGCACAATTGCGTCTTCGAAATCCTCGACTGGGGCCTGGAAGACCAGCCCGATATCGATGAAGCGCTCGACAAGGTCTGGTCTGCGGCCTGCAAGGCCGGCTGGGGAGAAGCCGAAGTCGGCGTCGCCATCGACGAACTGGGATTGATCCACAGGTCGGGCGGTGCAAGCGAGTTCAGATCCAACGACGAGGATATACTCGATGAGACCACGGCCGTGGAGGACTTGGAAAATGAACCCCAAGAAAACCAAAGACCTTCAAAACGCGTTTCAACAATGGGGACGATAACCGGAATCGCGGCCCGAAACTATCTTGCTGAACGACGGAATGCTCCTTTGTGGCTTGCCGAACAAGACGTCGTGGCAATCTATTTTTCTCACATAGCGGACGGCGGTTCCGTTCTTGATATACCATTCCGCACAGGCCGTTTCGTTGATATTTACAATTCAAAGGGAATGCAAGTATCGGGGCTTGAGTTCTCATCGGATATGCTGCAAGCGGCGCGAGATGCACTCGGCACTACAGTATACGACTCAATCGATGTCCAGATAGGGCGAGCGGACGCATTGCCATATGCTGACGATACCTTTGACGTCGTCGTGTGCTTACGCTTCCTTGAATCTAGCCTACCGTCTCGTCTTGTTCCCGTCTGCCTGAAGGAGTTTCGAAGGGTCTCGAAATCAAACGCATTGGTGTGCTTGAACCATGGAATGGGCGACGTTTCGGGAGCTGATCCGGAGCTTCCGCTGAAAAACCGGCTGTCTAAAGACGGCATCGAGCAGCTCATTCGAGCTTGCGGCTGGCATATAGTCGACAGTCACGTGTTCAGCGAGACCCTGACTGAACAGAAACGTGTTTGGTTCCTTGAGTCAGACAAAGGGTAAGTCTACGTGGCATTCAAAATGTACGTCGATGGCGACGGCATACCTTACAGCGACTATGCCAATTACCGAGGCATCGAGTTGGGGCTTCAGCGATCAATCCTCGCCGTGGCCGAGCGTGGCCTTTGGTACTGGAATGAATTCCTTCGCGGTCGCTTTCAAAGGCCGCTGCTGCTCAGCTACGACTGGAAGCGCTGGCCGGAAAACCGAGGCGGCAATCCGAAAAATGCTGATGACGCGCAAGCCATGCTCATCAAGTGCGCCGACTGGGTGCAGTGACAGATCATCAGAGGTCCCGAATTCTCTTGGTGGGAATACCCATATCCATTCTCGTATTCGACGCCCGCCGGATGGAAATCCGGCCATGCACAAGCCGTCGGGTGCCAGATACTGAGCATCGCAGCCTCGTTGACGGGTAAGGATAGTTACCGAGCTCATATCCCGAGCCTATTGAGGGCATTTGCGGTCGAGATCGACAAGGGCGGGTTATGTGTTCGTACGCGACACGGAAATTTGTGGTTCGAGAAGATCGCCCATCCCAGAAACGATCAGCCACGCGTGCTGAATGGGCATCTCTTTGCGGTGCTAGGGCTATTGGACGTTGCGAAGCGCGAGCGGCTCCTCGACGCGCGGGAACTTGGAATGAGCGGCGTTGCTGCAGCCAGGGACGAAATCGCACGCTACGATCTTGGGCACTGGTCTGCCTACAGCATCGATGGCAAAAGAGCCTCGGCCCACTATCACGGAATCCACATTGAACAGCTTCGCCGGCTCCGCTGGCATGGAGGGCGTCCACTTCGACGCCATTATCTTCAATTTGTTCGACAACGCGACGTGATTAACCTCTAGATTCTTTGGAACGTCGTTTCGGAGGTTTAGGTTGGAGGTTACACGGCCTGGGAATTTCACTATGTTAAGCGCGAGCCGTCGCGCAGGATATTTCATTCTGAATGATTGGCGGTGCGTGGGTAAAGTGGATAGAACTGCAATATGGATAAACGTCTTTTTCGCTTCGGTTTTCTCGCCCATGACCATGACCACGCACCGTCCCCAGATTGGAGCCAGCCGTCTGTGCATTGGTCTGTGCTTGAGTTTGAAGGACTAACTGTCCACCTTCACCCCGAGACTGAATCGCGCATCGCGGCCGACGTTCTGTTTATCGGGGATGTCCACGCTATCCGAGGAACTGTCGAACAAGCAGCAATTGACCGAAACTGGGATGACCTTTCTGGTCGGTTCGCAGCGATATGGAACGATGGCGCACTGCGCATCCTCCACGACGCCTTCGGCGCGCGCACCATTTTTTGGCGGCGGCAGGGCGGTGCTGTGGCATCACATAGCGAAATACTGGCGCTAGCATATGGACATATCCGCTGCCCGGATATGCGCGAGTTCGTCGTGCTCCCGGAGTACAAGGCTCGCAACACCAAGTACCTTCCCGGCCTCCGTACGATTTATAGCGACGTGTTAGCACTCCCGCCAAATCATCACTACAATTTCAGCACGGGTAACATCAGGCGTTTTTGGCCTACAGTCGAATGTCAGCCTTCGACATTTGATCAGTTCGTAGACGAGATGAAAATCACCGTCGCTGCTTTAGCACGGAGCGTCCCGAATCCGGTCATCGGGATAACAGGTGGCATCGACACGCGAGTCTTAGCGGTTGAGTATGCTCGAAGCAGTGTGCCCTTCAAGGCGATTACGTGGTCCGAACCATGGATAAAGCCGAATGAACGTCCGATCATTCAGCGAACGATCGACATTCTGGGTCTTGACCATAGCTACCTAGCCATGACCGGGAGCATCGAAAGCCCAACGGCACGGCTGGCGGGAAGAAATTCTGGAGGCTTTCGGGGGAGGTCAAAGCTGACGGACGACATGATGACCAATCTCAACGAGGGCACATTCATTCGGGGCTACGGCGGTGAAATTATCCGGGGCTTCTATAACCTTACTTCACACAATAAGCTGTACAGCGCGACACCGTCGGAAATGCTTAAGGCCTATGGGAGTTCCATGAAGCCGGTCGAGGTTGGTGAGCGCTATATGTCGATAGGACTGGATGCGTTTTCTGAACTCTGTGAAATGTCTGACTATAGCGATCTCAAGGGATATGGACTCAGTGATGTATTCTACTGGGAACACCGAATGGGGATTTGGGGCGCAGCAATGCACAACGAGATGGATGCGGCCGTTAAGTCAATCACCGGAATGAATAGCAGGCGCCTATACGAGGTCGGACTAGGACTGCCTGAGGACGAGAGGCTGTCTAAGGATTTACTCCATCGCCTTACCGCACGAAGCATACCTGCGATGGCCAAAGTGCCGTACCTATAATTAATTGCCCCTTACCCAAGTTTACTGCAACTCTTCAATAATATATTTGATTTTATCAGCGGCAATCTTGGCAGTAGAATCCCATGTACGTTCTGCCTCCACCCAGCGGCGTCCTTCCCTTCCAAGCTGCATGCGCAGTTCGGGTTCAGCTATCAACAGAGCCAGTGTGTCGGTCAGGCTGGCAACATTATCTTTTTCAAATATAAGTCCCGTCTTGCCGTCCTGCACCATCTCCTGCAAGGCTCCGACGCTCGATGCGACGACAGCCTTTTCCATGGCATAGGCCTCAAGTGGCTTCATCGGCGAGACCATTTCCGTCACCGGCTGCGCCTTGCGCGGGAAAGGTGCTATATCGATCAGCGAGTAATAGCTCTCGACCTGGTCATGCGGTACGCGGCCGGGCATTATCAGCCAATCATCCAGCCCGCGTTCTTGGGCAATACGCTGAACCTCGGTCGTGATCGGACCGGCATCACCGGCTGCGACGTTTTCATTTCCAACAAGAAGCAGCCGGAACGAAAGCCCGCGATCGCGCAGGTTTGCCGCCGCTTCCACGAGGAGCTCAAGCCCCTCATATTGAACGAAGGTGCCGATATAGCCGATGACGGTGACCTCGCTTGGAATGCCCAGCCTTGCCGCTAGCGCCTCGTCGCGCGGGCGCGGGAGAAAACGTTCGGGCTGGCATGAATTTGGCAGAAGCGTAATGTGATCCGCCGCAACGCCACGGCGCACCATCTCCTGCTTCATGGGGCCAGTGAGCGTGAAAACATGGTCGGCACGCTTGGCGGTTTCAGCCTCAAGCAATTCTTGAATCTTGTATGAAGGGGTATGGATGAACTCCGGCTCGCGCGATATGCGCGTAATTTCCCAAAACCCCCGAATTTCATATGCAAACGGAATTCCCAGCCGTCGCGCAGCAAGGAGCGCCGGCAACGCCGTTTGATAGTTGGATGCTGCCAGCACGAATGCAGGCCGAATCTTTTCGAATTCCGCAGCCATCGCATCGGCGGCGGCTTCCATATAGCCAACGGCAGAACTCCCCTGCCGCGACGGGGTCAGCAGTCTACGGTAGGGGATGCCTTCGATCTCGTCCTGCAACGGGATCGAATCCGGCGTCAACTCAGGCTTGGCATCCAACGGGAATCCGGGACGCGTGAGTGCTACCACGTCAAAACCAGCACTTTTAAGACCGAGTGCAACCCCCTGCGCGCGCGTTGCGTATCCTCCTGATGCGAAAGGCAGACTGTTGTGCAGAACGTAACAAATTCGATTGGAAACCGGCGTCAGCTTCTTTTCAGAGCGCGTTTGAACTTTCTCTACGACGGAGAGTTGAAACGCGGCGCTTCTGCTGAGTTTAGCAAGACGCTCGCGCTGCACTTTTGTCGGCTTTTCCCCATACAAGGCGCGCAAGTCACGTATGACAGCCCAAGCGCCTTCCAAATCGACCTCTCGCTGTAGAGACCAATAGAGCGCGCGCAACGATGCATCCGTCTTATCAAGCTTCACGGCATGGCGAAGAAGCACAATGCCATCCAGATATTCACCTTTGCCGTCAAGTTCCTTGGCCGCGGACATCAATGAGGATCGAAGGGCGCCTTCATCTGTGGGATGAAGAGTCGCAATCCATTGGATAAGTCCGTTCGGGCCCGACTTTCGGTACACGCGCCAAAATTCCGACTCGTCGTCGTTGTCCTCGGCCAGCTTGAGCGAGCCTTGGCCCGTTTTTCTGAGCTTGCTGTCCTTGTAGATATTGAGCAAAACTTTCGGCAGGCCAGCGATTTCCTTTGGAGATCGTGCGCTAGCCACCAGCGCACTACCAATCCTGAGCGTCGTCGAGTTCTCAAGGTCGTGCAAACGCATTTCAAGTCGCGACACCCTTCGAGACCAATCCGCCTTCTGCGTGTGAAGGACGTCGTTCTGCGTCTTGACCGCCTGAAGGCTTTCCAGCGATTTTTCCAAGTTAGAGATTTGTCTCATTCGAAGGATGAGATCCGCTCTCAGCGCGTCACGCTCTTCTTTGGCTTTCTTGAGCTTGCCCAGGTCTGCTTCAAGCGCCTGAATTCGCTGCTCCCGTTCCTCAATCCGCAGCTCCAGTTCGTCACGTTCTGCGGTTATCTGCTTCAGTACCATAATCTGCTCTTCTAATAACTGGATACGGCGTCCGCCATGTTTCCATTTCTCAATAGCAGCATCATGGTCGATTTGAATACCTTCAAGCCCGATAATCGCATTTTCAAGTATCTCAATACGCTTTTGACTGTCTCGATTTTTTTGGCGACTAGCGTCCCGTTCAAAAGTCAGTTTCGCAATCATTTGATCACTAGCCTCGATTGCGGCCTGCATTTGCTCGGATTTGCTGTCGTGGTTTGTTAGCTGACGTCGCCGGCGATATGCATCGGCGCTGAATCGGTGCGCCTGCTCATGATAAAAACTACCTGCCGTCGCTGCCAAGGCGGCAATGTCCCGTGCATCTAAAGCACTGCGCCCGACCTGCACCCATTCGCCCTTCAGCCAATCCATCGTCGCAGCGCGCAATGCTTCAAGCCGGGCGGCGGTCTGGGAGAAGTCCAGCGGTCCCGTCGCCGCATCGAATGCCGCCTGTACGGTCTGGCCTACCTCCATCGTCGACAGGTCGAGACAGTCGCTGGGGCGGCCGACGAGGTCCATCAGGCCGGGGATTTTGTGACCGTGGCTTGCGAAATAGAGCCCGTAGCCCGGTTTGCCGCAGACCATGCCCAGGATGAGCGCATGAAATCGGGAGGCGACGACGTGGTCGGCGGCGCTCAGGGCCTCCAGATAGTCGTCGATCGTCGCGACCGGGCGCTTGAGAAAACGGGCCGCCTGCGGCGAGCCGGAAAGCTCGCGCTCCACCGCTTCTGCGATCGCGCGGTCGGCATCTGTCTGGACGAACATGGTGACGCGGTGTTCCGTCTCGTCCAGCACCTTGCGGCTAAAGTCGAGGCTGAAACGGTACGCGGTCTCCTGCTCGGCCATTTCCGGATCGTCGGCCTTGATGTTGAGGCGCGCGTCTTCGGCAATGCGCATGCCCCAATGGCCCGAGCGCATGACGAGGGCGATGTTGCGCGGACCCTCTTCCGGTGCCCGCGCAGGCGGCGGGACGATGAAGAAAGCCGGATCGAGCAGCGCCTGCGGCTCGAAGCCCGGAGCGAGCTCGCGCAGGACATCGATCGAACGCGTTTCTCGCGCTGCGATGCGCGGCCCACCCGCGATGAGCGCCTCCATCAGGGCGCGGGCGGACTTCGTCTCGTAAGGACCGAAGGTCGAAGGCATGACGAGGCATCCCTTGCCGGCCTGTCGGGCCGCGAACGCCGGCAGCGTGCGCCAGAAGAGATTGCGCGGATTCTCGTTGCCCTCGTAGCTGAACAGATGCTCGCCGGCGGCCAGAACGACCAGGTCGGCGTCGGCGACCCCGCAATGGGCCAGCCAACGCTCCGGATCGAGCGCCATGTCGACACCGCTGACGTCGCTGTCGGAGACTTCGACCAGCCGCACCGCGCCTTCGGGGCCGAACGACGCCTTCGACGTCTCCATGTAGCGCGAGTTCTTCACGTTCAGGAGGACGGCCGTTATCTGCGCCTGCGGATAGGCCGCCTGCAGAAGATTCACCTCGCCGCGATTGATCGCGATGTCGCCGACATTGCTGGCAACGTGCCCATAGAAAATGGCTATCGACTTGATGTTCATCTGGTCCAATCGGGTTTCGTGATGGTCGGCGCGTCAGGCGGCGGTGGATGTCCGTGCGGCGACGAGGTCGGAGGGCGCGAGGGCGGGATGGCGCGGCGCGTCGGCAGGCTTTTCTGCCATCATTGTCGTTTTGGCAAAAGCCAATTCGATCCTGCTCACCAGGTTGATCGCGGTGCGGTATTTCTGGCTGGCAAAGGCGCGTTCGAACTCGGACAGCAGCGCGACGAGCATGACGTCGTCGGCCGATACTGCGGAGAGATCGGCGCGTGCCTGGTGGGCATGAGCGAGCCATTCCTGCGCCCTCGCGTGGTCGCGCTTGCCGGTCGACCAGCCGACGCCGATCGGCTCCAGCGCCCAGCGTGCCCAGTGCGTGGCGACCGGCGGTTCGCTCTTGCGGTGCTTGACCTTGTCGATCGTGAAGTCGGGATTGTGGATCGCGAGCGGCATCCGCTCGAGCCACTCGATCAACGGCTGGCGGATGGCGCGCAGGCGCTCGACGTTGCCGCGCTCCTTCGCGCTCGTGGCGACCAGTTCCATCCGTTCGATGTCGATGCCTGCAAGCCGCTGCGGCAGCAGGCGGTGCGAGCGGCGAAAGCGCAGCACCATGTCGCGCGGCAACTGACACGCCCAGCAGCGGCCGCGGATTTCCGCCAGATCGGCCGACCATTCGCGCGCAGTCGGCGCCCGCCCCCTGCCGCGGCGATAGACGAGGCAGGTCATGCCGTCGACATCGGTCGCGCCAAGGAATTCCTGCGTGGGCAGTTGGCCATCCGGCAGCGCCTTCAGGAGAGCGGTCTCGTGGACGGCGGCATGGGCACGCCCTGCGCTGAAGAGCTTGACGAAATAGCGGTCCTCGCCGCGTGCGGCTTCAGCACGCACGTCGAAGACCAGCACATCGGACTGGCCGGTCTGGTGCCAAAGGTCCATTCGCGCCGTGTCGACCTGCGCGCCCGTCGCCGCCGTCAGCGCCGCGGGCAGCCATTTCTCGGGCTCGCCCTTGCCCAGAAGGTCCCAGACGCCCTTGCCGGCGATCGCCGATGCCCCCTGCCAGACATGCCCGCGGAAGAACAGCGAATTGATCTGCAGCTTGATCGGAGACAACGCGATGGCGTTGTTGACGATGCGGGCGAGGCTCTGGAACGTCTGCCGGCCGAGCAGCAGGCTGATGATCGCGAACAGGATGTGGAAGGACGCGCCGCTGATGAATTCCACCACGATCAGCGTCGTGATCGCGAAGAAACCGGTGGAACTCGCCTTCGAGACATATTGCGTGCCGTTGGCCTCCAGCCACTGGCGAAAACCGGGGCTGACGGCGCCGCCGATCGCGGCGACGGCGAACCAGGTGCCCGCCCAGGCGACGACGACGAAGCCGACGCTCGGGTGAAGGTAGCCGATGAGCACGATGACGAGCGCCACGAAGATCGTCGCCGCCAGCGTGTCGGCGAAGCGCCGGCAGGCCTTGTGGACCATGTCGTCCTGGTTGGCGAAGATCGGAAGCTTGTCGGCTTTGGCCAGCACCAGATCCCCGGTGCGCTCGGAGAAGATGTCGATAATCTTGTCGGCGATCAGATGCACGAAATAGATGCCCACGGTCGCGGCGCCGAGGGCGGCGACGAGCACTTCGCGCTCGATCGCCTGGAATGAACTCGGAAAATAGCTCGGCACATGCGGCGAGCCGACAAGGATGATGAGCTTCAGCGGCAGGAAGAACGCGAGCAGGTGCGACACGCGCGAGACGAGCGTCGCCACGACGATGACGGCAAGCGAGACCGGCGCGATACGCACGAGCCGGTTGCAGATCGACAGCGCCCAGCCCGCATAGGCGCGCACATTCCGGATCAGCCACATAGCACTATCCCAATTCGATCGGTCGACTTGCCCTGCAAGCGGCCTCGGCAGATGTTGGCGCGCCGCAGCATAGCGTCATGAGCGACATGTTTCATCATGATTTGACCCACTATCCCTCTATCCCTAAGGGTGGTCCGTCCGCACATAGGCGCGGGGCCTGGCTTCGTCGCCGCCTCCGTCCGTGCCGGAAATCTGCGCGATGGCTACCGCGCCGGTCAGGCGGGCATACATCTCGACCAGAAGATGCTCCTGCGCTTCCCAGTTCAGCCGTTCGGTGGCATTGCGTGCATTGGCCGCGAAGGTTTCCCGCAGGCCGCGATCCTCGACCATCCGTCGCAGCGCCGTCGCCAACGCCTCGGTGTCGTCGGAGGGCACGAGCAGGCCGAGACTGTCGGTCTGGACGATCTTGCGTATCTCCGGAAAATCGGACGCCACGACCGGCAGTCCGGCCATGACATATTCGAACAGCTTGTTGGAATCGGTCGTGTAGTGGTTGAGGCAGGTATTCTCGATCGGCTGCACGCCGATATCGGCCGAACGCGTATAATCCGGCAACTGGTCGAGATCGACCTTCGGGATCAGCTTCACCCGTTCCTCGAGTTTCAATTCGGCGATCACCTTGCGGACGGCGGGTTCCGACTTGCCGCTGCCGATATAGACGACATAGGCGCCCGGAACCGACGCTGCGGCGGCCGCCAGCCGTTCAAGGCCCCGGCCGGACTGGATGCCACCCTGATAGACGATGATCGGCCAGTCCTCGCGCAGCCCCAGTTCGTCGCGAATGCGGGTCGAAGGTACCCATTCCTGCCGGCGCGGCCGGTTCTGGAGAACCATCGGCCGGGGCACCTTGTAGGCCCGGGCGAAGAATTGCGCCCGCGCGTCGGTGGTGGTGATCGTGGCGCCGGCGCGGGGCATCAGATGCTTTTCGATCCAGCCGATGAACTTGCGCTCGCGCGCATAGCCCTCGCGATCGGTGCTGATCTCGTGCGCATCATAGACGAGCGCAGCGCGGGTGAAAACGGAGGCGAGCCAGGCGGTTGGTAGCGTATTGAAGTCATGTGCGTGGACGACATCGGGGCGCGATGCGACGAGCGCGGCGAGAAGCGCGCTGTGCGTCGTCCCACGCGTAACGATGCCGGCCGCCAGACGAAGCTTGCTGCGCGACGCCGGCTTGGCGGAGGTGGCCGAAGCCGCACTCGGCGCATGATCGCCTGCCGGCTTCGCCGTCAGGCCGAGGCGCTGGCGCAGGGTCCAGAACGGGCTGCGCATCACGCGCACGACCTCGACCCCGGAGCCGAGCGTCTCGCGCCGCTGCGTTTCTCCAGGCGTGTGAAGCGCGAACACCGTCACCTGGTGTCCGGCCGCCTGAAGCGTCTCGGCTTCCTTCAGCACACGCGCATCGTTGCGGAAATTGTTCCACACGATCATGGAAACTCGAGACATACCGAACTTTCTCTTGGGGCGGATCGCGGTGTTGCCGCTCAGAAGCAAGCGTCAGCGTAACCGTCGCGCCCTATCGCGAATAGCGCCGTGTCTGCCGCATTCGAAACAAGTCAATAGGGAGGCGCGGTTGCGCCTCCCCGTCGAGACTTTGCAGATAAGCCACCGGGCTACCGGGGAAAAGAGGCGGAACGTGGACCTCACTCGGCCGGGCGCACCGGCGCGGCCGCGCGGTCGATGTCCGCTTCGTCCACGCGGGCCTGCTGCGACGGCGGCGCTGGCTGATACTCCGGCACGATATGCCGCAACAAATCGATGACCCGGCCGGCATCCTCCGCCTCGGCGGCTTTCTGCAAATTGTCGAGCGTGCGCTTCATCAAGGTGCCGTCGATAATGCGCGGCAGGGCGATGACATAGCCGTCGTCGAGATGCGAACCCTTGAGTTCGCTCGGATCGAAAAGCTCCTCGTAGAGCTTTTCGCCCTGGCGGGGTCCGATGAATGAGATTTCGATGTCGATGCCCGGCCGCAGCCCGGCAAGCTGGATCATCCGCTCGGCCAGGTCGAGAATGCGCACCGGCTTGCCCATGTCCAGGACCGTGATCGTCCCGCGTTCCGGCCCCGTGTCCAGCGTCTTCGCGGTAGCGTGGAGAACGAGGCGCACCGCTTCGGGAATCGTCATGAAATAGCGCACGATCTGCGGGTGCGTGACGGTCACCGGACCGCCGGTCAGGATCTGTTCCTGAAAGCGCGGGACGACGGAACCGTTCGATCCCAGCACATTGCCGAACCGCACGGTCTTGAACCGGGTCGTCGCCGACGTCACGTCGATCGCCTGGCAATAGGCCTCGGCAGCCCGCTTCGACGCGCCCATGATGTTCGTCGGATTGACGGCCTTGTCGGTCGAGATCATCACGAAGATGGCGGTGCCGTGCTTCAGCGCCGCATCGGCCGCGTTGCGCGTGCCGATCACGTTTGTCTTGATCCCTTCGATCGGATTGTCTTCGACGATCGGTACATGCTTCAGCGCGGCCGCGTGGAAGACGATCTGCGGCCGGTGGGTGGCGAAAACCGCATCGAGCCGCAGGGCGTCGCGCACGCTGACAAGCTGGGTGACGATATCGAGATGCGGAAAGCTGTCGCGGATTTCGGTGTCGAGCAGGTAGGTGTTGTGCTCGGAATTGTCGGTCAACACGAGGCGGCTGGGATCGAACTGCGCGATCTGCCGGACGAGTTCGGAGCCGATCGACCCGCCCGCGCCGGTCACGAGCACGACCTTGCCGCGAATGAGGTCGGCGACCGAACTGACGTCGGTGACGATCTCGGTCCGGCCGAGGAGTTCGCGTATCTCGATCGGGCGCGGTTCGAGGACGCCGGTCGGACCGACATGCGACATTTCCATCTGGTCGGGAATGCGCGTCGTCCTGAGGCCGGCGGCCGTTGCCCGGTCGACGATCTCGATCAGCCGCTGCCGGTCAGGCCGCGATTCCGCGACGACCAGTTCCGATACGTAAACCCGCTGGCGCTTCAAACGGGCCACGACGGCATCAATCTCGTCGAGCCGGCCATAGACGCGCACGCCCTGCATGGACTGCGAGGTGATGCGATCATCGAGTATGCCGACGACGTCGAACTGATTGACGGGCGAGCGGCGCGTGGCACGAATGAACGCATCGGCCTCGGATGTGTAGCCGAGGATCAACACGTAGCGAGTGCCTGCCGCATGCTTGCGGATGCCGCGTCGCAGAAACCCGCCCTCGACCGCCAGGCGATACATGATGCGCGGTCCGGCAAGCCCCGCGAACATCAGGAAGCTGGTCAGGATCAGCACGCTTCTGGGCACGTTGCTGCCGCGCGAGACGAGAAAGGCACCGGCCGTGTAGACGACCACCGCAAGGACCGTGGCCTTGCCGAGATTCATCATCTCCGGCAGCGAAACGAACCGCCAGGAGCCGCGATGCGTGGCGAAGAGGATGAAGGAGACCGCGCAGATCGCCGTGAACATCAGCGTCTTTTCGGCGATTCCCGGCACGGAGGGCACGAATTCGATGCGAAACACGATGCCGTAGGCCGCCAGAAACGCGATTGCAGCGACCGCGCAGTCCAGGAGGAAACTGAGCGGCCTCCACAAAACCGTTCTGGGCATTGACAGTTTCATACTCGAACCAATCCAGGCATCGCCCTCAAGGGATGGTCAATGAACTGAGCGCCGCGACGATCCAGCAACGCCACAGGTTGCATCACCTCGGCGACGAAGGCGATAAACAATGTTACAGATTCCGGTCCAATGCGCGTCGAAATGCGAGAATCCCCCAGATGAAGCGGATCGTGATTACCGGCGCCAGCGGAGTGATCGGCACCGCGCTACTCGACAATCTGCGGGAGACAGGCGACGCGATCACGGCCGCATCAAGGCGTGAAGCGCATTTCCCACCGGGCGTCCGGCATGTCAAGGTCGGGGAGGTCGGCGCCGAAACCGACTGGCGCGACGCTCTCGAGGGTCAGGACGCGCTCGTCCATCTGGCTGCCCTCCTCCCGAGCCCCGCGCATTCGCCCGACGATTTCGACCGCGTGAATGCGGCCGGTACGGCGCGAATCGTCGAGCAGGCGGAGCGATATGGCATCAAGACCATCATCTTCCTGTCGAGCATCGCCGTCGTGACCGCCAACGCGAACAGTGTGGCAGTCGACGATATAACGCCGCCCAACCCGGCAAACGCCTATGGGCGGTCCAAGCTCAGGGCGGAAGAAGCCGTCATGCGTTTCGCATCGATCGGCCGGACCGGCATTTGCCTGCGCCCGCCGCTCGTCTACGGCGCGCAATCGCGCGGCAATTGGCGCGCGATGATGACGCTCGCCGCATCCGGCCTGCCGCTGCCTTTCGGGGCCGTCGACAACCGGCGGACCATGATCAGCGTCGGTAACCTCGTCGGCGCCATCCGCCACTGCCTTGAAAACGCCTCGCCCGAAAGGAGCGGCGCATATGCAGTTGCCGATCGCGAAAGCGTCAGTCTTGCGCAGATGTTTCGAGACCTGCGCGAAGGCATGGGTCGGCGGCCCTTGCTCGTGCCCGTTCCCGCCCCGCTTCTGGCTGTCCCGCTTCGCCTTGCCGGCAAGGGGCAGATCGCGGACAGCCTGTTCGGCGATCTCGAGGTGGACTCAAGCCGCTTTCGCGATGCGTTCGCCTGGTCGCCGCCGGAAAGCGCGCGCGACGCGATCCGACGCTCGGGGCAGGAATTCGCCGCTACTCGACGGTGACGGACTTGGCGAGGTTGCGCGGCTGGTCGACGTCCGTGCCCTTGAGCACGGCCGTGTGATAGGCGAGCATCTGCAGAGGCACGGCGAAGACGAGCGGCGCGAGAAGTTCGGGTGCGGTCGGCACGACGATCGTCTCCAGCGTCTCGATACCGGCCTTTTCAGCGCCCTTCTCGTCGGTGATCAGGATGATCTTGCCGCCCCGCGCCGCCACTTCCTGCATGTTCGACACGGTCTTTTCGAAGACGCGGTCATGCGGTGCGACGACGATGACGGGCATGTTCTCGTCGATCAGGGCGATCGGGCCATGTTTCAGTTCGCCCGCGGCATAGCCTTCGGCGTGGATATAGGAGATTTCCTTCAGCTTCAGCGCGCCTTCCACGGCGAGCGGATAGCTGGTGTCGCGACCGAGATAGAGGGCGTGGCGGGTGTGCTGAAGTTCGCGCGCGACCTTCTCGACCTGCTCGACGACCTTGAGCGCGGAATTGATGTAGCGGGGGGCCTCGGCAAGCTGGCGCACCAGACGCGCCTCGTCCTCAGCATTGATCGTGCCGCGCTGGACGCCGGCGCGAACGGCGAGCGAGGCGAGGACGGCGAGCTGGCAAGTGAATGCCTTGGTCGATGCAACGCCGATTTCCGGACCCGCGAGCGTCGGGAAGGTCCCGTCGGATTCGCGCGCGATGGTCGATTCGCGAACATTGACGACCGCGCCGATCTTCATGCCCGCCTGGCGGCAATAGCGCAGCGAGGCGAGCGTGTCGGCGGTCTCGCCGGACTGCGAGATGAACAGCGCCGCGTCCTTGGCCGCCAGCGGCATCTCGCGGTAGCGGAACTCGGAAGCGATATCGATGTCGACCGGAAGGCGCGCATGGCGCTCGAACCAGTATTTGCCGACGACGCCGGCAAGGTAGGCCGTGCCGCAGGCCGAGATGGCGAGGCGGTCGATCGACGAAAAGTCGAACGGCGCGGCCATGTCGCGGGTGCGGCCGGTGGAGAAGTCGAGATAGTGGGCGAGCGTGTGGGAGACGACCTCCGGCTGCTCGAAGATCTCCTTCTCCATGAAGTGGCGGTAGTTGCCTTTGTCGACGACATAGGCCGCGTTGGCAGCCTGCCTTCTCTCGCGATTGACCGCGTTGCCGGCAGCATCGAACACGGCAAAGCTGTCGCGGCGAACCACCGTCCAGTCACCGTCTTCCAGATAGGTGACGGCATTGGTGAAGGGCGACAGCGCGATGGCATCGGAGCCGAGGAACATTTCGCCCTTGCCGTGACCGATCGCCAGAGGGGGGCCGTTGCGGGCGCCGACGATCAGGTCGGCATCGTCGGCGAACATGATGGCGAGCGCGAAGGCGCCCTCCAGCCGCCGGATCGCGGCATGGGCAGCCTCAACCGGGCTGGCGCCGTTCTTCACCCCATGCGCGACGAGATGGGCGACGACTTCGGTGTCCGTCTGCGAGGCGAAGGAATACCCGTCGCGCTTCAGCTCCTCGCGAAGCTCCGCGAAATTCTCGATGATGCCGTTATGGACGACCGCGACGCCGCTGGAAAAGTGCGGGTGGGCATTGGTCTCGTTCGGAACGCCGTGCGTGGCCCAACGCGTGTGGCCGATGCCGATCGTGCCGTCGAGAGGCTCCTCGTCGAGGCGGCGCTCCAGATTGACGAGCTTGCCCTCCGCGCGCCGGCGATCGAGCCCGGCGTCCGACAGCGTCGCGACGCCGGCGGAGTCGTAACCGCGATATTCGAGGCGCTTGAGCGCGTCCACGATCAGGGGGGCGACGGGGCGTGTGCCCACGATTCCAACGATACCGCACATATCAGGACCTCATCGGGAGAGTACCGCCCCGCGTGACGGCATCCATTTCGGTTAAAGCTGCATTGCGACTCCGAAAACCCGTTCGGGATCGCGCAGATCGATGTTTCGGCGGCCATAGCATTGCGGTTTTGACGCCGCAAGGCTGGCCACCCGGTGCGTCAGGCCCGTTCGTCCCGGATCATCGCTTCCACGATCGCCTGTCTGTCGGCGAGAAGCGCGACGTCGCCGCGCGTCTCCAGATTGAGACGCAGAAGCGGCTCGGTGTTCGATGCGCGCAGGTTCAGGCGCCAATCGTCGAATTCCATCGACAGCCCGTCCAGCCAGTCGGTCGTGCGCGCCTTGCCGGCCAGATTGTCGGCGATGCGCTCCTGAACCCGGCGGCTGTCCGGTACGGTGAAATTGATCTCGCCCGAACACGGAAACGCCGCGATGCGGTCGGCGAGGAGATCGGCCAGCGACACGTCGCGCGCCGAGAGTTCCGCGACGACCGCGAGCCAGGCCAGCATGCCGGAATCGCAATAGGCGAAATCGCGGAAATAGTGATGCGCGCTCATCTCGCCGCCATAAATGGCGTCCTCCTCGCGCATCTTCTGCTTGAAGAAGGCGTGCCCGGTCGGGCAGGCTTTCGCGACACCGCCCATCTGGCCGACGATGTCGATCGTGTTCCAGCAGACGCGCGGATCGTAGATGATCGGCGAGCCGGGATGGTCGCGCAGCATGGTCGCCGCGATCATGCCGACGAGGTAATAGCCTTCGACGAATTCGCCGCGATGGTCGTACAGGAAGCAGCGGTCGAAGTCGCCGTCCCAGGCAATGCCGAGATCGGCGCCCGTCTCGCGCACGGCGGCGCTCGCGCGCAGGCGCTTTTCCGGCAAAAGCGGGTTCGGGATGCCGTTCGGCAGGCGCGGATCGGGCTCGTGGTCGACGCGCACGAACTCGAAGGGCAGATGCGGCTCGAGCATGTCGAGTACGGGCCCGGCGCAACCATTGCCGGCATGGACGACGATCTTCATCGGCCGCAAGGGCTTGGCTGCGACGGATGAGAGCAGCCGGTCGACATAGGCCCGGCGCGGCAGGATGTCGTGCAGGTGCCCGCGCGCGGCGTAGTCCGCCACCGCCGGCAGCGGGATTTCTGAAAGGACGACGTTCTCCAGCGCGTCGAGCGCGTTCTCGCGGGTCGCGGCGCGTGCGCCCGAAAGCACCATCTTCAGCCCATTGTAGTCGGCCGGATTGTGGCTCGCCGTGACCATCAGCCCGGCATCGGCGCCGCTTGCGGCGGTGTGGAAATAGACCTCCTCCGTGCCGCACATGCCGAGCGGAAGAACGTCGACGCCCACATCCAGCAGTCCCTGAGCCAGCGCCAGCGCGAAGGCCGGGCTTTCCTGGCGCATGTCGTGGCCGACGACGACCGCGCGCGGGGTCAGCTCGCGCCCGACGGCCTTGCCGAAGCGGTGCATGAAGGCGACGTCGATTTCCTGCGGGATGCGGCCGCGAACGTCATAGGCCTTGAAGGGCGATCCCAATGGCGTACTCCGCTGAAGACTTGATGGGGCAAGTTGCACAATTTGCGTTCACGACATGTAAATTGGACTTTGTCATGAATACTCCGGAACGGAACCGGGAAAGACAGCGGGGACGCGCGAATGCTTTTGCCTATCATCATGGCTGGCGGGTCGGGGACCCGGCTCTGGCCGCTTTCGCGACAGCTCTACCCCAAGCAGTTCCACGCGCTGGTCGGCAATGAAACCATGCTGCAGGCAACAGTCTCCCGCCTCGATGGCCTCGACGCGCAGACGCCGCTCATCATCTGCAACGAGGAACAGCGCTTTCTGGCCGCCGAGCAGATGCGCGTCGCGGACGCGGGGGATGCGACGATCCTGCTCGAGCCGGTCGGCCGCAACACGGCGCCCGCGATCGCACTTGCTGCGATCCGCGCGTCGGCAGGCGGGCACGATCCGGTCCTGCTCGTCCTTGCCGCCGACCATCACATCCGCCAATCCGAGGCGTTCCGCGATTGCGTGCGCGCCGGCGTGAAGCTGGCGACGGAAGGCAAGCTCGTCACCTTCGGCATTGTCCCGGCGAGCGCCGAGACGGGCTATGGCTACATCCGCAAGGGCAATCCGCTTGGGGCGGGCTTCGAGGTCGCCGCCTTCGAGGAAAAGCCCGACGCCGCCACCGCCGGGCGCTACGTCTCGGAAGGCAACTACCTCTGGAACAGCGGCATGTTCATGTTCCGCGCCCGCCGCTATCTGGAAGAGTTGAAGAAATTCCGGCCAGATATCCTCGCCGCCTGCCGCCAGGCGATGGCCGCGACGACGCCCGACATGCAGTTCGTGCGCGTCGACGCCAAGGCGTTCGCCGAGTGTCCCTCCGAATCCGTCGACTATGCGGTCATGGAAAAGACCAAGGACGCCGTCGTTCTGCCGCTCGACGCCGAGTGGAACGACATCGGCTCGTGGTCGGCGCTGCTGTCCGTGCAGGAGCGCGACGGCGACGGCAACTCGTTCTCAGGCGATGTGCTGTCGATCGGCACGCGCAACACGCTGGTGCGCGCCGATGGCCGCCTCGTCGCGCTCGTCGGCATCGAGGACCTGGTCGTGGTCGAGACCAAGGATGCGCTGCTCGTGGCGCACCGGGACAAGGTTCAGGACGTCAAGGGCATCGTCGACCAGTTGCGCGAGGCCGGCCGCACCGAGCACCTGAACCATCGCGACGTCTACCGGCCGTGGGGCCACTACGATTCCATCGATGTCGGGGAGCGCGACCAGGTCAAGCGCATCACGGTCAATCCGGGCGCCAAGCTCTCGGTTCAGATGCACCATCACCGCTCCGAGCATTGGGTCGTCGTGCGCGGCACCGCGCGGGTGCACAAGGGCGAGGAGACAATCATGCTGACGGAGAACGAATCCGTCTACATCCCGCTCGGCGAAATCCACGCACTCGAAAATCCCGGCAAGATCCCGCTCGAACTGATCGAGGTCCAGACCGGCTCCTATCTCGGCGAAGACGACATCGTGCGCTTCGAGGACCGCTACGGCAGGTCGTAGACCGAGCTAATCGAGCGGCAGCACGTCGACGGCCTGCGTGGCCGTCTGGCCGCCGGCGGTGCGGATGACGCCGCGCACCGGCGGCACGTCGGCGTAGTCGCGGCCATAGCCGACGACGATGTGGTCGGCGCCGACCACGAGGTCGTTGGTCGGGTCGAACTCGACCCAGCCGGTCTTCGCCCCGCACCAGGCCGACACCCAGGCGTGCATGGCATCCGCGCCCTCGAGCCGCTCTTCGCCCGCCGGCGGAATCGTGCGCAAATAGCCGCTGACATAGGCGGCGGGAATGCCGAGGTGCCGCAGGGCGGCGATCATGATGTGGCTGAAATCCTGGCAGACGCCGTGCCGCGCCTCGAAGGCCTCGGCCAGCGGCGTGTCGACATCGGTCGCCTCGGCGTCGTAGCGCATGTCCTTGTAGAGTGCGGCGTTGAGCGACAGCGCCGTATCGAAGACCGTGCGCGCTGAATGCTCCCGCGCATAGTCGCGGATGCCCGCATGAGGCGGGACGAGCGCCGACGCGTTGAGGAAATGCGCAGGCGAGCGCCCCAGAAGTGTCCTGTCGGAATCGAGTTCGGCACGCAGATCGGCAAGGGAAACCGAATCCGAAATGGCATAGGACGGCGCCGTGCGCTCCACCCGCGCCTGCGCGGTGTAGACCAGATCGTCGGGGATGGCGTCGAAGGCGCAGTCGGTGACGGGATTGCCGAAAAAATCCACCCGCGCCGAGCGCTCACGCGGCACCGGATCGACGTCGACATGGCCGGCGATCAACCTTTGGTGCGCGCCGATCGTCTGCGGCAGGACGCGGATCGCGTGGCGCCCGCCGCCGGCAAGGCCGGAATAGTCGAAGCGCATGGTCAGCCTGATGTCATAGAGCATGGCGCGTCATCCAAGGTAGGCCGCGGCGACGAGGTCGGAGATGATCTCCAACTCGCCATGCACGCGTTCGAGGAAGAGGGCGTCGACCTCCTGCGCCTGCGCGGTCGCAAGCTCGGTGTGGAGCCGGAGCGTCGCGCGCGCCAGGTCGCCGGCCCGGCCGGCAAGCCCGCCATCGGGCAGCAATTGCACCTGGTCGTTGATTTCCGCGACCTGGAACAGGATGGAGCGCGGGTTCATCGGGTCGAGCGCCAGCAGCGCCACGACGCTTTCAGCGCTTGCTTCGAGCGAAAAGCGGCGGCGATGGGTCAGGACGCTGTCGCCGATCTCGATGGCGATATCGAGCGCGCCTTCCGGCGCATCGTCGGCGATCATGAAGCCGAGCATGGAGGCCGTCGCGATGGCGCGCTCGATCGAGCGGCCGATCCGCATGAAGCGCCAGCCGGTGAAACGGTACATATTCTCATGCGCAAGGCCGGAAAAACCGGTGATTTTGCGCAGAAGAACGCCCATTATCCGCCCGTTTGGGTCTGAAACCTCGTCTTTCTCGCTCATATTCCGGGTCGTTGCGGCCAAATCCTTGAGCGCCGCCCAGCCATCGATCGAGAACCGGTCGCGCACTTTCGAGGCGCTGAAGACGGCCGAGCCGATGGTCGCGGACAGTGCTTCGGGAATGCGCTGGGCAAGGTCGATGCCCGAATCTTCCAGCAACTCGCCGAAATGGACGAGCAACGGCGTTTCCTCGCCGCCCGCCTCCGCCGCGCGCACGCGATAGGCACGCACCAGTCGCATCGTGTCTTCGGCGCGTTCCACATAGCGCCCGAGCCAGAAGAGATTGTCGGCGGCTCGGGCCGGCAGCGCGCCCTGCTGCGCCTTGAGATTGGCCGCATGCTCGCCGGAAAGGAGGCTGATCGCTTCGACCGGCTTGTCGGCGACGACCCAGACATCGGCGACCTTGCCGCCGAGCGCCAGGCTTGCCGCACCGCCCTCGCCCGCCGCGATGCGTGCATAGCCGCCGGGCAGCGCCTGCCAGCCATCGGCGGTGCGCGCCAGGAAAACGCGCAGGCTGAACGGCCGCGCGACCAGCGTTTCGCCGTCGAGAGCCGGCGTCGAGCCGAGAGAGACGATCTCCTGCGCGACGAAGAGTTCGGGATGCGTTTCGGGCGAAGCGTCGACCGAGAAGCCGTGGGTGGACAGCGGCACGTCGCCTTCATAGGGGAGGCTGGTCGAGAGCGCGGAGGAGCGGTGCAGATCGGTCCGCTCCGCGACGGCCGTGCGCGTCGCCTCGTCGCCGCACCACCATGTCGCGACATTGGGCAGGGCGAGCGGTTCGCCATGGAGGATTTGCGAAAGGCGCGGCATGAAGGCGAGGAGTGCGCGCGTTTCGAGAATGCCGACGCCGAGCGCGTTGACCATGGCGAGGCTGCCCTGCCGCAACGCCGAGACGAGGCCCGGCGTGCCGAGGCGCGAGCGGTCGTCGAGTTCGAGCGGATCGGCATAGCTCGCGTCGAGACGCCGCCACAGGACGCCGACCGGCTGCGGGCCGGAGACGGTGCGCACCATCAGGCGGCCGTCGCGCACGGTCAAATCCTCGCCTTCGAGAAGCGACAGGCCGAGATAGCGCGCGATGTAGGCGTGCTCGAAATAGGTGTCGCTGTGCGGCCCCGGCGTCAGGATCGCGGCACGCCCTTCCCCGCCCGGCGCCAGCGATTGCAGGCTGGAGCGGAAATCGCGGAAGAAGCCGGCCAGCCGGTGGACGTTGGTGTGGGCGTAGAGTTCGGCAAAGATGCGCGCGGTTGCGACGCGGTTTTCGAGCGCGAAGCCGGCACCGGAGGGCGCCTGCGTGCGGTCGCCGAGCACCCACCAGCTACCGTCGACCGAGCGCGCGACGTCGAAGGCGACGATGTTCAGGCGGTGGCCGGAGGCGGGCGGCACGCCAGCCATCGGGCGCAGCCATTCGGGGCTCTGCGCGACGATTGCCGCCGGCAGGTGCCCGTCCGCGACGAGCCGGTTTTCGCCGTAGATGTCGGCCGCGACGGCTTCCAGAAGCTCGGCGCGCTGGACGAGGCCGGAAACGAGGCCGGACCAGTCCTTCTCGTGGATCAGGACGGGGAGATGGCTGAGCGGCCAGACGCGCTCGGCATCGCCAGCGCCGAACTGGCGCAGATACACGCCGGCATCGCGCAGATATTCGTCGCCGCGCGCGACGCGGCCTTCGATCTCGCCCGGCTTCATCCGGGCCAGATCGTCGACGAGGCCGCGCCAGAGCGGACGTACCGCGCCGTCGCCATCCAGAAGCTCGTCATGCGTTCCGGGGAACGCACGATAGGTTTCCAGAAGCGCGGAGCGCCTTTTCGGCAGGGATGGGCGGGGCGACGGGGCGGTCATAGGTTCGCCGGACGCCTCAAATCGAGGGTGGACGGGAACTCGGGATGCGGCGTCTCGCGCACCGCTTCGAAGCGGCCGGGCGTGTGCCCCCAAGGCTCGAAACGCGACAGCCGCCGGGCCTCTGCCTCGTTGTTGTTGATCGGGAACGTTTCGAAGTTGCGCCCGCCCGGATGGGCGACGTGGTAGACGCAGCCGCCGAGCGAGCGCCCCGTCCAGTTGTCGTAGATGTCGAAGGTCAGCGGAGTATCGACCTTGAGGACCGGGTGAAGCGCCATCGAGGGCTGCCAGGCTTTGTAGCGCACGCCCGCCACTGCGATGCCGTTCCCCACCTTTTCCAGCGGCATGCGCCGGCGGTTACAGGTCACGGCATAGCGCGAGGGGTCAGCCGCCTGAAGCTTGACCTGAAGGCGCTCTGTCGAACTGTCAGTGTAGCGAACCGTGCCTCCAATCGCGCCGGTTTCGCCGAGCACATGCCACGGCTCCAGCGCCTGACGCAGTTCGAGCCTGACGCCCTCGACCTCGATTTCACCGCAGAACGGGAAGCGAAACTCGGCCTGCGCCTCGAACCATTCGGATCGGAACGCGAAACCGTGGTCCTTGAGGTCAGCCAAGACGTCGAGGAAATCGGTCCAGGCGTGGTGCTGGAGCATGAAGCGGTCGTGCAAAGCCGTGCCCCAGCGCGTGAAGGCGCCCTTGACCGGCGCCTGCCAGAGGCGGGCGATGATGGCGCGGACCAGCAACTGCTGGGCGAGCGACATGCGCGGATTGGGCGGCATCTCGAAGCCGCGGAATTCCACCAGCCCCAGCCGGCCGGTCGGCCCGTCCGGCGAATAGAGCTTGTCGATGCAGATTTCCGCGCGGTGCGTGTTGCCGGTCACGTCGGTCAGGAGATTGCGCAGCAGGCGATCCGTCAGCCAGGGCAGCGGCTGGCCGCCCTCCTGCGGATCGGGAATCTGCGCCATCGCGATCTCGAGTTCGTAGAGCCCATCGTGGCGAGCCTCGTCGATGCGCGGCGCTTGGCTTGTCGGGCCGATGAAGAGGCCGGAGAACAGGTAGGAGAGTGACGGATGGCGCTGCCAGTAGAGGATCAGGCTGCGCAGCAGATCGGGACGACGCAGGAACGGACTGTCCATCGGCGTGCGGCCGCCGACGACGACATGGTTGCCGCCGCCGGTGCCGGTGTGGCGGCCGTCGATCATGAACTTGTCGGCGCCGAGGCGGCACTGGCGCGCCTCCTCGTAGATCGCCTCGGTCGTCGCCACGCAATCCCGCCAGGACGAAGCCGGATGGATGTTGACCTCGATGACGCCCGGATCGGGCGCGACGCGGATGACGTTCATGCGCGGGTCGGCCGGCGGGGCGTAGCCTTCGATATGAACCTTGACGCCGAGCTTCTCGGCCGCGTTCTCGGCGGCGGCGACCAGTTCGAGATAGTCCTCGATGCGCTCGACCGGCGGCATGAAGACGCAAAGCCGGCCGTCGCGCGGCTCGACGGAAAGCGCGGTGCGCACGGCGCCGCCGAGTTCGCCGATCTCCTGCGGGACGATGGCCTGCTGGGGCGTCGCGGCGGTGAAGCTCGCCACCTTCTGATCCGGTTCCGGCGGTTCGGGCAGCGACCCGCGCTCCTCGGTCGGATCGGCCGGGTTCACATAGGGATATTGCGCCGGCGGCACGTAGGGGAGCGAGCCCAGCGGAAGGCGATAGCCGACCGGGCTGTCGCCGGGCACGAGGAAGAGATGCCCGCGCCGCACGTTCCAGACCTCGGACATCCAGCGCGGCGCGGTCGCCGCCGCCTGCCAGCGCTGCACCGGCAGGACGTAGCCGGACGGCTCAGTCAGCCCACGGCCGAAAACACGCGCGATGCGGTAGCGCTCCTCGGGGTCCTTCAGTTCGGAGTTTTCCGGCGTGACGTTCTCGGGAAGCTGGCCTTCCTTCAACAGCCACTCGGCCGGGTCCTCATAGGCGGCCACCACGTTCTCGCCGGGAAGCCCGAGCTCTCCGGCGATGGCCTGGAGCAGGCTTTCCGCCTCCTGCGGCGAAGCCGTGCCGCCGCCCGCTTCCGTCGCGATCCGGTCCGCATCGCGCCAGATATGCTTGCCGTCGTCGCGCCAGTAGAGCGAGAAGGTCCAGCGCGGCAACGTCTCGCCCGGATACCACTTGCCCTGCCCGTAATGCAGGAAGCCACCGGGCGCGAAGCGGTCGCGAAGCCGTCGGATCAACTGGTCTGCAAGCGCGCGCTTGGTGGGGCCGACCGCGTCGGTGTTCCATTCGGCGGATTCGAAATCGTCGATCGAAACGAAGGTCGGCTCGCCGCCCATCGTCAGCCGCACGTCGCCGGCCGTCAGCGCCGCGTCCACCTGCTCGCCCAGTCGGTCGAGCTCGGTCCAGGCTTCGTCGGAAAAGGGCTTGGTGATGCGCGGATGCTCGGCGACACGCGTCACCTTCATGTCGAAGGCGAAATCGACCTCGGCATAGCTCGCCAGTCCGGAAATCGGCGCGGCGTTGGAGAAGTGCGGCGTCGCGGCCAGCGGGATGTGGCTCTCGCCGGTCAGGAGGCCGGATGTCGGGTCGAGCCCAATCCAGCCCGCGCCGGGCAGATAGACCTCGGCCCAGGCGTGAAGGTCGGTGAAGTCATGGTCGGTGCCTGCCGGCCCGTCGAGCGCGACGAGATCAGGCTTCAACTGAATGAGGTAGCCCGAAACGAAGCGCGCGGCGAAGCCGAGATGGCGCAGGATCTGGACGAGCAGCCAGCTCGAGTCGCGGCACGAGCCGGAAGCGCGCTCGAACGTCTCCTCGGGCGCCTGTACGCCCGGCTCCATGCGGATGACGTAGCCGATCTCGCGCGCCAACCGCGCATTGAGGTTTACGACGAAATCGACCGAGCGCGTCCGCTCGCGCGGGATGGTGTCGAGAAAAGCCTGAAGGCGCGGGCCGGCGGGCTCCGGCCTGCGGTAGATGACGAGATCATCTTCCAGCGCGGCGGGGTAGTCGAACGGCCAGTGCTCGGCCTCCTCCTCGACGAAGAAATCGAACGGGTTGTAGACCGTCATGTCGGCGACGAGGTCGACCTCGATCTTCAGCTCGCGAACCGGCTCTGGAAAGACGTAGCGTGCCAGCCAGTTGCCGTAAGGGTCCTGCTGGTAGTTCACGAAATGGTTGTCCGGCGCGACCTTCAGCGAATGCGAGACGACCCGCGTGCGGCTGTGCGGCGCGGGGCGCAGACGGATGATCTGCGGGCCGAGCGTGACCGGGCGGTCGTATTTGTAATGGGTCAGATGGCTGATGGCAGCGAGGATCGACATCGGGCGGATGGAGTTTCCATGTGGGATCGGGTCGTGCGGACGTTTCCACAAATAGGTGCGTTGCACCACAGCTTTGTTGGAAAAGAGTTGCATGGTCCGTTCGTGACCATCACCTTGCGCACCGACCATGGAGAGAACGATGAAAACGAAGGCAATCGTGACCGGACACAGCCGCGGGCTCGGCGAGGCGATCGCTGCCGCACTGCTCGACAAACAGGTCGACGTGCTCGGCCTGTCGCGGCGCGCATCGACGCATCTGGCGCCAAGCGACGGGGCGAAGCTGACGCAGGTCGCGCTCGACCTCGGCGATGTGGGCGCGCTGACCGACCGGTCGCTTTCCGACCGGATCGAAGCGTTCTGCGCTGGCGCCGACCGCGTGATCCTCGTCAACAATGCCGGCATGGTGAAGCCGATCGGCCCGGTCGGGACCGGCGGCGCAGCAGACATCGCCAAGGCGGTGACGCTGAACGTGACCGGCCCGCTGGTGCTGGCCGATCTCTTCCAGGCGGTCGCGGCGCCGGTGAAGGATCGCCGGCTCCTGCACATCTCGTCCGGCGCAGGGCGGCGAGGCATGGCGGGTTGGAGCGTCTATTGCGCGACCAAGGCCGCCCTCGACAACCATGCCCGCGCAATCAAGGAGGATGCGGTTCCCGGCCTTCGCGTCGCCAGCCTCGCGCCCGGCGTTATCGACACCGACATGCAGGCCGACATTCGCGGCTCCAGCGTCGAGCAGTTCCCGGCCATCGACCAGTTCAAGGCGATGAAGGCCGACGGCGTCCTCGCCTCGCCCACCGAGGCGGGAGCGAAGATCGCAGCCTATCTGTTGTCGGATGCTTTCGGCGCCGAGACCCTCACCGACCTGCGGACGCTTTGAGCCGCACCTGCGCGCGCTGCCTGTTGCGCGCCGCGACGGCGATCATGACACCCAGATAGAGGAAGATGCCGCAGATCGTCGTCTCGTGCAGGAACGGATTGTGGAGCGAACCGTAGGACAGAAGCGCTGCCAGGAAATAGAAGGCGTTTCGTTTCGCAGCCATGTCGCCGACATGCCGGTAGACATAGCCGAGCCCGGCGACCAGCAGGCCGGAAAGGATGAACAGCCCCGGCAGGCCATGCGTCAGCGCCTCGTCGAGGAACATGTTGTGCGCGTGCTTGAACTCGCGCAGCACGTCGTGCATCGCGGGGGCGTGATGGATGATGTGCGCCATCCGGTCCTCCCCGTAACCCAAGAAGGGCCGCTCCGCGATCGAGACCACCGCGCCCTCCCACAGGGCAAGACGGATGTCGCCCGTCGCGCTGTTCCATTCGACGTCTTGGCCGGTGTAGTGGAGGATGACGGGCGTGAAGACCCGTTCGATCAGATCGTGGACCGGGCCGGCGGACAAGAGGCCCGCGCTTAGAACCACGCCCGCGACTGCCCCCAATATCTGCGACCCTCGCGGCTTCGTCCGCAGCCAGACCAGATATTCGACGACCAGGACGAGCGGGACGATCACCAGCAATGCGCGGGTTTCGGAAAAGAAGATCGGAACCGCTCCGATCAGGGCGTAGACGATCGAATTCGGTGCCCAGCGCGGCGGATTCCTGACGGGAAGGACTGCAGCGATCATGCAGATTGCGGCAACCATCGCGAATGGCGCGGGGTTGCCGCCAAGACCGACGCGGCTTTCGCCGAGCAGATGGAAACTCAGTGCGGCGATGGTCGCGGCCACCACGCCCACCCGGCTACCAACGACGAAGAATCGCAAAGGGTCGCGGACCAGGACGAGCCCGTTGGCGATGAACGCCAGACTGCCGATCAGGAGGGAATAGCTCATCTGCTGGTTGTTCATGACGGGATCGCCGCGCACGAATACGAGCACAAGCGACCAGACGAGATAGGCAAGAGCGAGACCGGTGAACCACGGCGCGAGCGCACGGGCGCGGCGATGATTGATGGCGACCAGATAGATGCCGACCGCTGCGAAGAACACCGTCACGAAGGGCGTGACGCCATGGCGTAGCGGCATCGCCGCACCGCCGACCGCCGTCAGCCAGGAGTCCCAGCGTCTGCGCTGCAGGAAATGTCGCGTGGTCCATTTCATCGCGACGATCCCGTCGCAGCGCCACGCAAGGCGAACGCCATACGGCGAACGTACTCGTTGGCGCGGAACAAAAGCGTGCCGCCTCGACGGTAGAACGGATATTTGATGAGCCCCCCCTGGCCCACGATGGTGCTCGCCTCGCCGGGCTGCAGACCGATTGCCCGACGGTCGGTCGTGTAGAACCGGATCGCGCCCTTCCAGCCACGCTCCAGCGCGACGTCGAAAGGCAGCATCATCGGCAGCAGATTGTCGAGGAGCCGCCGCGCGCCCTCTCGCGTCACGGCGTAGGCCGCCGAACTGCCCGACGGCCCGTGCAGGCAGCGCCCGATTACCCATCCGTCCTGAAGATGGCGATGGGGGAGGAAGCCGCGATATCGGAAATTGAACAGCTTGACGACATCCCAGCCGGATGTGGCCGCGAGAGTGGTCATCAGTGGCAATGTATCATCGGTGAAGGCGATGTCGTCTTCGCAGATCAGGCCGATCTCGCGTCCATCGGCCAGGAACGCCTCGAGCGCCTTGATGTGGCTGAGATAGCAGCCGAGTTCCCCCGGCACGAGGGTGCGGCCGTTGACGCGCTCGAACCGCGCCACGTCGACGCCCGGATGGTTTTCGGCGGAAATCGCGCGGCCTTCGACGGCGGCCACCCGGTTGACGGGAAACGCATAGACGTCCGCACTCGCCTTCACGGCGGCGAGGCGCGCGGGCGACCGATCGAGGTTGATCACATAGACCTGGAAGGCGTTGGCAGACATCGAACCTGCGAAAATCGGCACTCGGCAAAACCGATGCGCACGCGTTTCGCGGCGACCGGCAGCGTGCCCTAGCCCCAATATCCCCGGACGTCAAACAGTCGTCGGTCGCGCAGCGCCTTCCAGTTCGCGCTCCAGCCTGTCGAGCACGCGCTGGATTTCTTCGGGGCGGATGCAGTCGCTTTCCATCAGACGGAGCGACCAGAACCCCTCGATCGCCAGGAATGCGATCGTCGACAGTTCGAAATCGGCCGAGCGCTCGCGCAGCCGTTCCATCACCTGCTTTTGATAGCGGCGCACCGGATCGATGAATTCGGGGTTCTCCGCGATGGCCGCCAGCACGCCGGATGCCGGCTCCGGCCGATCGATCATCTCCTGGCGACAGTAGCGCAGATAGGCCAGCGCCATGGCGTTGCGGCCTTTTGGGCCGGCTTCGACGCTCTGCGCAAGCGCCGCTTCGGCGCGTTCGATATGCATTTCGACCAGCGCTTCCAGCAATTTGGCCTTGGTTGGAAAATTGTAGAGCAGGCCGCCTTTCGACAGGCCTGCCCTTGCGGCAACGGCGTCGAGCGATATGTTGCCGGGACCTTGCTCGCGCGCCAGCGCCTCCGCCGCCTCGAGGATGCGCTGTCGGGAGCTGGGTCGGCCAACTGGAAGCTTCAATTCGTCACGCGCTGCCTTTGCAGATTAGCAAATGTTGACAATACCGTCCGGACGGTACAGTAATGCGCCGCACAATTGCAAGTCCTCCACGCATCATAGCGCATTTGAGCGCCATCCAGCTTCGTCACGGGCCCACCGATGATCAAACGTTTTCTCATTGCCATCGTCTTCGTCGCAATCGTCGTCGGCGGCATCGTCGGCTTCAACATGTTCCGCGATCAGGCGATCCAGGATTTCTTCGCTAACCGGCAGGCGCCCGCCTTCCCGGTCGATTCGGTCGTTGCCGAGCCAGCCGACTGGCAACCCGGCATCGAGGCGATCGGAACGGTCTATGCGGCGCGCGGCATCGATCTCGCCGTCGAAGCGACCGGCGTCGTCCGCGAGATCAACTTCCGCGCCAATGACGAGGTCAACGAGGCCATGCTGCTGGTCCAGATCGACGACACGATCGAGCGTGCGGAGATCGCCGCCGCCCAGACGCAGGTCGATGTGAGCACGCAGGCACTCACGCGCGCGCAGACCCTTTCGGATCGCGGGGTCAGCTCCGCCTCGACCGTGCAGGAGGCCGAGGCTGCCGCCGCGTCCGCCCGCGCCCAGATCGAGCGGCTGCAAGCGGTGCTCAGCCAGAAGGCGCTCGAAGCGCCGTTCTCCGGCACGATCGGCCTGCCGCGCGTCGAGGTGGGACAATACATCGCCGCCGGCACGACGGTCGCCACCTTGCAGGCGCTGGATACGCTGCGGGTCGACTTCACCGTTCCCGAGCAGCAGCTTGGACGCCTCTCGATCGGCCAGACCGTCAACATCGCGACGGAAGCCGGCGGCGCCGTCTCGTCCGGCACCATTACGGGCATCGAACCGCGCATCGACCCGCAGACGCGGCTCGTCAGCGTGCGCGCCGAGGTCGATAACCAGGAAGGTGCGCTCAATCCCGGCCAGTTCGTGCGGGTTCGCGTGGAGATGCCGGTCGAAAGCGACGTCATCGCCCTGCCGCAAACCGCCGTGACGACCAGCCTCTACGGCGATTTCGTCTATGTCGTGAGTGCGCCGGAAGAGGCGCAGGAGCCCGCGGAAGGCGAGGCCGAGCGCTTCGTCGCCCGCCAGGTCTTCGTCCAGACCGGACGACGCAACGGACAGCTCGTCGAGGTGACCTATGGCGTCAGTGCGGGCGACCGTGTCGTCGTCGCCGGCCAGAACCGCCTGTCGAACGGCGCGCCGGTGACGCTCAGCCCATCCGCCGACGCCCCGGATGGCGCAGACGCTTCCGTCGAAGCTGCGGAGAGCGACCAGTGAACATTTCCGAACTCTTCACGCGCCGCCCGGTCCTGTCGACGGTCCTCGGCGCACTCATCCTGCTCCTGGGTTTCCAGGGCCTCTTCAACCTCTCGATCCGGGAATATCCCGAGGTCGAAGAGACGGTCATCACCATCAACACCGTCTATCCGGGCGCGAGCGCGGAGCTCATCCAGGGCTTCGTGACGGCGCCGATCGCCTCGGCGGTCTCGACGACAGAGGACATCGACTACGTCACTTCGGCCAGCCGCCCCTCGTCGAGCACGGTGACGGTCCAGATGCAGCTCGGCGCCGATCCCGACGTGGCGCTGACCGAGGTCATGTCCAAGGTCCAGCAGGTGCGCGGGCAGTTGCCGTCGGACTCCGAAGACCCGGTCATCGTCAAGGGAACGGGCCAGCAATTCGCCATCATGTATCTCGCCTTCCAGAACGAGAACATGACGGCCGAGCAGCTCACCGAGTATCTGGAGCGCGTCATCCGGCCGCGCATGTCGACCATCGAGGGCGTCGCCGAGGTGCAGATCCTCGGTGCGGCGAACTATGCGATGCGCGTGTGGATCGACCCGATCCGGCTCGCCAGCCGCGGCGTGACGGCATCGGAAGTTCTGCAGGCAATCAATGCCTCCAACTTCCTGTCGGCCCCCGGCCAAACCCGCAACGAATATGTCGCCTATTCGATCACGCTCGAATCGACGCTGCAGACGCCCGAGGCCTTCGGCGCCCTGCCCCTGCGCTCGGACGGCGACGAGGTCGTGCGGCTGCGTGACGTCGCAAATGTCGAGCTTGCAGCCGAGAACACCGACACGGTCGTCAACTTCAACGGCAATCCGGGCACGTTCATCGGCATCTTCCCGACGCCGTCGGCCAACCCGCTCGACACCGCAGATGCCGTCAACGCGGAACTGCCGGCGATCCAGGCGACGCTGCCGGACGGGATGAATGTCTCGCTCGTCTACAACGCGACCGACACGATCCGGGCCTCCATCGACGAGGTGTTCGTCACCATCGCGGAAGCGGTCGCGATCGTGGTCGTGGTCATCCTTCTGTTCCTGGGCTCGTTCCGCTCCGTGCTCATGCCGGTGGCGACGATCCCGCTGTCGCTGATCGGCGTCTGCTTTTTCCTCCTGATGATGGGTTATTCCATCAATCTGCTCTCGCTTCTGGCCATGGTGCTCGCCATCGGCCTCGTGGTCGACGACGCGATCATCGTGGTGGAAAACATCCACCGGCATATCGAGGAAGGTCTTTCCCCGATGGCGGCGTCCATCAAGGGCATGCAGGAAATCTCGCTCGCCATCGTGGCCATGACGCTGACGCTCGTCGCCGTCTTCATGCCGCTCGGCTTTACCGGCGGCCTGACCGGGGCGCTCTTCCGCGAGTTCGCCTTCACGCTTGCCGGCGCGGTCGTCATTTCGGGCATCGTCGCTTTGACCATCACGCCGATGATGTCGGCGCGGCTCTTGAAATCGGGCGGGCACAGCCGCTTCCAGATGTTCGTCGACCGCACCTTCGACCGCCTGTCGAACTGGTATGGCCGCATGGTTTCGGGCTCGCTGAACTATCGCCCGGTGACGCTCTTCATCTCGGCCGCGCTGGTGGCCGTGACCGCCTTCATGTTCTTCAACACGTCGAGCGAGCTCGCGCCCGAAGAGGATTCGGGAGCGCTTTTCTCGCTCGTCACCGCACCGCGCTATGCGACGACGCCCTATACCTCCGGCTATGCGGGACAGATCGAGGCCGCGACCACCGACCTCGAGGAAGTGCGCTCGCGCTTTTCTATCGTCGGGCTCGGAGGTCAGACCAATTCGGGCTTCGTGGTCTGGGCTCTGAAGGATTGGGCCGAACGCGACCGGAGCCAGGCCGAAATCCAGCAGGACATCCAGGCCCGGATCGGCACGGTAGACGGCGTCGAGGCGCTCGTCTTCGCGCCGCCCTCGCTGCCGGGTGCCGGCGGCGGCCTGCCGATCTCGCTCATCGTCCAGTCGACCGGCGATCCGAGCCAGGTCTACGAAGTCGCAGACCAGATCCGGCGCGAGGCGGAGGCGACGGGACAGTTCATCGTCGTCCAGAATTCGCTCGCCTTCGACGCGCCGCAGGTGACGATCACCATCGACCGCGAACGCGCCGCCGCGCTCAACGTGCCCGTCAGCGATGTCGGCACGACGCTCGGCGCGCTGGTCGGCGGCGGGGCCGTGGCGCAGTTCGACCGCGAGTCGAACAGCTACGACGTCATCACCCAGGTGCCGCAGCAATATCGCGACAACCCGGAAAGACTGGGCGAGTTCTTCATCCGCGCGACCACCGGCGAGATGATCCCGCTTTCCTCGGTCGTGACCATCTCGACCAATGCCGCGCCAGCCGCGATCGAGCAGTTCAACCAGTTGAACTCGGCCACGATCTCGGCGCTGCCGCTGCCCGGCATCACGACGGGTGCCGGTCTGCAGACGATCACCGAAATTGCGCAGGCGGCGCTGCCGGATTCGTTCTTCATCGAATATTCCGGCCAGTCGCGGCTCGAGGTCCAGCAGGGCAACACGATCCTGATCGCCTTCTCGCTGGCAATCGTGGTGATCTACCTCCTGCTCGCTGCGCAGTTCGAAAGCTTCCGCGACCCGTTCATCATCCTGATGTCGGTTCCACTGTCGATCTTCGGCGCGATCCTGCCGCTCAATCTGGGGCTGGGGACGCTGAACATCTACACGCAGGTGGGTCTCATCACGCTGATCGGCATCATCACCAAGCACGGCATCCTTCTGGTCGAGTTCGCCAACCAGAAGCGTGACGAGGGCATGTCGATCCGGGAGGCGATCGTCTATTCGGCGACGGTGCGCCTGCGGCCGATCCTGATGACGACCGCCGCGCTGGCGCTCGCCGTCATTCCGCTGATGATTGCGGCCGGCGCGGGTGCAGCGGCCCGCCAGGCGATGGGTCTCGTGATCTTCTCGGGCCTATTGATCGGCACGTTCTTCACGCTGTTCGTGGTGCCGATGTTCTATACGCTCATCACCTCGAAGGAGCGTTCCGAGGCGACGCGCAAGCCTGTCGCGAACATTTCGCCACAGCCGGCGGAATAGCAATTCCGGCTTCCGGCGTCCAAATGAAGGGGCGGCTCGCGATCGCGGGCCGCCCTTGGCATTTTCGGCCCACGGCCTTATGTCGCGCCGATACGAATTGTGTAGCGGCCTCCCCCTTACCTTCGTGAAACCAATCGCGTTTGAATCGGTTTAGCGTCCGCCTGACATGCGTCGGGCGTTCGACAGCGCTTAGACGGATTCTTTTTGAGCATGAACATCCAGACCGATCCGGCCCGCATCCGCGACGCCGCTCCGCTCCTGCCTGCTGCAGTCGATACGCCCATTCGCTTCGCCCCCGGAAAAGACCTGACCCTGCACGCGCTGGGCTACGACCTCGCGGCCGGGCGCTTCGAGGCCGAGTTCGACCTTTTCGAGCTTGATCTGCGCCAGCGGGCCAACGAGAACGCCGACACGATCCTCGCGGTCGTGACCTATCTGGGAACGGCGCAACAGAACGGCGAACCGGTCACGCCGGCAGCGAACTGGCTGCTCGACAACCACTATCTCGTCGAGGACACCATCCTCCAGGTCCGCCGCGACCTGCCGCCGCGCTTCTTCAAGAAGCTGCCGCTGACGACGCTGCCGGACGGCCGGCAGGTGCCGCGCGCACTGGTCCTAGCCTGGACCTACGTGGCGCAATGCGACAGCGCGATCTCGGTCGCCGGTTTCGAGACCATGGTGGCGGCCTTCCAGGAGGTCGATCCGCTGTCGATCGGCGAATTGTGGGCACTGCCCTCGCTGCTGCGCTTCGTGCTGGTGGAGAACCTGCGCCGGCTCGCGGTCCGCGTGAAGCGCGCGCACGAGATGCGCGCGGTGGCCAACAAGGTCGCCGACGAGGCGCTGGCGCAGCGCTCCGTGGAGGAAGAGCTGCGGGTTCTGGCCGCCTACGACGCCCATGCGCGCGACACGACCTTCGCCACCCAGCTACTGTTCCGCCTGCGCGACGGCACGCAATATGCCGCGAGCGCGCTCGGCTGGCTCGAGACCGAGCTCGAGCGCTTCGACCTCGATGCCGAGGAAGTCGCGCGGCGCGAGCATGCCACCTTGTCGGCGGGCAACGTCACAACCGGCAACATCATCAAGGGCCTGCGGCTCGTCGACGACACGGACTGGACCGTGTGGTTCGAGGAGTTGAGCCATGTCGACCGGACATTGCGCGCGCATACCGACTTCGCCGAACTCGACTTCCAGTCGCGCGACCAGTACCGGCGCGCGATCGAGGAACTGGCCGGCGGGACGGAGCTTTCCGAGCGCGATGTGACCGAGCGCGCGATCGCCATGGCCGCAGACCGCGCCATCGCGATCGGCCAGCAGACCTGTCCCGATATCGGGATTTTCGTCGTTGGTCCGCGTCGGCCGGAATTCGAGCAGGCGATCGGCTATGCGCCGAAATGGCCGAGCCGGGTCCGCCGCTTCTACAAGCGCACCGGATGGATGGGGATCGTGCTTCCGGCCGCGCTGTTGACGGGGCTCCTGCTCATCGCCGTCGGCTTCACGCTCGAAGGCATCGGCCTGTCGACATTCGCGGTGACGCTGCTTCTGGCGCTGTTCCTCCTGCCGGCGAGCGAGGCGGCGCTCGGCCTTTTCAACACCGTTGCCTCGCTGCTCGTCGAGCCGACCCGGCTGATCGGCTACGAATACAAGGACGGCGTGCCCGCCCATGCGCGCACGCTGGTCGCGCTGCCGATCCTGATCGGATCGCGCGACGACGTGGAGGACGCACTCCACAATCTCGAGGTGCACTATCTCGCCAACATGCAGGGCGAACTCGACTTCGCCATCCTCTCGGACTGGCGCGACAGCCAGTCGGAGCAGACCGTCGAGGACATGGAAATCCTCGAACACGCCCGCAAGCGTGTCGCGGCGCTGAACGCACGCTATCCGCGAGAGGATCGACCGCGCTTTCACGTCCTCCACCGCCGCCGGCTGTACAACGAGGCCGAAGGCGCCTGGATGGGGTGGGAACGCAAGCGCGGCAAGCTGCACGAGCTCAACGCGCTCCTGCGCGGCGACCTCGACACGACCTTCATCGCACCGACGACGCCGCTGCCGGCGAACGTGCAATATGTGCTGACGCTCGATGCCGACACGCGCATGACGCGCGACGCGGTCGCCAAGCTCGTCGGCAAGATGTCGCATCCGCTGAACCGACCGGTCATCGACGCCAGGACAGGCCGCATCCTCACCGGTTACGGCATCCTCCAGCCGCGCGTGACACCGTCGCTGACGACGGGCAACGAGGCGTCGTTCTTCCAGCGCATCTTCTCGGCCAATCGCGGCATGGACCCCTACGTCTTCGCCGTCTCGGACGTCTATCAGGACCTGTTCGATTCCGGCACCTTCACCGGCAAGGGGCTCTACCACATCGACGCGATGGAGGCCGCGCTCAAGGACCGGATTCCCGAGAACGCCGTCCTCAGCCACGACCTTCTCGAAGGCGCATGGGCGCGCTGCGCGCTCGTGACCGACGTCGAACTGATCGAGGACTATCCGACCCGCTATTCGGTCGACGCCTCGCGCAACCATCGCTGGATCAGGGGCGACTGGCAGCTTCTGCCGTTCATCCTCGATCCGCGCTCGGAAATTCCGGGCCTGTCGCGCTGGAAGATGATCGACAATCTGCGCCGCTCGCTGACGCCGATCTCCTGGGTGCTGGCCTCGATCGCCGGCTGGACGCTGCTGCCCTTCGCCTATGCCGCGCAATGGCAGGCGCTTTTGATCCTGAGCCTCGTCCTCGCACTGACCTATTCGATCGTCGACGCGCTCATGCCGCGCAATTCCGAGGCGACATTGCGCAGCCATTTCTCGGCGCTGGCGCGCGAATTCGCATTCGCGACCGCGCAGGTCGTTCTCAAGGTCCTGCTCATCGCGCATCAGGCATGGGCGTCTGCGGACGCGATCGTCCGCACGCTCACCCGGGTCTTCTTCACCCGTCGCAAGCTGCTCGAATGGCGGACGGCCTCCGATGCGGCGCGCGGCGGGGAGACGCTGCCGACCTACCACGCCATGATGATCGGCTCGCTCGTGATCGCGCTGGTCGGCTTTTCGGTCGCGGTCATCGGCGAGCGGACCGGCGTCATCGTGGCCGGCATCTTCCTACTTTTCTGGGCCGGCGCTCCCAGCTTCGCCTGGCTGATCAGCCGCTCGGCGGAGACGGAGGACCAACTCGTCGTCGATCCGGCCGATGCCGCCAAGCTGCGCACTGCCGCCCGACGGACCTGGCTCTATTACGAGACCTTCGTTACGGCCGAGCACAATTTTCTGCCGCCGGACAATTTCCAGGAGACCCCCTCCCCGGTCGTCGCACCGCGCACCTCGCCCACGAATATCGGCATCTATCTCCTGTCGATCGTCTCAGCCCGCGATTTCGGCTGGATCAGCCTGGCGGATGCCGTGCGGCAGATGGAAAGCACGATCTCGACGATCGAGCGCATGGAGCGTCACCGCGGACATCTTTACAACTGGTACGACACGCAAACGCTGAAGCCGCTCCTGCCGCTCTACGTCTCGTCGGTCGACAGCGGCAATCTGGCCGGGCACCTCGTCACCGTGGCGGCGACCTGCAACATCTGGGCGCAGGCGCCCGCCGCGCATCTCCAGGGCGACTACACCGGCATCCTCGACTGCGTGACGATCCTCGAGGAAAGCCTCGACGAACTGCCGGACGACCGCCGTCCGCTCCGGCCGCTTCGCCAGCGCCTGCGCGAGCGCGTGGACGGCATGCGCCGCGCGGTCGAGACGATCCGCAGCGAGCCCGAAACGGCCGCGATCCGTACCATCAATCTCGCGGTCCTCGCCGCCGACATCCGCAAGCTGGCGCGATCCATCGACGAGGAAATCGGTTCGCGCGCCAGCGAGACGCTGGCGCTCTGGGCGAACAAACTCGAAGCGACCTGCCAGTCCCACATCGCGGATTCCCACATCGAGGACGCGCATGTGACAGCCCTGCGCCGCGACCTGATCGCGCTGCGCGACCGGGCACGCCAGTTCGCCTTCGAGATGGAATTCTCCTTCCTGATGCGCGCCGACCGCAAGCTGCTCTCCATCGGCTATCGCGTCGACCAACGCCAGCTCGACGAGGCCTGCTACGATCTGCTGGCCTCCGAAGCGCGACTGACGAGCCTCTTCGCCATCGCCAAGGGCGATTTGCCGACGGACCACTGGATGCGGCTCGGCCGTCCGGTGACGCTCGTCGGCTTTTCCGGCGCGCTCGTCTCCTGGTCGGGGTCGATGTTCGAGTATCTGATGCCCCCGCTGGTGATGAAGGAGCCGCTCGGCGGCATCCTGAACCAGACCAACAATCTCATCATCGCCCGCCAGATCCGCTATGCGCGCTCGAAGGGCATTCCGTGGGGTATTTCGGAAAGCGCCTACAATGCGCGCGACCGCGAGATGACCTACCAGTACACGAATTTCGGCGTGCCCGGCCTCGGCCTCAAGCGCGGCCTCGCGCAGAACACCGTCATCGCGCCCTATGCGACGCTGCTCGCCGCGCAGTTCAAGCCGCGCGAGGCGGTGCTGAACCTCGCCGAGCTAGAGGCGATCGGCGGACGTGGCCGCTACGGCTATTACGACGCCATCGACTTCACCCCGACGCGCGTGCCGACGGGCGCCGCCTGCGCCGTCGTACGCAACTACATGGCCCACCACACCGGCATGTCGATCGTCGCGATCGCCAACGTCGTCTTCGAAGGTCGCATGCGCGACCGCTTTCATTCCGACGCGGTGATCGAGGCGGCAGAGCTGCTGCTGCAGGAAAAGGCGCCGCGCGACGTGCCGGCCACCAAGGCCCGCGCGGAAGCTGGCGACCGCACGACGGCGGAAGAGGTCGAGACGAGCTCGGACATCCGCGTCGTCGCCGACCCGGTCCACGCGTTGCCGGCCACCAGCCTGATGTCGAACGGCTATTACATCGTCATGCTCACGGCCAAGGGCACCGGCTACAGCCGTTGCGGCGATATCGCGGTCACGCGCTGGTCGGGCGACCCGGTCGAGGACCGTTCCGGCACCTTCATCTTCGTCTCGGACCCGGCGACGGGCGCATGGTGGTCGGCGACCGGCGACCCGAAGGCCGCAGAGAACGAGCGGACCGAAGCGATCTTCAGCGACGACAAGGCGACGTTCATGAAGCGCGTCGGCCCGATCACGACCAAGGTCGAGGCGATCGTCACCTCCGAGGCGAATGGCGAGGCGCGGCGGATCACCATCTCCAACAATGGCGACGCTGACCAGCATCTCGAGATCACCTCCTATGGCGAACTCGCGCTGGCGCCGGAAGCGAGCGACCAGGCGCATCCGGCCTTCTCCAAGATGTTCGTCAAGACGACCATCGCCAACGAAGGCAGCCTGATCCTGGCGCGGCGCAACAAACGCGCGCCGGGCGAGGCGGACGTCGCCTTCGCGCATTTCGTCACCGCCGGCGCCGGCATCTCGCGCGAGGCGCGCGCCCAGACCGACCGGCGCGAATTCCTCGGGCGCGGCCGCTCGATCGTCGACCCCGCCGCCTTCGACCGCAATGCGGCGTTCGAGGGCAAGGACGGGTTCACGCTCGACCCGATCCTGTCGATCCGCTGCAAGGTGCGCGTGCCGGCCGGCAAGGAGGTCTCGCTGACTTTCTGGACCGTCGTGACCGCGACCGAGGACGATGCGCGCGCCGCCGCGACCCGCTTCGACAATCCCGAATCCTTCGAACGGCAGGCAATGCTCGCCTGGACGCGCTCGCAGGTGCAGACGCGCCATGTCGGCCTCTCGCTTGCCGACGCCGCCGGCGTCCAGAAGCTCGCGCGCTATCTCCTCTATCCCGACCCGGCGCTGCGTGCGCCGTCGGAATCGATCATCGAGGGTCTCGGCTCGCAATCCGCGCTCTGGCCGACCAGCATCTCCGGGGATTTTCCGATCTTCGCGCTGCGCATCGCCGACGTCGCCGATCTGGAGATCGTCGCCTCCGCGCTTCGCATGCAGGAGTATCTGCGCACGCACGGCCTCGTCGCCGATCTGGTCATCGTCAACGAGCAGGCCTCGTCCTATGTGCAGGATCTGCAGCAGGCGATCGAGCAGTTGTGCGACAACAGCCGCATGCGCGGGCGCGAACTCGGGCCGCGCCAGCACATCTTCGCCGTGCGCCGCGACCTGATGGACGACCGCACCTACAAGACGCTGCTCGCGGTGGCGCGCGTGGTGCTCCACACGCGCAACGGCACGATCTTCGACCAGATCGACCGTGCCGAGGCGATCGCGCATCAGGAACTCGGCCAACGCCGGGCGCTTGCGCCCGCGCAAGCGGCGAAGCCCGTCGTACGGCTGGCACCGGTGGCCGCTGCCGACGGAACCGGCCTTGCGATGTGGAACGGCTATGGCGGCTTTGCCGACGATGGGCGCACCTATGTCGTGCGGCTCGATGGGCGCAGCCACACGCCGCAGCCTTGGATCAACGTGATCGCGAACGAGAATTTCGGCTTCCACGTTTCGGCCGAGGGCGCCGCCTTCACCTGGAGCCGCAACAGCCGCGACTTCCAGATCACGCCGTGGACGAACGATCCGGTGACCAACCGGCCGGGCGAAGGCCTCTATATCGTCGACCGGGATACGAACGAGGCCTTCTCGCCGATCGCCGCCGTGCTCCGCGATCCCTCTCTGATCTACGAAGCGCGGCATGGCCAGGGTTCCTCGACCTTTGCCGTCGAGCGCGGCCGGATCGCGGCCGAGCTGACGCAGATCGTCGATCCCGCGGACCCAATCCGCATTTCGCGGCTCAGGCTTTCCAACACTGGCGACATGCCGAAGCGCCTGCGCGTCTATGCCTATGTCGAATGGGTGATGGGCGTGAACCGCACCCGAAGCAGCGCGACCACGGTGCCGGGGCATGACGCAACGGTCGACATGGTGACGGCGACGAACCCCTATCATCTCGACTATGGCGACCGCGTCGCGTTTCTCGCCGGTGACCGAACGGTTCAGTCCTTCACCTGCGACCGGGCCGAGTTTCTTGGCCTGCGCGGCTCGTCGGAGCGGCCGGCGGCAGTCGTATCGGCAGCCTCCCTGTCCCGGACGGCCGAGGCCGGACGCGACATCTGCGGCGCCGTCGCCTTCGACATCGACATCGGCGCGGGCGCCGAGGAGATGCTGACGCTCTATCTCGGCGATGCGGGCTCGCTCGCCGAGGCGCGCAATCTCGTGCAGCATCACCGCCAGCAATCCTTCGACGCGCGCCTGACGCGCAACGTCGAAAGCTGGCGCGATTTCGCCGATGCGCTGCAGGTCGAAACACCCGATCCGGCCTTCGATGCACTGGTCAACACGTGGCTGCCCTATCAGGCCTTCGCCTGCCGCATCCGCGCCCGCGCGGCCTTCTACCAGGCGAGTGGCGCCTATGGGTTCCGCGACCAGTTGCAGGACACGCTGGCGCTTCTCCTTCACGACCCGTCACTCGCCCGCGCGCAGATCCTGAACGCCGCCGGGCGCCAGTTCCGCGAAGGCGACGTGCAGCATTGGTGGCTGCCGCGCTCGGGCGCCGGCGTTCGCACCATGATCTCGGACGACGTGGTTTGGCTGGCGCATGGTACGCATCGCTATGTGACCGTGACCGGCGATGCGGCCGTTCTCGACGAAACACTGCCCTTCCTCGAAGGCGAGATGTTGCAGGAAGGCCAGCACGATGCCTTCTTCACGCCGCAGCCCTCGAAGGAAAGCGCGTCGCTCTACGAACATTGCGCGCGCGCGCTCGACCTTGCCGTCAGGCGCACCGGGCCGCATGGCCTGCCGCTGATCCTCGGCGGCGACTGGAACGACGGCATGAACCGCGTCGGCGAAGCGGGCCGCGGCGAAAGCGTCTGGCTCGGCTGGTTCCTGGCCGCCACGCTGCGCGACTTCTCCGTCATCGCCGACGAACGCGGCGACGCCAGGCGCGCCGAGGCATGGCGCCGCCATCTCGACCAGCTCAAGATCGCGATCGAGGATGCCGGATGGGACGGCGAATGGTATCGCCGCGGCTATTTCGACGACGGCTCGCCGCTCGGCTCCAGCCAGTCCGACGAATGCCGGATCGATTCGCTCGCCCAGTCCTGGGCGGTGCTGTCGGGCTTCGGCCCGAAGGACCGCGCGAGCCAGGCGATGACGAGCGCGCAGGACTGGCTGCTCGACGAGGAGCACGATCTGATCCGTCTTTTCACCCCTCCCTTCGAGAACACGCCGAAGGAGCCTGGCTACATCAAGGGCTATCCGCCGGGCGTGCGCGAGAATGGCGGGCAGTACACACATGCCGCCACGTGGTTCGTCCTTGCCCTTGCGGCACTCGGTCGCAGCGACGACGCCTACCACGCCTTTTCCGTGATCAACCCGGTCAACCATTCGCGTGATCGGGCTGCGGCCGACGCCTATCGCGTCGAGCCGTACGTCGTGGCCGCCGATGTCTATTCGGAAGCGGACCGCGCCGGACGGGGCGGCTGGACGTGGTATACAGGGTCGGCAGGGTGGCTCTATCGGGCCGCGGTCGAAGGGATTCTCGGCATCGAGCGGATCGGCGACACGATCTCCATCGATCCGCGCCTTCCCTCCAACTGGCCGGGATTCCACGCGAAAATGCGTTTCGGCCAGGCCGAGTATCGAATTTCGATCGTGCGCGGTACGGCGAAATCGATTGTTCTTGACGGAACGCAGGTGCAGCAAATAAAGCTTGCCGATCAGGGCCATCACGAGGTCGTCGTTACCGTCGCAAACGGTGAATTGGGCTAGTCATCAGGCGCCGCATTGGTACCGCATTTGCGGCGCACGCTCCCAATTGATCAAACATTTCCGATTGTTAAAGCATCACGGAAAGTAACGACCGTTCGCTCTTCTTGTAGCGAAATTCGAAACCCGTCCCCCACATACCCGATTGTCCAAGTCCGCAACCTGACGTAGCGTCATTTATGTTGCGGCGCACAATGAACGCTGAAAGGCCTGATGCTGTGTCCCTAGTGGAAGTGTACTGGAGAGCGCTGACCTATCTTGCCGTCGCCCGCGGCAAGGTCGCGATCATCTGCGGCTCCAACGTCCTGCTCGCGATCGTCGCCATTGCCGAGCCGATCCTCTTCGGCCGCATCATCGACTCGATCTCGGAAAAGACGGACGTGACGCCGGCGCTGGCCATGTGGGCGGGTCTGGGCGTGTTCAACATCATCGCCTTCGTGCTCGTCTCGCGCGGCGCCGACCGGCTCGCGCACGCCGTGCGCGGCGACGTCCTTGCGCGTTCCTACGAAAACGTCATCACCATGCCGCTCGCCTGGCATTCCAAGCGCGGCACGTCCAACTCGCTGCATACGCTGCTGCGGGCCGTCGAGGCGCTGTTCAGCCTGTGGCTGGAATTCATGCGCCAGCATCTGTCGACGGCCGTCGCCCTCGTGCTTCTCGTCCCGACCGCGATCTCGCTCGATCTGCGTATGTCGATGGTGCTGTTCACGCTCGGCACGACTTACGTCATCATCAGCCGTCTCGTCATGAAGAAGACCAAGGAAGGGCAGGCCGAGGTCGAGCAGCACTATCACAAGGTCTTCGCCCATGTGAGCGACTCGGTCTCCAACGTGTCGGTTCTGCAGAGCTATGGCCGCATCCAGCAGGAGACGCAGGCGCTCAAGGAGCATATCGGCCGCCTGATCGGCGCCCAGTATCCGGTCCTCGACTGGTGGGCGCTGGCCAGCGCGCTGCAGCGCCTGTCCTCGACGATCTCGATGATGGTCGTGCTCATCATCGGCGCGCTGCTCGTCTCGCGCGGTGAACTGCGCATCGGCGACGTCGTCGCCTTCACCGGCTTCGCCACGCTGCTGATCAGCCGCCTCGACCAGGTGACGGGTTTCGTCAACCAGGTGTTCGAGGCGCGCGCCAAGCTCGAAGCGTTCTACGAGATCGAGGATTCGGTCGAGGAGCGCGCCGAGGCCTATGACGCCAAGGTTCTCGACAGGGTCGACGGCAACATCGTCTTCGACAACGTCAATTTCCGCTTTCCCGGCACCAGCGAAGGCGTGAGCGACATCTCGTTCTCCGTCGGTGCCGGCCAGACGGTTGCGATCGTCGGCCCGACGGGCGCCGGCAAGACGACACTGATCAACCTCCTCCAGCGCGTCTACGACCCGCATTCGGGCGCGATCTATGTCGATGGCGTGGACACGCGCACGGTCACGCGCAATTCGCTGCGTCACCAGATGGCGACGGTGTTCCAGGATGCGGGCCTGCTCAACCGCTCGATCGAGGACAATATCCGTCTCGGACGCGACTCGGCGCTCAATGACGACGTGCATCACGCCGCGCGCGCCGCCGCCGCCGAAGAGTTCATCCTCGGCAAGTCCGGCGGCTACGACACGCTCGTCGGCGAGCGCGGCGGGCAGTTGTCCGGCGGCGAGCGCCAGCGGATCGCGATCGCCCGCGCCATCCTCAAGGATGCGCCGATCCTCGTCCTCGACGAGGCGACGAGCGCGCTCGACGTCGAGACCGAGGAGCAGGTCAAGCAGGCCATCGACCGGCTGCGCGAAAACCGCACCACCTTCGTCATCGCCCACCGCCTGTCGACGGTTCGCGACGCCGATATGGTGATCTTCATGGATCGCGGCCGCATCGTCGAAATGGGCGGCTTTGCCGAACTCGCGCAGAGCAACGGCCGCTTTGCCGGTCTCCTGCGCGCAGGCGGGCTCTTGAACGACGAGGAAGTGCGTCGCTCCTTCCGCCTGGCGCCGGCCATCGAAGCCGCCTGAGCCAAGCAACCATGCGGAATGTGAGGCCGCCGACTCGGCGGCCTCTTCCATTTCAGCGTCTGCTGAAACGAAGTTTAGCGAAACGTGATCCTCCCCGCGGATCGGATTCGGTACTTAACGCGTTGACGACATGCTTCGAGCGCTGCCGCAATTCCGTCCGGCGATGCTGTCAGAGCGGTGTCTTCACCGCAGGAAGGGACGCCTGGCCTGCGAAGCGGCATGAACCCGTTTCGCACCGTTGGAATCGATTTGCATGATGAATGCCAAGACCCCCGTTCGAGATACACGGATCGACGTCATCCGCGCCGTCGCGCTGCTGTCGATCTTCATCAACCACGTCCCGGGCAATCCGATCGAGGTGATCACGCACAAGAACTTCGGCTTCTCCGATGCCGCGGAAGCCTTCGTGCTGATTTCCGGCGTCTCGGCGGCGTTGGCCTACGGGCTGAAATTCGAGGCGGGCAACCGGCTGATCACGACGCTCAAAACGTGGCGGCGCGCTGGCGTGCTCTATATCGCACAGCTCGGCACCACGATGGCGACGCTCGGGATCTTCTCGTTCTTCGCGCTCTATTTCGGCGCGCCGCATCTGCTTGCCAAGATCAATATCGAGCCGGTCGTCACCGACACGGCAGCGTCGCTGATCGGCATCGTCACGCTCGGCCACCAGCTCGGCTACAACAACATCCTGTCGATGTACGGCATCGTGCTGTTGCTGCTGCCGCTGTTCCTGCTGATCGGGACGCTGAGCATCGGCTGGATGGTCGTCGCGTCCGGCCTGTTGTGGATGGTCGCCGGCCTGCTGCCGATCGCGCCGCCGCAGTTTCCCAATGGCGGCTACTGGTTCCTGAACCCGTTCTCCTGGCAGTTCCTGTTCGTCATCGGCATGGCCGTCATGATGCACGTCAAGCGGGGCGGCTCGCTGCCGGTCAATCGCTGGCTGGTCGGCGCGGCGGCGCTCTACCTCGTCACCGCGCTCCTCTGGGTCCGTGTCCCGCTATGGGGTATCGACGTCTCGATGGGCCTGCCGAAGATCTTCACCGGCTTCGACAAAACGTTCCTCTCCTTGCCGCGGATGCTGCACGTGCTTGCCGCCGGCTACCTTCTCTATGCGCTGCCGCAGCTTTCGAACCTCTTCCGCACGAGCTTCGACAATCCGCTGGCGGTGCTCGGACGCCACGCGCTGCCGGTGTTCGTCGTCGGCACGATCCTGTCGATGGGCGCACAGGCCTGGCGCGGCGTCTTTGCCCCGACCGTGCTGTCCGACATCGTCATCGTGACGGCCGGTATCGCGCTTCAGTTCGCGCTTGCCTACTACATCGAATGGTATCGCCGCCTGCTGAAGAGCGCGCAGGCCGCACGCGAGCCCAAGCGCGTCGTCCTGCATGGACGCGACCTGGCAACGGTCCCGGTGCGCAGCGGCCAGTCGCAGCACCGATAGACGCCTGCCCCGGAAACGAACAAAGCCCCGGCAGCGATGCCGGGGCTTTTTCGATTGGAGGTATTCGCGTCGGTTAAAGCGGCTTCCTGATCAGCTTGGACAGGACACCGACGATGCCCTCGCGGAACAGCAGCACGCCGAGGACGAAGATGATGCCCTGGACGATGGTGACCCAGGCGCCCCATGTCGCCAGATAGTTCTGCATGGTCACGATCACCGCCGCACCCACGATCGGGCCGAACACCGTGCCCATGCCGCCGAGCAACGTCATCAGCACGACTTCGCCCGACATCGACCAGTGAACGTCCGTCAGTGAGGCGAGTTGGAAGACGAATGCCTTCGTCGCCCCGGCAAGGCCGGCCAGCGTCGCCGAAAGGACGAACACGGTCAGCTTGTAACGGTTGACGCGGTAGCCGAGCGAAATCGCGCGCGGCTCGTTCTCGCGGATCGCCTTCAGCACCTGGCCGAACGGCGAGTGGATGATGCGGTAGATGATCAGGATGCCGATGAAAAAGATCGCCAGCACCATCCAGTAGACCGCGAAGTGGCTCTGCAGGCTGATGATGCCGAACAGATTGCCGCGCGGCACGCCCTGGATGCCGTCCTCGCCGCCGGTGAACGGGGCCTGCAGCGCGAAGAAGTACACCATCTGGGCGAAGGCCAGCGTCACCATGGCGAAATAGATGCCCTGGCGGCGAATGGCGAGCGAGCCGAAGGCAAGCCCGAGGAGCGCGGCGGTCGCGGTGCCTGCCAGGATCGACAGTTCCGGCGACAGTCCCCACACCTTTGCGGCATGGGCGGAGATGTAGCTGGCCGAGCCGAAATAGGCGGCATGGCCGAAGGACAGAAGCCCGCCGAAGCCGAGTAGAAGGTTGAAGGCGCACGCGAAGAGCGCGAAGCACAGAACCTTCATAACGAAGACGGGGTAGAGCATGAACGGGGCGACGATGCCGGCCGCCAGCAACATGGCGAAGATCGCCATATGGTGGGTCGGCATGCCCATCGTCTTCTTGCGGATGCGCGGCTCGGCAACCGCCGAGGTCGGTTCCGTATCGGTCACTGAAACCATCAGGCGGTCCTCCCGAACAGGCCGGCGGGCTTGATCATGAGCACGATGGCCATGATGACGAAGATGACGACGGCGGAGCCTTCTGGATAAAAGACGCGGGTCAGCCCCTCGACGAGGCCGAGGCCGAAGCCGGTCAGGACCGAGCCGAGGATCGAGCCCATCCCGCCGATGACGACCACGGCGAAGACGACGATGATCAGGTCCGCGCCCATGTTCGGATTGACCGAATAGATCGGCGCGGCAAGGACACCGGCAAAGCCGGCAAGCGCCACGCCGAAGCCGTAGGTCAGGGTGATCATCAAGGGCACGTTGATGCCGAAGGCGCCGACCAGCGTCGGGTTCTCGGTGGCGGCGCGCAGATAGGCGCCGAGCCGGGTCTTCTCGATGACGAACCACGTGCCAAGGCACACGGCGAGCGAGGCGATGACGACCCAGCCGCGATAGTTCGGCAGGAACATGAAGCCGAGATTCTGGCCGCCGGCCAGTTCCGCCGGAATGCCGTAGGGCAGACCCGAGATGCCGTATTCGTTGCGCAGAAGGCCCTGCATGATCAGCGCCAGACCGAAGGTCAGGAGCAGGCCGTACAGATGGTCGAGGTGATACAGCCTCGATATCAGAAGCCGCTCGATGATGATGCCGGTCGCGCCAACAATGATCGGAACGAGGAGCAGCGCCCACCAGTAGCCGATGCCCAGATAGTTGAGCAGCATCCAGGCCACGAAGGCGCCGAGCATGTACTGCGCGCCGTGGGTGAAATTGATGATGTTGAGCAGGCCGAAAATGATGGCAAGGCCAAGGGACAGCATCGCGTAGAACGAGCCGTTGATCAGACCCAGCAGCAACTGGCCGAAGAGAGCTTGCGGCGGAATGCCTAGGAGCTCGAACATGTGCGCATCCCGTGGTCGAGAAATACTGGAGATGAAATGCGGCGCGGCTCAAAGGCCGCGCCGCACCGGATGACAATTACTGGACGAGCGAGCAGCCGCCGTCCTCGAGCGGACGGAACGCCTGTGCGGCCGGGGTCGTCGAGACGGTCTCGTAGTAGTCCCACGGGCCTTCCGACTCGTCCGGCGACTTGACGCGGAACAGGTAGGAATCGTGGATCTTGCGACCGTCGGCGCGGATTTCACCCTGGCCGAAGAGCGGATCGTCGGTCGGCAGTTCCTTCATCTTGGCGACGACGTCCTGCGCGCCCTTGTCGCCGACAGCTTCGACGGCCTTCAGATAGTGCAGGATGCTGGCATAGACGCCGGCCTGAACCATCGAGGGCTTCTTGCCGTTCTCTTCCTCGAAGCGAGCCGACCATTCGCGGGTCTGGTCGTTGAGGTCCCAGTAGAAGCTCTCGGTGAGCAGGAGGCCCTGCGCGACGTCGAGGCCGAGCGCATGGATGTCGTTGATGAAGACGAGCAGGCCGGCAAGCGACTGGCCGCCCTGGGTGATGCCGAATTCGGAAGCCTGCTTGATCGAGTTGATCGTGTCGCCGCCGGCATTGGCAAGGCCGATGACCTTGGCGCCCGACGACTGTGCCTGGAGCAGGAAGGACGAGAAGTCCGTGCCCGGGAACGGCGTGCGAACGGTGCCGACGATCGTGCCGCCGGCGCCTTCCACGACGGCCGAGGTGTCGCGCTCGAGCGCATGGCCGAAGGCGTAGTCGGCGGTCACGAAGAACCAGGAATCGCCACCGTTTTCGACGACGGCGCGGCCCGTACCGTTGGCGAGCTGCCAGGTGTCATAGGTCCAGTGGATGGTGTTCGGCGAGCAGGCCGAACCGGTGAGGTCCGACGAGGCGGCGCCCGAATTCAGGAAGACCTTGTCGGATTCGCGCGTGATGTCGTTGACGGCGAGCGCGACCGAGGAGGTCGGGACGTCGACGATAACGTCGACATTTTCCTGATCGTACCACTGGCGGGCGATCGTCGAGCCCACGTCCGGCTTGTTCTGGTGATCGGCCGAGACGATCTCGACATTGATCCCCTTGCTTTCGGCGTCGAAGTCCTCGACCGCCATACGGGCGGCCACGACAGAGCCTTCGCCGGCGATGTCGGCATAGATGCCGGAACGGTCGTTCATGACGCCGATCTTGATGTCGACGGCATAGGCCGGCGCGGCGAAGACCGCGGCGGCGATCGATCCGAGAAGAATCGTCTTCAGTTTCATGTCCTCACTCCTCCACATGCGACGCTTGCGAGCGCCTTTCCTCAGTCAGACGCCCAGATAGGCGTGCAGTTTCTCGATGTTGGCATCGAGTTCGTCGTTCAGGATCTGGTCGACGACCTTGCCCTGCTCGACGACGAAATGGCGGTCCGCGACGGTCGAGGCGAACCGGAAATTCTGTTCGACCAGAACGATGGTGAAGCCCTCCTGCTTCAGCCGCGCGATGGTCTTGCCGATCTGCTGGATGATGACCGGGGCAAGGCCCTCGGTCGGCTCGTCGAGCAGCAACGTCTTGGCGCCCGTCCGCAGGATGCGTCCGATCGCCAGCATCTGCTGCTCGCCGCCGGATAGCTTCGTGCCCTGAGAGTTCAGGCGCTCCTTCAGGTTCGGGAACAGTTCGAAGATGCGATCGACCGTCATGCCGCCGGTCTTGACCTGCGGCGGCAGCATCAAATTCTCCTCGACGGAGAGCGAGGAGAAGATGCCGCGCTCTTCGGGGCAATAGGCGATGCCGGCGCGCGCGATGGTGCGTGCGGGCAGCTTGATCGTCTCGCGGCCCTCGAAGGTCACCGATCCGGTGCGCTTGGGCAGGATGCCCATGATCGCCTTCAGCGTCGTGGTCTTGCCGGCGCCGTTGCGGCCCAGGAGCGTGACCACTTCGCCCGGCTTCACGTCGAAATTGATGCCGTGCAAGGCATGGCTTTCGCCGTACCAGGCGTTGAGGTCGCGGACGGCGAGAAGCGGCGCTGAGGTCGACTGTACCGCGGGCTTTGCGGCCTGGGCTGCATCATGCATGGCCGGCTCCGATATAGGCTTCGACCACGCGCGGGTCCTTGGAAACGGTGGCGTAGTCGCCTTCGGCAAGCACCTTGCCGCGGGCGAGCACCGTGATCGTGTCCGACAGCGAGGCGACGACCGACAGATTGTGCTCGACCATCAGCACCGTCCGGTTGGCCGAGATGCGCTTGATCAGCGCCGCGATGCGCTCGACATCCTCGTGGCCCATTCCGGCCATCGGCTCGTCGAGAAGCAGCATTTCCGGATCGAGCGCGAGTGTCGTCGCGATTTCGAGCGCGCGCTTGCGTCCGTAGGAGAGTTCGCCGGCGAACGTGTCGGCGAATTCGGAAAGGCCGACATCGGCCAGAAGCTCGTGAGCGCGGTCGTCATAGTCCGTCAGGACTTTCTCGGAGCGCCAGAAATCGTACGAGTCGCCGCGTTTGCGCTGGAGCGCGATGCGGACGTTCTCCATCGCCGTCAGGTTCGGGAACACCGCTGAAATCTGGAACGAGCGCACCAGACCCAGCCGCGCAATGTCGGCCGGCGACATCGAAGTGATGTCCTCGCCCTTGTAGGTGATCTGGCCGCGCGAAGGCGACAGGAACTTGGTCAGGAGATTGAAGCAAGTGGTCTTGCCGGCCCCGTTGGGACCGATGAGCGCGTGAATCGTGCCCCGCTTCACGCTCAGATCGACGCCTTCCACGGCGAAGAAGCCCTTGAACTCCTTCGTCAGGTCGCGCGCCGACAGAATGATACTGTCAGTCATGCGTATATGTTCCTCCTCGGCACCCGTGCGAGCGTTGCGTGGTTTGTTGCCGGGCTCTCCCATGGCCCACCATCGCACCGCCCTTGGTCCAGGCGCTTGTCGTTGCCGCATGAATGCACGCCGGCGCGGCAGATGCAAGTTCGTAGAAATACGCTGCCTTGCACCGCACAAAGCCTTGCAAAATCAGTCGTTTCAGCCTTCGCAAGCGCGAATTCTACGACTTAAGTCTAAGATTCTTTTCGCGGTGACCATTGGTCAGATCGCGCTCTGGTTGACGCGCCTTGACACCTCTTCAACCGTCTCGACGCGTTCCGAATACCGGTCGGTGAGGTAGTCGGTGCGGCCACGCAGAAGAAGCGTGAATTTAACCAGTTCCTCCATCACGTCGACGACCCGGTCGTAATAGGAGGACGGGCGCATGCGGCCGGCATCGTCGAACTCGTTGAACGCCTTGGCGACGGAGGACTGGTTGGGGATCGTAACCATGCGCATCCAGCGGCCCAGGATGCGTAACTGGTTGAGCGCGTTGAAGCTTTGAGACCCGCCACAGACCTGCATCAGCGCGAGCGTGCGGCCCTGCGTCGGCCGCATGCCACCCAGTGAGAGCGGCAGCCAGTCGATCTGGGCCTTCATGATGCCGGTCATGGCGCCATGTCGTTCGGGCGAGCACCAGACATGCGCTTCGGACCACATGGACAATTCGCGCAGTTCGCGAACCTTCGCGTGGTCGGCACTGTCGGCGTCGGGCAAGGGAAGCCCGCGCGGGTCGAAAATCTTCACCTCGGCGCCCAGCGCTTCGAGAAGGCGCGCAGCTTCGAGGGTCAGGAACCGCGAATAGGAGCGGTCGCGCAGCGAGCCGTAAAGCATCAGGACACGCGGCTTATGCGTCGCATGGTCCTGCGCAAAGAGTACTTCACGGTTGAGCGGGCGGAATGCGTCGGGGCGCAAGGCTGGAAAGTCGGTCATGTCAGCCCGTCTTTACGACCTCGCCGTCCTCCTTGACGAAATCCTCGGCGAGCGGGCTCGGCAGGATATCGAGCACGCGTTCGGATGGCCGGCAAAGGCGGGTTCCTTTCGGCGTATCGACGATGGGGCGGTTGATGAGGATCGGATGCGCGAGCATGAAGTCGACGAGGTCGCCATCGCTCCATCGGTCTTCGGCGAGGCCGAGCTCGCCGTAGGGCGTACCCTTCTCGCGCAGGAGTTCGCGCGGCGACAAGCCCATCGCGTCGATCAGTTCGACGAGGCGCTCACGCGAAGGCGGGGCCTTCAGATATTCGACGACGACTGGCTCCTCGCCCGAGGCGCGGATCATCTCCAGCGTGTTGCGCGAGGTTCCGCAGGCGGGATTGTGGTAGATCGTGATGGTCATTGCAGACTCCTTACGAAAACCAGTGGCGGGTTCGGTTGGCGAAGGCGACCAGCGACAGCATCACCGGCACCTCGACCAGAACGCCGACGACGGTCGCGAGCGCGGCACCCGAATTCAGGCCGAAAAGGCCGATGGCGACCGCCACGGCGAGTTCGAAGAAGTTGGACGTACCGATCAGCGCACAGGGTGCGGCGACATTGAACGGCACCTTCCAGGCGCGCGCGGCGAAATAGGCGAGGAAGAAGATGCCGTAGGACTGGATCAGGAGCGGAATGGCGATCAGTACGATGACCAGCGGATTGGTAAGGATCACATTGCCCTGGAAGGCGAAGAGCAGGACGACCGTCGCGATCAGGCCGACGACCGAGGCCGGCTTCAGCTTTGCCGTGAACGCGGATACCGCAGCCTCTCCACCGCGCCCGTTCGCCCTGCCTATCAGCCAGGCACGCACGAGTGCGCCGGCCACGAGCGGGATGACGATGTAGAGTGCTACCGACAGGAGCAGGGTTTCCCACGGCACCACGATGTCGGTGACGCCAAGGAGCAGCGCGACGATGGGGGCGAAGGCGAAGACCATGATGATGTCGTTCACCGAGACCTGAACCAGCGTGTAGTTCGGGTCGCCGCGCGTCATCTGGCTCCAGACGAACACCATCGCCGTGCAGGGTGCGGCGCCGAGCAGGATCAGGCCGGCGATATATTGCTGGGCGTCGGCCGGGTCGATCAGCGGTGCGAAGAGATATTCGAAGAAAAGAACGGCCAGGGCCGCCATGGTGAAGGGCTTCACCAGCCAGTTGACGACGACGGTCAGCACGAGGCCCTTCGGCTTGTCGCCGACATGGCGCAGGCTGGCGAAATCGACATTGACCATCATCGGGAACACCATCGCCCAGATGAGGATGGCGACCGGCAGGTTGACCGAGGCGATCTCGAGACCTGCGAGCGCGCCGACAAAACCAGGCGCAACGGCACCAAGGGCGATGCCGGCGACGATCGCTGCCGCGATCCAGGCGGACAGCCATTTTTCGAAAAAGCCGATGCCCGCGGGCGCCGGCACGCTCAAACTCTCATGCGTCATCAGGAAATCCGTTCAGGCGAGCGCGTCGCCGCTTTGGCCGATCTCGTCCAGCCGGCGCTTCAGCGCGAGCCGGTCGACAGCCTCGAGGGGAAGTGCGGTGAAGACCGATATGCGGTTTGCCAGCATGCGGTAGGCTTCGGCGAAGGCGAGATGCCGCTCCGCTTCCGTCCCGTCCGCGCGTGCCGGGTCGGGCACGCCCCAATGCGCCGTCATCGGGTGACCGGGCCATATCGGGCATGTCTCCCCGGCAGCGTCGTCGCAGACCGTGAAGATGAAATCCATCTGCGGCGCGCCGGGCTCTGCGAATTCGTCCCAGCTCTTGGAGCGTGCGAAGCCGGTGTCGATCTTCATGCTCGAAAGCAGGTCGAGCGCGAAGGGGTGAACTGTGCTGCGCGGATACGATCCGGCCGAATAGGCGCGGAAGCGATCGCCGCCCAGAGTGTTGAGGATCGCCTCGGCGAGAATGGAGCGGGCCGAGTTCGCCGTGCACAGAAACAGGACATTGTAGGATCGGTCGGTCATCTCATCCCTCCTTCAGCATTTGCACACGATGGCGTCGAGGACGGGCCGGCAGATTTCGGGCTCCCCCTGGCAGCAGTCTTCCATGAGGTAGGCCATCAGGTCGCGAAATCCGGTCATGTCGGCGAAATAGCGAATGACGCGGCTTTCTCGCTGAGACCGGACGAGGCCGGCCGCCGTCAGGATCTTCAGATGCGCCGAAATCGTATTCTGCACCGCCCCGAGCCGCTCCGCGATCTCGCCGGCGGGAATTCCCGCCGTGCCCGCGCGCACCAAAAGGCGAAAGACATCGAGCCGCGTTTCCTGGCCGAGCGCGGCCAAGGCCGCCAGCGATCGAAACTTATCCATATATCCATCCTTCTCGATATATGCGTATTTTGAATTGCGGATGCTGTCAATCGGCCAATCGCGGCTGGACAAGACTGCCGCGACACGCGAGACATCGGATATGGACGACATCGCAAGACCTCCGACGCCTGCCCGGAAAATGACGCGCGCCTCACTCGGCTGGCGAACGGCGACCGTCGCGGGCGTCGTTTTGGCGATCGGGCTTTGCCTGTTCCTCATCATCTACGCGTCGAGCGGCTTCCTGCTGCTCTTCGCCGGCATTCTCTTTGCGGTCTTCCTCGATGCCTTCACCACCGGGCTCGGGCGGCTCATGCCGATCCCGCGCGGCTTCAGACTGGCAATCTCGTGCCTCCTGACCAGCGCCGCCGTGATCGGATTCGTCACCAGCGTCGGCGTCACCGCCGTCTCGCAGACGCCCGACCTCATCCGCACGCTGGAGCGCGAAATCCGCGGCATCGAACAGATGTTGCAGGAATACAATGTCGTCGACGTCGTGACGGCCGAGATTACGGATCAGGACGGCGACGAGGACGGAAACGGGAATGGCGAGACGTCGACGCGATCGAACGGCATCGCGGACTGGCTGCCCGATCCGTCAGGCCTCTTCGGGCAGGTCCGGGCGGCATTCGCGACGACTTTCGGCGTCATCGGCAATATCGGCGTGATCCTCGTCGTCGGCGTTTTCCTGGCGGCACAGCCGCAGCTCTATCGCGACGGCGCCGTGCGCCTCGTCTCGATCGAGAGCAGGCCGCGCTTTGCCGAAGTTCTCGACGAGATCGGCGTCACGCTGCGGTTCTGGCTCATCGGCCAGTTCGTGACGATGAGCATCATCGGCGTGGTCGTCTATGCGGCGCTCGCCGCCGTCGGCATGCCGGGAGCCATTCTTCTCGGCCTGACGGCCGGCGTCCTCAACTTCATTCCCGTCCTCGGGCCCATTCTTGCCGGCATCCCCATCATCCTCGTCGCCATGTCGCAGGACTGGTGGGTGGTCGGCTATGCGCTCGGCGTCTACTGCGTCGTCCAGTTCCTCGAAGGCAACATCCTGACGCCGCTGATCCAGCGCCAGGCGGTGAGCCTGCCGCCTGCGCTGATCATGGCGTCGCTGGTCATCATGGGGCTCTTGTTCGGCTTCGTCGGCATCATGCTGGCGACCCCGTTCGCCGCCGTCCTGATGGTGCTGGTCAAGCGGCTTTATATCGAGGATGTGCTGGGCGACAGGGCCGGCTGAGGCAGGAAACGTTCGCGGCCCATCCAGCGGGTGATGAAGAGCACCGCGACGACCGCGAGCCCGACCGACAGGCCGATCCAGATCCCGATACCGTCGAAGCCGAGCGGGAAGGCCAGCGCCACGCCGAGCGACATGCCGATCGCCCAGTAGCCGATCGCGGCATAGATCATCGGGACGGTCGTGTCGTGCAGTCCGCGCAACATCCCGCCGCCGACAGCCTGCGCGCCATCGACGATCTGGAACAGGGCGGCGAGCGCAAGGAAGGTGATCGCCATCTCGATGACCGGCAGGTTGACCGGGTCGTCCATGTCGATGAAGGCCCAGATCAGCGCGCGCGGCGCAAGCAGCATGACCAGCGCCACCGCCGCCATGAAGCCGACGCCCAGAACGAAGGCCGTCCAGCCGGCGCGCGTGATGCCGTCGCGATCGTTCGCCCCGAAGGCGCGGCCGACGCGCACCGTTGCCGCCTGCCCGAGCCCCATCGGAACCATGAAGGTGATCGAGGCGATCTGGATCGCGATCGCGTGGGCGGCGAGCGAAATCGCATCGATCAGGCCCATGAGGAGCGCGGCGGCGTTGAACACCGAGACTTCGAGCGCCAGGACGCCGGCGATGGGCAGGCCGAGCCGGACGAGTTCGCGGAAACGCGGCCAGTCCGCACGCCAGAAGCGGCCGAATATCGCGTAGCGCCGAAACCGGCGATCCATCGTGACCACCAGAACCATGCCGGCGAACATCAACGTGCTCGACGCGGTGGTGGCGATGCCGGCGCCGACGATGCCGAGCGCGGGAAAGCCCAGATTGCCGAAGATCAACGCCCAGTTTGCGCCGACGTTGAAGGTCACCGCACCGACCATCACCACGAGCGCCCAGCCCGGACGCTCCAGCGCGGAGGTGAACGAGCGCAGGACGATGTACCAGTAGAAGGGCAGCAGCGCCCATTGCAGCGCGCGCATGTAGTCGGCCGCCTGCGCCGAGAGGTCCGGGTCCTGCCCCATGGCAAGGAGGATCGCCTCGGTCTGCCAGAGCAGGAACCAGATCGGGATCGCGACGAACAGCCCGACCCACATGCCCTGCCGGACGGTGCGGCGCACGTCGCGCACCGAACTCGACTTTCGCCCCAACTCGCGCGCCATCATCGGCGACGTGGCGAGGATCAGGCCGAGGCCGAAGATCATCGGCGCGAAATAGATATTGGAGCCGAGCGTTCCTGCGGCGAGCGCGTCGGGGCCGACCCGGCCCATCATCATGACGTCGGTCGCCGTCATCGCGGTCTGGGCGAGATTGGTCAGCACCATCGGCCAGGCCAGGAGGAGCATGGCGCGGATTTCGCCGCGCCAGGTGGACAGGGACGTCGGAACTGGCGCGGACTGAAGCATCACGGGCCAATAACGCGATTCGCGCTAGAGGCTAGACCCACCGGCGGCAAGCCGTTGGGTCACGTCGTCAACCGGCAACCGCCGCCTGCGGCTTGAACGTCATCGCCACGCCGTTGATGCAGTGGCGCTTGCCGGTCGGCTGCGGACCGTCGTCGAAGATATGGCCCATATGGCCGCCGCAGCGCGCGCAATGGCATTCGGTGCGCGTCATGAACAGCGTGTTGTCTGCCTTGGTGCCGATCGCGTTCGGTTCGGCCTCCCAGAAGCTCGGCCAGCCGGTGCCGGAATCATACTTCGTTTCCGAAGAATAGACCGCGAGATCGCAGCCCGCGCAGTGGAACATGCCGGCGCGCTTCTCGTCGTTCAGCGGGCTGGTGAAAGCCCGTTCGGTCGCCTCTTCGCGCAGCACCTGGTACTGCATGTCGGAGAGGATCGAGCGCCATTCGGCCTCGGTCTTCGTCACTTCGAAAGCGCCTTCCGCGGCGGCCATCGCATGGCCGGGCATCAGCCGGTAGAGAAGGCTGCCGCCGAGCGCCGCGAAGCCGATGGCGCCGGCGCTGCCGTAGAGAAACTGTCTGCGTGTCATCGGTTCATCTCCTGCGATCGTCAGCACCTTACATGCGGGACCTGCGCACGGGGCAATCAATTCGCGTTGAAAGGCACGTCATGCGAGCCACGCACTCGAAACGAAAAGGCCCCGCCCTTCTCGCGGGTGCAGACGCGAACGCGAAAGGCGGGGCCAAGTCAGCCGGCGACCGATGCGGGAGCAGGGAGGTCGCCGGCCGGTTGCTGAAGACGGTTCTTACATCTGGGGCAGCAGCACCGCGTCGATGACGTGGATCACGCCGTTCGACTGGTCGACATCGGCGATCGTGACAGTCGCCTCGCCGCCGTTCTCGTCGACGAGAACGATGTTGTCGCCGTCCATCTTCGCCGTCACGGTGCAACCGCCGACGGTTTCGATGGCGTGCTCGCCGCCATCATCCGAGATCATGGTGCCGATCGCTTCCGACATCGCGTCGGCGGCAACCACATGGCAGGTCAGGACCTTGGTGAGCTGCTCCTTGTTCTCCGGCAGCAGGAGATTGTCGACGGTTCCTTCCGGCAGGGCGGCGAACGCGTCATTGGTGGGCGCGAAGACGGTGAACGGGCCTTCGCCCTGAAGCGTCTCGGCGAGGCCGGCAGCCTGAACGGCAGCGACCAGCGTGGTGTGATCGGCCGAGTTCATCGCGTTTTCGACGATGTTCTTGTCGGCGAACATTTCGGCGCCGCCGACCATCGGATTGTCCTGCGCAAGCGCGGAGCCTGCGAGAGCGGACAGGGCGATGGAGCCGGCGAGAATGGTACGCGTGAAGTTGCGCATGTTCGAAACCTCCTGAATTGGCCCTCTTGCGGGGCGACACCGGGAGTCACGAAGGAGCGCGTCAAGAGTTTCAGGCCGAACCAAAAAAACGAAGCCAAAAATGAAAATCGGCCGGCAAAGCCGACCGATCTTCATGTCTCGAAAGGCCAGGAAGGCCGTTTCGTTTATTCGGCCGGCGCCGTCGTCGCCGGGGGCTCCGTCATGCCGGCCGGCTGATCCGTTCCAGCATCATCCGTGCATGCGGCCATCGCCAGAAGTCCGAAAGCAATCAGCGGATACGTCAAAATACGAAACATGTCCTTCACCTCAAATTCCATTGCATTCCCTACCCACCACCAAGGTAGGGATCGAGATGAATTTGTCGACCGGAGCGGGATAAATTCGGATCAATTCTCAAAAGATGACGTGAAGCAACAATCTACTTCGAAATCGATCAGATGCTGCGCAGATCACCAAGAGCGACCACGGCACCGGTCGGCTGCCCGGTGGGCGAGCCGCCCTCCGGTTCGAGCGATACGGCCAGGACGGCGCCGGCTGCAAACTTCGTGCGCAACTCGTCGGAAGGCCGCACTTCGAGGTGATCGGCATCGGCGAGCACGCCGAGCGAGGCCGGCGCTTCGTCGCCTTCGATGACCCAAAGCTCGAAATCCTGGCCCGCGGCGGCGGCCCCGTCGAGGCGGGTAAGGCTGATCGTCGCATGCGTCTCGTCGTAGAGGGCCAGATAGCGCACGTCCGTCTCGGGATTTTCGAGCGAGGCGACGAAACGCTGCGACGGCGCCTCCTCGCCGGGCGGCTGCAGGTTCCAGCCGACGACCAGCGCCAAGGCGACCACCGAAGCGGCGGCCAGCCCCCGCCAGACCCCGAGACTGTTCCACCACGAAGCTCCTGCCCGCGCTGCCGGCGCGACGTCGCCCGCGAAGATGCGGCGGTCGAGAGCCTGCTTCAGCGATGCCGGGGCTTCGACCGGCGCATAGAAATCGCCGAGCGGCGACAGCCGCGCCTCCCATTCGTCGACCAGGCGCGCGAACATGATGTCGGCTTCGATGCGACGCGCGACGTCCTGCCGCTCGGACGCCGGCAGCACGCCCAGAACGTACTCGGCGGCGAGCGCTTCGTCGCCTCCAAGTTCCGGTTCGTGAGGGTCGGTCGGCGTCATCTTTCCAGACAGTCCTTCAGCTTCATGAGGCTGCGGCGCAGCCAGGTTCGCATCGTGTTCAGCGGCACGCCATGGCGCTCCGCAAGTTCGGCATAGCTCTCACCGACAAGATAGGCGCCGCGCACGGCGGCGGCCCGGTCGGTGTCCAGTTCTTCAAGGCAAAGATGGATTCGCGCGCCCTCGTCGCCGGCAACCGCGAGCGCCTCCGGCCCGGGGGTGGGGTCGGCGATCTCGGCGGCCTCGTCGAGCCCGGTCTGCTTCATCCGACGCGCCCTGATCCGGTCGATCGAATGATTGCGCGCCACAGCCACCAGCCATGAAATCGGACTCAAGTCAGAGACGGCGAAGCGGTCGGCCTTCGTCCATATCTTGACGTAGACTTCCTGCAGCGCTTCCTCGGCTTCGGCCCGATCGTTCAAGACACGCAGGCACACGCCAAAAAGTTTCGCGCTCGTCTGCCGATAAAGCAAATCGAACGCTGCGCGGTCGCGCATCGAGGTCCTGACGATCAGCTTCGAGATATCGGGCGGGGTCATCTGGCACCAAACTAGCGGCCAGGTTCGGTTTTGCAACGCCTGATCGCATTTCCTTTCGGGCGGCGAAGGCGTTTGCCCGTTCCGGCGAATGAAGCTAAACAGCCCCCGCCCCAATATCGTGCGAGGACGCCCATGACCCCCGAGCAGCTCGGAACCGCCGAGGAACAGGCCCGACTCCTGTCCGCCGCCCTGCCCTACATGCAGCGCTACGAGAACAAGACGGTCGTGGTCAAATATGGCGGCCACGCCATGGGCAATGTCGAACTCGGCCGCGCCTTCGCACGCGACATCGCGCTCCTGAAGCAATCAGGCGTCAACCCGATCGTCGTTCATGGCGGCGGGCCGCAGATCGGCGCCATGCTCGCCAAGATGGGCATCGAATCGAAGTTCGAAGGGGGCCTGCGCGTCACCGACCAGAAGACGGTCGAGATCGTCGAGATGGTCCTTGCCGGCTCGATCAACAAGGAGATCGTCGCGCTCATCAATGCCGAGGGCGAATGGGCGATCGGGCTTTGTGGCAAGGACGGCAACATGGTCTTCGCCGAAAAGGCGCGCAAGACCGTGAAGGACCCCGATTCCAACATCGAACGCGCCATCGATCTCGGCTTCGTCGGCGAGCCGGTCGAGGTCGACCGGACGCTGCTCGACCTTCTCGCGCGCTCGGAGATGATCCCGGTCATCGCGCCGGTCGCGCCTGGCCGCGACGGTCACACCTACAACATCAATGCCGACACCTTCGCCGGCGCCATCGCCGGCGCGCTGGGTGCCTCGCGCCTCCTGTTCCTGACCGACGTTCCGGGCGTTCTCGACAAGGACAAGAACCTCATCGACGAACTGACCGTCAGCCAGGCCCGCCAGCTCATCGCCGACGGCACGATCTCGGGCGGCATGATCCCCAAGGTCGAAACCTGCATCGAGGCGATCGAACGCGGCGTCGAGGGCGTCGTCATCCTCAACGGCAAGACACCCCATGCGGTGCTCCTGGAGCTGTTCACCGAGCATGGCGCGGGAACGCTGATCGTGCCGTAGGCGGCATTGCGCTTTTGTAGCCCATAGGATACAGTCAGCTTGATCAAGGTTGTCGAGACCGGAAGCTACTCGAAGTGGTTCGACGCAGTTCGAGACCAAAATGCCAAGGGGCGGATATTGATCCGCATCCGTCGAATGACGCTCGGCAATTTTGGAGATGTCTCCCCGGTCGGCGAAGGCGTGTCGGAGTTGCGTGTGCACTACGGCCCGGGATACCGAGTCTATTTCGTGCGGCGCGGTGAGAAACTGATCATCCTTCTCGGTGGCGGCGACAAAAGCTCGCAAACCCGCGATATCGCTGCCGCAAAAACGCTGGCGAAGACCTTTTGAGGAAAATCAGATGTCGCTTGATCTCAAGCCCTGGGATGCCGCCGATCACCTGAGTGACGAGGGGGCGATCCTCGCCTATCTCGAGGCGGCCGTCGAAGATGGTGATCCGGCGCTGATCGCGGCTGCCATCGGCGATGTCGCGCGCGCAAAAGGGATGACCGAGGTGGCCATGGAAGCGGGACTGTCGCGCGAAAGCCTCTACAAGTCGCTGAGTGCCGACGGCAACCCATCCTTCGCGACCGTTCTGAAGGTCCTGCGTGCACTCGATATAGACCTGTCATTCAAGCGCCACGTCTCGGCCGCCTAACCCACCAGCACCAGCACCACGATCCCCGCCACGATCAGCGCGCAGCCGGCGATTTCGATGCGGTTGATGGCCTCCTTGAAGAAGAACACCGAGGCGGCGAAGGTGAACAGCATCTCGACCTGCGCCAGCGCCTTGACGACGGCGGCCTGCTGCAGCGTCATCGCCATGAACCAGCCGAAGGATGCGGTCGCGCCCATGAGGCCGGTGAAGAGCGACGGTTTCCATGCGCGCCGGATGCGGCCGATTTCGGCGCGGTCCTTCCACAGCATCCACGCCGCCATGATCGCCGTCTGGAAGGTGATGACGACGGCGAGCGTCACCGCCGCCTGCATCATGAAATTCGGCCCGCCGAGCGAGAGGGATGCGGCGCGGTAGGCGACGGCCGAGATGCCGAAGGCGGTACCCGAGGCAAGGCCGATCAGTGCGTTACGCGCCATCACGGATGTCACCAGATTGCGCCAGGTGATCTGCATGTGGGCGACCGAGATCAGCATCACGCCGAAGACGCTGATGGCGATGGCGGCGAGCGTTCCGGCCGTGACGCGCTCGCCGAAGAAGATCAGCGCGAAGAGCGCGGCCTGCGCCGGCTCGGTGCGCGAATAGGCGGTGCCGACCGCGAAATTGCGGAACGAGAAGAGGTGGATCAACAGAAAGGTCGCGGTGATCTGGCCGATGGCGCCGACTACGACCCACGCTGCAAAGGTCGCGTTCAGTGCCGGCAGGTCGAAGCCCGCGAGCCAATGCAATCCGGCGACGAAGGCGAGCGCGAAGGGCAGGCCGAAGCCGAAGCGCACGAAGGTCGCGCCCGTCGTGCCCATGACGCTCTTCAGATGCTTCTGGCCGGCCGAGCGCAAGTTCTGCAAGAACGCGGCCGCGATCGTGATGGGAATCCAAAGTTCCATGTCGCCCCCCGATGCGAGAGCGGCTAGGGCATAAAGATCGTTCGCGCAAGCCGGGCGTTGCGCTTCGTCATTTGCTGCGCCACAAGCAGGCCATGACCAATCTTCCCGATCCCGCCCGCTTCGCCCATGTCACGGACTGGGTGTTCGACCTCGACAACACGCTCTATCCGCACCACACGAACCTGTTCGCGCAGATCGACGTGCGGATGACGCGTTACATTTCGGAGCTTCTAACGCTTCCGTCGGATGAGGCGCGGCTGATGCAGAAGGAGCTCTACAAGGAATACGGGACGACGATGAAGGGGCTGATGGAGCGCCATGCCATCGACCCGGACGATTTCCTGCAAAAGGTCCACGACATCGACTATTCGCCGGTCGAGGCCTCGCCCGAACTCGGTGCCGCGATTTCGGCGCTGCCGGGCCGCAAGTTCATCTTCACCAATGGCGACCGCAAGCATGCCGAGAACACGGCCCGGAGGCTCGGCATTCTCGACCATTTCGACGACATTTTCGACATCGTGGCGGCTGGGCTCAATCCGAAGCCAGCCCGCGCGACCTACGACACGTTCGTGGCCCTCCACGACGTGGTGGGGCCGAATGCGGCGATGTTCGAGGATCTGGCGCGCAATCTCCATGTGCCAAAGGCGCTCGGCATGACCACCGTCCTCGTCGTGCCGAACAATTTCGAGCCGACCTTCGCGGAAGTCTGGGAGCAGGACCCCGATCACGAAGACGATGTCGACTACGTCACCGACGATCTGACGTCGTTCCTGACCTCGATCCTGGCGAAGCGCTAAACACGCGGGTCTGAGGTGCGGTCCGGGACGGGGTCGACCGCGTCGTCCGGATTGGCGCCGGCGCTGCGCGAAGGCGGCAGGTCGCCGAGCTGCTCGGCGCTGGACACGCCGGGCCGCTTGTCCTTGTCGAACGCGCCGTCCTTGCGCTCGGTCTCGTCGGGAAGCGAATCCTGCGGATGTTCGGCCGGCTGTTCGGCGTGGCCGAGGTCTTTTTCCTGCTGATGCTTAATGACGTCGTCGTCGGTGCTGGTGCGTCCGCCCATGGCAATTCTCCTTTGGTGGAGAAACGCCGCTCGCGCCGCGCCTGTTCCGCTCAGTGGCGGTGCGCCTTGATCATCGCCGGCTCGCGAACCGGAAACTGCAGCACCACCGAGCCCGCCTTCTCGAACTCCAGCGTTAGTTCGATCTCGTCCTCGGCGACCAGCGCCTCGTCGATGCCGGTCAGCATGAAATGCAGCCCGCCCGGCTTGAACTCGACCCTGTCACCCGGACCGATCTCGATGCCGTCCGCGACCGGCCGCATCTTCATGACTCCGTTCTCGACCGCCATCTCGTGCATGTCGACGCGCGGCGCGGCGAGCGCGGTGGCACCGATCAGCCGGTCGGCGGTCTCGCCGCGATTGAGGATCGACAGATAGGCCGCCGCCACCTTCTGGCCGGGCTGCATCGCCCGCACCCATGCACCCGAAAGCTGCAGGTCGTCGGCCATCACCGTGTCGAGGTCGACGCATCCCGCCACGTCGAAGACTTGCCCCTCCAGGCACTCCTCTTCGGCGGCGAGGGCGGGGGCGGCAAGCGCGGAAAGGGCGACACAGGCGGCCGCAATCAGCCGAAGCGGGACGAGAATCATGATGCGAAGGTCCTTTCCGACCTATTTTCCACCGTCGATCTCATAGAAACGCGCAATCACGTCCCAGGCTTCCTGCGCGGTGTCGACGAAATCGATGATATCCTGGTCCCCAGGCGAAATCGTGCCCTGTTCGGCAAGAAAGTCGAGGTCGACCGCCCGCTCCCAGAACGATTTTCCGAAGCAGATCACCGGGACGCGTTCCATGCGGCCGGTCTGGATCAAGGTCAGCGTCTCGAAGAACTCGTCCATCGTGCCGAAGCCGCCGGGGAATACGGCCACCGCCTTGGCGCGCATGACGAAGTGCATCTTGCGGATCGCGAAATAGTGGAAGTTGAAGCAGAGCTCCGGCGTCACGTAGGGGTTCGGCGCCTGCTCATGCGGGAGGACGATGTTGAGGCCGATCGAGGGCGCGTCGACATCGGTCGCGCCGCGGTTGCCGGCCTCCATGACGCCGGGCCCGCCGCCGGTGACGACGACGAATTCGCGGTATCCGTAGCTGGCCGAATGCTGCGAGCAGAGGCGGGCGAATTCGCGGGCCTCGTCGTAATATTTCGCATTGGCCAGGAGGTTCTTCTTCTGCACCTCGTTCTTGGCCGCCCATGCCTCGCCGCCCGGCTCGGGAATGCGCGCGCCGCCGAACAGGATGACGGTCGATTCGATACCGCGCTCCGCCAGCACCATATCGGGCTTCAACAGTTCGAGTTGCAGACGGACGGGGCGCAGCTCGCGCCGCGTCATGAACTCCTCGTCGTCCCAGGCCAGCCGATAGGTCGGCGCGCGCGTCTGCGGCGTATCCGGCACGCTCTTGGCGCGTTCGCGATCCTCGTCCGAATGCGGCAGAGGCGACCAGTCGTTCTTTTTCGTCCGTTGCATGAAAGCCGAATACCCCAATCTTGCGCGAAGCGCTTCGCGCCCGTCCGATTCAACCAGTCAAACCATGAAATGGCGGCGCTTGCACGTGGCTTGCGCCGATACCGCGCTTGGCCTAGTTTCCGCGCCGACCGGGAGCCGCCCACAACCCAGTAGCGAGCGGCCTTCACACCTATGCAATGGAGCAAATTGATGACCAAGCCCGATATCGGCGCGCTCGAACAAACCATCGAAAAGGCGTTCGACGAGCGTGACGGAGTGGGCACGGGCACCAAGGGCGAGATCCGCGACGCGGTCGAGACCGCGCTCAACCTGCTCGATCGCGGCGAGGCGCGGGTTGCCGTGCGCCAGCCAGACGGCTCGTGGACGGTCAATCAGTGGCTGAAGAAGGCCGTTCTCCTCTCCTTCCGCCTGAACGACATGGAAGTCATCAAGGGCGGGCCGGGCGATTCGGTCTGGTGGGACAAGGTGCCCTCCAAGTTCGATGGCTGGAGCGCGGTCGACTTCCAGCGCGCCGGCTTCCGCGCCGTGCCGAACGCCGTCGTACGCCGCTCGGCCTTCATCGCGCCCGGCGCCATCCTGATGCCCTCCTTCGTCAATCTGGGCGCCTATGTCGGCGAAGGCACGATGGTCGACACCTGGGCGACCGTCGGCTCCTGTGCGCAGATCGGCAAGAACGTGCATCTTTCGGGCGGCGTCGGCATTGGCGGCGTGCTCGAACCCATGCAGGCCGGCCCGACCATCATCGAGGACAATTGCTTCATCGGCGCGCGCTCGGAAGTCGTCGAGGGCTGCATCATGCGCGAGGGATCGGTGCTCGGCATGGGCGTTTTCATCGGCAAGTCGACCAAGATCGTCGATCGCGAGACCGGGTCGATCACCTACGGCGAAGTGCCGCCCTATTCGGTCGTCGTCGCCGGCGCGCTGCCCGGCAAGCCCATGGGCAATGGCGAGCCCGGCCCGAGCCTCTACTGTGCCGTCATCGTCAAGAAGGTCGACGAGAAGACGCGCTCCAAGACCTCCATCAACGACCTCCTGCGGGCCTGATCCGGTGAACCAGTTTCCGATCCTCTGGCTGTTCTTCGGCCTCAAGGGACGCATCAGCCGCGTCGCCTTCCTGCTCGGCGGGCTGATGATGACGGTCGTCACCTTCTTCGTGCTCTATCGCATGTCGGTCGCGGAAGAGGTCGGGCAGGGGTTCGAATTCTGGAACTCCGTCCTCGGCGTCGTCGTCTTCGTGTCGCTCTGGTGCCAGGCGGCGCTCGCGGCCAAGCGACTGCACGACATCGGACGGCCGGGGCTTTTCGCCGTCGCGATGTTCGTCCCGCTGATCAACTTCATCGCCTTCATCGCGCTGTGCGTCATTCCCGGCGAGCGCGGCCCGAACAAGTATGGCGCGGCGACCAACGCGCCCAGCTAAAGCGAGACGAGCGTGACCAAGCCGACCGATCCCGTCGAAAACCTCGCTGCCCTCATCCGCTGCCCGTCGGTGACGCCCGCTGAAGGCGGTGCGCTCACGGCGCTCGAGGCGATGCTGGCGCCCGTCGGCTTTTCCGTCGAGCGTCCGACTTTTTCGGAAGACGGCACGCCGGACGTCGAAAATCTCTATGCCCGCCTGTCGGGCAACGGCCCGCATCTGATGTTCGCCGGCCATACCGACGTCGTGCCGGTCGGAGACGAGGCCGCGTGGACGCATCCGCCGTTCTCGGCCGAGATCGCGAACGGCATGATGTATGGCCGCGGCGCGGTCGACATGAAGGGCGGCATCGCCTGCTTCGTCGCCGCCGTCGCGCGCTATGTCGAAAAGCATGGCGCGCTCAAGGGCTCGGTCTCGCTGCTCATCACCGGCGATGAAGAAGGCCCGTCGATCAACGGCACGACCAAGCTGCTCGACTGGGCTGCCGGCAAGGGCGAGGCGTGGGACGCGGCGATCGTCGGCGAGCCGACCAATCCGAAAACGCTCGGCGACATGATCAAGATCGGCCGGCGCGGTTCGGTCTCCGCCGATCTCGTCGTCAACGGACGGCAGGGCCACGCGGCCTATCCACACCTTGCCGACAATCCGGTGCGCTCCATCGTAGCGCTGCTCGACGCGCTCCTGCATCCCGCACTCGACGAGGGCACCGACGACTTCCAGCCGACCAACCTCGAAGTGACGACCGTCGATGTCGGCAATCCGGCGGTCAACGTCATCGCCGCCAAGGCCAAAGCCTCGTTCAACATCCGCTTCAACGACACCTGGACGCCCGAAACGCTGCAGGCGGAAATCCACAACCGGCTCGACCGCGCGGCGTCCCGCACGCGGCTGCGGCCGGGCAAGGACGAACGCATCGATTTCGAACTGATCTGGCGCGACCGGCCGAGCCCCGTCTTCCTCACCCGCAACGACAAGCTCACCGACACGCTCTCTGCCTCGGTTAGCGCCGTAACCGGCCTGACGCCGACGCTCTCGACTTCCGGCGGCACGTCGGATGCGCGCTTCATCAAGGATTTCTGCCCGGTCGTCGAATTCGGTCTCGTGGGCCAAACCATGCACATGGTTGACGAGCGCGTGGCTCTTGCCGACCTCGAAACGCTGACGCAAATCTATCTGCGTTTCCTCGAGGACTGGTTCGGATAGACCTTAAATGCCTTCGGCCGACTACGTTCAGCAATCGCTTTCCGGGGCCGCGCGCCTCATGGCCGGCAAGAAGGACGGGCTGCGCTTCCTCGACATCTCGGCCGACGGTTTCTGGACCTCGTTCTTCGCCATCCTGATCGCGCTTCCCGCGATGACGGTCGGCTGGGTGACCCTCGCCAACGAACTCGCCTTCCAGGGCGACGGCATCGGCAGCCGGCTTTCGATCGTCCTCAGGCTCGCGGCCATCGACGTGCTCGCCTGGATCGTCCCGCTTGCGGTCTTCGCGCTTCTGGCAAAGCCGGCCGGCATTGCAAACCGCTTCGTCCATTTCGTCGTCGCCAGCAACTGGGGCTCGGCGATCTATGTCTGGATCATGCTGCCGCCTTCCCTCATCCGGCTGTTCTGGCCGGATGCCGGCGAAGGCGTAACGGCGTTCTCGCTCGGCCTGTTCTTCTTCACCATGGTGCTCGCCTGGCGGCTGACCAATGCCATCCTCGACAAGGGACCGGCCTTTGCGACCGGGGTCTTCACCGCGATGTTCCTGGTGTCGCTCTTCGTGCTTTTCACGCTGCAGGGCGTGTTCGGGCTCGTTCAGTCGTAGTCGACACGTGTGAGAAACAGCCCATCGGGCGGGGCAACCTGGCCGCAGCGGGCACGGTCGGCGGCATCGAGCGCCGCGCGAACATCCGCGACAGACCACGCCCCCTCGCCCGCCTTCTTCAGCGTTCCCACCATCGAGCGGACCTGATTGTGCAGGAACGAACGCGCCGAGGCGCGGATTTCGACGATGTCGCCGTCGCGCGTCACGTCCAGCCGGTCGAGGGTGCGGACCGGGCTGTTGGCCTGGCACTGGACCGAGCGGAACGTCGTGAAGTCGTGCCGGCCGAGCAGCGTCTGCGCCGCCGCGTGCATCGCTTGGGCATCGAGTGCCTTCGGAACGTGCCAAGCGCGGCCGAGATCGAGTGCGGCGGGCGCGCGGCGGTTGAGAATACGGAAGAGATAATGCCGGGCAGTCGCCGAAAAGCGGGCGTCGAAATCCTCGCCTACAGCCTGCACCGCGAAAACGGCAACCGGGTCGCCCGCGAGCCGAAGATGCGCGTTGAGCGCGCCCATCAGCTTGTCCGCCGTCCAACTCCCGGCAAGATCGACATGCGCCACCTGGCCAGTCGCGTGAACGCCAGTATCGGTGCGCCCCGCCCCGCGGATCGACACGCGCTCGCCCGTGAAGCGGAAGATCGCGTCTTCGATCGCCTGCTGCACGGTGGGCAGATCGGCTTGCCGTTGCCAGCCCGAATAGGGCCGGCCGTCATATTCGATATCGAGCCGAAACCGGGCCATCACATTTCAGAAAAGGCGGCGGCGTAGACGAGCCGCCCCATGGTCGGCGCCTCGGTCGAGAAGGCGAGCGCCTGTAGATACTCGCCCTGATAGTCGCTCTCGAATTTTTCCGCCCGCTGGCGCGTATAGCCAAACTTTCCGTAGTAGGCCGGATCGCCGAGGACCACCGACAATTCCTCGCCGGCATTCTTCAGGAGATGATGCGCGTTCTCGATCAGCGCCTTGCCGACGCCGGTGCGCTGCTTGTCGGGCCGCACCGCCAGCGGCGCGAGCGCCACGGCATCCGCGCTGCGGTTCTTCGATTCGACGACGAGCCGCGAGAACAGGATGTGGCCGTAGATCTGCTGCTCGTGCGTGGCGACCAGTTCGAGCACGTCGTCGCCCGCTGCGCGAATGGCCTCGACCAGCTTCGCCTCGCCGGGATTGCCGAACGCTTCTTCCAGAACCCAGCGCACGTCTTCCGCGTCGCGCGGCTCAAAAGGCCGGATCACCAGTCCACGCATCATAGCCTGTCGCCCTTTTTCAATCCCGCGCCGCGCAGAAACGCCCCAGCCTCCATCGGCTTGCCGCCCGCGCGCTGCACTTCGACGAGGCGGACCGCGCCGTCTCCGCAGGCGATCGTCAGCCGGTCGTCGAGTATCGTGCCGGGCGTGCCCGCACCCTCGCCCATTGTCGAGCGCAGCAGCTTCAACCGCTCCGGCTTGCCACCGATATTCGCCTCGCACCATGCACCCGGAAAGGGCGAGAGGCCGCGAATGCGGTCATGGACCTCGCGCGCCGGCTTCGCCCAGTCGATCCGCGTCTCGTCCTTGGATATCTTGGCGGCGTAGGTCGCGCCCTCGCCCGCTTGCGCAACGGTCGGCAGGTCGCCGGCCTCCAGCCTGCCCAGCGCCTCGACCATCAGCCGCGCGCCAACATCGCGCAGCGCGTCGTGGAGTTCGCCCGCCGTCATGTCGGCGCCAATCGTGACGCGCTCGGTCAGGGCGACCGGGCCGGTATCGAGGCCTTCGTCCATCTTCATGATCATTATGCCGGTTTCGGCATCGCCCGCCATGATCGCACGCTGGATCGGCGCGGCACCGCGCCAACGCGGGAGGAGAGAAGCATGGCCATTGTAGGCACCGAGCCGCGTGCCCTCGAGGACCGCCCTCGGCAGGAGCAGACCGTAGGCGACGACCACGGCGACATCCGCGCCCAGCGCGCGGAACGCAGCCTGCTCGGCCTCGCCTTTCAGCGAAACGGGGGTGCGGACCTCAATGCCGAGACTTTCCGCAAGATCGTGGACAGGGGAGTTCTTCAGCTCCAGCCCGCGCCGGCCCGCCGGGCGCGGCGGCTGCGAATACGCGGCGACCACCTCGTGCCCTGCCTCGACGATCGCCTTCAACGTCGCCGCCGAAAACTCCGGCGTGCCCATAAAGATGACGCGCAGCGCCACCCGATCAGCCGACGAGGCGCTGCGGCGCCTTCTCGCGGGCGAGCTTCTTGAACTTGCGCACGACCATGTCGCGCTTGAGCTTGGAGATGTGGTCGATGAAGAGGACGCCGTTCAGATGGTCGATTTCGTGCTGGAGGCACGTCGCCATCAGCCCGTCGGCCACCATTTCCTGCGCCTTGCCATCGCGGTCGAGATAGGTGACTGTCACCGTTTCAGGACGCTCCACCTCGGCATAATAATCCGGGATCGACAGGCAACCTTCCTCATAGATGGAAATGTCGTCGCCCGACGCCACGACCTGCGGATTGATGAACACGTGCGGGGCCTTCTCCTCGCCTTCCTTGGCGAGGTCGATGACCAGCATGCGGAGCGGCTCGCCGATCTGGATCGCGGCAAGCCCGATGCCCGGTGCGTCGTACATGGTGTCGAGCATGTCGTCAGCGAATTTGCGGGTCGCGTCGTCCACGCGCTCCAAGGGCTTGGACACCTGGCGCAGGACGGGATCGGGAAGGATGATGAGCGGCTTGATCGTCATGGCCGTCAGGTAATCGGTGAAACCGCGCGCGTCAACGCTCCGGCATGTGGACGTTCTCGTTTTGGTCTTATTGCGACGTCGCGAATCGTCTAGTGTCGCGCGATGAACCCGTCCGAATCGCTCTTCGCCGCTCCCCTTCTCGTGCTCGGCTCGACCACGATCACGCTCGGCCACGCGCTGATTGCCGGCGCGGCCATGGTCCTGGCGCTGGTCGCGCTCCTCGTCATGTCCGTTTCGCGTACGGCGCGGGTGCAGGCCGAGGTGGCAGAGGAAAGCGCCGCGCGGGCGCGCGAGGCCGATGCGCGGCTCGCCGAGATCACCCGCGCGCAAGTCGAGATGCAGGGGCGCATGGGCACGATCGCCGAAGTGTTCGGCGCGCGGCAGGCCGAGCTCAACAAGGCGATCGGCGAGCGGCTGGATGGCATGACCTCGCGGCTCGGCCATTCGATCACCGAACAGACGAAGTCGACGCATGAGAATCTTGCGAAGCTACAGGAACGTCTGGCCGTCATCGACACGGCGCAGAACAACATCCAGTCGCTCGCCGGCCAGGTCGTGCAACTCCAGCACATCCTGTCCAACAAGCAGACCCGCGGCGCCTTCGGGCAGGCGCGCATGGAGGCGATCATCGCCGACGGGCTGCCGCATGGTGCCTACGAATTCCAGGCGACGCTGACGAATGGCAGCCGCCCCGACTGCACGATCCGCATGCCGAACGGCGCGCCCGACCTCGTCATCGACGCCAAGTTTCCGCTGGAATCGTGGAACGCCATTCGCACCGCTGCCGAGGCCGAGAACCCGGAGGCGCAGAAATACGCCGCGCAGAATTTCCGCCGTGACGTGGAAGTTCACCTGAAGGCGATCGCCGACAAGTATCTCATCAATGGCGAGACGCAGGACACGGCCTTCATGTTCGTGCCGTCGGAATCGATCTTCGCCGAGATCCACGAGAATTTCGAGGCGCTGGTGCAAAAGGCCCATCGCGCGCGTATCGTCATCGTCTCGCCCTCGCTGCTGATGCTCTCCATCCAGGTCATCCAGGCGGTGCTGAAGGACGCGCGGATGCGCGAGCAGGCGCATCTCATCCAGGGCGAGGTCATCCGCCTGATGGAGGATCTCGGCCGTCTCGACGAGCGTGTGCGCAAGCTTCAAACCCATTTCGGACAGGCCAATCGCGACATCGACCTGATCCTCACCTCGACGGAAAAGCTGACCAAGCGCGGCGAGAGGATCGAGGCGCTGGAACTGGACTCGCCGCAGATCGACGAGAAAGCAGACAAGAAGCCGGCAGAAGCACGCAGCGGCTCGCTGCGCCTGCGGGTCGTCGACGACGAATAGACTGTTCACCTGCCAGCGACTGGCAATCCGCCCGCCGGTTTCATACCTCTTCTTCAAATCGAAGGGACATGAACGATGGAAATCGGCCTCTACACATTCGGCGATGTCGGCACCGACCCGGTGACCGGGAACATCGTCAGTCCGGCGCAGCGCTTCGCCAATCTGATCGAGGAAATCGAACTCGCCGATCAGGTCGGGCTCGATCTGTTTGGCCTTGGCGAACATCACCGGCCGGACTACGCCGTCTCGGCTCCCGCCGTCGCGCTCGCCGCTGCCGCCCCGCGCACCAGGAACATCAAGCTGTCGAGCGCCGTCTCAGTGCTCTCGTCGGACGACCCGATCCGCGTCTTCCAGCAGTTCGCTACACTCGACAACATCTCGAACGGGCGTGCCGAGATCATGGCCGGGCGTGGCTCCTTCATCGAATCCTTCCCGCTCTTCGGCTACGACCTCGGCGATTACGACACGCTCTTCGCCGAAAAGCTCGAAATGCTGATCAAGCTCAACGAGGGCGAAATCTTTTCATGGGAAGGCGGCAAGCACACGCCGCGCGTCAGCGAGCGGGGCGTCTACCCGCGGCCCGTCAACGGCCAATTGCCGATCTGGCTCGCCGTCGGCGGCACGCCGCAATCAGTCGGCCGCGCGGCCATGCTCGGCCTGCCGCTCGCGCTCGCCATTATCGGTGGCGAACCGGCCCGCTTTGCGCCCTTCTTCAAGCTCTATCGCGAGGCGGCGGAGAAGTTCGGCCGCGATCCGAAAACATTGAAGACCTCGATCAACGTCCACGGTTTCGTCGCTGACACGCGCAAGGAAGCCATCGATACCTTCTACCCGGCGCAGGCCGAAGTGATGAACCGGATCGGCCGCGAACGCGGCTGGCCCCCGACGAGCCGCCAGCAGTTCGAGGCATCCGCCGGTCCGCGCGGTGCACAGTTCGTCGGCGACGCGTCGGAGTTGACCGACAAGATCCTGGCGCACTACGAAATCTTCGGCTTCGACCGCTTCGTCATCCAGATGGCGATCGGCGTGATGGATCACGCCAAGCTGTTAAAGGCGATCGAGATTTTGGGAACGCGGGTGGCGCCGGAGGTGAAGAAGGCGGTCGGCGAAAGGCGGATCGCCGCGGCCTGACGGGCTTTCCCGTCCGAACCGGCTGGAGATCATTTCGCGCGTTGACGCGCATTGTCCCGATTGCCGCGGTCGCTTTTTTCCGAAGTGACCCCCACCCTGTATCCCTCCCCACAAGGGGGAGGGAGTCGCCAGCGTCGAGCCTTTCCGTCAATTTTATCACCCGGCCGAAAGCAGGGGCGCGACGTGGATGTCCTCCCTCCCCCTTGTGGGGAGGGATAAAGGGTGGGGGTCCCCTTCAAAGAAAACAGCAATTGTGAAGCTGCCGCCGCCCACCCTCCCGGTCGGAACGACGCCGGTCAGCCTTCTTCGTTCGCCAGATCATTCCACGCATTCTGCTGCGCAAGCATGGACCGCAGATATGCCACGTTCGCCTCGGCCTGTTCCGGCGACAGTTCGCGGCTGGCAATCGCCTCGGCATCCGCAAAACGCCCCTGCAGCCCGACCACCAGCGCCAGGTTCTGCCGCACGCGGCTGTCGGCGCCGGGCTGGGTGACGGCGTTCTGAAGCTGGGCTTCGGCCTGCTTCAGATCGCCTTCCAGAAGGTAGGACATTCCGAGGTTTGAAAGCACGCTCGGGTCATTCGGCTGCATTTCGAGCGCGCGGGTATAGAGCCGGCGCGCCTCGCCGGCCTGGCCGAGCTGGTCGAGGATCGCGCCTTCGGCCGACATCAGCTTCCAGTCGGGATATTCCGGCGTCTGCGCACGGCGGACGGCGTCGAGCGCAGGCTGGAGGTCGCCGGCGGCGGCCAGCGCCTTGCCGTAGGCGGCGAGCACCTGACGTTCCTTGGGATGGTCGATCGCCGCCTTTCGCATCACGGCAAGCGCCTGGTCGTTGCGCCCGTCCATCTGCAGCACCGAGGCGTATTGCATGGCGACGGTCATGTCGGCCGGGTTGCGCGTATAGGCGGTGCCGAGCTGGTCGGCCGTCGCGCGCAGTTCGGGTGCCGTCATCTGCGTCACCGCGCCGGTGGTCGTGCGGTCAACGGAGGCGGTCGTCATGCGCTTGTTGCCGGCGCAACCCGCCAGCGCAAGCGTTGCCGCCAGCGCCAGGATCGTGGCCGTGGTCCTCGCCTTTGCCTTCATGTTGATCGACCTCCGCATCGACATACACTCGTGCCGAAGCACCCGTTAATGTCCCGAGCAATATTCCGTTAACCCTAACGGAGCGTTAAAAGGGTTGGCATCTGCTTCGCGCCCGCCTTCCAGGAGACCCCATGCCCATCGAAATCACGCAAACGCCGCTCGCCAATGCGAAGCCCATCCATGTCGTCGCCAAGGACGGGCTCGACGGCGTCGCGATCGACGCGCGTGCCCGCGCCTGGGCGAAGGCCAGTGGCTTTTCCGGCCAGTCTGGCAAGGTGCTCGCCTTCCCCGACGCCGACGGCGAACTGGCCGGCGCGCTGGTCGGCATCGGCAGCGAAGACGGCGCGGCGTTGGGGCTCGGCCGCCTCGCCCGCGACCTGCCCTCCGGCGAATGGGCCTTCGCGCCCGGCACGTTCGACGCGCATCTGGCGACCCTCGCGCTGGTCATCGGCGGCTACCGCTTCGAGCGCTACTGGAAGGACAGCCCGCGCGACATCCGGCTGCAGCTCAGCCCCGGCGTCGACCTTGCCCGCGTCACGCGCGAGGCGGAGGGCATCATCCTTGCCCGCGACCTCATCAACACGCCAACCAACGACATGGGGCCGGCCGATCTGGAAGACGCCGCGCGCAGGCTCGCCAAGGCGCACAGGGCAAAGATCGGCGTCATCGAAGGCGACGCGCTCCTGAAGCAGAACTTTCCGATGATCCACGCCGTCGGGCGCGCGTCCGATCAGGCGCCTCGCCTCATCGACTTCACCTGGGGGCCGAAGGACGCGCCCAAGGTGACGCTGGTCGGAAAGGGCGTCTGCTTCGACACCGGCGGGCTCGATATCAAGCCGGCAAGCGGCATGCTCTTGATGAAGAAGGATATGGGCGGCGCGGCGAACGTGCTTGGCCTCGCCTCGATGATCATGAGCGCCAATCTCGATTTGCGCCTGCGGGTGCTCATTCCCGCCGTCGAGAATGCGATCGCCGGCAACGCCTTTAGACCAGGCGACGTTCTGACCAGCCGCAAGGGCCTGACGGTCGAAATCGGCAACACGGATGCCGAGGGCCGCCTGATCCTCGCCGATGCGCTGGCGCTCGCCGACGAGGAAAAGCCGGAACTCCTGATCGACATGGCGACACTGACGGGTGCCGCCCGCGTCGCGCTCGGGCCAGACTTGCCGCCCTTCTTCACCGACGACGAAACGCTCGCCGCCGACCTGTCGCGCGCGGGCGAGACGGTGGCCGATCCGGTCTGGCGCATGCCGCTCTGGAAGCCCTACGCGAAGAAGCTTTCCTCCCGCGTCGCCGACATGAACAACGTCACCACCGACGGCTTTGCCGGCTCGGTCACGGCGGCGCTCTTCCTCCAGAAATTCGTCGAAAATGCACGAAGCTGGGTCCATCTCGACATCTTCGGCTGGAACCCGGTCGAAAAGGCCCACGCGCCCGTCGGCGGCGAGGCGCAGGCCATCCGAGCGCTGATGCACGTTCTCGAAGCGCGGTACGGAAAATGACCACGCTCGACCGCCGCCTCCACGCCTTCCGGCCCGATCTTGCAGCGGAAAGCCTGCGCGGCCAGGTCGAGGCCGGCCAGTTCGTCGAAGGACGACCGGCGCGGATCGCCGCGCCGATCGTGGATTTGCGCCCCGCCCCCCGCGCCGACAGCGGCATCGATACGCAACTGCTCCACGGCGCAACCGTCCGCGTGTTCGAAGAGCTCGAAGGCTGGGCATGGCTGCAGGCGGACGCCGACGGCTATGTCGGCTACGCCCCCGCATCGGCGCTGAGTACGGTCGAGGAGGCGACACATGTCGTTGTCGCGCAACGCAGCTTCGTCTATCGCGGCGCGGATTTGCGCTTTCCGATGACCACGGCGCATTCGATGGGCGCGACGGTTCGCATCGTCGGCGAAGCGGAAACGCGCGGCACGCGCTATGCGCTGTTGGAGACCGGCGAGGCGATGATCTTCGATCACCTTCGGCCGGTCGGGCATGTCGAGCCGGACTACGTCACGGTCGCGGCACGCTTCGAGCACACGCCCTATCTTTGGGGCGGTGTTTCGGGCTTCGGCATCGATTGTTCTGGCTTGGTGCAGCTTGCGATGCGGATGGCCGGCATATCAGTGCTGCGCGACACCGACATGCAGGCGGCGAGCATCGGCATCGCGCTCGACATCGGCGACGACCTCGCCGGCCTGCGACGTGGCGACCTCGTCTTCTGGAAAGGTCATGTCGCGATCATGCTCGACGCCGCTTCCATGATCCATGCCAGCGGCCACACGATGCGCGTCACCCGCGAGCCGCTGGCCGACGCGGTATCGCGCATCGGACACCTTTACGGCGGGCCGACGGGGTTTCGACGCCCCTGACTTTCTGGACTTCGCAAACGCCCCCTCCACCATGCTTCGCATGGTCCCCCCTCCCCCGCTTCGCAGGGGAGGAACCGAGGTTGCGGCCTTTCCTGAGGAAAATCCTCCCCCGTTCACGGGGGAGGTGGCCCGAAGGGTCGGAGGGGGCGCTCGCCCGGCCTAATACCCCGCCTTGCGGTCCACCAGATGCTGCAGGGGATCGCCGCGCTCGAAGCGGTCCATCTGTTCCACCATCAGTGGCACGAGGTGTCGCGCGTCGGAGGTGGCCGCGGCGTGGGGCGTGACGAAGACGCGTGGATGCGTCCAGAGCGGGCTCGTCGCCGCCAGCGGTTCGGTCTCGAAGACGTCGAGGCTCGCCTCCTTCAGCGTGCCATCGTCCAGCGCGCGCAGAATATCCGCCTCCTTCTGCAGCTTGCCGCGGCCCGCATTGATCAGGCACGCGCCGCCGAGCCCGTTGTCGCGGCGCAGCTTCGACAGGAGTTCGTAGTCGACGATCCCCTCGGTCGCCGGCGTGTGCGGCAATAGCACCACGAGGATATCGGTCGCGTTGAGGAACGGCGTCAGCCCCGCCTCGCCGCTGAAGGTTTCGACCCCATCGACGGATTTTTCCGTCCGCGTCCAGCCTTTCACGTCGAAGCCGATTGCCTTCAAGGCCTTCGCTGCCGCCAGCCCGAGCTCGCCGAGGCCGAGAATGCCGACCGAGACGTCCGGCGAAGCTGGCTGCGCGATCTCGCGCCAGCTCTTCTTCGCCTGCTCGGCGCGGTAGAACATGCCTTGGCGCTGGTGGTCCAGCACGCGCCAGACGACATAGTCGACCATGTGCTGGGTCAGGTTTCCTGCCACCACGCGCACGATCGGCACATCGGGCAGGTTCGGGTCGGCGAAGATGTGATCGACGCCGGCACCGATCGAGAAGATCGCCTTCAAATTCGGCAGCGTGGCGAGAATTCCGGGCTGGTGCTTCCAGACCACCGCATAATCGATGGAGTGGTCGCTTTCGCCCTGCGGCTCCGTCACGACCTCGCGTTTGGCCGACAGGAGCTCGTGCCATTTCTTCGGATTGAAACCCTGGACGGACAGAAGAATGCGCCCCGCGCGATGGTCGGTCATGGTCGGCTCCCTGATTTTTCGGTCTACTCGCTGACGACGCCGGCGGGCGCGGTCGCGATGTCGAAGGCGGCGGCGATCAGCGCCTTCGTGTAGTCGGTCTGCGGGTTCTCGAATATCTGCCGGCTGGTGCCGTATTCGACGACCTTGCCGTTGCGCATCACGATCACTTCGTTCGCGAGCGCGCGCACGACCTTCAAATCGTGGCTGATGAAGAGATAGGCGAGCTGGTGCTTCCTTTGCAGGTCTCGCAGAAGATCGACGACCTGCGCCTGCACGCTCATGTCGAGCGCCGATGTCGGCTCGTCGAGCATGACGAAGCGCGGATTGAGCACCATGGCGCGCGCGATGGCGATGCGCTGGCGCTGGCCGCCGGAAAATTCATGCGGGTAGCGGAAGCGCGTCGCCGGATCGAGCCCGACTTCCTTCAGGACGTCGACGACCAGCACGTCGCGCGCGTCGGCGTCGAGCTTCGGCTGGTGGATGCGCAGGCCTTCCTCGATGATCTCCGACACCGACATGCGAGGCGAGAGCGAGCCGAACGGGTCCTGGAAGACGATCTGCATCTCGCGGCGCAGCGGCTTCATTTCGCGGAAGGAGAAATCGTCGATCGCCTTGTCGCCGAGCATGATCTGTCCTTCCGACGAGATCATGCGCGAGAGCGCCAGACCCAGCGTGGTCTTGCCCGAGCCCGATTCGCCGACGACGCCCAGCGTCTGGCCGGCGCGCACCGTCACGTCGATGCCGTCGACGGCCTTCACATGGTCGACCGTCTTGCGGAAGAAGCCTTCCTTGATCGGGAACCAGACCTTGATGTCGTCGCCTTTCATGACGATCGGCGCCGCATCGTTCGCCGCCGGCGGCTCGCCCTTGGGCTCGGCCGCCAGCAAGTGGCGCGTGTATTCGTGCTTTGGACTGGCGAAGACTTCGGCCGTCGGCCCTTCCTCGACGATTTTGCCCTTCGTCATGACGCAGACGCGGTCGGCGATGCGGCGCACGATGCCGAGATCGTGCGTGATGAAAAGCATCGACATCTTGTTGTGGGTCTTCAGTTCGCCGAGCAGTTCGAGAATCTGTGCCTGAACGGTCACGTCGAGTGCCGTGGTCGGTTCGTCGGCGATCAGGAGCTTCGGCTCGTTGGCGAGCGCCATCGCGATCATCACGCGCTGGCGCTGGCCGCCCGAAAGCTGGTGCGGATAGGCGCCGAGCCGCTTTTCGGGCTCGCGGATGCCGACTTCGTTCAATAGCTCCAGCGTGCGGGCTTTCGACTGCTTGTCGTTCATGCCGCGATGCAGCTTCAGGATCTCGCCGATCTGCCGCTCGATCGTGTGTAGCGGATTGAGCGACGTCATCGGCTCCTGGAAGATCATCGCGATGTCGTTGCCGCGCACCCGCATCAGCGCGTGCTCGTCCAGCGCAAGCAGGTCCTTGCCCTCGAACAGCACCTGTCCGGAAGGATGGCTTGCTGCCGGATAGGGCAGGAGCTTCAGGACGGAGAGCGCGGAGACCGACTTGCCGGAACCCGATTCGCCCACTAGTGCCAGCGTTTCGCCCGGCGCGATGTCGAAGGAGATATGGTCGACGGCAATCTGCTCGCGCCCGCCCTGAGCGAAGGCGACGGACAGATCGCGGACGGAAAGAAGGGGTGCGGTCATGAAAACTCGCCACGAATTCTGGTCACGGTATCGAGATCAAGCGGAAGCACGGCGAGTTTAGCGGGTCCTCGTTCGGTGCCCCAGCGCTTATGGTACAGATTGATCTCGCTCGGGAGACGCCTGTCGCCGCTTATGAAATGGGTGCAACCCAGTCCGATAGCGGTCGAGATGTGGATCGCATCGGGCAGCTTGACCGATCGAAATTGCTGCCTAACGACAGCGGCGTACCACAGGACACCTCGATCGACGGGCCGAACTTCCAGCCAAGCCCCGGAGTTGATCCAGTTGTCGTAGAGCTGGATGAGACCGTCATTCTCGTCGCGATATGGCTGCACAAGAAGCTCCGCAAGGCTCAACTCGCTGGTGCAGAGAAATGCCTGTCCCGGCCGTTGCGTGCCGACGAGCCCATATAGCTCAGACGACAAATCGTCCGCACCTTCTGCCATTGCAACGAATACGTTGGTGTCGAGATAGAGACGTTCGATCGACGCCATCAATCGTCCCACTCGTCACGCAACTCACGTATCCGAGCCACAGCTTCCTCGACCGTCACCTTGCGCTTCAAGGACTTGCGTACCTCTAGAAACTGTTCACGCAATTCCTCTTGGGTGAACGGCTTGCGTTCCTCCTCCACCGTAACCGTAACCGACGCTCCGGGCTCGAGCCCCTCGCGCAGTTCCTCGGGCAGCTTCGACACCGGATAATGCTCGCGAACGATCCTGTTCATGGGTGCCTCCGTGGCAACATGTTCTGCGCCTGACATACCACACCGCTCATCTGAACGTCTTCCGGGGGTCGAAGGCGTCGCGGACGGCTTCGCCGACGAAGATCAGCAGCGACAGCATCACCGACAGCGACAGGAAGCCGACGATGCCGAGCCAGGGCGCGTTGAGGTTGCGCTGGCCCTGGCGGAGGAGTTCGCCGAGCGAGGCGGAGCCGGGGGGCAGGCCGAAGCCGAGGAAATCGAGCGAGGTCAGCGTCGTGATCGAGCCGTTGAGGATGAAGGGCAGGAAGGTCAGCGTCGCGACCATCGCGTTCGGCAGGAGGTGGCGGAACATGATCGTGGCGTTGCCGACGCCGAGCGCCCGCGCCGCGTTCACATATTCGAAGTTGCGTGCGCGCAGGAATTCGGCGCGCACGACTCCGACGAACGCCACCCATGAGAAGAGCAGCATGATGCCGAGCAGGATGAAGAAGCCCGGCGGCAGGATCGCAGCGATGATGAGGATCAGATAGAGGACCGGGATCGACGACCAGATCTCGATCACGCGCTGGAAGATCAAGTCCGTCCAGCCGCCGAAATAGCCTTGCACGGCACCGGCCGTGACACCGATGATCGCCGAGGCGGCCGTCAGGACGAGGCCGAACAGGACCGAAATGCGGAAGCCGTAGATGACGCGCGCGGCGACATCGCGGGCCTGGTCGTCCGTGCCGAGCCAGTTGAAATTGCCGAGCGTGCAGTTCGGATCGTCCGCGCCCTCGAAATAGCGCTGGCAGCGCGTCTCGCGGTCATAAAGCCAGGATGGCTTGGCGGGCGCAGCCTCTGGGATCTCGTTGTTCACCGTGCGGTAGGAATAGCGGATCGGCGGCCAGATCATCCAGCCATTCGCCTCGATCTCCTCCTGGATGATCGGATCGCGATAATCCGTCACCGCGAGGAAGCCGCCGAACTTTTCCTCCGGATAGTCGACGACGGTCGGGAAGAGGATTTCACCATTGTAGGAGGCGAGGACCGGCTTGTCGTTGGCGATGAACTCGGCGAACAGCGACAGCACGAACAGGACGAGGAAGATCCAGAGCGACCAGTAGCCGCGCCGGTTCGCCTTGAAATTCTGCCAGCGGCGTTGGTTGAGCGGCGAGAGCCACGGCCGCGCGACCTTCTCGCGTACTTCCTCGACCTGCGCCTTGGCGAGCATGTCGGACATCAGACGTCCCTCCGCTCGAAATCGATGCGCGGGTCAATCCAGGTGTACATAAGGTCCGATAGGAGGCTGACGAGCAGACCGATCAGCGAGAAGATGTAGAGCGTGGCGAAGACGACGGGATAGTCGCGGTCCAGCACCGAGCGGAAGCCGAGGAGCCCGAGCCCGTCGAGCGAGAAGATGTTCTCGATCAAGAGCGAGCCGGTGAAGAAGGCCGAGATGAAGGCGCCGGGAAAGCCGGCGATGATGATCAGCATCGCATTGCGGAAGACGTGGCGGTAGAGCACCTGACGCTCGGACAGTCCCTTGGCGCGCGCGGTGACGACGTATTGCTTGCGGATTTCCTCGAGGAAGGAGTTCTTGGTCAAAAGCGTCGTCGTCGCGAAGGCGGAAAGGACCATCGCGGTCAGCGGCAGCGCGAGGTGCCAGAAATAGTCGATGATGCGCTCGGGCCAGGAGAGGTCCGACCAGTTTTCGGAGGTGAGGCCGCGCAGCGGGAACCAGTCGAAGAACGAGCCGCCGGCAAAGAGCACCATCAAGAGGATCGCGAACAGGAAGCCCGGGATCGCGTAGGCGACGATGACGATGCCGCTCGTCCACACGTCGAAGCTCGAGCCGTCCTTCACCGCCTTGCGGATGCCGAGCGGGATCGAGATCGCGTAGGAGATGAGGGTGATCCACAGGCCGAGCGAGATCGATACCGGCATCTTCTCGATGATCAGGTCGATGACCGAGATGTCGCGGAAGTAGCTGTCGCCGAAATCGAACCGTGCGTAGTTCCAGATCATGTTGGCGAAGCGTTCGAGCGGCGGCTTGTCGAAGCCGAACTGGCGTTCGAGCTGGGCGATGAACTCCGGATCGAGCCCCTGCGCGCCGCGATAGCTAGATTCGCCGCCGGTATCGAAATTCTGGAAGTCGGAACTGCCGCCGCCGATGCGGTCGGCCGCGCCGCCGCCCTGCCCGGTGATGTTGGCGATCACCTGCTCCACCGGTCCGCCCGGCGCGAACTGGATGACGATGAACGAGATCGCCATGATGCCGAACAAGGTCGGAATCATCAGCAACAGACGTCGAAGGATATAGGCGCCCATCAGGTGGACTTCGCTGCGAGGGTGGTCAAATCAGTCTTAAGCCCTGCCAATCGATTTCGCCTTTTCCTCGTCGTACCACCACAAGGCCTCGACGGGGAAGCCATAGTCCGGCTTCGGGTCCTTGAAGCCGAACATGTCCCAATAGGCCGCCCGGTGATTCGGCGCATGCCAATTTGGAATCCAGTCATGGCGCGCGCGCAAGATGCGGTCCATGACCTTCAGCGTCACGACGAGGCCGTCGCGGGTCTCGGCCTTGCCGGCACGCTCAATGAGCGCGTCCAGCGCCGGCGATTTCGTGCCGGGATAGTTGCGCGTTCCCGGTAGGTCCGCCGAGCGCGAATGGAAGAAATTGGCGAGCGAATCGCGCGTCGGCGTCGCGCCGAAGGACGCAGCCATGCCCACCATGTCGAAATCGAAATCGAGCTGGCGCGCCTGGTATTGCGCTGAATCGACCTGTCGGATCGAGGCGTCGATGCCGATCTGGCGCATGTTTTCGACGAAGGGCGAGCCCGATCGGATGAAGACCTCGTCCTGGATCAGGTATTCGACAGTCAGCGGCTGCCCGGCCGCATTCCGGAGCACGCGGCCATCGGCCTGCCATCCGGCCTCCATCAGAAGACGGCGCGCTTCGCGCAGCAGGCGCCTGTCGCGGCCCGAACCATCCGAAATCGGCGCGACCACCGCCTCGCCGAAAGCTTTTTCTGGGATGTCGCTGCGGAATGGCTCCAGCAGCGCAAGTTCTACCTCGGACGGTGCGCTCTCGGCGCGGAACTCCGATTTTTCGAACACCGAATTGGAGCGCGCATACGCATCGTAGAAGAGGTTGCGGTTCGTCCATTCGAAGTCGAAGCACATGCCGATGGCCTGGCGGGTGCGCGGATCGGCGAATTTCTCGCGTCGCTGGTTGAGCGCCCAGGCCTGCATCGAGGGCGACAGTTCGCTGGGGAACTCGCGCTTGACGACGCGCCCGTCCGTGATCGCCGGGAAGTCGTAGCCCGTCGCCCAGGTCCGCGCCGTGAACTCCTGACGAAACTGAATGTCGCCCTTCTTGAACGCCTCGAAAGCGGCATTGCGGTCGCGGTAGAACTCGATACGGATCGTGTCGAAATGGAAAAGCCCGCGCATGACCGGCAGGTCGCGACCCCAGTAGTCCTCGACGCGATCGTATTCGATCGTCTGTCCGGCATTCACGCGACCGACCTTGTAGGGGCCCGAGCCGAGCGGGGGCTTGAGCTGCGAGGCGTCGAACGGGTTCTCCTCATAGAACGCCTTCGAGACGATCGGCATGGCAATGACCGAAAAGATCGTCCGCGAGGACTGGTTGCCGTTGAAGGCGATGCGGAAGGTCGCCTCGTCCTCGGCCACCGCCTCCGTCATCTCGCTCAAGGGCAGGACGAGCGAGGGGTGGCCCTTTTCCTTGAAGAGATTGAACGAATAGGCGACGTCCTCGGCCGTCAGCTTGGAGCCGTCGTGGAAGCGCGCCTGCGGCCGAAGCTTGAAGGTGAAGGAATTGCGATCGTCGGCAATGGTGATGGTTTCCGCCAGAAGTCCGTAGGCCGAATCCGGCTCGTCGAGCGAGCCGGCCATCAGGCTGTCGAAGCACAGCTCCATGCGCGGCGGCGCGTCGCCGCGGGGCACGAAGGAGTTCAGCGTGTTGAAGGTGAGGACCGACTGGTTGTAGCCCCAGTTCGGCACCGAGAAATTGAACCGCCCGCCTTTCGGCGCATCCGGGTTCGCATAGTCAAAATGCGTGAAATCGGGCCCGTATTTCAGGTCGCCGAAGGCCGAGATGCCATAGAGAGGTGTCCCAGTCTGAAGTTGCGCCAGCGCGACACGCGGCAGAAACGGCGCGGCGAAAGCGGCGCCGCCGAGCGCCAGGAAGGCACGGCGGTCGATACCTGCGCCGCTCATTCCGCTTCCTCGATCTGCTCTTCGATCTCGGCCTCGCGGTCCTGCAATATCCACCAGGATTGCGGGTCGATGCCGGAATATTCGGGCTGCTTTTCGGGAATGCCGAACTTGTTCCAGTAGGCGTAGCGCATGGTCGGCTGGAAATATTGCGGCACGGTGTAGTAGTTCCACAGGAGCACGCGGTCGAGCGCGCGCGTTGCCGCCACCAGCTCATCGCGGTCGGCCGCGTAGATGATCTTGTCGATCAGCGCATCCACCACCGGGTCCTTGATGCCGGGCACGTTGCGCGAGCCTTCGGCGTCCGCGGCCTGCGTGCTCCAATAATCGCGCTGCTCGTTGCCGGGCGATTCGGATTGCGGGAAGCGCGCCGTCACGGCGTCGAACTCGAAGGCCTGATAGCGCTGGATGTATTGCGAGGTGTCGACAATGCGCAGCGTCGCGTCGATGCCGAGGCGGCGCAGATTGGCGATGTAGCCGCCCGTGATGATCTCGCTCGTCGGCGAGGAACCCAGGAATTCGATCCGGAATTGCTCGCCGCTCTCCTTGTTCACCATGCGGCCGCCCTGGATCGCCCAGCCCGCTTCGTCGAAGAGCCGGACCGCCTCGCGCAGATTGTCGCGCTGCGCCTGCGGCGTGTCGAAGACGGGCAGCTTAAACTCTTCGGTGAAAAGCTCCTGCGGCAGCGCATCGCGATGCGCTTCGAGCATTTCAAGCTCCTGCCCTTCCGGCACGCCGCTCGACGCCAGTTCGGAACGTTCGAAATAGCTGGAAAAGCGCTCGTTCATCTCGAAGAACTGAAGCCGGTTCTGCTCCTCGAAATTGTAGGCCAGCGTCAGTGCCTGGCGCACGCGCCGGTCCTGGAAGCGGGGCTGGCGCATGTTGAAAGCGAAGGCCTGCATGTGCTGGATGCCGCCCGAGATGAATTCGCGCTTGATGACGTCTCCGCGCTCGAAGGCCGGGAAATTGTACTCGACCGCCCAGCGCCGCGTGCTCGTTTCCTGCCGGATATCCTCGAAGCCGCCGCGGGTGAAGGCCAGGAACTCGGCATTGTCATCCTGGAAATAGGTATAGGTCATGCGGTCGAAATTGTTGCGCCCGATGTTGACCGGCTCCTCGGCACCCCAATAATCCTCGACGCGCTCCCAGACGATGCGCGAGCCGGGATCGAAGGATGCGATCCTGTAAGGTCCGCTGCCAAGCGGCGCTTCGAGAGTCGGATTGGCGATATTGCGCTTCTGCCCGCGCGCGTTCTCGCCTTCCCACCAATGCTTCGGCAGAACCGCCAGATCGCCCATGATGTGCGGCAGTTCGCGGTTGCCGGTCTGGTCGAAGGTGAACTCGACTTCGCGCTCGGAAATCGCGACCGCCGCGGTGACGTTCGCATAGTAACGGCTATAGGCCGGGCTGATCTCCTTCAGCTTCTCGAAGGACCAGACCACGTCCTCGGCCGTGACCGGCTCGCCATCGTGCCAGCGCGCATCCGGGTTCAGGCGATAGATCGCCGAGGAATAGTCGTCCGGATAGGTGAAGGCCTCGGCGATCAGCGCATGGCTCGTCCCGGCCTCGTCCGGGGATTGCTGCATCAGCGTATCCCAGAGAAGTCCGCCGAACTGGCCGAGGCCGGCCGCGGGCGTGCCGCGCACGATGAACGGGTTGAAGCTGTCGAAGGTGCCGAAGGCCGCCGAATTCAGCGTGCCGCCCTTGGGCGCGTCAGGGTTCACGTAGGAATAGCGGGTGAATTCCTCGGCCGGCGGCTCGGTCTGGATCAGCGAGGAGGTCGTGCGCCATTCGGCCTCGGCATCCTGCGCCAGCGCAGTGCTCGCACCAGCGAGCAGAACGGTCGCAACGACCCATGATTTGCGCAGATGATCGCCCCAGCGGCCCAATTCCATTCGACGCATCTCCTCTTCGTCCGAGCCCGCACCCTATCCCATCGGGCGTGATTGGAAACCGGCTACGTGGCTAAACTTTGCGTGGCCGGGCATTTTCACAAACGCAAAAAAGCCGGGCGAAACCCGGCTTTTTCGTGATCGTCGATATTACGGTTTGGTTAGTTCTGCGCCGGAGCCCGCTCTTCTTCCTCGCTCACCTCGCCATCGGCGGCAGGCGTCGCGGGGTCGGTCTCGGGCGAAGCGGCGGAACCGTCTTCCTCGGGCGTTGCGTCTGCCGGAGCAGCTTCCGTCTCGCTTGCAGCATCGGCATCGGCCGGCTCTGCGGCATCGTCAGCCGGCGCGGCTTCATCGGCGCCAGGCGCAGCCTCGTCGGCCGCCGGCGCGACGTCCTCGGCAGGAGCGGCCTCTTCGCCTTCAGCGGCAGGTGCAGCATCCTCGCCTTCGGCAGCCGGAGCAGCGTCTTCACCTTCGGCGGCTGGCGCGGCTTCCTCGCCCTCGGCGGGAGCAGCTTCCTCGCCCTCGGCCGACTCTTCTTCAGCGGCGGCCGGCTCGGGCAGCGGCATCGGGTTGTCCGACTGGGCGTTGATGTAGGCGATCAGGTTGGCTTCTTCCTGCGGATCGCGGATACCGGCGAAGGCCATCGTCGTTCCCGGCACGTAGGAGCGCGGGTTGACGAGGAATGCGCTCAGATTCTCGAATTCCCAAGTCTTGGTGCCGCCCTCGGAATATTCGGTCATCGCGGCGGAATAGGAAAAGCCTTCGTGCGACGCGACGACACGGCCCAGCACGTCGTGCAGGTTCGGGCCGACGCGGTTCGCGCCGCCAGCCTCGATCGTGTGGCACGAGGCGCAGCGGCGGAAGGCCGCTTCGCCAGCAGCCGGGTCGGCGCTGGCGAGAAGGTCGAGCGCGCTCGGGCCGGTTTCGGCCGGCGCTCCGCCGCCTGCGGGCTCCTCGGGAACCTCGATCGCATAGCCCGGAGTTTCGGGAGCATGGGACGCAAAGATCGCGTCCGACACAAGGCTGACCGAAAAGACGACGAAAACGACGCCCAGAAACGCGCCGATCAGCTTGTTAAGTTCAAAAGAGTCCATCTACCCAAGGCTCCAAGGTTCGACCGGGGTGATGCGGCGTGCGGCCGGCGCACACGCGTCAAAGGGTCCCCCACCCGGTCGTGCCGGTGAAAATCGCGCGGAAACTAGGTCTTTTGCTTGGATGTTGCAACACATATAAGGGCCTTTCCACGTGAGACCTTTTGCCACTTTTCCGACCTTCCCGAGAGCCGCACCATCGCTTCGCGCATGTCCAGACTAATCCTCATTCCCGCCCGCATGGCCTCCACCCGCCTGCCCGGCAAGCCGCTGGCGGACATCGCCGGGCTGCCGATGATCGTGCAGGTCGCAAGGCGCGCTGCCGAAAGCGGCGCGGGCGAGATCGCCATCGCGACCGACAGTGACGAAGTGGCGCGCGCCGTCGAGGCCCTTGGCTTCGTGGCCGTGATGACGGCGGCAAGCCACCAGTCCGGCTCCGACCGCATCTTCGAGGCGCTGCAGAAGCTTGATCCCGACGGGCGCTACACGACGATCGTCAACCTCCAGGGCGACCTGCCGACCATCGATCCCGCACTGATCGCGAGCACGGCCGACGTGCTCGAAGGGGGCGATGCCGACATCGCCACGCTGGGCGTCGAGATCGAGGACGAGGCGGAGAAGACCAATCCGAACGTCGTCAAGATCGTCGGCTCGCCGCTCGCGCCCGACCGTCTGCGCGCGCTTTATTTCACCCGCGCGACCGCGCCATGGGGCGAAGGCCCGCTCTACCACCATATCGGCATCTACGCCTATCGCCGCGCCGCGCTCGAACGCTTCGTCGGCCTCGGCCCGAGCCCCTTGGAGACGCGCGAGCGGCTGGAGCAGCTGCGCGCGCTCGAAGCGGGCATGCGCATCGATGTCGGCCTCGTCCGTTCCGTTCCGCTGGGCGTCGATACGCCCGAAGATCTCGAGCGCGCCCGCGCCATGTTGTCGTAAGGAAGAGCAGAAGCCGCATGTCCAGGACCAACCGCATCGCATTTCAGGGTGAACCCGGCGCCAATTCCGACACCGCCTGCCGCAACATGTTTCCCGGCATGGAGCCGATGCCCTGCGCGACCTTCGAGGACGCGTTCAATGCGGTCGAGAGCGGTGCGGCCGAACTTGCGATGATCCCGATCGAGAACACGATCGCCGGCCGCGTCGCCGACATCCATCACCTCCTGCCCGAATCGAGCCTGCACATCGTCGGCGAATATTTCCTGCCGATCCATTTCCAGCTCATGGTCCTGCCGGGCGTGAAGATCGACGAGATCAAGTCCGTTCACAGCCACATTCACGCGCTCGGCCAGTGCCGCAACGTGATCCGCAAGAACAAGTGGAAGCCGGTCATCGCCGGCGACACGGCCGGCGCTGCGCGCCAGGTGGCCGACGAAGGCGACCGCACCGCCGCAGCGCTCGCGCCTGTCCTTGCCGCCGAACTCTACGGCCTCGACATCGTCGCAGAGAACGTCGAGGACACCGACAACAACGTCACCCGCTTCGTCGTGCTGGCGAAGGAGGAATCCTGGGCTCCGCGCAAGTCGGCCGACGATCTGATGATGACGACCTTCATCTTCCGCGTGCACAACATCCCGGCCGCGCTCTACAAGGCCATGGGCGGCTTCGCCACCAATGGCGTCAACATGACCAAGCTGGAGAGCTACCAGCTCGGCGGCACCTTCTTCGCCTCGCAATTCTACGCCGACATCGAAGGCCACCCCGACGACGCCAATGTCGCTCAGGCGCTCAAGGAACTCGACTTCTTCTCGCGCGAAGTACGGGTGCTCGGGGTCTATCCGGCGGCGGAGTTCCGGATCAGCCAGCGTCCTTCTTGAAAAACCCAACTGATGGGATAATGTATTGGTCGTCGTCCACCGTGCGCATGGCTATCGTTTCGTCATCTACACGCAGGACCACGCGCCGGCCCATATCCATCTCATCGGAGCGGGCAATGCCAAGATCAACCTGATCGGGCCGGACGGTTCGATCGAGCTGGTCTTTGCGATCGGGATCAAGCGGCCGGAGTTGCGCCGGCTTCTTGAGGAAGTCGCGGCACGGCGCGACGATTTCCTGCAGGACTGGGAGCGCATTCATGGTGAAGCTGACTGACATGCAGATCGACGCCGCCGAAGAGCGGGGACGACAGGTGCTCGCCGAAGGTCTGCGGGCACGGACGGCGAGCTTTGACGCGGCGAGCGGCCGGATCGTCGTCGAGCTCGAAAATGGCTGCGCCTACGTCTTCCCGCCCGCGCTCGTCCAGTATCTGCACGATGCGCCGGCGGCCGATCTGGGCTTGGTCGAGGTCGACGGGTTCGGCCTCAATCTTCACTGGCCGCGCCTCGACGTCGATCTTTCCGTGCGGGCGCTCGTTGGTGGCGTATTCGGCACACGACGTTGGATGGCAAGCCAGTTCGCGCGTATTGGCGGCAGCACGACATCGCCGGCCAAGGTGCGCGCCGCGCGCGAGAACGGCGCAAAGGGCGGACGGCCGCGCAAGAGCGCCTGATCAGCCCGCGTCCACCCACGCCCGGATGAGATGATTGGCGATCGCCGCATTCGGCGGGACGATCAGGCGATCGGGGTGCGCGCCGGCGATCATTGAGCGCACTTCCTCGCGCGTGAACCAGCGGCAGGCTTCGAGTTCGGTGAAGTCCGGCGTCAGATCTTCGTTCAGCGCCTCGCCGAAGCAGCCGATCATCAGCGAATGGGGAAACGGCCAGGGCTGGCTGGCGTGATAGGCGACGCGGCCGATCTTGACGCCCGATTCCTCCAGCGTCTCGCGCCGCACCGCATCCTCGATCGTCTCGCCCGGCTCCACGAAACCGGCGAGCGTCGAAAACATGCCCGGCACGAAATGCGGGCTGCGGCCCATCAGGCAGCGATCCGGCGTGACGGTCAGCATGATGACGACGGGGTCGGTGCGCGGGAAATGCTGCGCGCCGCAGCCGGTGCACACGCGCTTGTAGCCGCCGATGCGTGACTCGGTCGCCGCCCCGCAGCGGCCGCAGAAGCGGCAATTGGCGTTCCAGGCGAGGAGGGACGCGCCCTGCCCTACGGCACCCATGTCCTCGGGAGCGAGAAGGCCCTGGCTGTTGAGCGAGCGCAGGTCGATCGCCTTGATGCCGTCCGGCAGGCCCTCGGGCTCTAGACTACCAGGGGCAGCGATCACCGGACCGTCGGGGCCATGGCCGAGCAGCACCGCATGCTCCAGCTTGACCCTGAGGGCTTCGGCTTCCGATGCCGAAAAACGGCAGTCGGGACCGGCGCCGTTCATCTTCAGGCAGAGGCGCCCGCCGCGCAGGATGAGAACCGACAGGCGCGGGTCGGCGAGCGCATCCGCCAGCGCCGTCTCGGAGCGGTTCTCGGCCTGCCGGTCGATGCAATTGCCGGCAAAGCCGACGAAGCGGCTCGGCTCTTCGGCCGGCCGGTCGAACAAGGCGAAATTCACAGGCGGCCCTTGATGTCGTTGATCAGGCCGTGGAGGTCTTCACGGCGATAGGGTTCGGGCTGGCCGTGGCCCCAGACGGGCCCGGGCCAGTTCGCATCGCCTTCCCTGCGCGCGATGACGTGGACGTGGAGCTGGCGGACGATGTTGCCGAGCGCGCCGATATTGATCTTGTCGCAGCGCGTGACCTCTTTCAGCGCCTTCGACACCATGGTCGTCTCGAAGGAGAGCATCGCCTGGTCGAGCGGCGTCAGGTCGTGGATCTCGACGGCGCCGCGGCGTTGCGGGATCATGATCAGCCATGGCCAGCGCGCATCGTTCATGATCCGAAGCTCGCAAAGGCCGAGCCAGATCACTTCGCGGCTGTCGCGTTCAAGCTTCCTGTCGAGCTCGAAACCGCCAGCCCTGTGCGGCATGTCCATGTCTCCCTCCTCTGCCAGGGTTGCGAGGCTAGAGCGTTTCCCCGCCCGATGGAAGCGAATCGTTCCAGCTTTCGATCCGGCCTTGCATTCGCCTTTCGAATTGCCGATATGGGGCGCGGGAGGTTGGTGGTGGACGAGCCACTCGCCAACCGGGTCAGGTCCGGAAGGAAGCAGCCCTAACGAGCCCCGGCACGGGTCACCGTGCCAGCCTCCCACCTTATTTCCCCGGCCTTGCGTCCGAGCCGTTTGCGGCATTGACGCCTGGCCATGTCGGGGACGACACTCGCGCCGCGAGGATGATCCGGGCCTTCGGGCTCATGGCACGAGCGAGACTTGATGGACGAAACTCCGCAGATCGAGACGAGCCGTCCGCAGGGACCCTACCGGGTCCTGGCGCGCAAATATCGCCCGCGCGACTTTTCCACCCTGATCGGCCAGGAGCCGATGGTGCGTACGCTGACCAACGCGTTCGCCACCGGCCGCATCGCCCAGGCCTGGATGCTGACCGGCGTGCGCGGCGTCGGCAAGACGACGACCGCCCGCATCCTCGCCCGCGCGCTCAACTACAAGACCGACGCCGTCAGCCAGCCGACCGTCGATCTCTCCGTCCCCGGCGAACATTGCGAAGCGATCATGGAAGGCCGCCATGTCGACGTGGTCGAGATGGACGCCGCCTCGCATACCGGCATCGACGACATTCGCGAGATCATCGAGCAGGTCCGCTATGCGCCGGTTTCCGCGCGCTACAAGGTCTACATCATCGACGAAGTGCACATGCTCTCGACGCAGGCCTTCAACGGCCTGTTGAAGACGCTCGAGGAGCCACCGCCGCACGTCAAGTTCATCTTCGCGACGACCGAAATCCGCAAGGTGCCGATCACCGTCCTGTCGCGCTGCCAGCGCTTCGACCTGCGCCGCGTCGACGCCGGCCTGCTGACCGCCCATCTGCGCGGCATCGCGCAGAAGGAGGACGTCGCGATCGACGACGACGCCCTCGCTATGATCGCGCGCGCGGCCGAGGGGTCGGTGCGCGATTCGCTGTCGATCCTCGATCAGGCGATCGCCCACGGTTCGGGCACGGTTACCGCCGAGGCGGTGCGCGACATGCTCGGCCTTGCCGACCGCGCGCGCGTCATCGACCTTTTCGAACTCCTGATGAAGGGCGACGTCGCCGGTGCGCTCGGCGAATTCCGCGGCCAGTACGATGCCGGCGCGGACCCCGCGACCGTTCTCACCGACCTTGCCGAGTTCAACCATCTCGTCACGCGCATCCGTTTCGTGCCGAACGCGGCCGACGACGCCTCAATCTCGCAGGAAGAGCGCCAGCGCGGGCGCGAATATGCGGACGGGCTTTCGGTGCGCGTCCTATCGCGCACGTGGCAGATGCTCTTGAAGGGCATCACCGAGGTTCAGACCGCGTCGCGGCCGGTCAGCGCCGCCGAGATGGTGCTGATCCGCATCGCGCATGCCGCGACCCTGCCGACGCTCGACGAGGCGCTGAAATCGCTGGAAGGCGACGGCCCGGTCCGCACGCTTCCCCAGGGCACGCCGACATCTTCCGCAGGAAGTGCTCCGAACCGTGCGCCGGCACCGGTCGATGCAGTCGCCGCCCAGCCCGTCGCGATGTCATCGAATGGCGGCGGGCAGACGATGCGGCTGGTACGCACCGAGCCGGAGCCCCTTCCGGTCGCCACGCCGAAGCCGCAGGTCGAAGAAGCGCCGGCCGAACCCCGTATCGCCTCGATGACCGATCTCGTCGCCTTGTGCGACGCCAATCGCGACATGGCGCTGAAGGTTCAGATCAAGCAGTTCCTGCGACCCGTGAAATTCGATCCGGGCCGCATCGAGGTCAGCCTGACCGAACACGCCCCGCGCATGCTCGTCAGCGACCTGACGACCCGGCTCCACACCTGGACCGGGCGGCGCTGGGTCGTCACGATCTCGCGCGAGCGCGGCGGCGACACGCTGTCGGAGATCGAGCAGGCGCGGCGCGACGTCGCCCTTCTCGACGCCAAGAACGACCCCTCCGTCGCGGCGATCCTCGCCCGCTTTCCCGGCGCGAAGATCATCGACGTTCGGCTGCCCGACGCGGTCGAGACGGCGGAGATCGAGATCGAAAGCGACGAAGTGCCGGTCGACCCGGGCATCGGCGATCTGGACGATGACGACGAAATCTGACCAACGGAGATCACGATGAAAGACCTTCTCGGCATGATGGGCAAGGCCCGCGAGATGCAGGCCAAGTTCCAGCAGATGCAGGAAGAACTGGCCAATGTCGAAGCGTCCGGCCAGTCCGCGGGCGGGCTCGTCCAGGTCACGCTTGCCGGCAAGTTCGAAATGAAGTCGCTCAAGATCGACCCCTCGCTCTTCAAGGAAGACGACGTCGAGATTCTCGAGGATCTGATCCTCGCCGCGCACAACGACGCCAAGACCAAGATCGAGGCGATCATGCAGCAGAAGACGCAGGAACTGACCGCCGGCCTGCCGATCCCGCCCGGCATGAAGCTGCCCTTCTAGGTTGCGGTTAACGCGTTAATAACCATTCGGGCGATAGGATCGGGCATATCCGGTTTTGATCGCGGAGTTCCGGCACAGGTGCGTTTGTGGCGCACCTGCCCCTTTTTTGCCGCAAAACACCCTTTCAAAATCATCGACGAAACGGCGGGGGCCGTTCGGAGAGGTTTGTAACGTGTTCTTTCGGCTCCCGGCCGCGGCCTGCGCGGTCGCCCTTTCGCTTGTTGTTTCCGCCTGCACGTCCAGCAGCGACCTTCTCGACGACGTGGTGACGTCCTCGGTCAAGCCCGTTGCGGCGACGGCCAGCAATCGCGATTGCATGGCGCGCGCGATGTTCTTCGAATCGCACAGGTCGAGCCGCGAAGGCCTCGTCGCCGTCGGCACGGTGGTGATGAACCGGGTCAATTCGGGCGAGTATCCGAACACGATTTGCGGTGTCGTCGGCCAGAAGAACCAGTTCGCGCCCGGCGTGATGACGCGCAAGATGAACTCCAAGGCGATGCCGGACGTGATGGCCGCTGCCGACGCGGTGCTTGCCGGCGAGCGCCACCCGATGGTGCAGAACGCCAAGTTCTTCCACACGGCCGGGCTGAACTTCCCCTATCCGAACATGCACTACGTGCTGAAAGCCGGCGGCAACGCGTTCTACGAGAAGCGCGGGCGCGAGGAACGCGCCGCAAACGGCGTACGCCCGCAGTCGCAGCTTGCCGCCGCCGGCCGCGTCGAGGGCAAGCAGGCGCGCGTCCAGGTCGCGGCCGCGCCGCAGCCCCAGCCGCAGGCCGAGCGCTTCGGCACGCCGCAACCGGCGCCGGCTGTCCCGCAGATGGAAACGGCTGAGGCAGCAGCCCCGGCGAACACGGCCTCCGAGGCGCTCTCCTTCGCCGTCGACCAGACCAACGCTGACGCGATCGGCGCCCTGATCCTCGACCAAACGCGGACCGGCTCGACCAACTGAGTTCGACCTACACATCGGCGGGTTTCGGCGTTAAACCGGAGCCATGTCGAAGAGAATCGCCGGCCCCGAAATCGAACGTCTGATCCAGCTTCTGGCCAAGGTGCCGGGGCTCGGGCCGCGCTCGGCGCGGCGTGCGGCGCTGCATCTCATCAAGAAGAAGGAACAGCTCTTCGTGCCGCTCACCGCCGCCATGGGCGAGGCGGTGGAGAAGGTTCGCGTCTGCTCCACCTGCGGCAATGTCGATACGTCCGACCCCTGCACGATCTGCACAGACCCGCGCCGCGAGGACGCAACGCTGATCGTCGTCGAGGACGTCGCAGATCTGTGGGCGCTGGAACGCGCGGCGGCGATGAACGTGCGCTACCACGTCCTCGGCGGCACGCTGTCGCCGCTCGACGGCGTCGGGCCGGACGACCTCAACATCAAGGCGCTGATCGCGCGCGTCGCTTCGGGCGGGGTGTCGGAGGTGATCCTCGCGGTCAACGCGACCGTCGAGGGTCAGACGACCGCGCACTACATCACCGACCAGTTGTCGAGCTTCGACGTCAAGGTCACGCGGCTGGCGCACGGCGTGCCGGTCGGGGGCGAGCTCGACTATCTCGACGAGGGAACGCTGACGGCGGCGCTGAAATCGCGCACGGCGTTTTGAGCGCTCGGCCATAGGGAGAAGACGGATGTCGCGGAAGTCACCCCCCTCTGGCCTGCCGGCCATCTCCCCCTCAAGGGGGGAGATCAATCTCGTCGCCGCCGCACTTGAGCCGACAAGGTCGGGTGCGAAATCCACGCGCGTGATCTCCCCCCTTGAGGGGGAGATGTCCGGCAGGACAGAGGGGGGTGTTCGTCTCCGCCGCTCCTTCATTGCAATACTGCTCCTCCTCCTCCTCCTCCCCCTCCCCGCCCTCGCCCAATCCATCGACCAGCAATTCCGCACCTGGCTCCAGAGCGACCTCTGGCCCGAAGCCTCCCGCGCCGGCGTCTCGCAGTCGACCTTCGACGCCGCCTTCGCCAATGTCGGCCCCAATCTCGACCTGCCCGACCTCGTCATGCCGGGTCAGGCTGCGCAGACGCCGCAGCGCCAGCATCAGGCCGAGTTCGGGTCGCCCGGCAACTATTTCGCAGAGAACATCGTCGGTGGCGTCACCGCGGGCGGGCGCCAGCGAGCGGGGCGGCTCGCACCGGTCTTGCGAGATCTCGAAGCGCGATACGGCGTTCCCGGCGGCATTCTGCTCGCCGTCTGGGGGCGCGAGAGCGGGTTCGGGGCGGCGCGCATCCCGCACAACGCGTTTCAAGTGCTCGGCACCAAGGCGTTCATGGCGACGCGCAAGGAGATGTTCCGCGCCGAGGTCATCGCCGCTTTGTTGATGGTCGAGCGCGGCCATGCGCGCGTATCCGACATGAAATCGTCCTGGGCCGGTGCACTCGGCCAGCCGCAATTCCTGCCTACTTCCTATCTCGAACATGCCGTCGGCCACTCCGGCGGACGGGCGGACATATGGAACTCCGAGGCGGACACCCTCGCCTCGATCGCCAACTATCTCGCCCATTTCGGCTGGGTGCGCGGGCGCGACTGGGGCTTCGAGGTCACCTTGCCGGCAAGCGTTTCCTGCGCGCTCGAAGGTCCCGACCGGGGGCGTCCAATCGCCGAATGGGCGTCGATGGGCGTCGCGCGCGTCTCGGGCCGGCCCTTCCCCGAGCACGAGTCGCGCGGCGAAGGCTTCCTCATGATGCCTGCCGGCCGCTCCGGCCCCGCCTTCCTCGTCACGCCGAATTTCTACGTCATCAAGGAATACAACGAGAGCGACCTCTATGCGCTCTTCGTCGGCCACGCAGGCGACCGCATCACCTATGGCGACAGCCGCTTTTCAGGCGCATGGGGCAATGTCGGCGGGCTGATACGATCCGACGTCGCGGCGATGCAGCGCGGGCTGCAGGCGCTCGGCTACGACACTGGCGGCGCCGACGGCCTGGCCGGATTTCGCACCCGCCGTTCGATTGGGGAATGGCAGCAGAAAGCGGGTCAGGCACCGACCTGTTTCCCCGACGGTTCGATCGTGCGCGCGCTGCGATGATTTTTTTGTCGGCGGCGGGAACCACAATGCGTCCAGCGTCTTGAAGCATTCGGGACGGGTCTGTTTTGGAGTGAACTCATGAAATTCGAATTTTCCGGATTGAAGACCGGATTGCTGGCAGTCGTCGGCGCCGGTCTGCTGGCATCGTGCGTCGTCGTCGAGGAAGGCCCGCGGCCCCTGCCGCCGCGCCCCGGCCCCGAGCCGATCTGCACGCAGCAATATGATCCCGTCTGCGGGGAGCGCGGACGTGACCAACAGACCTTCCCCAATTCCTGCGTGGCGCGCGCCGAAGGCTATCGCATCGCCTATGGCGGCGAATGCCGTCGCGGCGGCGGCTCGAACTGGGATCGTCCGGGACGTCCGGGCGGTGGCCCGGGCTGGGATCGTCCGGGCCGGCCGGGCCCCGATCGCCCGCAGTTCTGCACGCGCGAATATGCCCCGGTCTGCGCCGTGCAAGGCAACCGCCAGCAGACATTCGGCAATGCTTGCGAGGCAGAAGCTGCCGGCTGGCGCATTCGCCGCGGCGGCGAATGCTGATCTGAACAGGAAAAAGGCCGGCGCGATGCCGGCCTTTTCTTTGCTATTCGGCGGCGGCGCTCATCGCGGCCAGTCCGTGGACCTCGGCCAGTATCTCGAAAGAACGCACCCGCGCCGCGTGATCGTGGATTTGCGCTGTCACCATCAGTTCGTCCGCGCCGGTGCGCGCGATGAAGGCTTCGAGCCCTTGGCCGATCCGCTGCGGTGAGCCGACGATGGCGCAGGTCAGTGCCTGGTCGAGCATCGCCTTCGCCATCGGATCGATCTGCTGCTCGAACCCCTCGACCGGCTTCGGCAGCTTGCCGGGACGGCCGGAGCGCAGATTGACGAATGCCTGCTGCAGCGACGAGAACAGATAGCGCGCCTCCTCGTCGGTCGGCGCCGCGACGACGTTCAGCCCTGCCATGACATGGGGCTTGTCGAGATATTCCGATGGCTCGAAGCGTGTCCGATAGACCTCCAGCGCATGGTCGAGTTCGGCCGGGGCGAAATGCGAGGCGAAGGCGTAGGGCAGGCCGAGAGCGGCCGCGAGTTGCGCGCCATAAAGGCTCGACCCGAGAATCCACACCGGCACGTTCGTCCCCTCGCCCGGCACCGCGCGCACGCGCTGGGTGGGCTCAGCCGGCTTGAAATAGGCGAGCAGTTCGAGGACGTCGTTCGGAAACTGGTTGACGTCTCCCGAAAGAGAGCGACGCAGCGCGTGGGCGGTCAACTGGTCGGTGCCGGGCGCGCGGCCGAGCCCGAGATCGATGCGCCCCGGATAGAGCGAAGCCAGCGTACCGAACTGCTCGGCGATGACGAGCGGCGCGTGGTTCGGCAGCATGATGCCACCGGCGCCGACGCGAATGCGCGACGTGCCCCCCGCGACATGGCCGATGACGACCGAGGTCGCCGCGCTCGCGATGCCCGGCATGTTGTGATGTTCGGCGAGCCAGTAGCGGTTGTAGCCGAGCCGATCGGCGTTTCGTGCAAGGTCGAGCGTGTTGGCGAGCGCCTCGGCGGTCGTCGCGCCGTCCGGCACGGGGGAAAGGTCGAGTACGGAAAGGAGGGTCATCGCATCATCCGGTCATTTTCACTGCCCGGATATAGGAAAGCCTTTCGCCGCTCGCCAACTCACGGCGTGACGTGCTGCGCCTCTTCCTTGCTTTCTTCCTCTTCCTCGGCCGTCTGCTGGGCCGAGAGGAAATTGCCGACATGGCTCAGGCTCTCGAAATGGTCGCAGAAGACCTTGATGACGACCAGCAGCGGCACGGCAATCAGCGCGCCGACGAAGCCCCAAAGCCACGACCAGAACGCGACCGCGATGAAGATCGCGACAGCGTTGATCTCCAGCCTGCGCCCGACGATCAGCGGGTTGATGAAATTGCCTTCGAGGATATTGCAGAAGAGCACGAAGGCTGGCGGGATCATCGCATAGGCGATGCTGTCGAACGAGACGATCGACAGTACGGCGACGAGGATGATGGTGATCGCCGCGCCGACATAGGGCAGGAAATTCAGGAGGCCGGCCGCCACGCCGAAAACGAACGGCATCGGCATGCCCAAGGCCCAAAGGCCGGTGCCGACGGCGATGCCGAGGCATGTGTTGATCGCGGCGACGGTGAGCAGATAGCGCGAGATTTCGCGCTCGACGTCATAGACGACGCGCAGCGCACGCTTCTTCTCGCTCAGTTTGGTGAAGGACTGGACGATCTTCTCGTAGAACATCGTCCCCGAAGCCAGCAGGAACAGCGACAGGACGAAGGTGATCGCGGCCGTCGTCGACCCGGAAAGCAGATTACCGGCCGCGCGCGAGACGATGCCCGGCTGCGAGACGACGACGCGCTGGACGTCCGGCTCCGAGGTGGTTTCGGCCGCCTCGTCCACCTGTCGCGACACTTCCATGAAGCGCTCGAACGGGCGGCGCACTTCCTCGAGCCGTTCGGTCAGCCGGCGGCCGATGGCCGGCGCGTCGTTGACGAGTTCCACCACCGGCCCGGACAGGAAGTAGCCGGTCGTTCCGATCGCCGCCATCGACATGAAGACCAGAAGCGTCGCCGACAGCGCTTCGGGCACGCGGCGCTTGCGCAGGAAGCGCACGATGGGCGTCAGCATCAGCGCCAGCAGGAAGGCGAGGACGATCGGCATGAAGAAATCGCGCGCGAAATAAAGCGCGTAGACGACCGCGAACAGGAAAAGGCCGAGCATGAACGTGCGAATGAGACGCAGATCCCGGTCGCGCGCAGGAACGGGCACGGGCGGCACGGACGGCCCCGCTGGATCGAATTCGCTCTTCATGACCGTTCCCCGGACTTCCATCCGCGAGTGCCGGCGGCAATCGGGCGGATTGTGGCTGAAACGCGGCGCTCTGCCTTTCGTTCCGGCCCTTAGAAAGGGTCAGAAGATGTTCTGCTGGGAAATCTGGATGCCGGCAGGCCCGAGGATGACGGCGAAGAGAACCGGCAGGAAGAACAGGATCATCGGCACGGTCAGCTTCGGCGGCAGGGCCGCCGCCTTCTTCTCGGCCGCGGTCATCCGCGCCTCGCGGCTTTCGGCCGAAAGAACGCGCAGAGCGTGGGCGACGGGCGTGCCGTAGCGCTCGGCCTGGATCAGCGCCTGAGAGACGGAACGGACGGTTTCGAGACCGGTACGGCTCGCCAGGTTTTCGTAGGCCTGCTTGCGCTCCGGCAGGAACGAAAGCTCGGCGTTGGTCAGGACCAGTTCCTCGGCGAGCTCGACCGATTGCGAGCCGATTTCCTCGGCCACCTTGCGAAAGGCCGCCTCGACCGAAATGCCGGATTCCACGCAGATCAGCATCAGGTCCAGCGCGTCGGGCCAGGCGCGCTGGATCGATTGCTTGCGCTTGGTCGCCTTGTTGGAAACGTAGAGGACGGGGACGTAGAAGCCGGCATAGGCCGCGATGATGCAGATGACGCCGCGGATCAGATCGGGCTGATCGGCGAAGGCGCCCATGCCGAAGACGTAGACGAGCGCGGCGGCCAGGAAGACGAAGGGAAGGACGAGGCGGAAGAACAGGAACTTCGTCAGCGGATTCTGGCCGCGATAACCGGCCATGCGCAACTTGGCGACCGTCGCATCGTCGGCGAGCGCGCGGCGCAGGTCGAGCTTTTCGACGATGGACCTCATGCCCACCGATTCCTGCTCGCGAAGCCCCTTGCGCCGGCGTTCCGCCTCGCTTGCGAGCCGTGCCTTCTGCTGCGCGCGCAACTGGTCGCGCTCCAGCGCCACGGCCTTCATGCGTGTCTTCAGCGGATTGCCCGAAAGCGCCGGCAAGGCCGTGAACAGCGTCGCGAACACCGCCACCGAGACGAGAACCGCCAGGAGGAAGCTGGGATCGGTAACGATGCCGACGACTGAGCCTGTCATGACCGGTTCCTAGAAATCGAAGTTCATCATCTTGCGCATCACGAGCAGGCCCATGGCCATCCAGATGCCCGAGATCAGAAGGATGAGATGGCCCGTGCTGGTGGTGAAAAGCGGCATGATGTAGCCGGGGCTCGACAGGTAGACGAGGATCGCGACCACGATCGGCAGCGCGCCGATGATCACGGCGGATGCCTTGGCTTCCATCGACAGGGCGTCGATCTTGGCCTTCATCTTCTTGCGGTCGCGCAGCACCTTGGACAGATTGCCGATCGCTTCCGACAGATTGCCGCCGGCCTGGCTCTGGATCTGGATGACAATGCCGAAGAAGCTCGCCTCCGCCGCCGGCATGGATTCGGGCATCCGCATCACCGCTTCGGGGAGCGACAGGCCGAGTTGCTGATGCTCGACGACGCGCTTGAACTCGCTCTTGACGGGCTCCGGCGATTCACCGGCGATCATGCGCACGGCATCGTTGAGAGGCAGGCCGGACTTCACCGCGCGAACGATCACGTCGAGCGCGTTGGGGAATTCATTGAGGAACGCCTTGACGCGCCGCGCACGCTTGAAGGTGACGAACCAGCGCGGCAGGCCGAGACCACCCGCGATCATCGCGCCGGCGGCCAGCAGCAGCGGTGCGCCCAGGAACACGAACAGCACGAAGGTCACAAGGCCGGCAGCGACCGAGACCATGTAGAACTGGCGCATCGACATGGTGAGGCCGGCCTGGCGGATCTGCACCTTCAGCGGCGGCTTGTGCCGGCCCTGCCCGCGCGCCTTCTGCTTTTCCTCGAGATCCTTCAGCGTGTCCTGCACCGATTTGCGGCGCTTGGCGGCCTCGGCCACGCGGTCGCGCGAGGCGCGGACGATGTTGCGGTCGGCCTCGGCATTGCGGACCGTCTCGAAGCGACGCTCGATGGTGCGTTCGCTCTGCACGCGCGAAAACAGCAGGCCATAGGCGAGTGCCCCGGCGCTGACCGTTGCGAGCGCGATGAAGAGCAGCAGGTTCATGTCCATCGCGCGTTCCCCGTCCGGCTGGTCACGACTGAACTTCCATCGCTTCGAGTGCTGCGGCCAGACGCGCCTCCTCGCCATAGTAGCGCGCACGGTCCCAGAAGCCGGGACGGCCGACGCCGCTGGAGACGTGGTTGCCGATCAGGCGGCCATTGGCGTCTTCGCCCTTGATCTCGTAGGTCATCAGGTCCTGCGTGATGATGACGTCGCCTTCCATCCCGATCACCTCGGTGATGTGGGTGATGCGGCGCGAGCCGTCGCGCAGGCGCGCGGCCTGGATGATGACGTCGATCGAGCCGACGATGATCTCACGGACGGTCTTTTGCGGCAGCGTGAAGCCACCCATGGCGATCATCGATTCCATGCGGTTCAGGCATTCGCGCGGATTGTTGGCGTGGATGGTGCCCATCGAGCCGTCGTGACCGGTGTTCATCGCCTGCAGGAGGTCGAACACTTCGGGTCCGCGCACTTCGCCGACAATGATGCGCTCGGGGCGCATGCGCAGGCAGTTCTTGACGAGATCGCGCATGGTGATCTCGCCTTCGCCTTCCAGATTGGCGGGGCGCGTTTCGAGGCGCACGACATGCGGCTGCTGAAGCTGCAGCTCGGCCGAATCCTCGCAGGTGATGACGCGCTCCTCGCGGTCGACATAGTTGGTCAGGCAGTTGAGGAGCGTCGTCTTGCCCGAGCCGGTGCCGCCGGAAATGATGACGTTGCAACGCACCCGGCCGATGACCTTCAACACCTCCGCGCCTTCCGGCGAGATGGAGCCGAACTTGACGAGCTGGTCGAGCGTCAGCTTGTCCTTCTTGAACTTGCGGATGGTGAGCGCGGTGCCGTCGATGGCGAGCGGCGGCGCGATGACGTTGACGCGCGAGCCGTCGGGCAGGCGCGCATCGCAGATCGGCGAGGATTCGTCGACGCGGCGGCCGACCTGGCTGACGATGCGCTGGCAGATGTTCAGGAGCTGCTGGTTGTCGCGGAAACGGATCTGCGTCTGCTCGACGCGGCCGGCGACTTCGATGAAGACCTGCCGGGCGCCGTTGACCATGATGTCGGCGATGTCGTCGCGCGCCAGAAGCGGCTCCAGCGGACCGTAGCCGAGGACGTCGTTGCAGATGTCCTCGAGCAGCTCCTCCTGTTCGGAGATCGACATCGCGAAATTCTTGATCGCGATGATGTCGTTGACGATGTCGCGGATTTCCTCGCGCGCGGCGTCCGGCTCCAGCTTGGCGAGCTGCGACAGGTCGATCGTGTCGATGAGGGCGGAGAAGACCTGGCTCTTGGTGTCGTAATAGGCTTCCGAACGAGGCCGTGCCTGCGTTGCGACGCGTTTCGGCTCAGGCGCGAGCGGGGGCGTCGGATCGACCGCGCGCTTGGGCGCGGCGGAGCTTTCCGGCCCGCGCTCCACCGGACGTTCGTCAAGCGTCAGCGATTCGGAGACGGGCGCCGCGGGGGCGGGCCTGAATTCCGGAGTGTTGCGGCTTCCGCCTTCGTTTCCACGCTTGCCAAACATCGCTATGCCCGTCGTCCCCCGGCCCCGCCATCGGTGCCCAAGATGGATTTCTGCCGTCGATCGGCAGCGCTCACGCGCTCTTCTTCTTCATCTTCAGGCGGCCCAGCAGATCGCCGATGCCGGCCTTTCTCTTCGATTTCATCTCGCTGCGTCCCGTCAGCACATGCGCCATCTCGTGCACGATCTTGACGATGGCGTGCTGCACGTCCGTCTCGCCCAGCATCCGGCCATTGTTTGCCGCATTGCCGAAGAGCAGCGGCTCGAACGGGATGACGGCCAGCGGCATGACGCCGAGCGGCTCGGAGAAATCGTCCGGGGAAATCTCCGGCCGCTTCGGCACGCCGGCCTGGTTGATGATCAGCTTGGGCGGCGCATCGTTCGGGCGCAGCTTGCGCAGCATGTCGATCAGGTTCTTCGTATTGCGCAGATTGGCGAGTTCGGGCGTCGCCGTGATCACGATCTCGTCGGCCTGCGCCAGCGTCTGCCGGGTCCACCCCGTCCACACATGGGGAACGTCGAGGATCACCGTTGGCGCGCTGCGCTGCGCGGTCTCGATCAGCGATGCGAACGCGTCCGCATCGAAATCGTAGATCCGGTCGAGCGTCGAAGGCGCGGCCAAGAGCGACAGGCGCTCGGCGCACTGGGCCAGCAGGCGGTCGAGATAGACCTCGTCGATGCGCTCGGGCGAAAACACCGCCTCGGCGATGCCCTGTGCGGGGTCCTGGTCGAAATTGATGTTGGCGGTGCCGAAGGCGAGGTCCATGTCGGCCACGACGACTTCCGACTGGAACAGCGTCGAGAGCGTCCAGGCGACGTTGTGCGCGATGGTCGAGGAACCGACGCCGCCCTTGGCGCCGATGAAGGCGATGGAGCGCCCGATAGGCTCGGCATCGGGATCGACGAAAATCTTGGCGATGTCTGCGACGATGTCGGCCATCGAGATCGGCGCGACGATGTATTCGGAGATGCCGAAGCGGATCAGCTCGCGATAGAGCGACACGTCGTTGTGGTGGCCGATCACCACGACCTTGCTCGCCGGGTCGCAGACTTCGGCCAGCTTCTCGAGCCTGCCGATCAGGTTTCTCGGTTCGTCGCGCGATTCGATGATGATGAGGTTTGGCGTCGGCGCCGTGTGATAGAACTCGATCGCCGTCTGGATGCCGCCCATGTGGACCTTCACATGCGCCTTGGCCATCCGGCGATCCTCGGCGGCGCGCTCGATCGGCTGCGCCACCCCGTCGGTTTCGCAGAAAGCCTGGATCGAGATGCGCGGAACGGGCCGCAGCGCCTGCATCGCGGCGGCATCTGGCACGACGGCGTCGTTCGGATCGGTGGTGTAGGCCAGGTTCGTCATGTCGTTGCCCCCACGCTGTCCTTAGTAGTTGATCTCGGACGTGCCGATGAATTCCGGCGCGACCTGGCGGCGCTGATACTGGTCGATGGCGTTCGAGCGGTTCTGGGCGTCGATCGGCGTCGTCTCGCGCGGCGTCAGGAGATCGGCCGGATTTGCGATCTGGGCCGCGAGGTTGTTCTGGTAGGAACAGCCGAAATTCGCCCAGTGCTTGTTGTCGACCCGCGCCAGCATGTCCTCCGGCCAGCGGCCGCAATTGGAGGCGACCTGCGCGCGCATGTTGGCGTAGGTGATGCGGATCGGGGCGGAGGCGTCGGCGGGCGCCTGGTAGTGCTGCTGGACGACGCGGTTCTGCGGCACGCCGGCCCTGTGCAGGTGGCTGGCGAACTGCGCGGCGATGCGCGATGCAGCCGCCGAGTTGGCCGAGCCGTAGGGAACCATCAGGTTGACCATCGGCGCGGCCTTGCCGTCGTAGCGCGACATGAAGCCGGTCAGCGCCGTGCGCTGGACGCGCGTCATCTGGTAGTCGTTGAGACCGACCGGGATGTCGATCTTCTCCTGCTTCTCCGCGATGACGATCGGGTGGTTGGTCCGGTAGTCGTCCGGGATCGCGCCGACCACGATGCTGTCGCGCTGCGTGCAGCCGGCGACGAAGGCAGCCGAGCCGACGAGTGCGACGGCGATCAGGAAGCGGGAATTCCGGTTGGTTTTCTGGGCAGACATCGTTCGGTCCCCGCTCACTTGTAGATGAACCCGACCACGCCGTGGTAGCGGCCGGCGGGCCGATCTGTCTTCATGGTTCCGTAGACGCGATTGACGCGGCCAAGGAAATTGCCCGCGCCTTCCGAGGCGGGGTTGAAATTGTCGGTCGGAGCGGCGAGCTCGTTGCGCGCCACCGGCCGCGCCAGATAGGGCGTGACGATGATGACGAGCTCGGTCTCGTTGCGCTCGAACGCGCGGCTGCGGAAAAGCGCGCCGAGGACGGGCACCCGCGAAAGACCAGGCAGGCCGTTGATCGACTGGCGCACGTCGTCACGGACGAGTCCGGCGATCATCATCGAGCCGCCCGAGGGAAGTTCGACGGTGGTATCGGCGAGGCGCTTGCGGATGGAGACGATGTTCATCCCCTGCAAATTGCCGCCCTGGTTTCTGCGCGATGCTCCTTCGAAGAGAACCGACCCTTCGGTCGTCGGCTCGGAAACCTGAGTGCGCAGCTTCAGGCTGATGCGGCCGGGCGACAGGACGGTCGGCTGGAACTCCAGGCCGATGCCGTACTCGACCTGCTCGACCTCGTAGGTCAGCGCACCGTCGTCGTCCTGATCACGGTCCCGAACCATGTTGAACTCGCCGCCAACGCGGAAGGTGGCTTTCTCTCCGGATACTGCCGTCAGCGTCGGCTCGGCGAGGGTCTTCATGACTCCCGACTGTTCCATCGCATTGAAATAGGCGTCGAGCGCCGAGCCCCCGATCCCGAAACCGCTGTTCGAAAGCGGCTTTCCGAGACCCATCGAGCTTTCATTGATCATCGACCAGTTGATACCGTTCGACCCGCTACCGACCATGTTCACGCCCAACTGGCGCATCACGGACCGGCTGACCTCGGCAATCGTCACCTTCAGCGTGACCTGATCCTCGCCGACGATCGACAGCATGTTGACGATCTGGGAGACGCGGCGTTCGTTGTCGGGGTTGTTGATGTCGACACCGCCCGTCGCGGCGCCGCCGGCAGCGGTCTGCGCGAACTGGCCTGTGGTCGCTTCACCGCCCGAGACGAAGAGCTGGGCGATCTGTTCGGCGCGCTTGGCATCGAGCGGCGTATCCACCGTTCCCGACAGGACGACGTTGTCGTTGATGAGTTCGACCTTGATCGCCGAGTTCGGCAGATAGCGCTTCAGATGGTCTTCGAGGCCGGCCACGTCGCGCTCGATCGACAGGTCGAGGCTGACGATCTGCTCGCCATTCGCGCCGAAGACGAAGATGTTGGTCTCGCCGACCTGCTTGCCGAACAGATAGATCCGTCGCGACGTGCGCGTCACCGCGTCGGCAACGGCCGGATTGGCGACGAGGATGTCGTAGGCATCGGCCGGCAGGTCGATGACGATCGACTTGTTGAGGCCGAGCTTGACGCGCTGGCTTGCGGCCTGCGACGCGATCCGTACCTGCGCGCTCGCGCCCGCCGTATCGGCAAGGATCATGACGCCGGCCAGCGGCGCTGCCAGTGCAACGGCTGCGGCGGTGCCGATCAACGCGGTCTTGAAAGTGCGGATCATTGGCGGCCCCCTACTTCGGACACCTGTCCGGACTTGATCAATCGAATGGCGCCGCGGCGCCCGCTGCCCGACAGAAGGTGATCGGCCTGATCGGTGACGACTTCCTGCGTGTCGACGACGGATCGCAGCGCCAGGCTCAGCCGGTCCGCCATCTGCTGGGCGACCGTGATAATTTCCGCCTGCTCGGGCGAAAGCTCCAGCGTCGCCGTTTCGCCCACCTTCACCCTGCGGCCTTCCTCGTCTTCCTGGATCGCCTGGTCGATCGCGAGAACGCGGATGTTGCGCAGCACGGTTTCGGTCGAATAGCTCTCCGTGCCCGAACTGTTGGTCTGGCGGCGGGTCATGATGACGTCGACATAGTCGTTCGGAAGGATGAAGCCGCCAGCCGACGTATCGGCCGAAATCTGCGTCGCGACCGCCCGCTTGCCGGACGGCAGGATCGACGACATGAAGCTCTGGCCCTCGCCGATCAGCTTGGAGCGACGCAGCGGCTCGCCTGCATAGATCGGAACGCGCGCAATCGCGGTCTGCAGTTCCTCCAGCGCATTCGGGTCGGTGTCGCGGCGGATGAAGTAGTCATAGACGTTGCTGGACGGCCAGGACTGCCAGCTCAATTGCTGGCCAAGCTCGCCACCCATCGGCACGTCACCGCTGAGAACGAGCACTTCCGTCAGCGCAATGGCGGGCTCGGACGGGCCGGAATCGACGAAGACCTGTTCGGGCGGTGCGGACGCCATGTTCCTGGCAATGATGCCAGCCCCCGCGGCGGCCACGACCGCAACGCCAAGGATGATCACTCTGGATGGAGCCATGTCCGCGCCCTTTACCCGGCAGTTCCTCTAAGCCAGGGCAGACCTTGCAACATCAATCGTCAAATTAAGGTTAACGGCTCGCTTACACTTATGCTTAACAAGCGGTTGACGGCACTTTACCTGGTCAAGGCCTGCATGGCCCAGACGCCGAGCGGGGAGCTTGGAAAGACCATCAGTCCCGCCGCGCCGAGCGCCACGCCATACGGGATTCCCACGCGCCGGTCGGCGAACTTGCGCAGCAAGAGGAAATTGCCCGTGACGTCCGAGATCGGCGAGTTGCGATAGACGAGGATGGCCAGCGTCAGCATCCCGCCCCAGACCGCGCCGAGAACGGCATATTCGGCAAGCGGCGTCCCGAACCCCATCCACAGCGCCGTTGCCGCCAGCAGCTTGGCATCGCCGCCGCCCATCGTGCCCAGCGCGAAAAGCCCGAACGTGACGGCCAGAACCGCCATTGCCGCCAGCACATGAAATCCGATCGCCGCCAGCGGCATTCCGGTTAGCGGGGCGACGATGAGGAAGGTCGCGACGAGGAGAACCGACACGCGATTGGCGATCGTCATCGTGATCATGTCCGAAATGGCGGCATAGACCATGCAGAACGGAAAAATGACCAGGATCAGGGCTTCGATCATGACGGGTCCTCGGCACAAAGGCCAAATCTAGACATGCCGCGCTTAAGCATTGGTGAAATCGGCCTTCCGCTTTCAAGCAATCCGCGTCTCCCGGAGCGATTAACCGGCAATTCACCATTCCGCTTCATCTTGTGCGGATTGCCGAACAGGAGAGCCCCAACGTGGCGCGGTCGACAAAATCCATTCGATTCTTCGCAGGCCTGGCGCTGACGGCTACGGCTTCGGTTCTTGCGGCGCCGGCATTCGCCGAAGCAGGCATCAGCGTCCTCGTGAACCAGGCCAAGATCGTCAAGCTGGCGCGCAACGCCGACACGATCATCGTCGGCAATCCGGAAATCGCCGACGCCTCGGTCCAGGACGCCTCGACGCTGGTCCTGACGGGCAAGGGTTTCGGCGTCACCAATCTCGTCGTGCTCGACGCCGAAGGCCGGCCGATCGTGGACGAGCAGGTGACGGTCTCGCGCCAGTCGGTGAACTCGGTCCGCATCTACCGCCGCGCCGCCGTGCAGACGCTGTCCTGCACACCGGTCTGCGAGGCGGCCTATGTCACGGAAGCCGAAGCCATGTCCGACACGACGATCGGCGTACCCTGAACGCGACGTTAATTCTTTCCAGCGCATCCTAGCGACCGCCACAACCTCAATTCAACGCGCGTGCGATAGGCTCGATCGTGGAGTTGAACAGGCGGGACCCTGAAGAATGACGACACATGCCTCCGTCAAGACGCGCGCCGGCCGCAAGGGGCTGCTGCGCGCATTCGCCCGGCAACGCGACGGCAGCACCGCGATCGAATTCTCGATCCTCGTCATCCCTTTCGCCCTTCTCGTCTTCGCCATCCTCGAAAGCTGCATTTCCTTTGCGGCGCAACAGGTGATGACCAACGCGGCCGATGACGTCGCGCGGCTCTATCGCACCGGGCAGGTGCGGCCAGGCCCTGGAACGGAGCCGAACCAACTGACGCATGAACAACTGCGGGACAAGATCTGCGAACGCATGGCGATCCTTGTCTCCGACAAATGTCCGGGCCTGGAAGTCGACCTTCAGACATTCGAGACTTTCGCGCAGGCTGCCGCGCTGCGCACGCCCTACAGCAATAACGATCTCGACGCCACGGGCTTCGATGCTGTCTCAGGCGGCGCGGGGTCAAAGAATGTTCTCAGGGTCTATTATCGATGGCCGATCATAACCGACCTGTTGCGGCTTTCGATGTCGACCATCAAGGATGGCAAGGTCCTGCATTTCGCGAGCGTCACCTGGCAGAACGAACCCTATGCGGAGTGAGGCAGCCCGATGATGCAATCCATTGCCACAGTCTCGAAACGCTTCCGAGCCGATCGTCGCGGCGCGGCCGCTATAGAGTTCGCCTTCATCGCGCCTATCCTTTTCGTTCTCTATTTCATGACGATGGAGGTGTCTCAGGCAATCGAAACCAACAAGAAGGTCGGCCGTATCGCATCGATGGTGGGCGATCTTATCGCCCAGCAGCGCAACGGGGTGCTCCGCACGGAAGTCGACAACATCCTCGACATCGGCGCTGCCATCATTCTGCCCTACGGCCCCCCGCTTCCTACGATCATCGTCGAACACATCTGGATCGAGGCCGACAAGCCCAATCCCAAGGCGCTCGTGACCTGGTCGCGCAAGCTTGAGGGCACCAACAAGAGCCAAGCTGTCGCCCCTAACAGCGAGACGCAAGTTCCCGAGCAATTGAAGGTCGCCAATACATATCTCGTCCGCGTTACGACGAAACTCGGATACAAGCCCATCATCGCTTGGAACGACGACCAAAAGTCCGCCCTTGGGCTCGGTTCGGCCTTCAGCATTCTGAACATGAGCGAACAGTACTACCTGCGCCCGCGCATGTCCCAATGGATCGATTGCACCGGCTGCTGAACGATCGGAATTTGCAACGACCCCGGCATCGGCCTATCTGTCGCGAAACGTCCGACAGAAGGATCGATCGATGCGCCGCGCCTTCCTCTTCGTGCTGGATTCCTTCGGCATCGGCCATGCGCCGGATGCCGACAGGTTCGGTGATGCCGGCTCCGATACGCTTGGCCATATCGCGGAACGCTGCGCGCGCGGCGAGGCCGACAGGCCAGGCCTGCGCGAGGGGCCGCTCGATCTGCCGCACCTGACACGGCTCGGGCTGTTCCATGCGGCCGACCTCGCCGCGGGCCGCAAGCCGGCTGGAACGGAAGTATCGGGCTTCTTCGGCTCGGCGCAGGAGATTTCGAGCGGCAAGGACACGCCGTCCGGCCACTGGGAGATGGCGGGCGTTCCCGTCACCTTCGACTGGGGCTATTTTCCCGACGAGGGCCCCGCCTTTTCCGACGATCTCGTCGCCGCGATCATCGCCGAGGGCAAGGTTCCGGGTATCCTTGGCAATTGCCACGCCTCGGGCACCGACATCATCGCGCGCCACGGCGAGGAGCACATCCGCACCGGCAAGCCGATCTGCTATACCTCGGCCGACAGCGTCTTCCAGATCGCCGCGCACGAGACCCATTTCGGGCTCGACCGGCTCTACGCGCTCTGCGAGACCGTGCGGCGGCTTCTTGATCCGCTCAATATCGGCCGGGTCATCGCGCGGCCTTTCGTCGGCGAGACGGCCGAGACGTTCAAGCGGACGGCCAACCGCCGCGACTATGCCGTACCGCCCCCCGAGCCGACGCTGATGGACCGCGTGATCGCGGGCGGCGGGCGCTCGCTCGCGGTCGGCAAGATCGGCGACATCTTCGCCCATCGCGGCATCTCGCATCTGCGCAAGGCGCCGGACAACATGGCGATGCTCGACCGTGCGCTCGAGGCGATGGCCGATGCGCAGGATGGCGATCTCGTCTTCGCCAATTTCGTCGATTTCGATACGCTGTTCGGCCATCAGCGCGATGTCGCCGGCTACGCAGCGGCGCTCGAGGCCTTCGACCGCCGGCTGCCCGAGGCACTCGAACGGCTCCGCCCCGGCGACCTTCTGATCCTCACGGCCGATCATGGCTGCGACCCGACCTTCCGGGGCACCGACCACACGCGCGAGCAGGTTCCCGTCATCGGCACCGGGCCAGGGCTCGGCACCGGCTCCGTCGGCGTCCGCAAAAGCTTCGCCGATATCGGCGAGACGATCGCGGAGCATCTGCGACTTGCGCCCGGACCGCACGGCCGGTCCTTCTACGGCAACATCGCCGCCAATGCCTGAGCTGCCCGAAGTCGAGACCGTCCGGCGCGGCCTTGCGCCCGTCATGGAGGACGCGACCATCGTCGCGGTCGAGCAGCGCCGGCCGGATTTGCGCTTCCCCTTTCCGCACGACTTCGCAGCACGGCTTCAGGGCCGGCGCATCATCTCCGTCGGGCGGCGGGCGAAGTTTCTCGTCATCCATCTCGACAAGGACCCCGTGCTGATCGCGCATCTGGGCATGTCAGGCTCGTTCCGCATCCATGACGGCACGAGCGAAGAGATGCCGGGCGATTTTCACCACGAACGCTCCAAGCTCGCTGCGCACGATCATGTCGTTCTTCACCTGGACCGAGACGGCAGGACGCATCGCGTCGTCTACAACGACCCGCGCCGCTTCGGCTTCATGGTCTTCGCCGAGGCCGGCAGTCTGGACACCCATCCCTTTCTCGCCTCACTCGGGATCGAGCCCACCGGAAACGCCCTCGACGGCGCGGCGCTGGCTGCGCTCCTCGCCGGTCGTCGCGCGCCGCTCAAGGCCGCGCTTCTCGACCAGAAGCTGATCGCCGGGCTCGGCAACATCTATGTCTGCGAGGCCCTCTGGCGGGCCGGTCTGTCGCCGAAGCGGCTCGCCGGGACGGTGTCGGGCCAGCGCGCCGCGCGCCTCGCGGAAGCCATTCGCGCCGTCATCGCTGACGCGATCGCCGCCGGTGGCTCGACCCTTCGCGACCACCAGTTGACCGACGGCTCGCTCGGCTATTTCCAGCACTCCTTCAGCGTCTACGACCGCGAGGGCGAGGCCTGCCGGCGCGAGGGATGCGGAGGAATCGTCAAACGGGTTGTGCAGTCGGGCCGTTCGACCTTCTATTGCTCCGCCTGCCAGCGTTAGCTATCCCATAGCCATTCGAATTGTCGGCGTTCAGGAGGAAAATTTGGCCTACGAAACCATTCTCGTCGAAACCCGCGGTCGCGTCGGTCTCATCACGCTGAACCGTCCCAAGGCGCTCAATGCGCTCAACTCCGAAGTGCTCAAGGACGTGGTGGCCGCCGCCGAGGCTTTCGAGGCCGATCCCAAGATCGGCGCGATCGTGCTGACGGGCTCCGAAAAGGCGTTCGCTGCAGGCGCGGACATCAAGGAGATGCACTCGAAGTCCTATATCGACATGTATATGGAGGACTTCTTTTCCGGCTGGGACGCGTTCACCCGTATCCGCAAGCCGATCATCGCGGCCGTTTCCGGCTATGCGCTGGGCGGCGGCTGCGAACTGGCCATGATGTGCGACTTCATCATCGCCGGCGACAATGCCAAATTCGGCCAGCCCGAGATCACGCTCGGCGTCATGCCCGGCATGGGCGGCTCGCAGCGCCTCACCCGCTTCGTCGGCAAGTCGAAGGCAATGGACATGTGCCTCACCGGCCGGATGATGGACGCTGCCGAGGCCGAGCGCGCCGGCCTCGTTTCCCGCGTCGTGCCGGCAGGCGAACTGATCGAGGAAGCCATCAAGGCCGCATCCAAGATCGCCGAATTCTCGCTGCCCGCCGTGATGATGACCAAGGAAGCGGTCAATCGGTCCTACGAGACGTTTCTGGGCGAAGGCCTGCGTTTCGAACGCCGGGTCTTCCACGCCATGTTCTCGCTCGACGACCAGAAGGAGGGCATGGCCGCCTTCTCCGAAAAGCGATCGGCGAATTTCCGCAATCGATAGGCCGGTTAGGCGTTGACGCATGGGGGGATGTTCGACTATAAGCCCCCACGACTGAGGCAGCTTGCGGGCTGCCCCAATTGTTTTTGCGCCCGGCTTCTGCTCGTTCGGCGCGTCCACGCAAAAGAACTGAAGAGAGGCATTCGATGGCCAATACGTCTTCGGCCAAAAAGGCAACGCGCAAGATCGCTGCCCGCACGGCTGTTAACAAGAACCGCCGCTCGCGTGTTCGCACCTTCCTGCGCAAGGTCGAGGAAGCTCTTCTGTCCGGCGACAAGACCGCCGCGCAGGAAGCCTTCCGCGCCGCCCAGCCGGAACTGATGCGCGCCGCGTCCAAGGGCGTGCTCCACAAGAACACCGCCTCGCGCAAGGTCTCGCGCCTCGCCAATCGCGTGAAGGCTCTCGAAGCCTGAACCGACGACGATCTGCATTCAAAAAACCCGGCCTCGTGCCGGGTTTTTTTGTGCCCGATCGCAGGCCTCCCCTACCCTTGGGGAACGCAAATGTCATCGATTGCAACAACTTGCCGACGAAAGAATCAGCGGCTTTCCCAATCCTTCCCCATCGTTATGCACAGGCGTCGGCCCGTCATGTTTTTCTGTGGAAAATCAATAGATTAGACGGGGTGTCTTGAAGCCACTCAAATGAGGGCCTCACCCCGCGAAGAGGCCGATGAGTCAAGCTGCGATTCGGAAAATTTTTTAGAGCCCACAACCAAAATCCTTCGCCCGGCAAAAAGGTTTTGAATCAAAACGGTTTATGCGCCGGCGACAGACGCCGGAGCGCCGACGGGGGCCTCGAACGGGGCCGCGGAAATGAAGAATCCGTTACGCCGGTCTTGCCTGTCCGCCACCGGCTTTTGTAATGTCGGCCGTGTTGAGAGGGGCAGGGAAAACCTGCGGATTTAAGCCAAATCCGGCATGTCGGGCAACGTGGAAGCGATTCCGCGCACGCTATCGGCTTGATCGCTTTCAATACATTACAAATCGAAACGCCGTCGCGTCTGACGGCCCTGCCGCGCCGGCTCTGCGCCGGACGGATATCTATTGCCCAGAGGGGGGCGGACGAAACGCGCGACGATCGAGGCTGCGCGAGCACGAGGATCGATGGACCCGGCAGCGACCGGGACCGAGCGGAAACGAACGAGGAAGCGGCAGGTGTCTCGACGAGGAGATGCGCCATGCCGCTCGCACAACAGGGACACTCATCATGCAAAGCGGCGTCGAAGCGGGTGCGCGGGCAAGCACCTCCTTTTCGAAGATCAAGATCGAGGGACAACAACAGATGGATGGCGACAGCACGGCGGGGGCCGGAGCGACGTTCGAACGCGTGACTGCACAGTTGAAGGCGCGACTTGGCAATGATGTCTATTCGAGCTGGTTCGGCCGGATGCAGGTCGCCGAAGCCTCGCGCGGCATCGTGCGCCTCTCGGTGCCGACCGCCTTCCTGCGCCAGTGGATCAACGGGCACTATCGCGACCTGATCGGCGAATTGTGGAAGCAGTCGGACCCGTCCGTGCTCAAGGTCGAGATCGTGGTGCGCAGCGCCACGCGTCCGGTCAAGGGTCTGGAAGACGAGGATGCGCAGGCGACGAAGGCCCGTGCGCTCCCGAGCGCCACCGTCATGCAGATGCCGGTCCGAACGGGCGCCCCGGCCGGCCAGCCTGCCCGCTCGAACGGCAACGAGCCCTTCGTGCAGCGCCAGTCCGTTCTCGGCTCGCCGCTCGACAGCCGCTACACCTTCGCCTCCTTCGTCGACGGCCCGTCGAACCGCGTGGCTTTCGCTGCGGCGCGTGCCGTGGCCGAGAGCGCGTCGAACGCGGTGCGCTTCAACCCGCTCTTCCTCCACGCCTCCGTCGGCCTCGGCAAGACGCACCTTCTCCAGGCGATCGCGGCCGAGGCGCTGCAGCGCCGTCCGCAGTCGCGCGTCGTGTATCTCACGGCCGAATATTTCATGTGGCGCTTCGCCACCGCGATCCGCGACAACAACGCGCTGACCTTCAAGGAACAGCTTCGCGACATCGACCTTCTGATCATCGACGACATGCAGTTCCTGCAAGGCAAGTCGATCCAGCACGAGTTCTGCCATCTCATCAACACGCTGCTCGACAGCGCGCGTCAGGTCGTCGTCGCCGCCGACCGGCCGCCATCCGAGCTGGAATCGCTCGAGCCGCGCGTGCGCTCGCGCCTCAATGGCGGCGTCGCGCTCGAAATGGCGACGCCGGACTTCTCGATGCGGCTTTCCATGCTGCAGCAGCGTCTTGCCTCCGCCTCCGCCGAAGATCCGTCGATCGCGATCGCCGACGGTATTCTGGAACATGTCGCCCAGACCGTAACCGGCTCTGGCCGTGAGCTCGAAGGCGCGTTCAACCAGCTTTTGTTCCGCCAGTCCTTCGAGCCGCAACTGTCGGTCGACCGGATCGACGAACTGCTCGGCCACATGTACCGCTCGGGCGAGCCCAAGCGCGTGCGTATCGAGGACATCCAGCGCATCGTCGCGCGCCACTACAACGTGTCGAAGACCGAACTTCTGTCCAACCGGCGCACCCGCACCATCGTCAAGCCGCGCCAGATCGCCATGTATCTCGCCAAGATCATGACGCCGCGCTCGCTGCCGGAGATCGGCCGGCGCTTCGGCGGGCGCGACCACACGACGGTCCTGCACGCTGTACGCAAGATCGAGGGGATATCGGAGGGCGACACGAAAATGGCGCAGGAGCTCGAACTTCTGAAGCGGCTGATCTCCGATCAGGCCTGACCGGCGCCGGGCACAGACTATCCACGTTTTTGACAGGGTTCCGGGCCGCCATTTTCGGCCCGGACTTGCGTTTTCGCCGGATTTCCTGTCAGTCTGCCCACCCGTTTCCGGCGCCGTCCCGGCCGCCAGGAAACCCTGCCATCAAGTCCTTCGCGAGTATAATCGGTCATGCGCGTCATCCTCGAACGGTCGAACCTCCTCAAGTCGCTCAACCATGTTCACCGGGTGGTCGAGCGGCGCAACACGATCCCGATCCTGTCGAACGTGCTGCTCGGCGCCGATGGCGAGAGCCTGTCCTTGAAAGCGACCGACCTCGACCTCGAAGTGACCGAGGCGACGCCTGCCCGCGTGGAGCAGGCCGGCGCGACCACCGTTCCGGCCCACCTCCTCTACGACATCGTGCGCAAATTGTCGGACGGGTCGGAGGTCATGCTCAAGCTCGACGAGAGCGGCAATGCGATGTCGGTCGTCTCCGGCCGCTCGTCCTTCCGTCTCCAGTGCCTGCCGCAATCGGACTTCCCGGAACTGACCGCCGGCTCCTTCACCCACCGCTTCCAAATCCCCGCAGAGGCGCTGAAGCGGCTGATCGACAAGACCCAGTTCGCGATCTCGACCGAGGAGACGCGCTACTATCTCAACGGCATCTATCTCCACGCCATCGAGGCCGACGGGCGTCTTCGCCTGCGCTCGGTCGCGACCGACGGCCACCGCTTGGCGCGCGCCGAGACGGAAGCGCCCTCGGGCTGCGAGGGCATGCCGGGCATCATCATCCCGCGCAAGACGGTGTCGGAACTGCAAAAGCTCGTCGACCAGCCCGACCTCCAGGTCTCGGTCGAGTTGTCGGACACCAAGATCCGCTTCACGATCGGCTCCATCGTGCTGACCTCGAAGCTGATCGACGGCACCTTCCCCGACTACCAGCGCGTCATCCCGACCGGCAACGACAAGAAACTGCTGATCGACCGTCAAAGCTTCGCGCAGGCCGTCGACCGCGTCTCGACCGTCTCGTCCGAGCGCGGCCGCGCCGTGAAGCTCTCCATCGGCGATGGCATGGTGACGCTCGCCGTCAACAATCCGGATTCGGGCAGCGCGACGGAAGAGGTCGCCGCCGACTATGCCGCCGACCCGATCGAGATCGGCTTCAACGCGAAATACCTACTCGACGTCGCCGCGCAATTGTCGGGCGGCGAGGCGCAATTCATGCTCGCCGATGCCGGTTCGCCGACGCTCATCCAGGACGGATCGGACGCCGATACGCTCTACGTCCTGATGCCGATGCGCGTCTGATCGCCGGACACGGAGCTTGGCCGACCAAACCGCAATCCGTAAGCTAACGCTTACGAACTTCCGGAACTACGGCCAGTTGTCGCTGTCGCTCGAGCGCGGGCCCATCGTGCTGACCGGCGACAACGGCGCCGGCAAGACCAACCTCCTCGAAGCGATCTCCTTCCTCACTCCCGGCCGCGGCCTGCGCCGCGCCGCGCATGAGGAGATCGCGACCGCCTCGGCCACTGCCGGCTTTGCCATCAACGCAAAGGTCGAGGGGCCGTTCGGCAAGACGTCGATCGGCACCGGTACGCTTTCCGATCAGCCCGGCATGGTCGAGCCAGCTCGCCGCGTCCGCATCAACGGCGTGCCGGCGAAATCCGCCGACGACCTCCTCGAATGGCTGCGCATCATCTGGCTCGTTCCGTCGATGGACGCGCTTTTCAACGGCCCGGCCGGCGATCGCCGCCGCTTCCTCGACCGGCTGGTCCTCGCCATCGACCCGCAGCACGGCCGGCGCGCGCTCGACTACGAAAAGGCGATGCGCGGGCGCAACCGGCTCCTTGCCGAGGGCAGCCGCGACGACCGCTGGTTCGACGCCATCGAAACGCAGATGGCCGAGACGGGCGTCGCCATCGCTTCGGCGCGCATGGAACTCGTCGGCCTCCTCGCCGGCATGGTCGAGAAGCTGCCCGATAACGGCCCGTTCCCTAAATCCGACATCGCCCTCGACGGTGTGATCGAGGCGTTGGTCGGCACCGCCCCCGCCGTCGACATCGAGACGGCCTTCATCAAACGCCTCGCAGACAACCGCGCGCGCGACCGGGCGGCCGGGCGCACGCTCGAAGGTCCGCACCGCTCGGACTTGACCGTCACGCACCGGCCCAAAGCGATGCCCGCTGCGCTATGCTCGACCGGCGAGCAGAAGGCGCTTTTGACCGGCATCGTGCTCTCGCAGGCCCGCCTCGTCGCCGAGATGACCGGCGCGACGCCCGTCCTGCTGCTCGACGAGATCGCGGCCCATCTCGATCCCGGGCGACGCGCCGCGCTCTTTTCGATCCTCATCGACCTCGACTGCCAGGCCTTCCTGACCGGAACCGATGCGGCGCTGTTCTCCAGCCTCGAAGGCCGCGCGCAATTTCTCGACGTGAAGACCGGCACCGTCTCGCCGCGATGACAAATGACGGCCGCGTGGCTAACATCGCGCCATGAACAAGCCCCCTCCCCTATCCGACGACGAACTCGAACGCTACGCCCGCCATATCGTGCTGGCCGAGATCGGCGGCCCGGGCCAGCAGAAGCTGAAACGCGCGCGCGTCCTCGTCATCGGCGCGGGCGGGCTCGGCGCACCTGTCCTGCAATATCTTGCCGCCGCCGGCATCGGCACGCTCGGCATCGTCGATGACGACCATGTCTCGCTGTCAAACCTTCAACGCCAGGTGATCCACGCGACCGAGGCGGTCGGCACGGCCAAGGGGGAAAGCGCCGCCGACGCGATCGGTCGGCTCAATCCGAACGTGAATGTCGAGATTCTCGCCCTGCGCATCACGACAGAGAACGCCGCCAGCCTGCTCGCCGGCTACGACATCGCGGTCGACGGCTCGGACAATTTCGACACGCGTTATGCGCTCGCCGATGCCTGCGCTGCAGCCAACATTCCGCTCGTCACCGGCGCGGTCGGCCGATTCGACGGGTCGGTCACGGTCCTGAAACCTTTCGAGGCGGGGCCGGACGGGCGGCAGAACCCGTCCTACCGCGATCTCTTTCCCGAGCCGCCACCGGCCGGCCTCGTTCCGTCCTGCGCGCAGGCCGGCGTCGTCGGCGCGCTGACGGGCGTCATCGGGACGCTGCAGGCGATGGAAGTGATCAAGCTCGTCACCGGCGCAGGCGAGCCGCTGGTTGGGCGGCTCCTCCTCTACGACGCGCTCGGCGCGCGTTTCGACGTCGTGAAATACCGCGCGGCTAGAGTTTAGCCGCGCATCGGATTCTCCGAAAACCGGTTCCCACTTTTCGGTCCGATGCGTCAGACCTTGAGCGGCAGCACCCGATCGGGCGGGCGGTGGCCGTCGAAATAGGTGCGGATGTTGATGATCACCTTTTCGCCCATGTCGATCCGACCCTCGATCGTCGCCGAGCCCATATGCGGCAGGATGACGACGCGGCCCTTGGCGGCGAGTTTCAACAGTTTCGGGCTGACCGCCGGTTCATGCTCGAAGACGTCGAGCCCGGCCCCGGCCAGCTTTCCGTCCTGCAGCATCCTGATCAGCGCATCCTCGTCGATGATGTCGCCGCGCGCGGTGTTGACGACATAGGCCGAGGGCTGCAGCAGCGCGAGGCGACGGGCGGAGAGGAGATGGAACGTAGCGGGGGTCGACGGGCAGTTGACCGAGATGATGTCCATGCGGGCCAGCATCTGGTCGAGGCTTTCCCAATAGGTCGCCTCCAGATCGTCCTCGATCTTCGGCGCGACGCGCTTGCGGTTATGGTAGTGGATCGACAGGCCGAACGCCTTGGCGCGGCGCGCGACCGCGGTTCCGATGCGACCCATGCCGACGATGCCGAGACGCTTCCCCCAGATGCGGTGCCCGAGCATCCAGGTCGGCGACCAGCCCGGCCATTTGCCGTCCTCGCTCAAGACATCCGCGCCCTCGACGAGCCGGCGTGGCACGGCAAGCATCAGCGCCATGGTCATGTCCGCCGTGTCCTCGTTGAGGACGTTCGGCGTGTTGGTGACGGTGATGCCCTTCTTGGCGGCGCTCGCGACGTCGATATTGTCGACGCCGTTGCCGTAATTGGCGATCAGCTTCAGATTGGGGCCGGCCTGCTCGATCAGCGCCGCGTCGATCCGGTCGGTAACGGTGGGAACCAGCACGTCGGCCTCGCGCATCGCCGCCACGAGCTGGGGCTGCGCCATCGGCCGGTCGTCGACGTTCAAGCGCGCGTCGAAAAGCTCGCGCATCCGCGTTTCGACCTGATCGGGGAGCTTGCGGGTAATGACGACCAGGGGCTTCTTGCGGCCTGCCATGGGTTCCTCGAATCCTGACGCGTTGAGACCTCTTTAACCAAGAACGCCGATAGTTCAAACCGGAATCACCCGCATTTCCTGGCGCGGCGCCGTCCGCCACGGTGGCGCTGGAGATGATATGTCAGAAAGGCCCGTTTCGACCATGCAGGACCACATCCCCTCTTCCTCGCGCCCGCGCCGCCTTGCCCTGGCGGGCCTCGCGGTTCTGCTGGCGTTCGGCGGCCTGGGGCTTGGAGGGCTCGCACCGGGGGCGACGGCCAGCGCCCAGGAAGTCGGACCGAGCGGTCTGCCGCTTCCGCGCTTCGTCAGCCTGCGCGCCAACCGCGTCAACCTTCGCGTCGGCCCCGGCACGAATTACGCCGTCGAGTGGATGTATCTGAAGTCGGGCCTGCCGATGGAGATCATCCAGGAATACGACAATTGGCGCCGTGTGCGGGATGCCGAGGGCGCGGAGGGGTGGATCAACCAGTCGCTTCTTTCGGGAAGCCGCACCGCCGTCGTCGCCCCGTGGCACAAGGGCAAGGACGACGTCCAGATCAACCTCTACGGCGAAGCAAACCGCGCCGCCGCGATCCGGGCCTATATCGAGCCAGGCGTCGTCGGGTCGATCCGGGCCTGCAATGGCGAATGGTGCGAGATGGAGTTTGCCGGCAACCGCGGCTGGATCGAGCAGGCGCAGGTCTGGGGCGCCTATCCGGGCGAAACCTATACCAACTGACGGATCAGATCGGGTCAGCCGCGCTTCGGGCGCAGGCGAATGACGATATCGACATTCGCGATTTCCATGCCTTCCGGCGGTTCGGGCAGGTTGGTGACGGTCACCGGTCCATGCTCGATATCCATCACCCGGTTCTCGCCTTCGACGAAGAAGTGATGGTGGTCGGAGGTGTTGGTGTCGAAATAGGTGCGCGCACCCTCGACGGCCAGAATGCGCAGCAATCCCGCCTCGGTGAACTGGTGCAGCGTGTTGTAGACGGTCGCCAGCGAAACGGCGACGCCGGCGCCCTGCGCCTCCTCGTGCAGTTCCTCGGCCGACAGGTGACGGTCGCCCTGCGCGAAAAGAAGATCGGCAAGCGCGATGCGCTGGCGCGTGGGCCGAAGCCCTGCACGCCTGACGCGCGTCTCGATCTGTGCTGCGGAGGTCTCGCTGCCTGAGGCCATTCTCTCGCCGGTAAACTCGTTCATACAAACCGTGTTGCTGCCGAACTTTCCGGGCAGCGTTGTCAAGAAGATATATTCGGTAAGCCGACCGCGATCAATAGCGGCGCATTGACCGGCGCGGACGGGCGCGTTAAGCGCGAAGCGCGGTTTCCTCGGGCAAACCGACTATGCTAGGGACTTTCTCAAACGGTCGTGAAGCGACCGTGCCAACGGGACGGAGCGATATGGCTGACCAGAAATCGAGCTACGGTTACGAGGATCTTCTCGCTTGCGCCGAGGGCAAACTTTTCGGTCCCGGAAACGCCCAGCTCCCCGCTCCCCCGATGCTGATGTTCGACCGCATCACGCAGATCAGCGAGACGGGCGGCGAATTCGACAAGGGCTTCGTGCGCGCCGAACTCGACATCAAGCCCGACCTCTGGTTCTTCCCCTGCCACTTCCCCGGCAACCCGATCATGCCCGGCTGCCTCGGTCTCGACGCCATGTGGCAGTTGACCGGCTTCTTCCTCGGCTGGCTCGGCGAAGAGGGCAAGGGCATGGCCCTTTCGACCGGCGAGGTGAAGTTCAAGGGCATGGTGACGCCATCGGTGAAAAAGGTCGAATACGGCGTCGACTTCAAGCGCGTCATGCGCGGCCGTCTCGTTCTCGGCATCGCCGACGGCTGGCTGAAGGCCGATGGCGAACAGATATACAAGGCGACCGACCTCAAGGTCGGCCTGTCTAAGCAGGAAGCCGCGTAAGGCATCCCGACACAATCGCGGACATTCGTGCCCGCCATCAAATGGAGCGCCATATGAGACGCGTCGTCATCACGGGTTTGGGGATCGTGTCCTCGATCGGAAGCAATGCCGAGGAGGTGACGGCCTCGCTGCGCGACGCGCGCTCCGGCATCTCCTTCTCCGACGAGTTCGCCGAGCACGGCTTCAAGTGCCAGGTCTGGGGCAAGCCCGATCTCGACCCCACCGAGGTCGTCGACCGTCGCGCCATGCGCTTTCTGTCCAAGGGCGGCGCGTGGAACCATGTCGCCATGGAACAGGCGATCACTGACGCGGGCCTCGGCGAAGCCGAGATCACCAACGAGCGCACCGGCATCATCATGGGCTCGGGCGGTCCGTCCACCCGGCAGATCGTCGAAGCCGCCGACATCACCCGCGAGAAGGGCAGCCCCAAGCGCATCGGGCCGTTCGCGGTGCCAAAGGCGATGTCGTCGACCGCATCGGCCACGCTTGCCACCTGGTTCAAGATTCACGGCGTCAACTATTCGATCTCGTCGGCCTGCTCGACCTCGGCACACTGCATCGGCAATGCCTACGAACTGATCCAGTTCGGCAAGCAGGACCGCATCTTCGCCGGCGGCCACGAGGATCTCGACTGGACCATGTCGAACCTCTTCGACGCCATGGGCGCCATGTCGTCGAAGTACAACGACCGCGGCGAAGTCGCCTCCCGTGCCTATGATGAAGGCCGCGACGGCTTCGTCATCGCCGGCGGCGCCGGCGTCCTCGTCCTTGAGGACCTCGAGACGGCCAAGGCGCGCGGCGCGAAAATCTATGCGGAAGTCGTCGGCTACGGCGCGACGTCGGACGGCCACGACATGGTCGCCCCCTCGGGCGAAGGCGCGGTGCGCTGCATGCGCCAGGCGCTCGCCAACGTGAAGGGCGACGTCGACTACATCAACACCCACGGCACCTCGACGCCTGTTGGCGACTCCAAGGAAATGGGGGCAATCCGCGAGGTATTCGGCGACAATATCCCGCATATCCAGTCAACCAAGTCGCTGACCGGCCATTCGCTCGGCGCGGCGGGCGTCCAGGAATCGATCTATTCGCTCCTGATGATGCAGGCCGGCTTCATCGGCGAGAGCGCCCATATCGAAAACCTCGACCCCGAATTCGAGGGCATGCCCGTCGTGCGCAAGCGCATCGACGACGCCAAGTTCGACATCGCGCTCTCCAACTCGTTCGGCTTCGGCGGCACCAATGCGACGCTGGTCTTCCAGCGTTACCAGGGCTGATCCGATGGATGGTTTGATGAAGGGCAAGCGCGGCCTCGTCATGGGCGTCGCGAACGATCATTCGATCGCCTGGGGCATCGCCAAGCAACTCGCCGAACACGGCGCCGAACTCGCCTTCACCTACCAAGGCGAAGCGTTCGGCCGCCGGGTGAAGCCTCTCGCCGAAAAGGTCGGCGCGAAGCTCGTCCTACCCTGCGACGTCGAGGATTCCGCCTCGATCGACGGCGTTTTCGATGCGCTGAAGGCCGAATGGGGCACCATCGATTTCGTCGTCCACGCCATCGGTTTTTCCGACAAGAACGAGTTGAAGGGCCTCTACGCGAACACCACGAAGGACAACTTCACCCGCACGATGGTGATCTCGTGCTACTCCTTCACGGAAATCGCCCGCAAGGCTGCCGAGATGATGAATCCCGGCGGATCGATGCTCACGCTCACCTATGCCGGCTCGGTCCGCGTCATGCCCAACTACAACGTCATGGGCGTCGCCAAGGCCGCGCTCGAGGCGTCGGTGCGGTATCTGGCCGACGACTACGGACCGCGCGACATCCGCGTCAACGCGATCTCGGCCGGCCCCGTGCGCACGCTCGCCGGTGCGGGCATTTCGGATGCGCGGCTGATGTTCTCGTTCCAGAGCCGCAACTCGCCGCTGCGCCGCACGGTCACGATCGACGAGGTCGGCGGCTCGGCCCTCTATCTCCTGTCCGGCCTGTCCTCGGGCGTGACGGGCGAGATCCACTATGTGGATTCGGGCTACCATATCACGTCGATGCCGCAGCTCGACGAGCTGAAGTCGACCGACAGGATCGTTGGTGAAGGCGCGTAAATCCCGTTCAAGGTTGCAAAATATATCTTAAGGAGTCGGCGGTAATACATCTGTGAAACAGGGTGTTACCGCATGACGTCTCGAAATCCGATCCGGACGAAGGGCTTCCGGCTGCTGACGATCGCAGCCTGCACGCTCGGCAGTTTCGTGATCGGACTGGCCGCCGCCCGCTACGGCATGGGCGGCGTCGGCGGCATCCCGGCCGAGATCGTCGGCCTCAGCATGGCCGCGCTCTGCGCCTTCGCGGCGGCAAGTTCGGCGGCTTCCTTCTTCGCCGGCGTCGATGAATCCGTCCAGTATGTCTACCACGAAACGCAGCACGACAAGCTGACCGGCCTGCCCGGCCGCCAGGCGATGATGTCGAAGATTCGCGAGGCGGCGGACCGCACGCGATCGACCGGTTCGCCCGTCTTTCTGATCGACATCGACATCAACCGCTTCAAGTCGATCAACGACGCGATCGGCTATTCCAACGGCGACGAACTGGTCCGCGCCTTTGCCGATCGGCTGCGCCAGGTGGTGCCGGTCGGCACGGCGGTCGGCCGGATCGGCGCCGGCGAGTTCGCCCTCCTCTATCAGGATGAAGGCGGGGCCGAGCGGGTCGACCTCTTCGTCGAACGCCTGCTCGATCTGATGACCAAGCCCTACCGGCTGACCACGCACCTTCAGTCGATCAATCTGTCGATCGGCATCGTCTCTCTGCCCAAGGACGGTTTCGAGCCGACGCGCCTGTTGCGCCTGTCAAACCTCGCGCTGCAACACGCCCGCGGCTCCGGCGTCGGCGGCTGGGCGGTGTTTCATCGGGAAATGGGCGAGGTCGCCGATTATCGCCAGTGGATCGAGGCCGAACTCAACGGCGCGTTCGAGCGCGGCGAATTTTCCCTGCACTACCAGCCGCAGCACGATCTTTCGAGCGGGCGCATCGTGGGCTACGAGGCCCTGATGCGCTGGACCCATCCTGCGCGCGGGATGATCCCGCCGGCCGAGTTCATCCCGATCGCCGAAGAGACGGGCATAATCGCGCCGATCGGGGCGTGGGCGCTTCGCCAGGCCTGCCTCGACGCGCGCCGCCTGCCGCAGGATTGCTTCGTGGCGGTCAACATCTCGGCGGTCCAGTTCATGACTCGCGACTTCATCGCGCAGGTTGCAGCCGTCGTGGCGGAGACGGGGATCGATCCCTCCCGCCTGGAAATCGAAATCACCGAAACGGCGATGATGCAGGACCGCGACCGCGCCGCCGCGATCCTGAAGGATCTGACGGCGATGGGACTGACGGTCGCCGTCGACGATTTCGGCACCGGCTATTCCAATCTGAGCTATCTGATCGATTTCTCGTTCCACAAGCTGAAGATCGACCAGTCCTTCATCCAGCGACTGGAAACCGATGCGAGCACCGGCGCGGTCGTCTCGACCATTGTCGGCCTGTCGCGCGCGCTCGGCGTCCATACGATCGCCGAGGGCGTCGAGACCGAGCATCAGGCGACGCTTCTGCGCGCCGCGGGCTGCCATATCGTCCAGGGCTATTATTACGGCCGGCCGGCACCGCTGTCCGTCGCCGCGGTCGAGCAGAAGCCGTTCCTGCGCGCGGTGAGCTGACTACTTCCGGGCCCAGAGGACCTTGAACCCGGATTCGCGCGCGCTCAGGCCCGTCGCGGCGAACATATCCGACAGCGTCGCCTCGTAAGGCAGGTGCACATTGGCGACGAGATGAAGCCGACCGCCCGGTTTCAAGAGCCGCCACGCGCCTGCGATCATTGCCCGTCCGACGTCCGGGTCGCCGCTGCGCCCGGTATGAAAGGGCGGATTCATGACCACCGCGTCGTAGCGTTCGCGCGGGTCTTCGGCCGCGACGTCGAGCCAGCGCGTCGTGCTTGCCATGGCGCCCGCCAACCGCTTCATGTTTGCTTCCGCCGCCTGTGCCGCGGCGTGGCTCGCCTCGTAGAGATCGATCCGCTTCACCTTCGGGCAGCGCGCGGCGATCTCCACCGACAGGTACCCCCACCCGGCGCCGAGATCGGCGACCGCGCCGTAAAGGTCCTTCGGCAGGTGCTCCACCAGAAGCGCCGAGCCCGGATCGATCCGGTCCGCCGAGAACATGCCGGGCATCGTCTCGTACCGATCGTCGACGACGATGGTTTCCAGCTTTTCGGCCGGCGCGCCATCGGCGCGGAACCAGAAGACGTTGCCATGGTGCTTGGCCGCCTGGCCTTCGATCTCGAAGCGATCCTTCAGCCGTTTGCGCAGGCTGTCGGCACCGTCGGTCTTGAGGCCGGCGACGACCACGAGGCCGCCCGGGATCACGCGCGCACTGGACTCCAGCACGTGATGCTCGTTCATCTGCCGGTGCCGGCCGCACAGGACCAGCGCCAGCGCATAGCCGTCGCCGTCGCCGTCCAGAGCTGGCGTCACGCGACAGCCCGCACGCTCGATCTTCAGGAACTCGGGGCGGAAATCCTGCACGGCATCGACGCTCGCCGTGTTGAGCCCGCGCACCAGCGCTTCCGTGGCGTTCAGCGCCAGCAGGCGCCCGCTCTCGGGCAGGTCGAGCACCCCCGTCTCGAATGGATGCAGCAGCGTCTTTGTCGCGTCGTTCACGGCAACCTCACAAAAAAACGGGCGCGAAGATCGCGCCCGTTCCATTTCGGATATCGGCGAGGATCAGGCGTCGGCCTCTTCGGCGTCAGCCGACTTCTTCTCGCGGACGAGTTCCTTGCCGGTCTCCTGGTCGACGACCTTCATCGACAGACGGACCTTGCCGCGCTCGTCGAAGCCGAGCAGCTTGACCCAGACCTTCTGGCCTTCCTTGACGACGTCGCCGGTCTTGGCGACACGGTCGGCGGCGAGCTGGCTGATGTGGACCAGTCCGTCCTTCGGGCCGAAGAAGTTCACGAAGGCACCGAAATCGGCGACCTTGACGACCGTGCCCTCGTAGATCTCACCGACTTCCGGCTCGGCCACGATGGTGTGAATCCACTTGCGTGCCGCCTCGATCTCCTTCGCGTTCGACGAAGCGATCTTGACCGTACCGTCGTCCTCGATGTTGATCTTGGCGCCGGTCTTTTCCACGATCTCGCGGATGACCTTGCCGCCCGAGCCGATCACGTCGCGGATCTTGTCGGTCGGGATGTTCATCACTTCGATACGCGGTGCGAATTCGCCGAGCTCGGAGCGACCCTCGGTGATGGCGTTGGCCATCTCGCCCAGGATATGAACGCGACCGTCCTTGGCCTGACCGAGCGCGATCTTCATGATCTCCTCGGTGATGCCCTCGATCTTGATGTCCATCTGCAGCGAGGTGATGCCGGCTTCGGTACCTGCCACCTTGAAGTCCATGTCGCCGAGGTGATCCTCGTCGCCGAGGATGTCGGAGAGAACCGCGAAGCGCTCGTCTTCCTTGATCAGGCCCATCGCGATGCCCGCGACCGGCTTGGCCAGCGGAACGCCCGCATCCATCAGCGCGAGCGACGTGCCGCAAACCGTCGCCATCGAGGACGAGCCGTTGGACTCGGTGATCTCGGAGACGATGCGCAGCGTGTAGGGGAACTGCTCGACGGCCGGAAGCATCGGACGGATCGCGCGCCAGGCCAGCTTGCCATGACCGATCTCGCGACGACCGGGCGAACCCATGCGGCCCGTTTCGCCGACCGAGTAGGGCGGGAAGTTGTAGTGAAGGAGGAAGCGCTCCTTGTAGGTGCCGGTCAGGGCGTCGACGAACTGCTCGTCTTCGCCGGTGCCGAGCGTGGCGACGACGATCGCCTGCGTCTCGCCGCGGGTGAAGACGGCCGAGCCGTGCGTGCGCGGCAGGACGCCGACTTCGGAGACGATCGGACGGACCGTCGAGAGGTCACGGCCATCGATGCGGCTCTTGGTGTCGAGGATGTTCCAGCGGACGATCTTCGCCTGGAGCGACTTGAACACGGTGCCGATCTGTTCGGAGGTCCACTTGGCCTCTTCGCCTTCGGCCGGCGTGAAATGCGCCTTCACCTTCGCCTTGACGGCGTCGACGGCGGCATAGCGCTTCATCTTGTCGGTGTTCTTGTAGGCGGTGCGCAATTCGTCTTCGACGAGGCCCAGCATTTCGGCTTCGAGCGCCGAATAGTCGGCCGGCTTGAACTCGCGCGGCTCCTTGGCGGCGACTTCGGCCAGCTTGATGATCGCGTCGATCACCGGCTGGAAGCCGCGATGGCCGAACATGACCGCGCCGAGCATGGTCTCTTCGTCGAGTTCCTGCGCTTCCGACTCGACCATCAGCACGGCATCGCCCGTTCCGGCGACGACGAGGTCGAGCTTGGATTCGGGCATCTCGTCGACATGCGGGTTGAGGACGTACTCGCCGTTGATGTAGCCGACGCGCGCGCCGCCGATCGGGCCCATGAAGGGCACGCCCGAAAGCGTCAGGGCTGCCGAGGTCGCGACGATGGCCAGGATGTCCGGATCGTTCTCGAGGTCATGCTGCATGACGGTGACGACGACCTGCGTGTCGTTCTTGTAGCCGTCGGCGAAAAGCGGGCGGATCGGACGGTCGATCAGGCGGGAAACAAGCGTTTCCTTCTCGCTCGGACGGCCTTCGCGCTTGAAGAAGCCGCCGGGGATCTTGCCGGCCGCGTAGGTCTTTTCCTGATAGTTGACGGTCAGCGGGAAGAAGTCGAAGCCGGGCTTCGGCTCCTTGGCGGAAACGACGGTCGCCAGAACGACGGTCTCGCCATAGGTTGCCAGAACGGCGCCGTCGGCCTGGCGGGCGATCTTGCCCGTCTCCAGAACCAGCGGGCGGCCTGCCCATTCGATTTCCACGCGATGGTGATTGAACATGTAGTGTCCTTTCATGGCCGAACCTTGCAAAGCCTTCGCCTTGCCGATCCCGGCCTGTCTTTGGCGGGACGAGCCACGGGCAAGACAACGGGAGGCTCTTCATCGGCGCCGGCGGGCGCGAGCATCCTGCAATCCTGCCCCATGACCGATCCCATGGAGCGTCCCGGCCTTCATGGCCACTGGGACGGGTCGGGCACCGTGCCCGAATGCGAAAATCGGCGGGAGCGCAAGCGATCCCGCCGAAGAACTGTTAGCGGCGCAGGCCGAGCTTTTCGATCAGCGTCTGGTAGCGGCCTTCATCCTTGCCCTTGAGATAGTCAAGGAGCTGACGGCGCTGCGAGACGAGAGCCAGAAGACCACGGCGGGAATGGTTGTCCTTCTTGTGGTCCTTGAAGTGCTCGGTCAGGTTCTTGATACGCTCGGAGAGCAGCGCGACCTGAACTTCCGGCGAACCGGTGTCGTTCTTGGTCGTCGCGTATTCGGTGAGCAGTTCCTGCTTGCGTTCAGCGGTGATCGACATCTCATGCTTCCTTTCGATTGGGAGGAATGGGGTCGCCCACGGCCGGGATGTCGTCCAGCGGGGGCCAGTGGTCGCGGCAGCAAAGGCTGCGGCGATGGCGCGCATATAGTCCATATGCGCCGACATTGCCAGCTAATTCAGCGAAGCGGGCCTTAGCCGCCGAACCGACGCTCGGCCTTCATCGCGTCGGGGTCGGGAAGAAGCTTTTCGACCGGCATGGTGAAGCGGCAATGCAGCCCGTCCGGCGTGATCTCGCGGTCGATCACCGCATCGAGGGTGCCACCCAGCATCCGCTCGATGACTTCGGTGCCGAAGCCGCGTCCCTCCTCACGCGGCTCCAGCCGCGCCACGGTTTCGCGCCAGTCGATAACCAGATTTTTGCTGCCGATCGTCCATTCGACGGCGAGGCGGCCGCTATTCGTCGAGAAGGCACCGTATTTCGACGCATTGGTCGCCAGTTCGTGGACCGCGAGCCCGATCGTCTGCGCCGCCTGGTTGGACAGGCGAAAATGCGGCCCTGTCATCGTCAGTCGCGAGGCTTCGCCCGGGCGGAACGGCTCGATCTGCGCCTCGAGCAGTTCACGCAGTTCGACGCCCGCGACGCCGCCGGCAATCAGGAGATCGGTCGAGCGCGCCAGCCCCTGCACGCGCTTCTGGAACGAATCCTGGAAGGCGTCGAAATCGGGCGCATGGCGGGCCGTCTGCTTGGCGATGGACGAGACGACGGTCAACTGGTTCTTCGACCGGTGCGCGACCTCGCGCATCAGGAACCGGATTTCGCCTTCCGCCTCCTGCCGGTCGTGCGACGCTTCGGCGAGCGCGGACGAGACGGTCGCGATTTCCGACACCTTGTACGGCTTGGCGGTCACCGCTTCGCCCGAGCCGAGCCGGCGCGCGTCGGCGGCCAGTTCGCGCACCGGGCGCGTCACCTGACGCGCGAGCACCCAGGCGAAAAGCGCACTGAGCGCCGCGAGGAGAAGCCCGCCGAAGGCGAATGTCTGCAACGCGCGCGTCAAAGGCGCAGCCACGACTTCGGTCGGAGACCAGACGACGACCTTCCAGCCGCTCAGGCGCGAATTCACCGTGAAGGTCTCGTAGTTCGCACCGTCGACGGCCAGGGTCTGGCGCGAGGGGGCGCTGTCGGAGCGGCCCTCCTCCCAGAGCAGGAACGGCTTGCCGATGTCGGACGACATGAAGGTCGTCGCAACGACGATGCCGTTGCCGTCGACGACCGAGGCGTTCCAGCCGCCGCGCAGGTTCTGTCCCGCGATGAGGCTCGTCAGGTCCTCGGCATTCTGGGTCAGGACCAGAACGTGCCGCTTTTCGTCTTCATCCCAGGGCACCATGACGTTGAAGACCCATTTCTGGGCGACCTCACCGTAAAATGCGTTCGAGATAACCGTATTGCCCGTATCGAGCGCACGCTGTGCTGGTATCGGGTCGGATGTCTGGCCGAGATCGGCGCCGAAGTCGACGCGCGTATTGATGAGCTGGTCGAGATTTTCGTCGAGCAGGATGAAGTAGGATCGGGTGTCGCGAAGCGCACTTCTGGCCCGGTCGTAGAGTTCAACGAGATCGTCGGTGTCGAGCGAGCGCGACGTCGACAGCACCCGCAGCGTCGTCGTCATGCCGGCGAGTTCACGGTCGATCGTCTCGACGATCGACCCGGCCGTGGCTTCGGCCAGCGTCGTCAGTACGTCCTGCTGGGCCCGGTTGTTTCGCTCGAGCAGGACAGCGGTGAACAGAAGTGTCGGGATGAGCGCGACCGCGACGAGTGCGCCGAGATACGCGCCGATCGGCAGCGGCCACGAGAAGAGGCGGGTGCGCACGTTTTCGGCAGGCTTGTCGGTCGCTCCGTCGCTCAAATCATTCCCCCGGCTCGCGAGCGATTCGAGCTCGTCTCGTCTGCAGGTTAGCGCATGTGTCGACCTGGAGGCGCTAACAATTGATGAACGTTTTCCCCTTCCGGGGAATCGTTCACCGATTGCTAAAATTCAATTGGGGCGAAAAACCGGGCGCGTCGCGTTCAGCCGACGAAAACGCGCTTCGGCTTGAACATGCCAGCCTCGATCATGCCGATCGCGACGAGCTTGCCGCGCGCGGTGGCGCAGGCTTCGTCGGCTTCGAGCGGCGCGTCGCGGCCGCGGATGATAACCGGATTGCCGAGCCGTATGCGCGCGGCGGCATCATCCGTCAGCGCCACCTGCGGCAGGCAATCGAGCGCGGCGCCGGTGTCGACGAGCAGGTCGTCGAGCGCCTTCAGTTGCGCGCCTTCCGGCCGTCGGGGCGCCTCGCCCTCGGCCAGTTCCGGAGCATTCGATGCCACGGCCGCTTCCAGTTCGGCGAGCGTGACCAGATCGTCGGCGGTGAACGGGTCGACCTCGGTGCGCCGCAGCGTCGAGATGTGACCGTAGCAGCCCATGTCGCGGCCCATGTCGCGGGCGAGCGAGCGCACATAGGTGCCCTTGCCGCACTCGATCTCGAACACCGCGCTGTCGTCGTTGCGTTCGATCAGGTCGAACCGGCCGATCTCGACCTCGCGGGCCGGAATGTCGACAGTTTCGCCTTCACGGGCGAGATCATAGGCGCGCTCACCGGCGATCTTGATGGCCGAGAATTGCGGCGGCGTCTGCATGATGACACCGGTATAGTTCGGCATGACCGCGCGGATCTCGGCCTCGGTCGGCCGCACATCGGAGCGCTTCGTGACATCGCCTTCGAGGTCGTCGGTCGCCCGCTCCTCGCCCCAGGTCACCGTGAAGCGGTAGACCTTGGCGCCGTCCTGCACATAGGGCACCGTCTTGGTCGCCTCGCCGAGCGCGATCGGCAGCATGCCGGAAGCGAGCGGGTCGAGCGTGCCGGCATGGCCGGCCTTTTCGGCGTTGAACAGCCACTTCACCTTCGAGACCGCATCGGTGGAGCCCATGCCCACCGGCTTGTCGAGAATCAGCCAGCCGGAAACCGGACGCCCCTTCTTCTTGCCGCGCCGCGCCATACTAGCTCTTGTCCTCGTCTTCGTCGTCAAGGTCGCGCACCACTTCCGGCGAGCGGAGGAGCGCATCGATCTTGGCGAAATTGTCGTAGCTGGTGTCGAGCCGGAACCGGAATTCGGGCATGTATTTCATCTGGCGCAACGCGCCCGAGACGCGGCCGCGAATGAACTTCGCGTTCTTCGCCAGCGCCTTGATCACGGCCTGGTCGTCCTTGGCGCCGAGCGGCGAGACGAAGGCCGTCGCGATCTTCAGGTCCGGCGACATCCGCACTTCGGAGATCGAGATGACAGTGCCCTCGATCACGTCGTCGCGCACCTCGCCGCGCTGAATGACGTCGGCGAGCGCATGGCGCACCTGCTCGCCAATGCGAAGCTGGCGCTGGGACGGGCCGTCCGAAGCGAAGCGGGACATGGGATTACCTCGATCTCGCGCGAACGGGGTCAAACCGTCGCGACTTCGTTCAAACGGATGCAACGGCGGGGGCCCCGCCGCTGCCTCGTTTCATGTTCCGCGCACTAGAGCGTGCGCGTGATCATCTCGACGCGGAAGCACTCGATGACGTCGCCGGCACGAATGTCCTCGTAGTTCTCGAAGGCCATGCCGCACTCCTGGCCGACCGGCACTTCGGAGACTTCGTCCTTGAAGCGCTTGAGCGTCTTGAGCTTGCCTTCGTGGATGACGACGTTGTCGCGCACCAGACGCACGCCGGCGCCGCGCTCCATCTTGCCTTCCGTGACGCGGCAGCCCGCCACCTTGCCGACCTTGGTGATGTTGAACACTTCGAGAATCTCGGCATTGCCGAGGAAGGTCTCGCGGCGTTCGGGCGACAGGAGGCCGGACATGGCGGCTTTGATGTCGTCCACGAGGTCGTAGATGATGTTGTAGTAGCGGGTCTCGATGCCGGCCTGCTCGGAAGCCTCACGCGCCTGCTTGTTGGCACGCACGTTGAAGCCGAGGATGACCGCGCCGGACGTTTCCGCCAGCGAAACGTCGCTTTCGGTGATGGCGCCGGCGCCCGAATGGACGATGCGCGCGCGCACTTCGTCGGTGCCCAGCTTGTCGAGCGCGGAGATGATCGCCTCGATCGAGCCCTGCACGTCGCCCTTGATGACCAGCGGGAACTCCTTGAGTCCCGAGGTCTGGAGCTGCGACATCATCTGCTCCAGCGAACCGCGCTGGCCAGCCTGGCGTGCGACAGCCTTCTCGCGGGCGAGACGCTGGCGATACTCGGCGATCTCGCGCGCCTTGGCCTCGTTTTCGACCACGGCGAAGCGGTCGCCGGCCTGCGGCGTGCCCTGGAGACCCAGGACCTCGACCGGCAATGCCGGACCGGCTTCCTTGATCTGGTCGCCCTTGTCGTTGACGAGCGCGCGGACGCGGCCCCACTCGTTGCCGGTGACGATGATGTCGCCGATCTTGAGCGTACCGGCCTGGACGAGCACGGTCGCGACCGAGCCGCGGCCCTTGTCGAGCTTAGCCTCGATGACGACGCCCTCGGCGGTGCGGTCCGGATTGGCCTTCAGGTCGAGAATTTCGGCCTGCAGCAGGATCGCCTCGAGAAGCTTGTCGAGATTGGTGCCCTTGGCCGCCGAAACCTCGACGTCCAGCACTTCACCGCCGAGCGATTCCACGAAGACCTCGTGCTGAAGGAGTTGCGTGCGCACCTTCTGCGGGTCGGCCTGCGGCTTGTCGATCTTGTTGATCGCCACGATGATCGGCACACCGGCCGCCTTGGCGTGGCTGATGGACTCGATGGTCTGCGGCATGACGCTGTCGTCGGCCGCAACCACGAGGATCGCGATGTCGGTCGCCTGCGCGCCGCGGGCGCGCATCGCCGTGAAGGCGGCGTGGCCGGGCGTATCGATGAAGGTGATCTTCTGACCGTCCTGCTCGACCTGGTAGGCACCGATGTGCTGGGTGATGCCGCCGGCCTCGCCCGAAACGACATTGGCCTTGCGGATGGCGTCGAGCAGCGAGGTCTTGCCGTGATCGACGTGACCCATGATGGTGACGACCGGAGGACGCGACTTCAGGTCCTCGGCGTTGTCGGCGATGTCGAACATGCCGGTCTCGACGTCGGATTCCGACACGCGGCGAACGGTGTGCCCGAATTCGGACGCGACGAGCTCGGCCGTATCGGCATCGATGATGTCGCCGGGCTTCATGATCTGGCCCTGCTTCATGAAGTATTTGACCACGTCCACGGCACGCTCGGCCATGCGCTGTGCAAGTTCCTGCACCGTAATCGTTTCGGGCAGAATCACCTCGCGGGAAATCTTCTCGCGCGGCTCCTGCATCTGGGCGCGCTTGAACTTTTCCTGGCGGCGGCGCATCGACGAGAGCGAACGACCGCGCGCATCGCCGTCATCCGACGTGGCGACGGAGAGCGTCAGCTTGCCGCGGCGACGGTCGTCGTCGGTGCGTGGCTTGGCCGGGCGCGGCGCCTCGACGGCAGCCTTGACCGGACCGCGCTTGATGGCGGTTGCCGGGCGTGCCTTGGCGCGCGAATCCGCTTCCTCTTCCTCGGCGACTGCCGGGGTGACGGGCGCACGGCGACGAGCTTCCTCTTCGGCGCGGCGGCGCGATTCCGCCTCGGACTGGAGCCGGGCTTCCTCCTCGGCCTGGCGGCGGGCGGATTCCTCACGCTCCTTGGCGCGGCGGGCATCTTCCTCGACGCGGCGCTTGGCGTCCTCGGCGGCGCGCACGCGCTCTTCCTGTTCGCGCACGCGAGCGCCTTCGAGCGCACGACGGCGGGCATCCATCTCGCCGCTCGACAGCGAGTTCAGGACCATGCCCGAACCGCGATTGCCGACCGGACGGGGTGCGGGACGCGGTGCCTGCTGGGAGGGTGCGGGGCGCTGCGGCTGAGGCTGCGGCGCGCGCACGACCGGCTCGATGACAGGAGCGGGCGCTGCCTGGACGGGCGCTGCCGGCTTGGGCTTGGGCGCAACGACAGGCGCAGCCGCCGGCACGGCGGCAGCGACAGGCGCTTCCGGCTTGTCGCCCGGCATGGAGAACTTGCGCTTCTTGGTCTCGACGACGACGGACTTGGTGCGGCCGTGCGAGAAATTCTGGCGCACGGTTCCCTGCTCCACGCCGGGGCGCTTCAGCGTCAAGGTCTTCTTGGTGTTGACGCTCAACGTCTTGTCGTCACCCGATTTCGTATCACTCATTCCGTATCCTCTGCGGCCTCTCGGTGGTCGATGACCGCCGCATTCGCATTCCGCTCGTCCGGGGTTCCGCCCCGATATCGGTCAAGCGCACCCACGCGCTTTGCCGCCGCTTTGCCGGCATCCAAGCCGAGCACGGCAGCATGTATCACATTTGCCCCCCCCAATGCCAAACCCAATTCGGCCTGCGAAAAGAGTTTGTAGGCGGGGATATCCGGCCCTTCCAGATGCACAACGGAGCGCCGTGCCTGGGTAATCTTGCGCACGCCGTCCTCCGACGCTTCGATGGCGTGAAGGACGAGTTTTGCCTTGCCGCTGCGCACTGCGGCCTCGACTTTCGCGGCGCCGAGCACCAGTTGCCCGGCCTTGCGCGCCAATCCGATCGACCCGAGCGCCTGCCGGGCCAGAAGCCGGTCGACGAGATCGCCGAGATCGGACGATACGGTGACCTTTTCCTTCAGGGCGCGGGCGAAGAGGTTCTTCGCCACCGCCTTGTCCAGGATGGTCCGCTCCGCCGTCACCCAGCAGCCGCGACCGGGCAGATTGCGCTTGAGATCGGGAACGACGCCCATATCGGGACCGGCCACGAAGCGGATCAAGCCGTCAGGCGATCCGCCCTGCCTCGTCACTATACATGTGCGTTCGCTGGCCGCGTTCAAGTGCGCTCCATCCATCCGGCACCCGATCAGGCGCCCTGCGTTTCGTCCTGGGCCTCGCCCTCGGTAGCGGCTTCCTCTTCGGAGGCCAGATCGTCCTCGGTGATCCAGCCGGCCTTGAGGCGGGCGGCGACGACCATCTGCTCGGCATCGGCGCGGGTGACGCCAAAGGGCGACAGGACGCCCTCGAACATCTTCGTCTCGCCGTCCTTGCGCTCCTTCCAGCCGACGAGATCGTCGACGGCGTAGCCGGCGAAGTCCTCGATCGACTTGACGTCGTCCTCGCCGACCGCGACCAGCATTGCGGTCGTCATGCCGGGAATTTCGCGCAATTCGTCGAGGACGCCGAGCGTGCGGCGCTTCTCGTCATATTCGGATTCGATGCGCTCGAGATGCTCGCGGGCCCGCTCCTGAATCTCGGACGCCGTGTCCTCGTCGAAACCGTCGATCGACGCGATCTCGTCCGAGTCGACATAGGCGACTTCCTCGACGCTCGTGAAGCCTTCCGACGCCAGAACCTGGCCGACCATCTCGTCCACGTTGAGCGCGTCCATGAACAGGTTCGAGCGCTCGACGAATTCCTTCTGGCGGCGCTGCGATTCCTCTTCCTCGGTCAGGATGTCGATGTCCCAGCCGGTGAGCTGCGAGGCAAGGCGCACATTCTGGCCGCGGCGGCCGATGGCCAGCGAGAGCTGATCATCCGGCACCACGACTTCGATGCGCTCGGCATCCTCGTCCAGAACGACCTTGGCGACTTCCGCCGGCTGCAGCGCGTTGACGATGAACGCGGCGGCGTCCTGGCTCCACGGAATGATGTCGATCTTCTCGCCCTGGAGCTCGCCGACGACGGCCTGAACGCGCGAACCGCGCATACCGACGCAGGCGCCGACCGGATCGATCGACGAGTCGCGCGAGATGACCGCGATCTTGGCGCGCGAACCGGGGTCGCGGGCGACCGACTTGATCTCGATGATGCCGTCGTAGATTTCCGGCACTTCCATCTGGAAGAGCTTGGCCATGAACTGCGGATGGGTGCGCGACAGGAATATCTGCGGGCCGCGCTGCTCGCGGCGCACGTCGTAGACATAGGCGCGGACGCGGTCGCCATACTTGTAGTTTTCGCGCGGGATCAGTTCGTCGCGGCGGATGATCGCCTCGCCACGGCCGAGGTCGACGATGACGTTGCCGTATTCGACGCGCTTGACCGAGCCGTTGACGATCTCGCCGACGCGGTCGCGATATTCGTCATACTGGCGGTCGCGCTCGGCTTCGCGGACCTTCTGGACGATGACCTGCTTGGCCGACTGGGCGGCGATACGGCCAAAGTCCATCGGCGGAAGCAGGTCCGCGATGAAATCGCCGACCTGTGCGTCCGGATTGCGGTGGCGGGCATCCTCGATCGAAATCTCGCGGGCATATTCCTCGACGGTCTCGACCACTTCGAGCAGGCGCTGCAGCTTCATCTCGCCGGTCGTCGGGTTGATGTCGGCGCGGATGTTGGTTTCCTGGCCGTAGCGCGAGCGCGCCGCCTTCTGGATGGCGTCGGCCATTGCGGCGATGACGATCTGCTTGTCGATCGACTTTTCGCGGGCGACGGCGTCGGCGATCTGCAGAAGCTCGAGCCTGTTTGCACTCACTGCCATGGTAAGTCTCCTTGGGCACTTTGCCTGCGCAGCGCGTCAGGCGTCCGTCTCAATCAGTTGTCGTTGTCGGCGTCGGGTCCGTCGCCTTCGATTTCCACGTCGTCGTCGAGCTTGCGCGCCTTCTTGGCGGCCTTGTCGCGCTTCAGCGTCTCGCGGATCAGATCGTCGGTCAGGATCAGCTTGGCGTCACCGAGCGCGTCGTAAGGGATGCGCGCGACCGGTTCCTCGCCATAGCTGAGCTGATCGCTCTCGAGCGTGATACCGTTTTCGTCCGCCTCGACGATCTTGCCCTTGAAGCGCTTGCGCCCGGCGACCATCAGGCTGGTCTCGATCTTCGCCAGATGCCCCTTGGCCAGGACGAAGTCGGACTTGCGCACCATCGGCCGGTCGATGCCCGGCGAGGACACTTCCAGATGATAGGCCTTTTCGATCGGGTCTTCCACGTCGAGAACCGGCGAGACGGCGCGGCTGACCTCCTCGCAATCCTCGACCGTCATCGTGCCGTCGAAGCGCTCGGCCATGATCTGCAGCGTCAGGCCGTTCTGGCCCGACAGGCGCACCCGCACGAGCTGGTAGCCCATCGAACGCATTACCGGTTCGATGATCTGCGCAATGCGCGCATCGATGCCCGTCTCGCGGATGATGCGGTCGTCGCCCGAAGGTTTGGAAGTGCCGGTTTCGCTCAATTGGTGACCCTGATCGTGCGGCCGGTAACAAAAAAGAGCGGGACCGGGTGGACCCACTCTTTGCCATACCGACCAAGAATTTGACGCTCCTATACGCCAACCGGCCCGTCCGATCAAGAGCGGCGTTGACCCCTGCATTCCTGCATGGCTGCCCTGACGAAGCGGTATTGGCGAAATCGCGGCAGCGCACCTATCTTTGCTGCATCGCACAATTCTGAAAGGATCGCAGCCATGTCCCGTTCGCTCCAGCGCAGCGTTTCCAGCTTCTTCGGCATTTTCCGCAGCGCGATCGCCGTGTCCGCCGCCGCCGAAGCCGGCCGTCCGGCCCACGCCGGCGATCTGTCCCGCCTCGGCATCGACCCGGCTCAGTTCCGTGCCATCGAGCGCCGCTGATCAGATCCGCCTGAACGTCAGATAGGCAGGCGTACGCCCCTCGCGGATCGCCTTCGCCTCATAGCGCGTGCCCGGCCAGCCTTCATAAGGCTGGCGCCAGTCGTCCGGCCCCTCCGCCTGCCAGTCGAAATCGCCATGCGCCCGGCAATGCGCCAGCGTCCAGTTGACGTAATGCGGGATGTCGGAGGCGAAGCGGAACCGCCCACCCGGCTTCAGGACGCGCGCGAAACGGTCGAGATTGACCGGGCTGACGAAGCGCCGCTTCCAGTGCCGTTTCTTCGTCCACGGATCGGGATAGAGAAGATCGATCGCCGACAGCGATGCCCCCGGCAGCCAGTCGAGAAGTTCGGTGGCGTCGTCGTCATGGAGCCGGACATTGGCGAGCGGCGCCGCATCGAACTGCGACACGAACTTCGCCATGCCGTTGACGAAGGGCTCGACGCCGATGAAGCCGGCTTGAGGAAAACGCGACGCCTCGTGATGAAAATGCTCGCCGCCGCCGAAGCCGATCTCCAGCCTGACCTCATCTACCGGCGCTGCGAACAGCGTGCGCAGATCGGCGGGTGCCGGCGTCTTCAAATCGAGTTTCAGCCGCGGCAGGTGGGTCGCCATCTGCGCCACCTGCTTCGGGCTCATCGTCTTGCCGTGCCGGCGGCCGAAAAAGGCTTCGGTCGCCCGCTCTCCCCAAACGTGTCCCGACATTTTCAGGCGGCGACCGCTTGCCTGAGGGCCTTCACGAGGTCCGTCTTTTCCCAGGAAAACGAGCCGTCGCGGCCGGCCTTGCGGCCGAAATGGCCATAGGCGGCCGTGCGCGCATAGATCGGCTTGTTCAGGTCCAGGTGCCGGCGAATGCCGGACGGCGACAGGTCCATGACCTCGCGCAGCGCCTTCTCCACCACCTCTTCGGCGACCTTGCCGGTGCCGTGCAGGTCGACATAGACCGACAGCGGCTGGGCGACGCCGATGGCGTAGGCGAGCTGGATCGTGCAGCGGTCGGCCAGCTTCGCCGCGACCACGTTCTTGGCCAGATAGCGCGCGGCATAAGCTGCCGAGCGGTCGACCTTGGTCGTGTCCTTGCCCGAGAACGCGCCGCCGCCATGCGGAGCCGCGCCGCCATAGGTGTCGACGATGATCTTGCGGCCCGTCAGGCCGGAATCCCCATCGGGTCCGCCGATGACGAACTTGCCGGTCGGATTGATGTACCAGTTGCAGTCGTCGGCGATCGACAGCCCGCCGGAGGACAGCGCCTCGCGGATGTAGGGCTCGACGACCTTGCGCACCTTCTTGTTATCCCACTCGGGATCGATGTGCTGGGTCGAGAGCACGATCTGCGTCGCTTCCTTCGGCTGGCCGTCGACATAGCGCACGGTCACCTGGCTCTTGGCATCGGGACCGAGCCGCGCCACGTCGCCGTCGCCGCTCTTGCGGGCGTCGGCCAGAAGCTCGAGAATCTTGTGGCTGTAGTAGATCGGCGCCGGCATCAGGTCCGGCGTCTCGCGGCAGGCATAGCCGAACATGATGCCCTGGTCGCCCGCGCCTTCCTCGCCCTGCTTGTCGGACGCATTGTCGACGCCCTGGGCGATGTGGGCGGACTGGCCGTGGAGGAGAACGTCGATCTTCGCCGTCTTCCAGTGGAAGCCGTCCTGCTCGTAGCCGATCGCACGGATCGCCTTGCGCGCCACCGACTTGAACTTGGCCGGATTGACCATCGGGTTGCCCGCGGCATCCTTGACGAATTCACCGTCCTTGGACTTCTTCAACAGCGTGTCGGGTACGCGGACCTCGCCGGCGATGACGACACGGTTGGTGGTGGCGAGCGTTTCGCAGGCGACGCGCACCTTCCACGCATCCATCTGCGGCTTGCCGCTGCCGTTCTTCTTCGCCGCCTCGCGATAGACCAGGTCCACGATCTCGTCGGAGATGCGGTCGCACACCTTGTCGGGGTGGCCTTCGGATACGGATTCGGAGGTGAAGATATAGTTCTGGCGCAAGATCGGGTGTCCCCTCTGGAAAGCGCTCTGCCGAAAGGGCAGGCGGAAAGACGTGTAGCCAAGCGCAGAAGGCCCGGTCAAGACATGCTCGACCGAGTCCTCAAATCCGCCGGGCTCTTCCCTCTACGGCGTTTCGTCGTCGTCGGATGCGAGCGACTTGACCAGATCGATGATCCGGCGCCGAACTTTCGGATCGGAAATCTTGATGAAGGCGCGGGTGAGTTGCAGGCCTTCGGAACTGTTCAGGAAATCGACCACATAGGTCGATCCGTCATCCTCCGAAAAGCCGCTGCGGTTCTCGTCCTGCCCCGGCGCGTCCTCGAAGAAATAGGAAACCGGAACGTTCATGACGGTTGAAATCGCCTGCAGGCGACTGGCACCGACACGGTTCGTGCCCTTTTCGTATTTCTGGATCTGCTGGAACGTGATCCCGAGCATTTCGCCAAGCTTTTCCTGGCTCATGCCGAGCATGTTACGACGCAACCGCACCCGACTGCCGACGTGTATGTCGATCGGATTCGGCTTCTTCTTATTGGTTATCATGATGTTAGCCCATTGGAGCAGGCCATTGTCGTTGAGCTTTGCGCTTCTGGCCGCGTGTCGTGCGAGCGCCCCAAGGCCCGCCCGACTCTAGATCGCGGTAATCTGACTATGAGTCGCTAATATATGTGTGTCAATTGACACGATGGCGCGACCGCAGGTTGTTTGCTGTGGCAGCGATGCCAAGTGCGATCAGCAGGCTCCAGCCGACGAGACCGGGGCGCAACGGCGGCAGGAACGCTCCGGCCTCGCCGAGCGGAACGTCCACGTCGAGCACGCCGACGGCATCGACGGCCAGTCCGTCGACCACGCGGCCATAGCCGTCGACCACCGCCGAAATGCCGTTGTTGGCGGCGCGAACGAGCGGCAGGCCCGATTCGACGGCGCGGAACTGGGCCTGGCGAAAATGCTGGTAGGGTCCGGGCGTATCGCCGAACCAGGCATCGTTGGTGACGTTGATGAGAAGCCTCGCATCGCCGCCGCCGCGAGGCGCGATGCCGGGGAAAATCACTTCGTAGCAGATGAAGGGCAGGCCGGAGACGCCGCCGCCCAGATCGAGCGGCCGGCGCGTCGAGCCTGCGGAAAAACCGCCAATGTTCTGCGCCAGTTGCCGCAGGCCGAAGCGGGACAGGAATTCCTGGAACGGCAGGTATTCGCCGAACGGGACGAGCCGCACCTTGTCGAAGGCATCGACGATCTCGCCCGACCCGTCGATGACGACGATCGAATTGTAATAGGAAGTCTCGCCCTCCCCGCGCGCTTCCGCGCGCACGATGCCGGCGAGCAGGCGCTGGTCGTCGTCGATGGCCGCGCCGAGCGCGGCGAGGGCGTCGGGCCTGTCGCCGAAGAGGAACGGCACCGACGTTTCGGGCCACACGACGATGTCCGCCTTCTCGCCACCTTCCTCCACCGGCCGTGTCGTCAGGTCGAGATGCGCCTGGAAAATCCGGTCGCGCTCGGCCATGTCCCATTTCTGGCTCTGCAGGATCGACGGCTGGATCACGCGGATCGCGATCGTCTCGGCACCATCGGTCGCCTCGGCCTGCGAAAGACGAAGCCCGCCATAGCCCAGATGAAGCACGACCAGCCCGACGCCGAGTGCCGCCCCCAGCTTCAGATGCGCGCGACCTGCAAGCAGCGCGGGCAGCGAAAAGACGAAAACGGCAAGGACGTTGATCCCGACCGCGCCGACGATAGCGATCGACTGCATGGCGAGCGGCACAGGCATCGCCGCATAGCCGACGGCGTTCCAGGGAAATCCGGAAAAGAGCACCGAGCGCAGCCATTCGGCGAACGCGAAGGCGACGGCAAGCGCTGCGATGCGCCCGATATCGTCGCTCCAGGCGATCTTCGCGAGCGCCGCTGCAAACGCATAGAAGAACGCCAGAACCGCCGGCAGGCCGATAATGGCCAGCGGCAGAGCCCAGGCGAAGAGATCGGCCTCGACCAGAAGCGCGTTGCCCGTCCACCAGAGGCCGACCAGGAAATAGCCGAAACCGAACAGCCAGCCGACCAGAAAGGACGGTCCGAGCCTGCTCAGGCCGCGCCGTTCGGGTGCGGCAACGGCCCCGTCAAGCAGCCAGACGAGAACCGGAAAAGCGACGAAAGCGGCAAGCGGAAAATCGAACGGCGCCTGAGACAGGCTCGCAATCGCGCCCGCAGCCAAGGCGACCAGCGCCCTGCCGGCCCCCGACAGGAGAATTATCTTGCCCGCAAGGCGCTCCATTCACCCGTCCGCTGCCAGAATCAAACCCCGCACCTCTTTAGCAAAGGCGCTGGGGCTTTCCAAACGGACGTGAGAATTGCGCTTTCATGACTGATGGCATGCGCGGTTTTCGACTCGTTTGGTCGAAAGGGACCCCCACCCTTTATCCCTCCCCACAAGGGGGAGGGAGGGCATCGGCGTACCGCTCTACCCGTCAAACCGGGTGGTGCATTGATCGTTCGCCGGAACGCTCGCGACTCCCTCCCCCTTGTGGGGAGGGATACAGGGTGGGGGTCCCCTTCGCAAAAACCCGACCTGCACCCAAAGCCTAATTCGTCGCCTGCCGCACCTGACGCCGGCGGCGATCCGTGCCGCGGCTCTGGACGATGCGCACCCGTTTGACCCTTCGCGGGTCAGCGTCGAGCACGTGGAACTCGAAGCCAGGGATCGCCTGGACCACCTCGCCGCGCGCGGGCACGCGGCCGAGCGCGTTGAAGATCATGCCGCCGATCGTGTCGACATATTCGCCGTGCTCACCGGCCGAGAACGCATCGCCGATCTTCTCGGCGACGTCGTCGATCTCGGCCTTGGCATCGACGATGAAGACGCCGTCGCCCGCCTGCGTGATCATCGCCTCGTCGTCGTCATGCTCGTCCTCGATGTCGCCGACGACCATCTCGACAATGTCCTCCAGCGAAACGAGGCCGTCGGTGCCGCCATATTCGTCGATGACGAGCGCCATCTGCAGCCGTTCGGCCTGCATCCGCGCCATCAGGTCGGAAGCGAGCATCGACGGCGGCACGAAAAGCAGTTTTCGCACGAGGCTCAGTTCGCCGATGCTCTTTCCCAACTCGACATTGGAGAGATCAAGCGTCGCGGCGTTGAGCGGCTTCTTCGTCGCCCGCGACTTCTTCTGTCCCGCCGTGCGGGTGATGTGGGCGATCACGTCGCGGATGTGGACCATGCCGCGCGGATCGTCCAGCGTCTCGCCATAAACAGGCATGCGCGAATGGCCGAGCCGCTCGAACGTGACCATAAGGTCGCCGAGCGTCGTCGTGATCTCCACCGCCTGGATGTCGGCGCGGGGGATCATGACGTCCTCGACGCGCAGTTCGCGCAGCCGCAGGATGTTCTTGAGCATCGCGCGCTCGCCCGGCGAAAAGCCGGCCGAATCCAGCGAATGCTCGTCGAGCGCGTCGGCCAGATCCTCGCGGATCGACGAGCCGTTCCTGGGCTTGAACAGCCCCGAGAGCCTGTGGAGGAAAGTTGTGGACTTGCCGGCAGTGCCAGCGGTCCTACTTTGGGCGTCCGAACCTTCGTCGGAGCCGCCTGCTTCTGCCCGTTCGGGGGAAGCCTCAATCTGCGTTTGTTCGTTCATTGTCCCTAAGGCCATGTTGGCCCTACCAGTTAGACATACGGATCGGGAATGGCAAGACGCGCGAGCACCTTGCGTTCCAGCCCCTCCATCTCGTCCGCCTCTGCGTCATTTTCGTGGTCGTAGCCCAGAAGATGAAGCAAGCCGTGGACGATCAGATGGGTCAGATGGTGCGCGAACGGCTTTGCTTCCAGTGCCGCTTCGGCCGAAACCGTCTCGAAGGCCAGAATAACGTCTCCGAGCATCGGCGGCAACGGATCGCCCGGCGCGACCTCGAATGCCGGGAAGGAGAGGACGTTGGTCGCCTTGTCCTTCCCGCGCCAGTCCCGGTTGAGGACGCGGATCGAGGCGTCGTCGGTGAAGAGCAGACTGAGTTCGGACGCCGGATCGGCGATATCGAGCTCGGCGAAGACGGCGTCGGCCGCCCGTTCGGCATGGCCGTGCAGTTCGTCTTCGGCCGGCCAGTCGCCGGCCTCCATGGCGATGTCGATCTCGATCGTCATTTTCAGACCTGAAGCGGCCCCCGGCCGGGCATGCCAGCGCCTTCCCGGTCATAGGCGCGCACGATTTCGGCGACGAGCGAATGACGGACGACATCAACGTCGTTGAAGCGACAGGTGACGATGCCCGGAACGTCGGTGAGGATGCGCAGCGCCTCGACGAGGCCGGATTTGGTGTTGGGCGGCAAGTCGATCTGGCTCGGATCGCCCGTGACGATCATGCGCCCGCCCTCGCCGAGGCGGGTCAAAAACATCTTCATCTGCATCGGCGTCGTGTTCTGCGCCTCGTCGAGGATGATCGCGGCATTGCGCAGCGTTCGCCCGCGCATGAAGGCGAGCGGCGCGATCTCGATCACTTCCGCGGCGATGGCGCGTTCCACCTTGTCGGCCGGCATCATGTCGTAGAGCGCGTCGTAGAGCGGGCGTAGATAGGGGTCGACCTTTTCCTTCATGTCGCCCGGCAGGAAGCCGAGCCGCTCGCCCGCCTCCACCGCCGGCCGCGACAGGATAATGCGCTCCACGGCGCCGCGCTCGAGCAGCATCGCGGCGTGTGCGACGGCGAGATAGGTCTTGCCGGTGCCGGCAGGCCCGATGCCGAACACCAGTTCGGAGCGCTCCAGCGCGCGCATATAGGCGTCCTGATTGACCGAGCGGGCATAGATGGTGCGCTTGCGCGTCGCGATCTGCGCCGCCGCCATCTTGCCCTTGCGCTCGAGCGTCGGCAGCGTCAACTGGTCGTCGGCGGCGATCGAGATGCGGATCGCGCCGTCAACCTCCGACGGCGAGACATCGTGGCCCTTCTGCAGGAGGCCGTAGAGATAATCCAGCGCGCGGCGCGCCTGTTCGGCCGCGCCAGGCTCGCCGCGGATCGAAAGCTGGTTGCCCTTGGAACGGATGTCGAGGCCGAGCTTCTGCTCGATGCGCGCCAGATTCTCGTCGAACTGACCGTAAAGGGCGGAGGCAAGTCCGTTGTTGTCGAAGGTGAGTACGATATGCGCCATGTCCGACGCCCCCTGGGGGCCGGGCTTCAGTTCCGGTGCGACGCTCAATCGGCTCTCCTCATTGGTGCCTGACCTCAAACCGGCTCGGCAAACAGGCTGTTGCGGCCGGCGCTCAATACCTTCACCCGGACAATGTCGCCGATTCGGCCGACGGTTTCATCAAGAATCACCGGCTGCAGCCAGGGCGAGCGTCCGACGATCTGTCCCTCGCGCCGGCCCGGCTTCTCGATCAGCGTGTCCATCACCATGCCGACGCGGGTCTGCGTGAACGCTTCGAGCTGGTTTGTCAGCAAAGCCTGCAGTTCCTGCAGCCTTTCGTCCTTCACACGTTCCTCGACGTGCAACTTCATCTCGGCGCCCGGTGTTCCCGGACGCGGCGAATATTTGAACGAGAAAGCCTGTGCATAATCCACCTCGCGCACCAGCTTCATCGTCGCACAGAAGTCCTCGTCGGTCTCGCCGGGGAAGCCGACGATGAAATCGCCCGACATGGCGATGTCGCCGCGCACGCCGCGAATGCGATCGACCAACCGCAGATAGTCGTCGGCCGTGTGCTTGCGGTTCATCGCCTTCAAGATGCGATCCGAGCCCGACTGAACGGGCAGATGGAGATAGGGCATCAACTGTTCAAGGTCGCGATGCGCCGCGATCAGCGCGTCGTCCATGTCGCGCGGATGGCTGGTCGTATAGCGTAGCCGGGCGAGCCCCGGAATTTCGGCCAGTCGGAACAGAAGCTCGCCGAGCCCCCACTCCCTGCCATCTGCGCCCTCGCCATGCCAGGCATTGACGTTCTGGCCGAGCAGCGTGATCTCGCGCACGCCGCCCTCGACGAGCCGCTGCGCCTCCGCCACGATCTGCGCGACGGGCCGCGAGATTTCCGAGCCGCGCGTATAGGGCACCACGCAGAAGGTGCAGAACTTGTCGCAGCCTTCCTGCACGGTCAGAAAAGCCGTCACGCCGCGCGACCTGACCGCCGCCTTGTTCGGCTGCGGCAAATGCTCGAACTTGTCTTCGAGCGCATATTCGGTCTCGACCACCTTTTCGCCCGCGCGCGCCTTCCGCACCACCGCCGGCAGGCGATGATAGGTCTGCGGACCGACCACGAGATCGACCGCCGGCGCGCGGCGCAGGATTTCGTCGCCCTCGGCCTGCGCCACGCAGCCGGTCACGCCGACGACCATCTGGCGGCCCTCGGCGGCGCGCTCTGCCTTCAAGTCGCGGATGCGCCCAAGCTCCGAATAGACCTTTTCGGCCGCCTTCTCGCGGATGTGGCAGGTGTTGAGCAGCACCAGATCGGCGTCCTCGATCGTCTCCGTCGGCTGGTAGCCATCGGCGGCCAGCGCATCGGACATGCGCTGGCTGTCGTAGACGTTCATCTGGCAGCCATAGGTCTTGACGAAGACCTTGCGGGCCTGCGCCAAACCTGTTTCCCGCGGAGCGATCGTATCTGTCTGTTCCATGCGGCGAGCCTCTAACGCTTTTTGGCGCCGAAGGACAGACCGCGCGTGATCACAGCTTCGCGCCGCGCCTGACGCCGGTCACGAGTTCGCGGATCGCCGCTTCCGAACGCGCCGAGACCTGCTTGCGGTTCGCGCCGGCGAAACTGATCGGCTCGCCGAAACGCACCTCGACGTCGACGGGCCCGCTTTCGAGGATGCGCAGCAGGTGCGGCACCAGCTCCTCGTCGCCGATCCAGGCATAGCGCGCGCGGTGGCGCCGCCCCATCGCCATGCCGTGCAGCCGCGAATAGAAGAGCGCCGCCGGCTGCACCGCGAACGCCTCGTCGGACAGTTGCGCGGCCGCGCCGAAGAGCGTCGACTTGAACGGCAGGAGCCGGTTGCCGCACGCCGTCGTGCCTTCGGCGAACAGCACCAGCGGATCGCCCGATTTCAGCGTTTCGGCCACTTCCCGCGTCTGGTGGCCGGAGCGATGGCGCGCCTCGCGCTCGACGAAAACGGAGTTCTGCGACCGAAAGAGCCGGCCCAGAACCGGCCATGTCGCGACCTCCGCCTTGGCGATGAAGTTCACGGGCGCGATCGAGCCGAGCACCATGATGTCCGTCCACGACACATGGTTCGCCGCGATCAGCAGCGGGCGCTGCGGCGATAGCGGCCCGCTCACATGGACGCGGATGCCGAGCAGCGCCAGAACCATGCGGTGCCAGAGCAGTGCCGGCTTTCGCGGATCGCCGATGCGCGTCATTTTCATCGCCGTCTGCCACGCCACGAGACCCGCCGTGCCGAGCGCGAAGCCGATCAGGGCAATGGCAAGCTTCGCCTTGGCGCGCATGGGTCAGTGAAGATCGCGGCGCATGACGATCGCGCCGGTGCGCCCACCGCCCGGCTGCTTGTAATAGTCCGGCCGCTTGCCGACCTGGATGAAGCCGATCCGCCGATAAAGCGCGATCGCCGGCGCATTGGTCTCGTCGACCTCGAGGAAGAGCGAGGCGGTGCGTTCGGCGTGGAGCGCGCGCAGAACGGCGTCCATCAAGCTGCGCCCCAGCCCAAGCCGCCGCGCCGAGCGCGCGACCGCGACGGTCAGGATTTCCGCCTCGTCCGCCGCCTGCCGCACCAGCACGAAGCCGACCGGTCCGAGATGCCGCTTGCCGACCTCGCGCGCGGCGAAACCGAAGACGTTGCCCTGCGCCAGGAGATCGGCGAACTCGTCTTCCGACCAAGGACGGATGAAATCCTCCTCATGGATGCGCGGCAGTGCCGCCGCATCCTCGATCTCCAGCGGCTCGATGGCGAATTCACGCGGCGTCGACCATGGCATCTTCATGGCGCCGCCTTTCGCGCGACGGCGAAGCCTGCGTTCACCTTGGCATCGGCGGAGCGGAGATAAAGCGGAGCCGGTCGCGCGCCGGTGTCGGGCTTGCCCGAACCGAGCACGGCATAGGCTGCGATGTCCGCCGTCGCTTGCCGGCCGGCAATGTCGATCGCCCCGCCTCCTGCCGCGTGGATCGCATCCGCCGCCGTGCCGACGAGGATTGCGTTCGCGCGCGTCGCAATTTCGCAAGCCGCCTTCAGATCGATCGCGGCCGGCGTTGCGATTTCTTCGCCGTCCGGACCGTAGAGCGCGGCATGGATTTCGCCGCGCCCGCCATCGAGTCCAGCCAACACGTTCCGCCCGACATTGGCCTGCCGCGCTTCAAATGCCAGCGCTTCGAGCGTCGTTATTCCGATGGCCGGGATTTTCAGCGCCAGCGCCAGTGCGCGCGCGGCCGAAACCCCGACGCGGATGCCGGTGAACGAACCCGGCCCGATGGAAACGGCCAGCCTGTCGAGATCGGCGTAAGTCTTACCCGCCGCCGCCAAAGCCTCGTCGACCACCGCCATCAGATGCTCGGCATGGCCCTTGCCGAGATCGCGCACGCAACGGCCGAGTTCACGGTCGGCGTGGATCGAGGCGGCGCAGAGATTGGCGGAGGTGTCGATGGCGAGGATGATCATGAATAAGATGGCAATGCGCCCCCTCCACCATGCTTCGCATGGTCCCCCTCCCCCGTAAACAGGGGAGGATCAAGGTCGAGGCCATCCGCAACGGTAGTTCCTCCCCTGCGAAGCGGGGGAGGGGGACCGCCAAAGGCGGTGGAGGGGGCTTCGCGCACCGTTTTCTCCAAACGCAAGAAAATCAAGCGCCCCGCTTCGCCTTCAGCTCCAGCCGCCGCCGATGCAGCACCGGCTCCGTATAGCCATTCGGCTGCTCGCGCCCCTTCAACACCAGATCACACGCCGCCTGGAACGCGATGGAGTTGTCGAAATCCGGCGCCATCGGCCGGTACAGCGCATCGCCCTCGTTCTGCCGATCCACTACGGCGGCCATGCGCTTCATCGTCTCCATCACCTGATCGCGAGAGCAGACACCGTGATGCAGCCAGTTGGCCATGTGCTGCGCCGAAATCCGCAATGTCGCGCGGTCTTCCATCAGGCCGACATCGTTGATGTCCGGGACCTTGGAGCAGCCGACGCCCTGGTCCACCCAGCGCACGACGTAGCCCAGAATTCCCTGCGCATTGTTGTCGAGTTCGCGCTGGATGACCTCGGGCGTCCAGTTCGGCCGCGTCGCGACCGGGACCGACAGGATATCGGCCAGCTTGGCACGGGCGCGGGCCTTCAGTTCGCCCTGCACCTTGGCGACGTTGACTTTGTGATAGTGGGTCGCGTGGAGCGTCGCGGCCGTCGGAGACGGCACCCAGGCGGTGTTGGCGCCTGCCTTCGGGTGGCCGATCTTCTGCTCCAGCATCGCGGCCATCAGGTCCGGCATCGCCCACATGCCCTTGCCGATCTGCGCATGGCCGGCCAGCCCGCATTCCAGCCCGATATCGACGTTCCAGTTCTCGTAGGCGCCGATCCAGGCCGCCTGCTTCATGTCGCCCTTGCGGATCATCGGGCCGGCTTCCATCGAGGTGTGCATCTCGTCGCCGGTGCGGTCGAGGAAGCCGGTGTTGATGAACACCACGCGCGACGACGCCGCGCGGATGCACTCCTTGAGATTCACCGTCGTGCGGCGCTCCTCGTCCATGATGCCCATCTTCATCGTGTTCGGCGCCATGCCCAGCATCGTCTCGACGCGGCCGAAGAGTTCGGATGCGAAGGCGACCTCCTCGGGACCGTGCATCTTCGGCTTCACGACATACATCGAGCCCTTCAGCGAATTCGCGCGGCGGCCGTTCGGGCCGATGTCGTGCAGTGCGATCAGGCCGGTGATGGCGGCATCCATGATGCCTTCCGGCACCTCGTTGCCTTCCGCATCCAAGATCGCCGGGTTGGTCATCAGGTGACCGACATTGCGCACCAGCATCAGCGAGCGACAGCGCAGCGAAAATGTCGAGCCATCCGGCGCGGTATAGTCGAAATCAGGGTTCAGCTTGCGCGTGAAGCTCTTGCCGCCCTTGGTCACTTCCTCGGTCAGATCGCCCTTCATCAGGCCGAGCCAGTTGCGGTAGACCTCGACCTTGTCCTCGGCGTCGACGGCCGCGACCGAATCCTCGCAATCCTGGATCGTGGTCAGCGCGGATTCGAGCCAGACGTCGGAAATATGCGCCGGATCGGATTTGCCGATGTCGGATTCCGCGTCGATGAGCACCTCGATGTGGATGCCGTTGTTCTTCATGAGGAACTGCGTCGGGGCAGCCGCATCGCCCACATAGCCGGCGAACTGCGCGCCATCCTTCAGCCCGGTTTTCCCGTTCGCCGTCTCGACGACCAGCTTGCCGCCCTCGACCCCGAAGGACCGCGTATCGGTCCAGCTCGCACCTTCCAGCGGCACCGCGCCATCGAGGAATTCGCGCGCCCAGGCGATCACCTTCTCGCCGCGCTTCGGATTGTAGCCCTTGCCCTTTTCCGCGCCGTCGGTCTCGGGGATCGCGTCGGTGCCGTAGAGCGCGTCATAAAGCGAGCCCCATCGCGCATTGGCAGCGTTCAGAGCATAGCGCGCATTCATCACCGGGACGACGAGCTGCGGGCCGGCGATGGTCGCGATCTCGTCGTCGACGTTCTCGGTCGTCACCTTGAAGGCGGGGCCTTCGGGAACGATGTAGTCGATCGAGCGCAGGAAGCCTTCATAGGCGGCCAGATCGTTGGGCGCGCCGTTCTCGCGGTGCCAGGCGTCGATCTTTTCCTGGATCGCGTCGCGCTTTTCCAGAAGCGCCCGGTTCTTCGGCGCGAGATCGGCGACGATCACTGCAAAATCCCGCCAGAAGCTTTCCGCATCGATGCCCGTACCGGCCACGGCCTCGTTGGCGATGAAGTCGTAGAGAACCCGGTCGATCTTCAACCCATTGGCGTCAACGCGGTCATTCATGCAGAAAACCTCCCTCAAAAGCGCATGGCGATGGCCTTTGAAGGCCCTGATCGCTTTCACCACGCGCGGGGCGGTCGGTCAATTCGGCAAAAGGCGAAACTGCCTTGCGAAAAATTCTAACGCAGCGTGATCCGCGGCCGGCCAGTCGCCACCGCGCGCAGGCTCGCCTCGATGAACGCACGCTGCCCTTCGATCGTCGCGATGCGCAGATCGGTCGCGACGTCGATCTCGACATCGTCGCTGCCGGCGCGCCGCGCTGCCTCGCGCGCAAGGTCACGCAGATGCGCGCTCGCGACCGAAAGTGCATCATCCTCCGAGCGGTGGTCGGAGATCGTTTCGCCCGCGCTGACGCGGAAAATGCCCTCTACCGGCTGGGTGACGACCGCTTCGGCGCTGACGCGCACCTGCCCCACCACCGCGCCGATGGCGTTCGCCACGTCGGCATCTTCCGGCACGACGCAGCCCTGCCCGACCAGCTTCGGCAGGCCGGCATAGTGCAGGCCGGCCGATGCGCCGAGGCCGATGACCTGCCGGTCGAGACCGACCGCCAGCCTTGCGATGCCAGCCTTGCCGTCGAGCGCGCGCTGGACCAACGGCCCGGCGACGATCGCCGCGCCGTCGAGACCGTCATCGGCGAGCGCCGATTCCAGCATCAGTTCGGCCGAGCGGCGCGTGACAGCGTCGAGCACGCGCTGCGAAATCTCCGCCGCGCCCGCCGCGATCGCCTGCCCGCGTCCGTCACGCCGCCGCGCCACCAGTTCCGCGCCGAGCCGGGCGGCGCGCTCGTCCCAATTATCCTGCCGTCCGAGCACATGGGCGGCGTCGGATGGGGTGAACCCACACAGATGAACAAGGCCGCGCGCGACGAGACGTTGCAGCGTCGCCACTTGGGCCGTCGAGGTCAGCAACTGGTCGAGCGGCAGCGGCGTCGCCGTCACCTTCTCGTAAAGCCGAGCCTCGGCAGCGGAGAGCCCGGCCGCCAGTCGTTCCGGCACGCCGGTTCGCACCGCGAAACGACCATCCATGCGGCCGGGATTGGCAGCGCGGAGCTGGCGTTCCAGCGTTTCGGCGATGGCCGCGCCATGCTGATGCGCGGCGAGCGACAGCGGCACGAGGCGGCGGGGGCCGAGCAGGATCGCCGGATCGAGCCCCCCATCGGCGACCGTCACTTCCGAATCGCCGCCGAGCCCGAAGGTGCGCATCGCCACGGCCTCGACCATCGTCCGAAACCCGCCGACCGTTGCCCCGTCCGGGTCGAGCCGCGGGACGCCCTTGTCGAGGATTGCTATGTCGGTCGTCGTGCCGCCGATGTCGGAGACAACGGCATCGTCCAGCCTGGTCAGATGACGGGCGCCGACGATGCTTGCGGCCGGTCCGGACAGGATCGTCTCGATCGGCCGCTGGCGCGCGAAGCGGGCGGAGACGAGCGCGCCGTCACCGCGCACGACCATCAGCGGGGCGTCGATGCCGCGATCTGCAAGGAAACCTTCGGTGGCGGCGATGAGGCGGTCGATCATCGAGATCAGCCGGGCGTTGAGGAGCGTCGTCAGGGCGCGGCGGGGGCCGCCGAGTTTGGAGGAGAGTTCGTGGGATGTCGTTACGGGCAGTCCCGTCCGTTCTCGGATCAGGTCGCGGGCCAGTATCTCATGTTTGGGATTGCGGGTGGAAAAGTAGCCGCAGACGGCGAAGCCGGAAACGCTTGTCGCCAGTTCCGGCAGGGCATCTTCCAACGCGGCAAGGTCGAGCTTTGTCTCGTTGCCGTGGACGTCGTGGCCGCCGGGGACGAAAATCACCGGATCGGAGCCGAGGGCGGTTTTGAGGCCGTCTTTATCGAGATCGGTTTCGGAGAAGCCGATCATCACCAGACCGACCCGACCGCCCTGCCCTTCGACGAGGGCGTTGGTGGCGAGGGTGGTGGACATCGACACCAGGCGGATTGCCCGCGGAGCGATGCCGGCCAGCGCGATGACGCGGTCGGCAGCCTCAGTGATGCCGACGGCGAGGTCGTGCCGTGTCGTCAGCGCCTTCGCCTTGGCGATGACGCCGCGCTCCTCGCTGAAGAGCACGGCGTCGGTATAGGTGCCGCCCGTATCGAAACCCAGATAGAGCGGCGCGTCGTCAGTTCCGGCCATGGAGATCGCCCGTTGAAGACGATCTCCTTAACGCGGCCGGTTCGGCCAGGAAAGGCCGATTACTCGACCCAGATGACCTCACGCGTGCCGCGCTCGACCACGATCGGGCCCTGCTCGGTGTAGACGTAGCCGTAATACGGATCTTCCGGCACCTCGATGATCTGGACGTCGGCCGGCAGGATCGCGCCGGTCGAAATCTCGGCGTCGATCACGACGGGATCAGCCGGGTTCTCGGTGATGTAGGTCACGGTGCGCTCCGGCACGACGTAGCCGGGCGAATAGACCACCTCGCGGCTCTCATACTCGACCAGGACCGGACGGCCGTTGACGTAGATGTAGCCATATTCCGGGCTGTCGGGCACCTGCACGACCTCGACCTCCGCCGGGATCACGGCGCCGGCTGCGATCTCGCCTTCATAGGTGACGGTCGGGACCGGATTGTCGACGACATAGCCGACGACCTCGTCCGGAACAGCCGTTTCCGCGCCGATCACGGCACCGGCGAAACCGCCGACGATCGCGCCGATCGGGCCGCCGACGACGGCACCGGCAACGGCACCCGTCGTGCCGCCGGCCGTCGCGCCGAAGCCGCGGGCCGAATCATCGTTGGAAGTCTGGGCGTGCGCGGCACCGACCGACAAGGCGGCAATGGCGGCGGTCGCAAGAAGGAACTTACGCATGGTGGGTACTCCTTTGATGGTGGCGCGGTCCCCTTCTCCAAGGCGTCCGCGCCGCAAACGTTCAGTGACGTCCCTCGGCTTCAAAAATGCGTGAGGGCGAGGTGCGTTCCCCTCAAATGACATCACGGAACGTAACAAAGGAGCCGCACAGCGACACCGGATCACCCGTCGAGCATATCGCGCTGGTCCTCTGTCAGCGGCCGTATTCCCGGCGCGGCCGACGCGGCGGGGCTGACTGGTGCAACCAGCGCTGCGGGGGCGACCGTAGCCGTGGGAACGGGCGGCGGGCCGGCATCGAAGGTCGAGCAGGCGGGAAGGGCGAGGACGGGAAGAAGCCAGATGCGCATCTTCCAGCCCTGCCCTGCGATCGTGGCGCAGTTGGGGTGGCGCGCCGCACGCACCGAAATCGCTCTTTTCCTCATCGCTTTTCCTCGTTACCACGGCACTTCGCTCCGCCATTTGCCGGGGTTCGACACGTGGTTCAACATGCGCACCTCTTCGCCCCTTTCGGGGGTGTCGCAGCAGGGCGGGAAAATGCGGCCCATATGGGCGAGCGCATCGGTCGGCCGCAGCGGCCCGACGCAGCGCCGCGCGCGCCGGCAGACCGACCATTTGCAGCTCGCCATCAGGCCGAGCCAGGTCGCCGCGTGGCGGCAGTTCGCCTGCAGGATCGCATCGATCTGAGCGCGCTCTTCGTCCCACTGGCGGGTGACGGCATATTGCGCGTCGGTCTGGTGCGGCTGGCGCAGGTGGTAGATGACCGGCAGCGGCGGGATGTCCCGCGGCGCCTTTTGCCTGCGTCGCTTGCGCCTTGCCATCTTGTTCCTCCACGCATGAGTGATTGCGCCCGCGCGGCGCGCGGGGCGGTTGAAAGGGCTCGGGAAGACGGGCGGCTGCGGCATCGCTCATCTGTAGGTATGACTGCGATCCCGCAGCCCTACGCTATGGCTTCGGGCGTTCGTCGCTCGGAAAGCCAAATCGTTGGCTTTCCGTCCGCTGCGCGGACCGCTTCTCACCCCATCCGGCGTTCTTTGCAAAGCCGCGCCCGTCCCGCTGCCCCGCCGCGCTTTCCGGCTTTCGCCGAAGGCATCGACAGGTTGCGTGCTCGTCCAGCACACCCGGCCCGTAGTGGCCGGAGGGGGACCCTCGACGCGGCCCTCCCCGGCCGCCGGCTACGTTTGCCGAACGGCGGAGGCGCCGATCCCCGCCCGCATGACACCGTCGCGACAGGCGTTCCCGAAGACGGGGACGCGGTGGAGTATGGGAGAGGTTTTGGGGAGGGGGATAAGTTTTTTGCGGCTTCACGCCGGGCAGGCGACGACATGCGCGCGCAACCAGCCCTCGATGACCGGCTTGCGAAACGTGCTTGCTTCGAGATGGCCATAGATGAAGGCGATGACCGCTTGGGGCTCGGCTTCGAGGCGTGCGCCGTTGAGGCCGAGAAAAATATCCATGCAAGCAAAGGCGACGCGCTTGTTGCCATCGATGAAGCCATGATTCATCGCAAGGCTTTCCCACAAGGCGGCGGCCTGTTCGATCAAGTCGGCATAGTAGCCGGTCTGCGGACGCAGCAGTGCGGATTCAATCAGGCCATGATCGCGAACGCCCTTGGCACCGCCGAACAGACGCAATTGCTCGGCGTGGATATGGAGCGCGTCGTCGAGCGTGAGATAGTCCACCTACTTCGCCAGCGCCTCGTAGACGCTCGCCCAGCGCCTGGCGCTTTCGGCATGAAGACGCTCGACGGCCGGATTGACCTTGCCGCGCGCGGCGTCGGCCATGCGGCGAAACTCTTCCGGGGACAGGACGATGGCGACATCCCTTCCTTGGCGCTGTACGCGCACGGGTTCGGCCTGCGCCATGTCGATGAGTTGGCCGAAACGGTTTTTGGCGTCGGAGGCGGAGAACGATTTCATTCAGGGATATTAGCTGAATTGGCCAATTTGGGCAAGGAGTCGGATGCAACTATTGATAATGTTCCTTTTTTGTTCTATGCAAAAGTCTTGGCGGGAGGGTTGCAATGAACGTCGCGAGATTTTTTGATGAACGCACCGATCAATCTGAAGTAAAGGCGCGCATAGTTCAAAAGTACTTCTACGCTTGGGCGAATGTCATTATGCCAACGGCACAGAAGAACGGCAGCAGGATTGCCTATATTGATTTGTATGCGGGACCAGGCCGATACAAGGATGGTGCCGCTTCGACACCGCTGCTTGTGCTTCAGCACGCCATCACTGATGTCAAGCTCAGCTCGATGCTTATTACGTTCCTGAATGACGCAGATAGCAACAAAACATCTACACTTCAGGCGGAAATCGACAAGCTGCCCGGAATTGAAAAATTAAAGCACAAGCCCACCGTCTCCTGTGGCGAAATCGACGAAGAAGCAGAAAAGCACTTTAGTCAATCGAAGCTCGTTCCATCCTTCTCATTCATCGATCCCTTTGGATATAAAGGGCTTTCCCTTAAAATCATAAAGGGTGTCATTAAGGATTGGGGGTGCGATTGCGTCTTTTTCTTTAATTACAATCGGATCAATGCTGGAATCGGAAATCAGGCCGTGGCCGGTCACATGGATGCGCTGTTCGGTAAGGAACGCGCGGATGCGCTGAGAGCACTACTGCCCAGCCTTTCGCCTGAGCTGCGTGAAGCGTTGATCTTGGAAGAACTCGCAGCTGAGATCAAGGCGCTTGGCGGCACCTATGTGCTCCCCTTCACATTCCGGAACTCGGGCGGCACGCGCACTTCGCACAAACTTGTTTTCGTAAGCAAAAGCTTCAAGGGCTATTCCATCATGAAAGACATTATGGCGAAGGAAAGTTCGACGGAGGACCAAGGTGTACCGTCATTGGCATATTCTCCGGCCGACTGGTCGATGCCCCTGCTGTTCTCGCTGCAACGGCCGCTCGATCAGCTTCGCGCTTCGCTGCTCAAGAAATTTGCAGGGCAGGAACTTTCTGTTGCCGAAATCTATGAGCGCCACAGTGTCGACACGCCCTATGTCCTGAAGAATTACAAGGAAAGCCTGACGCAGCTTGAAGCGGAAGGAAAGGTTGGCGTCCGTAGCCTCAAGGGGACCCGCCGCAGAGGAACGTTTGCCGACCACCTTCTGGTTAGGTTCCAGTGAGCAGTATCGATGGCGAATAATTCTTCAATCGAGTGGACGGAAGCGACGTGGAATCCCGTTGTCGGCTGCACGATCATTTCGCCGGGATGCACAAACTGCTACGCCATGCGCATGGCGCGCCGGTTGGAGGCGATGGGCCAACCAAAGTATGCTGGCACAACGCGCATGTCTGGCGGCCGTCCGAAATGGAACGGCATTGTGCGGATAGACGAGGATTCGATATCACTTCCGACAACTTGGAAAGTCGGTCGTATGATATTTGTAAACTCTATGTCCGACCTGTTCCACGAAGACGTGCCGTTGGCATTCATAAAGCGGGTGCTGGCGACGATGCAGAAAACCCCGCAACACACTTATCAGATTTTGACTAAGCGAGCCGAACGTCTCGAAGAATTATCACCGGAGCTGGCATGGCCCCGCAATGTTTGGATGGGAGTAAGTGTCGAGAACGAAAACTACATGTTCAGGATCGATCACCTCCGTCGCACGCAAGCAGTGATCAAATTCCTAAGCCTCGAACCATTGCTAGGACCACTCGACAATCTCGATCTCGTCGGCATTGATTGGGTTATTGCGGGTGGTGAAAGTGGGCCTCATGCCAGACCAGTGGAGCCGGATTGGATTAGGAGCATTCGGGATCAATGTTATGATGCAGAGACAGCCTTCCATTTCAAGCAATGGGGTGGTGTCAACAAGAAGAAGACCGGTCGTGTTCTCGATGGCCGCACTTGGGATGATTTTCCTGGCGGCGCTCAGGCGTAGCTACTTCTTTAGCGTACAGACAGGGGAATCTGATCGGCAGCTATGCCGGTACACCTCTTAAATCTCAGCCATCGGTCTCGGCCGAAACTAATCCGAGCATGGCGATTTGGAGATGTTGGCGCGCGCGCTTCCCTCTGTCCTGCCAGACATCCCCCGCGACGGCGGGAGATCGAGCTTGGGCGAGGTTCGCGGAACCCCCCTCTCCGTCTCGGGCTGCGCCCGAGCCACCTCTCCCCCGCAAGCGGGGGCGAGGAAAGGCGCTTTAGCCGTCGCCCATTTTGAGGGCTTCGATGAAGGCGGCCTGCGGAATCTCCACCTTGCCGAACTGGCGCATGCGCTTCTTGCCTTCCTTCTGCTTTTCCAGAAGCTTGCGCTTGCGGGTCACGTCGCCGCCGTAGCACTTGGCCGTCACGTCCTTGCGCAGGGCCGAGATCGTCTCGCGGGCGATCACCTTGCCGCCGATCGCCGCCTGGATCGGGATCTTGAACATGTGCTTGGGGATCAGGTCCTTCAGCTTTTCGCACATGGCGCGGCCGCGCTTTTCGGCCGCCGAGCGGTGGACGAGCATGGAGAGGGCATCGACGGGTTCGTCGTTGACGAGGATCGACATCTTGACGAGGTCGCCCTCGCGGTAGTCGGTCAACTGGTAGTCGAAGGAGGCGTAGCCCTTGGAGATCGACTTCAGGCGGTCGTAGAAATCGAACACCACCTCGTTCAGCGGCAGATCGTAGGTGACCATGGCGCGCTTGCCGACATAGGACAGATCGACCTGGACGCCGCGGCGCTCCTGGCACAGCTTCAGGATCGCGCCGAGATAATCGTCCGGGGTCAGGATCGTCGCCTTGATCCACGGCTCCTCGATGCCGGCGATCTTCATCACGTCCGGCATGTCGGCCGGGTTGTGGAGCTCGATCTCCGAGCCGTCATTCATGGCGAGCTTGTAGACGACCGAAGGCGCGGTCGCGATCAGGTCGAGGTCGAACTCGCGCTCCAGACGCTCCTGGATGATTTCCAGATGCAAAAGGCCGAGGAAGCCGCAGCGGAAGCCGAAGCCGAGCGCGGCGCTGGTTTCCATTTCAAATGAGAAGCTGGCGTCGTTCAGGCGCAGCTTGCCCATGGCGGCGCGCAGATCCTCGAAATCGGCGGCGTCGACGGGGAAGAGGCCGCAGAAGACCACCGGCTGCGCCGGCTTGAAGCCCGGCAGCGGGGTGGCGGTCGGCTTGCGGTCGTCGGTGATGGTGTCGCCGACGCGGGTGTCGGCCACTTCCTTGATCGAGGCGGTGATGAAGCCGAGCTCGCCGGGGCCCAGATCATCCACCATCACCATCTTGGGCGTGATGACGCCGACGCGGTCGACCGTGTAGCGCGCGTTCGTGCCCATCATGCGGATCTGCTGGCCCTTCCTCAGCCGGCCATCGATGATGCGCACCAGGACGATGACGCCGAGATAGGCGTCGTACCAGCTATCGACCAGCATGGCCTTCAGCGGCGCGGTCTCGTCGCCTTCCTTCGGCGGCGGCAGCTTGGTGACGATCGCCTCCAGCACGTCCTCGATGCCGATGCCGGTCTTGGCCGAGATCATCACGGCGTCGGACGCGTCGAGGCCGATCACTTCCTCGACCTGCTCCTTGATGCGCTCGGGCTCGGCGGCGGGAAGGTCGATCTTGTTGAGGACGACCACGATCTCGTGGTTGGCGTCGATCGCCTGGTAGACGTTCGCCAGCGTCTGCGCCTCGACGCCCTGTGAGGCATCGACCACCAGCAGCGAGCCCTCGCAGGCGCGGAGCGAACGCGAGACCTCGTAGGCGAAGTCGACATGGCCGGGCGTGTCGATGAGGTTCAGCACATAGTGCTCGCCATCCTTGGCGTCGTATTCGAGCCGGACGGTGTTGGCCTTGATGGTGATGCCGCGCTCGCGCTCGATGTCCATCGCGTCGAGCACCTGCTCCTTCATCTCCCGGACCTCGAGCGAGCCGGTCATCTGGATCAGCCGGTCGGCAAGCGTCGACTTGCCGTGGTCGATATGGGCGACGATGGAGAAATTGCGGATCTTGGAAAGGGGCGTCTTCATGAGCCGCGCTTTAGCAGGGCGGCGGGGGGTTCACAAGCGCGGCGGATGACGCAGGCGGGACGTTCGGGACGGTGTCCGTGCTCTTTTTGGTTGCATTTTTCTGGTATGCAACTTTAACTGAGCGCCCGACGGGACGGGCAGCAAACCGGCGTTGCAAAAGGGGTATCCCTTTGCGCGGTGATTTCGTGCGCCCTCATTCGGGAGGGGCGCTTGGAGGTCGAGACTTTCATCTCACGCTGGACGGACCGCGATGGCGGCGCCGAGCGCGCCAACTACCAGATGTACCTGTCCGAGTTCTGCGACGCCATCGGCGTGTCCCGCCCCGACCCGGCCTGCGCGGAACACACGCTCAACAATTACGCGTTCGAGCGCGGGGTGAAGCGCCGGACGAGCGACCCGGTCGTGTCGACGCGGCGGATCGATCTCTACAAGAAGGGCTGCTTCATCCTCGAAGCCAAGCAGTCGCGGCTGCCCGGCGCCAAGAATGCCCTGCCGGACCAGCTTGCCCTGCCCGACATCGCGCCCGAGCGGCTCGGCCGGCGCGGATCGGGGCGCAACTGGGATGCGATGATGTCGAGCGCGCGCAAGCAGGCGGAGGAATACGTCTTCCTGCTCGACGCCGACCATCCGGCGCCGCCCTTTCTGATCACCTGCGATGTCGGCCACGCGTTCGAGATTTTCGCCGATTTCAGCGGCAACGGCCGGTCCTACGATCAGTTCGGCGGCCGCAAGGGGTTTCGGGTCTATCTCGAAGATTTGCGCCGGCCCGAAATCTGCCAGATGTTCGCCCGCATCTGGAACGATCCGCTCAGCCTCGATCCGACGCGGCAATCGCTTCAGGTCACCCGGCACATTGCCGAGCGGCTCGCGGCCGTGACACGCTCGCTGGAGCGCCACTATCCACCGGAAGACGTCGCGATCTTCGTCATGCGGTGCATCTTCTGCATGTTCGCCGAGGATGTGGACCTGCTGCCCAAGGGCGAGTTCACGCGGCTTCTGGAAGACAGCGCCAAGTCTCCCCGATCCTTGGTGCCGCTGCTCGAGGAGTTGTGGTCGAAAATGGATCAGCCGCGCGAGGAGATGCGATTCTTCTCGTATTTTCGCACTCATCTTCGCCACTTCAACGGGAATCTCTATCGCGACGCACGCGCGCTGCCCTTGGAGCGGGAGGAGATCGGCGAACTCGTCGCGGCGGCCCGGCACGAATGGACCAAGGTCGATCCCGCGATTTTCGGGACGCTCCTCGAACAGGCGCTCGACCCCCAAGAAAGACGCAAGCTGGGCGCGCACTACACCCCGCGCGCCTATGTCGAACAACTCGTCTCGGTAACGGTGATGGAGCCTCTTCGCGACGATTGGCGTCGGGCAATGACGAAGGCCGAAGCTGCGAAGGAGGAAGGCGACGACCGCCGCGCGATCGCGCTCGTCCGCGCGTACCACCATCAGCTTTGCACGACGCGCGTGCTCGATCCGGCATGCGGAACGGGCAACTTTCTCTATGTCGGCCTCGAGCTGATGAAGAAGCTCGAGGGCGAGGTGCTGGAGACGCTCGCCGATCTGGGCGCCAACGAAACGCTGGGGCTCGAGGCGGAGACGGTGAGCCCACATCAATTTCTCGGGCTGGAGCTCAATCCACGCGCGGCGGCCATTGCCGAACTCGTCGTGTGGATCGGCTATTTGCAACAGCACTACAAGACCCATACCGGCCATCCGGGCGAGCCGATCCTCAAGGCCTTCGAGAACATCAATTTCGGGCGCAAGGACGGATACGATGCCGTTCTGGCTACCGATGATCCGGGCATTCAGGATCAATGCGCGAGCAGGCCGCCGACGCGCAATCGAATTTTTGCCCACCCGCGACGGCCCGACTGGCCGGAGGCGGAGTTCATCGTCGGCAATCCCCCGTTCATCGGCGGCAAGGATTTGCGGGCACGGCTTGGGTCGGATTATGCGGAGGCCTTGTGGAAGGTGCACGCCCACATGAACGAAAGCGCCGACTTCGTCATGTATTGGTGAGACCGGGCGGCCGAACTGCTGACCGCGAAGAAGACGCCGCTCAAGCGCTTCGGGCTCGTTACGACCAATTCGATCAGCCAGATTTTCCAGCGCCGGGTGATGGAACGGCATCTGACGGCGAAGAAGCCGGTCAGCCTGATCTATGCCATTCCCGACCATCCGTGGACCAAGGCCACAAAGGACAGCGCCGCGGTGCGGATCGCGATGACCGTGGGCGAGGCGGGCAAGCGCGAGGGCTTGCTGCTGGAGACGACGCGGGAGGACGGCTTGGGCAGCGACTAACCCAGGATCGAGTATGCCGGGCGTTCCGGCGCCATCAATTCCGATCTTTCGATCGGGGTAGACGTCACGAAGGCAACGGAACTGCTGGCCAATGCAGGGCTGTCATCGCCCGGCGTGAAGCTACATGGGGCTGGGTTCATCGTTACCCGGTCCGAAGCGCAGCACCTGGGTCTTGGGCGCATCGAGGGCCTTGAGACCCATATCCGAGAATATCGCAACGGCCGTGACCTCACCGCGCGCTCACGCGATGTGATGGTCATCGATCTTTTCGGATTATCGGCGGCGGAAGCGCGTCAAAAATTTCCGGCTGTCTACCAACATCTTTCAAAGCGCGTTAGATACGACCTCGATGCTAACGGCCAGCCCCGTGTAGACAAAGAGGGTCGGAAACTCGGTCGCGAGTGGAATGCCCGACAAAGCTACAAGGATAGTTGGTGGGTTTTTGGAGAACCGCGGAAGGATCTGCGTCCAGCACTGGAGGGGATTCCTCGCTACATCGGAACGGTCGAGACCACCAAGCACCGTGTCTTCCAGTTTCTCGATGCCTCCGTGCTGGCCGACAACATGATCGTCGTGATTGCCGATGCCGACGCTGCCACGCTGGCGATCCTGTCCAGCCGCTTTCACACGAGTTGGGCACCGGCCATGGGTGGCTGGCTTGGGTACGGCAACGATCCCCGCTACTCAAAGTCCCGCTGCTTCGACCCCTTCCCCTTCCCCGATCCATCCGACGCCGTTCGCCAGCAACTCCGCTCCGCCGGCGAGGAACTCGACGCGTTGCGCAAGCGCGTGCTCGCCGACCATCCCGATTTGACGCTGACCGGGCTCTACAACGTCCTTGAAAAGCTCAATGCTGACGCCCCCTCCACCGCTTCGCGGTCCCCCTCCCCCGTGAAGAACGGGGGAGGATCAACGCTCACCGACAAGGACGAGGACGTGAAGGCGCGCGGGCTGGTGCTGATCCTGAAGGAACTGCACGAGACGATCGACCGGCTGACAGCCGAGGCTTATGGCTGGCCGGTGGATCTTTCCGACCAGCAAATCCTGGAGCGGCTGGTGGCGCTCAATGCCGAGCGGGCGCGGGAGGAGGCGGAGGGCCATGTGCGCTGGCTGCGGCCGGACTACCAGATTCCGCGGTTCGCCAAAGGCGCCAAGACCAAAACAGGTGAACTGGACCTCGGAGAGACGGTCGTCGCCATCGATGCGGGCAAGCCCGCCTGTCCGAAGGACCGCCATGAACAGCCACTGGCCGTCGAGGCGGTGCTGGCGGCGCATGCAGGCCCTATGGACGCGACCACGATCGCCCGCGCATTCAAGGGCGGCGGCAGGAAGATCGAGCCGCGCGTGATGCAGGCCCTCATCAATCTAGCCCGCTATGGGCGCGTGACCGCCTTGGCCGATGGCCGCTTCGCGGCGCGACGGGCGGCGTAGGGCATGGTGCAGACACGCGGTTTCGGCGCGCGATAAAGTATCAATGCGATATATTTCGTGCCGCATGGGTTGTCAGGGCGTTCGGCGGCGGTTAGGTTCCGGCCAAACAAGCCGCAGAGACGTTTTCGTTGAGCCGTGATCTTTTCGAGATCGCGGGCGCGGCGCATTTTGTCTTAACCAGATCCAATGCCGATCGCGATCGGTGGAAAGAGATGTTTTGCAGGATCGAACGAATATCAAGGTAGAGGCCAGATCCATCTTCAAGGTATTTGGCCAGAAGCCGGACGAGGCGCTCGGCCTCCTGCGCGACGGGCAGACGAAGGAAGAGATTTTCGCGGCGACGGGCAACACGATCGGAGTGCAGGACGCCTCCTTCGAGGTCGGCGAAGGCCAGATTTTCGTCGTGATGGGGCTTTCGGGATCGGGCAAGTCGACGCTGGTGCGGATGATCAACGGGCTGATCGCGCCGACATCGGGGCAGATGCTGATCGACGGAACGGACGTCGCCAATTGCGCGCCCAAGGTGCTGCGCGACGTGCGCCGGTCGAAGATCGCGATGGTGTTCCAGCATTTCGCGCTGTTTCCGCACATGACGGTCGCCGACAACGTTTCCTATGGTTTGAAGATCAAGGGCATCGGTGCGGACGAGCGTCGCCGGAAGGCCGAGGAGGCGCTGGCGCAGGTGAGCCTCGGTGCCTATGCCGACAGCTATCCCGACGAGCTTTCGGGCGGGATGCAGCAGCGCGTCGGGCTTGCCCGCGGGCTCGCGTCCGAAGCTGAAATCCTTCTGATGGACGAGCCGTTTTCGGCGCTCGACCCGTTGATCCGCCGCGACATGCAGGAAGAACTGCTGGAGCTCCAGCGCTCCCTGAAGAAGACCATCATCTTCATCACGCATGATCTCAACGAGGCACTGATCCTCGGTGATCGTATTGCGATCATGAAGGACGGCCGCTTCGTGCAGGTCGGCACGGCGGAAGAAATCGTCGACCGGCCGGCGGACGACTATGTCGCCGCCTTCACCTCCGACATCGACCGCTCGCGCGTCTTCACCGCCGGCAGCGTCGCCGCGCCGGCTGAGGCGCTCGACATCCGCACCGACACGGCCGAGACGGCCATTGCGCGGATGGAAGCGCTGGGGCGCGACGCGCTGCACGTCACCGAAGGCGACGCGATCCTCGGCATCGTCGCCTATCGCGACCTGTCCGCCTCGCTGCGCGAGAATGGCGGCGCGCTCCAGGATGCGCTGGTGACCGACTTTCCAAAAGTCGGGCGCACCACGCAGCTCTTCGAGCTCTACCCGCTCGCCGAAAGCGGGCTGCCGATCGCCGTCACCGACCGCAAGGGCAAGCTGATGGGCGTCGTCGCCCCGCAGGACGTCTTCGCCAAGCTCGCCACGCCGGTCGCCGCTTAATCCATCCGCTTGCATTTTCGAAAGGAGGCGCTGTGTTCAGCCCTTCCGACATCCTCACCATTCCGCTGGCCGACTGGGTCAACAGCCTCGTGCGCGACTGGCTCGTGCCCAATTTCCGGCCGTTCTTCCGCTCGTTGCAATGGCCGATCACGCAGGTCCTGAACGGCCTCGACGGCTTTCTCAACGCCGTGCCGATGCTGCTCTTCACCGCCGTGCTCGCGTTCATCGCCTGGCGCACGGCGGGCCGGGGCGTCGCCATCTTCACGCTGATCGCGCTCGCCTTCATCGACATGATCGGGCTTTGGCCCGAGACGATGACCACGCTGTCCATGGTCATCACGTCGGTTCTGTTCTGTACGGTGATCGGCATTCCGGTCGGCATCCTCGCCGCCGGCAGCGACCGTTTCCAGGCAGTGCTGCGCCCGGTGCTCGACATCATGCAGACGATCCCGTCCTTCGTCTATCTGGTGCCGATCGTGATGCTGTTCGGCGTCGGCATGGTGCCGGGCATCATCGCCACCATCATCTTCGCGCTGCCGCCGATCGTGCGGCTGACGAATCTCGGCATCCGCAACGTGCGCGAGGATCTGGTCGAGGCGGCACAATCCTTCGGCTCGACGCGCTGGCAGATGCTGTGGGACGTTCAGTTCCCGCTTGCGCTGCGCACCATCATGGCAGGGCTCAACCAGACGCTGATGCTGGCGCTTTCGATGGTCGTCATCGCGGCGCTGATCGGCGCGGGCGGGCTCGGCCTCACCGTCTTCACCGGTCTTGGCCGGCTGGATGTCGGGGGCGCAACGGCCGGCGGCGTCGGCATCGTGCTGCTCGCGATCATCCTCGACCGCATCACGCAATCGCTCGGCGAGCCGGCGCGCATGAAGAAGACGTCGCTGCGCGCCACCTTCGCCAACCTCTTTTCCTCCGCCCGCGCGACGCGGGCGAAGGAAGCCTGACGGCCGGTCGATCCGGACCGGTCCGCAAAGTCCTGCCTTCGCAGGCATACCTGAAATGCAAAAGGAGACTTCACCCATGAAGACATCCAACCTGAAAAGACTTCTCGTCGGCACCGTTTCGGCCGCCGCCATCTTCGCAAGCCCGCTTGCCGCTTCCGCGCAGGACATGCCGGGCGAAGGCACGACGGTGCGCATGGCGCAGGCGACCTGGGATACGGGCTGGTTCGAGGCTGCGATCTACAAGCAGCTCATCGAGGAACTCGGCTATACGGTCGAAGGCCCCACGACGCTCGACAACCCGCCCTTCTACCAGGCGGTCGCGCAGGGCGACATCGACCTGTGGGTCAATGGCTGGTTCCCGCTGCACAACACCTACCAGCCGACCTTCGAGGGCTCGGCCGAGATCGTCGGAGCGGTGGCCGAGGGCGGCGCTCTCGAGGGCTATCTCGTCTCCAAGGCGGCCGCCGAGGAGTTCGGCATCACCTCGCTGGAAGACTTCAAGCGCGACGAGGTGAAGGAAGCCTTCGACCGCGACGGCGACGGCAAGGCCGACATGGTCGCCTGCCCGCCCGGCTGGGGCTGCGAGATCATGATCGAGCACCACATGGACGCCTATGAACTGCGAGACCATGTGAACACGATCAAGGCCGGCTATTCGGCCTCGATGGCCGATGCGATCGCGGCGCACGAGGCGGGCGAGCCGATCCTGTTCTACACCTGGACGCCGAACTGGACCGTCAACGAACTGTCGCCCGGCGAGGACGTCGTGTGGATCGAGGTGCCGGAGGTCAACCTGCCGGACGACATGGCGGACCTTGCCGACGCCGCCACGCGCGAAGGCGTTGCGGGCTGCGTCGCCGATCCATGCACGCTTGGCTTCCCGGCCAACGACATCGTGCCGGTGGCCAACACGGCGTTCCTGGACGAGAACCCGGCCGTGCGCGCGCTGCTGGGCGAGGCCAGCGTGCCGCTCGATGACATCTTCGCGCAGAACGCTGCCATGAATGACGGCGACGACGATGTCGAGGCGCAGGCCGCGGCATGGATCGAAGAGAACCGCGAGACGGTCGATGGCTGGCTGGAGACGGCGCGCAACGCGTCGTAAGCCTCGGCACTTCGCGCCAAGGAAAAAGGCGGGCCCTGCGGCCCGCCTTTTTTGCGTCGTCAGTTGCCGGCGGCGATCTTGGGCGGACCCGAAAGAGCGTCCTCGCCGGCGTAGGCCTTCGGCAGATTGGCCTCGGCCTCCTTCTCGGTGGCGTACCACTGCTCGTAACGGTAGAGCACGAGATGGTCGCGCGAGAGGCCGCGCACGAGCCCATACATCATCACCAGGATGACGAAGGCGAAGGGAAAGCCCGCCACGACCGCCGCCGCCTGCAGCGCCGATAGCCCGCCGGCCAGCAACAGCACCGCCGCGATGGCGCCTTCGCTGACCGCCCAGAAGATGCGCTGCACCTTGGGCGGATCGGCCTCCCCGCCGGCCGTCAGCATGTCGATGACGAAGCTGGCGCTGTCGGAGGAGGTGACGAACCACATCACGATCATCACGATCAGCAGACCGGTGACGATCTCGGTCAGCGGATAGAATTCGACGAGGCGGAAGATGGCGTTGCCATAGGCCTCGCGGGTGACGTCGATCAGTCCCGGATTTCCGCCGAGCTCCATCTGGATCGCCACGCCGCCGAAGGCGGTGAACCAGAAGAACATGATCGTCGCCGGAACGAAGAGGACGCCAAGCGTGAATTCGCGCACCGTGCGGCCGCGCGAGATGCGTGCGATGAAGATGCCGACGAAGGGCGACCAGGAAATCCACCACGCCCAGTAGAAGATCGTCCAGTCGACCTGCCAGTTGGTGCCCGAATAGGCTTCCGACCAGAAGGAGAAATAGACGAACTCGTTGATGTAGTTGCCCATGTTTTCGACGAACGAGTCGAAGATGTAGAGCGTCGGCCCCGCGATCACCATGAAGGCGAGAAGCACGAAGGAAAGCTGGACGTTGAAATTCGACAGGCGCTTGATGCCGCCATCGAGGCCCAGCACGACCGAAACCGTCGCGAGGAGCGTGATGAAGGCGATCAGGCCGATCTGGATGAAGACGCTGTCGGCGATGCCGAAAAGCGTGCCCAAGCCGGAATTGATCTGCATGACGCCGAGGCCGAGCGACGTGACGACGCCGAACATGGTGCCGAAGACCGCCAGGATGTCGACCGCGTGTCCCCACGGACCGTAAATCCGTTCGCCGATGATCGGATAGAGCGCCGAGCGGATCGAGAGCGGCAGGCCCTTGCGGTAGTGGAAATAGGCCAGCGCGCAGCCGACGACGCAGTAGATCGCCCAGCCGTGAAAGCCCCAGTGCAGGAAGGTCAGCACCATCGCCTGCTCGGCGGCGGCGATACTTTCGGGCTCCTGGAGCGGTGACTCGTAGAAATGGGTCAGCGGCTCGGCGACGCCCCAATAGATGAGGCCGATGCCGATGCCGGCCGAAAACATCATCGCGACCCACGAAAAGAGCCCGTACTGGGCCGTTTCAGTCTGCGCTCCCAGGCGGATCGAACCATAAGGGCCGAGCGCCAGATAGAGGCTGAGCAGGACGGCCAGATTGGTGACGACGATCAGAAACCAACCGAAATAATCGGCAATGCCCGTCTGCGCGCCGAGAAAGACGACGCCGGCGGTTTCAGGAAAGATGGCTCCTAAGATGATGAAGCCGACGATGAGAAGTGCGGAAATGGAAAAGACCGGGATCGAAACATGGGGAAACGGCCCCAGCCTCCCGGTCGCTACTTTTTCTGCCATGCTTTTTCTTGTCCCCCGGACCCGAAGACCCGTTCAAGCTTTGCGCTCAGGCGCACGAGAACAGGGCTCGCGCGCCACCCCAATCAGAATGTGGCAAAAGCGCGATAGTTCCGAGCTTGCTAAAGCAGAGACGCGAGCAAGGACGCCGGCAAAAGGCCGACATGAAAGCCGGCATGCGCAATGATCGCGGCCTCGAGATCATAGCGGGCGAAGAGCGCGCCGAAGAGAATGCCGAGCGTGGCGTTCCAGAAAAGCGTGCGAAAGACGAGCGCCTGCGTGAGGTCGGCCCCGCTCGAGGCGAGGGCCGGCAGATGGCCGAGCGCGAACAGAATCGCAGCGATGGCGATGCCGATCCAGACCTGGTTCGCGGAGGGGCGCGGGGCGTTGCGGCCGAACGCTTTCCAGACGAGGAGGACGGCGAGACTCATGACGCCCCAGCGAACGGTGATCTCCTCGACCACGCCGCCATAGAAGATGCCGACGGTGAGGCTTGCGATGCGCCAATTGTCGGTGAGCGCCGGGGTCAGACCGTGCGGGTCCTGCCAGAGCGTGCGGGTGGCGTGGTCGGCGAGGCCGACGACGATTCCGGCCGCAATGCCCATGACGGCAAAGAGCGCCGCGCGTGGCGGCAGAAGCGAGACGGCATGGCCAGATGCGCGTTCGGCGATGCGTGAGCGAAAGCCGCAGACCGGGGCTATGAAGACGCCGGCGATGACGAAGACGGCGAGCATCAGCGTCGGGTTGACGACATAGGCCCAGCGCGGCAGGTCGGTGACGGCCGGCAGCGCGAAATAGAGCGCGGCGATGCCGGTAAGCCCGACCGCGAACAGCGCGAGGACGGCCGGCAGGCGGCGGATTTTGGGGGCCGGAGCCTGCGCGTTCATGTGTCGATGCGGCCTGTCAGTCGTAGGTCAGGTCCGTCGCCTTACCACCGAAGATCCGATAGGCATAGAAGGAATAGCCGATGATGACGGGCAGCACGAAACAGGTTCCCACCAGGATGATGGCGAGGCTTTCCGGCGCCGACGCCGCCTCCCAGATCGTCATCTGGTCCGGCACCACATAGGGATAGAACGAGTAGGCGAGACCGGCAAAGCCGAGCGCGAAAATGCCGGCGAGCACGAGGAACGGCGTGATCGAATGGCGATCATCCTTGTGCGGCAGCTTGAAGGTCAGGAACCAGAGCCAGAGGAACATGGCGCCGGTGATGACCGGCAACGGGGCGACGTAGAAAATCTCGGGCCAGGTGAACCATTTCTCGAAGATGCGCGGGCTGGCGAAGGGTGTCGCCAGCGAGATCGCCACCATGCCGACCGCCGTGAAGACGAGGGCTGACCGCAGGAAACGCACCGCCTTACGCTGCAACTCGCCCTCGGTCTTGTAGATCAGCCAGGCAGCGCCCATCGCGGCGTAGGAGGCGGCGAGGCACAGCGCCACCAGCGCACCGAAGCCGAACGTCGCCGCACCGCGCTCCAGCCCCAGCACGTAGACGCCGAGCATGTAACCCTGCGCCAGCGAGGCCGTCAGCGAGCCGGCGAAAAACAGGAAGTTCCAGCGATGCTTGCGGTGAAGCGGCACCTTGGCGCGGAAATCGAACGCGACACCGCGGATGATGAGGCCGAGCAGCAGCACGAAGACGGGCAGATAGAGCGAGGTCAGGATGATGCCGTGCGCGACCGGGAAGGCAACGAGCAGCAGTCCCACCGCAAGCACCAGCCATGTTTCGTTCGCGTCCCAGAACGGGCCGATCGAATTGATCATCGTGTCGCGCTCCTCGTCGGTCGCGACGGAGAACAGGATGCCGATGCCGAGGTCGAACCCGTCGAGCACGACATAGATCAGGATCGACAGCCCCATCAGGCCGGCGAAGATCAGGGGCATGGCGACGTGCCAGTCGATTGCGTCAATCATGCCGATTCCCCTTGATGCCGCTGCGCTCACCCCCCTCTGGCCTGCCGGCCATCTCCAGCC
>NZ_AYOD01000012.1 GCF_000497755.1 Aliihoeflea sp. 2WW
ATCTCCCCCCTTGAGGGGGAGATGGCCGGCAGGCCAGAGGGGGGTGTCTGGTGCAAAGCTAAACAAGATGCCTATTCCCCCGCCACAGGCTGGGACAATGGCTCATCCTCCACCGCCGGATCGGGTTCGTCGTCGCCTTCCTTGCCGGCTTTCAGTGCCAGATGGGTGAGGACGCCGAGATAGACGACCATGAGCACGAGATAGAGGACGACGTAGATCGCCAGCGTCAGGGCGACATGGGCGCCGGGGACGGGGGCGACGGCATCGGCGGTTTTGAGGACGCCGGCGACGAGCCAGGGCTGGCGCCCGATTTCGGTGGTGTACCAGCCGGCGAGCGTGGCGACCCAGCCCGAAAACGCCATGCCGGCGAAACCGTAGGCGATCGGGACGGGAAGCGCGCCGCGCCTGTAAAGGAAGAATGCGCCCGCCCATGACAGTGCCAGCATCGCCATGCCGGTGCCGACCATGATGCGGAAGCCCCAGAAGACGGGGGCGACCGGCGGGTGCTCGCCCTCATAGTCGTTGAGGCCGGGCACGACGCCGTCGGGCGAGTGCTTCAGGATGACGCTCGCCATGTTGGGTATGGCGATTTCGAAACGGTTCTCGCGCGCCTCCTCGTCGGGCCAGGCGAAAAGGACAAGCGGCACGTTGGGCCGCGTTTCCCAATTGGCTTCCATCGCCGCGACTTTCTGCGGCTGGTGCTCGAGCGTGTTGAGGCCGTGCATGTCGCCGACGAAGATCTGCACCGGGATCAGGATCGCGCCGAGATAGACGCCAGTCTTCAGCGCCTTGTGCATCGATGCGGAACGATCGCCGCGGATGTAGCGCAGTGCCGAGAGTCCGGCGATGAGGAACGCGACCGTCAGGCCCGACGCGATCAGCATGTGGGTCAGGCGATAGGGGAAGGACGGGTTGAAGACTATGGCGAACCAGTCCGTCGCGTGCGCCACGCCGTCGCGCATCTCGAAGCCGGCCGGCGTCTGCATCCACGAGTTCAGCGCCAATATCCAGAAGGCCGACATGGTGGTGCCGAAGGCGACGAGGAAGGTCGCCAGCGTGTGGACGCGGTTCGACACGCGGCGGAAGCCGAAGAGCATGATGCCGAGGAAGACGGCCTCGAGGAAGAAGGCGGTCAGGACCTCGTAGGCGAGAAGCGGGCCGGCGATGTTGCCGACCGTTTCCATGTAGCCCGGCCAGTTGGTGCCGAACTGGAAGCTCATCGTGACGCCGGACACGACGCCGAGCGCGAAGGACAGCGCGAACACCTTCACCCAGAAGAAATAGGCCTTCATCCAGGCGTGGTCGCCGGTGCGGTCGAAGCGCAGCTTGAAGAAGAGAAGGACCCAGCCGAGCGCGATCGTGATCGTCGGGAACAGGATGTGAAACGAAATGTTCGCCGCGAACTGAATCCTGGAGAGGATGAGCGGGTCCATGACGTGGTCCTTGTCGGTTGCCTGAGAGGAACATAGGCCAAGCGGACGGGGCGTCAAAGGCGCGGGCTGTCGCAGGGGCGCCTTGTCGCGCTGCGGCATTTTGGCGGGCGGCAACCATTCGTGGGTTCCCGTCGTATGCGTTGTCTGACCTGTCTGGAGACACGCATGACCCTCGGCCGACGCAAGGCGCGGCACCTGATCTTCATTCTCGGGGACCAGCTTTCGCCGGCGATGTCGAATCTGGCGGATGCCGATCCGGCGCAGGACGTCGTGCTGATGTGCGAGGTCGCCGACGAGACGACCTATGTGCGCCACCACAAGCAGAAGATCGTCTTTATCCTCTCCGCCATGCGCCATTTCGCCGAGGAGCTGCGGCAGGCGGGGTTTGACGTCGATTATGTGAAGCTGAGCGATCGCGGCAATTCGGGCAGCTTCAGCGGCGAACTGGAGCGCGCGGTGGAGCGGCATAAGCCGGAACGCGTGATCGTCACCGAGCCTGGCGAATGGCGGGTGATGGAGATGATGCGCGACTGGGAAGCGGCCGTTGGCTGCCCGGTCGAAATCCGGCCGGATACCCGCTTTCTCGCCAGCCATGACGACTTCGCAAAATGGGCGGACGGTCGCAAGCAACTCACCATGGAGTATTTCTATCGCGAGATGCGACGCAGGACCGGGTTGCTGATGGAGGGCGACGAGCCTGCGGGCGGCAAATGGAACTTCGACGCGGACAACCGCAAGCCGGCTGCCGACGATCTCTTCATGCCCAAGCCGAAACGCTTCCGGCCGGACACGGTTACGACGGAGGTCATCGCGCTGGTCGAGGATCGGTTCGCCGACCATTTCGGCAAGCTAGACAGATTCGGCTGGGCGGTTACGCGCAAGCGGGCCGAGGCAGCGCGCGAAGCGTTTCTAAGCGACGCGCTGGCGGCATTCGGCGACTATCAGGACGCTATGCTCATCGGGCAGCCATTCCTCTACCACTCCCTGCTCTCACCCTACATCAATATCGGCCTTCTCGATCCGCTCGACCTGTGCCGGCGGGTCGATGCGGCATGGCGGGCGGGCGACGTTCCGCTCAATGCCGCCGAAGGCTTCATCCGGCAGATCATCGGCTGGCGCGAATATGTGCGCGGCGTCTACTGGCTGAAGATGCCGGCCTATGGCGAGATGAACTTCTTCGGCGCGACGCGGACCCTGCCCGATTTCTACTGGACGGGCGAGACCGACATGAACTGCGTGCGGCACGTGGTCGAGGAAACGCGCGACCATGCCTATGCCCACCACATCCAGCGGCTGATGGTGACCGGCACCTTCGCGCTCCTCGCCGGCATCGAGCCGCGGCAGGTGCATGAATGGTATCTCGAAGTCTATGCCGACGCCTATGAGTGGGTGGAACTGCCGAACGTCATCGGCATGAGCCAGTTCGCCGATGGCGGTATCCTGGGCACCAAGCCCTATGCCGCCAGCGGCGCGTATATCGACCGGATGTCGGATTATTGCGGCTCGTGCCGGTACGACGTGAAGAAGAAGACGGGGCCGGACGCGTGCCCGTTCAATCCGCTCTATTGGGATTTCCTGGACAGGAACGCGAAGAAGCTGGCTGGCAATCACAGGTTGGCGCAGGTCTATCGAAACTGGGCGCGGATGGATCATGACAAGCGCAGGGCTTATCTGAAGAGCGCAGCGGCATTGTTGAAGGGGCTGGACGATGCGCCGAAGACGTATGGGCAGGGGTAGAGCGATCGGTGCGCCCCCTCCACCGCCTTCGGCGGTCCCCCTCCCCCGCTTCGCAGGAGAGGATCAAGGTCGCGGACGTCCTCGACGGTGGGTCCTCCCCTGCGAAGCGGGGGAGGTGCCGAGTGACTGCGAGGCGGAGGGGGCGTTTTGGCGATGACCCGACCGGATCAGCGCCTGGCATCCACCTTCGCCAGCAGCGCTGTCTTCGTCTTCCTGTCGCAGAATGCCGCCTCGATCGCAGTCCGGGTCAGGGCGGTCAAATCCTTGTCGGACAGGCCGAACTCGTCGCGACCGATTTCGTACTCGCGCTTGAGCGACGTCCAGAAATAGGGCGGGTCGTCGGAATTGAGCGTCACCTTGCAGCCGGCGGCGCGCAGTTTGCCGAATGGATGCTCGGCGAAGGACGGGTAGACCTTGAGCTCGATATTGGAGGCGGGGCACACCTCCAGCACCACGCCTTCGTCGACGATGCGCTGGACGAGGTCGGCATCCTCGATGGCGCGCACGCCGTGGCCGATGCGCGAGGGGCGGATGTGGTCGAGCGCGTCGCGCACGCTTTGCGGCCCGCCGAACTCGCCGGCATGGACCGTGATGCCGAGACCGGCCTCGCGGGCTATCTCGAAGGCGCGGACATAGTCCTCCATCGTGCCCATGCGCTCGTCGCCGGCAACGCCGAAGCCGGTGACCAGCGGATGGCCGCACTTTGCGGCAAAGCGCGCGGCCTTCTCGATCGATTCGACGCCGACATGGCGCACGCCGGTGACGATCATCCGGCCCTCGATGCCGGTCTTCGCCTTGGCGCGCGCCATGCCTTCGCCGAGCGCATCGGTGTAGGCCTTGGGCGAGAGGCCTGCCGCCTCGGCGTGGTCGGGCGAGGTGAAGACCTCCGAATAGATGGCGCCGTCGCGGGCGATTGAGGAGAGGTAGTGCTCGGCCAGGCGCGCGTAGTCCTCTTCCGAGCGGAAAAGGTCGGCGGCCTCATCGTACGCTTTCAGGAAGCTGGTGAAATCGTGCCAGACGAACGAGCCGTCCTTGATGAAATGGGAAACGTCCTTGCCGTATTTGCGGGCTTGGGCTTCGACCAGTTCGGGCGCGGCGGCGCCCTCGATATGACAATGCAATTCTGCCTTGAGAACCATTACGGACTTTCTAACTTCGTTGTTCGGCGCGGCTCTTCATCGCGGGCGGGAAGATAGCGCCCCGATGGTCGATCGGCTATGGTCGCCGCGATTTTCAGGACGAAACAGGTGAATTGATGTCGGACGCACGCACCACCGCCCAAGGCGGGATGGAAACTTCCTACGGCTTCCGGCAGGTGGGCGAAGGCGAGAAGCAGCCGCTCGTCAACGACGTGTTCCACAAGGTCGCCGAGCGCTACGACGTCATGAACGATTTGATGTCGGCGGGCCTGCACCGGGTGTGGAAGAACGCGATGGTGACGTGGTTGAACCCGCCGCGCCGGCCCGGCTGGAGCGTGCTCGACGTTGCCGGCGGCACCGGCGACATCGCGTTCCGCATCGTCGAGGCGTCCGACCGCAATGCGCAGGCGACCGTGCTCGACATCAACGGCTCGATGCTTGCCGTCGGCCAGGACCGGGCCGTCAAACGCAAGCTCGACGCGCATGTGAACTTCATCGAGGCCAATGCCGAGGAACTGCCGTTCGAGAACGCGACGTTCGACGCCTATACGATCGCGTTCGGCATCCGCAACGTGCCGCGCATCGACAGGGCGCTGTCGGAAGCCTATCGCGTGCTCAAGCCCGGCGGGCGCTTCCTCTGCCTCGAATTCTCCGACGTCGAGATGCCCGTCCTCGACAAGGTCTACGAGGCGTGGTCGTTCAACGCGATCCCGCAGATCGGCAAGATCGTGGCGGGCGACGGCGAGCCCTATCGCTATCTGGTCGAGTCCATCCGCAAATTCCCCAATCAGGCGAATTTCGCCGCGATGATCCGCGAAGCCGGCTTCGACCGGGTGACCTGGCGCAATTATTCGGGCGGCATCGCTGCGCTGCATTCGGGCTGGAAGCTGTGAGGCCGGCCGCTCGATGACCACGCCTGCAGCCTATTTTCGCCTGGCCCATGCCGGCTGGATTCTCGCGCGCGAGGGCGTGATCGCGGCGCTTCCCGGCGACCAGCTCATCGGCGCGCCGCGCGTTGCGTGGCAGTTCGCGCGCAAGCTCGCGCGGCGGCGTTCGCGCAGTCATGACGCAGCCGACCGCATGTCGAAGGCCGTCGACCGGCTCGGACCGTCCTATGTCAAGCTCGGCCAGTTCCTCGCGACGCGGCCGGACGTGGTCGGTGGCGACGTCGCCAACCAGCTTGCCCGTCTGCAGGACCGCATGGCGACCTTCCCGACCGCGCTCGCACGCGCGGAGATCGAGGAATCGCTCGGCCGTCCGGTGGACGAGCTGTTCCTCACCCTCGAAGAGCCGATCGCCGCGGCCTCCATCGCGCAGGTCCATCCGGGCACGATCGATCGGCAGGGACGCGTGGAAAAAGTCGCCGTCAAGGTGATCCGGCCGGGCGTGCGGCGGCGGTTCGCCAATGATCTCGAAGGCTTCTTCCTCGCCGCGCACATGCAGGAGCGGTTCATTCCCTCCGCGCGCCGGCTGAAGCCTGTCGAGGTGGCGAAGACGCTCGCCCAGACGACGCGGATCGAGATGGATTTGCGGCTGGAAGCGGCCGCGCTTTCCGAACTCGGCGAGAACACGGCCGCCGATCCCGGTTTCCGCGTGCCCTGGGTGGACTGGGAGCGGACGGGCCGCGACGTCATCACGATGGAGTGGATCGACGGCATCAAGATGTCGGACGTCGAGGCGATGCAGGCCGCCGGCCACGACTTCAAGCGCATCGCTGCGAACCTGATCCAGTCCTTCCTGCGCCACACGCTGCGCGACGGCTTCTTCCATGCCGACATGCATCCGGGCAACCTCTTCGTCGAGCCGGACGGCACCATCGTCGCGGTCGATCTCGGCATTGCCGGGCGGCTCGGCAAGAAAGAGCGGCGGTTCCTCGCCGAAATTCTCTACGGCTTCATCACGCGCGATTATGTGCGTGTCGCCGAGGTGCATTTCGAGGCCGGCTACGTGCCGCGCACCCATGACGTGCGCGCGTTCGCGCAGGCGATCCGCGCGATCGGCGAGCCGATTCATGGCCAGCCGGCGGAGACGATCTCGATGGCGCGGTTGCTGACGCTGCTTTTCGAGGTGACCGAACTCTTCGACATGGAGACGCGCTCCGAACTGCTTCTCCTGCAAAAGACGATGGTTGTCGTCGAGGGCGTCGCCCGTTCGCTCGACCCCGCCTTCAACATGTGGAAGACGGCCGAGCCTGTCGTCGGCGACTGGATACGCGCCAATCTCGGCCCGCGCGGATTTGCCGAAGACGCCCGCGACGCCGCCTTCGCGCTCGCCGCCCTCGCTCGCCAAGCTCCCGACATCGCCGCACGCACCGAGCGCCTGTCGCGCGAGATCGACGCCATGGCCGAAGACGGCCTGCGCTTCGACGACGAGACGGCGGCGAAGATCGGCAAGGCGGAAGCGCGGCACACGCGCTCCGGGCGGATCGCGCTCTGGCTGATCGCGGCGACGCTGGTGTGGATTGCGGTGCAGGTGGCCTGATAGCATTGATTGCAGTGCCAGCATTGCAATCATCCTGTGTTGACGCTATATTGCGCCGACAGGAGGCCGACATGGGCAACATGACCGTTCGAAAGATCGATGACCAAGTAATGCGCGACTTGCGGATCAGTGCGGCCAGGCGCGGCGTTTCCATGGAACAGGAGGCGCGTGATCGCCTGCAACGGCCGCTGCCGGCAGACAGTCTTGACCATGCAAGCGGCGGACCATGGCGCCCGAAAGCTTCTTTGGAGGAGCTTCTGGCGCTCGGAATCCGGCCGGATAGGCCGATCGATCACAAGGCCGAGTCGGACGCGCTCTACGACTATATGGACAAGAGCTGATCCATGGTCGTCGATACATCTGCTCTCGTCGCGATACTGCGCGCAGAGGAGGAGGCCGAGGCATTCCTGCTCGCTCTTGGGCATGCGCCAGGACCGATGATGGGAGCGTCGACCTACGTAGAGGCAGGACTTGTCATGTCGAATGATCTGTCTCCGCGCGGTTTCGAACGCCTGAACCTGTTGATCGAGAAGGTCGCAATCGAAATCATCCCCATGGGACGAACGGAGGCAGTTGTCGCAATCAAAGCACATCAGCGCTTCGGTCGCGGCTCCGGTCACGCCGCAGGTCTCAATTTCGGCGACTGCTTCTCCTACGCGCTGGCAAAGTCGCGGAACATGCCGCTTCTGTTCAAGGGCGACGATTTCGTCCATACCGACATCGAGCCGGCGCTGAAGCCGGCGCGATGACGAGCGCAGCATGACCCTTTCGAACACGCGCATTCTCCTGATCATTTCCGGCGGGATCGCGGCATACAAATCGCTCGACCTGATCCGCCGGTTGCGCGAGCGCGGGGCGAAGGTTCGGTGCGTGATGACGAGAGGCGCGCAGGAGTTCGTGACGCCGCTTGCGGTCGGTGCGCTGTCGGCCGATCACGTCTTCACCGAACTCTTCGACCGGCAGGCCGAGCACGATGTTGGCCACATCCGCCTGTCGCGCGAGGCAGATCTGATCGTCGTCGCGCCCGCCACCGCCGACCTGATGGCGAAGATGGCGCATGGGCTGGCGGACGATCTTGCCTCGACCGTGCTGCTTGCGACGGACAAGCCGGTGCTGGTCGCGCCGGCGATGAATCCGGCGATGTGGAGCCATGCTGCGACGCGCCGCAACCGGGCGACGCTGGAGGCCGACGGTATTCGTTTCGTCGGGCCTGCGTGGGGCGAGATGGCGGAGAGCAACGAGGCGGGCGAAGGCCGGATGGCCGAGCCGCTGGAGATCGTTGCGGCGGTCGAAAAGCTTCTGGGCGACGCGGAAAAGCGGCTTGCCGGTAAGCGCGTCATCGTGACGTCGGGCCCAACGCATGAGCCGATCGACCCGGTGCGCTATATCGCCAACCGCTCGTCGGGCAAGCAGGGGCATGCGATTGCTGCGGCGTTGGCAAGGCTCGGCGCGGATGTGCGGCTCGTCTCCGGTCCCGTCTCCGTCGCCGACCCGGCCGGCGTGACGATTGTGCATGTCGAGACGGCGCGGCAGATGAAGGCGGCGGTCGAGGCCGCGCTGCCGGCCGATGCCGCGATCTTAGTCGCCGCCGTCGCCGACTGGCGGCCGGAATCGGAAAACGGCGAGAAAATCAAGAAGGTGACCGGCGCAGGGGCGCCGAGCCTTTCCATGACCGAGAACCCCGACATCCTCGCGGCGATCGGCCACCATGCCGAGCGGCCGAAGCTCGTCATCGGGTTTGCCGCCGAGACCGAGAAGCTGCTCGACCACGCGGCAGCCAAGCTTGATCGCAAGGGTGCGGACTTCATCGTCGCCAACGACGTCTCGGCCGCGGGCGCGACGTCGGCGGGCGGCATCATGGGCGGGGCGAACAACCGGGTGACCATCGTTTCGCGCGCCGGAAACGAGGCGTGGCCGGAAATGACGAAGGACGAGGTCGCGACAAAGCTCGCCCACCTCGTCGCCGAGCGGCTGCGCGACTGATCGGGATGGAAAAGCGACGCGACAGCCAGGCATTGAAAGCGCTCCTCGGCGTCCGCCAGCTCGTGCTCGGCGGTTCGGTCCAGCCCGGCCAACGTCTTTCCGAAATCGGCCTCTCCGAACAGCTCGAAATCTCGCGCACGCCGCTACGCGCAGCCCTCGCGCGGCTGGAGCAGGAAGGGCTGCTGGAGCCGCTGCCCTCGGGCGGCTACACCGTTCGCGCCTTCACGCTCGCCGACGTGATCGACGCGATCGAGCTGCGCGGTGTGCTTGAGGGAACGGCGGCGCGGCTGGCGGCCGAGCGCGGCGTCGCGCCCGAGCGGCTGAAGGCGATCCGCGACCTCGTCGACGAGCTCGACACGTGCTTTCGCGAACGGCCGGAGGACATGCTCTTCGACCAGTATGTCGAGCTCAACACGGAGTTCCACGCGATGCTGGCCGGGCTTGCGGGCAGCGAGACCATGCGGCGCGAAGTGGAGCGGGCGATGCACCTGCCCTTCGCCTCGCCCAGTGCCTTTCTCGAAAACCAGGCGGACGTCCTCGCCTTTCGCCGCTCGCTGAGCCATGCCCAGCGCCAGCACCGCGATATCGTCGAGGCGATCGCCATGCGCGAGGGCGCGCGGGCAGAGGCGCTCGGCCGCGAACATGCGCGGCTCGCCCGCAAGAATCTTGACTTCGTCGTCGGCGAGGCGCCGAACCTGATCGGGCGCGTGCCCGGACTGTCGCTGATCGCAACCTGATTTCTGTATACAGAAATTGATCGATTGTGGCCAACTCGGCTTGACTTCGGTTATTTCCACGCCATTCTGTATCCAACGACGCGCGTTGCCGGCCTTCAAGCCTGCCGACGACGCGTCGCATCATCATTCCCGGGAGGAAACCCATGAGCAATCTCGAACAGAAGCTGAAATCTGCCGGCAGCACGGTCGACATGCTGCGCAATTCCAAGATCGGCGCCTATGTCTATCCGGTCGTCGCGCCCGAATTCACCAACTGGCGCGACGAGCAGCGCGCCTGGCGCGAAAGCGCGGTGCTGTTCGACCAGTCGCACCATATGGCCGAACTGAAGGTCGAGGGACCGGACGCCGAAAAGCTCCTCTCCTATCTGGCGATCAACTCGTTCAAGAATTTCACGCCGGGCAAGGCCAAGCACTTCGTCCCGGTGACGCCGGAAGGCTACGTCATCGGCGACGTGATCATGTTCCGCGAAAGCGAGACCGAGTTCAACCTCGTCGGCCGCGCGCCGACGGTGAGCTGGGTGCAGTACCACGCCGAAACCGGCGACTACGACGTCAAGCTGACTGAAGACCCGCGTTCGCCCTCGCGCCCGCAGGGCAAGCCGGTGCTGCGCCGTCACTACCGCTTCCAGGTCCAGGGCCCGAATGCTCCTGCCATCCTCGAAAAGCTCAATGGCGGCCCGGTGCCGGAGATCAAGTTCTTCAACATGGACTGGATCAACGTCGCGGGCAAAAAGGTGCGCGCGCTGCGCCACGGCATGGCGGGCGTGCCCGGCCTCGAACTCTACGGCCCCTATGAGGATTACGACGTCATCCGCGACGCCATCATCGCGGCCGGCGAAGAGCACGGCCTCGTCGCAGTCGGCAGCCGCGCCTATGCGACGAACACGCTGGAATCGGGCTGGATTCCTTCCCCGCTGCCGGCGATCTACACCGGCGAGAGCATGAAGGGCTATCGCGAGTGGCTGTCGGACAAGAGCTACGAGGCGACCGGCGCCATCGGCGGCTCGTACATTTCCGAAAATATCGAGGACTATTACCTGACGCCGTGGGACCTCGGTTACGGCATCTACGTCAAGTTCGACCACGACTTCATCGGCCGTGAGGCGCTGGAGAAGATGGCCGACGGTCCGCATCGTCGGAAGGTCACCTTCGAGTGGAACCCGGATGACGTGATCGCCGCGTTCGCCACAATGTTCCAGGAAGGCGACAACGCCAAGTTCATGGATCTGCCGCTCTCGAACTATGCCTCGTCGAGCTACGACCGCATCATGAAGGACGGCAAGATGGTCGGCCTGTCGATGTTCGCCGGCTACAGCTACAACGAACGCCGCATGCTCTCGCTCGGCACGGTCGACGCCGACATCAAGGAAGGCGACGTTCTGACGCTCGTCTGGGGCGAGCCGGATGGCGGGTCGGGCAAGACCACGGTCGAACCTTCCAAGCAGATCGAAATCCGCGTGCGCGTTTCGGCAGTGCCCTATTCGCGCGATGCGCGCGAGAGCTATGTCGATAGCTGGCGGAGCCGCAAGTCCGCCGCCTGACGGCGTCCAGGAATGAGAAAAGGCCGGGAGCGATCCCGGCCTTTTCATTCGTAGCGGCTTAAGCCTGCGGCTGCTTCGTCTTGCGCAGATAGGGCAGCACGGTCTCGTAGTCGCCGAAGCGGGCCTTGGCGTCTTCGTTGGAGACGGCGGCGGTGATGATGACGTCTTCGCCCTGCTTCCAGTTGGCCGGCGTCGCGACCTGGTGCTTGGCCGTCAACTGCATGGAGTCGATCGCGCGCAGGATCTCGTCGAAATTGCGCCCCGTCGTCATCGGGTAGGTGAGGATCAGCTTGATCTTCTTGTCCGGGCCGATGACGTAGACCGAGCGGACGGTCGCGTTGTCGGCGGGCGTGCGGCCTTCGGACGACGAACCCGCATCGTCCGGCAGCATGTCGTAGAGCTTGGCGACCTTCAGATCCTTGTCGCCGATCAGCGGATAGTCGACCGAATGGCCGGTCGCGATCTTAATGTCTTCCTTCCATTTGCCGTGGTCGGCGACCGGATCGACCGAGATGCCGATGATCTTGACGCCGCGCTTGTCGAACTCCGGCGCGATGCCGGCCATGGTGCCGAGTTCGGTCGTGCAGACCGGCGTGAAGTTCTTCGGGTGCGAGAAGAGGACGGCCCAGCCGTCGCCGATCCACTCGTGGAAGTTGATCTCGCCCTTGGTGGTGTCGGCGGTGAAGTCGGGCGCGGTCTGGTTGATGCGCAAGCTCATGGTCGTCTCTCCCTTCGCGGATTGTCGTTCAAAAGCCATATGGCGTTGGCGACATCCTAGCGCAACGGGGGCGCCAAGCGAGCAAAATCAGGCTGCGCGAAAGCGGCTTGGCGCGACGAAGGACACGGAACAGACCGATCGTTGGAAATCGATTCCCAATCGCGCGATCAGGCGGCGTCGCGAACCTGATAGTCCTTGATCGCCGCGAAGGTGACCTGCTTCCAGCGGTCCGCCTCGTAGTTGAGGCCGAAGGCGTGTTGCGCGAGGAAGACGGGGTCTCCGTCGAGATCGCGGGCGATGTCGCCCTTGTGCGCGTCGATGAAGCGCTGCAGTTCCGTCTTCTCGGCCGCAATCCAGCGGCAGACCGAAAAGCGGGCGATCTCGAAATCGACGGGCAGCGAATATTCGGCCGACAGGCGCTCCTTGAGGACGTCGAGCTGCAGCGCGCCGACGACGCCGACGATGGCGGGCGAGCCGTCTTCCGGCAGGAAGAGTTGCACGACACCCTCCTCGGCCATTTGCTGGAGGGCTTCCTTCAGCTTCTTGGCCTTCATCGGATCGCCGAGGCGCACGCGGCGCAGGATTTCGGGCGCGAAGTTCGGCACGCCGCGGAAGAGGATTTCCTCGCCCTCGGTCAGCGTGTCGCCGATGCGCAGCGTGCCGTGGTTCGGGATGCCGACGACATCGCCGGCGAAGGCCTCGTCGGCGGTGATGCGGCTCTTGGCGAAGAAGAATTGCGGGGCCGAGAGGCTCATCTGCTTGCCGGTGCGCACGAGCTTGGCCTTCATGCCCCGCTCCAGCGTGCCCGAGCACACACGAACGAACGCGATGCGATCACGGTGGTTCGGGTCCATGTTCGCCTGAATCTTGAAGACGAACGACGTCATCTTCGGCTCGGTCGCATCGACACGGCGGGAATCCGCCTCTTGCGCCCGCGGCGGCGGCGCCCAGTCACCCAGGGCTTCGATCAGGTCGCGCACACCGAAATTGCGCAGCGCCGAGCCGAAGAAGACCGGGGTGAGATGCCCTTCCCGGAACGCGTTTTCGTCGAACGGCCGGCACGCCTCGCGCGCAAGGTCGAGTTCCTCGATGAACGCCTCGCGCTCGTTTTCCGGCAGCTTGCCGGCGACGCGGTTGGAATCGGGGCCATTGACCTTCGACCATTCCATATCGGCATCGCCATGACGCACGGCGTTGTCGGCAAGATGATACGTACCGGCGAAGTTCTTGCCCTTGCCGATCGGCCAGGTGATCGGCGCGGTGTCAAGCGCCAGCTTTTCCTCGATCTCGTCGAGAATCTCGAACGTATCGCGCGCCTCGCGGTCCATCTTGTTGACGAAGGTGACGATCGGGATATCGCGCAGGCGGCAAACTTCGAAAAGCTTCAAGGTCCGCGGCTCGATGCCCTTGGCCGCGTCGATGACCATGACGGCGCTATCGACCGCGGACAGGGTGCGATAGGTGTCGTCGGCGAAGTCTTCGTGGCCGGGCGTGTCGAGAAGGTTGAAGACGTGGTCGCCATATTCGAACGTCATCACCGAGGTGACGACCGAAATGCCGCGCTCACGCTCGATCTTCATCCAGTCCGAGCGGGTCTGGATCTTGTCCTTCTTCGCCTTGACCTCACCGGCGAGCTGGATCGCACCGCCGAAAAGCAGGAGCTTTTCGGTCAGCGTCGTCTTGCCGGCGTCAGGGTGCGCGATGATGGCAAACGTACGGCGGCGCGCTACCGCCTCTTCGATTTTCTCGGCCATGTCAGGAATCCGGTTCGTTGGCGGGCTTCTAACAAAGCCCGGCCCCGAGCGCTAGCCCATCGCCTCCTGGACATCCTTCGCCTGCGGGATCGCGGGTTGGGCGCCGGGTTTCAGGCAGGCGAGCGAACCGGCGACGGCAGCACGGCGCAGAGCATCCTCCAGCTTCATCCCCTCGGCCAGCGAAGCGGCGAGGTAACCGCAGAAGGTGTCACCTGCGCCGACCGTGTCGACCGGCTCGATCTTCAACCCCTGCGCCTCCAGCATGCCGCCCTGGACGGCGGCCATGACGCCGGCTGCGCCAAGCGTGACGACGATGGTCGTGCCGGTCTTGTCGGCCATTTCGCGCATCGCCGCGCGGCGGTCGGAGGCCCCGATGCCCCTGAGTTCTGCATAGGCGTCGAACTCGGTCTCGTTGGCGACGACGTAGTCGGCGAGTTGCAGAAATTCGGCCGCTTCGGACCGGAAGGGCGCGGTGTTGAGGATCGAGGTCGCGCCGACGCGCTTGGCTTCCTCGAGCGCAGCCTTGACGGTGCGCATCGGGATTTCGTGCTGGAGCAGCAGCCAGTCGCCCTTTTCCAGATGGACGTTCTTGACATCGCCGGGAACGAGCGAGCCGTTCGCGCCCGGCACGACCGCGATCATGTTCTCCCCGTCCTTGGCGACGAGGATGGTTGCGGTGCCGGTGGTGGAATGGGATTCGCGCACGCCCGACAGGTCGACCAGCCCCTCGCGCAGGCAGGCGAGCGCTTCGTCGGCAAAGGCATCCTGCCCGACCGCGCCGACCATGCGGACCTCGCCGCCGGCGCGCTTGACAGCCAGCGCCTGATTGGCGCCCTTGCCGCCGGGCGAGGTCTTGAAGCCGTCGCCGGGAACCGTCTCGCCGGGGCGCGGCAAGAGGCCGACATTGGCAATGAGGTCGAGATTGATCGAGCCGATCACCGTGATCATGGAATTGAGGCCTCCGCAATGTCCCTTCGCGAAACGCCTCTAGTCGATTTTCGCTGCAAGGGGCAGCAAAATCGTCATTCTTGGCGCGCATCGGAACTGCCGAAAACCGGGGGCCACTTTTCGGTCCGATGCTAGGTCGACACCTGCCCGGCCTCCCAGCCGAGGATCGCGCGCTTGCGCGTCAGGCCCCAGTGATAGCCGGTCAGCGCGCCGGACTTGCCGAGCGCGCGGTGACACGGCACCACGAAGGAGACCGGATTGGCGCCGATCGCCGCACCCACCGCGCGGCTCGCCTTCGGAGCGCCGATCTCGCCGGCAATGGCGGAGTAGGTCTTCGCCTTGTGCATGGGGATCTTCAGAAGCGCCTGCCAGACGCGGACCTGGAAATCGGTGCCGATCAGGACGACGCGCAGCGGTTCCTCCGAGCGCCAGCGGGCCGGATCGAAGATGCGGGCGGCATAGGGCGCGGTGGCGCTCATGTCCTCGACATAGGCCGCATTCGGCCAGCGGCTCGACATGTCGGCAAAGGCCTCGCGCTCGCCGCCGGCATCGTTGAACGAAAGGCCGGCAAGGCCGCGGTCGGTGACCATGACCAGCGCCACGCCGAAAGGCGAGAGGTGGTAGCCGTAGCGGATCGTCAGGCCCGCGCCGCGCGTCTTGTAGTCACCCGGCGACATCGCCTCGTGGGTGACGAAGAGGTCGTGCAGGCGACCGGGGCCGGACATGCCGACCTCCATCGAGGCCTCGAGCAGCGGCAGGCCCTCGTCGAGCAGACGACGGGCATGGTTGAGCGTGACCGCCTGCAAAAAGGCTTTGGGCGACAGGCCGGCCCAGCGGGTGAAAAGCTTCTGCAGCCCCATCGGCGTCTCGCCGACCTCGGCCGCCAGTTCGTCGAGCGAGGGCTGGTCGCGGAAATCGAGGCTGATCTTCTCGATGACGCGGCGGACGGTCTCGTAGTCGGAGCCTTCCGGCGTGATGTCCTTTTGAAGCACGGCGCTGTGAGCGTTCATGGCGATGGTCTCCTGATGCCGCGAATATCGCGCGCCGGAACGGTCGCCGCCACCCGATTCTTGACGAGTTCTCAGGCCGCCTTCTCTATTCGCAACTCTACATGCAAGCCCGCGGCCACCGCCATGTTGACGAGCGTGTCCAATCCGAACAGGCTGACCTTGCCGTGGAGCAGATCGGAGATACGTGGTTGCGTCACTCCCAAGCGCCGTCCAGCCTCGGCCTGCGTCCAGCCCTCAGCCCGAATGTGTTGTTCGAGGGACATCATCAGCGCCGAGCGCAGCTTCATGTTCTCGGCCTCGGCCGGCGTGTCCTCGATCGCGTCCCAAACGCTGGTGAAGCTTTCTCTCGTCATCGCTCAATCTCCTTCAGGAGGTCCCGATACCGCTTCGTCGCAAGATCGATGTCCGGCTTGCCGGTAGCCTGTGATTTCTTCTGGAAACAATGCAGTACGAAAATGGCGTCCCCCAACCGGGCGACATAGACAATGCGAAAGGCACCTGCTGCGTCCCTGAGACGAATCTCGCGAACGCCTCGGCCGATCGTCGTCATCGGCTTCCAGTCATTTGGATCGAGGCCTTGCTGCACCCTATCCAATTGGTAGCCGGCGTCACGCCTGACCGTCGCCGGAAACGCCCTGAGATCATCGAGAGAACTGCCGCAGAATTCGATGGTCTTCGCGCGAGAAATCATACGCGTTCAATATACAAGATTTTATATGGAAGGCAATCGAGGTGGAAGCTAGCGCATCTTCGCCGTCGCCAGCGCCTGGCCGAACGCCGCGGCGAAGCTCTCGCGGTCGTCGGGGTTGAGGAACGCGCCGATCGCCACCCGCCTTCCCTCACCTTCCACCGCCATGTCGGTGATGCCGATCTCGTCGTGGCGGGCGATGCGGAATTTGGTCCAGAAGGGGTTGAAGGCGTGCGCTTCCTCGCGGCCGGACGGGGCGACCTTGCGGATGTCGAGGCGGGTGCGCGAGACGGCCACCTCCTCGCGGGCGCGGCCGGAGCGGTAGCTGGCGCGGAAAGCGAGATAGATCAGCAGGACGTCGAGGCCGAAGAAACCGAACACCGGCCAGGCGCCCATCGACAGAAACATCCCGCCCATGCCGATCCAGATGGCGACGAGCAGTCCCATCAGCAACCAGAACCCGGTTCGCCCGAGCGAACGGTGCGGCGTTAAAAGCGCCTTGAAGATCGGCGCGTCTTCGGCATTTGTGTCGGCCATCCCTCAAATCTATAGAAGCCGCATGGAAAAGCCCAAGACGAAAAGCGCCGTTCCGGCGGCCGCCCGTTCAAATCTGCGCGACGCAGCGAAACGCAAGGCGAAGACGCCTGCCCGGCGCACGCGCTACACATGGGCGGAGATTTCTGAGATTTTCCGCCGCTTCCATGTCCAGCGGGCCGAGCCGCAGGGCGAACTGGAGCACGTCAACGCGTTCACGCTGCTGGTCGCGGTCGTGCTTTCGGCGCAGGCGACGGATGCCGGCGTCAACAAGGCGACGCGGGCGCTGTTCGCCATTGCGGACACGCCGCAAAAGATGCTGGCGCTCGGTGAGGCGAAGGTCGGCGAACATATCAAGACAATCGGACTGTGGCGCAACAAGGCGAAGAACGTCATCGCGCTCTCGCAAGCCCTGATCCGCGATCATGGCGGCGAGGTGCCGGGCGACCGCGACGAACTGGTGAAGCTGCCGGGCGTCGGGCGAAAGACGGCCAATGTCGTCCTCAACATGGCATTCGGCCAACCGACCATGGCGGTCGACACGCACATATTGCGGATCGGAAACCGGATCGGGCTTGCGCCGGGCAAGACGCCCGACGAGGTGGAAGACATTCTCGTCCGCATCATTCCGGACGAATACATGCGCCACGCCCATCACTGGCTGATCCTGCACGGTCGCTATGTGTGCAAGGCGCGAAAGCCGGACTGCCCGGCTTGCGTCATCGCGGATATCTGCAAAGCGGCGGAAAAGACGACATCCCTGCCCGCGCCGCTGATCCCGATCGAACCGCTTGAAGAGGCGCCGGCCTGATCAGTTCGAGCTGTAGAGCTTCCACCCCTTGGTGAACTTGCCGTCCTTCAGGTCGGAATGGGTGGTGACGCGGTTGCGGCCGCCATTCTTGGAGGCGTAGAGCGCACGGTCGGCCTTGCGGTAGAGTTCGTCCGGCCCCTTGGCCTCGGAGGCCATGCAGACACCGAAGGATACGGTGATCGGCCCGTAGTCGGTTCCCGTCTTGGCGTTGACGAAGGGGGTCTGCTCGACCGTTACGCGGATTTCCTCGGCGAGGTCCATCACCGCCTTTTCGCTCATGCCCGTCACGATGACGCCGAATTCCTCGCCGCCGGTCCGTGCGGCCGTCACGTTGGTCGACATCGAGGCCTTGAAGACCGCAGCGACGATCTGGAGGATGCGGTCGCCGATCGGGTGACCGTGCTTGTCGTTGACCGGCTTGAACCGGTCGATGTCGGCCAGGACGAGCGCACCGAACATCGCCTCGCGGCGATCGACATAGACCCCTTCCATCGCGCGATCGAAGGCGCGGCGGTTGGCCAGCCCGGTCAGCGCGTCGGTGTCGGAGAGCTTCTTGTATTCCTCGAGCTCAGCCTTCACCGCTTCCAGTTCGCTGGACTTGTCCTGCATCGTGGAGGCGACCCGGCGGGTGCTGTCGAGCGCCGTGTCCGTCGCGCTCGACATGACGCTGGCAACCTTCTGCAAAAAGTCCTGTGAAACCGTGCTGCGTGCCCGCAAGCCCTGGGACGTCACGTCGAGGATCTCGCCATATTTCTCGCGCGACGACCGTTCGCTCCGGAGCAGCAGCAGGATTTCGTCGAGCTTGAGGCTCATCGAAGCGTGCGCCGTCTCGATGATCCTGTCGCCGCGCCCGCGGCCAAGGCAGCGCTCGGCCATGCGGTCGAAAGCGTCCTGACCCGGCGTCTGGCCGATTGCGGCAATCGCTTCCACCAAAGCCGGATTGGCGCCGCTCAAAGCCTCGTAGATGACTTCGTAGTTTCGGGGGAGCGCTTCCAAATGCATCTGGCGCAGCCGTGCGAGCACGTTTGCGCCAATATCGGCCGCAAGCGGCTCGGGCATTTCCGAAAGCTGCATTCGTACGTGACCCCCAAATGCCACCTCCCACGCAAAACGCGGTCAGCGGGCGGACCCTAAGTCTCGCCTTTCGCTAGACTAACGTAACGTCATTGAACGGTCCGTTAATCGGCATGGAAGTCTGGCAAAGGGCTGATGCCTTCTTGAAGACCCCTGAATCCCCGCGGTCTTTTAGTGACAAAGCTGCAGTCGAGGCAAGAGCATTTCTCACATGGGGCGACCAAAAGGAGCGCTGTCAACCGCTGCTGCAAGCTCTCCATCAGCTTGAAGTCGTTCGACAAATGTCGATTCGAGGTGTTTTGGGGGCGATCCGACCAAGCGCCGCGCCGATTTGGTGGTCGAATGTGCGAGAACTGCCTTGGTCTTTGCCGAAATTCTGCGAAGGCGCTTCGAGCGAGACGTGGTCAGATCAAGTTCCCGTGAACGAAGAAGCAGGACGAGTGCAGCGAGGTCGTTGTGCTCGCCCAGTCTTTCCCCGAGTTCCTCAAGACGCGCCCGCTTTTTCTTTACCCGTTGCGGCCACAGCTCGCGCAGGAGCCCAAGCTGCGTCCAATAGGCCTTCACGGCTTTTCGCAGGTCGTGAAAATCCTCGTCCTGCGCCTGATCCTCGGCTCTTTTCAGCGCCCGCTTCGCCCGTCGCAAATTGGCTTTCACGCCCGCAGCGAGAACGGCCGCGGCCGCGTCGGGTTCGGCCGGCAATTGCCAGCGATCCATGTCGAGACGCATCTGCTCGACGCATACGAGCCCCTCTTCGATGCGCCTACCTAGCACATCGCCATCGATGACATGCGCGTCGCGCCGCAGTTTGAGCCGCGCCTTCAGGGCGATGAGCGCCTTCGCGTGATCGGGATGCGCGAGGCGCAGCCGCTCCACGGCCTCGACCAGAGACGCGGCATTGCGGGCGTCGGCGAACGAGCGGGAGAGGTCGCGCAGGCGCGCATTTTCATCCGCGTAGAACGGCTCATCGGCGGTGCGAAGGAGCTTGAGCAGCGCGCGCGCCTTCTTGATCGCCTTGCGTGCTTCGTGAAGGCCTTCGTCGCGGTGCTCGCGTGCGTGGGCAAGTCCTGCGGCGATCTCGGCCAAGTCGTTTTGAAGGAGACGCCGCGCTTCCTCCGCGAACGGGCGCTGCGGGTCGATCCGGCGGCGCGTCATCGCCGACCTTCCGGCAAGCCGTCACGCACGAGCACGGCATTGTAGTAGCGCGGGTCGTCGGTAACCTCGCGTCCGATCCAGTCCGGAAGCGGCCCGTCATGGACGCGCTCGGTTTCCAGTTCGGCAATGACCAGTCCCGCCAGCCGGCCGTGAAACTCGTCGATCTCGAAGGTGAGGCCCTGCCACGGCACAATGTGGCGCTGCTTGTCGATCGTGTCGGCTGCATGGGCGAGGATCGCCTCGGCGTCGGCGAGCGGGATCGCGTACTCGAACTCTTCGCGCGCCGGTCCCGCAGGGCCGAATTTGAGCGTCAGCCACGCATCCGGGCCCGATATCCGCACACGAACCGACCGGTCCGGGGCGCTGCAGACATATCCCTGACGCAACGCCCGGACGGAGACCGCGTGGCGGCGCCAGGTGTCCGAAGCGAGCAAAAACTTGCGTTCGATCTCGATGGCCATCGCGCTTCATATGAAACCTGCCGCCATCTAGGCAAGAGTGGCCCGGCTTCGCCGCGAAGCCGGGCCACGAAATTCCGCTCCCCGCTATCCCGCTGACCGCCCGGGGCGAGGGAGAAGGGTTGATCTGCCGTCAGGCGAGTGATGGACGAAATGCCGTCACCCCGGCAGCACCGCAACGGCCCAAGCACCCTGCGCGGGATACCGGCGCGGCGAATGACGTTGCTGCCTGAGACTTGACCTATTCGGCAGCCGCCAGATTGACGCCGCCGCGTTCGGCGAGGTCGGTCAGTTTCTTGTCGGTCGCCTTTTCCTCATCGAGCGTCTGCTGGAGGATCGCTGCGCAATCGCTGCGTCCAAGCTTGTTCGCCCAAGCGACCAGCGTTCCATAGCGCGTCATCTCATAGTGCTCGACGGCCTGCGCGGCGGCGACGAGCGCGGCATCCAGCACCTGCTTGTCCTCGACCTCGCCGGCGATCTCGTCGGCTTCCTTGAGGATGCCGTCGATCGCGGGGCAGTTCACGCCCTTCGCCTCCACGCCGTGAAGCTCGAACACGCGCTCGAGCCGCGAAACGTGGCCTTCCGTCTCGCGCAGATGCGTTTCGAAGCCCCTGCGCAGTTCGGGGCTCGTCGCCTTCTCGATCATCTTGGGCAGATTTTTCACGATCTGCTTTTCCGCATAGTAGATGTCGCGCAAGGTGTGGACGAAAAGATCGTCCATCGTCTTGATGTCTTTCGAAAAGAGACCCATTCGTCGGTCCTTCCTCGTCTGGATTGGTGGCGGGATTGCCCATGCCTGATGCTGATCCAACGCCGGTTTCAGGGTCATGTTCCGAAACGAAGCCGATCGTGATCGAATGTTTCAGGCCTCTTGAAACCGTGGCATTTACGCAACACGCGACCCGAAGCCGAATTGTGGCGCAAATGCGCCACCAAACCCGCGCAATTCCGCCATTCTTCAGGGCAGAAATGCCGCATGAATTAATTTTCGATTCATCGGAAATTCATCTGATTTCGCTATTTTGAAGCCATTCGGAAGGGACAACCGACTGGTCAGGGATTTTGGGTCATGCGTATCTGGGCTCGCCTCAACAATCTTCCCCGCGCGCTGCGCGAGTTTCTGCTGCCGACCTATCGGCCCGAGCGCCACTACATGCGTGGTCCCGGCCCGGCCTGCGCGCGCCGTGGCGGCAGCGCGGTGATGCGCTGATTGAGAAGCTTCAGGTCCGCGTGGCGATCGCAGCCGCCGCGCCGACCATGATGGCCGCAGCGGTCCGGTTCAACCGCCTGAGTGCATGCGGCGTCGACAACAGGCCCCGCGCCCGCGCAGCAAGCGCCACATAGGGCAACAGCACCACCATCAGGATCGCGAAGGTCAGGCCGGCGAGCACCAGAAAATCGCTGGCGGAAACCGTCCGCAGATCGAGGATGGTTGGCAGCAGGGCCAGATAGAAGACCATCACCTTGGGATTGCCGAGCGTCACCACGAGTCCGCTCAGGAAGGAAGCCGCAAAGCCCTCCGCCCGCCTCGCCTCGACGCGCTCCGCCGAAAGACCGGCATTCCAAAGCTTGAAGGCGAGATAGAGCAAATAAGCGACGCCGGCATACTTGACGACGAGAAAAGCCGCACCGAACGTCTGGGCGACGAAGGCGAGGCCCATGACGGCCGCTGCCAGATAGACGATGTCGCCAAGCGCCAGCCCCATTGCCATCGGCACGGTGGAGCGGATGCCGGAGCCCAGCGCCCGCGCCACGAGCGCGATGATGCCGGGACCGGGAATGGCCGCAGCAATGGCGAGGGCGGCGCTGTAGGCGACGAAGCCTGCGAGTGTCATGGGCCTTAATCCGCTGGAAACGGCGCCTTATGACACAAGGCGATACCAACGAGAATAGCCCGCAAAAAAGAAGCGGCGCGGCAGCCACGAAGGCGCCAGCGCCGCTTGTCCGGCCGCGAGACTGATCCGCTACTCGGCAGCCGAACGCTGTGCCGAACCACCTTCCACCGCCTCGATGATGGCGGTGCAGAAGGCGTCCAGATCTCCGGGATTTCGTGCCGTGATCAAATTGCCGTCGCGAACCGTCGTGGAATCCTCCCACTTCGCGCCGGCATTGATCATGTCGGTCTTGATCGACTTGTAGGACGTCGCCTTGCGTCCCTTGACGAGCCCGGCCTCGATAAGGAGCCAGGGCGCGTGGCAGATGGCCGCCAGCGGCTTGCCGGTCTTGTCGAACGCCTTGACGAACGAGACCACCTTTTCCTCGACCCGCAGCAGGTCGGGGTTGATCTGGCCGCCCGGCAGGACGAGGGCGTCATAGTCCGAAACGGAGGCGTCGGCGAGGACCTTGTCGACCGGGACGGCCTTGCCCCAGTCATCCTTGTCCCAGCCGGTGATCTCGCCTGCTTCGAGCGAGACGATTTCAACTTTCGCGCCAGCCTGCTTCAGCTTCTGCAGCGGAACTTCGAGTTCCGACTGCTCGAACCCGTCGGTGGCGAGGATCATGACCTTCGATTGACCGATAGCCGGCATGGTGCGTCTCCTTCACGTGAATGCGCGTCCCGAACGGGCGCTGCATCCAAACGTGGAGCATCAGCTTTTGTTCACCATGATCGTGCCCGGGTCGACACGAATTGTTTCAGGTCCCGGTCGAGCCGAAGCCACCCGTCGCGCGCGCCGTTTCGCCGAGATGCGAGCGCTCCTCCAGGCGCGGGCGCACGACCGGCGCCACGACGAGCTGCGCGATGCGCATTCCGCGCGTCACCGCAAACTCCTCGTCGCCCAGATTGACCAGCAGCACCTTCACCTCGCCGCGATAGTCGCTGTCGATGGTGCCGGGCGTGTTGAGGCAGGTGATGCCGTGCTTGAGCGCCAGTCCCGAGCGCGGGCGCACCTGCACCTCGTAGCCGGCGGGAATCTCCATGATGAAGCCAGTCGGCACCAAAACGCGCCGGCCGGGCAGGACGAGCATTTCGCGATCGGCGGGAACTGCGGCGCGGACATCCATGCCTGCCGCCTCCTCGCTCGCATAGGAGGGAAGGTCGAGCCCTTCGCCGTGGGGAAGACGCTGGAAACCGATGGTGGGGGAGATGGCGCTGGTCATGGCGGCCTCTATTCCCCGTCGCACGCGGCGCGTCAATCGTCGTCGATCGATTCCCTGCCCGATATCTCGTCGATGGAAATGCGGAAGAAGACCTGGTCGGACTTGAAGGCGAGCGCCGGCGCGACGGGCTTGTACGCTCCCGGCTCCCACCACGCTGCGTGACGGCTGAGCAACTGCCAAGCCTGATCGCGCAGGCGCTTGAAGCCGATCCGGTCGGGCAGTTCCTCGAACCGGCCGCGCACCATGACCGTGCGCCAGTGCTGCGGTGTCTCGATCTCCTCGACGAGGATGGCGACCCCGGCATCGGCCCGCATCGCCTCGATCTTCCGGCCCGGCATCGAGAAGGCATAGAGGTGATCTTCGGACCGCGCATAGTGGATCGGGACGATGTAGGGCAGCCCGGCGCTGACGCAGGCGAGCCGTCCAAGCCGGTTCTTCGCGACGATGTTAAGACAATTCTCCCGGTCGAGCTGGCGAACGATCATCGCAAATCCCTCCGGCCGGCGATGATGCGCCCGAACGGCGAAACTGTCACCAGCCCTATCGGACGATCGGCGGCAGCATCATCGTCTCCTTGATCTCTTCCATGACGAAGGAGGCCGAGACGTCCGACAGCGGCACTTTGGCGATCAAGCGCTGGTAGAGCCGGTCATAGGCCTTCACGTCCGGCACGCGGGCGCGCAGCACATAGTCGAGATCGCCCGACATGCGGTAGACGCCCTGGATTTCGGGGATCGACTGGACGGCGCCGCGGAACCGGTCGAGCCAGCCCGGCTCGTGATGCGTGGTGCGCACGAGGATGAAGACGGACAGCCCGTAGCCGAGCCGCTCGGCATCGACCAGCGCGACGCGGCCGGTGATGATACCCTCCTCCTCCATCAGCTTCACCCGCCGCCAGCAGGCGTTGCGCGACAGATGGACCTCTTCCGACAACTGGTCGATCGACAACGATGCGTCACGCTGCAGGGCAGCAACGATGCGCCGGTCTATTTCGTCGATTTGATAAGCCATATTGGGATGATGTCCCAATATACGACCCTTCACAAGGAATCTTTGGGACATTCGAGGCCGCTTGCCGTGCGATCCTGTGATTCACAAATCGGGGAATCAGACATGACCACGCGCATCGCACGCATCTTCACCGACCATCCGGCCAATGTCGGCGAGACCTATTTCGGCCACATGGCCTTCGCCGCCTGGTTCGCCTCGCGGCTCGGCATGGCGGCCGGCGCGGCGCTGATCCACGCGATCCTGCCCTTCGCCTTCGAGACGACCGCCAGCCGCATCGTGCGCGAGCTTTACGAGCGCACCTCGAAGCGCGCCGGCACGCACTGACGCCAGATCAGGGTTTGACTCCCGCGCGCCAGGCGTTATGCGTCCTCGCATCAGCCGCTTGAACGCTATCCGGAGAGACAGACCATGCAGGGCGTGACCGTCGTCGACCACCCGCTTGTCCAGCACAAGCTCACCATCATGCGCGACAAGGCGACGTCGACCGCCAGCTTCCGGCGGCTCCTGCGCGAGATTTCGCTTTTGCTCTGCTATGAGGTGACGCGCGAGCTCGAACTGACGACGCGCGAGATCGAGACGCCGATGCAGCCGATGACCGCGCCGACGCTGGAAGGCAAGAAACTCGTCTTCGCCTCGGTCCTGCGCGCCGGCAACGGCCTCCTCGACGGCATGCTCGACCTCGTGCCCGCCGCCCGCGTCGCCCATGTCGGGCTCTACCGCGACCACGAGACACTTCAGGCAGTCGAGTATTTCTTCAAGGCGCCGAGCGATCTGGCCGACCGGCTCGTCATCGTCGTCGATCCGATGCTCGCCACCGCCAATTCCGCGATCATGGCCGTCGACAAGCTCAAGGAACGCGGGGCGACCAATCTGCGCTTCCTGTGCCTTCTCGCCGCGCCCGAGGGCATCGACCGCTTCACCAAGGCGCATCCGGACGTGCCGGTCGTCACCGCCTCGATCGACGAGAAGCTGAACGAGAAGGGCTATATCGTGCCCGGCCTCGGCGATGCGGGCGACCGCATGTACGGCACGAAGTAGGCTCTTAACCGCCGCTTAACGCTTCGGCCATGTCGCGCGCGGCGTTAAGCGCGCGGGAGGCTCCTGCGCGGTAGTTTGGGCCAGTTCCGTGCCGGAGTGGCCCATGCTGCGCAATCTCATGCTCGTCGGAGCGGCCGTCGTCGCGGCCGCGATCACCATCCCCGCCATCCACGACGCCAATCCGGACCTGTTGCCGGGACTGGCGCAAGCCGCGCTCGGGCGCGGCGAAGGGGACACACCGCCGACGATCTCCATGCTGGCGCAACCGCCAGCGACCGCGACCGGACGCCGCGTACGCCTCGAACCCGACGGCCGTGGTCACTTCATCGGCGATTTCCGCCTGAACGGCCGCACCGTCGAAGCCATGATCGACACCGGCGCCAGCGTCGTCGCAATCAACACGACAACAGCGCGGCGGATCGGCGTCACGGTCTCGACCGCCGACTTCAAACATCCGGTCAACACCGCCAACGGCACCATCCATGCCGCGGCCGCCACGCTGTCGCGACTCGAAATTGGCGGCATCGTGGTGCGTGACGTCCAGGCCATGGTGCTTGACGACAAGGCGTTGTCGGGGACGCTGATCGGGATGAGTTTTCTCAACGGGCTGCGCAGGTTTGGGGTAGAGAACGGGCGGTTGCTGCTGGAGCAGTGAGCGTTCGGCTGCAGGGTCTATTGTGAAGGTCACGACCATGGTCGTGAGACCCCCACCCTTTATCCCTCCCCACAAGGGGGAGGGAG
>NZ_AYOD01000013.1 GCF_000497755.1 Aliihoeflea sp. 2WW
CTCCCTCCCCCTTGTGGGGAGGGATAAAGGGTGGGGGTAGCCTCGCGCTGACGGGACTATATCAGGGTCTCGTCGCGACCCGTTGCAGGACCGTATCCCGCATGGTGGAGCGTTCAGCCGATATCCGGATCGACCGGCGCAGGATCTCCGCCGCCTGTTCCGCCTCGAATTCGCTGCGGGCGTGGACGAGACCGAGCATCGCGCCCTTTTCCACTCGCTCGCCCGGCATGACGATCCGCGTAATGCCGACGGTCGGGTCGACCTTGTCTTCCGCGCGTCGGCGCCCGCCGCCCAGTTCCACGACGGCAAGTCCGATATCGCGCGTGGCGATGTCCGCGACAAAGCCCGCCTCCCCGGCCAGCACCGGGCGTTCGACGGCAGCTTTCGGCAAATAGCCGTCCATCTTCTCGACGAAATCGGCCGGCCCGCCGAGCTCCGCCACCATCCGGCCAAAACGTTCCGCCGCCGCACCCGATGCCAGCGCGTCCTGCGCCCGCGCCGTCGCTTCCTGCGGTGTCGATGCGATGCCGGACGACATCAACATTTCCGCTGCAAGCGCCAGCGTGACATCCTCAAGACGCCGGTCGCGGTGAGCGCCGGTGAGGAATTCGACGGCGTTGCGCACCTCCACCGCATTGCCGGCGGCAGAGGCCAGCGGGGCATTCATGTCGGTGATGAGCGCCGTGGTCGGCAGGCCGGCGCCGTTCGCCACCTCGACGAGGCTGGTCGCGAGTTCCGACGCCCTGTCCAGCGAGGCCATGAAGGCGCCGTTGCCGCATTTGACGTCGAGCACCAGCGATTTCAGTCCGGCCGCAAGCTTCTTCGACAGGATCGACGCGGTGATGAGCGGGACGGATTCGACCGTCGCGGTGATGTCGCGGATCGCATAGAAGCGCTTGTCGGCGGGCGCGAGGTCCGCTGTCTGGCCGATGATCGCGCAGCCGGCCGCCTTGACGGTTCGGCGAAACAGCGCCTCATCGGGCTGCGAACGGTAGCCGGGGATCGCATCCATCTTGTCGAGCGTGCCGCCGGTGTGGCCGAGCCCGCGTCCGGAAATCATCGGGACATAGGCGCCGCAGGCCGCGACGATGGGTGCGAGCATCAGCGAGACATTGTCGCCGACGCCGCCGGTCGAATGCTTGTCGGTGACCGGGCCGGGCAGGTCCGACCAGTCGAGCACATGGCCGGAATCGCGCATGGCGAGCGTCAGCGAAACGGCCTCGTCGCGGCTCATGCCGTTGAGATAGGTCGCCATCGCGAAGGCGGCGACCTGGCCTTCGGTAAAGGTGTTTTTCGAGAGACCGTCGACGAAGGCGGAGATTTCGGCCGCGGAGAGCGCGATGCCGTCGCGCTTCTTGCGGATGATTTCCTGGGGGAGCATGGTTAGTTCGGCAAGGTGACCGCCATGTCACCCCCCTCTGCCCTGCCGGGCATCTCCCCCTCAAGGGGGGAGATCAGTCTCGTCATCGATGCGCTGAACTTTTGGGCGCAGGCGCTAGGGCGACGTGCTTGATCTCCCCCCTTGAGGGGGAGATGTCCGGCAGGACAGAGGGGGGTGTCTCGCACCGCCATCTCAGTCATCCAACACCTCATCCGCAAACATCGCCTTGAAGATCGCCGCCAGACGCTTGCCGCCCAAGGGCGCCATGTCTTTCGTTTCCTGATGCGACAATTCCCCGCCCGTCATGCCGGCAGCGAGGTTCGTCACCACCGAGCAGGCCGCCACACGCAGGCCCAGGAACCGCGCAAGAATGACTTCCGGCACGGTCGACATGCCGACCGCGTCCGCGCCGAAGACGCGCGCCATGCGGATTTCGGCCGGTGTCTCGAAGGACGGGCCGGAGAACCACATGTAGACGCCCTTGTGGAGTTCGGTGCCTGTCGTCTTCGCCGCGCGCTCGATCGCCGCGCGCAGGCCCGGATCGTATGCTTCGGTCATGCCGACGAAGCGGCGGTCGGTCCGTTCGCCGAAGAGCGGGTTGGTGCCGGAGAAATTGATGTGGTCGGTGATCATCATCACCGAGCCGGGCGCCATTTCAGGGCGCAGCGAGCCTGCCGCATTGGTCAGGAGCAACTTGTCGATGCCGATGGCGGCCAGCGTTTCGAGAACGGGGCGCATGGCGGCGGCGTCGCCGTGCTCGTAATAGTGCGCGCGGCCGGCGAGCATCAGCACCGGACGGCCGGAAAGGTCGCCGGCGACGATCTGGCCGGCATGGCCGGTGACGCCGCTCTGCGGAAAGCCCGGTAATTCGCCATAAGGGATGCGCACGGCATTCTCGACCTCGTCGACGAGGCCGCCGAGGCCGGAGCCGAGCACGAGCGCGATCTGCGGCGCGCGGCCGGCGAGGCGTTCTTTCAGGCGGGCAGCGGCTTCTGTCATTTCAGCGTGTCTCCGCGAAAGCCGAAGGGCAGGATTTCGGCCATGGTGACCGTCTCGACGATGCCGTTCTGGTCGCACAAATGCAGCTTGGTCTGCGGATCGGCGAACTCGGCGAGCCGCTGGCGGCAGCCGCCGCAGGGCGTGATGCGATCCATCTTCTCGGCGACCACGGCGATCTCGGCCAGCTTGCCGCCGCCGGCCATGACATAATGGCCGAGGGCGGTCGTCTCGGCGCACCAGCCTTCCGGATAGGACGCGACCTCGATGTTCGCGCCGGTGAAGACGCGGCCATCGGTCGTCAAAAGCGCCGCGCCGACCGGGAATTTCGAATAGGGCGCATAGGCATGCGCCATCGCCGCGCGGGCGGCGGCGAAGAGGTCCTTCGACATCACCGCTCCTTCACATATGGCACGCCGCCGGCGCGTGGTGGGATGGCCTTGCCGATGAAGCCGGCGAGGAGGATGACGGTGAGCACGTAGGGCAGCGCCTGCATGAACTGCGTCGGCACCGGCCCGATGATCGGCAGGGGCGAGCCCTGAAGGCGGATCGAGACGGCGTCGAGGAAGCCGAAGAGAAGGCAGGCGAACATGGCCGGCACCGGCTTCCATTTGGCGAAGATGAGCGCGGCGAGCGCGATGTATCCACGGCCGGCCGTCATGTCCTTCACGAACCCCGCGCCAAGGCCCATCGAAAGATAGGCACCGGCAAAGCCGCACAGGATGCCGGTGCAGATGACCGCGCGATAGCGCAGCCACGTTACCGAGATGCCGGCGGTGTCCACGGCGGCCGGGTTTTCGCCGACTGCGCGCAGGCGCAGGCCGAAGCGCGTGCGGAACAGGACCCACCAGGTGAAGGCGACGGTCGCGAAGGCGAGATAGACGAGCATCGAATGGCCGGAGATCAGCTCGTAGTAAATGTAGCCGACGACCGGGACTTCGCGCAGCTCCTGCGCGAAGGGCAGGTGGACGCCGGTGAAGCGCGTTTCGGCGGAGAGCGACGGCGTGCGCCCGCCTTGCGCGAACCAGGCCTGGCCGAGAATGACGGTGGTGCCCGCGGCGATGAAGTTGATGGCGACGCCCGAGACGATCTGATTGCCGCGATTGGTGATCGAGGCGAAGCCGTGGACGAGCGCCAGCGCGACCGAGACCATGACGGCGAAGCAAAGGCCGATCCACGCCGAGCCATAGACGGCGGCTGCCGCTGCACCGGCGAAGGCGGCGGCCAGCATCTTGCCCTCAAGGCCGATGTCGAACACGCCGGCGCGCTCGGAATAAAGACCGGCGAGGCAGGCGAACATCAGCGGAATCGACAGGCGGATGGTAGAGTCCAGAATCTGGATCAGGACGACGAAGGCTTGATCCATCTCAGGCTCCCTTCTGGCCGGCGGCTTCGCCCGCGCCGGAGCGCGGCGAGATCGAGGCGAACAGCGCCTGCAGGGATGGCCGGAACATATGCTCCAGCGCGCCGGCGAAGAGGATCACCAGGCCCTGGATGATGATGATCATGTCGCGGCTGATCGAGGGCATCATGAAGGCGATTTCCGCGCCGCCCTGATAGAGCACGCCGAAGAGGATCGCCGCCGGGATGATACCGGCCGGATGCGAGCGGCCCATCAGCGCCACTGCGATGCCGACGAAGCCGGCGCCGGTGACGAAATCGAGTTGCAGCCGGTTGGCGTCGCCCATCACGGGGTTCAGCGCCATCATGCCGGCCAGCGCGCCGGAAATCAGCATGGTGACGAGCACGATCCGCGTCTCGCCGATGCCCGCATAACGCGCCGCCTTCGGGCTAAAGCCTTGCGTGCGGATCTCGTAGCCGAGCTTCGTGCGCCAGATTAGGAGCCAGACGAGGAAAGCGGCGAGCAACGCCAAAAGGAAGGAGATGTTGAGCGGCGAGGACCGCACCGAGGCGCCGAACCAGTCGAAGACGAAGTTCAGCTTCGGCAGTTGCCCGCCATCGAGGAAGGTGCGGGTCTGCGGCGACATCGAGCCGGCCGGTTTCAGGACGGTCGTCAGGAGATAGACCATCAGGCTGGCGGCGATGAAGTTGAACATGATCGTCGTGATGACGATGTGCGAGCCGCGCTTGGCCTGAAGATAGGCGGGGATGAACGCCCAGAGCGCACCCATCAGCGCCGCGCCGAGGATCGCCAGCGGGAAGTTGATCCACCAGGGCAGGATGCCGTCGAGCGACAGGCAGACGAGCGCGACGCCCAGCCCGCCGACATAGGCCTGCCCCTCGCCACCGATGTTGAACAGGCCGCCATGGAAGGCGACCGCGACGGCGAGGCCGGTGAAGATGAAGCTGGTCGCATAATAGAGCGTGTAGGCAATGTTCTGCCCGCGCCCGAACGCACCCTCGATCAGGTAGGTAAAGGCCTCGACCGGGCTTTCGCCGACCAGAAGCACCACGAGCCCGGCCACCGCGAAGGCCACGACGACATTGATCAGCGGGATCAGCCCGTAATCGGCCCAGGCGGGCAACTTCGCATAAGGTACGCTCATTCGGCGGCCTGTCGATCTTCTTGATGGGATTTCAGCGTTCGATTCATTTCTGCCACCATCCAGCTTGTGCGCCCATTGGCATTTCGACCATAGATGACAGCAGCAGCAGCACTCGGACTGGCGAACAAAACGTCTTCCTCAAAAACGAGAAACGTATTGTCACTATTGGGAACGAGCTTTCTTTCATGTCTCAACCGCTCACGAAGCGACGCGTATTGATTCATGGCAAACTCAGGGCTCAACTCGGCAAGCGATCCCTTCCGGACGATTATTTCACCGTCGCGCTCGACGGCTGTCGCATGTAAACCCTTTCGACTTGGCCTCAGCACAAGCGGCACTATTTCAGTTTTTGTCTCGTTCTCTCGCACAACCTCTTTACTGCTGATGCTTGGCGGGACAAACTTATCACGAAGAATGTCAAATCCTAAAACTGGCAATACTAATCGAATCTGCTCGACGAAGTACTCCATATCGGCGACATCAGACTCAGAAAGTATACCTACTGCTGGGTCAATTACGTTTTGAACGTAAGCCCGACCCGAATTCCGCGCGAGATTTGACAAACGATTTTCCAAGAAGCGCGCATGTGCCTTTGTGAGGTTCAGATCCTTGCTTGTGATAATGCAGAATTTTTCAAATTCTCGATCTTCATTCTTGGAATGCTGAAGAATTCGCCGACCCACGTTGTCGCTTTCGCCAACATAGACCGGTCGTGGATCTCCAATCTGCACAATGTCGCCAAAGAGCAGATAGACTCCTGTCTTTTGTGCCTCGGCGCGCTGCATCACTTCGGCAAGGCGTGATCGGGGGGCAAGGAGCAAATGGCCCGTCCAATTAACGACCTCAGCCGTCATCACGCCATTGGGAACGCCGTCCACCAAGAACAGTCTAACCGAACGGCCAGGCGCAATCATTCGGCGGCCTCCTTGCCGTCGATGCCGGCCATCAGGAGGCCGAGTTCGCCTTCGGTCGCTTCGCCGGAGCGCTCGCCGACCACGCGGCCGTCGAACATCACCAGTATGCGGTCGGAGAGCGAGCGGATTTCGTCGAGTTCGACCGAGACGAGCAGGACCGCCCTGCCCTGGTCGCGCATGTCGATCAGGCGCCTGTGGATGAATTCGATCGCGCCGACGTCGACGCCGCGCGTCGGCTGGCCGATGATGAGGACGCCGGGGTCCTTTTCCATCTCGCGCGCGAGCACGATCTTCTGCTGGTTGCCGCCGGAGAAATTCGCCGTCTTCAACCGCTCGTTGCCGGGACGGATGTCGTATTGCCCGATCTTTTTCTTCGCATCGGCGCGGATCGCCTCGATGTTGAGGAACGGGCCGTTCAGATATTCGGGCCGGTCGTGATAGCCGAGGATCGAGTTTTCATATTCCTCGAACGGCAGGACGAGGCCGACATAGTGCCGGTCCTCCGGCACATGGGCGAGGCCGCGGTCGCGCAATTCGCCCGGATCGGCCGCGCCGGTGACGTCGATGGGCTTGCCGTCGAGCATGACGGTGCCGGAGACGGCCGGGCGGATGCCGGAAATCGTCTCCAGAAGCTGCGACTGGCCATTGCCGGCAACGCCCGCGATGCCGACAATTTCGCCGCCGCGCACGTCGAAGGAGACGTCATCGACGACTTTGACGCCGCGCGAGTCCACGACCGTGAGATTGCGCACCGAGAGCTTCACGTCGCTCGGCCGCGCATCGCCCTTTTCGACGCGCAGGAGCACGCGGCGGCCGACCATCAGCTCGGCCAGTTCCTCAACCGTCGTCTCGGCGGTCTTGCGCGTCGCGACGATCTGGCCCTGGCGCATGACCGAGACATTGTCGGTGATCGCCTTGATCTCACGCAGCTTGTGCGTGATCAGCACCACTGTCTTACCCTCGGCGCGGAGCTGGGCGAGGATGCGGAAAAGGTGGTCTGCCTCCGCCGGCGTCAAAACGCCGGTCGGCTCGTCGAGGATCAGAATATCGGCGCCGCGGTAGAGCGCCTTCAGGATTTCGACACGCTGCTGCAGGCCGACGGGCAGGTCCTCGATGATCGCATCGGGATCGACGTCGAGGCCGTATTCCTTCTCCAGCCGCTTCAGTTCCGAGCGGGCCTTGGAGATGGACGAGTTGAGCAGCGCCTCGCCTTCGGCGCCGAGGATGATGTTTTCCAGCACGGTAAAATTCTGAACCAGCATGAAATGCTGGTGCACCATGCCGATGCCAAGCGCGATCGCGTGGTTGGAGCTAGTGATCGCCACCGGCTTGCCGCCAACTCGGATTTCGCCGGAATCGGCCTGATAGAAGCCGTAGAGGATCGACATCAGCGTCGATTTCCCGGCTCCGTTCTCGCCGACGATACCGTGAATGGTGCCGGCCTTGATGTTGAGGTCGATATCCTTGTTGGCATGAACCGGGCCGAAGCTCTTGTTGATGCCGACAAGTTCGATCGCAGCTTCGGACATGCAGGATTTCCGTCTGGACGCCTTGGTCAAACTTCGGAATTAGCATGAGCGCATCCGGCCTGCAAATGCGGGCAGTTGACGCTTTGTCACTCGACAAGCGCCGGACCGCTTGGCACTTTCGCGCCCATGACAGCAACATCCCTCTCCCCCTTCACCTTCAACACCACTGCATCGATCGTCTTCGAGCCCGGCAGCGCCGCGCGGCTCGGCGAGATCGCCGGCAAGCGGCTCGGCGGCCGCGTGCTGTTCGTCACCGATCCCGGTCTCCTCAAGATCGGTCTCGCTGACGCTGCTATCGCGTCGCTGAAGGCCACCGGCGTGGAGGTCACCATCTTCGGCGAGGTCGAGGCCGATCCGTCGCGCGCGACCTTGATGAAGGCCGTCGAGGCCGGACGCGGCGCGAGCGGGGTGGTCGGCTTCGGCGGCGGCTCGTCGCTCGACGTCGCCAAGCTCGCCGCACTGCTGATCGGCTCAGGCGAAGACCTCAATGAGGCCTGGGGCGTCGCGCAGGCCAAGGGGCCGCGCCTGCCGCTCGTTCTGATCCCGACAACTGCGGGGACGGGATCGGAGGTGACGCCGGTCTCCATTATCACGGTCGGCGAAGAGGAAAAGCGCGGCGTTTCCAGCGCGATCATCCTGCCCGACGTCGCGATCCTCGATGCGGACCTGACGCTCGGCCTGCCGCCGGCGATCACGGCTGCGACCGGCATCGACGCCATGGTCCATGCGATCGAGGCCTATGCCTCGAAGAGCGCCAACAACAATCCGCTGTCGAAGATGCTTGCGCGCGAGGCCCTGCGCCTCCTCGGCGCCAATATCGAAAAGGTGATCGCCAACGGGCAGGACCGCGACGCGCGCGGCGCGATGCTGCTCGGCTCGATGCTCGCCGGCCAGGCCTTCGCCAATTCGCCCGTCGCTGCCGTCCACGCGCTCGCCTATCCGATCGGCGGTACGTTCCACATTCCGCACGGCCTGTCGAACGCGCTCGTGCTGCCGCATGTCCTGCACTTCAATGCGCCGGATGCGGCGCATCTTTATGCCGAGATCGCGGGCGACTGCTTTCCTGCGCTCGACCGTGAAGAAGGCATTCAAGGACGCTGCGCGGCCTTCATCGAGGAACTGGCGGCGCTGTCGAAGCGCGTCGGGCTGCAGACGCGCTTGCGCGATGTGGGGATCGGCGAGGACGCACTGGCAAAGATGGCGTCGGATGCGATGAAGCAGCAGCGCCTCTTGGTCAACAATCCGCGCCCGGTGTCGGAAACTGATGCTCTGGCGATCTATCGGGCGGCGTGGTGAGTTCTATGTTTGGACGTCGCTCACCCCCCTCTGTCCTGCCGGACATCTCCCCCTCAAAGGGGGAGATCACCCTGTCACAGCCACTCCACCCAGTTCGTTGGGCTGCCGGAGAGGCGGAGCGGCCAAAGCGATTGATCTCCCCCCTTGAGGGGGAGATGTCCGGCAGGACAGAGGGGGGTGCCTTCCTTTGACCCGCTCCACCCGCGCCGACTATCGCACCTTCCGCACCATCACCACGCGCTGGATGGACAATGACGCCTATGGCCACATGAACAATGTGGTGCACTACTCCCTCTTCGACACGGCCGTGAACGGGTGGCTGATCGAGAACGGCGTGCTCGACATATACAGGGGCTCGCAGATCGGCCTCGTGGTCGAGACGGGCTGTCGGTACTTCGCCGAAATGGCCTTTCCGGACACGATCCATGCCGGCATCCGCGTCGCCAAGCTCGGCAATTCCTCGGTGCGCTACGAGATCGGGCTGTTCCGCAACGATGAGGACGAGGCCGCGGCGGAAGGCTTCTTCGTCCATGTCTATGTCGATGCGGGAACGCGCCGCCCTGCACCGCTCGATCCGGCCTTGCGCACCCTTCTCGAAAGCATCGCATCATGAGCCAAGACCGCATCGTCCAGCTCGAAACGCTCGCCGCCGAACAGGAGCGGACGATCGAGGATTTGTCGGCGGAGGTCGCGCGCCAGTGGCAGGTGATCGAACGGATGCAGAAGAAGCTCGACGCGTTGACGCACCGGTTCCTGGCGCTCGAGGAGCAGTCGGCGCCGGACGTGCCGATCACCAAGCCGCCGCACTATTAGCGGAGCGCCCCCTCCGTCCCTTCGGGCCAGCTGCCCCGCAGGCCGTGGAGGGGGCGGCACTTTTAGACGAAAAAGGCCGGGCGAACCCGGCCTTTCTCTTCTGCTCGGTCCGCCGAACAGAATGATCCCATCGCTTCCGACGATTACATCGCGGGCAGGATCGCGATGTCGCGGATGTCGCCTTCGGCGCCGGTGATCTCGGCAACCATCTCGGTCGCGCCGGTTTCAAGGTCGACCGTGTAGAGGCCGTTGCCGGCGACGAGCCAGGCGGTGTTCTCGCCTTCGGCGGTCGCCTGGATGTCGAGCGCGAAGGTTTCCGCGCCCTCGATGCCGAGCGCGCCGAGGGTCGCCAGCGTGCCGTCATTCGGTGCCGTCTGGCGCAGTAGGGCGCCAAGACCTGCGTCGATGTCGTACATCGCGGTCGCCTCGGGCGTGCCGACCGAGTTGGTGTAGGCGGTGGCGACGACGTTCGGCGTCGCGTCGGCGTTCTCGTCGCCGGCCTCGAAGTTGAGCGAACCGTCGACGGTCGTCTCACCGGTGTCCGGGTGGACGCGCAGATTGGTGCCGTCGGTGCCCATCACGCGGATGCGGTCGGCGACCGGGTTGAAGTCGACCATGCCGGCGATGCCGTCAGGCAGCATTTCGGACAGGGTTTCGCCGGCTGTCGCGGCACCGGTTTCGAGGTCGATGGTGACGATCGTGCCGTCGCCGGCGACGCCGTAGAGCATGTTGTCGGCCGGCCGCACATCGATGCCGATGAGGCTGTCGACGCCCTCGACCTCGACCGTGTTCGACACTTCGGGCGCATCGGTGTCGAACCAGACGAGCGTCTTGTCGCCGACGAGACCGACGGCAGGCGCGGCAATCGCGGCGGATGCGAGGCCGAAGGTGGCGACGCTGGCGGCAAGGGCGATGCGGGTGAGATGAATGGACATTGACGGTTCTCCTGTTGGCGTTCCAAAAAACGTTTCTCGGAGAGGCGCGCGACACACCGGCGATACGCACCGGGACGCACAGGTCCTCCGAGGTCCTTACCCGCCGGCGGGCGCTCTGGATGCAGCGCCTCGAATTTTTTTCTCGCATCCGCATCGGAACGCACGTCCCGGCGTGTAAAGTGCGCGAAAAGGCGACTCGGGGAGCTCTCGCATTGGATGCACGTATGGAAGATTGCGACACGTTGATGCGCCGGGTTGCGGGTGGGGATCGATCGGCGCTGGCCGCCATCTTCGATCTCGAAGCCGGCCGCCTGATCGCCATCGCCAAGCGCATCGTGCGTCGTCGCGAACTTGCCGAGGAAGTCGTGCAGGAGGCCTTCGTTACCATCTGGCGCAAGGCCGCGCTCTTCGACCATGAACGCGGCGCTGCGCGCGCCTGGATGACGACCATCGTACGCCACCGGGCGCTCAACATCATTCGCGACGGCGGCCGGCTCGACTTCCACGACGCCGACCAGCTCGCCACGCTTGGCGACCGCGCGGCGGAGGCGGATACCGCCTATGCCGACCTGTCGGAGGCCGAAGACCTCAAGCGCTGCCTTGCGCAACTCGAGCCCGAGCGCCGGCGATCCATCGTCATGGCCTATGTGGTCGGCTTCTCGCATGGCGAGATCGCGGCCCATCTCGGCGCGCCGGTCGGCACCGTCAAAGCGTGGATCAGGCGCGGCGTCGCTTCGCTCAAGGAGTGCCTTTCATGAGCCGCGAGGAGCGAAACATGCGCGCCGGCGACTATGTGCTCGGCCTGATGGACGAGACCGAGCGCGCGCGCGCCGAGCGCGACCTGACGATCGACGCCGAGTTCCGCGATGCCGTCTGGTCCTTCGCCTCGCGCCTCGAAGCGCTCGACGGGCAGGCGCAGGAGCCCGTCGCCGAAGGGTTGTGGTCGCGCATCGCGGCCGAAGTCGCCGGTGTCACGCAGCAGACCCGCCTCGAACTCGTCCGGTCCGACATGGCGGCTGCAGGCGTCCCGCTGACGCCGCCCGACCGCCACGGCGCGCTCGGCCTCAAGCGCCCGATGTCCGGTTTCTTCCGCGGCGCGCGTGGCACCGCGCTTGCCGCGACCATGCTCGCCGCTTGCGCGCTTGGTTATGTAATCGGCCAGGCCTCGGTCACGGCCCGGGACCCCGAAGTCGTCGTCGTGCTCCTCAACGAGCAGGACGTGCCCGGCGCGCTGGTGGAAGCCTATGCCGACGACCGCGTCCGCATCCTGCCGCTGACGGATTTCGAAGTGCCCGCCGGCAAGGTGCTGGAAGTGTGGACCTTGTTCGACGCCGATGTCGGGCCGGTCTCGCTCGGGACGATGGCGTCGTCGCGCGAGGCGGTGCTGTCCGGCCCCGACCTGCCCGCGCCGCGGCCCGACCAGCTCTACGAGATCACGCTCGAGGATGCGCCGCGATCCTCGGCCGGCCGGCCGCTCGGGCCGATCCTGGTCAAGGGGCTCGCCGTTTCCCCGCCGCGATGAGCGGCAGCAGGATCGCCGCGCCGGCAAGGCCAGCGAACACCAGAAACCAGCCATAACCCGTCCAACCGGCGCGCTCGATGATGAAGGCGGCAAGCGGCGGGCTTGCCAGCGTCGCAAGTCCGCCCGCCTGGCTGACGAGGCCGATGGCGGCGGGAACCGCCTGCGGCCGCGCGACCAGAAACGGGATCGCCGCGAATAGCACCGAGGCGACGACGCCGCTCGCCACCGCCATCGTCACCGCCCCCCAGCTTGCCGCGAACGCGCCTCCCGACACGAAGGCGAAGTAGGCGGCGGCGGCGGTCACGATGAAGGCGGCAATCCCCAGAACCATCATGAAGCGTGCCGTGCGCCCGGCGACGAGGACGCTGGCGAGCGCATTGCCGATGGGCGTTGAGAGAGCCACCAGCGCCGGCGCGAAAAGAAGCGCGCCGGGAACCGATGCGAAGGTCGGCATGAAGGTGAAGAGCGCCACCGACTGAAGCACGAAGGCGCCGAAGGCGAGCGCGACGAGCACGATGCTGACGCTGAAGACGCCCGACGCGCCCGCAGGCGCAGGCGCGGCATCCGCCGGCACGCCCGTCAGCCAGCGCAGGACGACGTTCGAGGCGAGCGCCAGCGCGGCGAAGAGCAGGATGACGACAAGCAGATAGGTTTGCGCGCCGAAGGCCGGAGCGATCAGGCCCGCCAGCACGTCGGACGAGGCATAACCGAGCGGCACGAAGCCGCTCCAGATCGCCAGTACAGGGCCGCGCCAGGTCGGCGGCGAAATCGCCGTCAGGAGCGAGGGCAGGCCGACGCACAGAACGACATAGCCGAGCCCCTCGATCATGCGCGCGGCGAAGATCAGGCCCGGCGACGTGGTCGCCGCGAGGATCAATCCGCCCGGAACGATGATCGCGGAGGCGACGACGAAGGCGCGCTGCGGCCCCATGCGGGCGATGGCGAAGCCGGCCGGCAGTGCCGCGAGCGCGACGAAGATGCCGATCAGCGCCGTCACCCAGCCGGCCTCGACGAGCGTCATGCCGATCGTCTCGACATACCAGCCGATCAGCGGCGCGGTCTTGGCAAGCTGAGCGCCGGTGAAGACACCCGTCGCCAGGAGCAGGACGATGGCAGCAATGCGCAGGGGTCTGTCGGGAAGGCTTTGCAAGGACCGGGCTCCGGCGGGTGGTTTCGCGGCTTTCCTATCGGGGCAAACAGCGCTTGTCGCTTTCCAAGGGGGCTATTCGCATGGGCCAACCTGACACCCCCGCAAACGAAAACCGCCGGGCGATGCGCCCGGCGGTCTTCAACGATCAGCCGCGCCCGATCAGTAGGGGCAGGCGTTGTCGGTCATGAAGTCGTGGACTTCGACCGCGCCGGAAATGATGTCTGCCTTGGCCTTTTCGACCGCCGCTTCCATCTCGTCCGTAATCAGTTCCTCGTTGTTCTCGTCGACGGCGTAGCCGACGCCATCCTCGGCGAGGCCGAGATTCTGGATGCCGTAGTCGAACGAACCGTTCTTGGCGTCCATGAAGGCGTTGTAGACGGCGACGTCGACGCGCTTGATCATCGAGGTCAGGACCGAGCCGGGATGCATGCCGTTCTGGTTGGAATCGACGCCGATGCCGAGAATGTCGGCATCCGCCGCAGCCTGCAGAACGCCAACGCCCGTGCCGCCGGCCGCGTGGTAGACGACGTCCGCACCCTGGTCGACCTGGTTGCGGGTGATCTCGCCGCCACGGGTCGGATCGTTCCAGGCGGCCGGGGTGTCGCCGGTGTAGTTGCGGATGACGTTGGCGTCCGGATTGGCCGCCTTGACGCCGCCGACATAGCCGCATTCGAACTTGCCGATCAGCGGAACCTGCATGCCGCCGACGAAGCCGACCGTGCCGGATTCGGACGCCATGCCGGCGAGGATGCCGACGAGGTAGGAGCCTTCCTGCTCCTTGAAGACGATCGAGCGGACGTTCGGCTTGTCGACGACCATGTCGATGATGGCGAAGTCGGTCTCGGGATATTCCTCGGCGACCACTTCGAGCGCGGCGGCCCAGTTGAAGCCGGCCATCACGATCGGGTTGCGGCCGTCCTCGGCGAAGCGGCGCAGCGCCTGCTCGCGCTGGGCCTCGTTCGAGATCTCGAACTCGACATATTCGGTTCCGGTCTCTTCCTTGAACTGCTCGGCACCGCCGAACGAGGCTTCATTGAAGGACTTGTCGAACTTGCCGCCGAGATCGAAAAGAAGGCCGGGGCTGATTTCGTCCTGGGCAAAGGCCGGAACGGTCAATGCTGTTGCGGCCAGAAGGCCAAGAACCATACGCTTCATCGTGATCCACACCCTGTCGGTTGTTTTTGCCTGGTGCCGGCGCGACGGGTGACCCCGCACGCCGGATCGGCGGGGTATCCCCCGCTCGGGCATCACTCTTGCATGCAGGCGGACAAAATTCACGCGGAATTTTTGACCTTTTGGATAACAGGATGAATGCTTCCGTTGCCCTGAGGCGAAAAGCGGGGCCGTCCGGCTCAACCTGCCGCGGCGGCCGCGCCTGCCGGAACCTGGCAGGCCACGCCGGTCCCCTTCAGCCCGCAATAGCCATAGGGGTTCTTGGCCAGATATTGCTGGTGGTCTTCCTCGGCATAATAGAAGACCGGCGCCGCCATGATCTCCGTCGTCACGCGGCCGAGCCCCTTCGCCTTGAGGGCACGCTCGTATTCCGCCTTCGAAGCCTCGGCCGCCTGCAACTGGGCATCGGTCGTGGTGTAGATCGTCGAACGGTAGGTGGTGCCGACATCGTTGCCCTGACGCATGCCCTGCGTCGGGTCGTGGCTTTCCCAGAAGATGCGCAGCAGCTCGCCGAGCGATACCTGCTTCGGATCGTAGATCACCTTGACGACCTCGGCATGCCCGGTCAGCCCGGTGCAGGTTTCCTGGTAGGTGGGGTTGGGCGTGATGCCGCCGGCATAGCCGACCGCCGTCAGCCAGACGCCCGGCGTCTGCCAGAACAGACGCTCGGCGCCCCAGAAGCAGCCCATGCCGAAATAGACCGTCTCGAATCCGTCCGGCGCCTCGGACTTCTGCGCGATGCCGGACACATAATGGCTGGCCGCGGTCGGAATCGCGTTCGCGCGGCCGGGCAGCGCCTCGGACGGGCTCGGCAGTTTCAGCTTCTTGTTGAGGACGTCGCCCAGAAAGAACATCGTTTCACTCCTTCGAGCGGTCTTCCGCTCATGCGTGCAGGGCACCGCGCGGATCGCGACGGCGCCGATAGCCCAAGGCGTAGAATATGAGGGCGAGGCCGGCGAAAACCAAGATGGCGGGGCCCGACAGTATCGCGACTGTGATCGACGTCCAGGCGTCGGCAAACGCTCCTGCCGGCGCGATGCCCGCCAACAATGCCTCCAGGTCGATCCCCGCGGACCGCGCCGCATCGACGAGCGGCGTCGCAAGCGGCGCCGTCGCCGCGATCGAGCGGGCGGCGTCGATGACGGCGACGATGACGCCGAGCGCCAGAAAGAACGAAGAGACGAGACGAAGCAGGAAACCCATGCGCCACCCTTATCATGCATGACGTGGCCGGCGAAGCGACCCTCATCTGCAGCTAGGCCAAGCCGTCGTCCGACGCAATGCGACAGGCCACAATTCCCGTCACCGGCGCACTGTGCCGACGAAATGTCCGTTCCATCCTCTTTCCCGGCGCGAAGGACTTCACAAGCCCGCTGCAATCGACTAGATCAGCGCCGTGCCGCGCGAGATGCTCGCCGCGACACGCCGGAGAGGTGGCCGAGTGGTCGAAGGCGCACGCCTGGAAAGTGTGTAGGCGGGAAACCGTCTCGAGGGTTCGAATCCCTCTCTCTCCGCCATAATCAATTCGCATTCTGTTTTCGGTCGATCAATTCCGCCGCGAGTGTGGCGGACATAGACCCCGCATCGGCGTCGCGCCGAGCTGCACCACCGCCGAGACATAGCCCTGCGCGCTGGCCGAGATCTCAAGCCGCGCGCGATGCGCGCATAGCGCTCCCAGCCGTGGAAGCCCATCGGACAGACTAGGAGCCACATCCTGAACGGAGCCGCGTTCCGCGTGCGCAGGAGGAATCTGATCTGCGCGGCGCATGCGCCTTGAATGGCAATCGCGGTCCAACCAAATAGGTAAGGTATCCGCAGGAGGTGTGACCCGATGAGCGTCGCGTTCGTCAAAGAAGAAAGCGCAGAGGCAGCATCCGAGACCGTCCTGCCCGCACGCCCGATATCGGATCGGCCCAATTTCGTCACCGAGGCTGGTTTCAAGATCCTTGAAACCGAATTGGAGCGAGCGCGAAAGGACCTCGATGCTGCGTCCTCGCTTGAAGATGTCAACGAAAGGCGCCGGCAGTCGGCGGTGCCATTTCGCGACGTGCGCTACTACGCCGAGCGCCTACGAACGGCGGTGATGCGTCCGAAACCCTCTTCGAACGACGTCATCGCATTCGGCCATACAGTGACGTTCGAACGTGACGATGGAAGGGTTCAGACATTCCGTATCGTGGGTGAGGACGAGGCGAACCCGTCGCAGGGAACGATATCGGACGGATCACCCGTCGCCGTGGCGCTGCTCGGCAAGAGCGTTGGCGATGTCGCACGTCTGGGACCGCACGAGATCGAAATTCTCTCTGTATCTTAGCGAATCCGCTCAGACGCTTGGCGCCGGAGGCCGTTTCTCGGCGTCCCGCTGCGCAGGGTGACGCCGGACGCAGCAGGGATTTTCGACTCAAACTCCGGTCGGGAAATGCACCAGTTCGATACGGACGTCACCGGGGACGGTCAGGAATGCCATGACGGTGCCGTCCGGTGCGGTGGTGGGGCCGTCGACGAGGACCGCCCCTAGTTCGACAAGCCGATCGGCAGCCGCTGGGACGTCCTCCGTCGTCATTGCGAAATGTTCCAGACCCAGCGATTGATGCGTGCGACCCTCTGGGAGGTCCTGACCCGGGACCGGGCTGGTAATGACGATGAATGGCGGCTGATTGGCGCCGAGCGCGCAGCGGTTGATCCGGTCTCCGCTCGCCCTTTCGGCATCGATCACGATCTCGAAGCCGAACGCCGTGCCGAACCAGTCCGCCACGCCCTTCGGGTCATGCGTCTTGATGTGAACGTGATGAAATCCGTAAGTCATGATCGAGCCTTTGAAGGTTGAGATCGCAAGCGGGTGACACCTCCCGTGGGGTCACATCACGCTTTCGAGGATGGCTGCATAATCCGCACCGGAAAGAGCGCGCGGGTTCGTCTGGTGGCTGTGGTCGGCTAGAGCGCGCTCGCATGTCCAGTCGAACACCTCGCGCGTGACGCCGAGTTCGGACAATGTCCGCGGCGTGCCGAGCCTCGCGTTGAGTGCGTCGAGCGCGTCTGCCAAAGGCGTGGCGGCGGGAAGCCCGATGGCAGCTTCAAGCCGGGCGATCTTGCCGGCTGCCTCCTCGGCATTCCAGCGCAGGACCGGCGGCATGAGGATCGCGTTGAGCGTGCCGTGATGAAGCTTGAGCGCCTTGAGGCCACCAAGCGCGTGGCTGAGGGCGTGGACCGCACCGAGGCCCTTCTGGAAGGTCAGCCCACCCTGAAGCGCGCCCATCATGACCTCCGTGCGAGCTTCGAGATTGGCGCCATCGGCGAACGCCGTGGGAAGCGCGTTCCAAAGCCGCGCGAAGCCATCGATCGCGATCGCCTCGGCGGGCGGGTTGAAGCGTGGCGACAGATAGGTCTCGATGCAGTGCGACAGCGCGTCCAGTCCCGTTGCCGCGGTCAGGCTCGGAGGCAGCCCAAGCGTCAGTTCCGGGTCGCAGATCGCCCGCTTGGGAATGAGATGCGGGCTGATGAAGCCGAGCTTGCGCTCGTCCTCCAGCGTGATGAGCGCCGCCCGGCCCACTTCGGAGCCGGTTCCCGCCGTGGTGGGGATGGCGATCAGCGGCGCGACGGCAGGGGTGATACGAGGGATGCCACCCAGAATCGCGGCGTAATGCTCGAGTTCGCCGTCATGGGTCGCCAGCAGCGCCACGCCCTTGGCCAGATCGATGGGCGAGCCGCCGCCAAACGCGATGACGCCGTCGCACTCGGCTTCGCGATAGAGCTGGAGCGCTTCCTTGACCGCGCTTTCGGTGGGGTTGGTCGGCACGTCGAGAAACAGCGCCGGGTCTGCCGGCAGAAGTGCCGTCAACTTGTCGATCAATCCCGACGCCGCGATGCCTCTGTCGCTGACGATGAGGGGCCTGGCCATGTTCACGTCGCGCATGGCGTCTGGAAGGGAAGCGAGCGCGCCTGCGCCAAAATGGATCGTCGTCAGATAGGTGATGATGTTCATGGTATTCGCGGTGTCCAAAGGTCAGAAAATGTCAGGTGACGAGGTAGCCGCCATCGATCGGCAGGATCACGCCTGTGACGAACGACGCGGCGGGCGATGCCAGAAACAGTGCGCCGCCGACGACGTCGCCTGGCTCTCCCCAGCGCTTCATCGCCGTGCGCCCGATGATCGCATCGCTGCGTGCAGGGTCGTCGCGCAGGTTTTTCGTCAGGGCCGTCGCGATCCATCCGGGTGCGACCGCGTTCACGCGAATGCCGTCCGCGGCGTAGGCAATGGCGAGCGACTTCGTCATCTGCGCGATGCCTCCCTTGCTTGCCGAATAGCCGGGCACGAGGCCTCCTCCTTGAAAGGACAGCATCGAGGCGAGATTGATGATCGCGCCACAGCCCGACCTTGCCAAAAGAGGCCGTGCGGCTGCGCAGACGCGCATCGAGCCTGTCAGGTTGATATCCACGACCGAAGCAAAGACATCGGGGTCGAGTTCATCGCCGCGCCGGATGACGCCTGCGCAATTGACAGCGACATCGAGCGCATCGAAGCGGGAGACGAGACGCTCGACAGCGGTGCGGTCGCGCACGTCGAGCGGGGCGAAGGCGATGCCAGATCCCACATGGGCATTCCGGGCGCTTTCGACTTCGCTCTCCGTGGCGCCGGTCGCGGTCACAAACGCGCCCGCTTGGGCGAAACCGGCAGCGATCGCGGCGCCGATCCCGGAGGTTCCGCCGGTCACGAGCACTGTCTTGCCGGTGAAGAACGGCCGTGCCCAATCGGCGTTCAAGGGTTCGGCGTCATGCATCGCGGGCCTGTCTTTCACGCTGGAGATCACCTTCAGAACGTCGCGTTGATGGCGCCGCCATCCAGTAGGATGTTCTGGCCGACGATGTAGCCCGCATGGGCGCTGCACAGGAACGCGCAGGTTGCGCCGAATTCCTCGATGGTCCCGAAGCGCCCGGCCGGGTTGGCCGCATACGCCTCCTGTCGCGCCTCATCGACCGATATCCCCTTGGTCTTAGCCGTTGAGTTCATGAGGGATTCGATACGTGCGGTCTCATGTTGTCCGGGCAGCAGATTGTTGATGGTGACGCCGTGGCGGGCGACCTGCCGCGACGTGCCGGCAACGAAGCCCGTCAGACCGCTGCGCGCAGCGCCCGACAGGCCGAGCGCTGCAATGGGCGCCTTGACCGAGCCGGAGGTGATGTTGACGATCCGCCCCCACTTTCGCTCGATCATTCCGGGAAGCACCGCGGTGATGAGATGGATCGGCGTCAGCATGTTGGCGCGGATCGCGTCCTGCCATTCCTTCTCGCCCCACTCGCTCCAGACGCCGGGGGGTGGGCCGCCGGCATTGTTGACGAGAATGTCCGGGTCGGGTGCCGCCTCAAGAAGCTTGGCGCGTCCTTCCGGCGTGGTGACGTCCGCCGCGACAGGGACGACCGATACGCCGTATCGCCCGGATATCTGCCCGGCGGCTTCCTCCAGCGGCCCTTGCGAGCGAGCGTTCAGCACGATCGCAACGCCGGCTTCCGCGAGCTTTTCCGCCGAGCCTCGGCCCAGTCCCTTCGATCCGCCGCAAACGATTGCGGTCCTGCCCTTGATGCCGAGATCCATTTTCCGTCTCTTCCTGATTCGCCAAGCGTGGGGTGGGCGGTGTCCCGCCGCCCGAAGACGGCGGGACGGGTTTACCGGTCACGGCTGAAAGGCATAGCCTTCGCCGATCCGGGCATCCTCGGGGATTTCCGGAAGGTCAGAGAACAATTCGGGCTGCTCGGCCATCACCTTGACGATGTGCGTCGCGTCGATGTGCTCGTTGACGTCGAAAGTCTCCTCGATGAAGCCCAGCCGGTTCAAACGCTCGACCGCCGCGTGCAAGGCAGCATAGTTGTTTGCCGACAAACGCCGGTCCGCCTGCTGCACATTGTATTCCATCGCCTCTTCGGCGACCGCCGGGTCAAGACCTGGAATCCAGCGTGTCGCAACCTGCGCCGCATCTGCCGGATTGGCCCGCATCCACTGGTCGGCTTCGGAGACGGCGGCGAGGAATTTCTCGATCGTTTCGCCATTCTCCGCGATCCAGTCGCGCATGCCGACATTGAAGCCAACATAGGAGATGTGGTTGCCGCCCCGGATCACCTGATAGGCGCCGGGCACGTCCTTCTGCGCGACGATCGGCCAGGGGTCCCAGCCGACGAAGGCGTCGATGCCGCCGGCCAGAAGGGCGACGGTCATGTCCGGCGGCGGCGTATTGACGAGTTCGACGTCGTCGACCGTCAGGCCCGCCGCCTCGATGAGCGCCAGGATGTAGAGGTGGTTGATCGTGCCGAAGGATGCCGCGATCCGCTTGCCCTTCAACGTCGACAGGTCGTCGCCCGAAATTTCGGACCCTTCGCGCGCCACAAGCGCCATCGTCGTGTCGGAGCCGAGCTGCGCGGCATTGCCGCTGTAATTGCCCAGCGCGACGAGATCCATTCCCCGGATCACGGCTCCGATCATCGGCACGCCTACCTGTACGAGGTCCACCTCGCCCGCCTGCAGCGCATTGAGCGCGTCGACGCCGGTCGCGTATGGGTTGGCGATGTTTACGTCGAGGCCATGCTTTTCGAAGAAGCCTTGCTCGAGCGCAATCGCAAGTCCGAGCTGATCGATGCCGGACACCATGCCGGCGCTGAGTTCAACGAGGTCGTCGTCCTGGGCGTTTGCCGCCAAAGGCAAGGCAAGCGCCAGGCCGACGGCTAATGCCAGTCGCCTTATCATCAGTTTCTCCTCCTCATGTGAGCGGCTCCACCCGCTCGACCCAAAAGGGCCTCGCGAGCTTCCTCAAGTCCGCCCGGTTGACTCCGCGCACCTGCACGGAATTTCCGCTGGCGCCGGATACCCGGCCCAGACTTTGAAATTTCTGAATGTGGAACCGTTCCGGCGCAAAGGGCAGCGTGACGAGAACGTCGACACGTCGCCCTTCCTGCGGAATGCCGTCGGCCAGCTTTCCCGCAGCCGCCACCGACAGCCACACCTGCCAGGCGACGATGGCCGCGACGACGCCCATCACGACCTTGCCACGTGTCGAGCCCAATGCGTCGCGCCACATGCTCATGCGCGCCGCACCAGTTGCAGAACGTGGTTCGACAGCGTCTTGAACGCTTCGTCTTCGACAAGGTCATCCCAGACCCGCGGCCTTTTCAGCGGGATGTCCACTTCCTCGAGGACGTGCCCCTTGGACAGAACCACGACCTTGTTGGCCAGGAACACCGCTTCCGAGACGTCATGGGTGATGAAGATGACCGTCGGGCGCCGCTCTTCCCAGATCTTGGTCAGCTCTTCCTGGAGGGTCATCCGTGTCTGGGCGTCGACGCTTGCGAACGGCTCGTCCATCAACAGCACGTCTGGATTGTTCGCCAGTGCCCGCACGACGCCGACGCGCTGCTGCATGCCGCCGGACAGTTCGTTCGGGTAGCGGTCGGCGGCATGGGAAAGCCCGGCCAGCGCCAGATACTCCTCCGCGATTTTTGCCCGCTCTTCCTTGCTCGCCCCTCGCATCTTAGGTCCGAACGTCACGTTCTCCGCGACGGTCTTCCACGGGAAAAGGGCAAAGGACTGGAACACAACGCCTCGATCCGGACCCGGCCCCCTCACCTCGCGGCCGCCAACCATGATGCGACCACCGGAGGTGGGCACGAAGCCGGCGATCATGTTGAGGATGGTCGATTTTCCGCACCCCGACGGACCGACCACCGCGACGAAATCCCCTTCGTCGACCTTCAGCGACACGTCCTTGATGGCCGTGTGCTGGGTGCCGCGATACGGGTCGAAATAGGTCTTGGAAAGGTTTTCCAGAGCAAGGCTTTTCATGACGTCACGAGCCCCCAACGCTGTCCCGTCGCGCGCTCGATCGGCGCGAGGAACCAGCTATCGACGATGTACCAAAGGATGCCGAGCACGATCATCCCGACCACGATCTCCTCGACCGAGCCGGCGCGACGGGCATCGAACATGAGGAAGCCGATGCCGCTCGTGCCGACGATGATCTCGGCCGCGATCAGCGCGCGCCAGCCATAGCCAAGACCGTTGCGCAGACCGGTGATGATGTTCGGCAGTGCGCCGGGAAGCGTCACCTCGAGCAAGATGCGAGGCTTCGAGGCGCCGAGGCTTTGCGCTGCGCGACGCAGTTCCGGCTTGACCGAACGAATGCCCAGAACGGTGTTGAGAACGACCGGGAACAGCACGGTGTAGACGATGACGAACGTCATGGTCGTCAGGCCGAAACCGAACCAGACCAGGAGGATCGGCAGCCATGCGATGTCGCCGATGGCCTGAAAGAAGAGCAGGATCGGCCACGCGAAATCGTGCGCCCTGCGGCTCAGCCCGATCAGAACGCCGAGCGGTATCGCGATACACATGCCCACGGCCGCACCGACGGCAAGTCGCGACAGGCTGTCGGCGAGATAGTCGGTCAGGATGCCCTTGTAGAGCAAGGTCCACGCACGCTCGACCACCTCCACCGGCCCCGGCAGAAACACGGGCGGGAAGATTTCGAGCCAGGCGATGAAGCCCCACGCCGCGATCAGCGGAACGAATGGCACGAAGGCGGCCATTGCCGGCCAGCGCGCGGTCCAGCGGGCGTAATAGCCCCATATCGTGTAGATCGCGGTCATGTCCGCTGCACCAATCCCCAGCGTTCGATGGTCGCGCGTTCCAGAGGCGCGAGCAGAAGCCGGTCGAGAAGAAGCCAGATGAGACCGATGACGATCATCGCGAAGACGATGATTTCGGTGCGGTAGAAGTCGCGGGCCAAAAACAGCATGTAGCCAAGGCCGACATTGGTCGCGATCATCTCCGCGGCGATGAGGCCGCGCCACGCGAAGCCGATCCCCGTGCGGATACCGATCACGATATTGGGCAGCGCGCCCGGCAACAGCACTTCCTTCAGCATCTGCCAGCGGCTTGTGCCGAGAGACGCCGCGGCGTGGCGCAGCGGCATCGGGATCGTCGATACGCCGAGCAGCGTGTTGTAGGCGACGACGAAGAAGACGGCATTGAAGATCACGAAGGTTATCGCGCCGAAGCCGTAGCCGAACCAGAGCGTCGCGATGGGAATCCAGGCGATGCCGGCAAGGACCGAAAAGAAGCGGAACAGAGGCGTCAGGAAATCCGATACGGGCTTGCTGACGCCCATCGCGATGCCGAGCGGCACAGCCGTCAGGATCGCGAGGACCGTCCCGACCGTCACCCGCCAGAGCGATGCGCCGACATGGGCGAACAGCGAGCCGTCCACGATCGTGCCCCAGCCCGCGCGTGCAACGGTCGGCACATCGGGGAAAATGCGCGGATTGACGCTGAACACCGTGACGACCACCTGCCACACAACGACCAGAAAAATGAGCGGCGCGACGAACTTGAACGCCTGCCATGTGCGCTGGTAGGGAACCGGCGAAAAAGGGGCGGTTTCGTCAGCGACCGTCATCATGCGTCCGCTTGTCAGTGCCAGATCGCGGCATTGTGCCGAACAAGCTCATGTTTCCTCCCAGAAAGCTCGAACATGGCCGGCGGCCTCGCGCATCTCCTCCCGCGCCGGCCGCCTCCAATCAACGTATGAACTGGTCGATGAACTCGGCCCCAAGGCCGTTCTTCGCGTAGTGCGCGCGGCATTTGTCGATGCGGGTGAAGACGTCGTCGAAGCCGGTCGTGTTGCCGTCCGGGTCGACATAGATCATCGCGCCGTTCACCTGGAACATCGTGATCATTTCCTCGACATGCTCGTCGACGACCAGCGTATGGGTTTCGCCGGGCGCCTCGTAGACATAGCCGCCCTCGGTCGCCACCCAGTCGTGCTCGAGGTATCGCCATTGCCCCTTGATGACGTAGCCATGCACCGGCAAGGGATGGCGGTGCCGTGACAGAACGCCAGATTTGCGAACCTTCAGAAGGTTCATCCAGTAGCCGCGCGATGCGCACATCAACAGCGGCCGGAACCAGACATTTTCCTCGACCGGCACCCAGACGCGCTCATCCTTCGGAACGGCATCCGGAATGACCAGTTCCGGCGGAGATTCCGCTGGCTGCGCCTTGCGATAAGGCGTCCATTTGTCCGCGACCTGCGCGCTGGCACTGTCGGCTGCCATCGGCTCTCCTCCCGATAGGTCACCCGCAGATTGTCATCGGGTGGTTGACCTGATCGTCCATATTGTGGACAATGTGCCCACATTATCGACAAGCACGATATGACGTGTCAAGAGTTGAGTGAGAGGAGTTCGTTGATTGGCTGACTCGACAGGAAAACCGGCCCCCGAGGCTGGCCGCGCAGTTCAGGGAACGGCGTCGTTCTCCAAGTTCATGATCGTGCTGCAGGCCATCGCCGATGCACCAGGCGATCTCGATATCGCCAAGCTGACGAAAGCCCTGCCCTATCCCCGCGGAACGGTCTATCGCATCGTCTCGGCATTGATTTCGGAAGGCCTCGTCACGGAGAAGCAGGATTCCCGGACGTACCAGCTCGGCCACCGCCTGATCGCTCTCGCATCGAAAAGCTGGGAGACCTCCGACCTGCGCTCTGCCGCCCGGGACCACATCGAAGCGCTGCGCAACGCCACCGGCGAAACGGTTCATCTGGCCGTGCCGAGCGGAACTGGAATGGTCTATATCGACAAGCTTGAAAGCCCACGAACGGTGCGTATGACGTCGCGCATCGGCACACGCGTCGAGCTCTACTCGACCTCGGTCGGCAAGGCTTATCTCGCGGCACTACCAGAACTTCAATGCCGCGAGATCATCGCCAATCTCAACATGCAGCCGCGAACGCGCAACACGCTGACAGACCCCGAAGCGCTCCTGAGCGAAATCCGCAAGACGCGGGCCAATGGCTACTCCTACGACAACGAAGAGAACGAGCCCGACATTCGGTGCTTCGGTGGCGCGATCGTTGATCGCAACGGAAGCCCTGTCGGCGGCGTCAGCCTGTCGATCCCGATCTATCGGTTCGATGAGGAGCGAGCGGCGAACTGTATTGCGCGCGTGAAGGAAACGGTGGCCGCAATTTCCGCGTCGCTGGCGACCTTGGTGTGAGCAGATCACAAAATGGCGACATTGACCACAATGTGGTCAAATACGGGATAGGGTATATGACTGATCGGGACGTAAGCTACGATTTCTCCGGCCGCGTGGCCGTCGTTACCGGTGGGCTGAACGGGATTGGTGCGGCAATCGCGAGTTCGTTCGAGCGTGCCGGCGCGACCGTGGTGTCATGGGATCTGGCCGCAGCATCCGATGACAGCCATGTTCAAGTCGATATTGCGGATCAGTCCTCCGTGGCCGACGCAACGATGAAAACGATCGGCCGGCATGGCAAGGTCGACGTCCTCGTCAACAATGCGGGCATCGCCGGGTCGACCGGATCGGTCGAGGACTATGACCCCGCCGAATGGCAGCGCATCATAGATATCAACCTGACCGGGACCTTCCATGTCTGCCGCAGTCTCGTGCCCTTTCTGAAGGCGAATGGCTGGGGGCGGATCGTCAACATCGCGTCGCTGGCCGGCAAGGAAGGCACGCCCAACGCGGCCGCCTACAGTGCGTCCAAAGCCGGCGTGATCGCCCTCACGAAATCGCTTGGCAAGGAACTCGCCGGCACCGGCGTGCTGGTCAATGCACTTGCGCCCGCCGCGGTGCAGACGGCGCTTCTCGACCAGATGAGCCCGGAACACGTCGCGACCATGATCGCCAAGAGCCCTATGCGCAGGACCGGAACGCCGCAGGAAGTGGCCGATCAGGTCATGTGGCTGAGCTCAAGCGCCTGCGCGTTCAGCACAGGCGCCGTGTTCGATCTGTCCGGGGGACGGGCGACATACTGACGATCCAATGGGCGACTGAGAACTCCTGCGAGGTTCAGTAGGCGTCGTGCTTCAGCCCGCATGCCTTGCAATAGGCCTCGTGTGCAGGCCCGCGGCCAAGATGGTGGCGAAAGCTCTTCATCTCGGCGAAGTACGGGATCGGGGCGCGCACCGGCCGTTCAGGCTCGCTGCCGAAATCATCGAACAGCGTCTGGAGCGTGACGACGACACGCTCGGCGTCGTTGCGGTCGCGGTAGGGTCCGAGGTCGATCTTGTAGGCTGCGGCGAGATAATCGAGCCCGTCTTCCCAAAGCGGCCGCGCTCTGTCGGAAACATATTGGAGATAATCGCGCATCTCGCGCACGTCGTCCTTGGTCGAGATCGGTCCGTGCCCGGCGACGACGGTTTCGACATCCATCCCCATCACCATGTCGCAAACGTCGATCCAGCGCTGGACCGGCCCGTACCAGGCGATCGGCGTGCCGCCGGTGAAGAGGATGTCGCCGGTGTAAACAACCTTGTCGTCGGGCACGTAGATGAGCGCGTCGCCGAGCGAATGCGCCGGCCCGACCTCGATCAGTTGCACCTTCTTCGATCCGACCATGATGTCCATCGTGCCCGAAAAGGTCTCGGTCGGCGGGGTGAGTTCGATGCCGGCGAAGTCGAACGGACGGAAGCACTCGCGCATGAAGACCCCGGCGCTGCCGAACTGTTCGGCATTGGTGACGATCTTCTGCACCACGGCCGGGTCGAAGCGCGCGAAGTCGTCGACCGTTCCCTGCGTGCCGATGATGCGCGCGCCCTCGACGAGTTGGTTGCCGAACGTATGGTCACCGTCGGCATGGGTATTGACGAGGATACCGATCTCCTTTGCAGCCGGGATCGACGCGCGGTAGACGGCGAGCATTTCGGCGGTCAGGTTCAGGTCAAACAGCGTGTCGACCATCAGCGTCGCGTCGCCGTCGACGACCAGACCGGCATTCGACCAGCCCCAGCTTCCGTCCGGCTGGAGATAGGCGTAGCAGCCATTGCCGAGGTCGTGCATGCCTTTGGTGAATTGCCATTTGGCCATCGCAGCCACTCCTTTGCTGTCAGACGAGAGCCGTGGCGAGCCACGGGAAGAGGAAGACCAGAACGAGCACCAGCAGCATCATGACCGCGAAGGGCGCCGAGCCGGCGAAGATGTCGTTGAGTGTGACCTTGCTGTCCGGCCCCAGCGTCGCCTTGACCACGAAGACTGCGATGCCGAAGGGCGGGGTCAACAGCCCGATCTCGACCGCGATGACCATCAGGACGCCGAGCCAGATCAAATCGACCTGAAGTCCGATGAGGATCGGGATGGCGATCGGCAGCGTCAGGAGCATGATCGAAGCGGAATCGAGGATGGTGCCGAGCAGGATGACGACCAGCATCAGCGCGATGACGATGCCGGTGACGCCCATGCCGGAATCGACCACCCACGAGCCGAGCCAGCCGGGCATCCCCGACATGGCCAGCATGCGTGAATAAAGACTGGCGCCAATGATCAGGAAACAGATCGACGAGGTCGTGTGCCCGGTCTGAACGAGCACCTGCCAGAAGCTCGCCCAGGAAAGCCGCCGCTTGGCGAGCGAGATGAGGAGCGCACCGAGCGCACCGGCTGCGCCCGCCTCCGTCGGCGTGAAGAAGCCGCCATAAATGCCGCCCAGCACGAGCGCGACCAGGATGACGATCGGCGCGATCTTGTTCAGCATCTCGCCGACGCCCATCTCGCGCACCGGCTCGCTCTCGACCGGCTTGCCGCCACCGATGAAGGACGGCCACCAGCGGCCCATGGCGAAGATGCCGGCGCAGTAGACGAGCGAGAGGAGAATGCCGGGAATGATACCGGCGATGAAGAGCGACCCGACCGACTGCTCGGTGAGGACCCCGTAGAGGATGAAGAGCAGGCTCGGCGGCAGGAGCATGCCGAGCACGGACGATCCCGCGACGACGCCGACAGAAAAGCGCGGCGTATAGCCGTGGCGCATCATCTCCGGCACGGCGACCTTGGTGAAGACCGCCGCCGAGGCGATGGAGATGCCGGTGATCGCCGCGAACACGGCGTTGGCCGCGACCGTTGCGATGCCGAGCCCGCCCAGCACCTTGCGGAAGACCTGCGCGGCGACCTCGAACGTGTCGCGCCCGATGCCGGCGACGGCGACGAGCAGGCCCATCAGGACGAAAAGCGGAACGACGCCGAAGATGTAGTCGCTGATCGAATCCTTGAAGGCCAGGACCAGCATGTTCGACGCGATCTCGAAATTGCCGCGGATCAGCCAGACGCCGCCAAAGGACAGGAGGATCAGCGCGATCGCGACATGGACGCCCGAATAGATGAGCACCAGCATGATTGCGATGGACAGGAGTGCGATCTCGATGCCGCTCATCGCGCGATACCCCTTGCCGAGCGGACATCGCTCCAGGCGATGAGCAGGAACTGGACGGCCGTGGCGACGATGCCGAGGAAGACGAGGATGAAGAGCGGCCATTGGGGCACGGTGAAGAAGCCCGGATTGCCCATGAAGTTGCGTTCGGGATGCTGGAAGGCGGCGACGACGCTCGGCCAGAATTTCCAGGCGATCATGAGGAGCAGCAACCCGCCGACGAGATGGAAGATCGCCAGAAGCGCCGAGCGAAGCCGGGGCGCGCGGCGCTCGAGCACGTTGAGCAGCACGTCCGAGCGTGTCATCGAGCCGGAACGCAGCGTGTGCGCAAGCTGCAGGAAGACGATGCCGACGATCGAGAAGGCGACGAGTTCCGGCACGCCTGCGATCGGGCGGTTGAGGAAGCTGCGACCGAAAATGTCCGCATTGATGAGGAGCATCAGCCCGATGATCCAGAGCGTGCCGACCGCATTCATCGCGCCGATGATGCGCGCGAATGGACCGCTCGGCACTGTCGGCGGCGGCGCGTCCTCGCGCGGGATTGCGGCTTCGTCGGCCATGGCGGAACGCTCCGGGTCAGGCATTGATGATGGTGCCGGGCCTTCGCCGCGCCCCATGGCGGCGAAGGCCCTTCGGCGGTCCGGACAAAGCCGGGGGAGGATCACTCCGCCAGGTAGTCGCGCTCGAAGGTGAAGCCGGTCGCCTTCAGATTGTCGCGATAGGCTCCAAGCACGGCGCGGCCGGGTTCTCCGCGTGCCTCTGCGGCATCGGCCCAGGCTGCCGTCGGATTCGGCAGCGCCTCGATCCACGCGGAGCGCTCGGCCGGATCGAATTCGACGATCTTGCCGCCACTGTCGGTCAGCGTCTTCTTCGCGGCCTCGTAGCGCGCTTCCTGCTCGTCGAAATAGGCCTTGGTGTAGGCGGCGGCGCCTGCGCGGAAGGCCGCCCTGGTCTCGTCGGAGAAGGTTTCCCACTGCATCTGCGAGACGCCGAGGCCGCCGATATACATCGCGCCGAACTGGGTCTGGTTCCAGTTCGGGGCGACCTCGTAGAGCTTCGCCGGGACATTGGCCGTCATCCAGCCAATATTGCCGTCGTAAACCCCGGTCTTGATGTCGTTGTAGAACGTCACATAGCTGCCCTGAACGCCGACGGCACCGGTTCCGGCGAGCCACGCCAGGTTGGGCCCGGCGCCGCCGAGCTTGACGCCGTTCATGTCGGCGATCGTCTTCAGTTCCTTGGTCGAGGCGATGTTGTAGTCATCGATGGCAATGCCGCCGCCGATATAGACGACGCCGGTCGCCTCTTCGAGCGCAGCCAGCGCGCCTTCGGTCTCCGTCAGCGCCTTCTCGACCGCTTCCGTCACCCCGCGCGCATCGGCCGGGCCGAACGGCATCGCGTAGGTCAGGTTGAGAAGGCCCATCGTCGCCGGATTGAAGACCCCGCTCATCTGGCCCACGTCGATGATGCCTTGCTGGAAGGCTTCCGTCTCGGAGCCGAGCTTTACGATGGTGCCGCCATAGCCCTCGGTCCAGTTGATCTTGACGTCGCCGGTCTTGGCAAGTTCCGCATCGACGGTGGGAATGAACGTCTCCTTGACGTGCTTGACCCACAGGAACACCTCCGGATGTCCCGTCGCCACGGTTAGATTGAGCGTTTCCTGCGAAAGCGCCGGCGCGATTGCGCAGCCGAGCGCAAGGGCGGCCACGCCGCCCCTCAAAGCGTTGCGATACATGCACTTTCCTCCCTTGGCCGGCACGGGGCCTCACTCCTAATCCCCACGACCGATGATGAAACGCTAGCGATATTTGAACACGTTGACAAGAGTTTTGATATGTCGTTCAAATCGGATATCCAAGGGCCTCGAAAACGCGGTATGGCGGCGGGAATGAGCAGAACGAGAAAGATCGCGCAGGGTGAGAAGGTCGTCGTCGTCGAGGCGACGCAGCGCAATTCCGCGCTGACGCGCTCGCGCATCCTGACCGCGGCCGAGGCCGAGTTTGCCGACCACGGCTTCGACGGTGCGACGGTGCGCCAGATCGCGCTGCGCGCGGAGGTGCCGGTGGCGCTCGTCAACTATCATTTCGGCAGCAAGGAAGGGCTTTACCGCGCCATCTTCGAGATGCGCGCGCCGATGATCGTCGACCAGCGCATCGCCGGTCTTCGGCTTGCCGAGATGGAGCCGGATGCCGAGCGCAAGGTCGAGATGATCGTCAAGGCGGTGCTGGTGCCGAACCTGCACATGCGCAGCACGGAAAAGAATTCCAGCTATGCGCGCATTCTCGCGCGCGAGGTCTCCGACCCCAAGTCGCACAACCGCAAGGTCATCGCCGAGTTCTTCGACCCGATCGCCTACAAGGTTATGGAGGCCCTGCAGGCCGCGCTGCCCGACCGCTCCGTCGAGGAGATCAACTGGGGCTATCAGGCGATGCTTGGCGTGATGGTCTACACGATGGCCGATACCGGCCGCATCAGCCGGCTCTCCGGCGGGCGCTGCGACCCGGAGGACGAGATGGCGACCGCGACCCATCTGGTCGCGCTGATGAAGGCCGCGCTGCTCTATGGCCGCGTGCCGGCAACGCCGAAACAGGAATGACCGGCCGGAGGAGCCGGGCGGATCGATTCAAGGGAGGACACCGATGAAGCTCGTAACCTATGAACGGAATGGACAGCAGCGCGCCGGTGCACTGGTCGATGGCGACCGCAGCATCGTCGACCTTGCCGACGCCCACGAACAGGCATTCGGCGAAAACCATGCCGCCTTCGCCTCCGTGCAGGCGATGATCGAAGGCGGCGACGCCGCGCTCGACCGCGCCTACGAGACGCTGAAGAAGGGCGCGAACGGCGCGTTCCTGAAGGACGGCATCCGCCTTCTCGCGCCCGTCCCGGTGCCGATCCAGATGCGGGACTGCCTCTGTTTCGAAACCCACCTGAAGCAGTCCTTCAACGCCGTGCGCCGTATCCGCGCCAACGCCACGCCGGACCCGGAGGCGGCGATGAAGGAGTTTGAGGAAAAGGGCGTCTTCGCGGTCCCGAAGACGTTCTACGAGCAGCCGATCTACTACAAGGCGAACCGCTTCTCCGTCATCGGCACCGACCAGGACGTCCTGTGGCCGCGCTATTCCACGCTGATGGATTTCGAATTGGAATTCGGCTTCTACGCCCGCAAGAAAGGCGTCGACATCGCCCGCGACGAGGCGCGCGACTACATCTACGGCTACACCATCTTCAACGATTTTTCGGCGCGCGACGCGCAGACGCAGGAGATGGGCGGCCAGCTCGGCCCGGCCAAGGGCAAGGATTTCGACACTGGCAACGCCATGGGGCCCTGCCTCGTCACCGCCGACGAGATGAAGGACCCCTACAATCTCACCATGGTCTGCCGCGTGAACGGCGAGGAATGGGGCCGTGGCAATACCGGCACGATGCACTGGAAATTCGAGGACCTCCTCGCGCACATCTCGCAGTCCGAGACCATCCATCCCGGCGAGTTCTTTGGATCGGGTACGGTGGGCAATGGCTGCGGGCTCGAACACATGAAGTTCCTGAAGCATGGCGACGTCGTGGAACTCGAGGTCGAGGGCATCGGCATCCTGCGCAACCGGGTGCTGACCAGGGATCAGTAAACGGGCTCTTCGCAGGTCGACCCCCATCGGCGTTGCGGCCGCGCTTTCCTCTCCCCCGTCGATCGGGGGAGAGGTGCCGAGCGAAGCGAGGCGGAGTGGGGGTCGACGGCGCCACGCGCATCGCCCACAAACGTGATCCAGCGTAAGGTCGAGGCAAACCAACCAGGTCCGCTCACATGAACGTCTATTCCATGCTCACCGACGCGATCCGCCGGCGCGGCGATGAGGCCGCGATCCGCTGGGGCGAGCGGTCGCTGATCTATCGCCAACTCGACGGCATCTGCGCGGCGCTCGGCGACTGGTTCGCGCAGAAGGGCTGCGTGCCCGGCGACCGCGTGCTGCTTTTCCTGCGCAACGGGTTCGAGTTTCCGGCGCTGCTACTGGCGCCAATGCGCGCAGGGCTGGTGGTGGTACCGACCAATGCCAAGCTGCACCCGCGTGAAGTGGCGTGGATCGCCAGCGATGCCGCGCCGCGCCTCATCTTCACCCATGCCGAGCACGTCGAGGACCTGAAGTCGGCGCTCCCCGCCGGTCTTGCCTGCGAGATCGTCGCGATCGAGGATTTCGCTTTTCCGACGCCGCTCGAAGCGCGCGTCGCCTGCGCCGATGTCGACCCGGACGATCCGGCGTGGATCTTCTACACCTCCGGCACGACCGGTAAACCGAAGGGCGCGACGCTCAGCCATCGCAACTTGATCGCCGCGACGGTGAACTGCCTCGCAGACGTTTTCGCCTTCGAAGCGGCCGACCGCGTGCTGCATGTCGCGCCCCTTTCGCACGGCAGCGGTCTCTACATGATCCCCGCGCTCGCGCGAGGCGCCGAGAACATCATCTACGACCGGACCGGCTTTCGCCCGGACGAGGTGCTCGACACCGTCGCGCGGCTTTCGGTTTCCGTCATCCCCTTCGTCGCCCCGACGATGATCGTCCGGTTCCTCGAAACCGCGGCGCGCGCCGATATCGGCTGCCTGCGGGGCATCGTCTATGGCGGTGCGTCGATCCATCTGGAGCACATTCGCGAAGCCGTCGCGCGGTTCGGGCCGATCTTCCATCAGCTCTACGGGCAGGGCGAGGCGCCGATGACGATTTCCTACCTGCCCGGCGCCGACCATTTGGGCGCCGACGACGAGACACTGGTCTCGGCGGGCTACGTGCGGTCAGGCGTCGAGGTCCGCCTCGCGGGCGAGGACGGTCAGGATGTACCGCCCGGCGAAGACGGCGAAATCTGCGTACGCGGCGATGTCGTCATGAAGGGATACTGGCGCAATCCGGAGGCAACGGCGAAAGCGCTGAAAGGCGGCTGGCTGCACACAGGCGACATCGGTCGCTTCGACACCGCAGGACGCCTGCGCGTCCTCGACCGACGCCACGACACGATTATTTCGGGCGGCACCAATATCTATCCCAAGGAGATCGAGGATGTCATCGCGGGGCATCCCGGCGTGCGCGAGGTGATCGTCTTCGGCCTGCCGGATGCCGAATGGGGCGAGAGCGTCGCCGTCGCCATCGTCGCCGAGGATGCGGCGCTCGACGAGGCGACAGTGCTGGACCACTGCAAGGCCAACCTCGCTTCGTTCAAGAAGCCAAGGCACGTCTTCTTCGTCGCCGACCTGCCGAAGAATGCGTACGGAAAGGTTTTGCGGCGCGAACTGCGCGACGCGTTCATCGCCCTCGCCAACGGGCAGTGACGCTTCGGCCGGCCGTCCGATCCTGACGGCTCGCGTCGAAATAAGCGGTCGAGGCTGGGCAAAAGCTCTTCAGCGTGCAGTCGCGCGGCCAACCAAACCCGGATCGAGTTCGTCGCCGGCGAAGGCGACGAACTGGTCGGGGCGCACGAGCACAAAGCGGGCGCCATAGTCGGCCGTCTCGCCGGTTGCGTCGTCTTCCACGATCGTCAGCGGCACGCCTGCCTCGTCCGCCGCAATGCGGAAACGCTCGACGCCGTCATTGCCGCCGAGCGCCAGAAGCGTGAAGCCCGTACCCAGCCGTTCATAGACGTTTTCGCCGGTCGAAAGCCGCCGCGGCGCCAGATGGTGCCCTGCCCGCGCCGTGAAGCTGTGGCCGCCGATGGCGTTCGTCGCGCCGCCCGCACCCGCCACGATCGGCGAGCCGCGATAGTTCGGCTCGAAGGCGTTGACCTCGTCGCGCGCGCCCGACCCCCGCGCGGTCCATTCGCGCTCGAAGGCCTCACGGTCCGTTTCCGGGTCGTGCGTTTCCAGGAATGCCCGGTCGCTTTCGATCGCCTTTTCGATGAAATCCTTCGCCGTCGAAGCGAAGACCGGCCGGCGCTCGGCGTCGTAGGTGTCGAGCAGCCCCTCGCCGCCCCAGCCCTGCAACGTCGCGGCGAGCTTCCAGCCGAGGTTTCGCGCATCCTCGAAGCCGGTATTGATGCCGTAGCCGCCATAGGGCGGGTGGCTATGCGCGGCGTCGCCGGCGATGAACACATTGCCTTTGCGATAGCTGTCGGCGATCGCGACGCGCAGATCCCAAAAGCCGATATGCTCGAACTCGACGTCGAACTCCGCCCCCACCGCCCGGTGCAGATAGGCGGTGAAGTCGAAATTGTCCTTCGTCGTGTCGGCCGGCACCGGCGCGTGGAAGAACCATGTGTTGCCGAGATCGACGCGGCCGAAGAACTGCCAGTAGCCTTTAAGGTCCGGGTGCAGGACGTTGTAGAACGATTTGCCCGGAAAGCGCTTCAGGAGTTCGTGCAGCCCCGTCGAGCGGAAGACGAGCAGCACCATCAGCCTGTCATGGTCGGAGCGCGTCTGCGTGATGCCGGCCATGTCGCGCACGGCAGACTTGCTGCCGTCGCAACCGACCAGATAGCGCGCGCGGATCTTGACCGCCTCGCCGCCCTCGCGCGGCATGGCGGTCACCGTCACGCCGTCCGCATCTTCTTGGATCGCCTCGCCCGAATAGCCGTAGAGCGTCTCGATGGCGTCGATTTCCGCTGCCCGCGCGCGCAGCACGTCCTCGGTGGCGTATTGGGGAAGCCGCTCATTGTCGGTGAAGTAATAGGGCCGCACGAGTTCGCGCTGCAGCCAGTCATAATGGTAGTCGCCCAGAAGCGTGCCATAGGCCGTCAACCCGCCGATACCGTATTCCTTCGGCACAGTGCGGGCGGCGCGCAGTTCCTTTTCCGCGCCCCAGAAATGGAAATGCTCCATCGTGCGCTGGGTCAGGTTCTGGCCCTTGGGCACCCGCTGCGGCGTCGGGTAGCGCTCGACGACGAGCGTGCGGATGCCGCGCTGGCCAAGCTCGATCGCCAGCCCCGTGCCGACGGGTCCGCCGCCGAAGATCACCACATCCGCCTGCCGTTCCATTTCGCCCGTCATCGTCATCCGTTCATTGATTGCGTTGGGTCCGGCGCGATCAGATCGCGCCGGCTTCCAGGTAGACATGCTTGGTTTCGAGGAAGTCGTTCAGTCCCTCGACGCCGTGGAGCCGGCCGAGGCCCGACTGGCGATAGCCACCCGTCTCGCCTTCGGCGAAGAGCCGTCCATGGCAGTTCAGCCAGACCGTGCCGGCGCGAACGGCGCGCGACATGCGCATCGCCCGGTTCAGGTCACGCGTGAAGACGCTCGCCGCCAGGCCGTATTCGGTCGCGTTCGCCTTCTTCACCGCCTCGGCTTCCGTCTCGAAGGTCTCGATCGAGACGATCGGGCCGAACAGTTCTTCCTGCACCAGCGGCGAGGCCAGATCGTCGATCTTGAAGAGCGTCGGGGTCAGGAACGCGCCCTGCGCCAGCGGCCCATTCGGCACGCCGCCCTTCAGCACCATCTCGCCCTCGTCGTCGGCCTGTTCGATCAGCCGAGAGACGCGGTCGCGATTGCCCATGTCGATCAGGGAGCCCATCTGGCTTTGCGCATCGGCGCCGGGGCCGACCTTTACGGCCGAAAACGCCGCCTTGATCCGGTTGGTAAAGTCCTTCTCGATCGATTTCTCGACGAGGAACCTGGCAGCCGCGACGCAGATCTGCCCGGCCATCACCAGCGAGCCGCCGGTCAGTTCGCGCACCGCCTGGTCGAGATCGGCATCGGCGAACACGGTCGCCGGCGCCTTGCCGCCGAGTTCGAGCGACAGGCGCTTCAGCGTCGGCGCCGCGCCCGCCATGATCCGCTTGCCGGTGGCGCTCGATCCGGTGAAGGAGATGACGTCGATGTCGTTCGAGGCGACCAGCGCCTCGCCCACTTCCGAACCCTGCTCGTTGACCGAATTGACGACGCCCTTCGGCAGCGACGGGCAGTCGGCAAGGCAGCGCATGATCCGTGCATGGATCAGCGGCGTCTGCGGTGCGGGCTTGATGACGGTCGTGCAGCCGGCGGCGAGCGCCGGTGCCAGCGAGCGGGCGAGCAGCGTCACCGGCGCGTTCCACGGCACGATGATCGCGGCGACGCCCGCCGCCTCGCGGTTCATCATGGAGAAATTGCCGGGCATGGTTTCGAGCGTGCGGCCGAGGACGGTGCGCGCGAGGCCCGCATAGTAGCGGATCTCCGAGATCGCACCCATCGTTTCGCCCAGCGCTTCGCGCCTCAGCTTGCCGTTCTCGGCAACGACGAGATCCGCGATCTCGTCCTTTGCCGCCTCCAGCCGATCGGCGAATTCGAACAGCACCGCCGCGCGCAAGCGCGGCGACGAGGCCCAGCCGGTCGTCTCGAAGGTGTGGCGGGCAAGCGCCGCCGCCTGGTCGGCGAGCGCCTTGGTGCCCGGCTCGTAAGAGCCAAGCACGCTGCCATCGGCGGGGTTCAGGCTGTCACGTGCACCAGCGCCTTTCACCCATTCGCCGCCGATATAGTTGAGCGCGGTCGTCATGCCGCGACCAGCCCGAGGAACTTGCGCGCATTGCCTTCATAGAGCTTGGCGCGCAATTCGTCGGAGATGTCGAGTTGGTCGAGGATGCGGATCGTCTCGCGGATATACATCGGTCCGCCTTCGGGATCGAAGGGCGCATCCGAGGCGAACATGACGCGGTCCTCGCCGAAGAAGTCGATCGCGTGTTCGATCGCCTTCGACGACCCGAACGAGGCGGTGTCGGCGTAGAACTCCTTGAAATAGTCGAGATGCGGACGCTTCAGAGCCTTGCGGACGGCGGCCAGGTCACGATCCGTCGTGCGCTTGCCCATCTGGTCCCAGCCGGGGCCGACGCGGCCCTCGAAGAACGGGATCATGCCGCCTGCATGGTGGGTCAGCACCTTCAGCCCCTCGAACTTGTCGAAGAAGCGCGAGAACACCATGCGGGCCATCGCGGCCGAGGTCTCGTAGGGCCAGCCGAACGTCCACCAAATCTCGTATTCGGACCGGCTCTCATTCTTGTAGTCGGCGAAATTCTCGCCGCGCGCCGGGTGCAGCCAGACCGGCTTGCCGGCCTTCGCCATATATTCGAAGAACGGCTCGTATTCCGGCAGGTCGACGGGGTTGCCCGCGATGTTGGTGAAAATCTGCATGCCCGCGGCGCCCAGATCCTCGACCGCGCGACGGCATTCCTCGACCAGCGCATCAGGATTGTTCATCGGCGCGGTGCCGACGAAAGCCGGAAAGCGCTCGGGATACTTTTGGCAGAGCTCGGCCATCGAATCCGAGCCGATCTTCGACAGTTCCAGCGCCTTTTCGGGCCCGGCCAGCTTTTCCAGCGGCGGCGAGGCGAGCGAGAGCACCTGCTGATAGTCCTCGCCGAATTTGTCCATGACCTCGAAGCGGCGGTCGAGATCCGTCATCATCGGCACCGCGCCGGAGCGCATGGTGATGTCGGTCATCTCGCCGATATGCGCGATCAGCGCATCGAAAAACGGCTTCGGCCAGATGTGGTTGAAAATGTCGATCTTCTTCATGGGACCTCCCTCGGCAATAGCCGGAGGATGCCTTCGCGACGCCCATCAAGTCAACAAATAATCTCACTCAATGAGATTTGTTCTCGTCGCTTTCAGCCCGGCCTCGCAGCAGCGACTCCGACACGATCCGCGCCGTCGCCTTCACGTCGGCGGCGATGCGCTCGATGGCCGCGCCATCGACGAGGTTGCCGGCGATGGTGACGCAGACGCTCGCGACGGGACTGCGTCCGGCATCGAACACCGGCGCGGCGATGCCGACGACACCCGGCGTCACCTCCCCATAGGCGACGCTGACGCCCGCCTTTCGCACCTTCTTCAGTTGCTCCATCACGTCCTCGACGCTGTTGCCGAGCCCGACGGCGCGCAAATCGTCCATGGTGCGCTCGACCAGCGGCACGAGGTGCCGGCGCGGCAGGAAGGCCATGATCGAGCGGGCGATCGCCCCGCGCCCGAGCGGCATCGGCCGCCCGCGCGGATAGGAGGAAAGCGGGTTCCTGGTCGACGTATCGGAATCGACGCAGAGCAGCCGGTTGCCGTACCAGCGCACCAGAAGCGCCGTGCAACTGTATTTCGATGTGAGATTCCTGAGATGCGCCGAGCCGTTGATGATCAGCCGGTCGGACTTGCGCATCAGATAGTCCATCTCGACCACTTTCGGGCCGAGCGTGAAGCCCGTATTCGGCATGGAGGTGAGAAGCCCCGCCTCCTTCAGCGTCTTCAGATATCGATAGAGGGTCGGCCGGCTGTAGCCCAGTTCCTCCATCAGTTCCTCGGGCGTCCATTCCAGACGGTCCTCGCTGAAGACTTCGAGGACGGCGAGAACCTTTTCGAGACTGTTGCCTGCCGCTTTCGTCAAGACACCGCCTGTGGAGTAAGCGCGCGAGCGCGGCGCCAGTCGACGACCATGACGAGCACGCCGCCGATGACACCGACGATATCGGTGTATTCGGCGCCGGGGAACGTGCCGGCAGGGATCAGCGCCAAGAGGCCGAACACGGCAAAGGCTGCCCGCATCGCGCCGGAGAGCTTGGTCATGAAGAAGCCCGACAGCGCCGCCGATATCAGCCAGACGCCGAGCGTCGCCGTCACGACCGCGATCGCGATGTCCACCGGTTCGCCGACCAGGATCAGCGTCGGCGAATAGACGAACAGGAACGGGATGATGAACGCCGCCCAGCCGAACTTCATCGACGCGAAGCCCGTCGCCATCGCAGATGCGCGGGCGATACCGGCGGCGGCGAAGGCGGCGATGGCGATCGGGGGCGTGATCATCGACATCATGCCGAGATAGAGGATGAACAGATGCGCCGCAATCGGGTTGATGCCGACTTCGATCAGCGCCGGCGCAACGAGCGCGGCGAGCAGCACATAGACGCCCAGCGTCGGCAGGCCCATGCCGAGCACGATGCAGATCACCGCCGACAGGAGAAGCAGCACGAACTTGTTGCCGCCGCCGAGCTGGACCAGCGCATAGGTCAGGTTGAACGACAGGCCGGTGACGTTGAGGATGCCGATGACGATGCCGGCGGCGGCCGAAATCAGGATGATCTCGACGACGTTCTTGCCGGTCAGCGGGATCGTTTCCCAAAGGACGCGCAGGCTCGGCCGTTTCGACTGGTAGCCGAAGACGAGCGAGGTGGCGATGACGACGAGGCAGGAGACGAGCGCCGCGCGCTCCGGCTGCCAGTTGAGCGCGAACAGGCCATAGATCAGAACCGCGAAGCCGAGGATGAAGTGCCAGCCGCCGCGCACGATCTTGCGGTCCGGGATGTCGGACTTGGCGACGCGCGAGATGCCGAGCTTCGCGGCATCGAGATCGGCCTGGATAAACAGCGCGGCATAGTAGAGCAGCGACGGCACGATCGCCGCGATGACCACTTCGGCATAGGACATCTGCAGGAATTCGGCCATCAGGAAGGCGGCCGCGCCCATGACGGGCGGCATCATCTGCCCGCCGGTCGAGGCGACGGCTTCGATGGCGCCGGCCTTGTGCGCCGGATAGCCGTCGCGCTTGATCATGGGAATGGTGACGATGCCGGTCGCGACGACATTGGCGACCGCCGAACCGGAGATCGAGCCGAACAGCGCCGAGGCGACGACCGCGATTTTCATCGAGCCACCGCGAAAGCGGCCCATGCCGAGAAGCGCGGCGTCGGTGAAGAATTTGGAGCCGCCAGTGGCGGCGAGCAAATTGCCGAACAGGATGAAGGTGACGACGACCGTCGCCGCGATCGACAGCGGCAGGCCGAGAATGCCGTTCGAATCGAGCGCCATGTAACCGGCAAGCCGCTCCCAGGATTGCGGCCGGCCGGCAAGGCGGCCGGGGAAGAGATCGCCGAAGAGCCCGTAGAACAGGAAGACGGCGATGATGATCACCAGCGCCCAGCCGGCAGCGCGACGCACGGCCTCCAGCAGAAGCAGAATGATGATGATGCCGGGAATGTAGGCCTGCGGCGGACCGGCGAAGATCAGGTTGACGATCGCCGAATAGTTCCAGGTGACATAGGCGAGCGCGGCAAAGGAGAGGACGGCCGCGATGCAGTCGTACCAGGGCACGACCACGCGCTCGCTGTCACGCTTTGCCGGCAGCATCAGGAAGGCGATCGGCAGGGCGAGCGCTAGGATCGCCGACATGAATTGCTGCGGATAGAACGCGATCCCCATCGCGCGCGGCAGGGCCAGCGCCCAGGCGATGGCAAGCGCCGTCAGCGCAACGGCGAGCAAGCCCGACAAGGGCCGCCAGACGGATTCGGGCAGGCTGGCTCGCGAGCCGTTCTCGATGTCAGAATTCATCACGCACACTCAAATCGGTGGATCGGGCGCTCGTCGCCGAGGCAGGCTGGGCCGGGCGCGCGTGGCGCCCGGCCGGTCGGGACTATTCCTGCCAGATTCCGGCTTCCTTGTAGAATCGGATCGCGCCGGGATGGAACTCCGACACGCCGATGTCGCTCGCCATGTCGGCAGGATCGAAGGCGTTGAAGGGCGGGAAGGTTTGCGCCATCGCCTCCTTGCTGTCGTAGATCGCCTTGGTCATCTGGTAGACCGTTTCCTCGTCGACGCCGGCATGGGTGAAGATCACCTGCGGATAGGCGAAGTAGGTCGAGGTCTCCTCGACGCCCGGCGCGTTCGGGCCCGGCTCCATCGTGGCGAAGAAGCCGACCGGCCAGTGCTCGCGGATGGTCGCGAGGTTTTCCTCGGTCTCCTCGATCGGCAGCGCGCGCAGACCGCCGACGGCCGCATCCGCCTCGCGCACCTTGCCGGCGCCATGGGCGAAGATGAAGCCGACCGCGTCGCCGGCGATGAAGGCGTCCGCGCCTCCGACCACGCTCGGCACCTGTACCGGCTGCATGTCGGCGCGCGTCATGCCCGCCGTCGCATACATCGCGTCGAGCTGCGGCAGGATGGTGTTCTGCGCCGTGTAGCCATCGACCATCGGCTGGCCGCGCAGATCCTCGATCGAGCGAATGTCGCTATCGGCGCGCACGAAGATCGCCTCGACCAGCGGCATGACATGGCCGACGATGCGCAGGTCCGGATTGACGGAACCGGTGAACCACTCCTTGCCCTCGAGCGCGTAGTTCACTTCCTGAAGGTTGGCGGCGCCGAATTCGATGCCGCCCGAAGCGACGAACGGAATGTACTGGTTCGGGCTCGTCGCCGGCTGGATCGTCGCGTTGATGCCGGCCTGGTTGGCGGCATTGGCGACGGCCGTGCCGATATTGTGGAAGATCGAGCCTGGGTTCGACGTCGCGATGCCGACGGCCTGCGCCGAGGCCTGACCGCCGGTGACGAGAGCGGCCGCAATGACGGCCGAGGCGAGAACGTATTTCATCGGTTTCCTCCGGTTTCTACCTCCGTACCGCCACCTCAAGACGATACAAAATCCCATAAAGAGAGATTTTGTGCGATTATGCACTTGCGTTTGTGCCGATGACAAGGCCATTTTTACCCTTGGGGCAAGACAGGCTGCGGCAATGACGGGACCGGTGCGTTTCGTCGTTGCCGCTCCGTCCCCTGCGAGTTTGCGAAGCGACGAAAGGGTGGAGACGATGGACGGTCAGGAACGCGGCGTTGTAGCGCAAACGGGGGCCGAAAGCCTTCTTCTCGGATTGAAGGCGAGCGGCATCGACTATCTGTTCGCCAATGCCGGCACCGATTTTCCGCCGATCATCGAGGCTTTCGCGACCCTCGATCCGCAGTCCGTTCCCGTCCCCGTCACCGTGCCGCACGAGACCGCGAGCGTCGGCATGGCGCACGGTTATTACCTCGTCACCGGCCGCATGCAGGCGACGATGGTCCATGTCAATGTCGGCCTCGCCAATTCGGTCATGGGCGTCATCAACGCCGCGAGCGACAACATCCCCGTCATGGTCCTGTCCGGTCGCACGCCGATCACCGAGCGCGGCCGCAAGGGCGCGCGCATGACGCCGATCCAGTACGGGCAGGAGATGTACGACCAGTCCTCGCTCGTCGCCGACAGCGTCAAGTTCCACTACGAGATGCGCTATCCCGAGCAGGGGGAAATCCTCGCCCAGCGCGCCGCCGTGCTGGCGCGGTCTGAACCCTGCGGGCCGGTCTATGTCAGCCTGCCGCGCGAACCTTTGACCGAGCGCGTTCCAGAAACCGTCGGCCGTGCGACCTCCGCGCAGGCCGTCTCAACCCGCGCCTTCCCCGACCCGGACGCGATCGCACAAGCCGCCGACTGGCTCGCGGCGGCGAAGCACCCGGTCGTGCTGTGCCAGCGCGGCGACACGGAAGGCCGCGTCGGTGCGGCCCTTGCCCGCCTCGCCGCCGATTTCGCGGTCGGCGTGTGCGAACCCTTCGCGATCCGCAACGTCATGGCGAGCGCCGACCCGATGTTCCTCGGCAACGACCCGAAGGCGGCGCTCGAAGGCGCCGATTTCGTCCTCGTCGTCGACAGCGGCGTGCCCTGGATCGAGGCCGTCCACCGTCCCGATACGCGCGTGAAGATCGTCCAGATGGGCGCCGATCCGCAGTTCGAGCGCATGCCGATCCGCGGCTACCAGGCCGATCTTGCCATCACATCCGACCCCGCCGCCGGGCTCGAAGCGCTGCATGCGGCACTCGCCAGTCGACAGCTCGAAATCGGCGCCCGCCGCGACGCGATCGCGGCCCGCTCGTCGGACCGCCGCCGCGCCATGGCCGATGCCATCGAAGCCGGAAAGGCGTCGCCGATGGGCGCCGAATGGCTGTCGAAATGCGTCTCCGACATTCTCGGCGACGACGGCGTCGTCTTTTCCGAACTCGGGATCGTGCCCGGCGCCATCGACGCCAAAGGCCCGAACCGCGTCTTCTGCAATCCGCATTCGGGCGGCCTCGGCTGGGCGCTTCCCGCCGCGCTCGGCGCGCAGCTCGCCGACCGCGACCGCCTCGTCGTCGCCTGCGTCGGCGACGGCTCCTACATGTTCGCCAACCCCACGGCCTGCCACCAGATCGCCGAGGCGCTCGACCTGCCGCTTTTGACCATCGTCAAGAACAACGGCATGTGGAACGCGGTGCGCCGCTCGGTCGTCAACGCCTATCCGCAGGGCGCGGCCGCCAAGGCCAACCGGATGCCGCTGACGTCGCTCGAACCCGCGCCCGACTACACCATGCTCGCCGCCGCCAACCGCGCCCATGTCGAGCGTGTCGACCACGGCGCAGACCTCCCCGCCGCGCTCCAGCGCGCCTTGAAAGTCATCCGCGAGGAAAAGCGGCAGGCGATGATCGAAGTGCGCGTCGCGATCTCGGATCGCTATTAGCGCGATCCGCACCACCCTCTATTTTGCCAGATAGGCCGGCAGCCACAGGCTGATCTGCGGGAAGATGATGAGCATCAGCAGCGCCGTCAGTTGCAGCAGCACGAACGGGACGATGCCGCGATAGATGGTGCCGATCGAGACGTCGGGCGCGACGCCGCGCAGGTAGAACAGGGCGTAGCCGAAGGGCGGCGTCAGGAACGAGGTCTGCATGTTGACCGCAAGCGCGATGGCAAACCATGCCAGCACCTGGCTTTGCGGCATCCCGAAATCGAGGCTTGCCACGACCGGCGCGACGAGCGGCACCACGACGAGCGCGATCTCCACCCAGTCGAGGAAGAAGCCCAGGATGAACACCAGCGCCATGATGACGAACAGCACGAAATAGGGCCCGGTGCCGAGGGCGTCGAAGGCGTGGATCACCATCTCGTCGCCGCCGAGCCGACGGAAGATGACCGAAAAGATCGTCGCGCCGATCATCACGAAGATGATCATGGCGGTGGTCTTGGTGGTGTCGCGCAAAGAGGTTCGCAATGTCGCGAAATCGAGCCGGCGCGAGATCAGCGCCAGCAGGAGCGCGCCGGCCGCGCCGATCGCGGCGGCTTCGGTTGGTGTCGCGATGCCGGCGATGATGGTGCCCAGCACCGCGGCGATCAGCAGGACGGGCGCCAGGAGGTCGCGTGCGAGCTGGATTGCGGCCGCGCCGCGGCTTGCCGCCCGTTCGGGCTCGCCCGCCGGCATCCGGTGCGGCTGGAAGAAGGCGATCGCGATCAGATAGACGAAATAGAGCCCTGCGAGCATCAGCCCCGGCCCGATCGCGCCCATGAACAGGTCGCCGACCGAAATGCGCAACTGGTCGCCGAGCACGATCAGCATGATCGAGGGCGGGATGAGGATGCCGAGCGTGCCGGAAGCGGCGATGAGGCCTGTCGAGATCTTCGGATCGTAGCGCGCCTGCTGCATCGCCGGCAGCGCCATCATGCCCATCAGCACCACCGACGCGCCGATGATGCCGGTCGACGCGGCCATCACCACGCCGATGATGGCGACGGCGAAGGCATAGCCGCCCGGCAACCGCCCGAACAGGGCGGCGAGCGACTTCAAGAGCCGCTCGGCGACGCCCGAGCGCTCCAGCATCAGCCCCATGAAGACGAAGAGCGGGATCGCGATCAGGAGCCAGTTCGTCAGGATGCCCGAATAGATGCGCGAGACGCCGGTCGACAGGAACAACATCGGCACGCCGGCCAAAACGGCGAAGAGGATGCCGATGCCCGACAGGACGAAGGCGACCGGATAGCCCGAGAAGATACCGAGCACGAGCCCGGCCAGCATGGCCATCGGCCAGAGATATTCGCTCATCGGATTTCCGTTTCGCCGGCCGCGGGGGCCGCAATGATTTCACGCAAAGTCTGGATCGCACGCGCAAGGGCGGCGATGCCCAGAAGGGCGAAGCCGATCGGGATGATGGACTTGATCAGCCATCGATCCATCAGCCCGCCATAGGTGGAGCCCTCGCCCGAATTGAACGACGTCAGCGCGAAGCTCCAGCCATACCAGAAGATGATCGCGCAGAAGGGCAGGAGGAACACCAGGTCGCCGAACAGGCGCAGGCCGAGCTGCACCTTCTTCGGCAGGCCGGCGGAGAACACGTCGACGCACACATGCTGGTTGTCGCGAAAGGCATAGACGCCGCCGAACACTGACAGAATGGCGAAGATGTACCATTGCAGGTCGGTCAGCGTGTTGACCGTGATGCCGCGCCCGAGGACCGGGATCGCCTCGCCCCATTGCCAGAACGCGTTCCAGCCGATCCTGGCGGCAAGCACGGTCAGGCACACGGAGACGATCAGCGGCAGAACCAGCCAGCCCACCAGCTTTCCCGGCAGGACGAGCGCGTCGAAGAGCGCGTTGATCAGCCTGGTCATGTCCCCTCCTCGCATCGCCGCCAACCGGCGGGCCCATCCATCGAGCGCTTTTCGTGCGTTTGCAAGCGGCGGCCCGGCTTCGTGCCGGGCCGCGCGCATGATCAGCGCGGCAGCGCCTGAAGCTCGGCCCAGCGGGCGGTGCGTTCGATGTAGGCGGTCAGCGATTCGTAGGCTTCCTTGAAGATCGGGTCCTTCGCCGCTTCCTCCTGCATCACCTCGTTGGCGGCGTCGCGCATCGCGGCCAGCACCTCGTCGGGGAAGCGCTTGATCTCGACGCCAGCCGCCTCGATCTCCTCGACCGCCTCGATCTGGGCGTTGAGCTGGTCGGCCATGTTTTCGGTGATGTTCGCCTTGCAGGCCTCCACCATGATCGTCTGCTGTTCCGGCGTGAAGCCGTTCCAGACGTCCATGTTGATGATGATCGAGTCCCAGCTCGAAGGCTGGTGCCAGCCGGGGAAGTAGTAGCTCTTGACGATGTTCTGGAAGCCGAAGCCCTTGTCGAGCTGCGGTGCGGAGAATTCGGCCGCATCGATACGTCCGGTCTCGAGCGAGACGTAGATCTCGCCGGCCGGCACGAGCTGCGTGTTGGCGCCGAGCTTGGCGAGCGCCTGCCCGCCGAGGCCGGCGATGCGCATGTTGAGCCCGCGCAGATCCTCGGCCGTGTTGATGTCCTTGGAGAACCAGCCGCCGGCTTCCGGCACGACGAGATGGCACGGAATGACCTTCACGCCATGCGCGTCATAGGCCTTCTGGATGATCTCCACGCCGCCGCCCTCGAACATCCAGCCGAGCGCGATTTCCGGCGTCGGGCCGAACGGCATCGAGCCGACCAGATTGGCGACCGGGATGGACTCGGCCCAATAGCCGATCCAGTCGAAGCCCATCGGAATGGCGCCGCTCGACACCGCGCCGAACACCTCGAAGGGCGGCACGAAATCGCCGGCGCCGTGGACCTTGATGTCGATCTCGCCGGCCGTCATCAGGCGGACCTTTTCGGCCCAGTTGACCGGGCTCGGCCCGATGGACGGGACGTTCAGCCCGAATACGCTTTGCAGATCGAAGCTCTCAGCCATCGCGTGGCTGGAGAACACGACGGATGCAGCCAGCGCGGCTGCGGCGATGCAACGTTTCATCAAGACCTCCCTTGGACCGCGCCAGCGCGGACATCGAAGCCGGGAATGGGCCGACGATCGACCCAGCCTCCTCCCGGCGCCCGATCGCAATCTTGCAAATTCTCATGCTTGGCTCAACCAAAAAATTCGCTATAGTCAAACGAATTTGTAATTGACGAATTTCGGAGGAAGCGTGCGAGGCATCGAGGGAGAGGTCGCCGTCGTCACAGGCGCGGCGCAGGGAAACGGGCTGGCGATTGCGCAAGGTCTCGCCAAGGCCGGCGCCCGCGTCGCGATCTGCGACGTCAACAGCGCATCGGCGCAGGCAGCGGCGGCCAGCATCAACGGGGCCGGCGGCACCGCCTTCGCGGCCGAGATCGACGTCGTCGACCGTGACCAGGTCAAGCGCTTCGCGCTCGACATCGAGGCACATCTCGGCCGGGCCGCGATCCTCGTCAACAATGCCGGCATCATCCGCCGTACGCCGATCGACGATGCCGGCTTCGACGATGACTGGGACGCGATCTTCAAGGTCAATGTCGACGGCATCCGCAACATGGTGCGTGCGTTCCTGCCGCAATTGCGCGCGACGCAGGGGCGGATCGTCAATCTGGGCTCGATCATGTCGGTCGCGGCCGGACCCGGCCTCGGCGCCTATGCTGCCAGCAAGGGTGCCGTGCTGCAGTTCACCCGCGCGCTCGCGCATGACCTCGCCCCGCAGGGCGTGCGCGTCAACGCGATCGCTCCCGGCGTCATCGCGACGCCGATGACCAAGGTCACGCGCGAGACGCCCGAGGCGATCGGCCGCTTCATGGCGCACACGCCACTCGGCCGCGTCGGCGAGCCGGAGGAACTGGTCGGCCCGGTCCTCTTCCTCGCCTCGCATCTTTCCACCTACGTCACCGGCACTCTCCTGCCGGTCGATGGCGGCTATCTGGCCGCCTGAACGGCACCGACAAGGACTGACAGACCATGCAGATGAAACAGCATTCCTGCGACGTGCTCGTGGTGGGCTCGGGCGCCGGCGGACTTGCGACGGCGGTGTCGGCCGCCCATCGCCGGCTCGACGTCCTCGTCGTCGAGAAGGAGCCGGTCTTCGGCGGCACCACGGCGCGCTCGGGTGGCTGGATGTGGATACCGTGCAACGCCCCCGCAAGGCGCGCAGGCGTGTCCGATTCCATCGACCAGGCGCGCGAATACATGCGTCACGAGACCGGCGCGCATTATGACGAACGCCGCGTCGAGGCGTTTCTCGACGCCGGACCGAAGGCCGTCGACTTCTACGAACAGAACACCGCGCTGCAGTTCGATCTCGGGCCGACCTTCGCCGACTACCACCCCGATGCGCCGGGCGGCGTCGATGGCGGACGGTCGATCGTCGCACGCCCGTTCGACGGACGCGAACTCGGACACGAGATCAAGCGCCTGCGCCCGCCGCTCGCCGAGATCACCTTTCTCGGCATGATGATCGGTTCGGGCAAGGAACTGCTGCATTTCTTCAACGTCACCCGCTCGCCCGTCTCGGCCTTCTATGTCGGCAAGCTGTTCCTGAAGTTCCTGCGCGACATGGCCTTTCACGGCCGGCCGATGCGGCTGATGAACGGCAATGCGCTGGTCGCGCGGCTGGCCCGTTCGTGCTTCGACCGCAACGTTCCGATCTGGACGCGCGCGCCGGTTCGCGAACTGAAGAAGGACGAAACGGGCCGCATCACCGGGGCGATCGTCGAGACGGTGCAGGGACCCGTCGAGATCGTCGCGCGCAAGGGCGTCGTCCTTGCCGCAGGCGGCTTTCCGCAGGACCCGGTGCGCCGCAAGGCGATGTTCCCCCACGCGCCGTCCGGCTACGAGCACGCCTCGCCCGCCCCTCCCGGCAACACCGGCGACGGGTTGCGCCTCGGCGAAGCCGTCGGCGCCACGGTCGCGGACGATCTGCCCAATGCGGCCGCCTGGGTTCCGATCTCGCGGCCCGTCCGCGCCGACGGCACGCTCGGCACGTTCCCGCATTTCGTCGACCGTTCCAAGCCCGGCGTCATCGCCGTGACGCGCTCGGGACGCCGCTTCGTCAACGAGGCGAATTCCTACCACGATTTCTGCCAGGCTATGGCCGCGCGCTGCCGTGAGGAAGAGACCGAAACCTGCGCCTTCTTCATCGCCGACCATCGGGTCCTGCGCAAATACGGGCTCGGCTACGTCAAGCCGGCCCCGGTTCCGTTCCGCAGGCACGTCAAGTCGGGCTATCTGTTCGAGGGCAAGACTCTGGAGGAGCTGGCCAGCAGGATCGGCGTCGATCCGCAAGGCCTGCGGCATACGGTCGAAACCTTCAACGATCATGCAAGGCGCGGCGACGATCCGCAATTCGGAAAGGGCTCGACTTCCTACAACCGCTCGCTCGGCGATCCCGAGCACAAGCCCAACCCCTGCGTCGCTCCGATCGAAAACGGGCCGTTCTACGCGGTCAAGCTGGTGATCGGCGATCTCGGCACCTTCGCCGGGCTGCGCTGCAACGAGAATGCGCAGGTCCTGAATGGCGACGGGCGCCCGATCCCGGGCCTCTATTCCGTCGGCAACGATGCGGCGAGCATCATGGGCGGCAACTATCCGGGCGGCGGCATCACGCTTGGGCCCGCCGTCACCTTCGGCTACATCGCCGCGCGGCACCTGGCCGGCGGCAACGACTGACGATCAGCCGGCGTCCAGGCGATAGCCCAGTTCGCTCGACAGGCGGCTGGTGAAGTCGAGGAGGCCCGTCACGGCCGGGCCATCGGCGGCGAGGTCGATCATGGCGGTCGGCCCGATCGCGGTCAGGGCGAGTTGCATCTGGCCGGTATGGTCGAAGACGGGGGCCGCGACCGCGCTGACGCCCGGGATCGGTAGATCGCGCGTGACCTCGAAGCCGCGCGCCCGGACCGCAGCGACCTCGTCCCAGTATTGCGCCTCGTCGAATTCGAACGGACCACGCTCGAGCAGCGTACGGTCCGAGCGTTCGAGGCGGATCATCGGCTGTGTCACCGCCGGCGGCAGGTAGGCGGCGAACACCCGGCCCGTCGCCGTCGCGGTCATCAGGAAGATGTTGCCGACCTGAACGTTCGCGTGGATGCGCGCCGAGGATTCCTGGACGTAGACGATGGTCGGCCCATGCAGGCCCCAGACCGTGATGGCGATCATCAGTTGCAGACGGTCGGCGAGATCGGCGACCCGGCGCACCGTTTCGCGATAGGCGTTCTGGTTGCGCAGCCGCGTCAACCCCAGATGCAGAGCGAACGAGCCGAGCTGGTAATGCCCCGCCTCCGTCTGCTCGACCATGCCCATCTTGCGGAAGGAGACGAGATAGGGATGGAGCTGGGCGGCCGCCATTCCCGTCCGTTCGGCAAGATCGCGCAGCTTCACCGGCCCTTGCGCACTGGCGAGCGCATCAAGGATCACCCCGCCCGTGTCGATCGACTGGACGCCGCGCGATCCGCTCTTCTTTTCCGTCACTGACATGGATGTTCCGAACCCTTTGATCCGAGGTAGCGCAGGGCGGCGCCAATCTCAACCGGATGCGAGGTCAGGGCCGGCCGAACCCGCCGATCGGCAGCTCGGTCGTGTCCTTGACCGCTTCGAGGACGAAGCTCGATCGCGTGTCCTGCACGCCCGGCAGGCGCAGGAGCACGGTCTGCGTCAGGTGCGAATAGGCGTCGAGATCGCGTGCCACGACGCGCAGGAGAAAGTCGTACTGCCCGGCGATGACGAAGCAGCCGGTGATCGCCGGCTCGCGCGCCACCGCCGCCTTGAAGCGCTCGACGATCGCTTCGCCTGCCACCTGCGGCACCTTCACCTCGACATAGGCCGTCAGCCCGACGCCAAGCTTGCGCTCGTCGAGAAGCGCGACGTAGCGCCGGATCAGCCCCGCTGCCTCCAACTGCTTCACCCGCCGCAGGCAGGGGCTCGCCGACATGCCGACCTTTTCCGCCAGCGCGACGTTTGAGAGGCTGCCGTCGCGCTGGAGCTCGGCCAGTATCCGACGGTCGGACGCGGACAATTCGGTCATTTTCAGGCTCACATTATCAATATCTGGCAATTTCCTGACCCGCGTCTTGCCATATGCGCCGCAACGAAACAGGAAATGCGCTCTCGCCTGTCCTATCCTGCTGCAAACAGGAGGAGCCGGCAATGACGATCATCATCAATGGACAGGACCTGACCCTTACGGACATCCGCGCCGTCGCGCTCGGCGCCAAGGTCGCACTGACCGACGATCCGGCGACCCTCGCCCGCATCGAGAAATCGCGTCAGGTCATCGCCGGCGGTGTCGAGCGGGGCGAGCAGATCTACGGCGTGACGACGCTCTTCGGCGGCATGGCCGACCAGTATGTCGGCCCGGACCTTCTCGCCGACGTCCAGCGCATCGCCGTCTGGCAGCACAAGAGCACGACCGGCCCGCGCCTTCCTGCCGAGGACGTTCGCGCCGCGATGCTGCTGCGCGCCAATTCCTTCGTAAAGGGCGCGTCGGGCGTGCGCCGCGAGATCATCGAGCGCTATCTCGCCTTCCTCAATGCCGGGGCGCACCCGCATGTCCACCAGCGCGGCTCCATCGGCGCGTCGGGCGATCTCGTGCCGCTGTCCTATATCGGCGGGGCGGTGATCGGCCTCGACCCCGCCTTTCTCGTCGACATCGGCGGCGAGACGCTCGATGCGCATTCGGCGCTTTCCCGCATCGGCCTCGAGCCGCTCACCCTCCAGCCGAAGGAGGGACTGGCGCTCAACAACGGCACCGGCGCCTGCACCGGCGTCGCCGCCAACGCCACGGCGCGCGCGCTCGACCTCGCCTCGCTCGCGCTCGGCATCCACGCGCTCTACGCACAGGCGATGCTGTCGACCGACCAGAGCTTCGATCCGTTCATCCACGCGATGAAGCCGCATCCCGGCCAGGTCTGGGTGGCGCGGCAGATGGGCCGTCTCGTCGCCGGCTCGAAGGTCATCCGCTCGGAAGCGGCGGGCGGGCGCAGCCACCGCATGGGCAAGCTGATCCAGGACCGCTATTCGCTGCGCTGCCTGCCGCAATATCTCGGCCCCGTCGTCGATGGCATCGCGACCGCCGCGCGCCAGATCGAGACCGAGGCGAACTGCGCCAACGACAATCCGCTGATCGACCCCGACACCGGCGAGATCTTCCACACCGGCAATTTCCTCGCCCAATATACCGGCGTCGCCATGGACGGCCTGCGCTACCATGTCGGCCTCATCGCCAAGCATATCGACGCGCAGATCGCACTCCTGATGACGCCGGAATTTTCCTACGGCCTCAACCCCTCGCTGGTCGGCAACATGGAGGCCGGCATCAATGTCGGGCTGAAATCGCTGCAGATCGGCGGCAATTCGATGATGCCGCTGATGAGCTTTTACGGCCAGTCGATCGTCGACCGCTTCCCGACCCATGCCGAGCAGTTCAACCAGAACGTCAACAGCCAGGCGATGAACTCGGCCAACCTCGCCCGCGAGACCATGGACGTGCTTGAGCATTACCTCGCCGCGGCGCTGATGATCGGCGTGCAGGCCGTGGAGCTTCGCGCCAAGCTCGTCGCCGACAGCTACGACGCGGGCACGATCCTGTCCGAGGCGACCAAACCGCTCTACGAAGCCGCGCGGCGGGCGGCGGGCGGCGTGCCCGATCCGGCTCGCCCGCTTCACTGGGACGATCTCGACGGCTTCATCCAGCCCAAGGTCGAGGGCATTCTGGCCAACATCGCCGCCGGCGGCGCGACCATGCGCGCGGTGGGCGACGTCCGCGCCGGCTGGGCCGATCTCTGAGGGCCCATGTCACCGTGCGGACACGAATGCAGAATGACTGCGCAAGCCTGCTCATTCAAAGTTGACACCAACGGTCAACAATTATAGCTGGACGTGATTGATCGTCCTACCCAGCCACCCGGCAAGGCACGCGGCGAATTTTTTGCTCGAGTGTATTTTTCCGGGGGACGGGATGAAGGCGCGTTTGATCGCGGCCGCGAGTGCGGCATTGGTATTGGGGTCGAGCGCGCAGGCGCAGGACACGACGGTTCTCGAAACGCTCGTCGTCGAAGGCGGCGATGCCCAGCAAAGCGGCGGCCCGAAGGGCGACACGATCGCGCAGGAATCGTCCTCGGCGACGAAAACGGACACCCCGATCATCGAGACGCCGCGCTCGGTCAACGTCATCACCGAACAGCGCATTGCCGACCAGGGCATGCAGTCCGTGCAGGATGCGCTGATGTACACGCCCGGCGTCTTCGGAGCGACCTTCGGCTACGACACGCGCGGCGACTGGTCCTATGTCCGCGGCGTCTCGCCGGTCCAGTATCGCGACGGGCTGCAGGAAATCTTCGGCTTCTACAACAATGTCCGCCCGCACCCTTACGCGCTGGAGCGCGTCGACATCGTCAAGGGTCCGGCCTCCACGCTCTATGGCCAGAGCTCCATCGGCGGCATCGTCAACCTGACCAGCAAGATGCCGGAGGCCGAGACGAGCCGGGAGGCGTTCGTCGAATATGGCACGCACAACCGCAAGCAGGTCGGCGTCGACATGACCGGCGCGCTCGATGCGAACGGGGAGTTCCTCTACCGCTTCGTCGGCGCCTTCCGCGATAGCGACACGCAGGTCGACTATGTCGACGACAATTCCTACCTCTTCGCGCCGTCCTTCACCTGGGCGCCCAGCGACGACACCAGCCTGACGGTTCTCCTCAACGCGCAGCGCAACGAATCCGGAACCTCGACACAGTTCCTGCCGTGGCAGGGCACCATCTTCCCGGCGCCGAACGGCCAGATCGACGACAGCGTGTTCCTGTCCGAGCCCGGCTTCGACCGTTACGACACCGAGCAGACGGCCGTGACCGCGATCTTCGACCACCGCTTCAACGAGGTCTGGTCGATGAGCGCGCGTGCGCGCTACTCGGACAGCAATGCCGATTATCGCTCGATGTATCCGGCCTTCCCGCCGACCATCAATCCGGACGGGCGCACCATCAACCGCGTCGTCTATGTGGCGGATTCGGACGTGCAGGCCTTCACCGGCGACGTGCGCTTCAACGCCAACACCTACACCGGCGCGCTGGAGCACAAGATCGCCTTCGGCGTCGACCAGCAATATGTCAATCTCGGTACGGCAAGCTATTACGGCGCCGCGTCCCCGATCGATCTCTACGAGCCCGTCTACGGCAACATTCCCGTCATTCCGGGCCTGTCGCCCCGCACCGTCACCAACACGCGCCAGACCGGCTTTTACGTCAGCGATCAGGTGCGCCTCGACAACTGGTTCGTCTCGGGCGGCCTGCGCTACGACATCGCGCGCGACGGGGCCGGCGACACCGACAATGTCCTCTCGAAGGATGTCGGCCTGCTCTATGCCTTCGACAACGGCATCTCGCCTTATGTCAGCTATTCCGAATCCTTCCTGCCGACCGCCGGAACCGACGTCTCTGGCACGCCCTTCCGCCCGCTCAGGGGCAAGCAGGTCGAGGCCGGCATCAAGTATCAGCCGGTGGGCACGCCTTCGATCTTCACCGCTTCCGTCTTCCATATCGAAGAGAACGGCCGCCTCGTCGGAGATCCCACCAATCCGGGCTTCCAGGCGCAGCTCGGCGACGTGACGATCAGGGGTTTCGAGCTCGAGGCGCAGACGCTGATCAATTCCGAGTTCGAGCTTCTCGCCGGCTATTCCTATCTCGACACGCAAACCTCGGCCGGCTTCCGCCTCGCCAGCGTCCCGACCCATCAGGCGAGCGCCTGGGGCACCTGGCGCCCGGGCGGCGAGTGGGAAGGCTTCAAGGCCGGCGCGGGTGTGCGCTATGTCGGCACCAGCTATGACGGCGCCGACACGATCGAAACGCCCGACTACGTCCTGGCCGATGCCATGATCGGCTTCGAGGCCGAGACTTGGGACGTTGCGCTCAACGCGCGCAACCTGTTCGACAAGAAGCACGTCACCACCTGCCTCGCGCGCGGCGACTGCTTCTACGGCGAGCGCCGCACCGTCGCCCTCAAGCTCACCTCGAAGTTCTAGGGGCGGGCATGGGCGTCGCGCTCGACAGGGCTGAAGCCGAGACCGCGTTCATCGACGCGGTCCGGACGGCCATGCCGGGCATCGACGCCGAGTTCTCCGAAACGCCTTCGGGCTGGCTCGGTGCGGGGGATGACGGCGATGTCGTCGCGCGCCTCCACGACGAGATCGCCTCGGCCTATGCGCCCGCCGGCCGCGCCTACCATGCGGTGCGAAGCTGGTCGATGCTGGTCTGGCAGCCCGCCATGGCCGGCATCATGGCCGTGCACGGACAGAACATCGCGCTGCCTATAGACCGCATGGGCCAGTGCGTCGCCGATGGCGGGGTCTACGGTTTTCGCTTGGCCGCGGGCGAAAGCCTGCGCACCGACCTTACCGCGATGATCGAGCTGACCGCGGTCCGCATCCGCGCCATCGCCGACCATCTCTACGCCGAACTCTGCGCCGTTTCGCCGGTCAAGGAGAAGATCGCCTACCGGCTTCTGGCCGACCGCATTCTCGGCACGCTCGTCCATCTCCACGCGCATCAGCCCCACCTCGACGTCTGCGCCCATGCCGACCGCTGGCTCGACGCCGCCGGCCTTTCGGGCATGAGCGCGCTTGCAGATGTGCGGCTGGAGAGCGGCGCGCTCCATCCCGTCCTCGACCGCAAGCAGTGCTGCCTCCACTATCTGTGCGAGCCCGGCGCGCTATGCCAATCCTGTCCCAAACAGCCCCGCGCGCTTCGCATGGAGCGGATGCAGGCCTATTGGAGCGCCCATGCTTGATCTCACCGACATCGAGATGCGCCACGGCGCGCGCACCGTCCTCGCCGTGCCCGAACTTTCCCTCTCCGGCAGCGCCTTCACCGCCATCATCGGCCATAACGGCTCGGGCAAGTCGACGCTGATGAGCCTGATGGCGCGACAGCAGAAGCCGACCTCCGGCCGGCTGATCCTCGACGGCGCCGATCTTCACGGCATATCGCAGCGCGACCTCGCCCGCCGCCTCGCCTTTCTGCCGCAGCAGCTTGCCGATGTGCCCGGCCTCGACGTGCGCGAACTCGTCGGGCTCGGCCGCTACGCCTGGCGGGGCGCGCTCGGCATCTGGAAGGACGAAGACCGCCAGGCCGTCGAGGACGCTCTGGCCGCAACCGACCTGACCTCCTACGCCTCGCGCATGGTCGACCAGCTTTCCGGCGGCGAGCGCCAGCGCGCGTGGATCGCGATGCTGATCGCGCAGCAATCGCCGCTTCTGCTTCTCGACGAGCCCACCTCCGCGCTCGACCTCGTCCACCAATACGGCGTCATGTCGCTCCTGCGCGGACTGAACCGGTCGGCCGGGCGGGGCGTCGTCGTCGTTCTCCACGACGTCAACCTCGCAGCGCGCTTTTCCGACCGCGTCATCGCGCTCAAGGACGGCCGCATCGCCTTCGACGGCCCGCCGGCCGAACTCATGTCGGGCGGGCTGCTCAGCGAACTCTACGGCATCGACATCCGCCTCCTGCCGCATCCCGACGACGCCCATCCGATCGCGATCGTGGCCTGAGATGCTCGCTTTTTCCCGCCGCGCCGTCCTCGTGGCTCTTCTCGTCATGGCCACGCCCACCTTCGCCCAGACCACGATCACCGACAGCCGCGGCACCCAGACCTTCGCCGAAATCCCGCAGCGCGTCATCGCGCTCTCCTGGGCCGTCGTCGAACAGCTCGTCGAGCTCGACGTCCCGCTCCTCGCCGTCGCCGACCCCGACGGCTACGGCCTCTGGGTGGTCCAGCCGGCGCTCGAGCCCGGTGTCGAGAATGTCGGTCGCCGCGACGAGCCCAATGTCGAGCGTATCGCCGAACTGAAGCCCGATCTCATCGTGATCTCCGACGACCAGGCCGAACTCGCCCCGGTCTTGGAGCGCATCGCCCCGGTGATCCATTTCACGCTTTTCAGCCTCGACCACGACAATGCCGAGGCGACCCGCACCAGCTATCTCGAACTTGCCCGCCTCTTCGACCGCGAGGACCTCGCCCGCGAGCGCCTCGCCGGGCTGGACGCGCATCTCGGCGCCCTGCGCGGCAAGGTCGAGCGCCATTTCGGCGGCGACCTGCCGAAGGTCACCGCGATCAGCCTGATGGACCAGGCGCGCGTGCGGGTCCATGGAGGCAATTCGACGTCCGAAGCTGCGCTCCTCGCTCTCGGGCTCGACCCCGCCTTCCCGCAGCCCGCGACGACATGGGGCTTCGTGCAAAAGCGCGTCGAGCAGCTCGGCCCGGTCGAAGAGGGCATCATCTTGAACATCGAGCCCTTCCGCGCGGCCGACCAGCTCTTCCCCTCGCCGCTCTGGCAGGCGATGCCCTTCGTGCGCGAGCACCGTTTTGCCGGCGTCCGGCCGAGCTGGACCTTCGGCGGCGCCTTTTCCATCGGCTACCTCGCCGAGGCCTTCACCGAAGCGCTGCTGACCATCGATCCATGACGAGCCGCATCGCCCTTTGCCTCATCGCGCTCGTCGCCGCCACGCTGATCCATCTCGGCGTCTCGAGCCCGCTGCCGCTCGCGCAGAAATGGGCGCTCGCGACCAGTGTCGCTCCCGATCTCTTCGAGGAAGTTCGCTTCTACCATTCCGTCCTGCCGCGCCTTGCGATGGCACTTCTGGCCGGCGCGGCGCTCGGGCTTTCCGGCGCGATCATGCAGGAGGCGACGCAGAACCGGCTCGCCTCGCCGATGACGCTCGGCGTCTCGGCCGGCGCCCGCGTCGGGCTCTATGCCGCCACCGTCTTCGTGCCCGGCCTTGCCGCCGCCTATGGCGAATGGTTCGCGCTTGCCGGCGCCTCGGCCACCATGGCGCTGGTGCTCGCCATTGCCGGGCGGCAGGGCATCGGCGGGCTGCCGATCGTGCTCGCCGGCATGGCGCTGAACCTGCTGCTCTCGGCCGTCGCCGTCACGCTCATCATCATGAACGAGTTCTACGTCCGCCACCTCTTCGTCTGGGGCGCGGGCGATCTCACCCAGATCGACTGGCAGGGCGTCTCGTGGCTCTGGCCGCGCCTCCTGATCGCGCTGCCCTTCGCGCTGCTCCTCTCCCGCCCGCTGACGCTGCTGCGTCTGGGCGAGCAAGGGGCTTCAGCACGGGGCGTGCCGATCCTGCAGGTTCTCGGACTGGCTCTCCTCGTCGCGCTCTGGCTGACGGCAAATGTCGTCGCCATCGTCGGCGTCATCGGCTTCATCGGGCTCATCGCCCCCAACATCGCGCGAATGGCCAGCGCACGCTCCACGCTCGACCGGCTTCTTTCCAGCATCGCGCTCGGCGCGGCACTGATGGTCGGCACCGACGCCATCGCGCTCTACGGCTCCAACTTCACCGCCGACATGATCCCGAGCGGCGCCACCGCCGCCCTCGTCGGCGCTCCGGCGCTGATCTGGCTCGCCGCGCGGCAGATGAAGGCGCGCGACCATCTGCGTTTCTTCCTGCCGAAGGGCCGCGAGCGCATGCCCATGCCCGCGCTCGGTCTCCTCGCGCTCCTCGCCGCCGCACTTGTCGCAAGTTCCTTCGCCGTCGCCGTGACTGGCGAGGGTTGGCGCGTCGAGTGGCCGAGCGAACTCGTCTTCGCGCTCCGCTGGCCGCGCATCGCCGCCGCCGCTGCCGCTGGCGTCGCCATGGCCATCGCCGGCGTCGTCCTCCAGCGCCTCATTCGCAACCCGCTCGCCAGCCCCGACATCATGGGCATGACGTCCGGCGCCTCGCTCGCGCTCGTCGCCAGCTCGATCCTCGTCGGCGGCTCGATCCACGATGCGAGCGCGGGCATCGCCGTTCTCGGCAGCGCGGCGGTGCTTGGCCTTCTCATCCTCTTCGGCAGGCGCACCGACTACGCACCCGGCATCATGGCGCTCGCCGGCATCTCGCTCGCCGCCCTTCTCGACGCCATCGTCCAGTTCGTGCTTGCGCGCGGCGGCGAGGAGGCCTTCGCGATCGTCGGCTGGATGTCGGGCTCGACCTATCGCGTCCAGGCCGACGAAGCACTGTTTCTGGTGCTTGGCGCAGCCGGCTTCCTCGCGATCGGCCTTCTCGCCCGCCGCCCGCTGACGCTCGTCATCGCCGGTGACACGCTGGCCGGTTCGCGCGGCCTTTCCGTCCCACTCGCCCGGCTCGGCATGCTGGTCTTTTCCGCGACGATCACCGCCGCCGTCACCTCCGTCATGGGGCCGATCGCCTTCGTCGGCCTCATCTCGCCGCATCTGGCCTCGCTTCTCGGCGCCCGTCGCGCGGCGGATCAGCTCTTCGCCGCCGCCCTCATCGGCATGTCGCTGCTCACCGTTTCCGACTGGCTCGGCCGCTCGCTGCTCTATCCGGCGCAGCTTCCGGCCGGCACGATCGCGGCGATCATCGGCGGAAGTTACTTCGTCCTGCTTCTGGCACGCCGCCCCCGGACCTGACGGTCCGTCAGATAAATCAACTGTGATTTCGCGCATGCAACGCACACGGCCACAGGTCGTTGGCATCCCGACGCTGCGGTTTTGAACCGCGGCTTTCGACCACATGAAAAGGGAGCCATCATCCATGTCCGATATCACAACCCGCCTTCTCGCCTCGACCGTTCTGGCCGTCGGCCTGATTGCCGGCCCCGCCTTTGCGCAGGACGATGCCAATGGCGACACCGGCACCGAACAGGTCGAGGGCGCCGCGCCGGCTGAGGGCGACGAAGCTGCCGGAACGGGTCCGGTCGAAACCGCCGCCCCGAACGCGCCGGATCAGGAGCCTGCCTTCCCCGAGCAGACCCGCGCCGACCAGCCTGCCGAAATGCCGCAGATCGACGTCCAGACGGTCGCCGAGGACCTGCCGCATCTCTGGGCGATGGAATTCCTGCCGGACGGACGCATGCTCGTCACCGCCAAGGACGGCGCGATGCACATCATCACGGCCGAAGGCGAGGTCGGACCCGAGATTTCAGGCGTGCCCGAAGTTGCGGCCGCCGGACAGGGCGGCCTGCTCGACGTCATCCTGGCGCCCGACTTCGAGGAATCCAACCGCATCTTCTTCTCCTTCGCCGAGCCGCGCGACGACGGCAACGGCACCTCCGTCGCCTCAGCCACGCTCGTCGCCGATGAAGAGAATGGCGGAGCGCTCGAGGATGTCGAAGTCATCTTCCAGCAGATGCCGAGCTATGACGGCGACAAGCATTTCGGCTCACGCCTCGAAATCGACGCCGACAACGCGCTCTTCATCGCCGTAGGCGAGCGTTCCGACGAGCCGATCCGCGACCAGGCGCAGGATCTGGAAAGCGGACTTGGAAAAGTGTTCCGCGTGACGCTGGAAGGTGAACCCTTCGAGGGCAATCCCTTCATCGACGAGGACGGCGCGCAGCCCGAAATCTTTTCGTACGGGCACCGCAACATCCAGTCGGCCACGCTGGACGGCGAAGGGCGGCTTTGGACGGTCGAGCACGGCCCGCGCGGTGGTGACGAGCTCAACAGGCCCGAAGCCGGCCTCAACTATGGCTGGCCCACGATCACCTACGGCATCGCCTATGGCGGTCAGGAAATCGGTGAAGGCATCACCCAGATGGATGGCATGGAACAGCCCGTCTATTACTGGGACCCCTCGCCCGCTCCCTCGGGCATGGACTATTACGAGGGTGAGGAATTTCCAGAGTGGGAGGGCGCCTTCCTGATCGGCGGGCTCGTTTCCCAGGGGCTGATCGTCCTTCGGATGGATGGCGACATGGTTGCTTCGGAAGAACGCATCGCACTCGATGCCCGCATCCGCGACGTGCGCGTCGGTCCTGACGGTGCCGTCTATGCCGTGACGGAAGACCGTGACGGCGGTTCGTCGACCATCCTGCGCCTTGCACGCGCACAGGACTGACCGTCGGACACGACGAATTGACGGGCGGCGCTTTTGCGCCGCCCTTTCTTTTGCGGAACGGCCAAAGCGACCGGACGTTGATCTTTTTGAAAAAGGAGCCGAACCATGTTTGAATCCTTCGAATGGTCCTTCGTCACCGTCCTCGCCCCCATCGTCCTGGCCGCCGCCATCGCCTATGCGCTCCTGACCCGGCGTCGGCTGACGCGGTCCGAGCGCGACGCGCAGGTTCGCGGGACGCATGAGCAGTATCGCGACGAGACCGACGACCGTCCTTAGAACGATTCCAACTTGATGTTTTCAGTCAGGTTTGGATTGACAAGCGGCGGGTGAATGCTTTTGTAAAGGGAAGCGGCTGGTTTACGGCCGCGTGGCGAAGTCCGGGCCTTGAACCCGGGTGGCGCGTTCCGGCATCCCGTCTTTCAGCCGCGGATGCTTGCGCACCTCCCGGTCCGGACAAGCCGGTCACTGGTCAGGGTCGTGTTCGCAATGCTTGTCTGTAGCTGCAACATCATCACGCTCAAGGAGATCGAGGCGGCCATCGTCTCGCTTCTGGACGCCGATCCGTGGCAGCTCATCGTTCCTGCCAAGGTCTATCATTCGCTCCAGCAGCGCGGTCGCTGCTGCGGCTGCTTCCCCAACGTCGTCGAGACGATCATCCGTGTCACCGAGGAATATCATCGCCGATCGGTAGACAGCGGCGACGAGGTCGTTACATATCTGGACCGCGTGCGCGGTCTGCGCGATCAATTCGGGAGCATGAGCCATGAAGGGCGAACCAAGGATCATCGAGCGGCTTAACGAAGCCCTCTTTCTGGAACTCGGCGCGGTAAACCAGTACTGGCTGCACTACCGCCTCCTCGACGACTGGGGCTACGGCAAGCTCGCCAAGAAAGAGCGTGCCGAATCCATCGAGGAAATGCACCACGCCGACAGGATCATCGAGCGCATCATCTTCCTCGAGGGCCATCCGAACCTGCAGAAGGTCGGCGCCCTGCGCATCGGCCAGAACGTCAAGGAAGTGCTCGAGGCCGACCTCGCCGGCGAATACGACGCCCGCACTTCCTACAAGAAGTCGCGCGAGATCTGCCAGGAGATGGGCGACTACGTCACCATGAAGCTGTTCGAGGAACTGCTCACGGACGAGGAAGGCCACATCGACTTCCTCGAAACCCAGCTCGAACTGCTCGAAAAGCTCGGCGACGAGAAATACGGCCAGCTCAATGCCGAGCCGGCGAACGACGCCGAATAGAGACGGCTTGAAACTATTCTGACAAGGGGCGGTCCAATCGGGTCGCCCCCGTGTCTTTGTTTATAGTCGGTTTGGCCGGTTCAGGCTACGCCCCGCGCTCATTTGACAGTCAAGTCAAAGTGCATTGGCGGGGGCTCGCACCATTTCCTATGTTCATTTCGTTCTCGATTATCTCGGGACGCTCAACCTCTTTCAGTGGTTCGGCCTTGCCGCCTCGCTCGCCGCCGTCATCTGGTCGATCTGGTGGGCCTACCAGCCCGACAACTGATCGCGCGTTTCACGCCAAGGTGAGAAAATCGGCCGGCTTCGTGCGTTGACGCTCGCCGGGGCGTCATGCTCAATCGCTCGCAATCGAAACCTGGCCGATGATGGGAGTGCCCGGTGATCAAGAAGATTTTCGCAGCGGCGAGCCTCGCCGCGGCAATCGCCGCCACGCCTGCGTCCGCCGATCCGGACCCCAAGGATTGGGACGCTGTCGTCGCGGCGGCGCGCGGGCAGAGCGTCTATTTCAACGCCTGGGGCGGCTCGCCCAACATCAACGCCTATATCGAATGGGCCGCCGGCGAACTCGACACGCGCTACGGCATCGACCTCGTCCATGTGAAGCTCGATGACACCGCCAACGCGGTCGCGTCGGTCGTCGCCGAAAAGGCGGCGGGCCGCGACCAAGGTGGCACGATCGATATGATCTGGATAAACGGCGAGAATTTCGCCGCCATGAAAGAACAATCGCTCCTTTTCGCGCCCGGCTGGGCGGAGGAGCTTCCCAACTGGCGTTTCGTCGATTTCGAGACCCAGTCGACGATCCGCACCGATTTCACCGTTCCGGTCGAAGGGCTGGAAAGCCCATGGGGCATGGCGAAGCTCGTCTTCTTCCACGACGAGGCCAACACGCCCACTGATACCCTGCCGCAATCGGCGGACGAGCTCCTTCAATGGGCGCGCGAGAATCCCGGCCGCTTCTCCTATCCGCAGCCGCCGGACTTCATCGGCTCGTCCTTCGTCAAGCAGGTCCTGTCGGAAAAGGTCGCGGACCGGTCCGTGCTCCTCGACCCGGTCGACGAAGCGAGTTTCGATGACGTCACCGCCCCGGTTTTCGAGTATCTCGACGAACTGCACCCGCTGATGTGGCGGCAGGGGCGCGCCTATCCGCAGAACTATCCGGCCATGAAGCAGCTTCTCGCCGATAACGAGGTCGACATCATCTTCGCCTTCAACCCGGCCGAAGCCTCGTCGGCAATTGCCAATGGCGAATTGCCCGACACCGTCCGCTCCTTCACCTTTCCCGGCGGCACGCTCGCCAACACCCATTTCGTGTCGATCCCTTATAATTCGTCGGCAAAGGAAGCTGCGCTCGTCACCGCCGATTTCCTGATTTCGCCGGAAGCGCAGACGCGCAAGCAGGACCCTTCCGTGTGGGGCGACCCGACCGTGCTGGCGCTCGACAAGCTCGATGCCGAGGACCGCGCCCGCTTCGATGCGCTCGACCTCGGCATCGCGACACTTGCGCCGGACGAACTCGGCCCCGCCCTCGACGAGCCGCATCCAAGCTGGATGGACCGGCTCGAGGATGAGTGGCGCCGGCGCTACGGCGTCGCCAATTGATCAAGCGGCGTGACGGTCTCGCGCGCCTTGCGCGGATCGGTCCGCCGCTGACGCTGGCAATCCTCGCCGGGCCGATTCTCGCAGGTCTCACCGGCACCGTCCTGCCGGCCTTCGGCTATCTGCCGGCGCTCGGCGGAACGGCTTTCGGCACGGATGCCTTCGCCGCGCTCCTCGCCATGCCCGGCATCGCCCGCTCCGCCGCGCTCAGCCTGACCACCGGCCTCGCCTCGGCCGGCCTGTCGCTTCTCATCGTCATGCTTTTCATCGCCGGTTGGGCCGGAACGCGCTCGTTCGCGCGCGTCCAGTCGATGATCTCGCCGCTCCTGTCGGTTCCGCATGCCGCAGCCGCCTTCGGATTCGCCTTCCTGATCGCGCCCTCAGGACTTCTCGCCCGCCTCGTCTCGCCCGGCCTCACCGGCTGGACGCGTCCGCCCGACCTTCTCGTCCTCAACGATCCTGCCGGACTGGCGCTGATCGCCGGCCTCGTCGTCAAGGAAGTGCCGTTTCTCCTCCTCGTCACCCTCGCCGCTTTGCCGCAGGTGCGGCTCACCGAAACGCGCGCGCTCGCCGCTGCGCTCGGCTATGGCCGCATCGCCGGCTTCCTCTATCTCGCCTGGCCGGCGATCTACCGTCAGATCCGGCTTGCCGTCTTCGCGGTCATCGCCTTCGCGGCATCGGTCGTCGACGTCGCCATCATCCTCGGTCCCAGCACGCCGGCAACGCTCGCCGTGCGGCTGGTCGGCTGGATGAACGATCCGAACCTGTCGATGCGCTTCGTCGCCTCCGCCGGCGCCCTGCTGCAACTCGCCGTCGTCGCCGCGGCGCTGGCGCTCTGGGTCCTGGCCGAGCGCCTCTTTGCCCGTCTGCGCGAGGCGCTGGTCGCTCGCGGCACGCGGATGCGCCACGATGCCGGCCTTCGTCACGGCGCGCTCGGGCTGATGACGGCGTCGGGCGCGATCGTCCTCGCCGGCCTCGTCGCGCTCGGGCTCTGGTCCCTCGCGGGCCTCTGGCCGTTTCCGCAGCCCCTGCCCTCGACCTTCATGCTCAAGCCCTGGATTGAGACGCTGCCGCGCGTGTCGAGGCCGCTTGGAACCACGCTTGCCGCCGCCGCCCTGTCGACCTTCGTCGCCGTCGCGCTGACGCTCCTTTGCCTCCTGCGCGAGCGCGACACGGGCCGAACGGGCGGGCGCAAGGCGCTCACCTTCATCTACCTGCCGCTGATCGTGCCGCAGGTCGCCTTTCTCTTCGGGCTGCAGTTCCTGTTTCTGTCGCTCGGTTTCGTCGCCAGTTTCCCCGGCCTCGTCCTGGCGCATCTGATCTTCGTGCTGCCCTATGTCTTCCTCTCGCTCTCCGATCCCTGGCGCGCATTCGACCGGCGCTACGAGGCCATCGCCGCCGGGCTCGGCAAGCGCCGCTGGCGCACGCTTTTCGCCATCCGCCTGCCGATGCTCGCGCGCCCGATCCTCACCGCCGCCGCCGTCGGTTTCGCCGTCTCGGTCGGGCAATATCTGCCGACGCTCCTGATCGGCGCCGGGCGCCTGCCCACCATCACCACCGAAGCCGTCGCGCTCGCCTCGGGCGGTGCGCGGCGCACGATCGGCATCTACGCCTTCCTGCAGATGCTGTTGCCGGCGATCGGCTTCGCCATTGCGATAGGCGTGCCCGCCCTGCTATTTCGCAACCGCCGCGCCATGCAATGAGATAATCCATGAACGGGCTGACGCTCGACGCCATCACGATCGCGCTCGGCCAGCGTCTCCTGCTGGCGATTTCCGCGCGCGTTGCGCCCGGCGAGAAGTTGACGGTCATGGGTCCCTCCGGCTCCGGCAAATCGACCCTCCTCGCCTATATCGGCGGCTTCCTCGCGCCCGAGTTTTCGGCATCCGGCCGCGTCTTCTCGGACGAGACGGAGATCACGAACCTTCCCGCCGAAGACCGGCACGCCGGTCTCCTCTTCCAGGACCCGCTCCTGTTCCCGCACATGTCGGTCGCCGGCAATGTCGCCTTCGCTTTGCCGGCAAACATCAAGGGCCGCGCCGCGCGTCTCGAACACGCCCAGATGGCCCTCGCCGATGTCGACCTCGCCGATTTCGGCGCGCGCGACCCCGCCACCTTGTCGGGCGGGCAGAAGGCGCGCGTCGCGCTCGCCCGCACTCTCGTTTCGCATCCGCGCATGATGCTTCTCGACGAACCCTTTTCCAAGCTCGACGCCGGCCTGCGCGCCCAGATCCGCGAACTCGTCTTCGCCAAGGCCCGCGCGGCGATGCTGCCGGTTATCCTCGTCACCCATGACGAAGCCGACGCAGAAGCGGCCGGCGGACAGGTCGTCACCATCGGCGAAGACGCATGAGCCTGCCGCGCCTGCCCGTCAGCGACGTGCTCGACGAACTCGCCGCCGCGCTGGCCAACTCGGGCAAGGCCGTTCTCGTCGCCCCGCCCGGCGCCGGCAAGACGACGCTCGTCCCGCTCCACCTCCTGCAATCGGGCCTCGCCGGCACCGGCCGCATCCTCCTCCTCGAACCCCGCCGCCTCGCCGCCCGCGCCGCCGCGCGGCGGATGGCGAGCCTGATCGGCGAGGAGGTTGGCGGCACGGTCGGCTACGCCATGCGCATGGATTCGAAGTCCGGTCCGAAGACGCGCATCCTCGTCGTCACCGAGGGCATTCTTGCCCGCATGATCCTCGACGACCCCGAGCTTTCCGGCATCTCGGCCATCCTCTTCGACGAGTTCCACGAGCGCTCGCTCGATGGCGATTTCGGCCTTGCCCTTGCGCTCGACGTCGCCGGCGCGCTGCGCCCGGATTTGAAGCTCCTCGTCATGTCCGCCACCATCGATGGCGCGCGCGTCGCCTCGCTTCTCGGCGACGCGAAAGTGATCACCAGCGAGGGCCGCAGCTTTCCCGTCGAAATCCGCCATCGCGACCGGCCTTCGACAGTCCGGATCGAGGACGCGATGGCCGATACGATCCGCGGCGCGCTCGCCGATGAGACCGGCAGCATCCTCGCCTTCCTGCCCGGCCAGCGCGAGATCGCGCGCACCGCCGAACGCCTGGAAGGCCGCGTCGGTGCCGATTGCGACATCATCCCGCTTTATGGCGGCCTCGTCGGCAAGGCGCAGGACGAGGCAATCCGCCCACCTTCGCCCGGCCGGCGCAAGATCGTCCTCGCGACCTCCATCGCCGAAACCTCGATCACCATCGACGGCGTGCGCATCGTCATCGATTCCGGCCTCTCCCGCGTGCCGAAATTCGAGCCCGCGACCGGCCTGACGCGGCTCGAGACCGTGCGCGCCTCGCGCGCCTCGGCCGACCAGCGCGCGGGCCGCGCCGGCCGCACAGAGCCGGGGATCGCGATCCGTCTCTGGCGCGCCGAACAGACCGCATCGCTCGCCCCGTTCTCGACGCCCGAAATCCTCGAGGCCGACCTCTCCGGCCTCCTCCTCGACGCCGCCGCCTTCGGCGTCACCGAACCCGCCACCCTCGCCTTCCTCGACCCGCCACCCCCCGCTGCGCTCGCAGAAGCCCGCTCTCTCCTCGTCAGCCTCGGCGCACTCGACCGCCAAGGCCGGCTGACCGACGCCGGCAACCGCATGCGCAAGCTGGCGCTCCCCGTCCGCCTCGCGCACATGGTCGCCGAAGCCGCAGACCCCCGCCTCGCCGCGCGCCTCGCCGTCCTCCTGACCGAACGCGGCCTCGGCGGCACCGGCATCGACCTCGAAACCCGCCTGCGCCGCTTCGCCGGCGAAAAAGGCCAGCGCGCAGATGCGGCGCGAGAGTTGGCGAAACGGCTGGCGGGTTCCTCGTCGAGACCCCCACCCCGCACCCCTCCCCACAAGGGGGAGGGAGACGCCAGCGCCTCCGCCATCCCCCACACCTCAACCCCCGGCTCCACGCCACAGGATCAGGCACCAACGCCCACGTCTCCCTCCCCCCTGTGGGGAGGGGTACGGGGTGGGGGTCCAAACGAAAAGCAGTCCACCTCCCCCGGCGCAACCCTCCTCCTCGCCTACCCCGACCGCGTCGCCAAGGCCCGCGGCGCACACGGCCATTTCGTCCTCGCCAACGGCCGCGGCGGCACCATCGACGCCTCCGATCCCCTCGCAGCCGCACCGTTCCTCGTCGTCGCAGACCTTCAGGGCCGCGCACAGAACGCCCGCATCGCCTCCGCCGTCACCATCACCGAAGACGACATCCGCGCCCTCTGCGCCAACCGCATCGAGACCACGCGCGAAACCCAGTTTGACCCTGCCAAGGGCTCGGTGCGCGTGCGNGGCTCCACGTCACAAGATAAGGCACCAACGCCCACGTCTCCCTCCCCCTTGTGGGGAGGGGTACGGGGTGGGGGTCCAAACGAAAAGCAGTCCACCTCCCCCGGCGCAACCCTCCTCCTCGCCTACCCCGACCGCGTCGCCAAGGCCCGCGGCGCACACGGCCATTTCGTCCTCGCCAACGGCCGCGGCGGCACCATCGACGCCTCCGATCCCCTCGCAGCCGCACCGTTCCTCGTCGTCGCAGACCTTCAGGGCCGCGCACAGAACGCCCGCATCGCCTCCGCCGTCACCATCACCGAAGACGACATCCGCGCCCTCTGCGCCAACCGCATCGAGACCACGCGCGAAACCCAGTTTGACCCTGCCAAGGGCTCGGTGCGCGTGCGCGAGACCGAGCGCCTCGGCGCTATCATCCTCGCCGAGCGCCAATTGCCCGCGCCGACGGGACCGGATGCCGACCGTGCGATCCTCGACGCCGTCCGCCAGCACGGCATCGCCATCCTGCCCTGGGACAAGTCGACGGAAACGCTGCGCGCCCGTCTCGGCTGGCTCCATCGCGGCCTCGGCAATCCATGGCCGGACGTCGGCGACGAGGCGCTTCTCGCCCGCCTCGACGACTGGCTTCTCCCCTTCCTCACCGGCGAGGCAAACCTCGCCCGTCTTCCCGGCTCCGCCCTTCACAACGGCCTGATGTCGCTCGTTCCCTATGAGCTTCACCGCAAGCTCGAAACGCTCGCCCCGACGCACTATGATGCGCCCACCGGCAGCCGCCTGCCGATCCGCTATGATGCCGACTGGCCCGTTCTCGCCATTCGCGTACAGGAACTCTTCGGCCTCGACGCCCACCCGTCGATCGCCAACGGCACGGTGCCGATGACGCTCGAACTCCTCTCGCCCGCGCATCGCCCCATCCAGACGACGCGCGACCTGCCCGGCTTCTGGCGCGGCTCGTGGGCCGATGTGCGCGCAGACATGCGCGGGCGCTATCCGAAGCATGTCTGGCCGGAAAACCCGCTCGAGGCGCAGGCGACGGCGCGCGCCAAGCCACGCGGCACGTAGCCATGCGACATGTGCGCCCTTGGCGTTTTCCCGCGCGCGCCGCATAACGGCTTCATGGTCGAAGAATTACGCGCGCCGGACCCCCGGCACCTCCATCACATCCGCCTCAACACGCTGATCCGGCTGCGCTGGCTCGCCGTCGTCGGCCAGAGCGCGGCGGTTCTCGTCGTCGCCTTCTGGCTTCAATTCCCCGTCCAGGTCTCGCTCTGCTTCGCGCTGATCGGCTGCTCGGCGTGGCTGAACCTGCTGCTCGCCTTCCGCTATCCGGCGACGCACCGCCTGCCGCCGCTCGCCGCACTCGCGATCCTCACCTTCGACGCGCTGCAGCTCGGCGGTCTTCTCTACATGACCGGCGGGCTGACCAATCCCTTCGCGCTCCTGATGACCGCGCCGGTCATCATCTCGGCGACCTCCCTGCCGCTGCGCTGGACGGCGATGCTGGGCGCGCTGGTCATCGCCATGGCGACCGGCCTTGCCTTCTTCCACCATCCGCTGCCGTGGTTTCCTGGCACCGAACTGACCATGCCGATCATCTATGTGGCCGGCATCTGGATGGCGATCGTCTCCTGCCTCGCCTTCACCGCCTTCTACGCCTTCCGCGTCGCGGAGGAAGCACGGCTCCTCGCCACCGCACTCGCCGCGACCGAACTCGTCCTCCAGCGCGAGCAACACCTCTCCGCACTCGACGGGCTCGCCGCCGCCGCCGCGCACGAACTCGGCACGCCGCTCGCCACCATCGCGCTCGTCGCCAAGGAAATGGAGCGCGCGCTCGGCAACGATCCGCGCTATGGCGAGGACGTCACGCTCCTGCGCTCCCAAAGCGAACGCTGCCGCGCGATCCTGAAGCAGCTCACCAGCCTCTCCTCGCAGGGCGAGGCACACATGGCGCGGCTGCCCTTCACTTCGCTGATCGAGGAAGTGATCGCGCCGCACCGCGATTTCGGCATTGCGATCCAGCTCAAGCCGCAGGACTGCAAGGGTCCGGAGCCGATCGGCCGGCGCAATCCGGGCGTCATCTACGGCCTCGGCAATCTCGTCGAAAACGCCGTCGACTTCGCCCGCGAAACCGTTTCGATCACCTGGAGCTGGGACATGCAGACGGTCTCGCTCGAAATCCTCGACGATGGCGAAGGCTTTCCCGCCGAGATCCTCGATCGTATCGGCGAACCCTACATGACCAAGCGTTCCTCGGCCGTTTCGGCTGGCGGTGGACTCGGCCTCGGCCTCTTCATCGCAAAGACGCTGCTCGAACGTTCGGGGGGCACGGTGCGTTTCGGCAATGCGGCGACGCCCGGCCAGGGAGCGATCGTCCGCGTCAACTGGCCGCGCGCGATTCTCGACGCAAATGCGGCGAAATCGGCCTTTGACGAGCCGGAAACGTTGGAAAATCCGGCGGTTCTGCCTAAATAGAGGCGGAAACGGGACATTCGAAAAATGATCGACGAAGACGCAACCATCGACCATGCCGACCTCGGGCCGGACGCGACCCTGCTTCTGGTCGACGACGACAAGCCCTTTCTGACGCGCCTCGCGCGTGCCATGGAAAGCCGCGGCTTCACGGTCGACACGGCCGAAAGCGTCGAGGAAGCGGTGGGCAAGGTCCGCGCTGCGCCGCCCGCCTATGCGGTGGTCGACATGCGGCTCGGCGACGGAAACGGGCTCGACGTCGTGTCCGCGATCCGCGACAAGCGCGACGATTGCCGCACCATCATCCTCACCGGCTACGGCAACATCGCCACCGCCGTCAACGCGGTGAAGCTCGGCGCGGTCGACTACCTCTCCAAGCCCGCCGATGCCGACGACGTCTACGCCGCGCTGACCCGCCAGACGGGCGAAAAGGCCGCGCCGCCGGAGAACCCGATGTCGGCCGACCGCGTTCGCTGGGAGCACATCCAGCGCGTCTACGAGATGTGCGACCGCAACGTCTCCGAAACCGCCCGCCGCCTCAACATGCACCGCCGCACCCTGCAGCGCATCCTCGCCAAGCGCGCCCCGCGATAGGGCGCGCCCGGCATCCGCCTCCTAATGGCGGAAGTGACGCATTCCGGTGAACACCATCGCGATCCCGTGCACGTCCGCCGCCGCGATCACCTCGTCGTCGCGCATCGAGCCGCCCGGCTGGATCACCGCCGTCGCGCCCGCCTCGATCGCCGCGATCAGCCCGTCGGCGAACGGGAAGAACGCGTCCGACGCGACGACCGAGCCCTTGGTCTTCGGCTCGGCCCAGCCAGCAGCCTCGGCTGCATCCAATGCCTTGCGCACGGCGATGCGCGAGGAATCCACCCGGCTCATCTGCCCGGCGCCGATGCCGACCGTCGCGCCGTCGCGCGCATAGACGATCGCGTTCGACTTCACATGCTTGGCGACCCGGAACGCGAAGCGCAGATCGGCCATCTCCGCCTCTGACGGCGCGCGCTTCGTCACCACCTTCAGGTCGAGATCGTCGACGACGCCGTTGTCTCGGCTTTGCACCAGCATGCCGCCGGCAACCGACTTGAACGCCAGGCCCGGCGCGCGCGGGTCGGGCAGCCCGCCGGTCACCAGCAGGCGCAAATTCTTCTTCGTCGCCACCAGCGCGATGGCCTCTTGCGAAGCGTCCGGCGCGATAATGACTTCGGTGAACGTCTTGACGATCTCCTCCGCCGCCTCTGCATTGAGCAACCCGTTCAGCGCCACGATCCCGCCAAAGGCCGACACCGGGTCGCATTCGACCGCCTTCTGATACGCGTCCTTCAGCGTCCCGCCGGTGCCGACCCCGCACGGATTGGCGTGCTTGATGATCGCGACCGCCGCGCCCGCTTCCGGCGCGAACTCGCCGACCAGTTCGAACGCCGCGTCGGTGTCGTTGATGTTGTTGTAGGAAAGCTGCTTGCCCTGAAGCTGCCGCGCCGTCGCGACGCCCGGCCGCGCGTCGCCATTGACGTAGAACGCCGCCTTCTGGTGCGGGTTCTCGCCATAGCGCATCACGCTCTCCAGCCTGCCGCCGAACGCCCTCGACGCCGGCGCCTCGATTTCCAGCGCCTCCGCGAACCAGCCCGAAATCGCCGCGTCATAGGACGCCGTGCGGGCATAGGCCTTGGCGGCGAGTTCCTGCCGGAAGCGATAGCCCGTCTCGCCGCCATTTTCCTTCAGCGTCTCGACCAGCCGGCCGTAATCGGCGGGGTCGGTGACGATCGCCACATAGGCATGGTTCTTGGCCGAGGCGCGCACCATCGCCGGCCCGCCAATGTCGATATTCTCCACCGTCGCCGCATAGTCCCCGCCCGCGCGCCGCACTTCCTCGAAGGGGTAGAGATTGATGATCGCAAGGTCGATCGGCCCGATCCCGTGCGTTTCCATAGCCTGCTTGTGCTCGGCGTCGTCACGAATGGCGAGCAGCCCGCCATGAACCGACGGATGCAGCGTCTTCACGCGCCCATCCATGATCTCGGGAAAACCGGTCAGGTCGGACACATCCTTCACCTTCAACCCCGCCTCCGCGATCGCCTTCGCCGTGCCGCCTGTCGAGACGAGTTCGACCCCGAGCGCGACGAGTTCACGCGTCAGGTCGATGAGGCCGGTCTTGTCGGAAACGGAAAGAAGCGCGCGTGAAACGCGCACGCGGTCGGGTGCGGGAATGTTCTTCGACGCGACGGCCATGGCGGGATGTCCTTTGGGCAAGCGAGAGGTGCGCCCCGCCTATCATACATCGGCGGTGAATCAACCGGAACGTGGGAGAGGATTGCGCTCCGTCACCCCCCCCTCTGGCCTGCCGGCCATCTCCCCTCAAGGGGGGAGATCACGCGCGCCAACGTCGTTCAACAATTGCAGGACCGGGCGGAACGATGACGAGACTGATCTCCCCCCTTGAGGGGAGATGGCCGGCAGGCCAGAGGGGGGTGCGCCAGAGCGCGACCCGTCAGCTCTTCTCCACCCGCGTAAACCGCCACGCCACCTCCGGCAGAACCGACGGATCGATCTCCACCACCAACTGCCGCGTGCGCCGTGGCCCGCCGATCGAGGCGAAGAACATCGATTCCTCGACCACCGGCGCGACGCCCTCGACATCCACCGTCCAGATATCCGTCTCGTTCCCTTTGAGGACGAGTTGCCCGCGCTCGTTGCGGAACACGCCGATATCGGGATGGAGATGAAACCGGATCTGAACCGTCATGCCCGGTCCCGGCCGCGCGACGCCGTTGCGGTCGGTGAAGAACCGGTCCGTACCCTCGAAGACGTCGCCGCCTGCAGCCAGCATCAGCTCGCGCTCGTGCACGATACCGAAGCGCTGGACGTAACCATCATGGCTCGCCGAGACGCCGTGGATGCCGGGACTGTCGAAGCGTTTCGCGCGCACCTTGCGGATCGGGCCGATCAGCGGCGAGCCGACCATGGCGCGCAGCCGGTTCGGCAGGTTGAAGCGCGCCGAGGAGGTCTCGTTGACGGTTGCGGTCGAATGCGCCGCCGTCGAGCGCGATAGCAGCCGGAAATCCTCGGCGCCGAAACTGTCGACGCCGCAATTGACGATGAAATGGTGCCGTCCCGACGACATCTCGAAGGACAGGCATCCCGCCTGCGCCTCGTGGCTGACATCTGGCGGCGGCGGGGCGCCGGTATCGGCGATGATCGTCGTGCCGCCCATCACCAGCCGGTCATAGCCGCCATGGGAGGCATGCAGGATCGGCGCGCCGCCGGTGTCGTCATGGTGGAGGATCGCCGCCACGCGGTCGTGGCTCGTCGCGCCCATGCCGTTGAACCGCGCCAGGACACCATCCTGATGGCGAAAGAAGCGCAGTGCCGGCAGCATCCGCTCGATGGCGTTGATCAGCGCATCCGGCGGAGCTTCGGCCTGGTTGAAATAGGTCTGTCGCAACGGCAGCAGGTCCGCCAGAAGCTCCAGCACGGCCCCGGGATTGCGCGAGATATGAACGCCGTCCGGCAGGATCTGCCGGTCGAGTTCCAGCGCCAGCGCCTTCGAGGCCGCATGAAGCCGCGCCGGCGACGAGGGCAGCGAGAGCGTCGCGAACGCGATCGCGATCCGCGCGCGCAGCCGCTCCTCGCCATCGGGCATCTCGCCGGCCACGGCGCGCAGATAGCGCATCTGCACCGCGAGCGATTTCAGAAACGCCCGGTAGAACTGGATGTCGGCGCCGGCAAGCACGATCGAGGAATGCTGCAGCCAGGCGATCAGCCTTTTGGCGACCGTTGCCGGCGCCCAGGCCGGACCGTTGATCCGGCGTCCATGGATCGCGATCCAGTCGGAAACGAGCGCGCGCGCATTGCCGGCGGCAAGGTTGGTCTCCGCGGCGCGCATGTGGCGCAGCCAGCGAAACGCGTGCAGCGCCTCAAGCCACGCGGCCGGCGCGCGCTCGGCGCGAAAGGGCGACGTGCCGCCCGTCGCAACGACGGCACCTGCGAGCGGAAAGCGGCCGCGATAGAATTCCTGCGCCAGCGCGCCGTCGGCGAGCCGCAAATCCGGCGGGGCGATCAGGATGCGCTGCGGCGTGCGGCCCGAAAAGCGCCAGCGATAGAGCGGGCCCGAACGCAGGCGTCGACGCGCGCGGCGCCATGCCTCGCTCGCCACGAAACCCCACAATTGGGGATCGTAGTTCAACGCCATTGCCAAGACCCCGACCTCCTCATCGCCGCTCCGCGATGCAGCCCCGAGCATGCGTCCCGGCGGAAATACAGGTTGCCGGGCGACTTGCGATGCTCGCAATCAAGGAATCATAGCTGATTCAAGTGGTTGTGCGAAGGTCAAATGCGTTTCAAATTGGAACGCTTCATCCCTTGACCCGTAACCGTACGGCATAAAATCCGTCGAGCCCCGCGCGCTTGGGGTCCTGATCGGGTAGCCCGGCCGGCGTCGTGCGCACCGCGCCATCGACATCGAGGAACCCGTCGACGATCGGAAACTCACCGGCGGCGAAGGGCATCCGCTCCAGCTTTGCGTTCTCCTGGAGCGCCGTCGCGATCATCGCCTCGCCCTCTTCGGGGTCGAGCGAGCAGTTGCAGAACAGGATCATTCCGCCCGGTTTCACCAGCGTCGCCGCATGGTCGAGCATCCGCCGCTGCAGCCCGGCGAGCCGCGCAATGTCTTCCGGAGTCTTCGTCCACAGCACATCCGGATGCCGACGGATCGTCCCGGTCGAGGAGCACGGCGCGTCGAGCAGCACGGCGTCGTAAAGCGCGTCCGGCTTATGCTCGAAGAGGTCTGCGACGACGATCTCGGCGTCGAGCTTCAGCCGTTCCAGATTTCCGGCAAGCCGCTTCGCCCGGTTCGGCACCTTCTCGACCGCGACGACCCTGGCCCCCGACTGCGCAAGCTGCGCCGTCTTGCCGCCCGGCGCAGCGCAGATATCGGCGACGCGCAGGCCGGAAATGTCGCCCATCAGCCGAGCCGGCAGCGCGGCGGCCGCGTCCTGCACCCACCATTCGCCGTCGGCAAATCCGGAAAGCTCCGAAACCGGTCCCTCGATCGAGGTCAGCCGCACCGAGCCCGTCGGCAGCACGAAGCCGCCCAGCTTCTCGGCCCAGCCTTCCGAGTCCGACTTCACCGTCAGGTCGATCGCCGCCTCGTGGCGGTGCATATCGAGGATCGCCCGCGCCCGGTCCGGGCCATAGGCGGCGTCCAGCCGCTCGGCGAACCAGTCCGGCGCCTCCGCCGTCTTCGCCAGAACGGCCGGCAGCGCGCGCTCCTTGCGCCGCCCGATCTCGCGCAGGATGGCGTTGACGAGGTTGGCGAAGCGCCGCGTGCGCGGATCCCCCTTGGCGTGGGTGACGGCGAGGTCCACGGCCGCGCTGTCGGGAACGTCGAGGAACAGCAACTGCGCCGCGCCGACATGGAGGATGTGATTGAGCGCCGCCGCGTTCGACGGCAGCTTCCGGTCGAGCCGGGCGTCGATCAGCGCCTGGATCGCCATGCGGTGCCTGAGCGCCGTCGTCAGGATCGCGCGCACCAGCCCGCGGTCGCGCGCATCGAGCGCGCGATATTGCGGATGGCCGTGTTCGCCGTCCGTCAGTCCGTCGAGCGGTGTCTTCGTGTCGATCACGGCGCCAAGCAGGCGCGCGGCGACACGCCGGGCGGTCAGGCCGGGCGTGTCGTCATGGGTTTCGGTGTGCTGCGGCTTCGTGCGGGCGCCCTTCACCGCGCTCACGACCACGGACCCCGCGGGCCGGAGGGCGAATTGCCGCCCCACGGACCGCTGGCTGAGGTCGCCGCCGCAGCCTGCGGCGCGAACTCGCCCTGCATCTTCATCAGCGCGGCGATGCGGTTCTGCGTGTCGGGATGGGTGGAAAAGAGATTGTCCATCTTCTCGCCGGACAGCGGATTGATGATGAACATGTGCGCCGTCGCCGGGTTGCGCTCGGCATTGTCGTTGCGCAGGCGGCCTGCGGAACTCGCGATCTTGTTCAAGGCCGAGGCGAGCGATTGCGGGCTGCCGCAGATCTCCGCGCCGCGCCGGTCGGCGGCATATTCGCGGGTCCGGCTGATCGCCATTTGCACCATCATCGCCGCCAGCGGCGCGACGATCATCGCCACCAGCACGCCGATGAAGCCGAGCGGATTGTTATTGTTGCCGCGAAAGAAGAACGCGAAATTCGCCAGCATCGAGATCGCGCCGGCGATCGTCGCGGTGATGGTCATGGTCAGCGTGTCGCGGTTCTGCACATGCGCCAGTTCGTGCGCCATCACGCCCGCCACCTCGTCATAGGAGAGCCGGTCGAGCAGCCCCGTCGTCGCCGCAACGGCTGCGTTCTGCGGGTTGCGGCCGGTGGCGAAGGCGTTCGGCTGGTCCTCGCGGATCAGATAGACCTTCGGCATCGGAAGCTGCGCCCGCGCCGCGAGATCGCGCACCATGCCGTAATATTCGGGCGCCGAACGCTCGTCGACTTCGACGGCATTGTGCATGCGCAACACCATCTTGTCGGAGTTCCAGTAGGAAAACAGGTTCATCGCAGCCGCGACGAAGAAGGCGATCATCATGCCGCCCGAGCCGCCGATCAGGTAGCCGACGCCCATGAAGAGCGCGGTCATGAACGCCAGAAGCATGGCGGTGCGCATGATGTTCATCTCGGTGTCCTGTCCTCGTTCGTCGGGCGGTCGCAAAGCGCGTGAATGCGGCCTATATGATGGGAAGATCAAGCCCTTGTTTCAATATCGCAGCCTTGAAGACCCCATGTCCGACCCCGCCGACGCCCCCGCCCCCCGCATTCTCACCGAAGCCGCCCGCCGTGCGCTGGTCGAGGCCGAAGCGCGCCGGCGCGAATACGACGCCGCCGAGGCCGATCTGCCGATCGAAAAAGGCGGCCGCGGCGGGCGCGATCCGGCTCGCTACGGCGACTGGGAAGTGAAGGGTCGCGCAAGCGATTTCTAATCTATCGTCCGCCCAACGAATTGCGGCATAGCGGAAGGAACAGGCGGGCACGAGCCGGCGTTAGGCACACGACATCTACCACGAAAGGTTGTGCCATGCTGATCCGTCTGGGTTACGAAATCGGGATTTCCTGCGCGCAGCCGACCCCGATGATCCTCTCGCTCGACCTCCACCCCGATCGCCGGGCCGACATCCGCTGGCAAAGCGGCGTCACCTCGCATCCGATGGTGCCGATGCGCACCTATGTCGACCAGTTCGGCAATCGCTGCCGCCGCCTCGTCGCGCCCCAGGGCGAGTTCACCGTGCGCTACGATGCCGTGGTCGAGGATTCAGGCAAGGCTGACGTGATCGCCGAGGATGCCGGCGAAGTCCCGGTCGACCACCTGCCCGCCGAAGCGCTGATCTATCTTCTCGGCAGCCGCTATTGCGAGACCGACCTGATGACGCCGATCGCCTGGCAGTTGTTCGGCAATTTCAAGCCGGGCTGGCAGCGCGTGCAGGCGATCTGCGATTTCGTCCACAACCGCATCTCGTTCAGCTACGGATACGCCCGCGCCAGCCGCACCGCTGGCCAGGCCTACGACGAGCGCGTCGGCGTCTGCCGCGACTTCGCCCATCTCGCCGTGACCCTCTGCCGCGCGATGAACATCCCGGCCCGCTACGCAACCGGCTATCTCGGGGACATCAACGTGCCCGCCGATCCCGCCCCGATGGATTTCTCCGCCTGGTTCGAGGTCTATCTCGAAGGCGGCTGGTACACCTTCGACGCGCGCCACAACGTGCCGCGCACCGGCCGCGTCGTTCTCGCCCGCGGCCGCGACGCCACCGACGTGCCGATCGTCCACACATTCGGCGCCCATCAATTGCTGAAGTTCGAGGTGTGGACCTACGAGCAGAAATCCGAACCTGTGGCCACCGAACTGCGCCGCGCACCCCGCGCTGCCGACGCCCCGCTCAGCCTTTCCGCCTGAGCCTCTTGCCAGATCGATGCAAATAGGAATAAATGCCGTATGGCTTTTATTCCTATTTTGCTTCTGGCGCTTTTTGCCCTCCCCGCCCACGCCGCCGAAATCGCCGGTCCCGTCCGTGCGAGCCTGGTGCGCGTCATCGACGGCGATACGGTCGAAGCCGATGTTCATGTCTGGCCGGGCCACACGGTGCGCGTGTCGGTTCGCCTACGCGGCATCGACGCGCCTGAACTGCGCTCACGCTGCGAAGCGGAAAAGCTGGCTGCCCTCGACGCACGCGACACCCTCGCCGGCCTGCTCGCCTCCGGCGCCTTCCACGTCCGCAATGTCGATGGCGACAAGTTCTTCGGCCGCGTCGTCGCCGACATCGAGACGCCGGAAGGCGACGGGATCGTCGAGCGCCTCCTCGAGGTCGGCCTCGTCCGCCCCTATGACGGCAAGGCTCGCGCCTCCTGGTGCGACTGACGTCCCGAAACGGGACAGCGGCGACGCCGGACCGGGACGCCCGCCAAAGCCCCACGCGAAAATTAACCGGATGCTAACCCTAACTTCCAGTAAACGATAATCCTTTCAGAGCCTTAGCCTCACCACCCGCCGAGATTCCGTTTTCTGGCGTCGATCCTGCACCTCCTTCCGCAACCGGCCGCGGCGGCCGACGAGGAGAGATCGATGGCACGGTTTTCGAACATCTTGACGCGGTTCATGTCCGACCGGCGCGGCAACTTCGCGATCCTGACGGGCGCGACCCTGTCCATGCTGGCGGTCGGCGCCGGCTTCGGCGTCAATACGGCGCAGCTCATGAACACCAAGTCGGCGCTGCAGAACGCGCTCGACGCCGCCGTCGCCTCCACCGCCCGCGACCTGACGACCGGCGTGATCGCCGAGGCCGACGCCCGCGCCTCGGTCGAGGCGTTCCTCATCGCCAATGGCGGCGGCGCCTTTGCCCGCGAAGGTGCTGTCACGCTCGATACGCTGACCGTCGACCGCGTCGCCCGCACCGTCGAAGCGACGGCCAAGGCCAATATCGACCTCGCGTTCCCGCTCTTCGGCGCGGAAAAGACCCGCGACGTCGCCGCCACCACCGCCGCGCTCTATTCCGACCGCAGGATCGAGGTCGCGATGATGCTTGACGTCACCGGCTCGATGGCGGGGCAGAAGATCAGGGATCTGAAGAGCGCCGCCACCAATGCCGTCAACGCCCTGCTCGGCAGCCAGGACCCGCGCAATCCGCGCGTCCGCGTATCGATCGTGCCTTATGCGGAGGCGGTGAATGTCGGCACGCTCGCATCCTCGTCGGTCGTCTTCCAGGAACGCAGGGGCGCGAGCGACCTGCCGCCTTATGTCGGCGCAAGCGCGCGCTACGTCTCGGACAACACCGGCAGCTTCGCCGACAATTGCGCAACCGAGCGCAAGCTGCCCGACCTCTCGCCCGACTATTCCGACGCCAGCCCGATGACGCTGCGCGAATATCCCGGCGACCCGAGCAGGAAGTTCTACGCCCGCATCAATCGCGACGACCGCCTCGACACCAAGGACTGCCCCAAGGCAACAATCGTGCCCCTGACCGCCGACGCCGATGCGCTGAAGCGCTCCATCAACGCCTTCAACGCGGTCGGCTATACGGCCGGCTCGATCGGCATCCAGTGGACGCAATACATGCTGTCGCCGGAATGGCGCGACACGATCCGCAATGCGCGGCTCGGTGCCGGCCCGGCAGACGCCGACCCGCAGGATGTCGGCAAGATCGCGATCCTGATGACGGACGGCCAGTTCAACACCGTCTTCGCCGGAGGAGATTCGCGCCCGGTCAACGCGCAGGGCCGCGCGGCCCGCAGCACGGCCGAGGCGCTGTGCGACCGGATGAAGGCCGACGGCATCGAAATCTTCACCATCGGCTTCGACCTCGACAACCGTTCGATCCCTGCGCAGGATCGCCGCGACGCGAAAGCCGTGCTGAACGCCTGCGCAAGCGACGATACAGGCATCATCAAGCACTATTTCGAAGCATCGACCGGCCCCGAACTCGATGCCGCCTTTCAGGAAATCATCAGCAACACCGAGCGGCTTTTCCTGACCATGTAGACATGCAGCCTACGAAAAAGGGCCGGTCTCGGCGACCGGCCCTTCCGTGTCTCTTATCCGCAGCGCGGCATCCGGGTCAGGCCCGGCCGCGCATCAACCCCGTCAGGAAGGCTGCTTCCCGAAAGGGCAATCCGCTCGGGCCACGCTACGGCTAACGATAACACTCGACATCGGATCACCTCCTTTCAGTTCGTTGAACACGTTCCCAATGTGGGACCCATGCCCCACGATGGCAAGCCCTTTACGCGACGACCTCCCGGTGCCGGCTTTTCACGAAGGGCAACAGCGCCAGCCCGATGATGAAGAGCGCGATGATCGGCGTCACGCCGACCCGCTGCGCGTCCACCGGCGAAAGGCCGAAGGCCTGCGACGCCGCCAAGCCGGTCACGAGCGCGATCGACAGCGGCCCGATGAAGCTCGTCGCCTTGCCCGACAGCGCATAGAGCCCGAAGGCTTCCGTCACCCGGTCGGTGTCGACCTGATCGACGAGAAGCGTGCGCGAGGCAGCCTGGATCGACCCGCCCGCCGCCCCGATCAGGCAGCCGGCGAAGTAGAACACCAGCACCGGCAGGCCGCTGCCCTCCGCCACGGTCGTGAACAGCACTTGGCCCTGCGTCGTCGAGATGATGAGCGCGCAGCAAAGCGCGAGGATCACTGCCGACCACGCCACGACGATCTTCGGCCCGAAGCGCTGGTCCATCCGCCCGCCGACATAGGCGCCGATCGCGCCGGTGATGTTGGAGAGGATGCCGAAAATGCCGATCTGGATGATCGAAAGACCCAGCACGCCGGCCGCATAGATGCCGCCGAAGGCGTAAAGCGCGTTGAGGCCATCGCGATAAAACATCGACGAGATCAGGAAGGAGAAGTAGCTGCGCTCGGACGGCAGGCGCTTCAGCGTCTGCTTCAGCTTCGAGAGCCCGTCGCGCACCGCGCCCTTGATCGCGGGCTTGCGCGTCACGTCGGCGGTGAAGAGGAACATCGGAATGATGAAGACGAGATACCAGAGCGCCGTCAGAGGCCCCGCCGCCCGGTCGCCCTCGCGCATCGCCGGGTCGAGCCCGAGCACCGGCTCCAGCCCGATCAGCGTGCGCCCTGTCTCCGGCGAAGCCGACATGAAACCCAGCACCATGATCAGCGAGATCAGCCCGCCGACATAGCCGAGGCCCCAGGCCGAGCCCGAAAGCCGCCCGAGTTCGGAGCGCGGCACCAGCGTCGGCATCATCGCATTGTTGAAGACGGCGGCATATTCCATGCCGAACACCGCGACCGCGATGATGATCAATATCCACGTCAGGTCGCTCATGCCGGGCGCGGCGAACCACAGCATCCAGCAGCCGACGATGCCGATGACAGAAAACACCGCGATCCACGGCTTGCGCGGCCCGCTTGCATCGGCGATCGCGCCGAGGACGGGCGAAGAAAAGGCGATCAGGAGCCCGCCGATCCCCGTCGCATAGCCCCACAACTCCTGCCCCCGCGCCGCATCCGGCGCAACGGCGGCGGCGAAATAGGGTGCGAAGACGAAGGTGATGATCAGCGTGTGAAAGGGCTGCTGCGCCCAGTCGAAGAACATCCAGCCCCAGATCGCCCGCTTCGGCGCGCGTTCACTCGTGTCAGAACTCAATATCGTCGTCCCCCCATCATACTTGACGATTGCGCCCCCTCCGTCCCTTAAGGCCACCTCCCCCGTAAACGGGGGAGGAACCACCGTTGCGGCCAGTCTCGACCTAGATCCTCCCCCGTTTACGGGGGAGGTGGCCCGAAGGGACGGAGGGGGCGCTCCTGACAATTCCCGACGCCTAGCCCGTCACCGTCACATCAGCCAAATCCGACATCAGCCCGGCCGCGACCGTCAGCCGCGAAACGGTGATGTCGCCGCCCTCCGTCAGGCTTTGCAGCCGATCGCGCGTGCGCGAAATCCGCATGCCGCCCGCCGCGATCCAGGCCTCCACCGGGGCCTTTTCCTTCGGAAACGCGCTCAGCGCTGCCGCCGCGATCCCGCGTCGCGCCGCGTTGATCTGGTCGGTCGCGCGCGCCAGCGCCAGCCCGTCATAATAGTCGGACGGCGCGATCGAGCGTGCGGCATCCGCGATGCGTCCGATCCGGAACGCATCGGTGACGGCAAAGAAGGCCCGCGCGGCCGTTTCCAGTTCCGCCTTCGCCGTCTCGGCAACCAGCGCGATGTCGGGCACGAGTTCGGTCACGTGAAGCTGCGCGATCCGCTCGGCAAGCTTCTGCGACACTCCGGCCTTGAGAAGAGCGTCCATGCGCTCGTCCTGCTTTTCCTGCGTGAACGGCGGCAGCATTTTCGCCAGCTTCGGCTCCAGCGCCTTGCGCGCGCCCTGCATCCCCTCGATCTCGGCGCCGATCGCATCGGAGGTCAGGTCGTTCTTCAGGAACCACGCGCTCGCCGAATGCACCAGCCTTCCGACCTGCTGGTAGAGTTCGAGCTGTGTCGCCCCGTCGATCTTCGCGTCCAGCGCGTCGATCTCGCGATAGAGTTCCGGCAGGTCGAACCCGTCGCGCACGACCGCAAAGGCCGCGACCACCTCCGCCGCCGAGCGGCCGGTCAGATCCTGCAGCCGGCTGACGAAGGACGGCCCGCCGCGATTGATCGCCTCGTTGGCGAGCTGCGTCGCGATGATCTCGCGGCGCAGCCGGTGCGACTTGATCGGCCCGGCGAACTTCCTGACCATCTTCTGCGGAAAATAGTCGAGAAGATCGGCTTCGAGATGCGGATCGTCCGGCACCTTGCTCGCCACGATGTCGTCGAAGAGCACGATCTTGGCATAGGCCAGCAGCACGCCGATCTCGGCCCGCGTCAGCGGCACGCCGCGCGCCTCCCGATCCGCCATCGCGGCCGCGGAGGGCAGCACCTCGACTTCGCGGTCGAGCAGCCCGCGCCCTTCCAGCGCCTCCATGAAACGTTCCTGATAGCCGAGATCGGCCGCCCCGCGCAGCGCGGTCAGCGAAATCGCCAGCGATTGCCGGTAATTGTTGGCAAGCACCAGATGCGCCACCTCGTCCGTCATGTCGGCCAGGAGCTTGTCGCGGTTGGGCCTGGTCAGATCGCCCGCCCGCATCGCCGAGGCGAGCGCGATCTTGATGTTGACCTCGACGTCCGAGGAATTGACGCCCGCCGAATTGTCGATGGCGTCCGAATTGCAGCGTCCGCCATTCATCCCGTATTCGATGCGCGCGCGCTGGGTGACGCCGAGATTGGCGCCTTCACCGATTACCTTGGCGCCGACTTCGCGGGCGGTGATCCGCAGCGTGTCGTTGGCTTTGTCGCCCACATCGGCATTGCTCTCCGCCTCGGCCCGCACATAGGTCCCGATGCCGCCGAACCAGAGAAGGTCGACCTTGGCCATCAGGATCGCGCGCATGATCTCGACCGGCGTCGCCGTCGTCGACGAAAGGCCGATCGCGGCCGCCGCAGCCTTCGAAAGTTCGATCGATTTCTGGCTGCGCGAAACGATGATGCCGCCTTCCGACAGCTTTTCGCGGTCGTAGTCCTGCCAGCTCGACTGGCCCTTGTCGAAGAGCCGCTGCCGCTCCTCGAAGGACGACGCCATATCCGGGCCGGGATCGATGAAGATGTCGCGATGGTCGAACGCCGCGATCAGCCGCGTCGCCTTCGACAGCAGCATCCCGTTGCCGAACACGTCGCCCGACATGTCGCCGACGCCGGTCACGGTGAAGGGTTCGGTCTGGATGTCGCGGTTCATCTCGCGGAAATGCCGCTTCACCGCCTCCCACGCGCCGCGCGCGGTGATGCCCATCTTTTTGTGGTCGTAGCCGGCCGATCCGCCCGAGGCGAAGGCGTCGTCGAGCCAGAAGCCATGCGCCTGGCTGATCGCGTTCGCGGTGTCGGAAAAAGTCGCCGTGCCCTTGTCCGCCGCGACGACGAAATAGGGATCGTCCCTGTCGTGACGCACAACATCAGCCGGCGGCACCACATGGTCGCCCTCGATATTGTCGGTGACCGAAAGCAGCGAAGTGATGAAGTTGATATAGGCCTTCTTGCCCGCCTCGAAGATTTCGCCGCGCGAACCGCCCACCGGCAACTGCTTCGGAAAGAACCCGCCCTTGGCGCCGACCGGCACGATCACCGCGTTCTTGACCTGCTGCGCCTTGACGAGGCCGAGCACTTCGGTGCGGTAATCCTGCGCCCGGTCCGACCAGCGCAAGCCCCCGCGCGCCACCGCGCCGAAGCGCAGATGCACGCCCTCGACCTCCGGCCCGTAGACGAAGATTTCCCGCCACGGACGCGGTGCCGGCAGACCGCGCACGGCGCGCGAATCGAGCTTCAGGGCCAGCGACACGCCGTCCCTGTCGCGCCCGTAGAAATTGGTCCGCAAGGTCGATTGGATGAGGTTCAGATAGCGCCGAATCACGGCGTCATCATCGATCTGGGGCACCGATTCCAACGCCGTTTCGATCGATTCAGCCGCCTTTTGAGCTGAAACTTCGCTGTTTTCAGCTCGTTCCGGGTCGAAACGGGCCAAAAAAAGCCCGATCAGATGGCCCGCGATGGCAGGATACCGGTTCAAAACCGAGGCGACGAACTCCTGGTTCTGCGGAATCCCCGCCTGCTGGAGATAGCGGCCATAGGCGCGCAAGAGACCGATGTTACGCGCCGTCAGCCCCGCCGTCTGGACCAGCGCCGCATAGGAATCATTGTCGCTCTGCCCATTCCAGACCGACAGGAAGACGTCGGCCAGAAGCGCGCCGCCATCGGCCAGATCGATCTCGGCGCCGGATGCGCTTTCGAGCTCCATGTCGTGCAAAAAGACCGGCTTGGCACCCGCCCGCGCGATCTCGAACGTGCGCTCCGAGATCACCCGGAAGCCCATGTTTTCCAGGAGCGGCACGCGCTTCGACAGCGCCACCGGTTCGCCCTGGTGATAGATTTTCAGCCCGGCATGGGACGCCGTCTCCGGCTTCTCGCGGTAGAAGTCGATCGCGATCGGCCGGTCGTCGCCGATGTCGGAAATGACCGCCGCATCGCGCATCGCGACCGCGGCGGAGAAGCTGTTGCGATAGGTCTGGTCGAAGCCGGCGGCGAGCGCGGCGAGCTTCGGATCGGCGCGGTTTTCGGTCACCTCCTCGCGCAGCGCGTCGTCCCAGGTCCGCACGATGTCGCGCATTCCAGCTTCGAGTTCGGCGGGATCGACCTTCGGCGTCTTGCCGCTGGTGCGGCCGATGATGAAGTGGACGCGCGCGAGCGAGCCTTCCGGGAAGGCCGGATAATAGGCCGACAGCCGGCCGTCGAAGACCTTGACCAGATACTGCCCGATCCGCTCGCGCACGTCGGAATCGTAGCGGTCGCGCGGCACGTAGACGATGGCGGAGACGAAGCGGTCGAACTGGTCGACGCGGTAGAGCGCGCGCACGCGCGGCCGCTCGCCCAGCGCCAGGATGGCCTCGGCGTGCTTGCGCAGGATCGGCACCGAAATCTGGAACAGCTCGTCGCGCGGATAGGATTCCAGCACGTTGATCAGCGCCTTGCCCGAATGGTCGGACGGATCGAAACCCGACTTCTCGATCACGGCTGTCGCCTTGGACCGCAGGTAGGGGATCTTCATCACCGATCGCGTGTAGGCGGTCGAGGTGAAGAGGCCGACGATGCGCAGTTCGCCCAGAAGCTTGCCCTTCTGGTCGAAGGTCTTGACGCCGATATAGTCGAGATAGATGCGCCGGTGGACGACCGACTTGGCGTTGGCCTTGGTGACCAGCAGCGCTTCGGGGCCGTAGAGGAAGGCACGGATTTCAGGCGTGGTCGTCACCGGCTCGCCGCCGCGCCGCAGGACGCGCACTTCCGGATCGGAGAGGATGCCGAGCCCGCCCTTGGGCGCACGCTCCAGCGTGCCGGTCTCCTCGCCGCCCGAATAGCGCAGTTCGCGCATGCCGAGGAAGGTGAAATTGTCGTCGCGCAGCCATTCGAGGAAGGCGATGGCTTCGCCCACCTGCGCCTTGTCGATCGGCACCGGCTGGTAGCGGTATTCGGTGATCGCCTGGTCGAGCCGGGCGAGCATCGGCCGCCAGTTGGTCACTGCCAGCTTGACCTGCGCCAGCACATGTTCGAGCCCACGCTTCAGCGCCTCGCACTCGTCCTGCGTCAGCTTCGGCACGTGGACGTGGATGATCGAGACCCGGTCGGTCGCATCGTCGCCCTTGGCGCTGCCGGCCTCGCCCAGAAGCTCGGCGACGCCCTTCTTCTCATGCCGCACGAGGACGACCGGATGAAGGACGAGCGCAGCTTCGCCGGCCTGCTCGGTGATTTCGGCGAGGACCGAATCGAACAGGAAGGGCATGTTGTCGTTGATGACGGTGATGGCCGTGACGGCCCGGCCCTGCCGCTCGATCTCGCCCTCATTGTCGAGCACGATCAGGCTGTCGCCGCGCTTGTGGTGCTTCAGCGCCCGATAGGCGAGCGCGCCGGCGGTGGCGAAAGCCTCGCTCGTATAGGCCTCGCGATCCTCCTCAGGCGCCCGCGCCTTGAAGAAGCCCGCGAGCTTTTCGGCGCCCGCCTCGGTCTTGACCTTCGATGCGGTTGCGGTCTTGCGCACAGCCATGGACGGCGATCTCCCCGATTTCATCGCATTTTTCTTTCGAGACTAGAACATCCGCCGAGAAAGTGGCACCGGTTTCACGAAAATGAGCGACGCTGCGTCAGTTACAGACAAGTTTGATAGGGAGATGACGGCATGAGCGAGCGGGTCACGGCACTGAACATCGAACAGCCCGAATTGTCGGACGGGACGAAGGCCTATTTCGCAAAGTGCGAAGAAAAGCTCGGACTGGTCCCCAACGTGCTGCGCGCCTACGCCTTCGACGAGAAGAAGCTGCGCGCCTTCACCGACATGTACAACGATCTGATGCTGGGCGAATCCGGCCTGTCGAAGCTCGAGCGCGAGATGATCGCCGTCGCCGTCTCGTCGGTGAACCATTGCTACTACTGCCTCGTCGCGCATGGCGCGGCGGTGCGGCAATTGTCGGGCGATCCCAAGCTCGGCGAAATGATGGTGACCAATTATCGCGCTGCAGACCTGTCGGCCAAGCAGAAGGCGATGCTCGATTTCGCGGTCAAGCTGACCGAAAGTCCCGACAAGATCGAGGAAGCCGACCGGCAGGGCCTGCGCGATGCGGGCTTTTCGGATCGCGACATCTTCGACATCGCCTCGACGGTCGGGTTCTACAATATGTCCAACCGGGTGGCGGCGGCGATCGACATGCGCCCGAACGATGAGTACCACGCGATGGCGCGGTAGGGCTTGGCGTCGATATCTTTTTCACAAGCTGCGCGCCCCCTCCACCGCCTTCGGCGGTCCCCCTCCCCCGCTTCGCAGGGGAGGAACACCGTCGGGGACGGCCGCGACCTTGATCCTCCCCCGTTCACGGGGGAGGGGGCGCAGTGCCCCACGAGATTTCCTACTCCGCCTCGCTCTTCAACGGCCGCGCCAGAAGCCGCGTCGCGGCATCTTGCATCGTGATGTGGCCCTCGATCAGTTCGGCAGTCGCCTCGATGATCGGCGATTCGACTCCGCGCTTCCGGGCGATCTCGAGCGCGATTCCGGCGGTCGCCGCGCCTTCGGCCAGCGCCAGTCCTTCGCGCGATTTGCCCGCGCCGAGCGCCATGCCATAGGCGAAGTTGCGCGACTGTGCCGAGCCGCAGGTGAGTAGCAGATCGCCGAGCCCGGAAAGGCCCATCAGCGTTTCGGGCCGCGCGCCGAAGGCGGCGCCGATGCGGCGCAGTTCGACGAAGCCGCGCGTGATGGTGGCCGCCTGCGCGCTCGCACCGAGCCCCGCGCCCGACACGGCTCCGGCGGCGATGGCGAGGACATTCTTCAACGCCCCGCCGATCTCGACGCCGACGAGGTCATCAGTCGAATAGCAGCGGAAGGCGGGTGCCGAGAAAAGCTCGGCGAGCGCGAATGCGCGGTCACCGTCTTCGCACGCCACGGTCACCGCCGTCGGCAGGCCGCGTACGACGTCGGTCGCGAAGCTCGGCCCGGACAGAGCGCCGATTGGCGAAGCAGGCAGGATTTCGGCGGCGACCTCGGAGACGAGACGACCGGTGGCTCGCTCGATGCCCTTGGCCGCCAACACGAGCGGCACGTCCGACGACATGTGCGGAGCGGCGTCCGCCAGCACTGCGCGCGTCGCCTGCGTGGGAATGACGCTCAGGATCGCGTCGGCGCCTTGAAGCGTCGCGCCGAGATCGGTCGAGGCGACCAGCCCCTCGTCGAGCGTGACGCCCGGCAGGTAGCGCGGGTTCTCGCGGCGCGCGTTGATGGCCGAAACCGTTTCCGCGTCGCGTGCCCACAGCCGCGTCTCGTGTCCGGCGCGGATCATCGTGACGGCCAGTGCCGTGCCCCACGCCCCGCCGCCGAGGATCGCGATCGTCGCGCTCATGCCTTGGCTCCCCTCTTGCCCGAACCGATGACCGGCGCGGCGCCCTCGTCGAGCGGCCAGCGCGAGCGCGGGCTGAGCGCCATTGCATCCTCGCCTTCGATATTTGCGGCCAGCCGCTCCAGCCCCGCCCAGGCGATCATCGCCGCATTGTCGGTGCAAAGTGCCAATGGCGGTGCGATCAGCCGAAAGCCGGCGGCCGCGCAGGAGGCTTCGAGCGCGGCGCGGATCGCCCTGTTGGCCGCGACGCCGCCGGCGACGACCAGCACGCGGTCCTCGATCGCGGGAAAGGCAGACAGTGCCTTGCCGAGCCGTTCCTGCAGCGTCTCCACGATGGCGCGCTGGAACGAGGCGCAGATGTCGGCGACGTCCTGGTCGGACAGCGGCGCGATGGAGTTCGCCGCCTGCCGAACGGCGGTCTTAAGCCCCGAGAACGAAAAATCCGGCCGCGCCTCGCCGCGCAGCGGACGCGGGAAGGAAAAGCGCTTCGCATCGCCACGCGCCGCCCATTCCTCGACGCTGGGACCGCCCGGATAGGGCAGGCCGAGAAGCTTCGCCGTCTTGTCGAACGCCTCGCCGAGCGCATCGTCGATGGTCGAGCCGAGGCGGCGATAGTCGCCGACGCCGCGCACCTCGACGATCTGCGTGTGGCCGCCGGAGACGAGCAGCAGCAAATAGGGGAACGCGACGTTCTCGACCAGCCGCGCCGTCAGTGCATGGCCTTCGAGATGGTTGATCGCGACGAGCGGCACGCCGGACGCGGCCGCCAGCGCCTTCGCCGTCATCAAGCCGACGATGAGCCCGCCGATCAACCCCGGCCCGGCGGTGACGGCGATGGCGTCGAGGTCTGCAAGCTTAACATCCGCCTCGGCCAGCGCCGCCTCGATGACGCCGTCGACGGCCTCGACATGGGCGCGGGCGGCGATCTCCGGCACCACGCCGCCGAATGCCGCGTGGTCCTCGATCTGGCTCAGGACGATGTTGGACAGGATGCGCGGCGTGCCGTCCGGCGCGCGCTCGACCACCGCCGCCGCCGTCTCGTCGCAGCTCGTCTCGATGCCAAGCACGCGCATTTCGTCGCTACACCTTTTCGGAACGGGTCGTTCGGTTGCCGTTGCCGGCCATCGTCGCTAGGTAGGGGCGACCTATCATGGACGCCACTTGATGCAAACAGACCTGTTGAGGATCGGAACGCGCGGCAGCGCCCTTGCGCTGGCGCAGGCGGAAGAGACGCGCGCGCGCCTGATGGCCGCGCATGCCCTGCCGCAGGAGGCGTTCGAGATCGTCGTCATCTCGACTTCCGGCGACCGCATCCAGGACCGTCCTCTGTCCGAAGCCGGCGGCAAGGGGCTGTTCACCAAGGAGATCGAGGAAGCGCTATTGTCGGGCGCGATCGACATCGCCGTCCATTCGTCGAAGGACATGCCGACCGCGCTGCCGGAGGGGCTCGAACTCTCCTGCTTCCTCGAACGCGAGGACGTGCGCGACGCCTATATCGGCCGCGTGGCGCCGAAGCTCCTCGACCTGCCCGAAAACGCCGTCATCGGCTCCTCCTCGCTGCGCCGGCAGGCGCTGATCCGGCGCCTGCGGCCCGACATCGACGTCGTTCTCTATCGCGGCAACGTGCAGACGCGGCTGCGCAAGCTGGGCGAAGGCGTGGTCGACGCGACGCTTCTGGCCAATGCCGGCCTGAAGCGGCTCGGGCTCGCCCATGTCATCACCGAACTCCTGCCGGTCGAGACCTTTCCTCCCGCGCCGGGCCAGGGTGCGATCTGCATCGAAAGCCGCATCGGTGACGCGCGCATCGGCAAGCTGCTGGAGCCCATCGGGCATCGCGCGACCACCGAGGCGCTGACCTGCGAGCGCGCCTTTCTGGCGACGCTCGACGGCTCCTGCCGCACGCCGCTGGCCGGCCATGCGCAGATCGACGGCGACGCGCTGTCCTTCTTCGGCATGATCCTGTCGCCGGACGGAAGGCAGGTGCACGAGATCCGGGCCGAAGGCCGTGCCGGCGATGCCGCTTCGATCGGCGCAAAGGCCGGTGCCGACATCCGCGACCGCGCGGGGCCGGCCTTCTTCGAAAGCTGGAGCTGACGATGGCGCGGCGCGTGCTGGTGACCCGGCCCGAGCCCGGCGCCTCCGCCACCGCCGCGCGGTTGATCGAGCGCGGCTACGAGCCGGTCGTCCTGCCGTTGACGCAGATCGTGGCGCTGGAGCCAATCGCGCTTCCCGAACGCATCGACGCGGTCGTCGCGACGAGCGCCAACGCGTTTCGCCATGCGCCGGCTTCCCTGATGGAGAAGCTGCGCCACCTGCCGCTCCATGTCGTCGGCGCGAAGACCGCCGAGGCTGCAGGCCGCGAGGTGGCGTCGGTCGCGCCCGATGCGAGGGCACTGGCGCAGATGCTGTCCGGCCGCCTTGTCGCAGCGTCGCATGTTCTGCACCTGACTGGCCGTGTCCGCCGTCCCGAACTCAGGCTTGCCCTTGAAGCACAGGGCCATCGGGTGACGGAAATCGAGCTCTACGACGCACGCGCCACCGAGTTCGCCGCAGGCGAAACCGGAACCAAACTGGGGTCGGAACCGTTTTGGGCCGCATTGGTCTATTCGCAGCGCGGGGGCGAAATTCTGGGTAGGATCGCTGCCAAGGCGCCGTCCAGCTTCCAACCCACGGTCTTCGTGTGCATATCCGCCGAGGCGGCAGCAGGTCTGGCAGGGCGGCGCATCGGACTTGCCGCGACGCCCGATGAAGCGGGCATGATGGCAAAGCTTGCGGAACGTGATCAAAGCGCGGCCGCATCCGGGTAACTGGCCGCATATGGATAATTGAAGGGGAGTGGCATGTCGAAGACGCCGAAATCACGCTATTCGGAGCCGAAGAAGGCCGGATCGACCATCGACATCGACCCGAAGGACGTGACGCGTCTCGACGACAAGGCCGCCAAGCCCGGCACCTCCGAGGAAAATATCAGCGACATCACCGACCCCGCCGCGATCGGCGCGGACAAGGCGGCGGCGGCTGCCGTCGAGGCCAAAACCGAGCCCATGGTCGCCTCCAAGCCGGAGCCTGTGAAGGAAGCCAAGGCACCCACCGCCAAGGTGGAGGCTGCCAAGACCGACAAAGCATCAGCATCCAAACCGGCCGAGACGCCAAAGCCCGCTCCCAAGACTGACGCTCCCAAACCCGACGCCAAGCCAGCGACGCCTTCGGCTTTCGCCACCTCGCAGGCATCCTCCCCACGTCCCGCAACGGCGCAGGCCGATTCCAGGCGTGGCGGCAGCGCGCTGATGGGCGGCATCGTCGGCGGCCTGATCGTGCTCGCGCTCGGCGCCGGGCTGCAGGCGGCCGGCATCTGGCCCGATACGCAACAGGGCAATGACGAGCAGGTCGCAGCGTTGCAGGCCGAGATCGAGACGTTGCGCGGCGAGATCGCCGGTGCCGGCGCGAACGACGATGTGGCGGCGCTGCGCTCCGAAATCGAGGAATTGCGCTCCGCATCCGGCGACACTTCGGCGACCGACGACAGGCTTGCCGCGCTCGAGCAGGCGATCGCCGCCGTCAGTGATGCGCCCGACGCCGAAGCCGCACTCGCCGAGGTCGAACAGCAGCTTGCAAGCGCCGGCGAGGCATCGAGCGCCAATGCCGCACGGCTCGACGACATCGAGGCGCGACTTGGCGAACTCGAAAATAGCGGCGCAGAGCGCGTCATCGCGGCGTCGGCGCTGAAATCCGCGATCGATCGTGGCCAGCCCTTCGCGACCGAACTCGAAACCTATGCCGGCCTCGACGCCGACGCGACGGAGGTCGGCGAATTGCGCGACTTCGCCGCCGACGGCGTCGCGACGCGGGCGCAGATCGCGGAAGAAGTGGGACAGGCCGCGCAGGCGATGGTCGCAGCTTCCAGCGGCGTCGACGAGAATGCCGGCATCATGGACCGCCTCTCCGCCAGCGCGCGCTCGCTCGTCCAGGTTCGCCCCGTCGGCATGGCCGAGGGCGAGGATGTCGGCGCCAAGGTCGCGCGGCTCGAAGCGTCGGTGCGCGCCGACGACTACGAGCGCGCCATCGCCGAATATGACGGCCTGCCGGAGAACGTTCAGGCCGCCGGTGCGGACTTCATGGCCAAGGTGCGCGCCCGCCATGCCGCCGACCATTTGATCGACCGTGCTCTGACCACCGCGCTCCAGGGCGCCTGAGGGAACGAAACATCATGATCCGCATCCTGTTCTTCCTCGTTCCCGTCTTCATCCTCGGCTTCGCCTTCGCCTGGCTTGCCGACCGCCCGGGCGACCTGACGCTGACCTTCGGCGGCTACCAGATTCAGGTGAGCCTGCTGGTCGCCGCGATCCTGATCATCGCCGTCGTCGCCGCCGCGATGATCCTCTGGTGGCTGGTCAAGTCGATCGTCACCAGCCCGCACACCATCTCGCGCCATTTCCGCACCCGACGCCGCGATCGCGGCTACGAGGCGCTGTCGATGGGCATGATCGCGGCCGGCGCCGGCGATCCGGCGCTCGCGCGGCGCAAGAAGAAGGAGGCGCTGAAGCTCCTCTCCTCCGACCGCGAGCCGCTGGTCCATCTTCTCGACGCACAGGCTTCCCTGCTCGAAGGCGACCATCCGGGCGCGCGGCAGAAATTCGAGGCGATGCTCGACAAGCCCGAGATGAAACTTCTCGGCCTGCGCGGCCTCTACCTCGAAGCCGAGCGCGTGGGCGACCGGCAGGCCGCGCGGCACTATGCCGAGCGCGCGGTCGAAACCGCGCCGCAGCTTGCCTGGGCATCCGGCGCAGCGCTGGAGGAAAAGTCCGAGGCTGGCGACTGGGATGCCGCGCTGCGTCTCGTCGACACGCAGAAATCGACCCAGCAGATTGACCGCGAGACGGCCGAACGCCGCAAGGCCGTCCTCTTGACCGCCAAGGCCACCGAACTCCTCGACGCCGAGCCGGTGCAGGCGAAGAACGCGGCACTCGAAGCCCACCGCCTCGCGCCAGACCTCGTTCCGGCCGCGATCGTCGCGGCCAAGGCGCTGTTCCGCCTCGACGATCTGCGCAAGGGCGCGAAGATTCTCGAAGCCGGCTGGAAGCGCAACGCGCATCCCGAGATCGCCGACGCCTATGTCAATGCGCGTCTCGGCGATTCGACGCTCGATCGTCTGACGCGGGCGAGGAAGCTGCAGACGCTGAAACAGAACAATCCCGAATCCGCTCTCGCCGTCGCCCGCGCCGCGCTCGCCGCCGGCGATTACAAGCTTGCCCGCGCGCAGGCCGAAGCCGCAATCCGGCAGGAGCCACGCGAAGGCGCCTACCTGCTTCTGGCCGACATCGAGGAGACTGAGACCGGCGACCAGGGCCGTGTGCGCCAGTGGCTCGGCAAGGCCGTGCGCGCGCCGCGCGATCCGGTCTGGATCGCCGACGGCTACGTCTCGGACCACTGGGCACCGCTCTCGCCGGTCACCGGCCGCCTCGACGCCTTCGAATGGCGCGCCCCGGTCGAGCGGCTCGGCCAGGTCATCGAGGCCGGCGACGAGGCACTCGCGATCACCCCGACCCTGCCCGCTCCGATCGAGCACGAAGAGCACCGGCCTTCGAAGCCGGTGGTCGCCGCAGAGCCGGAGCCGGTCGAGGACATCATCGTCGAAGAGCCGATGAAGACCGCGCCCGAGCCGGCAAGCGAGCCCGAAACGAAGCCGGCGAAGGCAGAGGCTCCGGTGGTCGTTTCCGAACCCGTCGCCACTGTCGAGCCTGACCCTGTCATCGAACCGACGCCGTCCGAAAAACCGGCATCGAAACCCGAACCGGCCCGCCCGGTCGCCGCAAACGACGCCAAGGCCCCGGCTCCCGTCGCGGCGCTCGCCTCGACCGCAGCCGAGCCCGCAGCTTCTGCTCCGCTCGACGCCGAAATGATCGAGGACGAGACCGATCGACCGACCAGGATGCCGATCCCGGACGATCCGGGCGTCGAGGAAGGCGAAAAGCCGGTGACGGAGAGCCGGTTCAGGCTGTTCTGAGGTTTGCGTGGGTGGTGGGTGCTGTTTTTGCGAAGGGGACCCCCACCCTTTATCCCTCCCCACAAGGGGGAGGGA
>NZ_AYOD01000014.1 GCF_000497755.1 Aliihoeflea sp. 2WW
GATAAAGGGTGGGGGTCACTTCAGAAAAAACCAATCTCCTCCACCCCCCACACCCAAACGATTGCCCGCATCTTGGCCTTTTCGCCGTCCTTGCGTTAAATGAAGGCAATCGGGCGCGATTCGCTGGTCGTGCCGCAAGGGACCTGACGCCGCCTCATGCTCGACCGCCTTCTTTCGCTTTTCCGTGACGTTCCCGCGGGCCGATCCGACTCCGACCGCTCCGACGATCCGAGGGTGGCGGTCGCGGCGCTGATGTACCATATCGTCGATGCGGACGGCGTGCGTGGCGCGGATGAAGCCGAGGCGCTGCGGCGGACCATCGCGGAGGCCTACCGGCTTTCCGGCGACGAACTCGACCGCATCCTCGTCGCGGGCGAGACTGCCGAGCGGGACGCGGTCGATCTCTATGCCTTCACCAGCGTCATCAATCGGCATCTGGACTTGCCGGCACGTCAGGAACTGATCTCGCTCCTGTGGGAAATGGTCTACGCCGATGGCGAGCGCCACGAACTGGAAGACAATCTCGTCTGGCGCGTTTGCGAACTCGTCGGCATCGACGGGCCGGAACGCGTGGCCCTGCGCCAGCGCGTCGCCGAACGCCTGCAATTCAGGAACGAAGACAACGGATAGAAGAATGCTGCACGGACCGATCTCGAAAGACGCATCCCACAAGGGGAAGCAGATCCTGATCGTCCTGCATCAGGAGCATTCGAGCCCCGGCCGCGTCGGGCAGTTGCTCGCCGCCGACGGCTACCATCTCGACATTCGCCGCCCGCCTCTGGGCGACGCTTTGCCCGCCACGCTCGCCGACCATGAAGGCGTCGTGATCTTCGGCGGGCCGATGAGCGCCAACGACCCGGAAGAATTCGTCAAGCGCGAGACCGACTGGATCTCGGTGCCGCTGCGTGAGGAAAAGCCGTTTCTCGGCATCTGCCTCGGTGCGCAGATGCTGGTCAATCATCTCGGCGGCAAGGTCGGCGGGCGCGACGACGGTCATGTCGAGATCGGCTGGTATCCGATCGAGGCAACCGACGAGGCGCGCGCCCTGCCGCTCGACTGGCCGTCCATGGTCTACCAGTTCCACCGCGAAGGCTTTTCGCTGCCCGCGGGCGCAAAGCTGCTGGCGACTGCCGAATCCTATCGCAACCAGGCGTTCCGCTATGGCCACAATGCCTGGGGCATCCAGTTCCATGCCGAACTGACGCGCGTCATGATGCACAAATGGGTGGTCAAGGGCGCGCACCGCTTCGTCCTGCCCGGCGCGCAGCAGGGCCGCGACCATCTGCATGGCCGCATGCTCTGGGACCTGAAGCTCAAGGCCTGGCTCGACGGTTTCCTGAAGCTCATCTTCGACCGCCAGGCGTTCGAGGCGTCACATGCGTCCGTCGAGACGTCGCGCCTTTCTGAGTTCGGGAAATAGCCAGGCCCACAGGCCCGCAACGCCGACCGCGCCGATGCCGCCCAGCACCACTGCCGGCACCGTCCCGATCATGGCGGCCATCGTCCCGGCGCGAAACTCGCCGAGCTCGTTCGATGCGCCGACGAACACCATGTTCACCGCATTGACCCGCCCGCGCACCCGGTCGGGCGTCCAGAGTTGGATCAGCGTCTCGCGGATGTAGACGGAGATCATGTCGGCCGCGCCCAGAAGCGCCAGCGCGACGATCGACAGCCACGGAATGGTGGAAAGGCCGAAGATCGCGGTGAAGACGCCGAACAGGCCGACGAAGACGAACATGATGATGCCGGCATGGTCGCGGATCGGATGGCCGGCGAGCCAGATGGCGACGCCGATGGCGCCGATGCCGGGCGCGGCGCGCAGGAGCCCGAGGCCCCAGGGGCCGAGTTCGAGAATGTCGCGCGCATAGACCGGCAGCAGCGCGACCGCACCGCCCAGAAGCACGGCGAAGAGATCGAGCGAGATCGCGCCGAGCACCACCTTTTCCGACCGGATGTAGCGGAAGCCGGCGAAGATCGTCTCCAGCGACGGACGCTCGGTCTCGGTGTGCTGCTTCGGCTTGGGGATCGAGAAGATCAAAAGCGAGGCGATGCCCATCATCGCCGCCGCGGTGCCGTAGGCCGCCTCGCTGGCAAGGCCGTAGAGGAGGCCGCCGGCGACCGGCCCGACGATGGTCGCCGTCTGCCAGGCCGACGAGTTCCACGCCACGGCGTTGGCGAAATCCTTCGCCGGCACGAGATTGGCGACGAGCGAGGCGGACGCCGGTCCGAAGAAGGCGCGCGCGACGCCGAAGACGAGCAGGACCGCGAAGACCGGCGCGGCCGAGCCGAGCCCGCGAACGGAAAGCCAGAGCAGCGCCGCCGCGCAGCCCATTTCAAGCAGGGAGGCCAGCCCCATGACGAGCCGGCGGCCGAACCGGTCGGCGACCGCGCCCGTCACCAGCACGAGCAGCAAGGCCGGCGCGAACTGGACGAGGCCGACGAGGCCGAGATCGAACGGATCGCGCGTCAGATCGTAGACCTGCCAGCCGACCGCGACCGACACGATCTGCGTCGCGAAGGTCATGAAGAACCGCGCCACCCAGAAGCGCAGATAGGAGGAATGGCGAAACGCCGCGTAGCGGTCGTCGGGATGCGCGGTTTTGGCTTCGGTCATGGGCGGGTCCGGGTCGGCTGCACCTTCTGATAGACCCTTTCGCGCCCCGGCGCGCCTCTACCAAGCGGCTGGACCAGCGCTTCTCGCGCGCTTGCGCCATGCAACCTATCGGCGTCTTCAAGGTTTCGCCCATAGACGAAAAGGGGCGACAGGAATGGACGAGACGGGCAGGACGACGGGGCGCGGACGGAACGCGGACCGTCCTTCGGCAATCCCCGCAAGGGGCTGGAAGGACATCGCCTGGCGGGTCTGGGCCAATATCAACGAACACCGCGTCATGCTGATCGCCGCAGGCGTCACCTTCTACCTGCTGCTGGCGCTGTTTCCCGCGCTTGCCGCCTTCGTCTCGATCTACGGCTTCGTCGCCGATCCGGTGACCGTCGGCGACCACATCTCGTTTCTGGGCGGCTTGCTCCCGTCCGCGTCGCTCGACCTCATCTATGCCCAGCTCGAGGCGCTCGCCGAACAGCGGCCCGAGGCGCTGAGCTTCGGCTTCGTCCTCGGCTTCCTCATCGCCCTGTGGAGCGCCAATAACGGCATCAAGTCGATGTTCGAGGCGATGAACGTCGCCAATCAGGAGAACGAGAAGCGCTCCTTCGTGAGGCTGAACCTGATCTCGTTCTGCTTCACGCTCGGCGCGATGTTCCTCGCCATCGCCTTCATCTTCACCGTCGGCGTGGTGCCCGCGATCCTCGCCCTTTTGCGCCTCGACGATTTCGGACCGATGCTGATCGCGGCCCTGCGCTGGCCCGTCATGCTGGTCATCATCGTCACCGGCATCTCGCTGCTCTACCGGTTCGGCCCGAGCCGCGAACAGGCCAAGTGGCGCTGGCTGTCCTGGGGCGCGTGCTTCGCCTCGGTCGTGTGGATCGTGACCTCGTTCGGCTTTTCCTACTACCTGCAGAATTTCGCCGACTACAACGCGACCTACGGCTCGCTCGGCGCGGTCATCGGCTTCATGATGTGGACGTGGATTTCCGCCATGATCGTCATCGTCGGCGCCGAGATCAACGCCGAGATGGAACACCAAACCGCGCTCGACACGACGACCGGCGCGGACCTGCCGATGGGCATTCGCGGCGCGACCATGGCCGACACGCTCGGCAAACCGGCCGAGACCTTCGTTCCGGACGAACACATGAACGATGACGGCGCGCGGACCGGCAAGGCCCATGTCGGCATCCTCGCCGCGGCAGCCGTCATCATGATGGCGATCCCGGTCCTGCATCGGGTGCGCTGACGCGCGGATGCGACGTCTTTGCAACAGAATTGCGACAATCTGTCCATCGGTCTGGAATAAACGTTGCGAAGCTTCGTTCAATGTCCGTTAAGTCGAACATTGAACGAGCTAACCATGACGTTCATCCAGCCGCGTACCAAGCATGCACTGGATGAGTATTTAGCTGTTGCTAATATGGATATTGCTGCGGATGGGCAGGCAAGTACTCGAATTGCGCGATGCTGTTCCGGTTTGTCGCGGCAATGCGCGGAATATCTACGACCTGCCCATTTATCCCGGCAGTGTCCTCAAGACCGTTCGCCCCGACAAGGTCGACGAGAACGGATTTCTCGCCGGCAAGAGCGCCATCAAAAAGGTACGTCTGGAGGGCTGCTATCACGGGTTTGCGCGCGAACTGCGCGAATTCCTGATCCAGTTTCGCAAACACCGTTGCGAGTCGGCGTTTTCACTTCCGATCGCTCATATTCACGGCATCGTCCAGACCGACGAGGGGGCCGGTCTTCTCGTTGAGAAGATCGTCGGAACAGATGGCGGTCTTGCACCGACGATCGGAAGGCTGCAAGCGTCCGGCACGCTTGCCAACAAGCACCGGCAGGCGCTCGAGACCATGTTCGAGCGCTGCCGCGAACTGCATATCGTCCTGAACGATATCCATGCCAACAACATCGTCTATACCGAGGCGCGCAACGGCATGCCTGAATGTGTGTGCGTGGATGGTTATGGCGAGCGCGTCCTGATCCCGATTCAACGTTGGTCCAAATGGGTCAATCGGCGCAGGATCGACCAGATCGCACGCGATGCCGATCAATATCTCGGCGGGGATACGCGTTGCGAACCTTGGGGGCGGCAACGGCGAATGCGCCAGGCTACTGCGCGCGCCTGAAGACTGGTTGCGCCGAGCGGGAACGAACCGCTGACATCGTCATGACAAATGCGCGCTATCCCGACTGCATCCGCGTCGACCGCGTTCGATACCGGAACCTCACGACGGCGCCTCGGCTGCCTTGCGTCCACGCAGGCGTGCCCATAGCGGGGTCTGGCCGACGATGATCGCGATCAGCGAGAGGGTCAGGATCAGCGACAGCGGACTGGTGAAGAACTCGCCGGCGAAGATCATCACATCGTCGCGCGCGGAGATCATCGCGCGCCTGTAGGAAACGTCCATCAGCGGCCCCAGGATGATGCCCAGGATGACCGGCGCGACGGGGAAACCATACACTTTCAGGAAGTAGCCGAGAATGCCGAAGGCCAGCATCCAGTAGACATCGGTCACGCTGTTCTGCACGGCGAACGTGCCGACGACAGACAGGACGACGATGAGGGGCAGGATGATGCCCTTGGGCAGTTCCACGATCTTCGAGAAGAGCTTGATGCCGCTGAGGCCGAAGATCAGCAGGAAGATGTTGGCCAGCACGAGATTGCCGACGATGAACCAGAAGAGATGTGGCGTCTCGACCATCAGCAGCGGGCCGGGCTTCAGACCGTGGATATAGAGCGCGCCGATGATGATCGCCGTCACCGCGTCACCGGGGATGCCGAGCGTCAGCATGGGCACATAGGCGCCGCCGACCGCGGCATTGTTGGCCGATTCGGGCGCCACAAGCCCTTCATAGGCGCCTTCGCCGAACGGGCGCGAGGGGTTCTTGACCGTCCGTTTCGCCTGGTCGTAGGCGAGCAGCGAGGCGATGTCTCCGCCCGTTCCGGGCAGCGCGCCGATGGTCACGCCGATCGCGGACGACTGCAGCGAGAGCGGAAGGTATTTGCGGATCAGCGACCATTTTGGAATGACGCTTCCGACCTTCTGCTTGATTGCCGGCAGGTCGAAGGTCCGCAACTGGTAGAGGACTTCGGCAACGCCGAAGAAACCGATCATCGCGGCGACATAGGAGATGCCGCCCATCAGGCTGAATTCGCCGAAGGTGAAGCGCGCCTGCGCCGTCATCGGGTCCATGCCGACGAGGCCGATGACGATGCCCAGCGAAGCGGCGAAGATGCCCTTGGCGAGCGAACTCGCGGCCAGGCTGCCGACAAGCAGAATGCCGATGATGGCGATCAGCAGATAGTCGCGCGGCGCGAACATCAAGGCGAATTTCGAGATCACCGGCGCGGCCACCGCGAGCGCGATGATGCCGACGAAGCCCCCGATGACCGACATGACCGTCGAAAGGCCGATGGCCGGCCCCGCCTCGCCGCGCTGGGCGAGCGGATAGCCGTCGAGTGCGGTCGCGACGGCGCTCGGCGCGCCGGGAATGTTGAGCAGGATGGCGGTGCGCGAACCGCCATAGACGCCGCCCATATAGACGCCCGCGATCAGGGCCAGCGCGTCGTTCACGTCCCATGTGAAGGTGAAGGAGATCAGGATCGATGCGGCCATCGTCACCGACAGGCCGGGTATGGCGCCGATATAGATGCCGGCGAACGTGCCGATCGCCGTCCAGACGAGCAGGCTCGGGTCGAGCCATCCCATGAAGAAGTAGCCGAAATTCTCCATCAGAAGAATGCTCCCCTCGGCAGAACGACGACGAAGACGTAGCGGAACAGACCGTAGATCACGGCGACCGAGACGGCGCTGATCACGAGCGTCAGCAAGAACCGCTTGCGGTAGAGCAGGATCATGGCAGCCGACAGGAAGAGGTAGGAAGCGACGATGAAGCCGAGCGGCTGAAGGGCGAGCATGTAGCCGATGATCAGGGCCGCGAACGCCACGATGCGAAACGAGACCACGTCGCCGAAGAACTGCCGGCCATCGCCGCAGCCCTCTCGCCGGGCCGATTTCGCGATGATGACGATCGCGGTCAACACCATCGTCCCCGTCGCCAGCATCGGGAAGACGCCGGCCGAGGACAGCGACTTGAAGCCGGCGATCGACCACGCCTGATAGGCAAGGACGAGGCTGGCGATTGCCAGGAGGACATTGAAGATCGCACTGCCGGGCGCTACGCCCTCGGGCGCGCGCTGATAGGCGGTGCTGCCGGTCTGGTCAGGCTCGTTCATGGGGTCCTCCCGCGGCAGCCATCCGCTTTTCGAGCGCTCGCAAGGTTCATCTGGCGCTCTGATCTTGCTGGGATTTCATTGCACCGTCCGCGCTCGTCGCACGCACGGGTGGCCCGTCCGCCGCCAAGGGGCAGACAGGCCGTTGCGTCCGGGTCAGGGACGCGGGATGTTCAGTTCCTCGGGCGAGCGCTCGACTGCGCCGGCATCGGCCAGCGTCCAGACAGTGGCCGACTGCCACTGCTTCAGAAACGCGTCCGCCTCTTCACCCGATATGTTCATCGTGATGTTTGTGCGGTCGGCCATGAGCGTCTTGAAGGCGTCGGTGTCGGCTGCGGTCTTGAACGCTTCCGTGAGCTTGGCCTTGACGTCGTCCGGCGTGTCCGCCTTGACGAAGACGCCGTAGAACGGGCCCCAGGGGAGCAGCGAGGAAAGCTCGGGATAGTCTTCGGTGATCGGCGGCACGCCCGGCAGCGCGTCGATCTCCTCGGCATTGAAGACCGCCAGCGGCTTGACCGTGCCGGCCTTGATCAATTCGGCCGCGGCGGAGGCGCCGACGGGCATGAAGTCGACATGACCGCCCTGAAGCGCGGTCAGGCCGGGGCCTTCGCCGTCGAACGGAACGGCCGTCACCTCGTAATCCGCGACTGTCGAGAGCATCGCGCCGATGACGTAGGGAATGCCGCCAGGCCCGGTCGAGCCCATCTTGATCTCGCCCGGCCGGCTCTGCGCATCGGCGACGACATCGGCAAAGCTTTCCCACGGCGAATCCGGGCTCGTGACGATGACGCCGACGCCGCGGCCCAGGATGTTGACCGGATAGAACTGGTTGTAGTCGATCTCGCCGAGCCCCATCACTCCATGAAGCTGCGGGTTCTCCGCGCCGAAGAGGATCGTGTAGCCGTCGGATGGGGCCGAGGCGACATAGGTGGTCGAGATCGCGCCGGCCGCGCCGGCCTTGTTGAGCATGACGATCTTCTGGCCGAGCGCTTCTTCGGCGGCCGGCGTCACGGCGCGCGCGACGACGTCGGTCGCCCCGCCCGCGCCCCACATGATGACACCCAGAAGCTCGCGCTCCGGATAGTCCTGCGCGGCGGCCACGCCGACCGAGGCCGCCAGGCCGGCAGCCATTACGATGCTACGGATCATTTCATTCCTCCCAAATGGCAACGAGACACCATGCGGCAACCCGGCATTCAACGCAGGCGCGGACTTGCCCTCCCGCCGGCCGCATGCGTTCCGCCATTTACAAGCAGCGTGCGTGCAAACACAATTACCAAGATCGTCGAATGACATAACATCAGGTTAAGGTTGGATCGAGATGCTGACGTTGCGACAGGTCGAAGTGGTTCGCGCGATCATGGTTTCGGGCTCCATCGCCGGGGCTGCACGCCATCTCAATGTTTCGCAACCGGGCATCAGCCGCCTGATGAAGCATCTGGAAACCTCCCTCGGCATCAGGCTCTTCGTCCGCCGGGGCGGCCGCTACGTGCCAGCGGAGGAAGCGCGCGCCGTGTTCGAGCAGATCAACGACGTGCATCGCAAGATCGACGACCTCCAGCTTGCGATCGACCGGCTCGCCCGGGGCAAGGATGTCGGGCTGCAGTTCGGATCGGTGCCCTCGATCGCCAACGTCATGGTGCCGCGTGCGGTGGTCGCGATGCAAAAGCGCTATCCCGACCTGCGGCTCAACATCGACATCATCAAGATCGAGGAAGCCGTCGACTATCTGATGCTCGCGCGCGGCGAGGTCGCGCTGATGAGCTACCGCCTCGACCACCCCTCGCTCGTCTTCGAGCCGCTGGCGACCGGCAAGCTCGTCTTCATCACCGCACCCGACCACGAGGCTGCGCGGATGCCCAGCATTTCCGTTGCCCAGATCGCCCGCTACCCGCTCATCGGCATCGATCCGAACGACCCTTACGGCCGCATCATGGTCTCGCTCTTCGAGCGGCACGGCTTCGAATACAACATCCCGATCCGCGCGCGCTTCGGCACGACCGTGATGTCGCTCGTCGAACGCAATGCGGGCGTCGCCGTCATCGACACGTTCTCGGTCGCCGATATCGGCAGTGGGCGCCTTGCCGTGATCCCGATCGAGGAGGAAACGAGCTTTCAGACCTATTTCGCCACGCGGCGCGACAGCTCCATTTCCAGTTTCGCCGGCAGTCTCATTCAGGAACTGAAGAAATCCATGACGTCGAGCCCCGCGCTCGACCCGCAGCATTGAACCCCATCGGCAGCACGCTCCGACGACCCATCGACTCCCTCATGCAGGGACGGCGCGTCTGTTCCGGAGGAACGTCACCACGAGCGTCGGCGCAGCGATCAACAGTGCGATCGCGGCGGTTTCGAGGTTCGACAGCCCGAGGCTCTGAACGCCCGGTGCGGCCAGCGCAAGTCCGCCGATTGCGAGCATGATCCGCATCGCGTAGCCCGGCGCTCCGTCCTGTATCGCACCCAGGCCCGCGATGTATCCCTGAACGGCAGAGCCGATGAAGATGACGCCGACGAGGGCGGTGACGAAGACCGCGCCGACTTCGACCGGCGTGCCTTGCCCGATGAGCGCGGGATTGAGGACGAAGAAGAAGGGAACGACGTAGATCACGCTGCCCAGAACACAGGCCGACGCCGCCGCCTTCATCGGGCTGACGCCGGCGATCGTCGCCGCCGCGAAGGCGCCGAGCGCGACCGGCGGCGTGATGAAGGACACCATGCCCCAGTAGAGAATGAAGAGATGCACGGCCAGCGGGTCGAGGCCCGACTGCACCAGTGCCGGCGCCAGGACGATGGCGAGGAAGATGTAGCAGGCGGTGACCGTCATGCCCATGCCGAAGATGAACGCCGTCGCGGCGCCCATGATCAGCAAGGTCAGCGTCCCGTCTCCGGCGAGGAAGACGAGATCGTTGACCAGCGTGCCGGCGAGGCCGGTTGCCGAAAACGCCCCGACGATCATGCCGACGGCCAGAAGCAGCGCCACGAGTTCCGCGAGCGAGCGCCCGATCGAGACGAGCAGATCGGCGAAGCCGCCGATGGACAGACGGGTCGACGGCCAGATCTGGTTGATGATCAGGAGCAGCGCCGTCGCATAGAACGGCGCCAGCGTTTCCTGCCGCAGGCCGATCATCACGAAGATCAGGACCGCGAACACCGCGATGTACTGCCAGCCCTCCGCGAATGTCTGCCGGAACGTCGGCAGTTCGCTTTCGGGCATGCCCTTGAGGTTGCGCTTGGCGGCATAGGCGTCAAGCTGGACGAACAGCGCGAAATAGAAGAGAACCGACGGAATGATGGCGGCAATGGCGATCTCGACATAGGGCCGGCCGAGGAACGACGCCATGATGAAGGCGGTCGTGCCCATGACGGGCGGCATCAATGTCCCGCCCGTCGAGGCGCAGGCTTCGGTGCCGGCGGCATAGCGCGCGGAAAACCCGGCGCGTTTCATGGCAGGTATCGTGACCACGCCTGTCGTCAGGACGTTGGAGATGACGCTTCCCGACATCGACCCCATGAAACCCGAGGCAAAGATCGCGACCTTCGCCGCGCCGCCGCGGAACCGGCCCACGAGCGCGAGCGCCAGATTGTTGAAGAACCTGCCACCACCGGTGAACTGAAGCGCGGCCCCGAAGACGATGAAGCCGATGACGAGTTGCCCGAAGGCCCGCATCGGAATGCCGAACGAGCTTTCGGCGGAAATGATATGGAATGCGATCGTCTCGTTGAGCGGAGACGGAAATCCCGAGATCGGGCCCGGCATCTTGTCGGCGACGACCGGATAGAGCGAGAACAGCAGCACCAGCACGAAGATGATGAGACCGCCGGTGCGGCGGGCGCCCTCGAGAATGAGCGCCCACATGACGAAGCTCAGATAGGTCGCGAGCGGCGGTGCACCGTATTCCCAGCCTTGAAGAAGGCTGGTCTGGGCCGTGTAGGCGAAATAGCCCGACACGCCCGCACTGGCTGCGGCGAGGACGAAATCGTACCAGGGAATCCGGTGGCTCGGCGCACCCGCGAATGCCGGGAACGCGATGAACGTCATGGCCAGGAAGATGCCGGACAGGACGTACAGATATTGCGGATCTAGAATTGTGGTCGGCAGCAGCCGAAGGTTGAAGAGCTGATTGACGGCCAGCGCGATCGCCGCAAGCGTCGCGAGTGCCAGAACCCAGCGTATCGAATTCGGCAGGAGGCGATAGCGCAGCTCCTGGGCGATTTCATCCTTGGCATGGTCCTGCAGGACCGCTGGTTCCGCGGGAGACGCGCTCTTGGCGCCTCCCGTCACATGCTGACCGGTCATCGCAGGGTTCCCGTGCTGGAAGCAGACAAATGAAGGCCCGGCGCGGGCCTCCACTTCCTTGGCCGTTCGGCTATTCGAAGACCACGCTCAGCCCGGCTTCTTCCAGCTTCCGGGCACGAATTTCCATCCAGCGCGCCTCGAAGTCCGCCTCCGCGACCTCTTCGCCCTGCATCTCCTCCCAAGCCGCGGCCAGAACGCCCTGTCGCTCGATCAGGGCATCGTTGTGCGCGTCATGCTCTTCGGTCCAGACGCCCGCCTCGCGGAAATATTCCACCGCCCCTTCGTGATAGGGCACCGCCCAGGCGAATACCTGATTGTCCAGCGCCCAGCCGTTGATCCCCGGCGCGCTGTCCTGATAGGTCGGATAGAGTTCGACCATGGCCTTCGTCATGTTGTAGACGAGACTTGTGTCCTGCTCGGCATAGGTCGTCAGCACCGGGTAGGGATAGGTCGCCGCCTCGTTGACGTTGTCCGCTCCCATCGCGGCGCCTTCGGTACCGTCATTGGGAATGAAGAACGGTGCCCGCTCCTGAAGGCGCTGCCAGCCCTCCGTGTCGTCATGCGGCAAAGGCGGCCAGAACAGGCCGCGCGGCGAGGCTTCGAGCTGATAGGCCTGACCAGATGTCGATGCCGCGAATGCCGCGTCCGCCTGGTCGTTGATGATGGCCTCCCAGGCCGCGCCGAAGCCCGAGAACTCGACGCGCTCCACGTCGTCCCACGTCAGGTTCGCAAAGGCCAGGATCGCCGTGATGTTCTCGTTCAGCGAGGGTGCGCCGACGACATAGGCGACCCGTTTGCCGGCCAGGTCCGCGATGGTCTCGATGCCCGCATCCGCCGCGACGCCGATGCCGAGATTGCCGTCGCCATTGGCCGCCAGAAGCAGGCGAACCGCCTGCGGGCCCCAATCCGCGCCGCCGAACTCGAAAACACCTTCCTGCGCGAGATAGGATGCGCCGACGCCCGTGGCGGAGAACTGGACGCGGCCCTGGCGCAGGGGAACCTGACGCGAAACGTCGTTGCGTCCGGGCAGCACGCGCAGGTCGATGCCCAGTTCGTTCTTCAGCGCGCCGCCGATGGCGACCGCCTGATTGTAGCCGCCAGAACCGACATCATAGGCGGTCCAGGCAAGCTGGCCGGGCAGTTCGATATCCTGCGCCGATGCCTGGCCCGTAGCGGCGACAGCGCAAAGAATGCCGGCCGCGACCGCGGTGCGGGAACGCAATGAAGTTCCGATCATGAATGCTCCTCCTCTGTGGTCTTCCAAATCGTCGGATTCCGCGTGAGCGAACCGAACCTCCCCGGTCGCACGCAGCTCTCAATGTGGATGGCAATCGTCGGGCAGAAGGCTGCCGGTGGCGGCTCGACACCTTTGGCGGCATGAAAATTCATCCGCGGAATTGCCCGGTCTGCGCCTTACTCCTCCCATCCGGACCATTGCATCCCGTCCAGCTTTTGTCCAACGCGGCTCAATCCAACCAGATCAATTTGAACGACGTTCCAGTGATCCGTCGAATTCCTTCCGAACAATGCGCGATATTCGCATGAATTTCAGCACTTTCGGCCAATATCGCGGCACGCCCGCCGGACGTTGCTTGCAATGCTTTTCATTCCCTCGATTGCGATTTCGCCACCATCGAAACCACCAATATTGTCATCGCTGCGGCAATGATCTCAGGCAATGGTCACGCCGCCATCGGCGACGATGGTCTGGCCGGTGATGAAACTCGATGCGCCCGATGCCAGGAAGGCGACGATCGAGGCGATTTCGCCGGGATGGCCGATGCGGCGCAGCGGGGTCGTCCGGTTGCGCTCGGAGAGCAGTTGCTCGTCTTCCCACAGGGCGCGCGCGAAATCGGTCTTCACCAGGCCCGGCGCGACGCAATTGACGCGCACGTTGCGCGGCCCCCATTCGACGGCGAGATTGCGCGCCAGTGCGAAGTCGGCCGCTTTCGAGATGCCGTAGCCGCCGATCCGGTCGGTTCCCCGGATGCCGGCAATGGACGACACGATCACCACCGCGCCGCCGCCCCGCTCCGCCATTTCCGGGATCGTCAGGTTTGCCAGCCACAGATTGCTCTTCACGTTGGCGTCGAAAATCTTGTCGAAGGCCTCGTCGGTCATCTGCGACAGCGGCCCGTAGACCGGATTGACGGCCGCGTTGCAGACGAGAATGTCGATCGGGCCGAGCCTGTCGCGGGTCGTCGAGACGAGCGCCTCCACCTCGTCGCGTCGCGTGATGTTGCAAGGGACCGCGATCGCCTGCCCGCCCTTGGCCGTGATGCCGGCCACCACCGCGTCGCAAACCTCCGCCTTGCGGCTCGACACGACGACCGAGGCACCCAGTTCGGCGAAGAGTTCGACGATGGCGCGTCCGATGCCGCGGGTCGAACCGGTGACGACCGCCACCTTGCCGGTCAGGTCGAGCGGGTTGTTCATGGCGATATCTCCCCCATTCAGATTTTTATCGTGGACGTGCCGCAGGACGGTCCCGCTCAAGGGGCGTCCTGCTTGACGATGGAGCCATGGTTCATCGCTGCGAATTCATCTGGTCGTCGACGGCGGCCAGCCCCCGCAGTCCCTCGCGGCTGCCCGTTCCCGCGACCGACTGGAAGACGCGTCTCGCATCGTCGGTTCGGTAGAGGTTGAGATAGGCGTAGCCGCGCAGGACCATCAAATCGTTGCGTTCCGCGGCGATCTGCGCGCGCTGGTCGAGCGCCATCAGCGCCTCGGCGTAGCGGCGGCGCTCGAAGGCGCCGAGCGCGCGTTCGGCGAGAATGCTGGCCTGCAGTTCGGCGCTCCGCTCGGAGTTCATCGGCGCCGCGGTCGCGGCCACGGCGGCCTCGTCGACCAGCCCGGCGCGCAGATAGGCAAGGCTCTGGCCATAGGCCGCATCGCGCGCCGTGGCGCCGTCTGCGCGCAATGCGACGTCGAAGGCGCGGGCGGCTTCGAGCGGGCGGTCGATCTCCATCAGGCACCACCCGAGGGTGAGCGCGGCGCGCGGCGCCATGCCGCGCGGGTCGGTCGAGGCGCTGCATCCCGAGCTCGGGCGCGTTCGCGCCGGCGCTGCGGCTCTGGGTTCTGCTTCGACGATGATCGTGGGCGCGGCCGGCTGTGCGGGCGCGGCCGCATAGGCGAGCGGCTGTGCGGGTTGCACGTTCTGCGCCCCGCCCGGAGCGGGCGGTTGAGGCGCCGGCGCTGCGGGCTCGGCCTGCGGCGTTCCGACCGTCGCGATTCTGTCCGACCGTCCGGCCCATTGCCGCTTTACTTCCGCGAGGCCGGCCGTGTCGCCGAGTTGCAGCCGCGTCAAGGCGAGGCCGTAGGCGGACGCTTCGTCATCGGGATCGAATCCGAGGGCAGTGGAAAACCACTGGCCGGCGGTCTCGTGCTGGCCGTAGGCGCGCGCGTACCAGCCAAGCTGCTGGGCGGCCGGTGCGTTGCGGGCTTCGACCACCTCCCCGACGATACGGGCCAGAATGTCAGGCGCGAGCGCAACGCGCGGCTCGACGGCGAGAAGGTTGGCCGCTGCGGCGAGATAGACCTGCCGCCGGTCGTCGTTCTCGTCGCGATAGGGAAAGGCGACGTCCTCGGCTTCCGCGAACGCATCCCGTTCGATCAGCGCGAGCGCGAGCCCTTCGGCCGCATCGCCCTCGGCTTCGGCCTCGAAGGCCATGCGGAACCATCGTTCCGCCGCTTCGGCGTCGTCGCGACCGAGATAGTACCAGCCGAGCAGCCGCGCATCGCTTGCGCTCGGTCCCTCGCCGGCCAGCCGCTCGACACGGGCGATGTCTTCGGCGCTGGCGGTCACTGAGGCGTCTTCCCCAGCGGCGGCCAGCGCGTCGCGCGCGAGATCGTCCCGCACCGGCGCGAACTCGCCGGCCCCATCGTCGCCGAAACGCTCCAGCGTCAGGAGTTCGTCGCGCAGATCGGCCGAAAGAAGCTGCGCCGCATTCTGCATCGTCGCCAGGCGCTCCTGCGGATCGTCGCAGGTGGTCAGGACATAGCGATAGGCGTCGCGCGCGCGGGGCTGGCGCTCGGTCATGGCGAAGGCTTCGGCCACGCGCCAGAGGACGTCGACCTCCGAACAGGTCAACAGGCTCGGATTCTCGGACCCGACACGCACGACCGTCTGGTACTGGTCGAGATTGGAGGCGTTCACCAGCCGTTCGCGCGCCTCGGAAACCGCGAGGCGGTCCAAAAGGTCGGACGGCGGCTGCCATTGCGGCTCGGACATCTGACGCTCGGCGATCGCCTGGCGTGCTTCGGCGAGGCGCCCTTGCGAATAAAGCAGCCAGACGGCCTCGAGACGCTCGTCGACGCTCAGCGGAACCGCGAGCGGATCGGCCGGCGGTGTCCAGGACGGATAAAGCGCGCGCAGGCGCGCGATCTCGATCTCCAGCCGTCGCGTGTCGCCCTGGCGCGCGAAATAGCGAAGCGCCGATTCGTCGACGGTCGGCATTGGCTGGTCGGGCGGCGGTGCAGGCACCGGCGCCTGGGCGACCAGCGGCGCTTCGGGCAGTGACGACGCCTCGCCGGCCGAAAATGGCGGCGAGGCGACCGCGCCTGTGGTCTGCACGGAGCCTGCGTCGCCGTTGATGTTCCAGAACTGCGCACCCGCCGGCGCGGCGGTTGCGAGACAGATGGCCGAGGCAAGAAGAGCGAGGCGCGACGTCATGGGAGACACTCCGCATGTTGCTGGCGCAGATGCGCGAGTGCCAGAAGATGCAGCGTCGACGGATAATAGACGGTCGGCGCGAATGTCAGGAGTTCAGGCTCGATTGGCGCGTCATCGACCACGCAGGCGGCCATGGCGGGTATGATGCGGTAGCCGGCATCGCTCAGAGCCGTCTTGGTCGTGCCGGTGGCGAGATCCACCAGCGTCAGATTCGCATCTTCGTCGACCATTCCGCGCCGCATCTCGTCGATCAGTCCGGCGCCGCCCATGCCGGCGCGCATCAGGTAGAGGGGGATTCGCAGGGCATTGTAGCCGAATTCGGCTTCGAAGCCCTGTGCCGGTGCGAACACAGATCCGATCGAAAGCCAGTCGGGCGGCAGTTGCCGGTCGGAAAACCGGGCGGACGAGACGAGTTCCAACCCGCCCTGCGCAAGCGCCTGCCAGTCCGTTTCGGGGGCAAGGGCCTCGAAGGACGCGAACGCCTCGAACACCCAGTAGGACGGGTTGACCACCGGCCCGTCCTCCCGCTCCTCGCCGGAAAAACCGGCGACTCCCGGCCGCAGCATCACACGGCCCTCATGCTCATAAACGAGGTGACGCCCGATCGCCTCGGCAAGCGTCGCCGCGGATGCCGTCAGCCGCTCGTCGCCCCATGTCTGGCCGGCGGTCGCGAGCGCGTAGGCGATGAGAATGTCGCCGTCGCTGGCATTGTTGACGTCGGTGACGTGCGGGGTCTGGTCGGCCTCCCATTTCCACGCGGCGAGGCCGTCGTCGCGCAGCAGGAGTTCGCGGCGGGTGAACGACCAGATGCGCTCGAAATCGTCGCGCGCGCCGGCGATCCGGGCGAGGAGCATGCCGTAGCCCTGGCCCTCGCTATGACTGATGTCGTCATTGGCATCATCCAGCACCCGCCCCTCCTCGGTCACGAACCGGTCGCTGTAGAGCTCCCATTCGGCTTCGGTGATCGGGGCGGTTTCCTGCGACATGGCGGCTCCGGCGGCAAGCACCAGCATGAGCGCCGCAAAGGCGATGCGTTTCAATTGCGTCTCCCAAGACGCGCCAGCAATCTCGACGTCGAAACGCCCAGAACGATGCAGATGACCACCAGGCCCAGCGCGTAGGACAGGATGTTCGACGACAACCAGTTTGCGACGATCAGCCGGTAGTTGCCAAGAGACGGCTCCTGCGATGCGACGAACGCGACGGACCCCGCGTCGAGAACGAGCGGGGGCCCGGCCTCTGCGGGGAAGGCGGCGAGATGACCGGCGATCTGCGACCAGTTTGCGGCCGAAGCAAGCGTGCGTCCGCCCGCTTCCAGCCCGACGTCGTCGGCGGCAGCGACCACGGTCCATGTGCCCGTGCCCGCCGGGTTGAGCCCCTGCGCAACGACGAGCGAGTCGGTCTGCGCGGGTATGTAGGGCGGGTCTTCGCGCGGCGCAAAGCGCAGCATGTCCGCGGTCAGGTCGAAGGTTTCCGAGAGCCAGTTCCGCGTCGCGTCGACCGCCTGGCTGACCCGGCCCGTGTCCATGCGGGTGCGCCAGTCTTCCATGGTCACCGGGTTGGCGCCGGCGGTCCCGGCCGACGCCGCGACCGATCCGGTGGCGCGGATCGGCGCCCAGCTCGAAGCCGCCTGCGCATCGATGCCCACCTGCGTCAGGACGCTTGCGGGGACGCTGGCCGGCGTGCCGAAGAAGAGCGCGTTCTGTTCGCGCGCGGCCTCCGGCGACATCACCAGTTGAACCGGGACGATGCGCCCGCCCACCTGTGCGACATTCGCGAGAAAGTTGGCCGCGGCCGACAGCCCTGCGGTCGAACCGCGCCCGATGAGAACGGGTACGGGCCGCTCGGCGCGATTATAGGGAAAGCCGGTTCCGGCCACTGCCGCCAGGTTTGGAAACTGCCCGACCCGGGCGAATTGCGGCAAGACGAAACGGGACGTGTCGAACAGGGCGAAACGCGGCGTGTCGTCCGTCGTGGCGCCGGGCGCGCAGACCTGATCAGCTTGCGTCAAGAGATCCACTTCGAGGAGCACCGTGTTCACGCCCGGCCGGAAGTGCTCCATCGTCACCTTGATCGGGAACTGGCGCAGCACCGCGCCTCGGCGGGCCGTCATCGGCACGGACGTCGCGATGTTGCCGTTGACATAGACGTTAATGAGGCCGCCGGGCAGCACCGCGCTCGTATAGGCCGCGTCGAGCAGGATGCGCGCCTGGCCGTACGACCCGGCATAGAAATCCGACGGGATCGCGAACTGGAACGAACGCGCGTAGCGGCGGCCGGCAAATTGCTCCGAGGCAATGCCGAACTCGGCGAATGTGACGCTGCGGGCCTCGTAGAGCATCGACGCATTCGGCGTGCGCACCGCCTCCGTCACCAGAAATTCGCGCGGCGAGTTGGCGGGCCGGTCGACCTGCTGGGCGATCCCGTCGATCGCGGCGAGCCATTCCTGGCGCGACCGGCCGGTGACGAGCAGCGTCGGAACGCCGCCGGCGGGCGCATGCAGGGACGCGCTCGCGCCGTCGATTTCGCCAGGATCGACCCCGGCCAGCGCCGCAACCTCATCGGCCGTTCCGACGACGACCACCAGCGCGGCATCCTGCGACGCCTCGTCCATGCTCGCCGCGATCGAGAAACGGGAATTGGCAAGGCTGGTCGACAACGTCACCGCCTGGGCGAGCCGGAGCAGGTCCGCGCCGATGTCGCTTCGCGACAGGCCGGGCGCGACGATCGCGATCTGCGCCTCTCCGTCGATGTTCGCGCCGAGCGCGCGCAACTCTTCGATGCTCTCCGGCCCGACCGCCGCATCGCCCGTAAAGGTCAGCGTCGTTCCGGCGCCGTCGAGTTCGGTCCACAATTCATAGGTGGAGGCGATGCTACAATCGGTGCGGTGGCGGTGGACGGCGCGAACGCTGATCTCGTTTCGCCCCGGCTGGAGCACGCCGGGCGCGACGTCCAGCGACAGGTGGCTGAGGGTCTCTGCCGACTGGATGCTCTGGTCGAGGATCGAGATGCCGTTGACCGACACGAACAGCCGCGAGGTTTCGGGCGCCACCACGATCGCGTTGCTATAGGCCAGATCGAGCCGCGCGGCCGACTGCGCCTGATCTCCGGTCAGATAGACCGCCCAGGCGCGGCTGTCGCTTTCGCCGTTCAGGCGCATCCTTGCCTGCGGCAGCAAATGACGCACCGAGGAATCCGCCGAGTCGTCGACCGTTTCCGCCTCTGGCGCCGGATCGTCGCCGGTTTCGGCCTCGGGCGCAGACTCGTCGGCGGGTTCCGGGATCGGCGCCGGCTCGGGCTGCGGAGCGGGAAGCGGTTGCGGCGGCTCGATCGCCGGCACCTGCTCCTCGGCCGCCGGCCGCTCGGGCGACATGTCGAAGGGCGTGCCCTGTGCGAGGGCGGCGCCCGGCGCGAGAAGCATGAGGGCTGCGGCCAGTTCGCGCTTCATGCCCGGGCTCCCGATGCGGCGCGCGCGGCGTCGGTGCGATCCGACCTGTTGCGCACGAAGTAGTAGAGGCCGCGATAGGTCTGGAACAGGGCGACGCGCAGGAACCAGATCGTGCCCAGGAAGACGCCGGGGTTGCGTCGGCGCAAGCTCTGGAAACTCGACCACTGCCCGGCATCGGCGAAGATCAGGTCGACGACCATGCGGTGATGGATCGTCTGCGAACGCACGAACGAACAGCCGATGGCCAACGCATCGCCGACCCTGTCCTTGTTGCGGATCAGGAGCGGTAGCGTCTGTGGCTCGCTCGCCCAATGCGGCGTGAAACGGATCGCGGCCTGGCCGCTGTCGATGCCGGCGAGCGCGCCCTGATTGGCGACCCGCACGCGCGCGCCATTGACCGACACATCCTCGATCGTGGCGGGATACCAAATCTCGCCGACGCCGAATTCGCAGCGCCGGTTGATCTTCACGCGCCGTGTCGCCGCGCGCTCCCGCCGCTCCGCGACGACACCGAGGGCAGCGCCCGCCATGATGAGGTTGAGCAGGTTCCAGCCGCCGACGACGAGCGTGACGTCGGCCTTGTAGGGCTCGGCATAGATGCGCCAGGCAGTGACGGCAACGCCGATCAGAAGGACGGCGAAGATCAGGAAGAACGGCCTCGACAATTCCGACAGCCGGCTCGTGGTGATGGTTTCGTCCTTGGCCGTGACCTTGAAGGTCGGCTTGCGCGGATTGAGCGCCACGGAAATCACGGCCGGGAGAAGATGGACGGTCTGGATGTACTCGTAGAGTTCCGAAATCCACGGCCATCGGAAAGAGCCGTAGAGGTAGTTCTGCATCATCAAATTCACGAGCATGTAGCTGAGCGTATAGGCGAGGAACTCGCCGCCGGACGCCGTGAATATCTGAAGGTCGAAGAACAGGTAGAAGAGCGGCGCGAAGAGGAAGATCGTCCGCGGGAAGGGGAACAGCCAGAACAGCGTCGACGACATGTAGCAAAGACGCTGCGGCAGGGAGAGCCCGCGCTTGAGAAGCGGGAAGCGGAAGCGCAGGATCTGCATCATCCCCTGCGCCCAGCGCGAGCGCTGGCCGATGAAGCTGGCGAATGTCGCCGGCTGCAGGCCCGCGATCAGCGGCTTGTCGACATAGACGCTGTTCCAGCCGCGCGAATGCAGCTCGATCGCCGTCTCGCAATCCTCGGTGATCGAAATGCCCGAAAAACCCTTCGATTCGGCAAGCGCCTCGCGCCGAAGCACCGCCGCCGAGCCGCAGAAGAAGGCCGCGTTCCACTTGTCGAGGCCGCGCTGGATGATGCCGTAGAACATCTCGTTTTCGGACGGCATCTTCTCGAACGTCCTGAGATTTCGTTCGAGCGGGTCCGGGTTGAGGAAGAAGTGCGGCGTCTGGACGAGGAACAGACGCTTGTCCTCGCGAAAATAGCCGACCGTCTCGCGCAGGAACGGCCGGGTCGGCGCGTGGTCGGCGTCGAAGACGGCAATCAGTTCGCCCGTCGAATGTTCGAGCCCGTTGTTGAGATTGCCCGCCTTGGCGTGCTCGTTGCGGGCTCGCGTCAGGTAGCGCGCGCCCAGTTCCTCGCAAAGCTGCTGCAGCTCGATGTGGCGACGCTGGGCCATTTGCGCGTCGACGACGCTGTCGGAATTGCGCTTCTGCTCCGTGCCGCCATCATCCAGCAGCCAGACGGTGAAGCGGTCGGCGGGATAGTCCATCGCCTTGGCCGCCGCGATCGTGTCGGCGAGGAGGACCGGGTCCTCATTATAGGTCGGGATGAAGACGTCGACGGTCGGCAGGACCTGCTCTTCGACGCTCGGGGCAGGCCGCGGGCGAAGCGGCCGGGCGACGATGAACAGGCTGAGAAACAGCATGAAGACGCTGTACATCTCGGCAAGGTAGAGCAGCAGGCCGGGAATGAAGTTCTCGAGCTGGGTGACCGGCGGAAGCGTGCTCGTCGTGCGCCAGTAGACATAGCGCAGCACGATCGCGGTTCCGAAGGCGAGCGCGACCAGGCGCCATGTCCCGTCCGAGCGGAACAGCTTGAAGACCATCATCAGGATGACGACGATCGTTCCGGCGATGAGATGCGTCTGCAGGTTGATCGGAAGCGAGACGATGAAAAGGACGCAGGCTGCGGCGGTGATCCACACGACTGCAAGGGCAAGCTTGATCATGTCTTGGTGCCGCTCGCTTTGCGCATCATGTCATTTCGCTCCGTCCTTCCTGTGATTCCAGCCGGTTGAAAAAATCGGTCACTCCTTCCGCTGCGGCCAATCACACCGCCGTTCATGCTGAATCCGAGGTTAAGAAGGGCGTCCTCCTACCCCGCATTCACGGATTGGGGGTCGTCTCGGCCGCGGGCGGCGGCGCGGGAACGATGGGTGCCGCCTGGGTAGACGTGGGCGGCGGCGGAACGATGGGAGCGCCGGGAGGCAATGCCTGTTCTTGCGGCGCCGAAGGGGCGGCGGGCGCAGGAGCGGCGATCACGACCCGCCTGTTGGCCGGCCTCAGGACGACCGGCTCTGGCTCCAGCACGGTTTCGAACCGCGCGCTCCCGGCGGGAAAGACAGGGCTGCCCGTGCGTCCGAGACGCTCGTCGGGCGGCGGCGGATTGCCGAACGGATTCCAGCTTTCGGCGCCGAACCCGCCAGTCACCGTATAGCCGTACATCACCTTGAGGAGAGCCTGTTCCGAGGCACCGGTCTCGCAAAGGCGCAAGCGGGTCTGCATCGTTCCGCGCAGGTTGAAGGGCGCAGCCGTGCGCGGCGCGCTCACCCGCTGCCAGGCGTAGAGGCAAAGATCGCGACCGCTGCGGCCGAATGCGTAACCGAACGGACCGTAATTGTTCTGGACGAAAAGCGCCGATGTCTGCATCGCGATGCCCGGCAACAAGCTGCGCATCTCGCGCCGGATGGACGCCTCGGTCAGCGGCAGGTTCGACAGGGTCGTCTGGCCTGCTTCCGAACCCATCGGCCCGAAGAGCTGCACGCGCAGCAGGTTTTGCCCGGCAACGCGCGAGCGTGTTCCAAGCGCGATGTCCTGCTGGACGGCATTGGCGAAGCGACGCTCCACGACATCGATGACCGCCGGGCCGCCGGGCGGCGGCAGAGCCATCGCCTCGACGGCGCCGACGCGCGCGCTCGACGCCGATCGCTGGAACTGCGTGGTGCCGCTGCATCCCGCGAGCAAAGCCGCAAAAAGCGCCGCAATCACGCCCTGCCGGACCGCGCGCCTGTCATGAGTGATCGTATTGGCCATGTCCCTCGTCGCCAGTGCCGAATCACAATTCGTCAGACTGGAGCAGCGAGGCTGCAAATTCAATTGCAGGGATGTGACAGCAACCGGGAGAAGATCGGCCATACCGGGTGTCCGAACGATTCGAGATCCATTCGATCACATTGACCCGGTGCCAAGTACGAAATAACAATCAGACATGTCGTGCTCGCTGATCTGCATCGCCGACTTCAGCAATTCGGGCTTCGGTGGTCCTTGAACCACCATCCGGGTCGACAGTCTGTCGCACCTAGCCTCGACATTTCCAAATCCATCGAGCAAGCGGGCAGCCGCCCGGCACCGCGCAATGCGCTGCGTTCCTTTTTCGCGGCTTCGGCGTTGGTTGCCGTTTGCATCGCCGCTTATCTGCTGGTTCCGGCAATCCGGTCTGAAATCAATCGGCTGATCTTCGTTCTGTCGATGGCGGACATTCATGCGGTTCGCGGCTGGGTCGAGTCGGCCGGGGCATGGGCGCCCGCAATCTCGATCTTCATCATGGTCTTTCATGCGGTCCTGGCACCCCTGCCCGCCGTCGCGGTGACGTTCGCCAATGCCGCGATTTTCGGATGGGCATGGGGGGCGGCGATTTCCTGGACGGGCGCGATGCTGGGCGCCGTGGTCTGCTACTGGCTGGCGATCGGGCTCGGCCGCAGTCTCGTCGAGCGCTATGCGCCGACGGGCGTCGTCGCGCGTCTCGATGAGGAGAGCCTGCCCCTGGAGTAGTGGCGCCCTGCTCGCGGCCCCGCTTTGGCGGGGCCGAAAGTGAGATCGTGAAGATCGCGACGCCATCCCTTCGGCGGACCGTAGTCAGGTGCTTGCGGGTGGAAACTGGTGGAGCTGAGCGGGATCGAACCGCTGACCTCGTCATTGCGAACGACGCGCTCTCCCAACTGAGCTACAGCCCCATGACCAGTGCCGCGCATTTAGGGATTGCGTCGGTTTACTGTCAAGTTGATCTTTGCGTCGCGGCGCCCCTGCCGCGCGGGCCGGGGCTTGCCGGGCAAGGACCCAGCGTCTACATGTCGGCCACCAACGAACGAGCATCGGTCGCGGCCGATTGCGACCAATGGAGACCGGCATGATCGCCCTCATTCAGACCATCATCCTGGCACTGGATATCTACTGGTGGCTGATCATCCTGTCGGCGATCTTCTCCTGGCTCTACGCCTTCAACGTCGTCAATCCGCGCAACCAGTTCGTCGGCACGATCGGCAATTTTCTCTACAAGGTGACCGAGCCGGCGCTGCGGCCGATCCGGCGCCTTTTGCCCGATCTTGGCGGCATCGACATCTCGCCGATCATCCTTCTTCTGTTGATCTTCTTCCTGCGCCAGTTCATCCTGACCACGGTCGCGCCTGCCCTGATCTAGGGCGGGCACGCGGCCGGGATCGAGGTCGCGGACGGCGCTTCCCATGCGAGGCGCACCGCGCCCCCTTTCGCATTTGCGAAAAAACCTGTAAGAGCGCGCCAACGTAATCGCCGCGCCATGTTGGGCGCTGGACGCAAAAACCCCCGGGTACCCACAATGAAGCTCCGCAACATCGCGATCATCGCGCACGTCGACCATGGCAAGACCACGCTCGTCGACGAACTCCTGAAGCAGTCGGGCTCGTTCCGCGACAACCAGCGCGTCGCCGAGCGCGCGATGGATTCGAACGACCTCGAAAAGGAACGCGGCATCACCATCCTCGCCAAGGCGACCTCGGTCGACTGGAAGGACACCCGCATCAACATCGTCGACACGCCGGGCCACGCCGATTTCGGCGGTGAGGTCGAACGCATCCTGTCGATGGTGGATGGCGCGATCGTCCTCGTCGACGCCGCCGAAGGCCCGATGCCGCAGACCAAGTTCGTCGTCGGCAAGGCGCTGAAGGTCGGCCTGCGCCCGATCGTCGTCATCAACAAGATCGACCGTCCCGACGCCCGCCATGTCGAGGTCGTCAACGAGGTGTTCGACCTTTTCGCCGCGCTCGACGCGACCGACGAGCAGCTCGACTTCCCGATCCTCTACGGTTCGGGCCGTGACGGCTGGGTCTCCGAAAACCCGGAAGGCCCGAAGGACCAGCGCCTCGAGCCGCTGTTCGAACTTGTGGTCAAGCACGTGCCGGAGCCGACCGTCGCGCCCGGCCCGTTCCGCATGATCGGCACGATCCTCGAAGCCAACCCGTTCCTCGGCCGCATCATCACCGGCCGCATCGCGTCGGGCACGCTGAAGCCGAACCAGTCGGTCAAGGTGCTGCACCATGACGGCTCGCTGCTCGAGAACGGCCGCGTCTCCAAGATCCTCGCCTTCCGCGGCCTCGAGCGCCAGCCGATCGAGGAAGCGCAGGCGGGCGACATCGTCGCGATCGCGGGCCTGTCCAAGGGCACCGTCGCCGACACGTTCTGCGACCCGGCCGTGACCGAGCCGATGCAGGCGCAGCCGATCGATCCGCCGACCGTCACCATGTCCTTCATCGTCAACGATTCGCCGCTCGCCGGCACCGAGGGCGACAAGGTCACCAGCCGCGTCATCCGCGACCGCCTGATGAAGGAGGCCGAGGGCAATGTCGCGCTCAAGATCGAGGAATCGGCCGACAAGGATTCGTTCTACGTTTCCGGCCGCGGCGAATTGCAGCTCGCCGTGCTGATCGAGACCATGCGCCGCGAGGGCTTCGAGCTTGCCGTTTCGCGTCCGCGCGTCGTCATGCAGAAGGACGAGAACGGCGATCTGCTTGAGCCGATCGAAGAAGTCGTGATCGACGTCGACGAGGAGCATTCGGGCGTCGTCGTGCAGAAGATGTCCGAGCGCAAGGCCGACATGGTCGAGCTGCGCCCGTCCGGCGGCGACCGCCAGCGCCTCGTCTTCCACGCGCCGACGCGCGGCCTCATCGGCTACCAGTCGGAGCTCCTGACGGACACGCGCGGCACCGCGGTGATGAACCGCCTGTTCCACTCCTACCAGCCCTACAAGGGCGAGCTCGCCGGCCGCACCAATGGCGTCCTGATCTCCAACGACCAGGGCGAGTCGGTCGCCTTCGCCATGTGGAACCTCGAAGACCGCGGCCCGATGGTCATCGACGCCGGCGTCAAGGTCTATGCCGGCATGATCATCGGCATCCACAGCCGTGACAACGATCTCGAAGTGAACGTCCTCAAGGGCAAGAAGCTCACCAACATCCGCGCCGCCGGCAAGGACGAGGCCGTGCGCCTCACCCCGCCGATCCGCATGACGCTGGAGCGCGCGCTGGCCTGGATTCAGGACGACGAACTGGTCGAGGTCACGCCGAAGACGATCCGCCTGCGCAAGCTCTATCTCGACCCGCACGAGCGCAAGCGCTTCGAAAAGTCGGCCAAGATCGCCGGCGCGGCGTAAGCCAGAAGCGACACTGTCATCGAAGACGGCCATGTGTCCCACCGGACGCATGGCCGTCTTGCTTTTGGGGTCGCAGCCGGACTATCTCCAAACCCGATCCGATTGAACGAGAAAGGGCGCGCGCGTGATCTACATTCTTCTGTGCAAGGACAAAGCGGGGCACCTGCAGACCCGCCTCGACAACCGCCCCGCCCATGTCGACTATCTGAACGGCCTCGATGCCGAGGGCGCGCTGCGCTTCGCCGGCCCGTTCCTCGACACCGAAGGCAAGCCCACCGGCTCGATGGTCGCCGTCGAGGCCGAGGATGAAGCCGCCGCCCGCGCGATCGCCGATGGCGACCCTTATGCGAAGGCCGGGCTCTTCGAGAGCGTCGACATCCGCCCATGGAACTGGGTCTTCAAGAAGCCGGACGCCGCCTGATGCAATACTGGCTGTTCAAGTCGGAGCCCGACGTCTTTTCCTTCGACGACCTGAAGGCCAAGGGGAAGAAGGGCCAGGAATGGGACGGCGTGCGCAACTACCAGGCACGCAACAACATGCGGGCGATGAAGATCGGCGACCGCGGCTTCTTCTATCATTCCAATATCGGGCTCGAGGTCGTCGGCATCGTCGAGGTGTGCGGTGAGATCCATCCCGATTCCACGACCGACGATCCGCGCTGGGAATGCGTCGATGTGCGCGCCGTCGAAAAGGTCCCGACGCCGGTCACGCTGGCCGAGGTCAAGGCCAATCCGAAGCTCGCCAAGATGTCGCTCGTCACCTCCATGCGACTTTCCGTCCAGCCCGTGACCGAGGACGAATGGGTGGAAGTCTGCCGGATGGCCGGATTCAAGAAAACCCCGTGAAAGACCGGCGCGATTTCATCCGCGCCAACACGGCGCCGATCGCGCCGCCGCACGTGCCCGAAATCCGGCTGCACCTTGCCGACGAGGCGCATGAGCTTTGGCACCGGACCGAAGCAGAGCTCGAAGCCATCGGCCTCGAGCCGCCCTTCTGGGCCTTCGCCTGGGCTGGCGGGCAGGGTCTTGCGCGCTACGTGCTCGACCATCCCGAAACCGTCGCGGCCAAGCGCGTGGTCGACTTCGCCACCGGCTCAGGCCTTGTCGCAATCGCGGCGATGAAGGCGGGCGCGGCGAGCGTCCTTGCCAGCGACATCGACCCGTTCTGCGCGGCCGCCGTCGCGCTCAATGCGACCGCGAACGGCGTCACGGTCGAGACCACGGATCGCGATCTCGTCGGCGAAACGCCCGGCTGCGACGTGCTTCTGGCCGGCGACGTCTTCTACGACCGTGCCTTTGCCGAAAGGCTTGTGCCCTGGCTGCGCGAGCTAGCGGCGGCGGGAATCACCGTTCTCGTCGGCGATCCCGGACGCGCCTACCTGCCGCGCGACAGGCTGGCCGAGCTTGCTCGCTATGAAGTGCCGGTGACGCGCATTCTCGAAGACGCCGAAGTGAAGCGGACGACGGTCTGGCAATTCGTCTAGCTTGACCGCGATCACGAACCTGTCAGCATCGCTTTTTCATCGTTAGGAGGAGACGATGGACTTCTCGGCCATCAACTATCTGTCGGTCCTGCTGGCAGCGATCGCCGCCTTCATTTTCGGCGCCGGATATTACGGCGTCCTGTCGAAGGCCTGGATGAAGGCCGGCCGGATCGATGCCGTGCAGGCGCGGCCCGGCGCCGCGATTCTCGGCGTCACGTTCGGCGCCGAACTCGTCATGGCTTTCGTCCTGGCCGGCATCGTCGGCGCCGGCGAGGTGACGCTGGGAGGCGGCCTCTTCACCGGCTTTCTCGCCTGGCTCGGCTTCATGGTCACCGTCATGGCGGTCAACCATCGCTACCAGGCCTATGGCTGGGACCTGACCATGATCGACGGCGGCCACTGGCTCGGCGTCGCCCTGATCATGGGTGCGATCATCGGCTGGCTGAGCGTCGGCGATCCTAGCGCGTTACCGTCATGATACTGCGCGGCGACAGGCGCGGCAGGAGCCACGCCATGTCGTGCGCGCTGATCGCGACGCAGCCCTCCGTCGGCGTATAGCCCGGTCGGGCGAGGTGGAAGAAGATCGCGCTGCCCATGCCGCGCCGGCGCGGGCGGATGTTCGCGTCGAGCACGATCACCACGTCATAGAGATGATCCTCGCGCCGCATCTTTTCATGGCTGGCGGCGTAGGGCAGGCGCACGGGCCGGTTGTAGTTGCGGTCGCCGGGCGCGTCGCACCAGCCGTCGCCGGGCCGGATCGGGTCGAGCGCGAGGCCGGAGACGAGGCGGCGCGGGCGGTCGCGGCGCACGAAGGCGGAGAGAAGCCGCATCGGCCCGAGCGGCGTCGCGCCATCGCCCTCGCGCTTGACGGCGCGTATGCCGCCCTTGCCGATTGCGCAGCGCAGCACCCTGTTTGCGACGACGAGCAGCCCTTGCCTCTGGTCGCCGGGGCGGGGCCGCACTACCATATGCCTGACAACGCGTCCTTTTTTCGCCGCACCGCCATTGCACTCACGGAATTTGGAGTATGATCGTTTGCTCAAGCAAATCACCGTGAAAGACTATCCAGACTTACCCGCCCAGCCTAGAGCGATAGGCGAAACCGCCAGATATCTCAACAAGATGGACTGAACGATGACGTCACGCACCATTCTCATCGTCGACGACGACAACGATCTGCGCGAGACGCTGGCCGACCAGTTGTCGCTCTACGAGGAATTCGACGTCCTGCAGGAGCCGACCGCGGCCAAGGGCGTCCAGACCGCGCGCGGCGGCATCGTCGACCTGCTCATCATGGATGTCGGCCTGCCGGACATGGATGGCCGCGAGGCGGTCAAGATCCTGCGCAAGGGCGGCTACAAGGCGCCGATCATCATGCTGACCGGGCAGGACACGGATTCCGACACGATCCTCGGGCTCGAAGCGGGCGCCAACGACTATGTCACCAAGCCGTTCCGCTTCGCCGTGCTTCTGGCGCGCATCCGCGCCCAGCTTCGCCAGCACGAGCAGAGCGAGGACGCCACCTTCAATGTCGGCCCCTACGTCTTCAAGCCGAGCCAGAAACTTCTGACCGACGCCAAGGGCGGCAAGATCCGCCTGACGGAAAAGGAAGCCTCGATCATCAAATATCTCTACCGCGCCGACAAAAAGGTCGTCACGCGCGATGTGCTGCTCGAAGAGGTCTGGGGCTACAATTCGGGCGTCACCACCCACACGCTGGAAACCCACGTCTACCGCCTGCGCCAGAAGATCGAGCGCGATCCTTCCAATGCCGAAATTCTTGTGACAGAAAGCGGCGGATACAAGCTGGTGCCCTGATTTCAGGCACGGACGTGCTGCCGCAGCCGATGGGGGTCGGCGCGCGCAGACGGGGACGCCGATGGCCTTGGACGACGACATTCGCATTCTCTCGGGCGTGGAGCTGCTTGCCGGCTTCACGTCGGAACAGTTGCGTCTGCTCGCCTTCGGCGCCGAAAGCCTGCGCCTCGCCTCTGGCCGCGTCCTCTATCGCGAGGGGCAATCGGCTGAGAGCGGCTATGTGGTGACGACCGGCACCGTCTCGCTCTTTCGCGAACGCGAGGGCGAACGCATCAGCCTTGCAGAAGTCGGCCCCGGCACCATGCTCGGCGAACTCGCCATCATCGCCCCCACCACCCGGCTGACCGGCGCGCTGGCCACAAGCGACGTCGAACTCATCCGCCTCAACCGCACGCTGTTCCGCCGCATCCTCACCGAATACCCCGAGACGGCGGCATTATTGCACCAGCGCATCACGGACAATCTGGGGGCGCTGTTGGCTGATATCCAAAGCTTGGCGCCGCGGTTTTCGGAGTAGCTTTTTCCGAAGGAGACCCCCACCCTGTATCCCTCCCCACAAGGGGGAGGGAGGTCATCCACGCAGCGCCTGACCGTCAAACTTGGACATCTGGCGGAAAAGGGAATGAGCAACGCTGACGGCCTCCCTCCCCCTTGTGGGGAGGGATACAGGGTGGGGGTCAATTCAAAAAAAACCTACCCAACTCCCCCAGATCAAAGCCGCCCCAACCGCTCCGTCAACAACCCAAAAAACCCGTCCGCGTCGATGTCGCGCATGACCTTGGCGTTCTTCGGCCGGCCGGTCGTGCCCCACCAGTCGACGACGGTCGCGCCCATGGTGAGTTCCGACATCGTCTCGACCGTGACGTTGCAATCGCGCCCCGAGAACAGCTCCGGCTTCAAAAGCCAGGCGATGACACAAGGGTCGTGCAGCGGCCCGCCATCGGTGCCGTATTTCTGTTCGTCATAGCGCTCGAAGAAATCGAGCAGCGCGGCCGTCGCCTCGCCGACCGGCGTTCCGATCGCGCGGATCGCCTCCACCCGGGCGCGCGTGGTCAGCGCCTTGTGAGTGACGTCGAGCGGCATCATCACGATCGGCACGCCCGATTTCAGAACGACGTCGGCCGCATGCGGGTCGACATAGATGTTGAATTCGGCGGACGGCGTCACGTTGCCCTGCTCGAAATAGCCGCCGCCCATCAGCACGATCTGCTTGATGCGGCTGGCGATCTTCGGCTCCTTGATCAGCGCGAGCGCGATGTTGGTCAGCGGCCCGAGCGGGCAGAGCGTGATCGTGCCCTCCGGCTCGGCCATCAGCGTCTCGACCAGATAGTCGACCGCGTATTGCTTCTGGAGCTGCATGGTCGGCTCCGGCAGGTCCGGGCCGTCGAGGCCGGTCTTGCCGTGGACTTCCTCGGCGGTGACGAGCTGGCGCATCAGCGGCCGGACTGCACCGGAATAGACCTTGATGTCGGGGCGGCCTGCAAGCTCGCAGATCTTGCGCGCATTCTTCTCCGTCAGCGCCAGCGGCACGTTGCCGGCGACCGCAGTGATGCCGATCACCTCCAGTTCCGGGCTCGCCAGGGCCAGCAATATGGCGACGGCATCGTCCTGTCCGGGGTCGGTGTCGATGATGATCTTTGCGGCCTGCGACATGTGATTGGTCCCTCGCGTTCGACTTGAACTGCGTATGGCGACAATCCATATCAGGGTCAACGGCCAGAACGCCTTCGGGGTCCGGCCAGACCGTCGCTCTTCGAGGACACGAAATGACGCGAATGACACCTTTTTCGAATCCGCTTCTGCTCGGGTTCGACACGATGGAAAAGACGCTCGAACGGGTCGCCAAATCCGGCGATTCCTATCCCCCCTACAACATCGAGCGCCTGGCATCGGGCGAGAATGGCGGCCATCGCCTGCGCATCACGCTGGCCGTGGCGGGCTTCGCCGAAAGCGATCTCGACGTGTCGATCGAAGAGAACCAGCTCGTCGTTCGCGGCAAGCAGGTCGACGACGGGGAACGCGATTTTCTCCACCGCGGCATCGCCGCGAGGCAGTTCCAGCGCATCTTCGTGCTTGCCGACGGCATGCGCGTGACCGGTGCGGCCCTGAAGAACGGGCTTTTGGGCATCGATCTCGACCGCCCGGAACCGGAACGGCTGGTAAAGAAAATCAACATTTTAGTGAAAGATTGATCGCAGGATCAATCGGAACCGAAAGGCTCGGCTGCGGGTTGGTCCTGTGAGACGTCCCGCCAGGCTCAGGAGGCTGACGATGACTGAGAACGAACATCACGACAATCCGCTGACGAACGACGAACTCGCGCATCTGGGCGAGGGAACCGTGGCCTATCTGCGCCAGATGGATTCGGACGATCTGCGCGGCAAGTTCCCCGGCATGCCGGAAATGGCGTCGGGGCTGCGGCTCTGGGCGGTCTTCGCCGCCGATGGCCGACCGATCCTTCTGACCGACCAGCGCGAGACGGCGATCGCCGGCGCGATGCAGAACGATCTGGTGCCCGTCAGCATTCACTGACGCATCCGTTTCGACCGGATTTCCCTGCGCGCCCGAACGCTGCAGGGGAAAATGAAAAAAGGCGGCCCGAAGCCGCCTTTTTTCGTGCCGTGAGCAAAGCTCAGGCGGCGTTGGTGGTCGCGCTTTCGGCCAGGAAGGCGTGGATCGCCGAGGCGTCCGTCGTGCCCCTGATCTTGGCGACCGTCTCGCCGTCGCGCAGCACGCGAGCGGTACGCGACAGCGCCTTCAGGTGATCGGCGCCCGCGCTTTCGGGCGCGAGCAGCAGGAAGACGAGATCGACCGGCTGGTCGTCCAGCGCCTCGAACTCGACCGGATGGTCGAGCCGGGCGAAGACGCCGGTGATCTTCGCGATGCCGGGCAGCTTGCCATGCGGAATGGCGATGCCGTTGCCGACGCCGGTCGAGCCGAGGCGTTCGCGCTGCAGGATCGTGTCGAAGATTTCACGCTCGGGCAGGCCGGTGATCGATGCCGCCTTTTCGGCCAGAAGCTGCAGAAGCTGCTTCTTGGAATTGGCCTTCAAGGCCGGCATCACTGCCGAAGCCTCGATCAGATCGCTCAGATCCATTGGAAATCCTCTTGATCCCGCATTCGGCGAACGTTTTTCGCCGGTGCTAGTTCGCGTTCGCGCCCAAAGCCGAAGACGGGTCGATCCAGCCGATATTCCCGTCGGGGCGTCGATAGACGATGTTGACCGAATCCGTCCCGGCATTGCGGAAGACGACGACCGGCGTGTCCTTGGTGTCGAGTTCGATGACCGCGGTCGCGACCGACATGGTCTGCAACGCGACGGTCGATTCGGCGACGACGGCAGGTGCGTAATCATCCGGCACCTCGTCATCTTCTTCGCCGACAGGCGACATGATCCGATAGGCCATGTCGATGGCGTCCGCGCCGTTGGCGCCGGTATTGTGCGACTTCAGGCGGCGCTTGTAGCGGCGCAGGCGCTTTTCGATGCGCTCTGCCGCGCCGTCGAAGGCGAGCTGCGGGTCCTGCGCCTGTCCGGTCGCCTGCAGCACCATGCCCGTGTCGATGTGGATCGAGCAGTCGGCGGTAAAGCGCGAGCCGGCCTTCTCGACGGTCACCCGTCCCGAAAATCCGCCGTCGAAATACTTGTCGACGGCATCGCCGATACGGCTCTCGATCCGCGTGCGGAACGCTTCGCCGATCTCCATGTGCTTTCCCGAAATGCGCAGACTCATGACCTATCTGACCTTCTGTTCATGCTGACCGGGCCGTTGGTGACCCATCTGGGTACATAGGCGAGTGTATACCCGTCGCCAGCCTGCACAAGGTTTTCCGGCGCCGTCTCCCCACGACGTCGGGGGTCGGGCCGGAGGCGAACATGCGCCGAAGACCGGATGGCATTTGCGCCCCGGCCCATTGCGGCGCGGCTTCTAGTCCCTTAACGAAACCTTGTCAATGAAGCCGCCCGGCTCAGCCCGAAAACGCCGCTCTTGCGCGCTTTTCGCGGCGGCGCTGGACGGAGGAGGCGATGTTCATTCCCTCGCGATATTTCGCAACCGTGCGCCGGGCGATGTCGATCCCGTCCGCCTTCAGTGCGTCCATGATCGCGTCGTCCGAAAGGACGCTCTCGGGCCGCTCGGCATCGATCAAGGCGCGAATGCGGTCGCGCACGGCCTCGGACGAATGCGCGTCGCCACCGCCGGAGGCCGCGATGGCGACGGTGAAGAAATAGCGGAATTCGAACACGCCGCGCGGCGTCATCATGAACTTGTTCGACGTCACCCGGCTGACGGTGGATTCGTGCATCCCGATCGCGTCGGCGACGGTCTTCAGGTTGAGCGGGCGCAAATGCCGCACGCCATGGGCGAGGAACGCGTCCTGCTGGCGCACGATCTCGGTTGCGACCTTCAGGATGGTTCGCGCGCGCTGGTCGAGCGAGCGCACCAGCCAGTTGGCGCTCTGCAGGCATTCGGAGACGAAATCCCGGTCCTCGCGCTGCCGCGCGCCCTTGGAGACGGTCGCGGCATAGGTCTGGTTGACGAGGATGCGGGGCAGGGCGTCGGGGTTGAGGTCGATCGCCCAGCTCCCGTCCGGCGCCGCGCGCACGACCACGTCGGGCCGGATGATCTCGGCCGTGTCGACCACGAAGGCGAGGCCGGGCTTGGGGTCGAGGCCGCGCAGTTCGGCCAGCATGTCGAGAAGATCCGCCTCGTCGACGCCGCACAGCTTCTTCAGCGTCGCGAAATCGCGCCGGGCGACGAGTTCCAGATGCGCGACCATCGCCGCCATCGCCGGGTCGAGCCGGTCGCGCGCGGCAAGCTGCAGCGCGAGGCACTCGGCAAGGTCGCGCGCGAAGAGCCCGGCCGGGTCGAAGCGCTGGCAAAGGCCAAGCACGCGTTCGGCCTCAGCCACCGAAACGCCCAGCCGGTCGGCGATCTCGCCGGTGTCGGCGCGCATGTAGCCATCCTCGTCGAGCGCGTCGGCAAGCTCCCCCGCAATGAACCGGTCCTGCGGCGCGCGGATCGACAGCGCGATCTGCTCGCGCACATGCTGGCGAAGGTCGGGCTTGCCGGGCGCGAAATCGAAACTGTCGAAGCCGGTATCGGTCGGGCCGGAAGGCGAGGGCGCAGACGATGAAAGCGCCGCGAGAGCCGGCTCGTCCGGAAAGACGTTTTCGAGCGACGTGTCGAGCTGGTCGGCCATGCGCTCCGAGCTCGAGCCGTCGCTGGCCTCGAACCATTGATCGACGCCGTCCTCGGCGGATGGCTCGTGGCCTGGCGTGTCCTCGTCGGGAGCGTCCTCGGCCTCTGCCCGTTCGAGCAGCGGATTGCGCTCGATTTCCTCATCGATGAACTTGTCGAGCTCGAGCTGGGTGAATTGCAGGAGACGGATCGACTGCAGCAATTGCGGTGTCATCACCAGCGATTGCGACTGCCTAAGCTGAAGTCTGGCCCCAAGCCCCATTTCGACCCGATCCCGTAAGGGCCGTTTTTCGGCCTCTCGTCAGGCAGACAAGAAACTGGCCCGGGACTTGCTTGTCAAGCCGATTGGCGTCCGCGAGGCGGAAATCCGGCTAAAGGGTAAAGCCTTCGCCCAGATAGAGCCGGCGCACGTCCGGATTGGCGACGATCTCCGCCGGGCGGCCATGCGTCAGCACCTGGCCGGCATGGATGATGTAGGCCCGATCGATCAGCCCGAGCGTCTCGCGCACATTGTGGTCGGTGACGAGCACGCCGATGCCGCGCGCCGTCAACTGGCGCACCAGATGCTGGATGTCGGAGACCGCGATCGGATCGACGCCGGCGAAGGGTTCGTCGAGCAGCATGAAGTTCGGGTTCGACGCCAGCGCGCGGGCGATCTCGAGCCGCCGCCGCTCACCGCCCGACAGCGAGATCGATGCGGCCTTGCGCAGATGGGAGATGTTGAATTCTTCCAGAAGCTCGTCGAGCCGCTCCTCGCGGACCTTCCGGTTCTTCTCGGTGACCTCGAGAATGCCGCGAATGTTCTGCTCGACCGAAAGCCCGCGGAAGATCGACGCTTCCTGCGGCAGATAGCCGATGCCGAGGCGGGCGCGGCGATACATCGGCAGCGAGGTGACGTCGTTGCCGTCGATCTCGATCGTGCCCGCATCGACCGGCACGAGCCCGGTGACCATGTAGAAGCAGGTCGTCTTGCCCGCGCCATTGGGGCCGAGCAGCCCGACCGCCTCGCCCGCACGCACGCCCAGCGAGACGCCCGAGACAACCTGGCGCCCCTTGTAGCTCTTCGTCAGGCCGCGCGCGATCAGCGTGCCCTTGAAGCGGCGCGGATCGGTGGTGCTGGCCGTGGCCGCAGGTTCCGGTCGGTTGAGCATCGGGTCGATTACTGCCTCTGCGAGCCGGGCTGGAGCAGCATGCGCACGCGCCCGCCGCCCTGGTTGCCGCAGCCGTCGAGTTCGGCGACGCCGGTGTTCATCTGGACGCGAAGCTGGCAGCCGACGATGACGTTCTCGCCCTCGGTCAGCACGACCTCGCGGCCGGAAAGCGTCAGAAGCTCGGTGCCCATGTCGAACGTCCCGCGATCGCCGGTGGCGACCTGCGTGGCGGTCTGGATATAGACCGTTTCCTCGACCTCGATGCGCTCGATGTCCGAAGCGCCGGTCGAAGGCGTCGAGGCGCCGGAGCCGTCGCTGACGTAATGGACGACCATGCGCCCGGCGCGCAGCGTCGTCTCGCCCTGCACGACCTGAACGTTGCCGGTGAAGACGGCGGTGCCGTCATTGTCGCGCACTTCGAGCCGGTCGCTCTCGATCTCGATCGGCTGGTCGCCGTCGAGCTGCAGGCCCGACATGCGGCTTGCCTGCTGGGCCGTCGCGACAGACGCCATGACGAGCGCAAGCCCGAGCACGGCCGCGCCGCCGAAAATCCCCCTGATCCCCGTCCCCATTACTGCGTCACTCCACTGGCATTGGACGCGGACTGCAGTTTCGCCCCGTCGATGCGCATGCGCACCCGGTTCTCGAAGATCAGCACCGCGCCGTCATCGGCGATCTGCATGGAGTCGGCGGTAACGTTCGTTCCGTCAAGATCAATTTCGACCGGATCGTTCGTTTGCAGCGCTCCGCTCGAAATGTCGACGATCGCCGACTGGAAGCGCGCATTGATGCCCTTCTCCGTCTGCACGCTCATCGGGCTCGTCACGTCGAGCCGGTTGGCCGTGCGGTCGAACGTGCCGCTTTCGGTGATCACCGTGACCCAGTCGTCGCCTTCGAGCGGCAGCCGGGCATTGATCTGTTCCAGGTCGATCCGGTCGCCTGCGCCGATCACCTGCGAGGCGCGCGCCGCGCTCATCGAATAGGGGCGGTTGTCGGAGGTGAAACCGTCGAGCTTGGGGTTCTGCATCACGAGGCGCCCGTCCTCGACCGAGGTCGAGCCGAGCTGGAAGCCGATGGAGCCCGGCGACGACAGCCATGCGGCGACTGCGAAAACGACGACGAGCCCTACCGCGCCGACGGGCAGGGCGCGTTTCATGAACCGCACCCGGCTCGAATGGCGCTGCGCGCGCACGAAGCGGTCGTCCGGCCTTGAAATGTCGGTCATCTCGAACCTCTGTCAGGGCGTTGAGAACCACCCTGCTTCTCGATCTGTGCTGCGATCGGCATGCGGATCGCAGGATTTGTCGCTGCTATGCGCCGTTTTGCCTGAAACTTCTATGAACGAAATCTTCGAACGACTTGGATAAGCGCCCAATATGGTGATTTTCCGGCTATTGAACAGGGGTGCCTCTCACGCAAGGTGATGCGGCCATGTGCGTGGCTGTCCTGCGCCGCCTCTTCTATCCGCCTCTGCCATCGGATAAGAAAAGCCTTCGCGAAGAAGAAGGACGACCGGCATGGCCGCACGAGCCGACGATCTGATCGACCGCAGACGGTTGCGGCGCAAGCTCTCATTCTGGCGCGTCGCCGCCATCCTGCTCGTCGCGGCGATCGTCGTCGCGACCACGGGCTATTTCTGGCGCGACGGCACCGGCGTGGGCATCGCGCACATCGCCCGCATCAAGATCGAGGGCACGATCACCGAGGACGAGGAGCTTCTGGAGCGTCTCGAACGCGTCCGGGAATCGGCGATGGTCCGGGGTGTGATCCTGCACGTCAACTCGCCCGGCGGCACGACCGCGGGCGGCGAGGCGGTGTTCGAGGCTGTGCGCAAGCTGGCCGCCGAAAAGCCGGTCGTCGCGCAGGTCGGCACGCTTGCCGCCTCGGCCGGCTACATGATCGCCAGCGCGGCCGACCATATCGTCGCGCGCCAGTCCTCCATCGTCGGCTCGATCGGCGTCCTCTTCCAGTATCCGGACGTTACCGGGCTGATGGACAATCTCGGCATCAAGGTGGACGGCGTGAAGTCCTCGCCGCTCAAGGCCGAGCCCTCGCCCTTCACGCCGACGACCGAGGAGGAACGCGCGATGATCCGCGCCCTCGTCATGGACAGTTATGAATGGTTCGTCGGCCTCGTTCAGGATCGTCGGCCGCTCGATCGCGCCGAGGTGCTGGCGCTTGCGGACGGCTCGATCTTCACCGGCCGTCAGGCGCTGGACAGCAAACTGGTCGACAGCCTCGGCGGCGAGGAAGAGGCGGTGCGCTGGCTGGGCACGCGCGGCGTCGATGGCGAACTCGAAGTCGTCGAGTGGAAGCCGCGCAATCAGGGCGGCTGGTGGGGCGTCGGATCGCAGGCGACCGTCGCCTCGCTCCTCGGCCTCGACCGCCTCGTGGACGCGCTTTTCGCCCGCGCCGGACTGGAGCCCTTGTTTCTTGACGGGCTTGTATCGGTCTGGCAACCTCGCTCCTCATCGACGGCCGACTAAAAATTTAATGAAATCATTCGGCTAGAGCATCGCTGTCAGGAATGGTAACCGGTTTTGCGGATCGGTGCGATGCGCGATGGGTCATGTGGATCGCCACGAGCTCCGACGAGGGGGCAGGCGGTCCTGCTGCGGCGGGTCCTGGGAGAGGGATGGGACGATGATCAAATCCGAACTGGTGCAGACGATTGCCAACCGCAATCCGCATCTTTTCCTTCGCGACGTCGAGAATATCGTCAACGCGATCTTCGACGAGATTACCGAGGCCCTGGCACAGGGAAACCGCGTGGAACTGCGCGGCTTCGGGGCCTTTTCGGTCAAGAACCGGCCAGCGCGTGTCGGGCGGAACCCGCGCACGGGCGAGGCCGTTGAAGTGGAGGAAAAGTGGGTCCCCTTCTTCAAGACCGGCAAGGAACTGCGCGAGCGGCTGAACACCGACGCCTCGTCCTGAGCCGCCAAGCCCGCCAAACGGAGCACCTATGCGCAAATTCGTCGGCCTCGCCATCTATCTTCCGATAGCGATCCTCCTGATCGCGCTCGCGGTGGCGAACCGCGGCTGGGTGCCGTTCTCGCTCGACCCGTTCAACGCCGACAATCCGGCGCTCACCTTCCAGGCGCCGCTTTTCGTTCTCTTGTTCCTGACGCTGGTGCTGGGCATGTTTCTCGGCTCGATCGCGACCTGGCTGCGCCAGGCGCCCTATCGCAAGATGGCCCGACAGCAGCGCGCCCAGCAGCCCGAATCCACTGACGCCTCGGGCAAGGTCGTCGCCCGCCCGCGCGCCTAGCCGTCGATTTCACCGACCAGCGCGACCAGGCCGGAAAGGTCCGCCATCTCGCGAAAGCGCGGATGTGCGTCCGGCTTGTCGGCGTGCTCGAAGCTCCATGTCAGTTCGTGGGGCACGTAGACCCCCCAACTCCCCGCATCGAGCGCCGGGACGACGTCCGACTTGAGCGAGTTGCCGATCATCATCGCCGAGGACGGGTCGTGCCCGCCGACCGAGAAGATGCGCGCATAGGTCGCCTCGCTCTTGTCCGAGACGATCTCCACCGCGTCGAAGTGCTCGCCGAGGCCTGACGCGGCCAGCTTGCGCTCCTGGTCGAAAAGGTCGCCCTTGGTGATGAGGACGAGGCGATAGCGCCCCGCAAGCGCCTCCAGCGTCTCGGCGGCATGCGGCAGCGTCTCGACCGGATGGCGCAGCATCTCGCGGCCGGCGGCGAGAATCTTCCCGATCGTCTCCGCCGGCACCCGCCCATCCGTGATCTCGATCGCCGTCTCGATCATCGACAGGGTGAAGCCCTTGATGCCGAATCCGTAATGCCCGAGATTGCGCTTCTCGGCCTCGAGCAGGCGCGCCGTCAGATGATCCTTCTCCGCGTGATCTGCCAGAAGCTCGGCAAAATGCGCCTCGGTCATGCGGAAGAACTGCTCGTTCTGCCACAAAGTGTCGTCGGCATCGAAGCCGATGGTTGTTAGGGAATGCGCCATCTGCCCTTCCTTGCGGTTGCCGCGCCTCTATGGCAGAAGCGCGCGCATCTGTCCTGAACGAGAACGAGAGCTTGAAATCCAGGGAGCGCAACAGGCGCCGCGACCGGCCCGAGACGTCCGACCGTGCGCCGCAATCGGCGCCGGCGCCGAAGGCCGCGCGCGATCTGTCGCGCCGCAAGGGCGCGCTGCCGGCCGAAAACCTGCCGCTGATCCTCGAGGTCGCGCCGAATGACGACTACGCGCTGATCGATTCCGGCGCGGGGCTGAAGCTCGAGCAGTACGGCCCATACCGCATCGTGCGCCCGGAAGGGCAGGCGATCTGGCAGCCGGCGCTCGGGCCCCGCGAGTGGGAGAATGTCGACGCGGTCTTCACCGGCGACACCGACGAGGAAGGCATGGGCCGCTGGCGCTTTCCGAAAAGCCCGCTCGGCGAGACCTGGCCGATGAAGCATGACGGGATCGACTATCTCGGCCGCTTCACCTCGTTCCGCCATGTCGGCGTCTTCCCCGAGCAGGCCTCGCACTGGTCGCAGATGGAAGACTGGATCAGGGCGGCGAAGCGCCCGGTCAAGGTCCTGAACCTCTTCGGCTATACCGGCCTCGCCTCGCTCGTCGCCGCACGCGCCGGCGCCGAGGTCACCCATGTCGATGCCTCGAAAAAGGCGATCGGCTGGGCACGCGAGAACCAGGAGATGGCGGGCCTCGCCGACAAGCCGATCCGCTGGATCTGCGAGGACGCGATGAAGTTCGTCGAGCGCGAGGAGCGTCGCGAGAGCCGCTACGACATCATCCTGTTCGACCCGCCCGCTTATGGCCGCGGCCCCAAGGGCGAGGTTTGGCAGCTCTTCGAGGACCTCCCGGCGATGGCCGACATCTGCCGCTCGATCCTCACCGACAAGCCGATCGGCGTGGTGCTGACGGCCTATTCGATCCGCTCGTCCTTCTTCGCCATCCACGCTCTGATGCGCGACATCTTTGCGGGGCAGGGCGGATGCGTTGAATCGGGCGAACTGATCATTCGCGAGAAGTCCGCCGGCCGCGCCCTGTCGACCTCGCTCTTTTCGCGGTGGGTGGCGCAATGAGCGAGCCGAGGATGCCACGTGTCGGGCAGGTGAAGGAAATCACCAGCCTGTCGAACCCGATCGTCAAGGACATCAAGGCGCTGGCCTTGAAGAAATTCCGCGACGAAAAGCACGCCTTCATGGCCGAGGGGCTGAAGCTCGTCATCGATGCGCTCGATGGCGGCTGGACGATCCGGACGCTGATTTATTCCAAGGCCGGCATCGGCAATCCGGCGGTGGAGAAGACTGCTGCGCGCACCGTCGCGCTGGGCGGTCTGGTGCTCGAAGTCTCCGAAAAGGTGCTCGGCGCGATCACCCGCCGCGACAATCCGCAGATGGTCGTCGGCGTCTTCGAGCAGAGACTGACGAAGCTGCCCGACATCCGCCTTTCTGCCGGCGACGTCTGGGTGGCGCTCGACCGGGTGCGCGATCCGGGCAATCTCGGCACCATCATCCGCACCGCCGACGCGGTCGGCGCGAAAGGCGTGATCCTCGTCGGCGAGACGACCGATCCGTTCTCCCTCGAAACCGTCCGCGCCACGATGGGCTCGGTCTTTTCCGTGCCCGTCGCGCGTGCGACGCCGGAGGCCTTCCTCGCCTGGAAGGCCAAGGCGGGCGCCATGCTCGTCGGCACGCATCTCAAGGGCTCCGTCGACTACCGCACGCCGCGCTATCAGGGCCGCCCGGTCGTCCTCCTGATGGGCAACGAACAGCAGGGCCTGCCGGACGAACTGGCCCGCGCCTGCGACGAACTGGTCCGAATCCCCCAGGCCGGACGCGCCGATTCGCTCAATCTATCGGTCGCGACCGGCATCATGCTTTACGAGGTGCGCCGCGCCGCCCTCGAAATCGGAGACAGACTGGCGTGAGCGAAACCCATCCCCGCAATCCGCGCGTCCTGATCGGCTACGGCCTCGTCGTCATCGTCGCCGTCGCGCTCGACCAGTGGATCAAATACTGGGTCGAAACGCACATGGCGATGCACGAGCGCATCGATATCGTGCCGATGCTGGCGCTGTTCCGCACCCACAACACCGGCATCGCCTTCTCGCTCCTGTCCGAGTTCGGCTCCGTCGGCCTCGTCGTGATGACGGGCGCGGTGACGCTGTTCGTGCTCTATCTTGCCGCCAAGTCCGAACCGCACCAGCGCTGGGCGCGGCTCGGCTTCGCGCTGATCATCGGCGGCGCGATCGGCAATCTGATCGACCGCGTCTGGCTCGGTTACGTCGTCGATTACGTCCTCTTCCACCTCCCCAACTGGTCCTTCGCGGTGTTCAACCTCGCCGACGCCTTCATCACGGTCGGCGCGATGCTGGTGATCCTCGAAGAGATCATCGCCTGGCGCAAGTCCCGCACGCCAAGTTGACGGCGCGCATCTGACGTCGGAAACTCGCTGCAACGCAAAAGCAGATTTCAGGGAGTTTCGATGTCGGAGAGTTTCAAGGCCATCCTCGTCTCGCGCGACGACAACAAGGTCCAGTCGGTCAACACGGTCGATCTGACCGACGCCGACCTGATGGAGGGCGACGTCACCATCGCCGTCGAGGCCACCACGGTCAATTACAAGGACGGCCTGGCGATCACCGGCAAGGCGCCTGTCGTGCGCAAATGGCCGCTGATCCCCGGCATCGATTTCGCCGGCACGGTCTTGGCGTCGAGCCATCCGGACTGGAAGGCCGGCGACAAGGTCATCCTGAACGGTTGGGGCGTCGGCGAGACCCATCACGGCGCCTATGCGGGCCGCGCGCGCGTCAGGGGTGACTGGCTGGTGCGCCTTCCCTCCGGCATGACCGCGAAGGATGCGATGGCGGTCGGCACCGCCGGCTATACGGCAATGCTCTGCGTCATGGCATTGGAGCGGCACGGCATCGTTCCCGCCCGCGGCCCGGTCGTGGTGACGGGCGCCGCCGGCGGCGTCGGCTCGGTCGCGATCGCGATCCTTGCCCGGCTCGGCTATCGCGTCATCGCCTCGACGGGCCGGACCTCGGAAAGCGACTATCTGAAATCGCTCGGCGCGAGCGACATCATCGACCGCGAGGAACTGTCGCAGCCCGCCAAGGCGCTCGGCAAGGAACGCTGGGCCGGCGGCATCGACGCGGTCGGAAGCCACACGCTGGCGAACGTCCTGTCGATGACCTCCTATGGCGGCGCGGTCGCCGCCTGCGGCCTTGCCGGCGGCATGGACCTGCCGACCAGCGTCGCGCCCTTCATCCTGCGCGGCGTTTCGCTGCTCGGCATCGATTCGGTGATGGCCCCGCGCGAAATCCGTGAGGAGGCGTGGAAGCGCATCGGCACAGATCTCGATGCCGCCAAGCTCGCCTCCATCGCCACGACAATCGGTTTCGACGGCATCGAACAGGCCGCGCGCGACATCGTCGACGGCAAGGTCAGGGGCCGCGTGGTCGTCGAAATGTAGAGCCCTTTGAGGGGCTTTCGGCGCAATCGCTAAAATTGGAACGATTGCGCCGATCCTTCCCTAACGGGGCCGTGGCATGGTTCGGCGATGAAGCCGGGCCTCCATACGCGCCGCGCGGGCAGCGAGCCGACCGCCGCCATCGGGCACGCGGACGACGCGTCGTCGCGCCGCGTCGTCGCCTCGCCGCCGATGGCGATGGACCTGCCGGATGCGCCGCAACCGGTGATCTATACGGCCGGACTGCCCGTCGCCGGTTTCCTGATGGCGATCGCTGCCGTCGCCTTCCTGACCGATGCGTCCTATCTCGTTTCCGTACCGCTCGTCGCCGGCGCGCTGACGCTGGCCGGCATGTCGCTCTTCGCCCCGCAGCTTGCCATGCGCAGGAAGGCAAGTCCGGCGCGGCTGCGCCTGCCCGCGCCTGCGGTGCCGCCGCTCGACCCCTGGTCGACGCCGGATTTGATCGAGGCGCTTGGCCTCGGCCGCATGACCCGCGACGGCGACGGCCACATCCTTGCGATCAACGCTGAACTCGCGCGGATGCTCGGCCACGAGCCGGCCAAACTGCGCGGCGCCACGTTGAAATCGCTCGGCGTCGACCTTGCGAGCGCGCCGGATTCCGCCTTTGCCACCAGACCCGCAATCAGCGCTTTGGAATTCGCGCTGCCCGGCCAGCCGGCCGAGCGCTGGCTTTCCTGGCTGGAACTGTCCGAGCGCCGCCAGGACGGCACGGTCCGCCATCATGCGGTCGCGCGCGACATCACCCAGCGCAAGACCGCCGAGGCGGCAGGCGAGGTCTCGCGCCGGCAGGCGGTCGAGGCGAGCCGCGCGAAGTCGCGTTTCCTCGCCACCGTCAGTCACGAGATTCGCACGCCGATGAACGGCATCATGGGCATGGCGCAGCTTCTCGGCCAGACGGCGCTGTCGCCCGAACAGTCGACCTATGTCGGGGCGATCTCGACCTCGTCGAGCGCGCTTCTGGCGCTGATCGAGGATCTGCTCGACTATTCCAAGATCGAGAGCGGCCGTCTCGATCTCGACCGCCGCCCGACCGACCTGCGCGAATTGTGCGAGAACGTCGTCGAGCTTCTGGCTGCGCGCGCGCATGCCAAGGGCATCGGCCTCGGCCTCTACGTCGCCGCCGACGTGCCGGAGCGCGCGCTGCTCGACGGCGGCAAGGTCCGGCAGATCCTTCTCAACCTCGTCGGCAATGCGATCAAGTTCACCGATCGCGGCGGGGTCCTGGTGAAGCTGGTTCGCAAGCGCGTCGATGGCGTCGAGATGATCCGGCTGAGCGTGCGCGACACCGGGCCCGGCCTTGCGCCTGCCGATCTGTCGCGCATCTTCATGGAATACGAGCAGGCAGGCTCGGATGCGGCGCTGCGTCAGGCGGGCGCGGGGCTCGGTCTGGCGATCTCCCAGCGCATCGCCGAGGCGATGGGCGGCCGGCTGACGGCGGCGAGCAAGCCTGCCTATGGCAGCATCTTCGCTGCGCAGATTCCCATCGAGGTGCTTGAGGAATCGTCCCCCGGCGCGCCGCTGGCCGGCAAGCGCGTGCTGATCGTCTCGCGCAACCGCATGGAGGCCGAGGCGATGGCGCTGTGCGTGCGCGATCATGGCGGCATGGCCGCCGTGGCGCGCACCGTCGAAGAGGCGGCGCACCTCGCCGAAGGCAGCGGCTTCACGCTTCTGGTAGTTGACGCCGCACTGGAGAACGACGATGGCGCCCTTTTGCGCCGGCTTCGTCAGGTCTGCGGTCATGACGCGCCCGCGATCACCCTGGTCGACCCCAAGTCGCGCGGCCGGATGGGGCATCTGCGCGCCCACGGCTATGGCCATTTCCTGCCGCGCCCGCTCCGGCGCGACACGCTGCTCAAGGTCCTGCTCGAACGGATCGAGCAGGCGAGGCCGACGCGGCGCATGACGCTCGCCCAGGCGCGCACCGCGCTCAGCGTCCTCGTCGCCGAGGACAACGAGATCAACGCGCTTCTCGCCCGCTCCGCCCTGACCCGCGCCGGCCATCGCGTCGAGACCGTCGTCAACGGAAGGTTGGCGCTGGAGGCCGCCACGATGCGGCCCGGCATGCGTTTCGACGTTATCCTGATGGATTTGCAGATGCCGGTCATGGACGGCACGCAAGCCATCGCCGCGATCCGCGCCCATGAAGCCGAGAACGGCCTGCCGAGCGTGCCGATCCTGGTCCTGACCGCCGACGACCGGGCCGAAAGCCGGCAAACGATCCTCGCGCTCGGCGCATCCGGCGTCATCGCAAAGCCGGTCGACCCGGTCCGCCTCATCGCCATTCTGGACGAGACGGCGGCTCGCTGACCTGCCGGCGGCGTGACTTTCGCGCCTGTCATGATTATGTTGCTCAAGGCGGCTATGGATCGCACATCCGGTGATGTGGAGACTGGCCGATGAACCCGATCCTTCTTCCGCGCGACGAGACGACCGGCCTTGTCATGACCGATGCACCCCGCCCGCAGCTATCGACCGGCCCGCAGACATGCCTCGGCCGCATCGGCGCGCTGGAAGTGCATCTGGCGACGAGCGCCTGCGAGATCGAGGCGGCGCAAAGGCTGCGCTACCGCGTCTTCTACGCCGAGAGGGGCAACGGAGCCCCGTGCGACCTCTCGCGCGACACCGATCGCTTCGACGACATCTGCGATCATCTCCTCGTCATCGATACATCCCTTGCGGCCTCGAACCGGGAGCGCATCGTCGGCACCTACCGATTGTTGCCACAGGAAAAGACCTCGGCGACGGGCGGCTTTTATTCGAGTGCCGAATTCGACATCAAGGCGCTGGCGGCGCGCCATCCGGGCCTCAACATCCTCGAACTGGGACGCTCCTGCGTTCTGCCTGCCTATCGTTCGCGCCGCACGGTCGAGCTTCTCTGGCAGGGCATCTGGGCCTATACGCGCCGCCACGGCATCGACATCATGGCCGGCTGCGCCTCGTTCGAGGGCACCGTCCCGGCCCGCCATGCCGAGGCGCTTTCCTTCCTTCATCACAATTGCCGCGCAACCGGCGACTGGGCCGTGCGCGCGGTCGCGGACCGGCTCGTGACGATGGATTTGATGCCTGCCGAGGCCGTGCGCACGCGCGAGGCCCTTGCGGCCATGCCTCCCCTGATCAAGGGCTATCTGCGCCTTGGCGCGATGATCGGCGAGGGCTGCGTCATCGACCACGACTTCGGCACCACGGACGTCTTCGTCGTCCTGCCGGTCGCGAAGATTTCGGCGCGCTACATCAATTACTATGGCGCCGAAGCCCAGCGCTTCGCCGCATGATTTCGGTCTATTCCGTCGGAATGTCCTCCGGCGCCCGGCCCGGCCGGCTCCTGTAGGCGGGGAACGTCCAGCCATAGGCGAGCGCACCGCCGCGCACGCAGAACGCGATGGAAAACGCGATCAGCGCCGCCCCGCCGGCAGGTGACCCGCCAAGGTCGGCAAGTACATAGGCGACCGACCCGGACAGCGCCGCGGTGACGTAGATTTCGGGCCGCAGCAGCACCGAGGCCTCGCCCGCCAGGAGATCGCGCAGGATGCCGCCGAACGTCGCCGTCAGCACGCCCGCAACCACGCCGATCACCGGCGATCCCGTCACTTCGAGGCCCTTATAGGCGCCGAAGACGCTATAGGCGGCAAGGCCCACCGCATCGAGCCACAGCAGCAGCCGGTAGCGCGATTCGACCAGATGCGCGCCGAAGAAGACGGCAACCGCGACGATGGCGCAGACCAGCAGGTAATTGTGATTGGCGATCCAGAAGACCGGCACGTCGAGAACGAGGTCGCGGAAAGTGCCGCCGCCGATCGCCGTCACCCCGGCGAGGAACAGGAACCCGATAATGTCGAGCTGCTTGCGCGAGGCGGCCAGCGCACCGGTCGCCGCGAACACCGCGATGCCGGCATAGTCCAGGAACAGGAGCAGGTTCAATTTGGCCTCCCGCGCGAAATCGCGCTCGGTCCATCCGAGCAAGTGCGGGTTAAGGTCCAATGAAAGCGCGCGGTTAACGCCGCGCGGATGTGCGATTGCCCACGAAAAAGGCGCCCGCAGGCGCCTCTGGATCGTTATGCGTCCTTTTCGGACTGCGCATTGGGCGGGCCGGGTTCGGCCGGCGCATCCGCCGGTCCCGCCTTGGGTCCGCCCTTGGAGACGCCGACCATCGCCGGGCGCAGCACGCGCTCGCCGATCACGTAGCCGGTCTGGACCACCTGCAGAACAGTGTTGTTCGGCACGTCCGGGTTGGGAATCTCGAACATCGCCTGGTGGAAGTTCGGGTCGAAGCGCTCGCCTTCGGGCGCCAGCCGCTTGACGCCGTGCCGCTCCAGCGCCCCGAGCATGTCGCGCTCGGTCATCTCGACCCCTTCGATCAGCGCCTTGAAGCCTGCATCGTCCGAACCCTTCGCCTCGGCCGGAATGGCGTCGAGCGCGCGGCGCATGTTGTCGGAAACCGACAGCATGTCGCGGGCGAAATTGGCGACCGCATAGCTCTTGGCGTCGGCGATCTCGCGCTGGGTGCGCCGGCGCAAATTCTCCATCTCGGCCGCCATGCGCAGCGCGCGGTCCTTCAGTTCCGCATTCTGCTTGGCCAGGTCCTCGTTTTCCCCGGCAAGCCGCATGAAGGCCTCGAAATCGGCCTGGCTGTCCTGGCTTTCCGCCATGTCGGCGCTGGCCTCGATGTTCGGATCGGTGTGCGTCTCACCGCTCTCGCCGCTCATGCGTTCGTTTTCCGGACGATCGTTCATGGCTGATCCCGTCTTCCTTCGAAAATTCGTGAGTTGGCGCCGATATCGATGTTCGCGGCGCCAAAATCAAGGGGCCGCGCCCGAAGACGCGGCCCCGTATGGCTCGTCTCGGCGGTCAGATGTCGAGATTGGCGACCGACAGCGCGTTCTCCTGGATGAACTCGCGGCGCGGCTCGACCTCGTCGCCCATCAGGCGCGAGAACAGCGAATCCGCGTCGGTCGCGTCGTTGACCTTGACCTGCAGCAGCGAGCGCGCATTGGGGTCGAGCGTCGTCTCCCAGAGCTGGTCGGCATTCATTTCGCCAAGGCCCTTGTAGCGCTGCAGCGACAGGCCCTTGCGGCCGGTGGCGAAGATCGCGTCCAGCAGCGCCATCGGCCCCGCGATCACCTCCGCCTTGTCGTTGCGGCGCAGCACCGGCTGCTTCATGTAGACTTCCTGAAGCCGCTGGGTGTAGCGGTCGATGGCGCGCGCATCGGCCGAGCCGATCAGCCCGGCATCGAGCGTGACGATTTCGCGCACCGAGCGCACGGTGCGCTCGAAGACGACGCCGCCGGCGCCCTCGTTCGACGGATTGACGCGGCCCTCCCAGCCCCGCTCCGTCTCCTCGGAGATCATGTCGAGCCGATCCGCCACCGTCTGCACGATGCCCGGCACCTGCGCCGCATCGCCCATGCGCTCGGCATTGAGCGCGCCGCCGATCGCCGCCTGCTCGACCACCGAGCGCGAATAGCGCGTGTGCAGGCCCTGGATCAGCGACCGGACGCCCAGCGCGTCGTTGATGACGGCCCGCAGATCCTGCCCGGCCCGAACCTCGCCCGTTGACAGTTCCAGCGACGCCTCGTCGAGACCCTGCCCGATCAGGTAATCCTCGAAGGACGGCTCGTCCTTGATGTACTGGACCGACTTGCCTCGGCTGACCTTGTAGAGCGGCGGCTGGGCGATATAGAGGTGCCCGCGCTCGATCAGCTCCGGCATCTGGCGGAAGAAGAACGTCAGGAGCAGCGTACGAATATGCGCGCCGTCGACGTCGGCGTCGGTCATGATGATGATCTTGTGGTAGCGCAGTTTGTCGGCGTTGAACTCGTCCTTGCCGATGCCGGTGCCGAGCGCGGTGATCATCGTGCCGATCATGTCGGAGGAGAGCATCCGGTCGAACCGCGCGCGCTCCACGTTGAGGATCTTGCCGCGCAGCGGCAGGATCGCCTGGTTCTGGCGCGAGCGCCCGCCCTTGGCCGAGCCGCCTGCCGAGTCACCCTCGACGATGAAGATTTCGGACTTGGCCGGATCGCGCTCCTGGCAATCCGCCAGCTTGCCGGGCAGCGAGCTGATCTCGAGCGCGCCCTTGCGGCGGGTCAGTTCGCGCGCCTTGCGCGCAGCCTCGCGCGCTGCCGCCGCCTCGATCACCTTGCCGATCAGCACCCTGGCCTCGGCCGGATGTTCCTCGAACCAGGTGCCGAGCGCGTCGTTGACGAGGTTTTCGACCACCGGACGAACCTCGGACGAAACCAGCTTGTCCTTGGTCTGCGAGGAGAATTTCGGGTCGGGCACCTTGACCGACAGCACCGCCGTCAGCCCCTCGCGGGAATCGTCGCCCGTGATCGAAACCTTTTCCTTCTTGGTCAGACCGGAAACGTCGGCATAGCTCGTCACCTGGCGCGTCAGCGCGCCGCGGAAACCGGCAAGATGCGTGCCGCCGTCGCGCTGCGGGATGTTGTTGGTGAAGCACAGCACATTCTCATGGTAGGAATCGTTCCACCACATGGCGACTTCGACGGTGATGCCGTCGCGCTCGGCTTGAATCGCGATCGGCGCGGGGATCAGCGATTTCTTGGACCGGTCGAGATATTTGACGAACTCTTCCAGCCCGCCTTCATAGAAAAGTTCCTGCACCTTGACGTCGGCATGACGCTTGTCGGTGAGGACGATGCGCACACCCGAATTCAGGAAGGCGAGTTCGCGCAGGCGATGCTCCAGCGTCCCGTAATCGAAATCGATCATCGTGAATGTTTCGGCGGACGGGAAGAAGGTGATTTCCGTGCCGGAGCGCCCGTCATTGGTGCCGGGCTGCTTGTCCTCGACATAGGTGCCGGTAACCGTCAGCGGCCCGTCGGCATTGCCATGGGTGAAGCTCATCTCATGGAACTTGCCGTTCCGGCGGATCTTCATCTTCAGCCATGCCGAGAGAGCGTTGACGACCGAGACGCCGACGCCGTGCAGGCCGCCCGAGACCTTGTAGGAGTTCTGGTCGAACTTACCGCCGGCGTGGAGCTGGGTCATGATGACCTCGGCCGCCGAAACGCCCTCGCCCTTGTGCATGTCGGTCGGGATGCCGCGCCCATTGTCGGTCACGGTGACCGAACCGTCCGGATTGAGCGTGACGGTGACGAGATCGGCATGGCCGGCGAGCGATTCGTCGATCGCGTTGTCGACGACTTCGTAGACCATGTGGTGCAGGCCCGAGCCGTCATCCGTGTCGCCGATATACATGCCGGGGCGCTTGCGCACCGCGTCCAGTCCCTTGAGAACCTTGATGGATTCGGCGCCATACTCGGCCGGTTCGCCGGGGAGGTTTTCGGGCGTGTCGCTCATGAAATTCCGATCTTCGTGGATGTCGTCGGCAGGCGCGCGGACAAGTCGTGCGACTCAGGCGCTTTTGGTGACCCGAATATAGGGGTGAACGCCTGATTTTCCAAGTTTTGCACGGCTTTGCGGCGCCTTCACGTCCACTTTTCCAAAGCCTTGCGCAAACTTGTCTCAACCTGCGTGTTGTCATGGTGAACCAACGGCGATTAAACACGTTGGAAGCCTCGAGAGGCTGGGCCGGATTTGGGGGAACTTTCTTGCGTCGACAGCTTGCGTTTTTTGCTGCCGCATTGTGCCTGCCGCTCCTGGCTTTCATGGCCTACATCCTGTTTAACCTGGCCATCGCCGAGCGCGAGCGGCTGGAGGCGCGCGCATCCGAAGCCGCGCGCGACCTGTCGGCCGCGATCGATCGCGAATTGCTGGGCCTCACCTCGGCGCTCGAGGTCCTCGCCGTATCGCCCCAGCTCCAGGCCGGTGACATCGAGGGTTTCCACGCCAAGGCCTCGCAGGTCGACGACAGGCTGGGCTTCAACGCGGTGCTGCGCACGCCGGACGGCCAGCAGCTCGTCAATCTGCGCCGCCCGTTCGGCTCGGAACTGCCGCGCACGCCCCAACCGTCGGATGCCGACGTTCTGGCTTCGGACGAACCGTTGATCCTCGATCTGTTCGACGGGCCGGTCGCCGGCGAGCCGCTTTTCGCGGTGACGATGCCGATCCTCGTCGATGGCGAGCCGCGCTACATCCTCAGCCTGGCGGTCCCCGCAACCCGAATTCGCGAACTGCTGCTCGCGCAGCAATTGCCCGAAAGCTGGACCGTCGCGGCGATCGACAACAACGACCGCATCGTCGCCCGCAGCAGGCGGCATGACGAATTCGTCGGCGAGATCGCCACGGACGATCTGCGCGCCAATACGGCCGGCTATTTCGGAAGCTGGAACGCGACGACCATCGACGGGGAGGCGGTGTTCGGCACCTATGCGCGCTCGCTGGTTTCGGATTGGCGCATCGCCATCGGCATCATGCAGCGCGAACTCAATGCGCCGGCGGTTCGCTTCGTGCAGTTCTTCGTCCTGCTCGGTCTTCTTGCGCTCGGCCTGTCGGCGCTTCTCGCCTCGCTCTTTGCGCGCCGTCTGGCCCTGTCGGCCACGGGCCTTGCCGCCCAGGCGCATCAACTGGCCGATGGCGAACCGGTCACGCCGCGGCCGTCGCGCGTGCGCGAATTCTCGGAAATCGGCGCGATTCTCGTCGCAGCGTCGGATCGCCTGCGCGGCCGTGAAGCGGAACTGAAGGAAAGCGAGGCGAAGTTCCGCGCCATCGCCGACACCATGCCGCAAATGGTCTGGTCGACCACGCCGGACGGCCTCCACGATTATTACAACGCGCGCTGGTACGAATTCACCGGCGTTCCGGTCGGATCGACCGACGGCGAGGGCTGGAACGGCATGTTCCACCCCGACGACCAGCCGCGCGCCTGGCAGCAATGGTCCCATTCGCTGCGAACCGGCGAGCCCTACGACATCGAATACCGCCTGCGTCACCATTCGGGTGAATATCGCTGGACGCTCGGCCGTGCCCTGCCCATCCGTGACGACGAAGGCCGCATCATCCGCTGGTTCGGAACCTGCACCGACATTCACGAAACCAAGATCGCGGCCGAGGAGCGCGAAGTCGTCGCGCAGGAGCTGTCGCACCGGATCAAGAACATCTTTTCGGTCCTCGGTTCAATCGTCGGCCTGACGGCGCGCACGCGGCCCGAGGCGCAGGAATTCGCCGCCGAGCTGCGCGCCCGCATCCTGGCGCTCGGCACCGCGCACGAATTCGTCCGTCCGCGTGCCCTGGAATCATCGGTCGACGGGCATGCCTCGCTTCACGGTCTGCTGCGCGCTCTGCTGGCCGCCTATGACGGCGACGGCACGCATGTTTCGATCAGCGGCCCGGATCTTCCGATCGCCGAGGGGGCTGCGACGCCGCTCGCGCTGGTTTTCCACGAACTGGGAACCAATGCCGCCAAATATGGCGGGTTCTCGGGGGCGGACAGCCGCATCGAAATCACCACCTTTGCCGATGACGCCGACTACCACGTCACGTGGAAGGAGCACGTCGCAGGCGCCGCGCCGTCCGCCGAAGCGGCATCGGACAGCGGTTTCGGTTCGCGCCTGATCGAGTTGAGCATTCGTGGTCAGATGGGTGGCACGATCGAGCGCATCTTCGAGCCGGATGGATTGCGGGTCGAGATCACGATTCCCGTCTGGGCCCTGTCGCGTGCGGCAAGGTTGCGACGCGGCGTGTAGGGCGCTTCAGGCAGATTCTAGGGAAGTGGTTGTCACGGGCAGGGGCAGGCGCTCAGCCGTGCGCCCCGCGCCCGGGTTCGCCGCCCGGCGTCATGAAAAGCTGCAGGCGGGCAGGGGGCTCGGCGTCCATGTGCTCATTGTGGCAAGCGACGGCATAGCGGATCGCGTCGCGCAACTCGCTGTCAGCGACAGGTTTGGCGATCACACCGAGTGTGCCGGGGACGCCGTCGCCGAGCTGCGTCGGGTTCGCGGTCATGAAGACGACGGTCACGTCGTGGCGGCTGGCGAGTTCCCGGCCGATCTCGATGCCGGTCGCGCCGTCGCGCAAATTGAGGTCGACGAGCGCGACTTCGGCGCGCTTTCCCATCTCGAGCGCAGACGAACGATCTGCCGCGATCCCGACCGGTTCATGGCCGAGTTCGCCGATGGCGTATTCGATTTCGATCGCGACGAAGATCTCGTCTTCGACCACCAGTATCTTGCAAGCGTTGTCCAACTTACGTCTACCCAAGTCCACGGCAGCTCAGCCCAACTCATGTCGAGGCCGATGGTTGCACGACTAAAGGAAAAGTCTTTATTTTTTTCGACTTTGCGTGGCAATTGCGCCACGTGGCCGGCCTTCGTGCCGTTCCGCCCGCAAAATGCCGATCCCGCCCCAAGGTTCCAGCATCCCGCACGGGCAAAATTGTCGCGGGGTCGGGGCGCGATGCTGGCGAGGCCGCCCGGCGCTCCCTAGATTGATCGGAACCGAGGAGCGCCGCCATGGACACCAAGCCCGCCCATTTCGTGCCGCCGGCACCCCGGCCGCGCCAGTCGCCGCCCTCGACGTTGCAGATGATGCGTATCGTCTACAACAACCCGCTCGAACTGTGGGGCGAGCCTTCCTACAATGAGAAATGGATTTCGATCTCGACCGGCATCGGCGGCCCGCTCGTCATCGCCAACGATCCCGGCCTCATCCGCTACGTCCTCGTCGAGAACGCGAAGAACTACAAGATGGCGCGCGTGCGCCAGAAGATCCTGCGCCCGATCCTGCGCGACGGACTGCTCACCGCCGAGGGCGACGTCTGGAAACGTTCGCGCAAGGCGATGGCGCCGGTCTTCACGCCGAAGAACATCGACGGCTTCGCGCCCGCCATGCTGTCGACATCGCTCGCCTTCGCCGAGCGCTACCGCGACACCGACCGCGCCGACGTATCGCGCGACATGACCATGTTGACCTACGACATCCTCGCCGAAACGCTCTTTTCCGGCGAGATCGCCGGCGAGCCCGGCTCCTTCGCCCATCAGGTCGATCGCCTGTTCGAGACGATGGGCCGCGTCGATCCGATGGACCTTCTCGGCGCCCCCGACTGGCTGCCGCGCTTCACCCGCATCCGCGGCAAGAAATCCCTCGCCTTTTTCCGCAGGATCGTCGCCGACACGATCGCCTTGAGAAAGGCCCGCATGGATCGCGGCGAGGGCGTTCCGGCCGATTTCCTGACGCTGCTGCTGAAGGCCGAAGGCCCGGACGGCCTCACGCGCGCCGAGATCGAGGACAACATCATCACCTTCATCGGCGCCGGCCACGAGACCACCGCCCGCGCGCTGGGCTGGACGCTCTACTGCCTCGCCGAAGCGCCATGGGAGCGCGACAGGATCGAGGCCGAGATCGACGCGGCGCTCGCCAGAGACCTGCCGCCGCAGGATTGGCTCGACGCGATGCCGCTCACCCGCGCCGCCTTCGAGGAAGCGATGCGGCTCTATCCGCCGGCCCCGTCGATCAACCGCGAGGCCATCGCAGCCGACCGCTACGAGGACCTCGAAATCGTCAAGGGCGCGCAGGTGCTCGTCATGCCGTGGACCGTCCACCGCCACCGCAAGATCTGGAATGACCCGGAAGCCTTCATCCCCGCCCGCTTCCACCCGGAAAACCGCGACGCGCTCGACCGCTACCAGTACCTCCCCTTCGGCGCCGGCCCCCGCATCTGCATCGGCGCCGCCTTCGCCATGCAGGAAGCCGTCATCGCGCTCGCCGTCCTGATGTCGCGCTACCGCTTCGACACGCTGCCCGAAACGAAACCCTGGCCGGTCCAGAAACTCACCACCCAGCCCCAGGGCGGCCTGCCGATGAAGGTGAGCCGGCGGTAGAACGCCCCCTCCGTCGCTTCGCGCCACCTCCCCCGCTTCGCAGGGGAGGAACCAGGGTCGTGGACGGACGCAACCCCGATCCTCCCCCGTTCACGGGGGAGGTGGCGCGAAGCGACGGAGGGGGCGCTATGGCTCAATTCCGCCCCTGAAACAGATTCTCCACATGCACCGGCCACCGCCGCGGCAGCACCGCGACCAGGTCGAACCGCACCGAAAGCCGCGCAAAATCCGGCTGGCGCGAGAGCCAGTGGTCCGCCGCCGCCTCGATCCGCCGCTGCGCAGTGCCGCCCACCGCCTCCATCGCCGCGCTCAGATCACGCCGCGCCTTGACCTCGACGATCGCGACCAGATCGCCACGCCGGGCAATGATGTCGATCTCGCCCGCCTTGGTGCGAAAGTTCCGCGCCACGATCCGATACCCCTTCAGCCGCAGCGCCATCGCCGCCAGCCATTCCGACCGGTTGCCGTGCCGATAGGCCCCAAGCCTATCCATCCTGCGCGTCCCGCAATTCCACCAGCCGGCGGAACAGATCCTGCTTGGCCTGCCCCGTCATCTTCGCCGCCTCGCCGGCCGCCTTCGACGCCGGCATGTCGCGCGCCAGATCGAGCAGCAGCCGGTCGACATCCACCCCTTCCGCCGCAGCTTGTTCCAGCGCCGGCCCGACACAGACGACGACCTCGCCCTTCGGCGTGTCCGCTTCCGCGTAGTGCGCCGCGAGTTCAGCCAGCGTCCCGCGCCGCGCCTCCTCGAATGCTTTGGTCAGCTCCCGCGCCACCACCGCCGGCCGGTCGCCCAGAACGTCCAGCATCGCTTTGAGGCTCGCCGCCAGCCGGCGCGGACTTTCGAAGAAGATCAGTGTCCCGGGAATGCGCGCCACCTCTTCGAGCCGCGTCCGCCGCTGCCCGTCCTTGACCGGCAAAAACCCTGCAAAGAAGAACGCGTCCGACGGCAGCCCGGCGATCGAGAGCGCGGCCAGCGTCGACGACGCGCCGGGGATCGGCACCACGCGATGTCCGGCCTCCACCGCCTCGCCGACCAGCCGGAAGCCGGGGTCCGAGACGAGCGGCGTGCCCGCATCCGAGCAGAGCGCGACCGACTTTCCCTCACTGAGCGCCGCGATCAGCTTCGGCCCGGCCTCGGCCGCATTGTGCTCGTGATAGGCGATCAGCCTGCGCCTGATGCCATAGCGCTCCAGCAGGATGCGCGTCACCCGCGTGTCCTCGCAGGCAAGCACATCCGCGCCCGCCAGCGTCTCCAGCGCGCGCAGCGTGATGTCGGAAAGATTGCCGATCGGCGTCGCGACCAGATAGAGCGCAGGCTCGGGCACCGGCGCACGCATCTGCGCCTGTCCGATCATGTAGATTCGCTCGCCCTCCGCCATCGCCGTCTTCCTTTATCCGGGCGCCGAAAATTCGCCGCGATCGGTGGGAACAATTTGGGCATCTGCCCGGTTCGAAGGCAGAATGCGGAGGTTTCCCCAATGCCCCTGACCATCCAGGACAGTTTCGAACCCTATTACGCCGGCAAGACCGCGCGAAACGACAATCAGCGCGCCAAATCCGCCACCACCGCGTCGAGCACGATCATCCCGTCCGCCGTCGCCCGCAGCCGCGAATTGCCGACCGGCGCGACGAGGCGTTCCTCCTGGAGCACCGCGATCCGCTTCGACGACAAGGACCGCCCGGACAACGATTCGTAGCGCGCGAGGTCGATCCCCTCGGCCAGCCGCAACCCCATCAACAGGAACTCGTCGGCCTCCTCCTCGCGCGTCAGCCGCTCGCCGCCGGTAATGCCGTGCCCGCGCGCCTCGACGCGCTCCAGCCACGCCTCGGGCAGCTTCTCGGTAAACGTCACGATCCGCTCGCCATTCTCGACGAAACGCCCATGCGCCCCCGGCCCGATGCCGACATATTCGCCATAGCGCCAGTAGATCAGATTGTGCCGGCTCTCCGCGCCCGGCCGCCCATGGTTGGAAATCTCGTAGGCCGGCAGCCCGCGCGCCGCGGTCACCTCCTGCGTCAACTTGTAGAGGTCCGCCGCGTGGTCCGGCTCGGGCATCACGAACTTGCCCGCCTCGTGCAGAAGCTGGAACCGCGTCCCGTCCTCGATGGTGAGTTGGTAGAGCGACAGATGATCGGCCGCATAGCCGATCGCCCGGTCGAGTTCGCTTGCCCATTCGTCGAGACTCTGGTGCGGCCGCGCATAGATCAGGTCGAACGAAAGCCGCGGGAAAATCTCGCGCGCCAGCCCGATCGCGTGCAGCGCGCCCTCGACATCATGCAGCCGTCCGAGGAACCGCAGATCGGCATCGTTCAGCGCCTGAACGCCGAGCGACACCCGATTGACCCCCGCCGCCCGATAGCCGCGAAACCGCGCCGCCTCGACGGATGACGGATTCGCCTCCAGCGTGATCTCGATCCCGTCCGGCACGGTCCAATGCCGCGCGACGCTCTCCAGCACCGCCCCCACCGTCTCCGGCTCCATCAGCGACGGCGTGCCCCCGCCCAGAAAGATCGAATCGACCTTTCGACCACCCGTCCGCGCCCGCATCGTCGCCATCTCGCGATCGAACGCAGCGGCAAACCGCGCCTGGTCGACCGGCTGGTGGCGGACATGGGAATTGAAGTCGCAATAGGGGCACTTGGCTGCGCAGAACGGCCAGTGGATATAGATGCCGAAACCCGGATCGTCGGTCATCGGCCAGTCCTGACAGGGCGCGCACCCCCACCCCATACCCCTCCCCACAAGGGGGAGGGGGGCATCCACGCCCCGCCAAAGCTTGACCCGGCACCGAAAAGAAGGCGCCACGCCGACGCCCTCCCTCCCCCTTGTGGGGAGGGATAAAGGGTGGGGGTCACTTCAGAAAAACCGGCGATACCCAACTCACCCCGCCCCCAACATCTCGCGCGCAAACGCCTGAAACGCCCTTGCCCGGTGCGACAGCGCTTCGTCCTGCCCCGGCTTCCAGCCATGCTTCTCCTCGGCGCTCATCTCGCCGAACGTCCGCTCGTGACCGGAGGGCTGGAACATCGGATCATAGCCGAAACCGCTCGTCCCGCGCGGCGGCCAGACCAGCGTTCCCTGCGCCTCGCCGCGAAAATACTCCGCATGCCCGTCCGGCCAGGCAACGCAGATCACCGAGACGAACTTGCCCTGTCGGTCCTGCGGCATGTGCGCGTTTTTCTGGTCGAGCAGCTTCTGCGTCCGCTCCATCGCCACCTGAAAGTCGCGCGTGCCGTCGGCCAGCTCGGCCCAGTTCGCCGTATAGACGCCCGGATCGCCGCCCAGCGCATCGACCATCAGGCCCGAATCGTCCGACAGCGCCGGCAGCCCGGTCGCGCTCGCCGCCGCATGCGCCTTGATGTAGGCGTTCTCCTCGAACGTGGTGCCGGTCTCGTCAGGCTCGGGCAGGCCATACTCGGCCGCCGACTTCGCCTCGAAGCCGAACGGCGCGATCAGGTCGGCGATCTCCGCCAGCTTGCCCTTGTTGTGGCTCGCCACCACGATCTTGCGGTCGTCCAGAGTGCGCATTCAAAGTCCCCAGATCTTCGGATTGGCGATTTCCAGCGAATTGCCTGCCGGATCGCGAAAATAGATGGACCGCCCGCCGGAAGGCTCGTCCGGCTTCGACGACGGCCACCGGAAATCGGCCTCGATGGCAACGCCGTGCGTTTCCAGATGCCCCTTCCAGCGCTCGATCTCGTCTTCGGTGCCGGCGAAGCACAAATGCCCCGCACCGCTCGCGCCATGCGGCGGAACGGGAAGCCTGGCATCAGGTGCCGGCGGCTTCACAGTCTGCGCGGGATCGAACAGCAAGAGCACCCCGTCGCCGCACTTGAAGAACACGTGCCGGCCGTCAACCTTGGCGATGCGTTTCAGGCCCATCACGTCGCGGTAGAAGGCTTCGGCCGCGTCGAGGTCGTCGACATAGAGCGCGGATTCGAGGATGGCGGTCGGCGTCAGCACGAGACATCCCCTATCAAAGGCTGCGTTCTGTCGCGCCCCCCTCTGTCCTGCCGGACATCTCCCCCGCAAGGGGGGAGATCAATGTCCGGCAGGACAGAGGGGGGCAACGTAGGGCGCAACCATCGACAAACCTACCCCATCGCCATCTTCTGCAAATCCACCAGCCTTGCGATGCCCTTCTTCGCCAGCCCCATCAACTGCGCGAACTCCTCCTCCGAAAACGGCTCGCTTTCCGCCGTCCCCTGGATTTCGACGATCCCGCCGCGCCCCGTCATGACGAAATTCGCATCCGTGTCGGCCGCCGAATCCTCCGGATAGTCGAGGTCGATCACCGGCACGCCATTGTAGATGCCGCACGAGATCGCCGCGACATGGTCCTTCAGCACCTTGGAAACCTGCACCATCTGGCGCGCTTCCATCCAGCGCAAGCATTCGTGCAGCGCGACGAAGCCGCCGGTGATACCTGCCGTGCGGGTGCCGCCATCGGCCTGGATGACATCGCAATCGACGGTGATCTGCACCTCGCCCAGCGCCTGCAGGTCGACGACGGCGCGCAAGGATCGCCCGATCAGGCGCTGGATTTCCAGCGTGCGGCCGCCCTGCTTGCCGGCCGAGGCCTCGCGGCGCATCCGGTCGCCCGTCGCGCGCGGCAGCATGCCGTATTCGGCCGTCACCCAGCCCTTGCCGGAATTGCGCAGCCATCCCGGCACGCGCTCTTCGAGGCTCGCCGTGCACAGCACGTGCGTATCGCCGAACTTCACGAGGCACGAGCCCTCGGCATGTTTGGAGACGCCGCATTCGAAGGAGATCGCCCGCATTTCGTCGGGCTGGCGCTTGGATGGCCGCATGGGTCGGGGCTCTTTTCGTTCGGTTGAGGTTCGTCCCCCGTCTAGCGCCACCGGGATGACGAGGCAAAGGAAAACCGGCCGCCGCGATGGATCACCAGTTCCGCACCGGGCGCAAATGCCTATATTCAGAGGCCGAACGCTTGAAGATCGCGATTGAATGAACCCGTTGACCGACCTGACGCTGACCAATCTGGACGCGCGCTCGCGCGAAATCTTCCGGCTGATCGTCGACAACTACCTGCGCGAGGGCGAACCGCTCGGCTCGCGCAACCTGTCGCGCCTGCTGCCAAGCTCGCTGTCGCCGGCGACCGTGCGCAACGTCATGTCAGATCTCGAGCATCTGGGTCTCATCTACGCGCCGCACGTTTCGGCGGGACGTCTGCCGACGCAGGCCGGCCTGCGCTTCTTCGTCGATGCTTTCATGGAACTGGGCGACCTGACCACCGAGGAGCGCCGCCAGATCGAGGCGCAGGTGCGCGCGTCGGGCTCCGGCCAGACGTTGGAACACATCCTCACCGACGCAAGCCAGATGCTCTCCGGCCTGTCGCGCGGCGCCGGCCTCGTCATGACCGCCAAGAGCGAGGTACCGCTGAAGCATATCGAGTTCATCAGGCTCGAGCCGACGAGGGCGCTCGCCGTCATGGTCAGCCAGAATGGCGACGTCGAAAACCGCGTCGTCGATCTCCCGGCCGGCGTCACCTCCTCGCAACTCGTCGAGGCGTCCAACTTCCTCAACGCCCACATTCGCGGCCGCACGCTGGCCGAGGCGAAGGCGGAGATTGCGCGGCTGAAGGAAGAGACGCGCACCGCCCTCGACACGCTGTCGCAGGACCTGGTGGAGCGCGGCCTGGCGGTCTGGGCCGGCGAGGGCTCGGGGCTTCAGGCCCGGCTCATCGTGCGCGGCCATGCCAACCTCCTGGAAAACGTCACCGCCCAGGCCGATCTCGAACTCCTGCGCCATCTCTTCGAGGATCTCGAAACCAAGGACGGGATGCTGCAACTCCTCGACCTCGCCGAGGAAGGGCCGGGCGTGCGCATCTTCATAGGCTCGGAAAACAAGCTCTTTTCGCTCTCCGGTTCCTCGCTCGTCGTCGCGCCCTATCGCGACAAGGACGCCCGCGTCATCGGCGCGCTCGGCGTCATCGGCCCGACCCGGCTGAACTATGCCCGCATCGTTCCGATGGTCGACTACACCGCCCAGATCATCACCCGCATGCTCGGCTGAAATCCCGCCGACACGCTTTCATCACGGCATGACGCAGCGGAATATTCTTTCGCGCGACCCGTTGGCGAAGGGCGATTCAGAAAGGGTTAAGTCAAATTTTACTACAATTGATCGTTTCGTGGCCGGGAACGCTCTGTTCCGGAACCAACCCGCCCCGAAGGCGGTTCTTCTCCTGCAAACGAGGTTGTGAGTCATGTCTGCAAGGAAGCGAATTGAGATGAGAGAGGCAGAACTTTCCACCGTGATCGTCAAGGAACTGGGCTCGGAAACCAACCGCCGGTTTCTCAATCGCATGCCCGGCCTGCGCGCCGAGCACGCGCTGCCGCAAAACCTGCGCAGCCTGCTTGAGCGTCTCGACGACGTCGAAGACGGCCCGCGCACCTACCGGCACTGAAGGCTCCAGCCTCGTTGCAACAAAAAAGGCGGCCGGATGGCCGCCTTTTTGCTGTTCAGCGAAATTCTTATGCCGCCGAGCTTTCGGGGCGTGCGCCCGGACGGCCCGTCGGGCGTGCCGGCTTCTTCTTCATCGGCAGCAGGCCTTCGCGCTGCGCCTGCTTGCGGGCGAGCTTGCGCGACCGGCGCACGGCTTCCGCCTTCTGGCGGGCGCGCTTTTCCGACGGCTTCTCATAGGACCGGCGCGCCTTCATCTCGCGGAAGATGCCCTCGCGCTGCATTTTCTTCTTCAGCGCGCGAAGCGCCTGCTCGACATTGTTCTCACGTACGACGACCTGCAATGTGATCCTGTCCTTTCTCGAATTGAAATGGCATCGAACACCGCCGGAAGCGGGCCGATACAGCGAATTTTGCCGGAAGGAACCGACCGAACACCCCTGCGCCGCCGGGCGGCATGATTGCGGGACAATGGCCCGAAGCAGGGGCGGGATGACCTCTATATAGGCCCCTTTTCGCCAAAAGGCAAAACCGGATCACTCCGCCCTTCTGGACTCCGGCCCGCCAAGGCTTTAGGCGAAGCGCACTGTAAATCGCCTCGGAAATCCTGCAGCCATGACGACCAGCCCGACCCTCATCGCCCCGTCCGTCCTCTCGGCCGATTTCTCGAAGCTCGGCGACGAGGTCGAAGCCGTCGTCAAGGCAGGCGCGGACTGGATTCACCTGGACGTCATGGACGGCCATTTCGTGCCCAACATCACCTTCGGACCGCAGATCATCAAGTCGATCCGCAACCGCACCGACAAGGTTTTCGACTGCCATTTGATGATCGCGCCGACCGACCAGTACTTCGCCGCCTTCGCCGATGCGGGCTGCGACATCATCACCGTCCACGCCGAGGCCGGCCCGCATCTCGACCGCTCGCTGCAGGCGATCAGGAACCTCGGCAAGAAGGCCGGCGTCTCGCTCAATCCCTCGACCCCGGAGAACGTCATCGAATACGTTCTCGACCGGCTCGACCTCGTCCTCCTGATGACCGTCAATCCCGGTTTCGGCGGCCAGGCCTTCATCACCGCCGTGGTCGAAAAGGTCGCCCGCATCAAGGCGATGATCGGCGACCGGCCGATCGACATCGAGATCGACGGCGGCGTGACGCCGGAGACGGCGCCGCTGGTCGCCAGGGCCGGCGCCAACGTCCTCGTCGCCGGCTCGGCGGTCTTCAAGGGCGGGTCGGTCGACAGCTATGCGAAGAATATCGCGGCGATCCGCGATGCGTCGGACGGCGCGCGCGGGCTGATCGCCTGAACTTATCCGCGCCTCGCTGGAAACTGCGCATTTTCGCCCGAAACCTCCGATCAGCGGCAGATTTCCAGCGAATTTTAGACGACTTTTACCGCGAAACTTCAGCTTTCGTTAAGGTTTCGGTCGGGTTTTAACCCCGCATTAACACATCGGCGAACTTATCCGCGTATTGCTCTGGACAAAGCCTCATCGTTCGGAGTGAACGCAAGTGCAGACCGCCAACCGAGCAGCATTCGCCGATCGCGTCGGCTGGGTCGATGCCGCCAAGGGCATCTGCATCATCTTCGTGGTGATGATGCATTCGACGCTCGGCGTCGGTAAGGCGATGCAGGACCATGGCTGGCTGCACTATGTCGTCGAGTTCGCCCGGCCGTTCCGGATGCCTGACTTCTTCCTGATTTCCGGCCTCTTCCTCGGCCTCGTCATCGACCGGCCATGGATGCGCTTTCTCGACCGCAAGGTCGTGCATTTCGCCTATTTCTACGTGCTCTGGCTGACCATACAGTTCGCCTTCAAGGCGCCGGGAATCGCGATGGAGGAGGGCGCCGCAGCGCCGCTGCACCACTATCTGCTGGCCTTCGTCGAGCCCTTTGGAACGCTCTGGTTCATCTACATCCTGCCGATCTTCTTCGTCGTCACCCGGCTGGTGAAATCCCTGCCGGTGGCGCTCGTTTTCGCCGCCGCGGCGGCGCTGGAGATCCTGCCGATCGAGACCGGCTGGATGCTGGCCGACGAATTCGCCTCGCGCTTCGTCTATTTCTTCGCCGGCTACGCCTTCGCCGCCAACATCTTCCGCATCGCCGCCTGGCTGCAGGCGCGGCCGGTCGTGGCGCTGGCGATCCTGGCGCTGTGGGCTCCGGTCAATGGCTGGCTGGTCTTCACCCCCGCACCGACGCATCTGGCGCATCTCCTGACGGCGGAGATCGGCCAGTCCGGCGCGACGCACGGCCTTTCGGAACTGCCCTTCGTCTCGCTCATCCTCGGCCTTGCCGGCGCGCTGGCGGTGGTGGCGGTTGCGGCGCTGGTCGCCGAAAAAGCCTGGAGCCGCTGGCTTTCCTGGCTCGGCGCGCATTCGATCGTGATCTATCTCGCCTTCTTCCTGCCGATGGCGATTTCACGCGCGGTGCTGATCCGCACCGGTCTCGACACCGGCACGATCTCGGCCCTCGTCACCGCCGCCGGCATCGTCGGCCCGGTCATGCTCTACGGCCTGATCCAGCTCACCGGCTATGGACGGTTCCTGTTCGAGCGGCCCGGTTGGGCGAAGATCGACGGACGGCGCGGGGCGGAAGGCCGTATGGTCGCCGCGGAGTAGAACGCCCGGTCACTGCGCCCCCTCCACCATGCTTCGCATGGTCCTGGAGGGGGCGCTCTGGCGCTTAGCTATGGGCGAAGATGTCTTCCTCGGCCCAGCCCATCAGATCGAGCTTGGCGCGCGTCGGCAGGAAGGTGAAGCACGCCTCGGCTTCCGCCATCCGGTCTTCGCGGCGCAGGCGCTCCAGCAGCTTTTCGCGCAACTGGTGCAGGTAAAGAACGTCCGAGGCGGCGTAGTCGAGCTGTTCGGGCGAAAGCTGCGTCGCGCCCCAGTCTGACGACTGCTGCTGCTTCGACAAGGAGATGCCGAGAAGCTCGTTGCAGACATCCTTCAGGCCATGGCGATCCGTATAGGTGCGGGTCAGGCGCGAGGCGATCTTGGTGCAGAAGACCTGTTCGGCCAGCGCGCCGAAGGCGTTGTAGAGAACCGCGATGTCGAAGCGGCCATAGTGGAAGAGCTTGGTCTTCTGCGGATCGTTGATGAGCGCGACGATGTTCGGCGCTTCTTTCTGTCCGGGCGCGATCTGCACCACGTCGGCCGTGCCATCGCCCGGCGAAAGCTGGACGACGCAGAGCCGGTCGCGATGGGGATTGAGCCCCAGCGTCTCGGTGTCGATGGCGACGGCGAGGCCGCGATAATTGTCGAGATTGGGCAGGTCGCCCTTGTGGAAGCGAACGGTCATTTGGCTCAAGCCTTGGAAAGTGCGTCGAGGATGCGCGCCCAGGAGCGCTGGCCCTTGGCGAAGGAGGTGAGGTTGTACTTCTCGTTCGGCGAGTGGATGCGGTCGTCGTCGAGGCCGAAGCCGACGAGCAGCGATTCCATGCCGAGCATCCGCTTGAAGTCGCCAACGATCGGGATCGACCCGCCCATGGCGATCATCACGGCCGGCTTGTTCCATTCTTCGGTCAGCGCGGTCTGCGCCTTGACGAGGAAGGGCGCGTCGTAGCCCAGATTGATGGCGGGCGAGCCGCCATGCGGATGGAACTCCACCGAGCAGTCGGACGGAATCCGCTCCTCGACGAACTTGCGGAACGCGGCGCGGATGGCGACCGGGTCCTGGCTGCCGACGAGGCGGAAGGAGACCTTGGCGGAGGCCTCGGCCGCGATCACCGTCTTGAAGCCCTTGCCCGTATAGCCGCCGGAAATGCCGTTGAATTCGGCCGTCGGCCGCGCCCAGACCAGTTCGAGCACGTGACGGCCCTTTTCGCCCGACGGCTCGGACAGGCCGATCGGACCGAGGAACGTCTCGGCCGTCTCGCCGAGGCCCTTCCACGATTCCAGGATCTGGCTCGGCGTCTCCTCGACGCCGTCATAGAAGGCGGGGATGGTGATGCGGCCGGTCTCGTCGTGCACGTCGGCGAGGATCTTCGCAAGGATGCGGATCGGGTTGGCGGCGGCGCCGCCATAGGAGCCGGAGTGAAGGTCGCGATCGGCGGCCTTGACCGTGATCTCCTCGCCGACGAGGCCGCGCAGCGCGGTCGAGATGGCGGGCGTCTCGGCGTCCCACATGCCGGTGTCGCAGACCAGCGCGAAATCGGCGGTGAGTTCCTTGGCATTTGCTTCGAGGAACGGTTTCAGCGAAGGCGAGCCGGATTCTTCCTCGCCTTCGAACAGGATCGTGATCTCGCAGGGCAGCTCGCCATGGACTGCCTTGTAGGCGCGGCAGGCTTCGACGAAGGTCATCAACTGGCCCTTGTCGTCGGCCGAGCCGCGACCGGTGATGACCTTGACGCCGTCCAGCTCGACGATCTTCGCCTCGAACGGATCGGCGTTCCAGAGTTCGACCGGATCGACCGGCTGGACGTCGTAATGGCCGTAGAAGAGCACATGCGGAGATTTTGTCCCGGCTGGTCCGGCGTGGTGGGCGACGACCATCGGCCGGCCCGCCGTCGGGCGCACCGAGGCTTCGAAGCCGATCGACTGCAGGTCGGCGACCAGCCATTCGGCGGCGCGCTGGCACTCGGCGGCATAGGCATCGTCGGTCGAGATGGACGGGATCGCGATCAGGTCCACGAGGCGCTCGACGCTGGCGTCGAGATCGGCGTCGAGGCGGGAAAGGACGGGGGAAATATCGGACATGGGCAGGCCTTTCGATTCAATCGGGCCGGACCCTAGTCGGTTTGGCGCGAAGCGGGAAGCCGGAAGGCGTTGAGCCAGAAGGTTCGGCAGAAGATGACCGCGCGCCGCAGGCATGGGGCGCTGGCCGATGCCGCGAAAACAGAAAAGCCGGACCTTGCGGCCCGGCTTTCCTGATGGCGGTGTCCTGTTGCCTGGACGGTTCGCCTAAAGAACGATGACCTTGGCGCCGTTTTCGGCGCGATTGTAGAGGTCGATGATGTCCTGGTTGATGAGCCGGATGCAGCCCGACGACATCGCATGGCCGATCGATGCCCATTCGGGCGTGCCGTGCAGCCGGTAGCCGGTATCGCCGCCGGAATTGAAGAGGTAGAGCGCGCGGGCGCCGAGCGGATTGTCGAGCCCGCCGGGCTGGCCGCCCCGCCATTTGGCGAGTTCCGGCTGGCGCTTGATCATGGCGGCGGGCGGCGTCCAGCGCGGCCATTCGCGCTTCATGGCGATGCGCGCGGTGCCCTTCCACTCGAAGCCTTCGCGGCCGACGCCAATGCCGTAGCGCATCGCCTTGCCGTCCTCGAGAACGAGATGGAGGTGCTTGGCATTCGTGTCGACGATGATGGTGCCGGGCTTCTCGTCCGTCTGGTACTTGACGATCTGGCGCTGATACTGGCGCGGCAGCTTCGACAGCGGCACGGCGGGGACCTGATAGCCCGCATCGCGCACGGAGGCGTAATTGTCGCTGAAGACGCGCCCGCCGAGATCGGTCGAGCAGCCGGCAAGGCCAAGGCTGGCGAGAACTGTGAAGGCGACTGCGAATTTCAAGACGTTCATCGACGGGCGATCCCAAAGGCCGCAAGCCGACCTTTCTTCGGTCACGATTTATTCGCGCCGGACATGCTCTGCCAAGATAAAAACGGTTGAATGAGCGGTTGCGAGCGCATTGGCGCCTGCCGCTGCGGCAAAAGCGCAACAATTCGCGCGCGCTTCCTTTGCGAAACTCTTTGCCGCGCGGGCGAATCCTGCGAAAATCGCCTCATGCCGATCGTCTCTCCAGTCCCCATCAATCCGCTTGCCGACGGACGCCAGTCCGACCGCGCCCTGCTCGTGCGTCGCGGCGTCCAGCGGCTTTTCGCCCAGATGGGCGCCTCGGTCCTGCCGGAACTGTGCCTGCCGACCGGGCGCCGGGCCGATCTCGTCGCCCTGACCGCCAAGGGCGATATCTGGATCGTCGAGATCAAGACGTCGATCGAGGATTTCAGGGTCGACCGCAAATGGCCGGAATACCGGCTCCATTGCGACCGGCTCTTCTTTGCCACCCATCCCGGCGTGCCGGCCGAGATCTTCCCCGAGGAGTGCGGCTTCATCCTGTCGGACGGATATGGCGCCGAGATCATGCGCGAGGCCCCGGAGCACCGCCTGTCGGCGCCGTTGCGCAAATCGCTGACATTGCGGATCGCACGCGCCGCCGCGGCGCGGATCACGGCGGCCGAGATCGCCGGCGTGCCGGTGCCGCTGCTCGAACCAAGGGACGAATGCTGAAGGGCCTTGCCCTGATCGAAGGCGGATGCGGCTAGCGGTCCGAATGGCCGAGATCGCGCTGCGGCCATGCCACGTCGCGCACGCGCTGCTTCAGCACCTTGGCTTCGGGAAACCCGCCATCTTCCTTGCGGTCCCAGATGGTCTGCCCGTCGAGCGCGATGACGAAGACACCGCCGGTGCCTGGCACGAGGGCGACTTCGCCCAGATCCTGACCGAAGGTAGAGAGGAGTTCCTGCGCCATCCAGGCCGCGCGCAGCATCCAGTTGCACTGGGTGCAATAGGTGATGGCGATGCGCGGCCGGGGAGCGTCGGTCATCAGGCGGCGGAGAGCTTCGCCATCGTGGCCTCGTCGACCTCGAAATTGGCATAGACGTTCTGCACGTCGTCATCGTCGTCGAGCGTGGCGACGAGCTTCAGGATCGACTGCGCCCTTTCCTCGTCGACCGGCGTGCCGGTCTGCGGACGCCAGATCGCCTTGACCGATTCGGCCTCGCCGAGCGCTGCTTCGAGCGCGGAGGTGACGTCGCCGATATCCTCGAAGGCGCAATAGATCGTGTGGCCGTCCTCGTCCGACTGGACGTCTTCGGCGCCCGCCTCGATAGCCGCTTCCATCACCTTGTCGGCGTCGCCGACCTCTGGCTTGTAGACGATCTCGCCGACGCGATCGAACATGAAGGCGACCGAGCCGGTTTCGCCCATCGCGCCGCCGGACTTTGTGAAGGCTGCGCGCACGTTGGAGGCGGTGCGGTTGCGGTTGTCGGTCAGCGCCTCGACGATGACGGCAACGCCGCCGGGGCCGTAGCCCTCGTAGCGCACTTCCGCATAGTCGTCGCCTTCGCCACCGGCGGCCTTGTTGATGGCGCGCTGGATGTTGTCCTTGGGCATGGACTGGGCCTTGGCGTTCTGGACGGCAAGGCGCAGGCGCGGGTTCATCGCGGGGTCGGGCGCGCCCATCTTGGCGGCGACGGTGATCTCGCGCGCGAGCTTGGAAAACATCTTGGAGCGCACCGCATCCTGGCGGCCCTTGCGGTGCATGATGTTCTTGAACTGTGAATGGCCGGCCATGGCACCCCTGTCGATCGTTCGGCTGAGTGGAAATTTGGCCGGGTTATAATGAAAACCGCCATGGGCGTCCAGAAGCCCGGCCTCGCGCAATCGTGACCCCGGGGCGGTCATGCGGCGGTTACGCTGCGGCAGCCCTTCGCCCGGAGCCTTGCCCATGAAACTTCTGCTCGCCACCGCTCTCTTCGTTCTCATTGGCCTTCCAGCCGCCGCGCAGGACGCGCCCGTGCCCAGCCAGTGCCTGGCGATCGCGAATGCGGTGCCGAACGTCGTCTATGCGAATTTCACACCGGTCCAGGCCGAGGCGGAAACGGTCACGATCACCTATGCCGGGCATTCGACCTACATCATCGAGACGCCCGGCGGGGTCCGGATTGCGACCGACTTCTCGGGTGCCTACGGGGCCGAGCCGCTGCCCGATATCGTCACCATGAACAAGGCGCACGGCACCCATTTCACGCTCAACCCCGACCCGCGCATCGCCCATGTCCTGCCGGGCTGGGGCGAGGAGGGCCCGGCGCGGCATGCGCTGGTGGTCGAGGACGTCTATGTCCGCAACGTGCCGACCGACATCATGCGCTGGGGCGCCACGGAAGAAGGCGGCAACTCGATCTTCATCTTCGAGGTGGCGGGGCTGTGCATCGGGCATCTCGGCCATCTGCACCACGCGCTCGCGCCCGAGCATTACGGCGCGATCGGCCGGCTCGACGTGGTGATGGTGCCGATCGATGGCGGCATGACGCTGTCGCTCGGTGACGTGTCGGAGATCACGGCGCGGCTGCAATCCTCGATCGTCCTGCCGATGCACCGTTTCTCGACGCCGATCTCCACCTTCGCGGCGATGATCGGCGAGACTTTCGAGGTCGAGTATCGCGACAGCCGGTCCTTCGATGTGTCGCTCCGCTCGCTGCCGAGGCGGCCGACCGTGCTCATCCTCGAGGGAGTTTGAGCACGGCCGATTTTGGCCTCAGTGCGTGGGCGTGACGGTGTCCGCAGCGGGCGGCATGGACTTCGCCTTCCTGCGGCGAGCCAGCATGTTGAGCGCCTCGACCAGCGCCGAGAAGCCCATCGCAGCGTAGATGTAGCCCTTGGGAACGTGGAAGCCCATGCCTTCGGCGATCAGCGTCATGCCGATCATCAGCAGGAACGCCAGCGCCAGCATGACGATGGTCGGGTTCTTGCCGATGAAGTTGGCGAGCGGCGTCGCGGCGATCAGCATCACGGCGACCGTGATGATGACGGCGATGTACATGATCGCGATGTGCTCGGTCATGCCGACGGCGGTGATGATGGAATCGACCGAGAAGACGAGGTCGAGCAGCAGGATCTGGAAGATCGCCCCGCCCATCGTGACCGTCGCCGTGCGCGAGACCATGTCCTCCTTGTGGTCGACCGGGTCGACCGTGTGGTGGATCTCCTTGGTCGCCTTCCAGACGAGGAACAGGCCGCCGACCAGAAGGATGATGTCCTTCCAGGAGAATGGCTCGCCGAACAGGGTGAAGACGGGCTGCGTCAACTGGACGATGAAGGCGACCGTGCCGAGCAGGATCAGGCGCATGACGAGCGCCGCGCCGATGCCAAGCCGCCGGGCGCGCTCGCGCTGATGCTCGGGCAGCTTGTTGGAGAGGATCGAGATGAAGATGAGGTTGTCGATGCCGAGCACGACTTCCAGTGCGATGAGGGTGGCGAGCGCCACCCAGGCGGTGGGGTCACCGGTCCAGTCGAAGTAGCCGAGAAGCCATTCCATTGTCGTGATTCCAGCCGCAAAGGATCGGGTGCGGGTGCCCTGATGTCGTGAAGCGTTAGGCGCCGGCCAAAGGGCCGTCAACCAACGGTTCGCAACAATGGCGAAACACGCGTTTTAGTTCCAGAAGGCGGGAATGGTTTCTTCGAGCCTCGGCCCGAGCCGCAAGGGCGCGATCTTCTCGGCAAGGCCGGTCCGGTCGGAAATCTCGACGCTGACGCCGCAGATCGTCGCCGGGCCGGAAGCGGCCTCGAAGCGGCCCTTCGGCACCTTGGACAGGAACCGGTTCAGCGGCTCCTCCTTGTCCATGCCGAGCGAGGAATCGTAGTCGCCGCACATGCCCGCATCGGTGAGATAGCCGGTGCCGCCATTGAGGATCTGATGGTCGGCGGTCGGGTGGTGCGTATGCGTGCCGACGACGAGGCTGGCGCGGCCGTCGACGAAATGGCCGAAACACATCTTTTCCGACGTCGCCTCGGCGTGGAAGTCGATCACCACCGCATCGGCCTGTTCGCCAAGCGGGCAGGCGGCGAGTTCTTCCTCGGCGCATTTGAACGGATCATCGAGCTCGGGGTGCATGAACACCCGGCCCATGATGTTGGAGACGAGCACACGCGCGCCGTTCTTCGCCATATAGACCCCGGTGCCGCGTCCGGGCGTGCCCTTGGGAAAGTTGGCGGGGCGCAGGAAGCGTTCCTCGTGCGGGGCGAACTGAAGCGCCTCGCGCTGGTCCCAGACGTGGTTGCCGGTGGTAACGACATCGGCGCCGGCATCGAGCGTCAGGCGGAAGATTTCTTCCGTGATGCCGAACCCGCCAGCGGCGTTCTCGCCATTGACGATGACGAAGTCGAGCTTGAAATCGGAGATGAGGCCCGGCAGCCGGTCCCAGACCGCCGTCCGGCCCGTCCGTCCCACCATGTCGCCCAGAAAGAGAAGTCGCATCGCCTCCCTATAGCCCGTTCAAGAAGGGGCGCAACCCGCTTTCCGTCAGGATTTCGGGAAGCTGGACGTCGTGGTCCTGGTCGGGCACGCGCTCCACCTCCTGGCAATCGAAGGCGATGGCGACGAGGCGCGGGGCGTGGCCCTTTGCCTGCAGTCGGTCGATCGCGCGGTCGTAATAGCCCGCGCCATAGCCGATCCGGTGGCCGCGATCGTCGAAGGCGGCGAGCGGGATCAGCATCAAATCGGGGTCGAGCTCGGCGGCATCGGGGCCGGGCCCGAACGTGCCGAAGCCCATGTCGACCATCTTCCCGTCGCGCACGAGTTCACGAAAGACGATGGTCTGCTTGTCGAGGATGGCGGGCAGGCAAAGCCTTGCGCCGCGTTCGCGCAGGGCGAACATCAGCGGCCGCACGTCGACCTCCGAGCGCATCGGCCAGAATCCCGAGACGACCATGCCCGGCTCGACGCCGAGACGGTCGGCGGTCTCCGCCATGCGCAACGATGCCTCGATGCGCCATTGCGGATCGAGCCCGTCGCGCCGCGCAAGCGCTTCCTCGCGCAGGGCCTTCTTCAGTTCGCGTGGAGTCATGCTTCGCCCTCCTGTCCATCCCCGATTACAGATCGAAGCGGGGAGACGGAAGGGGAGAAGGCGACATGAAGGTGTCGTGTGCGGGCGAATGGAAATAGGAAAAGCGAACCACGACGACCGATGGAGAGGTTGATCCCGGGTGCCTACAACGTAGGTGGGCGCCGTGTGTCCGAACCCACGGGTCCGGCCAGGGACAGCTCCCTAGAGATCAGTAAGGCCCCGAGAATTAAGTTACTCCTGTCGAGAAGCGCAGAACGCCGATCCCAATATAGAGAGAGGCCGCCCGTTTCGCCAGTCGCGTTCACAAGGCGCCGCCGGATTTCGTGACGGCGCGCGTGAGCCGCGTCACGGCGCGGCGACGCTAAGGCGCGCATCCGTCCCGCCTCGTTGTTTTGCCAGTGAATTCGCAACCGCTCATATTCGCATCCAGAGCTAAGTGACCTCGGGCGGAGGGTTCCAAGGGTCCGGTCACGAAGCCGCGATGAAATCGGTGACGGATTGTTCAACGTTGAACACATTGCGACCCCTTAGCCGATTTCCCAAATGCCACTCATCGGACGGCGACATGGCCGCCTCGAAATTTCAACGGTCCCAAAAACGCATCCTCCCAAGGGCGTCGGACCAAACCAGGAGTACTACCATGAACCGCATTCTTCTCGCCTCCGCACTCGTCCTCGGCGTTTCGGGCGCAGCCTTCGCACAGCAGGCTCCCTACTATGCCGGCAATTACGACGGCGCTGTCCTGACCCAGCTCAACGATGCAGTCTCTGGCTCGAACGTCGCCGTGGCGCCTGCTCCGGCTGGCAATTTCGAGACGATCACGACCGCCTCGATCAACGACATGTCGAGCGCCCCGGCAACCGCGACGGACAACGTCTACAATGCCTGGCAGGTCGGTTCGGGTCGCTAAAGCCCGATCGAACGACGCTTCAAAGCCCCGTTGCGCACCTGCGCAGCGGGGCTTTTTTCATGGCTGGTTCTTGCGCCGCCGAAAAGCCCTCCCTACTGTCCGCCCCTGTTTGAAAACGGAGTTCGCGGATGCGTTTCGAAGGGACATCGTCCTATGTCGCCGACAAGGATCTGATGGTTGCGGTCAATGCGGCGATCGCGCTGGAACGCCCGCTGCTCGTCAAGGGCGAGCCGGGCACCGGCAAGACCGAACTCGCCAAGCAGATCGCGGCATCTCTCGGGCTCGACCTCCTCGAATGGCATGTCAAGTCGACGACCAAGGCGCAGCAGGGCCTCTACGAATATGACGCCGTCTCGCGCCTGCGCGACAGCCAGCTCGGCGACGAGCGGTTCAACGACATTCGCAACTACATCAAGCGCGGCAAATTGTGGGAAGCCTTCGCGGCCGACCGCAAGGTCGTGCTCCTGATCGACGAGATCGACAAGGCCGACATCGAGTTTCCGAACGACCTTCTGCAGGAACTCGACAAGATGGAGTTCTATGTCTACGAGACCGGCGAAACGGTGCGGGCCGTGCACCGGCCGATCGTCATCATCACCTCGAACAACGAGAAGGAACTGCCGGACGCGTTTTTGCGCCGCTGCTTCTTTCACTATATCCGCTTCCCCGACGCCGAGACGTTGTCGAAGATCGTCGATGTCCATTATCCGGGCATCAAGCAGGAACTGGTTCGCTCGGCGCTGACGCAGTTCTACGAGGTGCGCGAGGTGCCGGGGCTGAAGAAGAAGCCCTCAACCTCCGAGGCGCTGGACTGGATCAGGCTGCTCGTCGCCGACGATGTCGACCCCGCCGACCTTCGCGCCGATCCCAAGAACGCGCTGCCCAAGCTGCACGGAGCGCTGTTGAAGAACGAGCAGGACGTGCACCTGTTCGAAAAGCTCGCCTTCATGGCGCGCCGGCAGGGCTGAATTGACAGGCGTGGCCGTCCACGACCTGACGCCGGCTGACTATGCCGACTGGCGTCGGCTGTGGACCGGCTACCTGACTTTCTACAAGACGGCGCTGCCGGACGAAATCTACGATACGACCTGGCGGCGACTGTTCGCACCGGGTGAGTTCGAGCCGCGCGGCGCGCTGGCCATCGCCGACGGCCGGGCCGTCGGGCTCGTTCATTTCATCCAGCATCGCACCTGCTGGTCGACTGCCAACAATCTCTATCTGCAGGATCTGTTCGCGGACCCGGACATGCGCGGCAAGGGCGTCGGGCGCGCGCTGATCGAGGCGGTCTATGCGAAAGCCGACGCGGCCGGCATCCGAAACGTCTATTGGATGACCCAGGAAGACAACGCGGTCGGTCGCCGGCTTTATGATCGCGTCGCGCGGCGGACCGGCTTCATCGAATACGACCGCGGCTGACGCATACGAAAAAGCCCCGCTGCAAGAGCGGGGCTTGATCGGTGTGGGCCGCTGTTATTCGGCCGGTTCGGTGGCCGGAGCCGTATCGGCGGGAGCCTCGTCGGCAGGGGCCGGAGCGGTGTCTTCGGCAGCCGGAGCGGCCGGGGCCGTGTCAGCCGGAGCCGTCGTTGCCGGGGCTTCAGCCGCCGGAGCCGGGGCGGTCGCGTCACCGGCGGGTGCCGGTGCCGTCGCGGCGGGCTCCTCGACGGCTGCGCCGCCGGGATCGACCGCGGTGTCCGTGCCGGGCGACCAGTTCATGAACACCAGCAGCGCAACGACGATCGCCGCGGCGACCACGCCGATGACGAGCGCGTTGGAGCCACCGCCCGAGCGGCCGGTATTGTCGACGACGACCGTATCGGAAGGCCGCGCCGCGCCCGTCGCCGGGTCGACATAGCGGGGATCGTTGGCTGCATAGCGGGGGTCCGCCGGATCGGCGGGGTTCAGCGGATCATGCGCGATGGGATCGCGGTTACGCAGGGGGTCGGCCATGGTTCAGGCTCCTCAAGATGACTTATCGGAACCTAAACGTTCACAAGAGCGTGCAGTTCCCGCGGCTCAATCGCCGGAGGGGAGCGGGGTGGCGGAATAGCCGGCTTCCTGAAGCAGCGCGACGACGCCTTCCTCGCCGGGAAGGTGCAGCGCGCCGATGGCGACGAAGGCGCCGCCGGCGTCGAGGAGAGGCTGCATGCGCTCTGCCATCGTCCGGTTGCGGTCGACGATCACCGACTGCTCGAAGCCGGCAATGGCGATCCCGTCCGAGGCGTCGCCAGGCAGGGCGGCCTGGAAGAAGGGCCAGAACAGCCCCGGCTCGCCGCGCGCATGGATGACGACCATCGTCTCGATGACGTCGTCGATCGTCTCGCCCAGCGCGATCGTCTCGACGAGGGCGCGCATGTGGAAATCGAGCGGCAGGGCGGCCATCGCGCCAAGCTGCTCCGCCGTCGTCTCCAGCCCCTCGATCTCGATTCCCGCCGCCTTCGCGCGGGTGGCAAGCGCGACGTCGAGAATCTCGGCGCCGGCGGACTTGCGCGCGAGTTCGCAGGTCGGCAGCGTCGCCATCGCGGCGATCATCCAGGGCTTCATCTTGTCGACGGCGCCCAGAGAAAGCCCGCGCTCGTTCATCGCTGCCTCGATCCGTTCGCGATCGGCCTCTTCGAGAAGCGACGACAATGTGGTCGCGTCGGTGAACATCATCAGCTCGGGGTGCTCGGCCATCGTCGCCATGATCGCGGCGGGGTCGAGGATGTCGGTCGTCTCGATGACCAGCGTTTCGGAGGCGTCGAAGGCGGCGGTCGCCGCGGCGTCGAGCTCGACGATGCGCGGATCGGTGACGTGCATGGTGCCGTAGAGATGGGAGACGCCGCCGCCGGGCGCCTCGATCTGCCACAGCATGGCCTCGCCGTTGACCGTCGCGGCCGAGGCGTCGAGGAGGCGCGCATAGGCAGCCGGGTCGTCGCGCTCCATGATGGCGAGAAGATCGTCGCCGGTGCACACGGCTTCGGCCTGCGCCGTCCATGTTCCGGCGAAGAGGATGAGCGTGAAGCTTGCGAAGGCGAGCGTCGTCAGCGCGGCGAGGAGACGCAGCGCGGCATCGGCAATTCGGTCGGGATCGAGGCGCATCAACATGGCCGGAGCGTAGCTGGGATTTGAGGCGAAATCGTTAAGCGGCCGAGCGGCTGCGCGGATGGGCCTTGTCATAGATTTCAAGAAGGCGTGCGGAATCGACGCCGGTATAGATCTGCGTCGTCGAGAGGCTCGCATGGCCGAGCAGTTCCTGGATCGCGCGCAGGTCACCGCCACGGGCGAGGAGGTGCGTCGCGAAGGAATGGCGCAGCGCGTGCGGCGTCGCGGTCTCGGGCAGGTTGAGCGCGGAGCGCATCTTCTTCATAGCGCGCTGGATGATGGCCGGCGCGAGCGGCCCGCCCTTGGCGCCGCGAAACAGCGGCTTGGCGGCGTCGAGGTGATAAGGGCAAAGGCGGCGATAGTCTGCGATGGCGGCGAGGGCTGCGGGCAAGACCGGGACGAGCCGCGTCTTGCCGCCCTTGCCGGTGACGCGCAGCACGGTGTCGGACGTGGTCGAGAGGTCGTCGCCGGTGAGGCCGAGCGCTTCGGAAATGCGCAGGCCGCAGGCGTAGAGAAGCGTCAGCACGGCGGCGTTGCGGGCGGCGATCCAGGGTTCTTCGGCAAGCTGGTCGCCTTGCGAGACGACGCGGCGGGCGTCCGATGCCGTCAGCGGCTTGGGCAGCGATTTCGGCTGTTTCGGCGAGCGCAAGGCCGACGCACCGGCGGAATTGACGAGGCCGCGCCGTTCGAGAAACTTCAGCAGCGAGCGGATGCCGGCAAGGCCGCGACCCAGCGTGCGCGCGCCTGCGCCTTCGCCGCGCCGTGCGGCGAGATAGGCGCGCAGATCGGCCGGGCGCAGGTCGGCGATGTCGGAAATTGCGGGCGGCGCGCCGAGATGGCCTGTCAGGAACTGGAAGAACTGGCGCGTGTCGCGCTCATAGGCCTCGACCGTCAAGGCGGCGAGGCGGCGCTCGACGGCAAGCGATTTCAGCCACGCCGTGCGGGCATCCTGCAGGTCGGGCCGGGCGATGACGAGGAATTCGGACATGACGTCATCTTCACCGTCCAAGGTTGACAGGCGGTGAAGGGCGGCGTTTGAAGCTGGCCGAAACAGGAAAGAGAATAGATGAGCGACCAGCGAGTTCTGATGGCGGTGATCGGCGCGCCGCACGGCGTGCGCGGCGAGGTGCGGATCAAGACCTTCACCGGCGATCCGCTGGCGCTCGGCGACTACGGCAAGCTGACCGACGCCAAGGGCGCGGCCTACACGATCGCCAATCTGCGACCGGCGAAGAACGTCGTCGTCGCGCGCATCAAGGAGATCACGACGCGCGAGGCGGCGGAAGCGGCAAACGGGACCGAACTCTTCGTTTCGCGAAGCGCGCTGCCGGACGATCTGGGCGAGGACGAGTTCTACCATGCCGACCTGATCGGGCTCGAAGCGGTGGACGCGGCCGGCGCAAGGCTCGGGACGGTCAAGACGATGCACGATTTCGGCGCCGGCGACATCATCGAGCTGACGCTTTCGACCGGCGGCACGGCGATGGTGCCGTTCACCCGCGCGGCGGTGCCGCAGGTTTCGATCGCCGAGCGGCGGATCGTCGTCGACCCGGCAGCGGCAGGCTTGCTTCCCGACGAGGACGAGGACGAGGAGCGCCCGTGACGTTCCGCGCGACGGTCCTGACGCTCTATCCGGAGATGTTTCCCGGCCCGCTCGGTCTGTCGCTCGCCGGCCGGGCGCTGGGCGAGGGCACTTGGGCGCTCGACACGGTGCAGATTCGCGACTTCGCCACCGACCGCCACCGCACGGTGGACGACACGCCGGCCGGCGGTGGGGCGGGGATGGTGCTGAAGGCGGACATCATCGCGAAGGCCGTCGACCATGCCTCGCCGCAGGGCGACCTGCGCCCGCGCCTCCTGATGAGCCCGCGCGGGCGACCGCTGACGCAGGCGCGCGTGCGCGAACTGGCCGCCGGGCCCGGCGCGGTGATCCTGTGCGGCCGGTTCGAAGGCGTCGACCAGCGCGTGATCGACGCGCGCGGCCTCGAGGAGGTTTCGATCGGCGACTACATATTGTCGGGCGGGGAGATCGCCGCGCAGGTGCTGCTCGATGCCGTCGTGCGGCTTCTGCCGGGCGTTATGGGCAACATGGCGTCGGGCGAAGAGGAAAGCTTCGAGAGCGGCATGCTGGAACATCCGCACTATACGCGTCCGGCCGCGTTCGAGGGCATGGCGATCCCCGACGTGCTGACCTCTGGAAATCACAAGAAGATCGCCGAATGGCGGCGGGCGCAGGCGTTGGAGCTGACGCGCGCGCGGCGGCCGGACCTGCTGGACGAAAAATGACGCGGCGGGCGTGACAATCGCGCCAAAGCCATGTATGAGCGCGTCGCTGAGCCCGGATTGCGTGTCCGGACCCGTCAAGAATTACTGACCACCGCTCCTGCTTCCGGCCTCGGCCGGTTCGCATAGCCTGCCGGTCCATCGAGACTGAGAAGGCGAGTGCCGAGCGCTCTGGCTGTTCGAAGAACAAGAAGAGGTTTAGTCCGATGGACATCATCCGTCAGCTCGAGGCCGAACAGGCCGCCAAGATCGAAGAGAAGCGCAAGCTCCCCGAATTCCAGCCGGGCGACACCGTCCGCGTGCTGGTCCGCGTCACGGAAGGCACGCGCACCCGCGTGCAGGCCTATGAGGGCGTCTGCATCGCCCGCTCCGGCGCCGGGCTCAACGAGAACTTCACCGTCCGCAAGATCTCCTATGGCGAAGGCGTGGAGCGTGTGTTCCCGGTCTATTCGCCGATGGTCGAGGGCGTCGAGATCGTCCGCCGCGGCAAGGTGCGTCGCGCCAAGCTCTACTACCTGCGCGATCGTCGCGGCAAGTCGGCCCGCATCGTCGAGAACACGAGCGTTCGCGCCCGCAAGCTCAACGATTCCGAGCGCGAAGCCGCCAACGCAGAGAAGGCCCGCATCGAGGCCGAGAAGGTCGCAGCCGCACAGGCGCTCGCCGCCGAGAAGGCGGCAGCCGACAAGGAAGCCGCCGACAAGGCCGCTGCCGAGGCCGACAACGCATAAGTTTCCTGCCTTTCGGGCAGATCGAGAAGGGCGCGGGTTTCCGCGCCCTTTTTCGTTTTGCGGCGGGAAAAAGCCGGCTATGGATGACGACGCCGTCAACCGGACACCGACACACGCATGAACGACATTCTCGCCGATTTCGGCCATCCGACCTACCTGCCCTTTGGCGTCATCACGGCCCGGCTGCTCGTCGCTGCGCTGTTCGGGGCCATGATCGGCTTCGAGCGCGAATGGCGCGACCATCCAGCGGGCCTGCGCACGCACATGCTCGTTTCGCTCGCGGCAGCATCCTTCGCGATCCTCGGCATCGAGATCGTCCATTCCTCGCAGTTCGATGCCGATGCCTCGCGCCTCGATCCGCTGCGCCTGATCGAGGCCGTGACGGCGGGCGTCGCCTTCCTGGCGGCCGGCACGATCATCTTCGCGCGCGGCAAGGTGAAGGGCCTGACGACCGGCGCGGGGCTCTGGCTCTCCGGCGCCATCGGGCTCGCGGCCGGGCTCGGCTTCTGGCAGGTGGCCGCGCTGGCGACCGTGCTCGCCATCATCGTGCTCGGCGCGATGCATGTTCTGGAAAAGAAGGTCGGCCGCATCGACGGCAGGGATGGCCCGCCCGACGACTGAGACGGACAGATTGAAGGCCGGCCGAAAGGCTGGTAATGAAACGGTCCATGGAAAAGCTCTTCGGGAACCCGGCCTATAAGAGGTTCGTGCTGCAGGATCACAAGCGCCTGCCGTCCCGTTTCTTCGCCCGGTTTTCCGGCGCGACGGCGAGCCTCGCGCGCTAGGCGCGCGCCCCGCCTTTCGCCCTTTTCCGCCCGCATTCTCGACCGAACGGATTTCACGCCATGAGCGCACCGCGTACACTCTACGACAAGATTTTCGACGACCACGTCGTCGACCGCCAGGATGACGGCACCTGCCTCCTCTATATCGACCGTCACCTCGTCCATGAGGTGACCAGCCCGCAGGCCTTCGAAGGGCTGCGCATGGCCGGCCGCAAGGTGCGCCATCCCGAGCGTACGCTGGCCGTCGTCGATCACAACGTGCCGACCTCGCCCGACCGCAAGCTCGGCATCAACCGGAACGAGGAAAGCCGCATCCAGATCGAGGCGCTGGCCAAGAACGCGGCCGATTTCGGCGTCGAATATTATGACGCCGCCGACATCCGCCAGGGCATCGTCCACATCATCGGGCCGGAGCAGGGCTTCACCCTGCCGGGCATGACGATCGTGTGCGGCGACAGCCACACCTCGACCCATGGCGCGTTCGGCGCGCTCGCCCACGGCATCGGAACGTCCGAGGTCGAGCACGTGCTCGCCACGCAGACGCTGATCCAGAAGAAGGCGAAGAACATGCTGGTGCGCGTCGACGGGCAACTGCCCCAAGGCGTCACCGCCAAGGATATCATCCTCGCCATCATCGGCGAGATCGGCACCGCCGGCGGCACTGGCTACGTCATCGAATATGCCGGCGAGGCGATTCGCGCGCTGTCGATGGAAGGCCGCATGACGATCTGCAACATGTCGATCGAAGGCGGCGCCCGCGCCGGCCTGATCGCGCCCGACGAGACCACCTTCGCCTATGTGAAGGACAAGCCGCGCGCGCCGAAGGGCAAGGCGTGGGAGATGGCACTCGACTACTGGAAGACGCTCAACTCCGACGAGGGCGCGCATTACGACAAGGTCGTGGTGCTCGACGCCGCCAATCTGCCGCCGATCGTCTCCTGGGGCTCCTCGCCCGAGGACGTCGTCTCGGTGATGGGCGAAGTGCCGGACCCGGCCGCGATCACGGACGAGAACAAGCGCACCTCCAAGCAGCGCGCGCTCGACTATATGGGCCTGAAGCCGGGCACCAGGATCACCGACATCGCCATCGACCGCGTCTTCATCGGCTCCTGCACGAACGGCCGGATCGAGGATCTGCGCGCGGCCGCCGCCGTCATCGAAGGCCGCAAGGTGGCGGCGACCGTCGACGCCATGGTCGTTCCGGGTTCGGGCCTCGTGAAGCAGCAGGCGGAAGAAGAAGGTCTCGACAGGATCTTCATCGAAGCCGGCTTCGACTGGCGCGAGCCGGGCTGCTCCATGTGCCTGGCTATGAACGACGACCGGCTGAAGCCGCAGGAACGCTGCGCCTCGACCTCGAACCGCAATTTCGAGGGCCGGCAGGGTTTCAAGGGCCGCACCCATCTCGTCTCGCCGGCCATGGCCGCGGCGGCTGCGATCGCGGGTCATTTCGTCGACATCCGCGAGTGGAAATGAGCGCTGGCGGGGCCCGCTTCGGCGGGCCCTCCCGAACGCCCTGTTGGTTCGGGGGATGCACAACGCATTTGCGAAGCTGAGAAAGCTGAAGTGACGTTCGGGCATCACGCAACTACCTAACAGTAAGTTACTATCAAATGACGGCATTGTTCATGCGTGTATATTGCACGCATGGGTTTAAGTGTTGCATGCTTGCTACAGACATCTGCGGTTGCGGTTTGTAATAGGGCGTTACTTCTGACTCACGAGGAAATGCCCCAATGAAAAAGTTCCTTCTCGCTTCCGTCGCCGCTTCGGTATTTGCCGTCCCGGCCATTGCTGCCGACGCCATCGTCTACGCTGATCCGGCTCCGGCACAGCCCGTCGCCGAGCGCTTCGCCTATGACTGGACCGGCCTCTATATCGGCGGCATCGGCGGTCTTGGAACCGGCGATTTCGACTATGCCGGCGGCTTCGTCGGTGGACCTGAGGATATTTCCGGATCGGTTTCGGCCGGTGGCGCCTTCGGCGGCGTGCAGGTTGGTTACGACTGGCAGGTCGGTTCGTGGGTGTTCGGCGCGGTGGCCGACATCGCCAAGACCAACATCGAAGCCGATGCTTCCCTGACGGACGGCACGGACACGCTTTCGGCATCGTCCGAGCTCGACTATCTCGGCACCGTTCGCGGCCGCGTCGGCTATGCCTTCGACCGCGCGCTCGTCTATGCCCACGGTGGCTATGCCTATGGCCGCACCGAGCAGAACATCAACCTTTCCGGTGCGGACTTCTTCGACGGCCGCACGCGTCGCGACGGCTATGCAGTCGGCGGCGGCATCGAATATGCCGTGACGGACATGATCTCGATCGGCACGGAATACAGCTACGTCGACCTCGGCACCAAGGACGTGTTCGTGGGCGATCTCGGCTTCGGCGGCGGCGATGTCTTCATCAATGAGGACGTCAAGTTCCATCAGGTCAAGGCCGCGGTGAACTTCCGCTTCTAATACTCCTGGCCTCCAGCCAAACTTGAGAAGGCCGGGCTTCGTGCCCGGCCTTTTTTGTCGCGGAGCCCGGCATGATGGCCGGTATCCAGCGCTGTTTGGAGCAAGTCGAGGCGACGGTCGTGCGGCGGGTTAACGGCTTGTTCGGCTTTCCCGCCTAGCTTCGGCGAAGGTTGGGTGGGGCCGGCGGTCTTGGATTCATCTTTGTTCATTGCGCTGATCATACCGACGCTCAGCGGTATCTTTTCGGCGGCGCTTTTCCTGCTTGCACGGCATCAGGCTGACCACGTCGTGGAACGCGCGGCCTGGTCCTATGCCGGCTTCGCCATCGGCATGTCGCTCCAGTATTTCGAGCCGTTCGGCTTCGAACTGTCGCGGTTCTTGTCGAACGCGATCTTCCTTGGAAGCATGGTGCTCTTGTCGACCGCGCTGATGGCGCGGCATGGCAGGCGCGCGCCGTTGGGCGCGATGTGCGCGATCACGGCAATCTCGCTGACGGTGCTCGCCGCCGGTCTCGTCGGAGAGCCCAACCTTGCGCTGCGGGTCGCGGCGGCCAGCCTCGGGTTCGCCGCCGTTTCGGGCCTTCTGGCATATAAATTGTGGCGGGCCGGCGCGCAGACGCTCGTCGATCGCCTTCTGCTCGGATCGGTCGCTTTCATTTCGGCGGGATCAGTGATCCGGCCGACGGTGATATACCTGCTGCAAGGTGGGCTCGGCACCGAACAATTGTTCTTCCAGTCGCTCTACTGGCTGTCGCTGGTCCTGTCCGCGGTGTTCTTCCTGTCGGTCATCGCGCTGACGCTCATTTCCTCCGCCTCGCTCGATACGATCGAGGCGCTGCGAACCGAGGCGGGCACCGACATGCTGTCGGGCGTGCTCAACCGGCGCGGCTTCGAGCAGGGTGCGATCCGGCTCATCCGCAAGGCCGAGCGGCAGGGCCAGCCCGTGTCGCTGGTTCTGGCCGACCTCGATCATTTCAAGCAGGTCAACGACCATTTCGGCCATGCCTGCGGCGACGCGGCGATCCGTCAGTTCGCCGCGTGCCTTGCCGCACGGGCGGGAGCGGATGCGGTGGTCGGCCGGATGGGCGGCGAGGAATTCGCCATTTTGGCGAGCGGTACGACCGCCCAGGCGGGACGGTTGATGGCGGAAGGCATGCGGATGGGATTGTCCGTCTGCGAACTCGACTTCATGCCCGCCGGCAGGCGGCTGACCGCCAGCTTCGGCGTCGCGCAGCGCGTGCCGTCCGACACGCTCGCCAGCCTGATCGACCGTGCCGACCAGGCGCTGTACGCGGCCAAGGCTGCGGGCCGGGACCGCGTTCGCGTGTCAGCGGAAGTCGACGAGGAGCGCGACGGCGACGAGGTGGCGGCGCCGGTCCGCGCCGGCCATCGTCACTGAAGACGAGCCATCGGCCCGGTCGAGGTGACGAGCTTGTAGCCGGCCATTTCCTCGGTCGACAGATAGTAGAGCGCGCGCGGCGGCGTATCGAGCGCGTGCAGCCACATGGCCGGATCGACGCCCATTTCCGACAGATAGCGCGAGATGCGCGCGGCGGTGACCTGCGCGTCCGACATCGCCTGCTCGGGACCGGGCAGGCTGGACGTGCCGGCATAGAACTGGTGGAGGCCGATGGCGGCCTTGTCGCCGACCGTGCGCGTCGTGCCGCCGGCGAAGACCAGCGGGCAGGACGAGGCGCAGAGCGCGCCGTCCGGCACCAGCGTCGCCAGGTCGCGCTCGCGGATCATCCGCGCCATCGCCATCGCATCCTCGAGCGAGCCGCCGGGCGAATTGAGCGAAACCGTCTGGACATATTCGCCGCGCGCGTCGAGCTCGGCGGCAAGGCGCGCAGAGGAACCGACATCGATCGAGCCGGTCGCGGCGAGGACGCCGCCGGGCTTCAGCTCGAACCGGACGGCATCCTTCAGAAGCGCCTCGTCGGTCTGGACGTTCTCGCGCGGGTCCTGCGAGCCGGAAGACGAACCATCGGTCTCGACGGCCGGCGGCAGGATCGGCTCGGTGACGTGCACGGATGCCTGGTCGGACGGCCACAGCCCGCCGGCCTGCTGGCGCAGCTCGTAGAGGTCGAAGGCGAGGACGCCGACGACGCCCGCGAGCATCGCGCCGAAGGTGAAGCGCATGACGTTGCCGTCGTCGACGCGATCGACGAGCCGGGCGAAGCGGCCCTGCGGAGCGATGTCGGAATGGTGCGCGTGGTCGGTCATGGCTCGAACCGCTTGCGTTCGTTGAGGGAAAGGGGCGTGACGTTTTCGTTCGTCGCCGGCTGCGCGGGCGGCGTCTCGGCTATTTCCGGCTCGGGCTCTGGAGCCGGCGCAGGCTGGCGTGCGGCGCGGGCGGCGGCCAGCGTCTCGTGCAGTTCGATCGAGCGCAGCATGTCGGCTGCGGTGATGCGGTCGGCGTCGGTGAGGCCGTCCTCGTTCCGACGTAGCGCCGCCATCACCACCGCCATCACGGCGACGAAGACGCCCGGCAAAAGATCGATCGATATCGCGCCAGCCCAGCTCGGCAGGAAGCTCGTCGCGTAGACCAGAACGGCTTCGGCCGAGGACAACGGCACGAAGCGGCGCTCGTCGACGCGGGGCTGGGCGAGGATTTCGTTGGCGGCTTCCGAAAGGGCGGCGGACTGAGCGGCGACCGAGGCGCGCACGGTTTCCATGACGGTGGACTGGCGGCCCGCGAGATCGGCATCGGCGCCGCTCGTCACCGGGGCGATGAAGCCCATCGACAGATCCTGCGCGGCGCGGGCGACCGAGGGCGCGATCGAGGTCTGTTCGAGCGAGGCGATGACGCCGGACAGCGCGACCGTTTCCTGCGCGAACTCGTTGGCGCGCGGCTCGACCGGGCCGGAGGCGGAGACGAGCTGGCGCATCGCCGTCAGGTGAAGCTGGCCTTCCTCGAACAGCGTCTGCACGCGCTCGCGCGAGCCTTCGATCGTCGCCTGCAGCTCGTTCATCTGCGCCGACATCTGCGTCAGGAGCTGGACGACGCTGCCCGAACCGGACGTGCCGGTGAGCGCGCCGGACGCGCGCTCGTCTTCGGCGAGGCGGGCGAAACGCTCCTGCGCGCGCTGGATATCGGGCAGGAGCGAGAGTGCGCCGAGCGCGTTCGAATGGGCCTGGTCGAGATCGGCGGTGTATTCCTGCTGGGTCGTCGCCAGATGCTGCTCGACGGCGGCCGAGCCGGCGAGCGCGGCGGCGTTCAGCCAGGACGACATGGCGATGATCATCACCGAGCCGACGATCATGATCAGGAAGAGCGCGATGCGCGAGGCGCCGTCGCGCATCTCGGGAACGAAGCGGATCAGATAGGTCCAGAAGCCGTAGATGCCGACCGAGACGGCGACGGAGTAGATGATGGCGCCGAGGAAGACGAGCGTCGCCGAACCGTCGAGCAGGCCGCGCACGCCGAGATAGGTGTAGACGCCGCTTGCCAGCGCCAAAGTCGCCAGGACGAAGCGCGTCATCGTCTGCAGCGAGGCGATGTGGTTGCGCAGGCGGCTCGCGGATGCCGATGTCGAATGGTTACTCATTTCTTAACCTCTTCATTCGCAAAGGCAAAAGAAAGGTGTCGAAATGTGGACGCGCGCCCGCGCGCCGGCATCACGAGGATGTGTGCGCTCAGCGGCAAAGCGCGTCCGCCGGGGTCGGCACGACATGGTCCGGCAGGCCATACATGTAGCTGCGGCCGTGGAGGAGGACGGCGCCGAATTCGCAGTCGCGATAGGGGCGCAGTTGCAGGCGCTGGCCGCCGTGATAGGCGACGCGCGGCGCGTCGGTCTCGTGGTAGGAGCCGGTCGCGCGGTAGCCCGAGGCCGCTTCGCCCGCGCCGACGATGATGCGCTTGTAGCCGGCCGGAGAGTAGATCACGAGATTGCCGAAACTGTCGGCATGGACTTGGTCCTGGTAGAGGCTGCCGGCAGTGGCGGCCGATGCCGTGGCGGCGAAGAGCGCGGCGGTGAGGGCGTATGCGAGCGTGTTCATCACGGTCCTCCGGAACGGGGCTTGCGGCATGTTAAGACAAGTTAACGCTTTCTTAACCCTTGTCACCCGAAACGGGGCGCTTGCCCGCGCGTCTTTCTGCGGACATGGTTAACGCCGGACCGTCGCAGTCGCGCCTTGAACAAGGACACGCATGAAACGCATCCACATTCCGCTGGCCTTGGCGGGCGTCCTCTTCGCCTCCGGCTGCGTCGCCGATCTCGACGATGTCGCGACCGGCTCGGTGCCGGCCCAGCCGCCGCTCGCGACCTATGCCTGCGAGGACGGGAGCCAGCTCAAGGTGGCGGCAGCCGGATCGTCGGTCGTGGTCGATGCGCAGGGCGAGGAGGAACCGGTCGCGCTGCCCGCAAGCCCGCCCAACCAGCTCTACCGATTCGCCGAAGGGCTCTACTCGCTGGTGGTCGAAAACGGCGAGGCGCCGTGGATGAAAAACGGCGAGGGCGCGCTCGCCTGCCGCACCTGACCAAACATTTCAGCGGTTAATCGATTGAAGCGGCGAGGGGGCGCTTTTCATTTGCGGCCGCACCGCTAAATGGGCGCTGGTCCAGCGTTTTCCGGCTTTGACGCATTGCAAAAACCGCATTAGAAAGCGCCCAACACTTCACGTCGCAGTCCGGCGACGGCATGACGCATAAAGGGTCCGTGCCGCCGTCGAACGGGGGAGCCATGAGCAAGACCACAGCCACCCGTGCGAGACCCCTGTCTCCGCATCTCCAGATCTACAAGCCGATCCCCACGATGATGATGTCGATCATCCATCGCATCACCGGCTGCGCGCTCTATTTCGGAACGCTGCTGGTCGCAATCTGGCTGATGGCGGCTTCCGGCACACCGGAGACCTTCGCCCGCGTGCAGGCGATCTACGGTTCGTGGCTCGGGCTGGTCGTTCTGTTCGGCTTCACCTGGGTGCTCGTCCACCACATGCTCGGCGGCATCCGCCACCTCGTCATGGATACGGGCAGCGAAGCTGCTCTCGGCAAGGATCAATCGAGACGGGCAGCCGTTGCCATGCCGATCATCTCGATCGTGCTGACGATCCTCGTCTGGATCGTCGCCATCATGGCGCGGGGAGCCTGAACATGACCGATATGCGCACTCCGCTCGGCCGCGTTCGCGGCCTCGGTTCGGCCCGCGAGGGCACGATCCATTTCTGGCGCCAGCGCCTCACCGCCATCGCCAACGTGCCGCTCGTCCTGTTCATGGTCGGGCTGATGGTGGCGCTGGTCGGCGCGCCCTATGAGGAAGTCCGCGCGACGCTCGCCAACCCGTTCGTGACGCTGGTGGTGATCCTGTTCCTCGTTTCGGTGCTCTATCACATGAAGCTCGGCATGCAGATCGTCATCGAGGATTACGTGCATCGCGAAGGCGCGAAGGTGGCGCTGATCGCGCTCAACATCTTCTTCCCGCTCGTCATCGGCGTCGCCTCTGTCTTCGCCCTTCTCAAAATCGCATTCGGAGGCTGATCCGTGGCCGACGCTGAAACCAGAATGAACGCCTCGCGGCCCGCCAGCGACAGCTACACCTATGTCGACCACAAATATGACGTCGTGGTCGTCGGTGCCGGCGGCGCGGGCCTGCGCGCCACGCTCGGCATGGCCGAGCAAGGACTGAAGACGGCCTGCATTACCAAGGTCTTCCCGACCCGCTCGCACACGGTCGCCGCGCAGGGCGGCATTGCCGCCTCGCTGCAGAACATGGGCGCGGATTCGTGGCAGTGGCACATGTACGACACCGTCAAGGGGTCGGACTGGCTGGGCGACGTCGACGCGATGGAGTATCTCGCCCGCGAGGCGCCCGCCGCCGTCTACGAGCTCGAGCATTACGGCGTGCCGTTCAGCCGCACCGAAGAGGGCAAGATCTACCAGCGCCCGTTCGGCGGCCACATGCAGAATTTCGGCGACGGCCCGCCGGTCCAGCGCACCTGCGCCGCCGCCGACCGCACCGGCCACGCCATTTTGCACACGCTCTACGGCCAGTCGGTCAAGAACAACGCGCAGTTCTTCATCGAATATTTCGCGCTCGACCTGATCATGACGGACGGCGTGTGCACCGGCGTCGTCGCCTGGAACCTCGACGACGGCACGATCCACCGCTTCTCGGCGAAGATGGTGGTGCTGGCGACGGGCGGTTATGGCCGCGCTTATTTCTCCGCGACGAGCGCCCACACCTGCACCGGCGACGGCAACGGCATGGTCGCGCGCGCCGGCCTGCCGCTCCAGGACATGGAATTCGTTCAGTTCCATCCGACCGGCATCTATGGCGCGGGCTGCCTTATCACCGAGGGCGTGCGCGGCGAGGGCGGCTATCTCGTTAATTCGGAAGGCGAGCGCTTCATGGAGCGCTATGCGCCGTCGGCGAAGGACCTTGCCTCACGCGACGTCGTCTCGCGCTGCATGACCATGGAAATCCGCGAAGGACGCGGCGTCGGCAAGGCGAAGGACCACATCTTCCTTCACCTCGACCATCTCGACCCTGCCGTCATCCATGAGCGCCTTCCGGGCATCGCCGAGAGCGCGCGCATCTTCGCCGGCGTCGACGTGACGCGCGAGCCGATCCCGGTCCTGCCGACGGTCCACTACAATATGGGCGGCATCCCGACCAATTACTGGGGCGAGGTGCTGAACCCGACGGCCGAGAACCCCGATGCGATCGCGCCCGGCCTGATGGCCGTCGGCGAAGCGGCCTGCGCCTCGGTCCACGGCGCCAACCGCCTCGGCTCCAACTCGCTGATCGACCTCGTCGTCTTCGGTCGCGCCGCCGCCATCCGCGCCGGCCAGGTGATCGACCGCGATGCGTCGATCCCGGCGATCAATGTGGCGGCTTGCGACAAGATCATGGAGCGCTTCGACCGCATCCGCCATTCCAATGGCGGCACGCCGACCGCGAAGCTGCGCGACCGGATGCAAAAGGCGATGCAGGACGACGCGGCCGTCTTCCGCACGCAGGACTCGCTCGAGAATGGCTGCAGGCAGATTTCGGAAATCTGGAACGGCCTCGCCGACATCAAGGTCACCGACCGCTCGATGATCTGGAACTCGGACCTCGTCGAGACGCTCGAGCTCGACAATCTGATGGCCAACGCGATCACCACGGTCTATTCGGCCGAGGCGCGCAAGGAAAGCCGCGGCGCGCATGCCCGCGAGGACTTCTCCGAGCGCGACGACGCCAACTGGCGCAAGCACACGCTCTCGTGGGTCGACGAGGCCGGCAACGTTCGCCTCGACTACCGCCCGGTCCACACCGAGCCGATGCTCGCATTGGCCGATGGCGGCATCGACCCGGCGAAGATCGCCCCGAAGAAGCGGGTTTACTGAGGCTGTGATACTGTCCGGGCGAAAGGATCTCGCCATGAACGTGATTGGGCACAACAGTAGGAGTTTCGGCAAGTCCATGTTTGCGATTGCATTCGATCTCGATACCGACACCCTCAAGAAAAGCTACCACAATGCTTCGTGGCAGAACGCCTACAACGACATCGCCCGGTTTCTGCGCGATCAAGGGTTCGATCGGCAGCAGGGCAGCGTCTATTTCGGCGGACCCGACGTGGACATGGTGAAATGCCAGACCGCCGTTCAGCGGCTGACTCTGAACTATGAGTGGTTTGCACCCGCCGTTCGAGACATCCGAATGCTCCGGATCGAAGACAACAACGACCTGACGCCCGCAATCGAGTTGGCGTTGGAAGCAAAGAAGATGGCGCGGTAAATGGTCGAAATCACCCTTCCCAAGAATTCGCGGATCAACGAGGGCAAGACCTGGCCGAAGCCGGCCGGCGCCACGAACTTGCGCGAATACAAGATCTATCGCTGGTCGCCGGATGACGACGAGAACCCGCGCACCGACACCTATTATGTCGACATGGACGATTGCGGACCGATGGTCCTCGACGCGCTCCTGTGGATCAAGAACAATGTCGATCCGACGCTGACGCTGCGCCGCTCGTGCCGCGAGGGCATTTGCGGTTCGTGCGCGATGAACATCGACGGCACCAACACGCTCGCCTGCACCAAGGGCGCGGACGAGGTGTCGGGCGTCGTCAAGGTCTATCCGCTGCCGCACATGCCGGTGGTCAAGGACCTCGTGCCGGACCTGACCGTGCCTTACGCGCAGCTCTCCTCGATCCAGCCCTGGCTGCAGACGGTCTCGCCCGAGCCCGCCAAGGAATGGACGCAGAGCCATGAGGATCGTCAGAAGCTCGACGGCCTCTATGAGTGCATCCTGTGCTTCTGCTGCCAGACCTCGTGCCCGTCCTACTGGTGGAACGGCGAGCGCTATCTCGGCCCTGCCGTGCTTTTGCAGGCCTATCGCTGGCTGATCGATAGCCGCGACGAGGCGACCGGCGAGCGGCTCGACAACCTCGAAGACCCGTTCCGCCTCTATCGCTGCCACACGATCATGAACTGCACGCAGGCCTGCCCGAAGGGACTCAACCCGGCCAAGGCGATCGCGGAAATCAAGAAGATGATGGTCGAGCGGCGGGTGTAAGCCAGCCCCAAGGCGCGTCATCCCGGAAGGGGATCGGCGCGTAGCGGCGATACTCTATCCGGCAACTGTATTGTTTCATGCCGCGTATGGTGTTTTCGACCGCAGCATTGCATTGAGCGTGACGAGGATTTTGCGGGCGAGCGCGATGAGGGCGACCTTGGCGGGTTTGCCGGCATTGCGCAGCCTGTCGTAGAAGGCTTTCAATGGGGAGCGGGTGCGCAGAGTGACGACGGCTGCCATGTAAAGTGCCTGCCGGACGCGAGCCTGCCGCCGCGGATCGAACGCTGTCCGCGCCTCGTGCCGCTGTCCTGGTTGACCGGGGCGAGGCCGGCCAGCATGGCGATCTGTCTGGCCGGGCGGCATCCCAGTTCCGGCAGAAGCCCGATCAGGACGGCCGCCCCGACCTCGCCGATGCCGGGCGTCGAGCGCAGCAACGTCTCGGCCTCGGTGAGTTCGCTCGAGGCTCTGACGAGATCGCGAATGGCGGCCTCGATCTCGCCGACCGCCCGATCGAGCCAGTCGAGATGTGCGTCGAGGCCGGCGCAGACGACCGGGTCGGCCGCCTCCATCCGGCGTAGTCTCTCTTGCTGGCGCATCGCCACCAGCTNATTGAGCTTTTCGCGCGTGCCGTCTGGCACCGGATCCGGCGCAAGGCACAGGGCCCGGCCCATTTCGGCCAGCATTGCGGCATCGATGGCGTCGGTCTTGGCGAGCCGGCCCGTCGCCCGGGCAAAGTCGCGGGCACGCTGCGGGTTGACCCGCACACAGGCGACGCCCGCCGCCGCCAATGCATGGCGCAGGCATGTGTCATAGACGCCGGTCGCCTCGAACACGACGATGACGTCGCGTCCTGCCAGCGTCGCTGCGAACGCGGCGATCGCCGGCTCGCCATTGGCCACCCGCGCAGCCCGTTCCAGCGCCGGGTCGGCGATGTCGAGCCATGCCTTGGAGATGTCGATTCCAATCCAGGACGGTGTTATGCTCATGGTGCCTGCCCCTGTGATGCGAGGTCCGCGCCAACGGCCTCGTGCAACTGTTCAGGTGTATCAAAGCGGGCGGGGACCAGAGCCGGATATCGGTCTCAAGACCAGGGACCCAACGGTCTCCCGCCCGCAGCCACTATGACATGGACACGATACACAGGGACCCATGCCGTGACATTCGACCGCACGGAATGGTTCCCGGCTCTCGCCTCGCTTCGCTCGGACTTCGGCCGGGATGACGCCGGCCGCGGAAGATCACATTCGCTTCCCGCAGCCTTGATTTGAAACTGCCGCGCGCGGCGTTACGTTCCTTCGCAACACCCTCGGAGGACGACCATGTTCCGCACTGCCGCGCTTGCGCTCACCCTTGCCTTTACCGCCCTGCCGGCCTCCGCGCAGAACACCGAGCGGGCGATTTTCGCCGGCGGGTGCTTCTGGTGCGTGGAGTCCGATTTCGACAAGGTCGGCGGTGTCATCTCGACGACGTCGGGCTATATCGGCGGGACGAACGAGAATCCGACCTACGAAAACCACACCGCCGCGCGGCACCGCGAGGCGGTCGAGATCGTCTACGACCCGTCGCGGGTCAGCTATGACGCGCTGCTGTCGGCCTTCTTCCGCTCGGTCGATCCGACCGATGCGGGCGGGCAGTTCTGCGATCGGGGCTTCAGCTATTCGACCGCGGTCTATGCGGTCGGCGACGCCCAGCTTGCAGCCGCGCAGGCCGCGAAGACGGAAGCCGCGCAGGCGCTCGGCGGCGTACAGCTTGCGACCGAGATCGTGCCGGCGCCGCAATTCTGGCCGGCCGAGGAATACCATCAGGACTATTACACCAAGAATCCGCTGCGCTACCGCTACTATCGCGGCGCATGCGGCCGTGATGCGCGGGTGAAAGAGGTCTGGGGCTCCGAGGCGATGGCCGGCATCAAGGGCAGCTAAGCAGGACGTGCCGATATCAGGCCTGAGCGGACTGCAAATGGCAGCTTTCTGCGCTTCCGATGCTCATGGACCGAATGTCCATTCCGCTCCGGTTCTCGAAATCCGCCATTTTCGTCTCGCCCATGCCAGATATCGACACGTCCTGAGCCCATTCCGGCCGGGGTCGGTTTTCCGATCTCCCGGCCGGTTCCCCCGGAAGCGATCAGTGGCGCGCGGCGACGCGCTCGTCGGCGATTTCCTCGGCGATCGCATTGGTCGGGCGCTTTTCGGCGTCCGCGCGGCTGAAGATGTCGGCAAGCGTCGCGGGGATCGTCTCGACGAGCTTCATCGCGCGGGCGCGGACATAGCCGCCGGGCAGGAGTTCGCTCGCGACGTTGATCAGGCCGCCGGCATTGATGACGTAGTCGGGTGCGTAGAGGATGCCGCGTTCGGCGAGGAGCGCCGCGTCGGCCTCGTCGGCGAGCTGGTTGTTGGCGGCGCCCGCGACCACCTTCGCCTTGATGGCACCGATCATGCCCGCATGAATGACGCCGCCAAGCGCGCAGGGGGCGAATACGTCGACATCGGCGGTCGCCATGGCGTCGGAAGCGAGCACGGTCGCGCCGAAGTCGCGGACGGCCTGATCCACGCGCGCCTTGTCGATGTCGGCGACGACCAGCGTCGCGCCGGCTTCGTGCAGTTGCTCTGCCAACCGGCGGCCGACGGAGCCCAGACCCTGCACGCCGATGCGCAGACCCTTCAGATCGTCGCGGCCGAAGCGGTGCTTCACGGCAGCCTTCAGGCCAAGGAAGACGCCGTGGGCGGTGACGGGCGAGGGGTTCTCGCTGCCGCCGATCGTGGTGCCGGTAACGTTGGGCGTGCGGGCGCGCAGGAAGTCGGCGTCGGCGAGCGTCAGGCCGACATCCTCGCCGGTGTAGTAGTCGCCGTCGAGTTCGGCCAGCATCTCGGCATAGGCTTCGAGGAGTTCGGGCGTCTTGTCCGTCTTCGCATTGGCGAGGATGACCGCCTTGCCGCCGCCGAAGGGCATGCCGGCGATGGCGGATTTATAGGTCATGCCGCGCGAGAGCCGCAGCGCATCGGTGATCGCGGCCTCCAGGCTTTCGTGCTTCCAGACGCGCGTGCCGCCGAGCGCGGGGCCGAGCTTCGTGTCGTGGATCGCGACGATGGCGATCAGGCCGCGCGTCTCGTCGCGGCCGAGCACGATGCGCTCATGGCCGTCGAAGCCGGGCAGAAGCTTCGCGTCGTCGGTGATGTCGGTGAGTTCGAGCGTGGAGCGCATCGCGGTGCGCTGGATGGGCTTGTGAGCCTGCAACATGGCGTTTCCTCCCGTCTGTTACATGTGCAACAGTCTAGGCGAAACGCGCGGTTCTTTGGTTGCGAAGACGCAAGGGAAACGGATGTTCCCTTGCGTAAAAGCCGGTCGGCTGCTCAGGAAATTACGCGAGCTTCGCGTCGAGCGTGACCTTGATCGCGCCGAGCGCCTTGGAGACCGGGCAACCGGTCTTGGCCTTTTCGGCCAGTTCCCGGAACTTGGCCTCGTCGACGCCCGGAACCTTGGCGTTGAGCTTCAGTGCGCTTTCGGTGATCTCGAAGCCGCCGCCGGCAGCCGGGCCGTAGGTGACGGTCGCGGTCGTCTCCAGCTTTTCGGCCGGGGTGCCGCTTTCGGCCAGAAGATGCGAGAGCTGCATGGAGAAGCAGCCGGCATGGGCGGCGGCGATCAGTTCTTCCGGGTTGGTGCCGGACTTGCCGCTCTCGTCCTCGAAGCGGCCCTTGAAGGAATAGGGCTGCTTGGAGAACGCGCCGCTCTGCATGTCGAGCGTGCCCGATCCGTCCTTGAGCGCGCCTTGCCAGATTGCCGTTGCGTGCCTGTTCATGTTGCTCTCCTTCAAGAGGTTGGTGTCGTCCACAACGTAGGAGCGGGCCGCATGGTTTCCAGTGGCTATTGGCAGACGTCGATCCATTCGGCGCCGGTGAGCGCGACGAGGCGGGTCGTCGGCAGGCGGATCGCGGCGTTGGTGGCGCCGGCGGCGGGGACGACCTCGTCGAACTTTTGCAGCGACACGTCGCAATAGATGGGCAGCGCCGAGGGCAAGCCGAAGGGGCAGACACCGCCGACCGGGTGCGACGTGACTTCCACCACCTCGTCGGCCGGCAACATGCGCGCCTTGCCGCCGAAGCGGTCCTTGAACTTGCGGTTGTCGAGCCGCGCCAGCCCCGAGGCGACGATCAGCATCGGCGCCTCGCCGACGCGCAGGCAGATCGTCTTGGCGATCTGGTCGGGCGCAACGCCATGCGCTTCGGCCGCGAGCGCGACGGTGGCGGAACTCTGTTCGGTTTCGATGACGGAAATGTCGGGGGCGTTCTCGGCGAGAAACGCGCGCACGCTTTCAAGGCTCATGGATTGTCCTGAAGGTTCAGATGGCTTCGCCGCGCAGGAGGCGCGGGGCGGCGGGCGAGAGGCCGGAGGCCTGGCGGATGAAGAACTCCTTCAGGCGCGGCATGCGCTCGACGAGGCCGAGCCCGATGTCTCGGACGGCGCGGACGGGCGCGATGTCATTGGAGAAGAGGCGGTTCAGGACGTCGGTGGTGACGCCCATCTGAACCGTGTCGAAGCGGCGCCAGCGCTCGTAGCGCTGGAGAACGTCGAGCGCGCCGATGTCCTGGCCGAGCCGGTCGGCCTCGACGATGGTTTCGGCGAGCGCTGCGGCGTCCTTGAAGCCAAGATTGAGGCCCTGACCGGCGATCGGGTGGATGCCGTGCGCGGCGTCGCCGACGAGGGCGAAGCGGTCCTTGACGAAATCGCGCGCGAGCGTCAGCCCCAGCGGCCAGGCGCGGGGCTTGCCCTCGACATGGATTTCGCCGAGTTCGAGGCCGAAGCGCTGCTCGAGCTCGTGCTCGAAGACGATCAGGTCGTCGGCGACGAGCCGGTCGGCGTCCTCGGTGCGCTCGGTCCAGACGATCGAGGAGCGGTTGCTGCCGTTCTCGTCGGGTGCGAGCGGCAGGGTGGCGAAGGGGCCGGCGGGCAGAAAGTGCTCTTCCGCCCGGCCATTGTGCGGGCGCTCGTGGCGGACGGTGCAGACGATGCCGGACTGGCCGTAATCCCAATGGACGGTCCGGATGCCGGCCATGTCGCGCAGCCGCGATTTGACGCCATCGGCGGCGGCGAGCAGCCGCGCCTCGACACTCGACCCGTCGGCAAAGTCGACGCGGGTCGTCGCGGCAAGCGGCGCGAAGCCGGTGACGCCAAGCCCCTCGCGGATTTCGACGCCGAGTTCATCGGCACGACGACGCAGCGCGCCGTTGAGATTCCTGTTGGCGACCATGTGGGCGAAGGCTTCGCCGGGGCCGACTTCGCCGTCGAAGGTGAGGAAGACCGGCCGCACCGGGTCCGAAGTGCGCGAATCGGTGACGATCATCTCGGTCATCGCCTGGGCGCCCGGTGCGATCTCGTCCCAGCAGTCAAGTTGGTCGAGCATCCGCGTCGCCGCCGCCGCAATGGCCGAGGCGCGGGTGTCGCGCTGCCAGACGCCTTCGGGCGCGGCATCGACGATCAGCACCGACAGGTTCGGCCGCGCCGCCTTGATCGAGACGGCGGTCGCCAGACCGACATAGCCCGCGCCAGCGATGACGATGTCGACCGCGCGCGTCTTCGTGTCTTCAACCATGGATCGGTCCTTCCGAATGCTGTGTCTTCTTGACTTCGCGGTGCGTAGCTGTTGCAACCCGCGCATATTTCCAAGGAATGTCGGCCTTCGCCGGGGGATTTCAACATGACGACCGCCATGCAGGAACTTCTGTCCATACTCGATCTCGAGCGGCTGGAACACAATCTGTATCGTGGTCGCAGCCCTCAGGCCGGCTGGCAGCGGGTTTTCGGCGGTCAGGTGATCGGCCAGGCGCTGGTCGCCGCGCAGCGCACGGTGGAGGCCGAGCGCCACGTCCACTCGCTGCACTGCTACTTCATGCGGCCGGGCGATCCGTCCGTGCCGATCATCTACGAGGTCGACCGCATCCGCGACGGCGGCTCGTTCACGACGCGGCGCGTGGTCGCCATCCAGCACGGCCATGCGATCTTTTCGCTCGAGGCCTCGTTCCAGGCCGAGGAAGAGGGGCTGGAGCACCAGATCGACGGCCCGACCGACGTGCCGGAGCCGGAGACGCTGAAGTCGCAGACGGAGCTCATCGAGATGATGGGCGACAACGTGCCCGAAGCGATCCGCAAATTCTGGGCGCGCGAACGGCCGCTCGAGATCAAGCCGGTTATCCTCGAGCATTACACGACGCGCAAGAAGCTGCCGCCGCAACAGCGCGTGTGGGTGCGCACCTCCGGCGACGTGCCGGACGACCGGGCGCTGCAGGCGGCGATCCTCGCCTACCTCTCCGACATGACGCTGCTCGACACTTCGACCTTCGCGCACGGCCGGACCGGTTTCGACCCGGACCTGATGATGGCGAGCCTCGACCACGCGATGTGGTTCCACCGCCCGCACAAGCTCGACGACTGGCTGCTCTACAGCCAGGACAGCCCTAACGCGATCGGCGCCCGCGGCTTTACGCGCGGCTTCCTCTACGCCCGTGACGGACGGTTGATCGCTTCGGTGGCGCAGGAAGGCCTTGTCCGCGTGAAGACGACGCCCAAGAAATAGGCAATACGCGCCCGGCTTCACGAAACTGATCATTAATTAGGCGACCGCTCGCTTCGCGGCGGTCGCCAATGCCCCATTTCGGCCCTGATTCCCGCACGCGCGCCAATTGGCACGCGGCTTGATTCCCTTTTGCCTGATCGTCAGCTCGCACGGCCGGCCGGCGATGTCACGCAACGGCGGGGGACCGCAGGGAAAAGGGCGAAAGCTTATGAAAATCGTGATGGCTATCATCAAGCCGTTCAAGCTCGACGAGGTGCGCGAGGCGCTGACCGCCGTCGGCATCCAGGGCCTGACCGTGACCGAGGTGAAGGGTTACGGACGCCAGAAGGGGCACACCGAAATCTATCGCGGCGCCGAATACGCCGTCTCGTTCCTGCCGAAGATCAAGATCGAGGTCGCCGTCGGCGCAGAGCTCGTCGACCGGGCCGTCGAGGCCATCTCGTCGGCGGCCAAGACCGGCCAGATCGGCGACGGCAAGATCTTCGTCTACGGCATCGAGCAGGCGCTGCGCATCCGCACCGGCGAAACCGACACCGACGCGCTTTGACGGCCGGCCCAGTTCTCAGGAGAAAATCATGAATAGTCGCAATTACCTGGCCCTCGCGCGGCCAATGGTCGGAGCGCTCGCGCTCATCGGACTGACGATGCTGCCGGCCGGCGCGCAGGAAGCGGCCCCCGAGGCGGCCGAAGCCGTGGCGGGCGAGGCTGCCCAGCACACCCAGTTCATCCTCAACTCGCTTCTGATGCTCATCGGCGGCATCCTCGTCTTCTGGATGGCGGCGGGCTTCGCCATGCTTGAGGCCGGCTTCGTTCGCACCAAGAACGTGTCGATGCAGCTTCTGAAGAACATCACGATGTATTCGCTCGCCTGCTTCGCCTACTACCTGATCGGCTACCAGATCATGTATCCGGGCGATGGCTGGACGATCGCCGGCGTGATCGGCGCCTTCGGCGTCGCGGCGCTCGAGCCCGTAGCCGTCGGCGCGGACGGCGTCGACCTGACCTATGCCACGGTCAGCGCCGACTTCTTCTTCCAGGTCATGTTCTGCGCCACCGCCGCCTCGATCGTCTCGGGCACGGTCGCCGAGCGCGTGCGCCTGTGGCCGTTCCTGGCCTTCACCTTGTTCCTGACCGCGCTGATCTACCCGATCCAGGCCTCCTGGAAGTGGGGCGGCGGCTTCCTCGATGAGGCGGGCTTTCTCGACTTCGCCGGCTCGACAGTCGTACATTCGGTCGGAGGCTGGGCGGCGCTGGTCGGCGCGATCGTCATCGGTGCGCGCAAGGGCAAGTACAATGCCGACGGCTCGGTCAACGTGCTGCCGGGCTCGAACATGCCGCTGGGCGTCCTCGGCATGTTCATCCTGTGGATGGGCTGGTACGGCTTCAACGGCGCATCGCAGCTCGCCATGGGCACGATCGGCGACATCGCCGATGTCGGCCGCGTCATGGCCAACACCAATGCGGGCGCCATCGGCGGCGCGCTGGCAGCGGCCATCTTGACTCAGCTCCTCTACAAGAAGGTCGACCTGACATTCGTTATCAACGGCGCGCTCGCCGGCTTGGTCTCGATCACGGCCGAGCCGCTGACGCCGGGCCTCGGCACCGCTTCGCTGATCGGCGCGGTCGGCGGCGCGATCGTCGTCTTCTCGGTCCCGCTCCTCGACAAGTTCCGCATCGATGACGTCGTTGGTGCGATCCCGGTCCATCTCCTGGCCGGCATCTGGGGCACGATCGCGGTCGTCTTCACCAATGCCGAGGCGAGCCTCGTCACTCAGCTCTACGGCATCGTGGTCGTCGCGATCTTCGTGATCGTCACCAGCGCGGTCGTCTGGCTGGTCCTCAAGGCCGTCATCGGCCTGCGCCCGACCGAGGAAGCCGAATATCTCGGCCTGGACAAGGCCGAGGTCGGCGTGGAAGCCTATCCGGAGTTTCCCGGCGCGACGATCCGCTGATCGTCATCCATCCCGTCGCAATGTCCGGACCTCCGGCATTGCAACCTTGGGGCCCGGTTCGCCGGGCCCCTTTTTCTGGACGGCTCGGCGGGCAAATTCCGAGAGCTCAGTGCGCGCCTGCTGCGTGCAGTGCGGTTGCTGGTCTTGCAAACCAAGAGAGCACTTCTCAGAATCGTTTGAACGATGATAGCACTCGACAGCGCTTTAATTGAAAGCGATGGGGACGGGGCCTAGATGTGGCGGACAGCAACGTGAGCGCTTGGTTGGGCCGCTGGCTCTTACGAACGTATATCCCCGCCCTTGTGGCGCAAGCTGGACTTCCACTCACGCTACTCTCGCTTTACGGTATGGGTTCGGTGGTCGAAGATTATCTGAGAGACAATCGTACAGCCGTGTCGGTCGTTCTCTTCGTTCACTTTTGCTGCTATCTTATAAGTGAGATTGCAAGCGCTGATCGGCGGCGAATGGACGAATTTCGGAGACAACATCTAGGCGATGCCGATGAATGAGTTGCTAAATGAGCCGGCGGTTTGGGTCCTTGTGGGCTTGCTGACGTGTGCATTCTTGACGTTGTTGACCGCGATTCGGCTCCGTCCTGTCAGGCGCAGAATGCTTGTGCTGATGCATGAGATTCAAGCGGAGGGGAGGTTGACCCCCGCCGACAAAGCGTGGATGCGAACGGAAATAGATCGTTCGCGCGGATATCATCTCCTGCTTGTTTCGCCATTTGCTCCATTTGCCATTTTTGCCGCCATCGCCGCAGGAATCGCCGAGGGCTGGAGACCGAGCATAGGGTATGAAAATCGTATTGATGAAATTAAGCGCGATACAGATTTGCTTCATCGAAAGGGTGTGGAGATTTCCGAAGGCATTGACCCGATGAAGGGGCGTTATTGGAACGATATCCGTCGTCAGGAAATTTATGAATTATCGGCGACGCTTGAAACTTGGAGCAATCCAATTGCCATGCTTTGGATATTGATTTGGCTGGGCCTTGCTGCACCATTTCTCCTTATCGGTTATCTTGTCTCGGGTACTTTGAGACCCTTTCTGGTAAACGTCTGGGAGCCCTTTCGAGATCCTGTTCTGAAGCTTTTTGATTTGGCGCGATGGAAAGCGGCATAGGGACGTAAGCAGCTTCTATCCCAGTAGTGTGCGGCAGATCCCGAATACACTTTCCTTGATGCGGCGTCGTACTTCCCGGATGCCCTCTGCCCATGGTTAATGCAGCCTTAACCCCCTGTCGTTAGCGTCGGTGCGAATCTGGCGCCGATCACGCGGCGCGACGGGCATACGGGGTCAGCCATGCGTTCGCAGTCACACGCACTCACCTTGAACGAGGGCGATAGCGGTTTCACCGGCTTCCTGCGCAGGCAGATGCGCAAGCTGACGGGCACCGCGATTCTCGTTGGCGTCGCCGCGATCGTCGCAAGTCTCGCCACCTGGAACGTCGCCGATCCGAGCTTCAGCCACGCGACCGACAATCCCGTCACCAACGCCGCCGGCTATCCGGGCGCCGTCGTTTCCGATCTCCTGATGCAGTTCTTCGGGCTCGGCTCGGTCGTCGCGCTGGTGCCGGCGATCGTCTGGGCGATCGGGCTGGTGCTCGGGCGCGGCATCCTGCAGCCTGGCAAGCGCGCTTTCGCGTGGTTCGGCGCGGCCGCGCTCGGCGCGGGCATCATCGGCTGCATGGAAGCGCCGCCCACCTGGCCGCTGCCGTCCGGCCTCGGCGGCGTCTTCGGCGACATCGTGCTGGCGCTGCCGGGCAAGTTCATCGGCGCCTATCCGAGCGGCCTTGCCGGCTTCGTCACGGCTGCGCTGCTCTTCATTCCTGCCGGCGCGCTGCTCTACGTCGCCTGCAATGCGCTGACGTCCAAGCCGGTCGAACGCAAGAAGCTCGCCCGCAAGCCGGTCGAGGAAGAGGTCGACGCGGACGAGGACGACGACGAGGATTATGACGACGAGGGCACCGAAGGCCGGTTCCTGGCCCTCGGCGCGGTCGCTCACATGTGGCTTTCGGCGCAGGCTTTCTTCCGCCGTCACGGCGGTGGGGCCCTGGCCGCCCGCACCCGCCATCGCGACGACACGCTCGACGCGTTGGACGAGATCGAAAAACGCCCCGTTCGCCCGGTGGGCCGTGTCGAGCCCGGCTTCGAGCTCGCGCCGCGCGCGGCAGCCCCCTCGATCGAGCCGCCCTTCGATATCGACGATATCGGCCTCGACGAGGACGATCTCGACCCCAATACGCCCGTACCGACACCGCAGGAGATCGCCGCGCGGCGCGCGCAGGCGGCTCCGCGTGCGGCAGCGGCGGCACCGTCCTCCGCCCGCGTCGAGCAGGCCGCGCCGCGCCCGGCGCCGAGCGCTTCGAACGCGCGTTCGCCCGTTTCCGACGGTTTCGAGATGCCGGACCTCGAATTCCTCTCCGAGCCGAAGGCGATGGCGCGCGACGCCTCGCTTTCCAAGGATGCGCTGGAGCAGAACGCCCGCATCCTCGAAGGCGTGCTGGAGGATTTCGGCGTCAAGGGCGAGATCATCCAGGTTCGCCCCGGCCCGGTCGTCACGCTTTATGAACTGGAGCCGGCGCCCGGGATCAAGTCCTCACGCGTCATCGGCCTTGCCGACGACATCGCCCGCTCGATGAGCGCGATCGCCGCGCGTGTCGCCGTCGTGCCGGGCCGCAACGCCATCGGCATCGAACTGCCCAACGCCAAGCGCGAGACGGTGTACCTGCGCGAAATCCTCGCCAGCCAGGATTTCGACCAGACCAAGGCGAAGCTGGCGCTGGCGCTCGGCAAGTCGATCAATGGCGAGGCGGTGATCGTCGACATCGCCAAGATGCCGCACGTTCTCGTCGCCGGCACCACCGGCTCGGGCAAGTCGGTCGCCATCAACACGATGATCCTGTCGCTGCTCTACCGCATGACGCCGGACGAGTGCCGCCTGATCATGATCGACCCGAAGATGCTGGAACTGTCCGTCTATGACGGCATCCCGCATTTGCTGACCCCCGTCGTCACCGACCCCAAGAAGGCCGTCGTCGCGCTCAAATGGACCGTGCGCGAGATGGAGGACCGCTATCGCAAGATGTCGAAGGTCGGCGTGCGCAACATCGACGGCTACAACCAGCGCGTCGCGACCGCCGAGAAGAAGGGCGAACAGATCAGCCGCACGGTGCAGACCGGCTTCGACCGCGAGACGGGAGAGGCGATCTACGAGACCGAGACGCTCGAAATGGAGCGCATGCCCTATATCGTCGTCATCATCGACGAGATGGCCGACCTGATGATGGTCGCCGGCAAGGACATCGAAGGCGCGGTGCAGCGCCTCGCGCAGATGGCGCGCGCGGCCGGCATCCACGTCATCATGGCGACGCAGCGCCCGTCGGTCGACGTCATCACCGGCACGATCAAGGCCAACTTCCCCACCCGCATGTCCTTCCAGGTGACCTCGAAGATCGACAGCCGCACCATTCTGGGCGAGCAGGGCGCCGAGCAGCTTCTGGGCATGGGCGACATGCTCTACATGGCCGGCGGCGGGCGCATCCAGCGCGTCCATGGGCCGTTCGTGGCCGATGACGAGGTCGAGAAGGTCGTCGCGCATCTGAAGCTTCAGGGCGTGCCGGAATATCTCGATTCGATCACCGAGGACGACGAGGAGGACGAGGGCGGCGGCGCGTCGGGCAAATCCGGCGGCGGCAACGGCAACAGCAATCTCGACGATTCCGACGATCCCTACGACCAGGCGGTCTCGGTCGTGCTGCGCGACGGCAAGGCGTCGACCTCCTACATCCAGCGCCGTCTCGGCATCGGCTACAACCGCGCCGCCTCGATCATCGAGAAGATGGAGCAGGAAGGCATCGTCGGCCCGGCCAACCATGCCGGCAAGCGCGAGATTCTCGTGCCGACCGAGGAAGAGACGTACTAGCAGGGGAGGGGCGCGACAAATTTGCCGCGCTTCCGGCCAAACTAAAGCCCCACTGGCGCGTTATCCGCCTCAGTTGAGGGCAACACAGATGATTTCGCGAGTTTCAAGAATGGCAAAATCCAGTTCGAAGACCCGCCGCGGCGTTCTTGCGCTTGGCATGGGCGCGGCGCTTCTCGCCGCCTCCGGCATCCTGCCGGCAGGCAAGGCCATGGCGCAGCCGGCCGAGGCGCAGCAGATCGCCGACCATTTCTCGTCCGTGAAGACCATGATGGGCGATTTCGTGCAGTTCGGCCCGAGCGGCGAGCAGACCGGCGGCAAGTTCTTCATCGAGCGGCCCGGCAAGGTGCGCTTCAACTACGAGAACCCGTCGACTTTCAAGGTCACGGCGGACGGCACGTCGGTCGTGCTCGAAAATGCGCGGATGAACACGGCGGACCTCTATTCGCTGTCCTCGACGCCGCTGAAGCTGCTCCTCGACGAGCGCATCGACCTGTCCGGCAACAAGGTGCAGGACGTGCGCCAGGAAGCCGACGCCACCACGATCACGCTCGCCGACCGTTCGGTCTTCGGCAATTCGACCATCACCATGATGTTCGACCCGCAGAACTACGAACTGAAGCAGTGGACGATCCGCGACGCGCAGGGCAAGGACACGACGGTGATGATCTACAACGTCCAGTCGGGCGTCACCTTCGACCGTTCGGTCTTCGCGATCAATTACGACCGCATCAACGAGATGGTCTCGCCCAACCGCTGATCATCGGCGCTGACCTGTGGACGAGCCGCCGAAACGGCCGGTTCTCGTGGCTGATGCTTGAGTTCGAAGGATGCGGCTGGCAGGGTCCGGCCGCATTTCTCATTTCGGGCGCAGCTTCTCCATGCCGTTTTCCATCGCCACCTGGAACATCAATTCCGTTCGCCTGCGCATGCCGCTGGTCGAGCAGTTCGTGACGCAGTATCGGCCGGACGTGCTGTGCCTGCAGGAGACGAAGTGCCCGGACGATCTGTTCCCGCTGAAGGCGCTGCGCGCGCTGGGCTACGAGCACATCGAGATCAGCGGCCAGAAGGGCTATCACGGCGTCGCCACCATCTCGCTGCGCCCCCTCGAAATCGTCGAGAAGCGCGATTTCTGCACCATGGGCGACTGCCGGCACCTCGCCGCCAATGTCGAGGCGGGCGGCCACAAGATCCTCGTCCATAATTTCTACGTGCCCGCCGGCGGCGACGAACCGGACCCGGCGATCAACCCGAAATTCCGCCACAAGCTCGACTTCGTGTCCGAGATGCACGGCGTGCCGGCGACGAACGGCGAAACGGCGGCGTCGATCCTGGTCGGCGATCTGAACATCGCGCCGCTGGAGGCCGATGTCTGGTCGCACCGCCAGCTCCTGAATGTCGTCAGCCACACGCCGATCGAGACGGAAAGCTTCGAGGCGATGCGCCGGGCGGGCAACTGGGTCGATCTGATGCGCCAGGCGATCCCGGAGCCGGAGAAGATCTACACCTGGTGGAGCTACCGCGCCAAGGACTGGGAAGCCTCCAACCGCGGCCGCCGGCTTGACCATGTGTGGTCGTCCGCGAACATCGCGCCGAAGCTGTCGTCGATCGAGGTGCTGAAGGAAGCGCGCGGGTGGGAGCGGCCGTCGGACCATGT
>NZ_AYOD01000015.1 GCF_000497755.1 Aliihoeflea sp. 2WW
AACGTCCCGGCCCATCCGCTTGCGCCTCAAGACCTCAAAGTCGACGCTCACATAAGAGCGATACTTTGTTGTGTCAACCAACTTTCGCTAAACTCGGAGGAAAACCTCCTCGTCGCCAGCAGCGTCGCCGCTGTCGTTGTTGAGCGGGTTATAGGCCCCACACCCCAAAACTGTCAACGACCAATTCAAAGTTTTTGCGAAAGTTTTGTGTCACCCAACGGAACTCCCCACGGAAGATTTGCGCAGCGCCCTTCACATACGCGCGCGTGCCTAACTAGGGCCCCATTGAATGCGCACAGAACGGGAAGCCGTGGATGGGCCGAACCCGTTCCGGCCCTTTCGTTGACTTCGCAGGTCCCGGCGGGCAATTGTCCGTCACGCACTACAAATCGGCCGCCCCGGTCCAGCGAATCGGGTGGCCCCATGAAGAGATTGCATGAACGATTTCGATCTGGCCGCACGGGAACTGGGTGACGAGCCGCCGCTCAACGGCGCCGGCCGCTCCGGCCCGCCCGACCGACGGGAGATTTCGGCGCGCTGGCTGTCCGGCACGTTCCTGACGGGCATCACGTCGAGCATCCTGATGGGCGTCGCGCTCTTCGCCGCGCTCGATGCCGGCAACATCGTGCTGCGCGCCTCGCAGGCCGCCACGCCGCTGCCCGGCGATCTGACCGCTGCCGCGTCTGGCGAAGCCACCAAGACCGGCCGCCTCGTCGCCTCGCGCATCCTCGCGAGCACGTCCGACCGCCGCCGCATGGAAATCTCCACGCTCCAGCGCGAGGACGATGTCGACATCGTGCGCACCGTTCCCTTCGTCCATGTCGACATGGCGCTGGCCGCCGGCCACTCCACCGATCGCGACTACCCGGCCTTCGATCCGCTCGAGGTCTTCGCCGAGGAAGCGCCCGCCGCACCCGCAGTGGCGATGGGCCAGATCTACGGCGCCAAGGTCGAGAGCGAAGTCAGCCTGCGCACCACCGCCTTCCCGCTCGCCGATGCCACCTACGACACGCGCAGCGAATTGTCGGCCGAGGAGGTCGAGGCGGTCGTCCGCAACACCGGCGCGATCCTGACCGATGGCGACATCCAGGTCGCCGCGCTTCACTATGTCGACCCGCAGCGCTTCGGCGACGGCCTGGCCGGCACCGCGCTCGGCAATTACGGCATCCGCGTCGTCCCGGAAAACGTGTCGATCGCACCGCGCGATGCGCCCGCGGGCGCCGCCGCGCACGAATATGCCGAGGACATGGTGGTGGCCCGCAGCGAGGAGCCGATCGCCGAGCTGCTGGCCGAGGCCGGCTATGACGACCCGCCCTCCGTGGCGATGGCCGAGGCCGTCGCCAAACTCGTCGACAGCGAGACGCTCGCCGCCGGCTCGGTGCTGCGCATCGGCCTGGAAATCCGCGGCGACCGCGCCAGCATCATGCGCGCCAGCCTCTATCAGGAGGCCGCCCACCGCGCGACGGTCGCCATCGACGATCGCGGCCAGTTCGTGCCGGGCGACGAACCCGAGCCCAATCCGGCGATCTCGATCGCCATGCAGGGCTCGATCCCCGTCGTCGGCGCGACCGGCAACCTGCCGACCGTCTATGACGGCATCTATCGCGCCGCCTATTCCTACGGGCTCAACCGCGACATGACGCGCCAGCTCATCCGCCTGCTCGCCGCCGAGGTCGACTACCAGTCGCGCCTTGGACCGACGGACCGCATCGAGCTCTTCTTCTCCAACCCGGACACCGACGACAACGCGACCGGCGATTCCGAACTGCTCTATGTCAGCGCGTCCTTCGGCGCGACCACCCGCAGCTTCTACCGCTTCCAGATGGAAGACGGCACGCTCGACTATTTCGACGAAGAAGGCCGCTCGGCTCGCCAGTTCCTGTTGCGCAATCCGGTCCCCAACGGGCGCTTCACGTCCGGTTTCGGCGGCCGGCGCCATCCGATCCTCGGCTATGTCCGCGCCCATACCGGCGTCGACTGGGCCGCGCCGCGCGGCACGCCGATCATCGCCTCGGGCAACGGCACCGTCGAAAAGGCCGGTTGGACCGGCGGCTATGGCCGTCAGACGATCATCCGCCATGCCAATGGCTATGTCTCGTCCTACAGCCACCAGCACGCGATCGCCGACGGCGTCGTGCCCGGCGCGCGCGTGCGGCAGGGCCAGGTCATCGGTTATGTCGGCTCGACCGGCCTGTCGACCGGCAATCACCTTCACTACGAGCTGATCGTCAACGGCACCAAGGTGGACCCGATGCGCGTGCGCCTGCCGCAGAACCGCTCCCTCGAAGGCCCGGAGCTCGAAGCCTTCGCCTATGAGCGCGAGCGCATCGACGCGCTCCTGAATGGCGATCCCGTCCCGCCGCTGCGCATGGCCGCAACCAACTGAGCCAAAGAAAAAGGGCCGCCGAAGCAGCCCTTTTTCGTTTCTGTCGGTCCGAAACCCTATTCCTGAAACTCGACCGTCACGCCCTTCGAAACCAGCTTGGCGAGTTCCTGCGCATCCCAGTTGGTGAGCCGGATGCAGCCATTCGAATAGGTCTTGCCGATCTTCGACGGTTCGGGCGTGCCGTGGATGCCGTAGGTCGGCTTCGACAGCGCGATCCATACGGAGCCCACCGGTCCGTTCGGGCCGGGCGGGATCGTCAGCACCCGGTCATTGTCGCCCTGCTTGAAGTTGATCTTCGGATTGTAGGTGTATTCGGGATCGAGCGCGATGCGCTCCACCGTATGCGTGCCGGTCGGCGACGGCGTCGCCTGCGAGCCGATCGTCGCCGGATAGGCGACGACGAGCCTGCCCGTCGCATCGAAGGCGCGAACCTGCTTGGAACTCTTGTCGGCGATGATCCGGACGACCGGCTCGCGCTTGGGTCGTGGAACGTTCGCGACGCGTATTCGCGTTCCCGGGCGCTCGAAATTCACGCCTGAATTAAGCGCGCGCAGATAGTTCTCGTCCATGTGGAAGCGCTCGGCGAGCTTTTCGGCGACCGACGTGTAGCCCAGCGTCTCGAGCTGCGCCTTCTCGCCGTAATCCTCGGGAACCGAGGCGATGAACGGGCCGGCGGCATCGACGGGCGTGATTTCGTATTCGACGAAGGCGTCGCCGCCGGTCTGTGCCAGCACGTCGTCGATCGACTGCTTGTCATAGGTGCGCATGGCCTCGCCGCGCAGTTCCTGATAGGTCGCGATCGCCTTGTTGACGTTGTCGCCCATCCGGCCGTCGATCACGCCGGGCGAAGCGCCGATGCGCGACAGGACGATCTGGATCTTGGCCACGTCCTCGCTGGCGCCGGCGAGCGAAGCGCGCGGCGTCGAGATGGAGGGCGGCTGCATTCCCGGATCGATCTCGATCACCGTTCCCGGCTGCGTCAGCCCCGCCGGCTCTTCGCCGGAAACGCTGGCGGTCGCCTCGTTGCCGAGCGGCTGGCGCTCGACGCCGCCGACGGCCGGCGGCTGCATTTGCGGCTGCGGTGCGGCAAGCTGCGGCGTGCTCGGCTGGGGCTGCGGCGCTGCCATTTGCGGCTGCGGCGGGATCGGCGGCGGTTCGCGAAATTCGGGGAAGCCGTCGGATCGGCCGCCGGGATAGCGCCCGAGTTCGCGCAGCCTTTGCTCACGGCGCAGGCGCTGGTCGTCCTCATACGGGTCGTAGCGCTCGGGCTCGACATAGTCGCCGCCCCACGGATCGGGCTCGATGAAGCGCTCGCGCTGGACCGCTCCGCCGCCGCCCTCGCCGACGATCGCGATGACCTCGCCCGTATAGGGGTCGACGAGAACCTCGCGCCCGAACTGATCGTAATAGACGTCGACTTCGCGCTGGGCGACCTGCACCCCGTCGCGCGCATCGGCACGCCGTTCGGGCGGCTCGGCGACCGAGATGGCGGCGCCTGCGGTGCCGGCCGAAAGAAGCATGCCGAGAAGGGTGAGGGAAAACGGTCGTGCGATCATTTTTATCAAACCAGCCAGATGCGTTACGGTTGCACGCAGTGATCAAACTTGATCACCGCCTCGCGGCGACGAGCCGACTATGGTTCATGAAGGATGAACGGGACATGAAAATGGCCGGCCCGGGCCTTCGAGGCTGCCCGGACCGGCCTATCTGAAATCATGATCAGGCCGCTTCGACGATGGAGGCGTCGCCATTCGCGGTGCGGAAGTTCAGCCGGTCCGAACCGGACGTGACCTTGACACGCGCCCCGTCGAGGATGTCGCCAAGCAGGATACGCTCGGCAAGCGGGTCCTGAAGTTCCTTCTGGATCACGCGCTTCAGCGGACGCGCGCCATAGGCGGGGTCGTAGCCCTTGTCGGCCAGCCAGTCGATCGCCTCCTGGTCGAGCGAAAGCGCGATCTTGCGATCGGTCAAAAGCCGCTCCAGCCGCTCGAGCTGGATCGCCACGATCTTGCCCATGTCCGCGCGGCGCAGCCGGTGGAACAGGATCACCTCGTCGACGCGGTTGAGGAATTCCGGCCGGAACGAGGCCTTCACCACCGCCATCACCTCGTCGCGCGCCGCGTCGGCATCCTGATCCTCGCCCAGCGCGACGAGATACTCGGCGCCGAGATTGGACGTCATGATGATGAGCGTGTTGCGGAAATCGACCGTGCGACCCTGACCGTCGGTCAGCCGCCCGTCATCGAGCACCTGAAGCAGCACGTTGAAGACGTCGGGATGCGCCTTCTCGATCTCGTCGAACAGCACGACCTGATAGGGCCGGCGACGCACGGCCTCCGTCAGCGCCCCGCCCTCATCATAGCCGACATAGCCGGGAGGCGCGCCGATCAGGCGCGAGACCGAGTGCTTTTCCATGTATTCCGACATGTCGATGCGCACCATCGCGCTCTCGTCGTCGAACAGGAAGTTCGCGAGGGCCTTGGTCAGTTCGGTCTTGCCGACACCGGTAGGCCCGAGGAAGATGAACGAGCCGATCGGCCGGTTGGGATCCTGCAGTCCGGCGCGCGCGCGGCGAACCGCCTTCGACACGGCCTGCACGGCTTCGCCCTGGCCGACGACGCGCTTGCCGATCTCGTCCTCCATGCGCAGCAGCTTCTCGCGCTGGCCTTCCAGCATCTTGTCGACCGGAATGCCCGTCCAGCGCGAAACCACCTGCGCGACATGGTCGGGCGCGACGGTCTCCTCGACCATCGAGCCGACATTGTCCTGGCTTTCGGCCTCGGCAAGCTTCTTTTCGAGTTCGGGAATGCGGCCATAGGCAAGCTCGCCTGCCCGCTGGAACTCGCCCTTGCGCTGCGCGATGGCGAGTTCGTTGCGCGCCTCGTCGAGCTGACCCTTGAGGTCCGCCGCGAGTCCGAGCTTTTCCTTCTCCGCCGCCCACAGGCTCGTCACCCGGGCCGATTCCTCTTCGAGGTCCGCCAGTTCCTTTTCGAGCCGCGCGAGACGGTCCTTCGAGGCGACGTCCGTCTCCGTCTTCAGCGCCTCCCGCTCGATCTTGAGCTGCATGATGCGCCGGTCGACCTCGTCGAGCTCTTCCGGCTTGGAATCGACCTGCATGCGCAGCCGCGATGCAGCCTCGTCCACCAGATCGATGGCCTTGTCCGGCAGGAAGCGGTCGGTGATGTAGCGGTTCGACAGCGTCGCCGCCGAGACGAGCGCCGAGTCGGAGATCCGCACCTTGTGGTGCTGCTCGTACTTCTCCTTCAACCCGCGCAGGATCGAGATCGTGTCCTCGACCGTCGGTTCGGCGACGAAGACCGGCTGGAAACGGCGGGCGAGCGCGGCGTCCTTCTCGACATGCTTGCGGTATTCGTCGAGCGTCGTCGCGCCGACGCAGTGAAGTTCGCCGCGCGCCAGCGCCGGCTTCAACAGGTTCGACGCATCCATCGCGCCGTCCGCCTTGCCCGCGCCGACCAGCGTGTGCATCTCGTCGATGAACAGGATGATGCCGCCGGCGGCCGACTGGACTTCCGACAGGACGGCCTTCAGCCGCTCCTCGAACTCGCCGCGATATTTCGCGCCGGCGATGAGCGAGCCCATGTCGAGCGCCATCAACTGCTTGTCCTTGAGGCTTTCCGGCACGTCGCCATTGACGATGCGCAGCGCCAGCCCCTCGGCGATCGCCGTCTTGCCGACGCCGGGCTCGCCGATCAGCACCGGATTGTTCTTTGTGCGCCGGGACAGGACCTGGATCGTGCGGCGGATTTCGTCGTCGCGGCCGATCACCGGGTCGAGCTTGCCCGCCCGCGCATCCGCCGTCAGGTCGCGTGCATATTTCTTCAAGGCGTCGTAGGCCTGCTCGGCAGAAGCCGAGTCCGCCGTACGTCCCTTGCGGATGTCGTTGATGACCTGGTTCAGAGCGACCGGCGTCACGCCGGCCTTGGCGAGGATGCCGGCCGTCTTCGCCGATTTCTCCATCGCCATCGCCGTCAAAAGGCGTTCGACGGTGACGAACGAATCGCCCGCCTTCTTGGCGACCTCCTCGGCGGTGGTGAACACCTTGGCGAGCGGCTGAGCCAGATAGAGCTGGCCGTTGCCGCCCTCCACCTTCGGCATCGCCTCCAGCGCCGTCTCGACGCCGAGGCGCACGTCACGCACATTTCCACCCGCCCGCTCGATCAGCGAGGCGGCAAGGCCTTCCTCGTCGTCGACCAGCACCTTGAGCAGGTGCTCGGGCGTGAACTGCTGGTGATTGCGCGACAGCGCCATGGTCTGCGCCGACTGGATGAAGCCGCGGACCCGTTCGGAATACTTCTCGATATTCATGTCTTCCTGTCTCCGTTCCGTCCCCGGCCTGGCACGCAGCGCCGGTTCAGATTGTGGTGACGGGCCCCCGTCGTTCCGGCAGGCCCCGTTGATCGCAATATGGGAAGACCGCCCGACGCGCTCAAGTGAATCCGCATGCCACGCGGCAACAAAAAAGGGCGGTGGATGACCACCGCCCTTTCGGAATTCTCATCGCTGGCCCGATCAGGCCGCCGCCTCGCCGACATCGTCCGACTTCTCGTCGGCCGGGCCTGCGCTTTCGCCCTCCTCCGCCTTCAGGCGCGGACGGCGCGTGCGACGCGGCTTGCGCTCGCCGGTGTCGTCGCCGGCAGCTTCGGCGCTCTGCACGCTCGCGGCAAGCTGGGCCGGGCTCGAAACGGCCGGAGCCTCGCCTTCGCCAGCACCCTGTTCGGCGCGCGGTGCACGCTCGCGGCGCGGCGCCCGCTGCCTGCGGCCTTCACCGACGGCAGCATCTTCCTGGTTGAGCGCGACCTCGGCCGGAACGCCGTCGATCACCGGCTGCGGACCGCTGCCGTCGGCAGCCGCCTGTTCTTCGCGGTTCTCGCGGTTGCCGCGATTGTCCCGGTCGCGATTGTCGCGGTTCGGGCGGTCGCCGCGCGGCTGCTGGTTCTGATCGCCGCGCTGGCTCTGGCCCTGATTGTTGTTGTTGCCGTCGAAGCCGGCATCGTTGTCGTCGCCGTCCTCGTCGTCATCATCGCGCGTGTCGCGCTGCTGCTGCTGCGTCGCGGCCTGCTGCGCAAGCGCTGTAGCGATGATGCGGTTATAGTGCTCGGCGTGCTGGAGATAGTTCTCCGCCATCACGCGATCGCCCGAGCTCTGCGCATCACGCGCCAGCGTCGTGTACTTCTCGGCGATCTGCTGGGCGGTCCCGCGGATCTTGACGTCCGGACCGTTGCTCTCATAGCTGCGGGTAAGCGGGTTCGGCCCCTTGCGGTTGTTGTTGTTGCCGTTGTTGCTGCTGTTATTATTATTGTTGTTGCCGCGTCCGCGCATGCGCCTGTTCTGCTGTGGCCTCATCAGTTTCTCTTCATCTTTCAGGAATATCCATGCGGCGCCCGGGCCTTGCCCGTTCCGCAATATCGCTCCGGCGATCAGCCGCTCGAAGCGCTATCGCCACTTGTCCCGCTTTTCGGTTTCGCGTCACGCCCGGACATTCCCCGCGCGAAGCAAAGGCGTCTCATACGCAGAAGGCAGTTTGTGTCACGGGAACCGAATCGATGACAGCACTGCCTGCTTCGTCACATCCGGTAGCCGAAACCTAGCGGGATTGCTTTGTTTTGCCAAGTCCTTTTTGCGGGGCATCCCCGGTCAGCCGCGCCGCCGGAAGATCAAAACGCGATCGTTTCCACCGAGATCTTTGCGTGCCGCCTGGTACGCGAAACCTGCACTCTCGAAGATTGCGGTCACCGCGTCCTTCTGGTCATGCCCGATCTCGACGCCGATCGATCCTGCGCTGGTCAGATGCGCCCCGGCGCCCGTTGCGATGGTTCGGTAGCAATCGAGCCCGTCCGGTCCGCCATCGAGCGCTGCTGGCGGGTCGAACCCGCGCACATCCAGATCGAGATCGGCGATATCTGTGGTCGCGATATAGGGCGGATTTGAGACGATCACGTCGAATTTGCCCGCGACACCCGCAAACCAGTCCGATTTCACCGTCCTGAACCGGTCCGCGACACCGTTCAAGTCGGCATTGGCGGCCGCCGTTTCAAGAGCATCGTCCGAAACATCGACCGCGACGCCGCGCGCCTGCGGCAGTTCGGCGAGAAGCGCGATCAGGATCGCACCCGTCCCGGTGCCGAGATCGAGGATGCGCAGCGCGCCCTCGCCCGCCAGCGCCAGCACCGCATCGACCAGCACTTCGGTATCCGGCCGCGGCTCCAGCGTCCCGGCCGAAATCCGCATCGGCAATCCGTAGAACTCGCGCGTCCCGAGGATGCGATGCACCGGCTCGCGCCCTGCCCGCCGCGCCAGCGCGGCCTCGATCTCTTCCACATGCGGCCCGGCAACGAGCTGGTCCGGACGCGCGATCAGGTCGAGCCGCGTCGTCCCGGTCACATGCTCGACGATCAGCCGCGCATCGATCTCGGCACTGTCGATGCCGGCTTCCTCGAGGCGCCTCTTCGCCCGCCGCATCGTCTCGCCGAGTTCGACCGGCTCAGCCATGTGTGCCCATGTCGGCGAGCAGCTTCGACTGATGGTCCGAGATCAGCGCGTCGATCACCTCGTCGAGTTCGCCCTGCAGCACGCGGTCGAGCTTGTAGAGCGTCAGGTTGATGCGATGGTCGGTGAGCCGGCCTTGCGGGAAATTATAGGTGCGGATGCGCTCCGAGCGGTCGCCCGAGCCGACCTGCGTGCGCCGCGATTCCGAGCGCTCGTCGGCAAGCCGCGTGCGCTCGATGTCGTAGAGCCGCGCGCGCAGGATCTGCATCGCCTTGGCGCGGTTCTGGTGCTGCGACTTCTCCGCCGAGACCACCATGATGCCGGTCGGCAGATGGGTGATGCGCACGGCCGAATCGGTCGTGTTCACATGCTGCCCGCCGGCGCCCGAGGCGCGCATCGTGTCGATGCGGATGTCCTCGGCGCGGATGTCGATGTCGACCTCCTCGGCCTCCGGCAGCACGGCGACGGTTGCCGCCGAGGTGTGGATGCGCCCGCCGCCCTCGGTTTCCGGCACGCGCTGGACGCGATGAACGCCCGATTCGAATTTCAGCTTGGCGAAGACGCCTTTGCCGGAAACCGTTGCGATGATTTCCTTGTAGCCGCCGACCTCCCCTTCGCTCGCCGAAATCAGCTCGATCTTCCAGCCCTGCGCCGCCGCATAGCGCTCATACATGCGGAAGAGATCGCCGGCGAAAAGCGCCGCCTCGTCGCCGCCGGTGCCGGCGCGAATTTCGAGGATGGCGTTCTTCTCGTCGGCCGAATCCTTCGGCAGCATCAGGATCTGGATTTCCTGCTGCAGCGCCTCCACCCGTTCCTCCACCGCCGGCCGGTCGGCTTCGGCGAGCTGGCGCATCTCCTTGTCGAGAGAGCGGTCGGCCAGCATCGCCTCGAGGTCGGCCAGTTCCCCTTCCGCCGCCAGCAATTCGCGCACCTTGCCGACGATGTCCTGCAGTTCGGAATATTCGGAGGCGAGCTTCACATAGGCCTCGGCCTCGGGCCCGGCCGCCATCTGCGCCTCGAGCATGTCGAAGCGCTTGATGACCTGGTCCATCCGGTCGCGCGGCAGTTCGATCATTCTATGAAATTCCTAAAGTGAGACGCCGTGCTGGTCGGCAAAGCCGGAGAGCAACGCGCGTATATCGGCATGTTCGGCCGTCGTGTCGAGGGCGTCGTCGAGCACCCGCGTCAGCGTGCCGAGCGGCAGGTCGCGCAGCATCGCCTTCACCGGCCCGATCGCCGCCGGCGACATGGAGATCGAGCGGAACCCGACGCCCAGCAGCGCCATTGCCGGCAGCGGCCGTCCGGCCATCTCGCCGCAAAGCGTTACCGGCGTCCCATGCGCCACGCCCGCCCGCGCCACCTGACGCAAGAGCCGCAGGAACGGCACCGAAAGCGGCGTGAACCGGTCGGCCAGAAGCGTGTTGCCGCGGTCGGACGCGGTCACGAACTGGAAAAGGTCGTTCGAGCCGACCGAGACGAAATCGACCTTCGCCATCAGCTCGTCGAGTTGCCAGAGAAGCGAAGGCACTTCCAGCATCGCGCCGAGCTTGAAGCTCGTCGGCAGGTGGTGGCCGAATCGGGCGAGATGGCGAACCTCGCGGTCGAAGATGTCGCGCGCCGCGTCGATCTCGGAAAGCTCCGTCACCATCGGCAGCATGACACGCAATTCGCGCCCGCCGGCAGCCTTGAGCAGCGCGCGGATCTGCGTGCGCAGAAGCCCCGGCCTGTCGAGCGTCAGGCGGATCGCGCGCCAACCAAGCGCCGGGTTTTCTTCCTGTCCCGCACCCTTGAAATAGGGCAGCACCTTGTCGCCGCCGATGTCGATGGTGCGGAATGTCACCGGTTTCTTGCCGGCTGCCTCCAGCACGTCGCGGTAGAGCCGCTCCTGCGCCTCCGCGCGCGGGAAGGTCGCCGCCACCATGAACTGGAGTTCGGTGCGAAAGAGCCCGATCCCGGCCGCGCCCGCCTCGGTAAGCTGCGGCAGGTCAACGGCCAGCCCAGCATTCATCATCAGGTCGATATGGACGCCATCCTTCGTCGCCGAAGGCTTGTCACGCAGTTCGCGATAGAGCTCCTGCCGGCGGGCGCGGAAGCGCACCTTCTCGGCATAGGCCGCCTCGACGTCGGCTTGCGGACGCAGATGGACCCGCCCTTCCTCGCCGTCGACGATGATCGCGTCGCCATTCTCGGACATCGAGACGACGCCCTTCATCTGGCCGGTGACGGGAATACCCATCGCGCGTGCGACGATCACCACATGGCTCGTCACGGCGCCCTCTTCGAGCACCAGCCCGCGCAGCTTGTCGCGCGGATAGTCAAGAAGCTCGGCCGCGCCCATCTGGCGCGCGACGACGATGGCATCGCGGTTCATCAACGCCGCCAGCACCTCGGGACCGCGCCCCATCAATTGCCGCAAGAGCCGGTTCGCGAGATCGTCGAAATCGCTCATCCGCTCGCGCAGATAAGGGTCGGTCATGTGCAGCATGCGCGCGCGCATGTCCGACTGCACCTTTTCCACCGCCGCCTCGGCGGTCAGGCCGTTGCGCACGGCCTCTTCCAGCCGCCTGATCCAGCCGCGGTCGTTGGCGAACATGCGGTAGGCTTCCAGCACCTCGCGATGCTCGCCCTCGAAGGCCACGTCCCGGCGCGACAGCATGTCGTCGATGGACAGCCGCAGCGAGCCGAGCGCCTCGCCGAGCCGCTCCAGTTCGGTGTCCGTGTCTTCGTTGAAGAGGTTGGTGACGACGATGCGCGGCTCGTGCAGTACGACATGGCCGAGCCCGACGCCGTCATTGAGCGGCAGTCCGACGAAGCTCACCGGGCGCGACAAATCGAGTTCGAGGCCGGGCCGCGTCAGCCGCGCCAGATCGCCGGTGGCGATCATCTCGGCGATGACCATGGCGATCGTTTCCAGCGCCTCGACCTCGTCGTCGCGATATTGCCGCATGGTGCGGTTCTGCACGACGAGAACGCCGAGCGTGCGCCCGGCCCTCAGAACCGGCACGCCGAGGAAGGAATTGTAGATCTCTTCGCCCGTTTCCGGGAGATAGGCGAAGGCGGGGTGCTTCTGCGCGTCGGACAAATTGAGCGCACGCGCGCTCGCCGCGATCGTGCCGACGAGGCCCTGGCCGAGCTTGAGCTGCGCCAGATGAACCGAACCGGGGTTCAGGCCTTCGGTGGCGTAGAGTTCGAGGATGGAATCGGCGCGCAGCACGTAGAGCGAGCAGACCTCGGCGACCATGTTGGAGGCGATTTCGCGCACGATCCGGTCGAGCCGCTCCTGCGGCTCAAGCGCTTCCGCCATGAGCTCGCGCAGCCGTCTCAGCAATACGCGCGGTCCCGCCGCCATGTCACGCATCGACCGTTCTCTCCAACGGCTCTACCCGGCCCTCGATCGTCGAGGGCCGGCAACCGACTCCGTGTCGGCCGTTCCCCTTCTTACTGCTTATCCAGCCCGTAGACGGAATGCAAAGTCCGCACGGCCAATTCAGTGTAGGCCGCGTCGATCAGGATCGAAATCTTGATCTCGGAAGTGGTGATCGCGCGGATGTTGATGCCGCGGTCGGCCAGCGCCTTGAAGGCGATCGCCGCGACGCCCGCATGGCTGCGCATGCCGATGCCGATCACCGACACCTTGGCCATGCCCTCGTCATGCTGCAGCGCGTCGAAGCCGACCTGGTCCTTGTTTTTCTCCAGCACCGCGACCGCCTTGGCGACATCGGCCGAAGGCACGGTGAAGGTCATGTCGGTGCGCGATCCGTCCTCGGAGATGTTCTGGACGATCATGTCGACATTGATGTTCGCTTCGGCGAGCGGGCCAAAGATGCCGGCGGCAACGCCCGGCCGGTCGGCGACGCGGCGCAGCGAAATCTGCGCCTCGTCCTTGGCGTAGGCGATGCCTGTTACGACTTGCTGTTCCAAGATTTCATCCTCGTCGCAAATGAGCGTGCCGGGCGGGTTTTCGAAATCGCCCATGCCGGGGGCGTCCGGGTCTTCGAAGGAGGAGCGCACGAAGGTGCGCACCTTGTGTACCATGGCAAGTTCCACCGAGCGCACCTGCAGCACCTTGGCGCCGAGCGAGGCCATCTCCAGCATCTCTTCGAAAGAGATCTTGGCAAGCCTGCGCGCCTTCGGCTCGATGCGCGGATCGGTCGTATAGACGCCGTCGACGTCAGTATAGATGTCGCAGCGATCCGCCTTGACGGCGGCGGCGATGGCGACCGCGCTCGTATCCGACCCGCCGCGCCCGAGCGTCGCGATCCGGTTGTCGGGCGCCAGCCCCTGGAAGCCGGCGATCACCGCCACCTGCCCCTCGCCGAAGCGCTTGGCGAGGAACGAGCCGTCGATCTCCTGGATGCGCGCGGCGCCATGGGCGTTGTCTGTCTTGATCGGTATCTGCCAGCCCTGCCACGAGCGCGCATGGACCCCCATGCCCTGAAGCGTGATCGCCAGAAGCCCGGCCGTCACCTGTTCGCCGGAGGCGACGACGGCGTCATATTCGCGCGCGTCGTGCATGGGCGAGGCTTCGCGGCACCAGGCGACGAGTTCGTTGGTCTTGCCCGACATCGCCGAGACGACCACGGCCACCTCATGCCCCGCATCCACCTCGCGTTTGACGTGGCGCGCGACATTGCGAATGCGGTTGATGTCGGCGACGGAGGTTCCGCCGAACTTCATCACGATACGCGCCATGAAAGGGAATTCCTCGGGGCAAAGATCGGTTCATGCCGCCCGTTCGCGGGGATCGGGCGGCGGCGCGGGTTGCATACTGAAATACCCTGCCAAGTGCAAGCGAACGGGCCAGCGACTATTTCTTGAGCCGGTAGCCGGTGCGGAACATCCAGCTCACGATGCCAAGGCAGATGACGAGGAAGAAGAGCGTCATCGCCAGGCTGACCCAGACGCTCACATCCGACGTGCCGATGAAGCTCCAGCGGAAGCCAGAGACGAGATAGACGACGGGATTGGCGAGCGAGATCGTCTGCCAGACCGGCGGCAGCATGTCGAGCGAGTAGAACGTGCCGCCGAGGAACGCCAACGGCATGACGATCAACAGCGGGATGATCTGCAATTTCTCGAACCCGTCCGCCCAGATGCCGATGATGAAGCCGAACAGCGAGAAGCTGACCGAGGTCAGGACGAGAAACAGCACCATCATGAACGGATGCTGGATCTGCAGGTCGACGAAGAACGCAGCCGTCGCAAGGATCACGAGCCCGATCATCATCGATTTCGTCGCCGCCGCGCCGACATAGGCGAGCACGATCTCGAAATAGGAAATCGGCGCCGACAGCACCTCGTAGATCGTGCCTGTAAATTTCGGGAAGTAGATGCCGAACGACGCGTTGGAGATCGACAGCGTCAGGAGCGACATCATGATCAGCCCCGGCACGATGAACGCGCCATAGGACACGCCGTCGATCGTCTCGATGCGCGAGCCGATCGCCGCGCCGAAGACGACGAAATAGAGCGAGGTCGAGACGACCGGCGAGATGATGCTCTGCATGATGGTGCGGAAGGTGCGCGCCATCTCGAACGTGTAGATGGCCTTGACGGCGTGGAAATTCATGCCCGTTCCCTCACCAGGTCGACGAAGATGTCCTCGAGCGAACTTTGCCGCGTCTCGAGGTCGCGAAAGCGGATGCCTGCGCTCGAAAGCTCGGCCAGAAGCGCCGTGATGCCGGTGCGCTCGCCCTGCGTGTCGTAGGAATAGACGAGCCGGCGCCCGGCATCCGTGATCTCCAGCCCCCGCGCAGCCAGCCCCGCCGGCAGTTCGGACAGCGGCTCGACGAGTTCCAGCTCCAGCTTCTTCTTGCCGAAGCGCTGCATCAGCGCCGCCTTGTCCTCGACCAGGATAATCTCGCCCTTGGAAATCACCCCGATCCGGTCGGCCATCTCCTCGGCTTCCTCGATGTAATGCGTGGTCAGAATGATCGTCACGCCGGTCGCCCGCAGCCCGCGCACCATCTCCCACATGTCGCGCCGCAGCTCCACGTCGACGCCCGCCGTCGGCTCGTCGAGGAAGAGCAGCTTCGGCTCATGCGCCAGCGCCTTGGCGATCATCACCCGCCGCTTCATGCCGCCCGACAAATTGATGACCTTCTCGTCCTTCTTGTCCCACAGCGACAGCGCCCGCAGCAGGCCCTCGACATGAGCCGGATTGCGGCCCTTTCCAAACAGGCCGCGGCTATAGGAAACCGTCGCCCAGACACTTTCGAATGCATCCAGCGATACTTCCTGCGGTACGAGACCGATGATCGAGCGCGTCTTGCGGTAGTCGACGACGATGTCGTCCCCATGCACGTGAACGACGCCGTCGCTGGCATTGACCAGCCCGCACACGATGCCGATCAGCGTCGTCTTGCCCGCACCGTTCGGCCCCAAGAGCGCAAAAATCTCGCCCGGCTGCACGTCGAGGTCGACGCCCTTCAGCGCGGTGAAGCCGGAGGCATAGGTCTTGGTGAGATTTCGGATGGAGAGTGCGGGGGGCATGGCGGACTTTCGAAATGCAGCCAAGGGGGAAGTGGCGCAGCGCATATAGGTCGCAGCACCAAGGACGCAATCGCCAGCTGCGATCCGACACCACGCTCCTGACATCGCGCGCGCTTGACTTTTCGCCGCCCTCGCCCGACTTGACCACCTCTGAAGGAGACACCCGCATGTCAGACGCCCAGCGCACCACCATCGACGCCGGCGAGGTCGAACGCTTTTCGCGCCTCGCCCAGGAATGGTGGAACCCGAACGGCAAGTTCAAGCCGCTGCACAAGTTCAACCCGGTGCGCCTCGCCTATATCCGCGACCAGGTGGCGACCCATTTCGGCCGCGACCCGCGCGCCGCCAAGCCCTTCGACGGCTTGCGCCTGCTCGACATCGGCTGCGGCGGCGGCCTTTTGTGCGAGCCGATGGCCCGCCTCGGCGCGGACGTCGTCGGCGCCGACGCCTCGGCAACCAACATCGAAGTGGCGAAGATCCACGCAGCCGAGGCCCGCGTGAAGATCGACTACCGCGCCACCACCGCCGAAGCGCTGGCGGATGCCGGCGAACAGTTCGACGTCGTCCTGAACATGGAAGTCGTCGAGCACGTGGCCGACGTCGACCTCTTCCTGTCGAAATGCGCCCACATGGTGAAGCCCGGCGGCCTGATGTTCGTCGCCACGATCAACCGCACGCTGAAGGCGTGGGGCCTGGCTATCATCGGCGCGGAATACGTCCTCGGCTGGCTGCCCAAGGGCACCCACCAATACGACAAGCTCGTGCGGCCCGAGGAACTCGACAAGGGCCTCGCCGACACCGGCATGACGATCGTCGACCGCACCGGCGTCACCTACAACCCCTTGACCGACCAGTGGACCCGCTCCCGCGACCTGGACGTCAACTACATGATCTTGGCGACGAAGCCCCAATAAGCAACGCCCCCTCCGGCGCTTCGCGCCACCTCCCCCGCTCCGCAGGGGAGGACCTGAGGTCGCGGCCGCCCGCAACGGAAATCCTCCCCCGTTTACGGGGGAGGTGGCGCGAAGCGCCGGAGGGGGCGCACGTCACCGGCTGGCGGCGAAGCCCGCCTGACTGCCCAACGCCACGCGCGAAGACTCGTCGAGATTCGGCTCTGGGTGAGCCGAAAACGGTGGCGTTCGAGAACCGGAGCGGAGCGTACACCAGTACGTGAGCACCGGAAGCGCAGAACGCCGCCGTTTGCAGGCCACCCAGGGCCGAATATCGGCGGGTCGTCTAGTTGTGCTCGTCGGGAAACGTGGGCAACGGCATGAAGTCGACGCCGTCCTCAGCGAGGCTCTTGACCTCCTCGACCGACGCCTCGCCATAGATGCCACGCCGCTCGACTTCGCCGAAATGGATCTTGCGCGCTTCGTCGGCGAACTTGTCGCCGACATAATCGGCGTTCTGGCGCACCTGGTCGGCCATTTCCTTCAGCTTGGTCAGCATCTGGCGCTGTTCGGCGCCGACCGCGAGCGCGATCTTTTCCTGTTTGCGGCCCGTCGAGACCGCGGGCGCCATCAGCGCCTTGCCGACCTTGGCCGAATGACAGGTCGGGCACGAAACGAGCCCGCGCTTGTGCTGGCCTTCATAATCGTCATTCGACCGGAACCAGCCATCGAATTCATGGCCCGCATCGCAAACGAGATTGAAACGGATCATGATGCGTCGGCCAGCCCTGCGCCATCGGCGATGGTGAAATCGCGCGCGTTCTTCAAATTCGGCACCTTGCCGCGCGCAGCCGCCGAGGCGGCGAGGTCGATCTCGGCCAGAACCACGCCCGGCTCCGCGCCGTCCGCCTCGGCCAGAACCTTGCCCCACGGATCGACGATCAACGAATGGCCATAGGTTTCGCGGCCGTCTTCGTGCAGGCCGCCCTGCGCCGCGGCGATGACGAAGGCGCCATTCTCGATCGCGCGGGCGCGGATCAGGACGTGCCAATGCGCCTCGCCCGTCTGCCGGGTAAAGGCGGCCGGCACGGTCAGCACCGAGGCGCCGGCCAGTGCCTGCGCGCGGAAGAGCTGCGGGAACCGCAGATCGTAGCAAACGGCGAGCCCGACGCGCGCGAAGGGCAGGTCGACGACGGTCGAGACCCTGCCCGGCTCATAGGTCGCCGATTCACGCCAGCTCTCGCCCTTGTCGAGATCGACGTCGAACATGTGAATCTTGTCGTAAGTCGCAAGCCGCTTGCCGTCCGGCCCGAAGACGAAGGCGCGGTTGGCGACCTTGCCGTCCGGCCGCGCGATCGCGGTCGAGCCGACATGGACGACGATGCCGAGTTCGGCCGCAAGCGTCGCCGCCCGGGCGACCAGCGCATCCTTGTCGTCGGAGGTGATCATCGCCTTCAGTGCGGCCCGGTCGCGAACCAGAGCGCCCGTCATCTCGGGCGACTGGACATAGGTCGCACCCTTGCCCGCCGCCTCGCGTACAAGCGCCTCGAAATCGGCGATGTTCCGCTCCAGCGACGTCGAGGACCGCATCTGCAGCGCGGCGACCTTGACCGTTTCGCTCATGCCCGGCCACCCTTCAGCATCGTGTCGAGCCGGCCTTCGTGATCGAGCGCATGCAGTTCGTCCGAACCGCCGACATGGCGGCCATGGATGAATATCTGCGGGAAGGTCGAGCGGCCATTCGCCTTGGCGATCATCTCCTGACGCAGTTCGGCAGAAAAGCTGGCATCATGCTCGACATAGGCCACGCCCTTCCTGTCGAGCAGCCGCTTGGCGGCCGCGCAATAACCGCACATCATGCGTGTGTAGATTTCGACGTCAGCCATCAATGCCCATACCCAGCGGGGTTTCCTTGCCCGTCTATATAGGCTCTGGCAGCGCGCGCCGGAAGTCCCCGGAACGCCGGAAATCCGCAGGAAGCACGCGCGCGAAGGTCAGGACGGAGATTTCGGCAGCCCCCGCCCGCCGCAGGCACCGGGCAAGCGCCGAAACGGTCGCACCCGTCGTGTAGACATCGTCGACGATGCACACATGCTTCCCGGCGATCAGCGGCTTCGACCCATCGGGCACGACGAAGGCGGCGCGGACATTGTCCTGCCGTTCCTTCGCCTTCAACCCCACCTGCTGGCGGGTCTTCTTGATGCGAATGACGACCTCGGCGCCATACTTCTTTCCGGTTTGCCGGGCGATGGCCCGCGCCAGTTCGGCCGACTGGTTGAACCGGCGCGTGAAAAAACGCTGGCGGTGCAGCGGCACGGGAACGAGCAGGTCCGCGCGGTCGATCAAATCGCGTCCGGCCCGCACCATCCAGCCTGCGAGCCATGGCGCAAGGTCGGTGCGGTCCTGATATTTGAGGCTCTGCGCCAGTCGCCGCGCCGCTCCGTCATAGGCGACGGCCGCGCGCGAGCGGTCATAGGCTGGCGGCGTCGCCATGACGGCCGGCGAGATCGCACCCGCTCCCATGTCATGGGCGAAAGGCACGCCCGAGACGGCGCACCAGGGCTCGTCGAGAAAGTGAATGTCACCCCAGCAGGACGCGCAGAGCGTTCCGCCTTCCGCGACGATCCTGCGGCATCCCAGGCATGTCGGCGGGAAGAGCATCCGGCCTGCGATCTGCCCGGCTGCAATGCCTGCGGACTTGATCTTTGCGAGCCGTTCCACCACGAGACTTCTCAAGCCCGGCTTCCCATATCCAGTCCACTGCCGGGCAATGTCGCATCGGGACCCTATGGACGCAATCTTCGATCAGAACCGGGCGCTTGCGCACAAGTTGCGCGCGCTTTCCCAGACCGGCCGCCACGGCGATTTCCTGATGCGTGCGGCATCGGTGGAGCTCGCCGAGCGTCTCGCCACCGTGAGCCGTGATTTCGAGCGCGCGGTCGTGCTCCACGGCGTCGTCGACGAAGCCGCGCTGGCGGTGGCATCGACCGGCAAGGCCGGAACCATCGACCGCATCGAAGCCGCCCGCGGATTGCTCGACGCCAAGCCCGGCGAGGTCTTGCCCGTCGATCATCTCGCCTTGCCAGCCGAAAGCGCGGACCTGGCCGTCTCGCTCTACGCGCTCGGCGAGGTCGACGACGTGCCGGGGACGCTGGTCCAGATCCGGCGCCTGTTGCGGCCGGACGGCCTCTTTTTGGGCTGCCTTCCCGGTGCCGGCACGCTGAAGGAATTGCGCGAAGTCTTGTTGACTGCCGAAGCCGAAATTACCGGCGGCGCGGCAAGCCGCGTCCATCCCTTCGTCGACATTCGCGATGCCGGCGGCTTGTTGCAGCGTGCCGGCTTTGCGCTCCCCGTCGCCGACATCGAGGAAGTGATCGTTCGATACGACACCATGTTCGACCTCATGCGCGACCTGCGCGCCATGGGCGTCACCAGCAGCCTCGTTGGCGCACGCCCCGTGCGGCGCGCCGTTCTCGTCAAGGCGGCCGAACTCTACGCCGAGCGCTTCGCAGACCCTGATGGGCGCATTCGTGCGACGTTCGCGACGGTCTGGCTTTCGGGATGGGCGCCGCATGGCTCGCAGCAGAAGCCCGCACGGCGGGGCAGCGCGACCGTGTCGCTCGCGAAGGCGCTCAGGACGGACTGAGTATCAGTTGTTCAGGACTTCGCTGATCTTGCTTTCGTTGCCGCTCCAGAGCTCGGAGATGGCCGTGCCGGTCGCCGATGCGCCGCCGACGATCGCCACGCCGATCAGGGTTGCGATCAGGCCGTATTCGATGGCCGTCGCACCGCTTTCGTTCGCCAGGAATCGTTTCAGCATCGGGCGCCTCGTCATTCAGCGTGTCCCTTTTCCTAGCACCCAGAAGTTAGGAAGCTGCCAAGAGGCGTCGTTAAGGAAGTGTGGAGCAAGGCGGCTCGATTGCCTCAGCAGGAGCCCGAACGCGTGCCCGACTCGCGGATGATGCAGACCGAATTCGGGTCCTGCTGCAGCACGCTGCGCCGGATCGTATAGGCTTCGCCGCCGCCGCGGGGGGTGATGCTGCCGGTCGACATCCGATCGATGCCCGGCGACTGCACCGATGCGAACATCCGGTCGCGGGCATGCTTGTCGGCGATCGGCACGAGGATCAGCGTCAGGGCGATCGCCGCCGAGCCGAACAGCAGCGTCACGCGCAGAATGCCCGCGCTCGTCTGACTGATGAAGGATCGGCCTGATTGGTCTAGCCCGCCGCGTGCCATGCGAAGTCCTGTTGCCCGGATGAAACTCCACAGGACTTTTGCAGGATTGGCTGAATCATCGATTAACACGAAAGCTCGAAGTCGAAATTTCGACTGCTATTGCCTTGATCTAGGGTGTGTCGCGATTCTGGGGTGCATGAGCACCGGAAGCGCAGAAACCCGTCATTTGCAGACCGCTCGGGCCTGAATCTCGACACACCTACAAGAGGTCGATGAGAAACGGGATCAGCGGCTCGTCGGCCGGCGGCATCGGATAGTCGCGCATCTTGGTCGGGCGAACCCATTTCAGTTGCTGCGCTTCGAGCGGCTGCGGAATGCCCCAGAAGCGACGGCAGACGAACAGCGGCATCAACAGGTTGAACGTCTCGTAGGAGTGGCTGGCGAAGGTCAGCGGTGCAAGGCACGCCGTCTTGGTCTCGATGCCGAGTTCTTCCTTGAGTTCGCGAACGACGGTTTCCTCCGGCGTCTCGCCGGGCTCCACCTTGCCGCCGGGAAATTCCCACAACCCGCCCAACTGTTTGTGCGCCGGCCGCTGCGCCAGAAGCACGCGCCCGTCCGCATCGACCAGCGCGCAGGCCGCGACGAGCAGCAGGCGCTTGGGTGCATCGTCCGCCGCATCGCTCATATGTTCGCCTCCGGTTCGGCACGGTATTCGTATGGGTAGGCCGTCGAAAAGCCGAAGTATCTGTAGAGCGCGATCGCGGGAGCGTTGCTCTCGTCCACCATCAAGAAGCCGGCACGCGCACCGTTCGCACCGGCAAAGCCGAGCGCCGCCGAGACGACCTTGCGCGCAAGCCCCTGCCCGCGAAAGGCGGGTGCGGTCGCAACCTCGTAGATGCCGGCAAGCGTGCCGTCGACGGTGCACATCGCCTTGGCGGCCGGCCGGCCATCGATGGACAGCACAAACAGCCCCAGTTTCGCCGGAACGCGCGCCAGAAGCGCCTCCAGCGGCGTCGCGCGCGCCGCGTCGATGGCGCCGATCGATATGCCGGCCCGGCAGAACGCAGAGGGAGATACCATCTCCGCCTCTGCTCCGGTGTCGGGCATCGCGCCCAACTCCGCGCGCATGACGAGCGACGGCGTGATCACCGGCCAGCCCCTCTCGTCGAGCTGATCGACGAGGCGCGGCCCGGTCAGCGGCGTGATGCGGAAGGTGACGGGGAATCCGGCCGCGGCGAACCGGGCCCGCAGCGCCGGCAACCGGCCTTCCAGCCCGTCGCAATCGGAACGGTCGAGCGGGGTGACGGAGTTGGAGCGCCGCGTCGGCAGGCCGGGCGTCGTGCGCACCGACCATGTGCCGTCATAGGAGACTTTCTCCGCCGGCCAGGCACGAAAGCCCGCCGCCTCCAGTCGCCTGACGGTGGGCAGGTCGGCGTTCGCCATCCTAGCTGCGGTAGTCGCCATTGATGGCGACATATTCCTTGGTGAGGTCGCAGGTCCAGACCGTCGCCTGCCCGCGCCCGAGGCCGAGGTCGACGCGGATGTCGATCTCGTCACCTTCCATGTAGGAGGACGTCGCCTGTTCGGAATAATCCGGGTCCCGCTCGCCGCCATGGGCGACGCGGATGTCGCCGAACCAGATCGAAAGGAGGTCGCGGTCGGCCGGCTCGCCCGCCTTGCCGACGGCCATGACGACGCGGCCCCAATTGGCGTCCTCGCCGGCGACCGCGGTCTTGACCAGCGGCGAATTGGCGATGGATAGCGCCACGCGCTTGGCCGACCGCGCATTCTTGGCGCCGGTAACGGTCACGCCGATCTGCTTGCGCGCGCCCTCGCCATCACGCACGACCTGCAAAGCCAGCGCCTTCAGCAACTTGTTGAGCGCGCGGCGGAAATTGGAAAGCCGCGGGTCCTCGGCGTCCTCGATCCGCGGCGCACCACGCTTTTCGGCGGCGCCGGTGGCGAACAGCATCAGCGTGTCGGAGGTCGAGGTGTCGCTGTCGACCGTCACCGAGTTGAACGTCATGCCGACGCCCTTCGACAGCAAATCCTGCAGAGCCCTGGAGCCGATCGGCGCGTCGGTCGCGACGAAGGAAAGCATCGTCGCCATGTCCGGCGCGATCATTCCGGCACCTTTTGCGATGCCGTTGAGCGTCACGTCGACGCCGTCGATCTGGCAGGTGGCGGTCAGATATTTGGGGTAGGTATCGGTCGTCATGATCGCCTTGCCGGCCTCGGCCCACAGGCCAGGTTCGGCGCGAACGACCATGTCGTCGAGCAAATGGGCGAATTTTTTGGCGTCAAGAGGCTCGCCTATGACGCCAGTAGAGGCCAAAAACACCTCTTTTGAGCTGGAACCTGCCGCTTTTGAGGCCAAAACAGCCGTCATTTCGGTGGTTTCACGGCCCTTTTTTCCGGTGAAAGCGTTCGCATTTCCCGAATTGACGACCAGAATGCGAGCCGATCCGCCGGGCAAATTCGCCCGGCAGAAGTCGACCGGAGCCGACGGGCATTTCGACTTGGTAAAGACGCCGGCGACGGTCGTCCCCTCGTCGAAGACCATCGCCAGGAGGTCGGTGCGACCCTTGTATTTGATGCCGGCCTCCGCCGTTGCGATCCGCACGCCGTCGATGGGCGGCATCTTGGGATAGCTTTTCGGGGCGAGCGGAGAAACGGCGTCGGACATGGCGCTGGTCTTCGTGTCTGGAGCTTATTCGGCCGGGTCGGTGGTCTCGTCGGACGGGGCGGCTTCGATGGCGCCTTCGGCGCCGGCTTCGGCATCCGATTCCGACTGCGCGCCGGGCTGCGCCGCCGCTTCCATCTCGTCCAGCGTCGCCTTCAGTTCGGCATCGGCGATGTCGATTTCGGCCGCCTCGCGGATTTCCTCGACCGTCTCGAAATAGCGCTCGCGCAGCAGGATCGAGCGGATCTGCGGGCCGACCTGCTCGAAGGCGGGCGGCTGCTGCTGGCGCTTGTCCTCGACCTTGAGGACGTGCCAGCCGAACTGCGTCTGGATCGGCTCGGACGAGTGGGCGCCGACTTCCATCGCGAAGGCGGCCTGCTCGAATTCCGGCACCATCTGGCCCTGGCCGAAATAGCCGAGGTCGCCGCCCTGCGCGGCCGCGCCGTCGGTGGAATTCTCCTTGGCGAGCTCCTCGAAATCGGCCCCGCCGTCGAGCTCGGTGATCAGCTCCTGCGCCTTTTCCTCGCTGTCGACGATGATGTGGCGGGCGCGCACTTCATTGGCAGGCGGCGTGTTGGCGATTTCCTGGTCGTAGCGGGCGCGGACCTCTTCGTCCGTGACGCTGGCTGCGACCTGCTGCTCGATGAAGGCGCTGTGCAGCGCGCGTTCGCGCAGGAAATTCATCTGGCGCTGGAATTCCTCGCCGTCGTCGAGCCCTTCCTCTTCGGCCTTGGCGGCGAGGAGGCGGATTTCGATCAACGCGGAAAGCGCGGCGGCGCGGCGCTGTTCGGGCGAGAGGTTGGCGAATTGCTGTTCAAGACCCTGAAGGGCCAGAGCAAGATCCCCTTCGGTCACGTCCTGCCCGTCAACGGTCGCGACGACCGCGGCAGGATCGGCGGCGACGGCCGGCTCGGGCGCTGCCGGAGCGGTTTCCTGCGCGAAGGCTGCGCCGGAAGTCAGCGCGACGAGCGCGACGGCAGCGGACAAGCGGCGAAACAAAACATTCATGAAGAAACTCCAGTGAGGGTTCGATGCTGTTTCCAGCCCTTGCGAATGTGGCGGAATTCCGCATTTGCGCCCGCAGGCGGCGGCGTTGACATCGCTTGTGCCCCCTCTTATCTGTCCTTCGTCTTGGCGTCCAGAACCGTTTTCCGGGCGCTTTTCCGTCTTTCACATGCCCGTTACCCCCTCGACGGGCGGTCCGGTCCAGACCGGAAAACTTTCTTTTCGAAAGGACCTTTGATGGTCAGTCTCGCTGGCGTCGCGCGCAAGATATTTGGTTCCTCGAACGATCGGCGCATCAAGGGACTGCGGCCGCGGGTCGAGGCGATCAACGCTCTCGAAGCCGAGCTTTCCGGCCTCTCCGACGAGGCGCTGCGCGCCCGCACGGAAGAGTTCAAGAAGCAGATCGCCGAAGGCGTCTCGCTCGACGATCTCCTGATTCCCGCCTTTGCGACGGTGCGTGAGGCTTCCAAGCGCGCGCTTGGCCTGCGCCCGTTCGACGTGCAGTTGATCGGCGGCATGGTCCTGCATGAAGGCGGCATTTCCGAGATGCGCACCGGCGAGGGCAAGACGCTCGTCGCCACCTTGCCCGTCTATCTCAACGCGCTCGCCGGCGAGGGCGTCCATGTCGTCACCGTCAACGACTACCTCGCCCGCCGCGATGCGGAGTGGATGAGCAAGGTCTACGGTTTCCTCGGATTGTCGACCGGCATCATCGTCCACGGCCTGTCGGACGAGGAGCGCAAGGCCGCCTATGCCTGCGACGTCACCTACGCCACCAACAACGAACTCGGCTTCGACTATCTGCGCGACAACATGAAATACGAGCGCGCCCAGATGGTGCAGCGCGGACATTTCTACGCCATCGTCGACGAGGTCGATTCGATCCTGATCGACGAGGCGCGCACGCCGCTGATCATCTCCGGCCCGCTCGAAGACCGATCGGAACTCTATCAGCAGATCGACAAGTTCATTCCGTTGCTTGCCGCGGAAGACTACGAGATCGACGAGAAGCAGCGCACCGCCAACTTCACCGAGGAAGGCACCGAGAAGCTCGAAAATCTCCTGCGCGAAGCCGGAATGCTCAAGGGCGCCTCGCTCTACGACATCGAGAACGTCGCCATCGTCCACCACGTCAACAACGCGCTGAAGGCCCACCGCCTGTTCCAGCGCGACAAGGACTATATCGTCCGCAACGACGAGGTCGTGATCATCGACGAATTCACCGGCCGCATGATGCCGGGCCGCCGCTTCTCGGAAGGCCTGCACCAGGCGCTGGAAGCCAAGGAAAACGTCAAGATCCACCCCGAGAACCAGACGCTGGCCTCGATCACCTTCCAGAACTACTTCCGCATGTATTCCAAGCTCGCCGGCATGACCGGCACGGCGCAGACGGAAGCCGAGGAATTCGGCAACATCTACGGCCTCGGCGTCTCTGACATCCCGACCAATCTGCCGGTCCAGCGCCTCGACGAGGACGACGAAGTCTACCGCACCGTCGAGGAAAAGTTCCGCGCCATCGTCCGCGAGATCAAGGACGCCAGCGCCAAGGGCCAGCCCGTCCTCGTCGGCACGACTTCGATCGAAAAGTCCGAACAGCTCGCCGAACGGCTGCGCAAGGACGGCTTCACCGACTTCCAGGTCCTGAACGCCCGCCACCACGAGCAGGAAGCCTCGATCGTGGCGCAGGCAGGCAAGCCGGGCGCGATCACCATCGCGACCAACATGGCCGGTCGCGGCACCGACATCCAGCTCGGCGGCAATGCCGACATGCGCGTTGCGGCCGAACTCGGCGACATGCCGGCCGGCCCCGAGCGCGAAGCGAAGGAAAAGGCGATCCGCGAGGACGTGCAGCGCCTGAAGGAAAAGGCGCTCGGCGCGGGCGGCCTTTACGTGCTCGCCACCGAACGCCATGAATCGCGTCGCATCGACAACCAGCTTCGCGGCCGTTCCGGCCGTCAGGGCGATCCGGGCCGCTCCAAGTTCTTCCTGTCGCTGCAGGACGATCTGATGCGCATCTTCGGCTCGGACCGCATGGATTCCATGCTGACCAAGCTGGGTCTGAAGGAGGATGAGGCGATCATCCATCCCTGGATCAACAAAGCGCTGGAAAAGGCGCAGAAGAAGGTCGAGGCGCGCAACTTCGACATCCGCAAGAACCTTCTGAAATATGACGACGTCATGAACGACCAGCGCAAGGTCGTGTTCGACCAGCGCATCCAGTTGATGGAAGGCGGCAACGTCACCGACACCGTCGCCGAAATGCGCGAGGACGTGGTCGAGGATTTGGTCGCCCGCCACATTCCCGAGAACGCCTATGCAGAGCAGTGGGACGTCGCGGGCCTCAAGGAAGGCGTGCGCGAGGGCCTCAACCTCGACCTGCCGGTCGACGAATGGGCGGCCGAGGAAGGCATCGACGAAGAGCAGATCCGCGAGCGCCTGATGGAAGCGGCCAACGCGGCGGCAGCCGAGCGCGCCGAGCGTTTCGGCCCCGACATCATGACATATGTCGAGAAGTCGGTGATGCTGCAGACGCTGGACAGCCTCTGGCGCGAGCATCTGGTCAATCTCGACCATCTGCGCTCCGTCGTCGGCTTCCGCGGCTATGCGCAGCGCGACCCGCTGAACGAATACAAGACCGAAGCCTTCGAGCTCTTCCAGTCGATGCTCGCCAATCTGCGCCAGGTCGTCACCAGCCAGTTGATGCGCGTCGAACTCGTGCGCCAGGCCGCCGATGCACCGCCGCCGCAGGCACCTGCCGTCGAAGGTCACCATCTCGATCCGGTGACGGGCGAGGACGACTTCGCGCAGGGTGCCGCGGGCGAGGACAACCGCATCGTCGCCCCCGAGGACCGCGACCCGAACGATCCGGGCACCTGGGGCAAGGTCGGCCGGAACGAGCTATGCCCCTGCGGCTCTGGCAAGAAGTACAAGCACTGCCACGGCACGTTCGCCTGACGATCAGATCGGCGTGCCGGGCTGCCCGGCACGTCGCAGGATCGGGACGATCGCCACGATGGCGACGAAGCCGATGATGCCGGCGACGGCGATGACGCCGAGCGCCGCCTGTGCGCCGAAGCGCTCGAAGATGGCGGCGGCCAGGAAAGGCGCGCCGGCCGACACGAACAATCGCACAGAATTGATCCTGCCCGTGCGCGCGCCGTAGCCGTCCGCGCCGAAGAGCGTGAGCGGCAGAACGCCGCGCACGATGTAGGAAAGCCCCTGCCCCGCGCCGAAGACGAGCGCGAAGACGATGGCGGCGGGCAGGTAGCCCGAGCCCCCGATCAGGAAACCGAGCCCTGCCGGCAAGGCGCCGGTGGCGAACAGCGCCACGCTCATGACGCTGATGCGCGGGCCGGCGGTGAATTCTGCAATGCGTCCGGCGACCTGCGCCGGCCCGATCAAGGCGCCGATCAGCGCCGCCGATGCACCGAGCCCGAGCGCGCCCAGAAGGCCGATCAGGTGGAGATGCACCGCCGACATGACAAAGGCATTGGCCGCGAAGGCCACCAGCAAAAGCCGGAATGCGAGCCGGCGGTCGCGGTCCGACGCGATGGTTCCCTGCGCCAGGCGCTGGGCAACTCCGGCCTCGCCGGCAATGCTGCGCGGGACGCGGGACGCGAGATAAAAATGGGCGGGCACGCAGACTGTCAGATTGAGGCCTGCGAACATCAGCAGGATGGTTCGCCAGTCGACCGAAACCGTGAGCCAGCTCGTCAGCGGCCAGAAGATCGTCGAAGCGAAACCGGCGATCAGCGTGATGCCGGTGATGGTCCGCCGCGCATTGGATGGCGACAGACGCGCCGCGAGCACGAAAGCCGCTTCGTAGAGCACGAGCACCGAACTCATCTGCGACAGGATGAGGAAGAGGCCGAACGCCGCCTTGCCCGGCGCCAGCGCCCAGCCGACCAGCAGCAGCGCGCTGAAACACGAGCCGGCCGTCATGACGAGGGCGGGGTCCTTGCCGTCGAGCAGCCGGCCGGCGCGCGGCGCGATGAAACCGGACGCCAGCAGCGCGATCGAGAAGAGGCCATAGATCCCGGTCAGCGACAGGCCGACATCCTGCGCCATGAAGGGAGCAAGGACGCCGAAGGAATAATAGAGGCTGCCATAGCCGATGGTCTGGGTGATGCCGATGACGACGGCGATGACGAAATCGGAAGGCGCGGGCTTGGGCATGAGGCGGGCCGTCATCCGGCCCGGCGGGCGCCGAACCGATTCTTAAAGTGTTTGGCCCTATGCCATATGGCTGGACGCGAGAAGGGAAAGTTTAGAGCGTGCGAGTCTCCGCTGCAACGACGGCCGAACGCATTTTGCCCGAGCGGCTCGCCTCGCGCGCACGCCCGCATCTCGAAGCGTTCGACGCCCTTGCCTTCGGTTCGGGAGAGCGCAGCCACGCGGCGCGCATGTCGTTCACCGCCTTCGCCGTGCGCGTCACCTCCGCATTCATCGCCTTCGCCAGCCAGGTTTTCCTGGCGCGCTGGATGGGCGGGTTCGAATATGGCGTCTTCGTCCTCGTCTGGACCGCGATGCTGATCCTGGGCAATTTGTCGTGCCTCGGCTTCCACACCTCCATGATCCGCTTCATCCCCGAATATCGGGGCCAGGGACGCGTCGCCGAGTTGCGCGGCGTGCTGCTGGGCAGCCGGCTGATCGTGTTCGCGGCCTCGACGCTGATCGCGCTCGCCGGTGCCGCGATGATCCACGCCTTGTCGGACCGGATCGAGCCGCATCACGTCGTGCCATCCCTGCTCGGCATGGTCTGCCTGCCGATGATGGGGCTTTCGGACCTGATGCAAGGGGTGGCGCGGGGCCACGCCTGGCCGTTTCACGCCATGCTGCCGACCTATATCGTGCGCCCGCTCCTGCTGTTGATCCTGATGGTCGTCGCGGTCGCGGTCGGTGCGCCGGCCAGTGCCGAAACCGGCATGTACGCCGCCATCGTCGCCGTCTATGCGACGACATTGTTCCAGCTCGTGACGGTTTCGAACCGCGCCGAGCGCCAGGCCGCGGCCGGCCCGCGCGCTTTCGGAGTGCGCGGCTGGATGGTGGTCTCGCTGCCGGTCTTCCTCATCGAGGGGTTCATCTACATCCTGACCAATGCCGATGTTCTGATGGTCGGCTTCTTCCTGCCGCCGACCGACGTCGCGGTCTACTTCGCGACCGTGAAGACGCTGGCGCTGGTCCATTTCGTCTATTTCGCAGTGCGCGCCGGCGTCGCGCAGCGCTTCGCCGGACTGATGCACGGCGACCGGGCGGACGAACTCGCCACCTTCGCGCATGACACGGTACGCTGGACGTTCTGGCCGACCCTCGCCATGGCGGCGCTGCTGCTCGCGGCGGGCAAGCCGCTGCTGATGCTGTTCGGCGCCGAATTCACCGCGGGCTATCCGCTGCTCTTCGTGCTCGTCGCGGGCGTCGTGGCGCGCGCGACGGTGGGACCGGCCGAAAGCGTCCTGACCATGGGCGGCTACCAGAATGCCTGCGCACGGCTCTATGCGCTGGTGCTCGTGGTCAATGTGGCGCTCAACTGCGTCCTGATCCCGCTCTACGGGCTCTGGGGCGCGGCGATCGCCACCGCCGTCGCGATGGCTTGCGAGGCGGTGTTCCTCGCTTTCACGGTGCGCGCCAAGCTCGGCATCGACATGTGGATGGGCGCCGCGGCGCCGAAGACGGGGAATGCGTGATGGGCGCGACGGCTGAAGGGCGGCACCCGGCCGCGATGCTCGACCATTTCGCCGGCGACACGGCGAGCGACCGCGATGCGCAGACGCTGGAACGCGGGCGCCGGCTCGACATCTATCCCGCCTCGACCGGCTACGACCTCGTCACCGAGCTCGACCATCTGGCGCAGCGCGCGATCGAGCCGAACGTCTTTTTCAACCCGCGCTTCCTTGCGCCCGCCATGCCCCGGCTCGAAGACCGCGAGGTGCGGCTTGCCGTCATGCGCGACGAGCGCGATGCCAGGAGCCGGCTGCGCCTGCTGGTCCCCTTCTCGGTCGAACGTCCGCTGCTGCGCCTCGGCCCGCCGGCCATCCGCACCTGGGCGAGCCCGTTCGGACCGCTCGGCACGCCGCTCGTCGATCGCGACGACCCGCAGGGCATCGTCGCCGATTTCCTGCGCCTGATCGCAGCGCCCGAAAAAGCCCTGCCGAAGCTGATCCAGTTTCCCGACATCCGCATCGACGGCATCTTCGCCGCGACGCTGCAGAGCGCAGCGGCCGAGCTCAATTTGCCCATCCTTCGCGTCATGGAGCGCGAGCGGCCCGTCCTGCATTCGGATCTCGACGGCGACGCCTACCTCGCCGGCACGCTCAAGAAACACTACCGCGAACATCGCCGCCTCGAACGCCGGCTCGCCGAAAAGGGCGAACTGGTCTACGACATCGCCGAGACGCCGGAAGAAAACCGCCTCGCCGTCGAGACCTTCCTGGCACTGGAGGCGAGCGGATGGAAGGGCCGGGCCGGCACGGCGATGGTCGTCGACCGCTTTCGCGCCGCCTTCGTTCGCGAAGCGGTGGCGGGCTTGAGCGAACGGGCCATGTGCCGCATCCACACGCTGTCGCTTTCGGGCCGACCGATTGCCTCGCTCGTCGTCTTCGTCGAATCAGGCGTCGCCTATACGTGGAAGACCGCGTTCGACGAGGAATTCGCCGCCTGGTCGCCGGGCGTGCTGCTGATGGCGGAAGTGACGCGCCGTCACCTCGAGGACCTCAACGTCACCATCAGCGATTCCTGCGCCGTTCCCGATCACCCGGTCCTGAGCCGCATGTGGTCCGAACGCTCGACGCTGGCGACGCTGATCGTCGGGCTCGAACCCAAGGCGGACAAGCTCGTCAACGCGTCCGCGCTCGGGCTCGAACGCGAGGCGCGGCTGCGCGATCTCCTGCGCCGCGCTCGCTCGAGCGTCAGGCGCACCCTGCGGCGATGAGTTTCGCAAGCTTGCTTTTTGCGCCCTGCCAGCCGATGTAGGGAAGGCGGGCTGCGGCCTGCATCGAAAGCGGTGCGACGAAAGAGTGCCTGATGGATTCCGATAGATTCGCCCTTAGCCTGATGATCGTCTTCGGCAGCCTCATCATCGGCGGGCTCATGCTCGCCGGCCTGATGTGGACCGACAAGCCGACCTTCCTCTACGCGCTGGGCGGCGCGGTCTCGATCTGGTTCTGCTCGTTCGCCGTCATGTTCGACCAGAAGCGCGCCTATCTCGTGCTGCTGGTGATCGCGATCGTGCTCGTTGCCGCCTCGATCACCGCCTTCGTGCGCTGACCGTTCAGCAATAGCGCTCCGGCCCGTTGGCCTGACCTTCCGAATAGCGGTCGCCATGGGCGAAGCCGACCGGCAAGATCGCCTCGATGGCATCGAGATCGTCCGGCGAAAGAACGATTTCGGCCGCCGCGGCATCTTCCTCCAGATGCGCCGCGCTGCGGGTTCCCGGTATCGGGATGACGTGGTCCCCGCGCGCCAGCGTCCATGCGATCGCAAGCGTTGCCGGCGAGAGGCCGCGCGCCTTCGCAAACGCTGAGAATTTCGCGACATAGGCGCTGTTGTAGCCGAAATTCGGCTCGATGAAGCGCGGGTTCAGGCGTCGGAAATCGCCCTCGCCGAACCGCGCCGGATCGACCGGGGTCGACGAGAAGATGCCGCGCCCGACAGGCGAAAACGCGACCAGCGCCGTGCCGAGACGCTTGGTCGCCTGCAGGAGGCCGAGTTCGGGAAGCCGGGTCCACAGCGAATACTCGTTCTGGACGGCGGCGACATGGTGGACGGCACTGGCGCGTTCCAGCGTCGCCGGTGAAATTTCCGACAGGCCGATCGCGCCGATCTTGCCCTCCTCCTTCAACCGCACCAGCGTCTCCATCACGTCCTCGATCGGCCGCGACTGTTCGCGGCGGTGGACGTAGAACAGCGCGACATGGTCGACGCCGAGGCGCTTCAGCGAAGCTTCGAGCGAGGCGCGCAGATGCTCGGGCGAATTGTCGAAGCCGCGCACCGGCTTGTTCTTAATCCCGGCCTTGGTGGCGATGGTGAAGCGGTTCGGATGATCCTTGACGAATGCACCGATCACCTCCTCCGCCACGCCTTCGCCGTAGATGTTGGCGGTGTCGAGATGATCGACGCCCAAGTCGAGCGCGCGGGCGAGCGTGCGGTGGCTCTCGGCCATGTCCGTCGCACCGTAGATTCCGCCGAAACTCATGCAGCCGAGGCCGACTGCGCCGACTTCAGGTCCGTTCTTGCCAAGTTTGCGTCTTTGCACGGGAGATTTCTCCGAAGGGGCGGGTGGCGCTGCGCGTCGCAGCGATCGGCTACGGATGGTGCCCCTGGCCGGGATCGAACCAGCACTCCTTGCGGAACTCGATTTTGAGTCGAGCGCGTCTACCAATTCCGCCACAGGGGCCCTGGAGCGGGGAGCGCTCCAAGATGGCTGCGGACTATACGGTCCGACCCGAACCCGTCAACCGGAATATCGGCCGGCCGCGACGGGGAATCGCATTGCGCCTGCGGCCGTTTCGCTCTAGCTGTGCCCGGCCGAAACGGGGAACCCCATGCTTCGCAGACTCTACGACTGGACGATGTCGCTCGCGCGCACCCGCCACGCCGAAAAGGCCTTAGGGGGCGTGTCATTCATCGAGAGCTCGTTCTTTCCGATCCCGCCCGACACGATCCTGATCCCGATGGTTCTGGCCGAGCGCCGGCGCTGGTTCCGCTACGCGGTGATCTGCACCGTCGCATCGGTTCTGGGCGCGCTTCTGGGCTATGCCATCGGCGCCTGGTTGTTCGAGGCGGTCGGCCGGCCGATCCTCGCCTTCTACGGCAAGGAGGATTCGTTCGGCCAGGTCGCCGCCTGGTACAATGAGTGGGGTGGCTGGGGCGTGCTCTTCGCCGCCGTCACGCCGTTCCCCTACAAGGTCCTGACGATTTTTTCGGGCGCGACGGGCCTCGACCTCGTCACCTTCGTCGTCGTTTCGATCATCGGGCGCGGCCTGCGGTTCTTTTTCGTCGCCTGGCTGCTCTATCGCATCGGCGAGCCGATCCGGCTCTTCATCGAAAAGCATCTCGGCCTTCTCTTCACCCTGTTCATGGTGTTGCTGATCGGCGGCTTCGTCGCCGTGCGCTATATGTTCTGAGAGGACGCGAAATGGCCCTGAACGACCCGATCGGACGCTTCCAGCAGGCTGCGCTCGCACTGCTCGCCGTCGGCATGACCGTCACGGTCGGCACCGCCCTCGGCTTCCAGCACCTGGCCGGCTACATCCCCTGCAAGCTGTGCCTCGAACAGCGCACGCCCTACTATATCGGGGCGCCGATCATGATCGCGGGCCTCGTCGCCGCCTTCGCCAAGGCACCGCCGCTTCTGGTGCGCGGCATCCTCCTCGCCGGGGCGTTGATCATGACATGGAGCCTTTATCTCGGTGTCTTCCATGCCGGCGTCGAATGGGGCTGGTGGCTGGGACCGTCCGACTGCGGCGTGGTCGCGCCCGCTCCGACCGGCGGCAGCCTGCTCGATGCGCTCGACAGCGTCATCCCCCCCTCCTGCGACCAGGCTGCGGGGCGCTTTCTCGGCCTCTCCTTCGCCGGATGGAACGCGGTCGCGAGCTTCGTGCTGGCCGGAATCGGTTATGTCGCGGCGTTCAGGAGAGGATCGGCCTGACACCGAGCCGAAAAAGGAATGGCCCAGCCCCACCTGTTTTGCCTCTTGCCAGATTCGCGCCGCGCCCACGAAGCGGCCGAGCGGCTGTTCGAGACGGTGGAGCACGAGCTTCGGGCCCTCCTTCCCGAAACTGCCGAAATTCTGCACGTCGGCGCGACCGCCATACCTGGATGTCTCACCAAGGGCGACCTCGACGTCGTCATCAGGGTCGAACACGCAGACTTCAGAGCCTCGGAGACAATCCTCGCCGGCCGGTATGCCCGCAATCTGGGCTCAGCGCGGACCGAAGACTTCGCCGCCTTCGAAGATGGAGCTCGCACGCCCCATCTAGGCATCCAGTTGACCGCAAAGGATGCGGCTTTCGACATCTTCCACCGTTTCGCCGCAACACTTCGCGCCGATCCGGACCTCGTACGGCGCTACAACGCCCTCAAGATCGCTTACGATGGGCAACCCATGGATGACTACAGGGCAGCCAAGGACGCCTTTGTGGCAGAAGCCCTGATCAGCGCCTCAGAACAGCCGGACAGCTCTGCGCCATGATTGTCTCTTGAGACTAAGGCTCCAGTTCGACATCCCAGTAGAGATAATCGATCCAGCTTTCGTGCAGATAGTTCGGCGGAAACAGCCGGCCATTGTTGTGGAGGTCGTGCACGGTGGGCTGGTAGGGCTTTTGCCGGGGCCACATCTTCGCCTCGCGCGGCAGCATCCCGCCCTTTCTGAGATTGCACGGCGAACAGGCCGCGACGACGTTGTCCCAGGTCGTGGCGCCGCCGCAGCGGCGCGGGGTGACGTGGTCGAAGGTCAGATCCTCGTGCGTGCCGCAATATTGGCACTGGAAGCGATCGCGCAGGAAGACGTTGAAGCGGGTGAAGGCGGGATGGCGCGAAGGCTTCACATAGCTCTTCAGGCACACCACGCTCGGCAGCTTCATCTGGAAGGACGGCGAGGATACGGAGTGCTCGTATTCGGCGACGATGTTCACGCGATCGAGGAACACGGCCTTGATCGCATCCTGCCAGGACCAGAGCGACAGCGGGTAGTAGCTGAGCGGGCGGTAATCCGCGTTCAGCACCAGTGCGGGCAAGCCATCCGGCGAGACGGCAACCGTCAAGACCTGACCTCCTTCGAAGCGGCATCGATCGACACGGACAATGTAAGCCCGACGTGACAGGGATGTGAAGCGACTTGTTGACGCTGCGTCGCTTATCCCAAAGGCGTTTGCGGATCGGCTTCCGCCGGCGTCAGCATCGGCGCGGCGCTGCGCCCCATCGTGGCTTGGTGGTAGGCCCAGAAGAGCCGCGCGGCGACCCCGCGCCATGGGCTCCAGAGTTCGGCGATTGCGTGGAGTTCGCGCTCGTTCGGACGCTCGTCCATGCCAAAGGCGCGGCCGACTGCATTTTGCAGCGCGACGTCCTTGACCGGGAAGATGTCGGGATGCCCAGCCGAGAAGAGAAGGTAGATCTGCGCCGTCCAGGGGCCGATTCCGGGCAGGACGGTAAGTTGGCCGATCGCCTCCTCGGCATCGAGCAGGCACAGGGCCTCGAGGTCGATGGTGCCCGCATCGAGCGATTCGGCCAGCGCCAGGATCGCCCGCTGCTTGGGCCGCGAAATGCCGGCTTCGCGCAGCATGTCCGGCCCGCCTTCGGCAATGGCATGCGCCGTCAGCGGATCGGCCAGCGCCGTCAGCCTGCGCATCATCGCCTGCGCGCTGGCGCGCGAGACCTGCTGCGAGACGATGATCGACACGAGGCTCGCAAAGCCGGGCTCGCTGCGCCTGAGCGTGACCTCTTCGGCAACCCGGATCACCTCGCCCAGCCGCGGATCGGCAGCTGCGAGCGCGCTCAATCCTTCGGCGATGTCGTCCAGCGTATCGATCCGGCGCATGATGTTTGTCCTTTGCGGCGAACAAGCGTAGCAATCGGCGCTGACCTTGCGCAACGATCATCGGCCCGAATGTCGCTTCCCGTCTTCCGCTTCGCGCCCAGCCCCAACGGGCCGCTCCATCTCGGCCACGCCTATTCGGCGCTTCTGAACCACGATCTGGCGCGGCAGGCCGGTGGGCGGTTTCTCCTGCGCATCGAGGATATCGACCGCGAGCGCTGCCGGCCGCAATTCGAACGCGCGATCCGCTTCGATCTCGAATGGCTGGAGCTCGACTGGGAAGAGCCGGTGCGGCGCCAGTCCGATCATTTCGACGACTATCGCGCCGCGCTCGACCGGCTGATCGAGGCCGAGCTCGTCTATCCCGCGTTTCTGTCGCGCGGCGACGTGCGTGGCTTCATCGCGGAGGAGGAGGCGCAAGGAGCGGACTGGCCGCGCGATCCTGACGGCGCGCCGCTCTATCCGACCATCGAGCGCCGGTTGCCGCGGCGCGAGCGCCAGGCGCGGATCGAGGCGGGTGCGCCGTTCGCTTGGCGGCTCGACATCGACGCTGCGATGGAGCGGGTTTCTGGCAGGCTCGACTGGCAGGAGCAGGGCTCAGGGCCGGCGGGCGAAACGGGCACGATCGCGGCAGACGTCCGCGCATGGGGCGATTTCGTCATCGCGCGCAAGGATGTGCCGACGAGCTACCAGCTCTCGGTCGTCGTCGACGATGCGATCCAGGGCGTCACCCATGTCGTGCGCGGGCGCGATCTGTTTCACGCGACGTCGGGCCAGCGATTGCTGCAGGAACTGCTCGGCCTGCCGGCGCCGGTCTATCTCCACCACGATTTGATCCTGGACGATGACGGGCGAAAACTCTCGAAAAGCCAATTCGATACGGGACTGGATGCCCTGCGCAGCGCCGGGCTGGAACCCCACGACATCCGCCGCATGGTTGGGCTCTAGCTAGAGGCGCAGCCGGCTGCCGATCGCCTTCAGACCTGCCAGAACCGCGACCGTGATGAAGGCGCCGCCGAGCCCGTAGGTGGTCGCGAGCCGCAGATCGGCGAATGTGTGGCCGACATGGTTGTAGAGCGCGATCGTCAGGAAGAAGCCGGCGACCAGGATCACGGTGTTGCCGATCGGCCCGAAACCGTCCGGTCCCATGATGGCGTCCATGCAAAGGCCGAGCAGGAACGACAGGATCGCGACGGATGCCAGCGCCAGGCACAGCCAGATGAAACTCAGATTCCAAAGCATGCGAATATCCTTCCCCTTCAAGGGTCAAGGATGCGCCCCGTCTGCATTCACCCGCATCTGTCATGAAACTGCGCTTCAATTCTTTCGATTTGATTGCGCGGGCCAACGCAATTAGAGCGGCTTCAACCTGTCCGCGAAAGTTTCCATGCCGCTCCTCATCCGCCTCGTCCCCGTCGTCTTCGTGCTTCTCTGGTCGACCGGCTTCATCGGCGCGCGATACGCGATGCCGTGGGCCGAGCCCTTCGCCTTCCTCGCGGTTCGCTTCGGCCTGACGATTATCCTGCTCGCCTTGCTGCTCGCCGCGATAAGCTGGCGGGCGATGGATCGACGCCAGGCGGTGCACGCGATGATCGCCGGCGCGCTGATCCATGGCGTCTATCTCGGCGGTGTCTTCTGGGCGATCCGCAACGGCATGCCGGCAGGGCTTTCCGCATTGATCGTCGGCCTGCAGCCGCTGGCGACCGCGATGCTGGCGACGGCGTTTCTCGGCGAAAGGCTGACGGCGAAGCACTGGGCCGGCATGGCGCTCGGCCTTGCCGGCGTCGCCATCGTGCTGGCGCCCAAGCTCGGCGCGCTGGGCGGCGTGACCGCCGCGACGCTCGCATCGTCGATCCTCGCCATGCTGGCGATCAGTGCGGGCACCGTCTGGCAGAAGCGCTTCGTGGCGAGCGGCGATCTCGTCGTCGGCACGATCTGGCAATATGTCGGCGGCGTGGCGCTGATGCTCGTGGCGACCTTGGCGTTCGAGACGCAGACCTACCAGCTCACCGGCGAACTGGTTTTCGCGATGGCGTGGCTGGTGCTGGTCCTCTCGCTCGGCGCGATCTTCCTCCTGATGTACCTCATCCGCGAGGGCGAAGTGGCGAAGGTGTCGTCGCTGTTCTTCCTCGTGCCGTCGGTGACGGCGCTCGTCGCCTGGCTGCTGTTCGACGAGACGCTCAACGCGGTGCAGATCGCCGGCATGGTGCTGACGACGATCGGCGTGGCGGTGGCAACGCGGAAGGCTCAGCCCGGAACGCGCGCCCGGGCCTCGAAATAGCGCTTCATCGCGGCATTGAGCTCGCCGCCCATGATGAAGATCACGGAGACGATGTAAAGGAAGACCAGCGCGATCATGATCGAGGCGAGGCCGGCATAGGTCGTGGCATAGGACGAGAACTGCGAGAGGTAGTTCGCGAACGCCGTCGAGCCGATCACCCAGCCAATCAGCGTGAAGATGATGCCGGGGACGATGTCGACGAAGCGCCGCTTGCCGGCGGGTAGCCAGAAATGCACCGCGACGAGCCCGATCACGATGACCAGCGAGGCGACGATGAAGCGCCAGATCGTGATCGTGCCCATATAGGGCTCCAGCCACGGCACATGCTCCTGCGCAAGGTCGCCGATCAGCGGCGCGATGACGAGCAGCGCCGAGACGATGACGAAGCCGACGGTCGCGATAAAGACGAAGGCGAGGCTTTGCAGGCGCAGCGTGAAGATCGAGCGCGTTTCGCTGACGCGGTAGGCGCGGTTGAGCGAGACGCGCAGCGCCTCGATGCCGTTGGAGGCGAAGAAGGCGGCGATGATGACGCCGATGGTGAGGAAATCTCCGCGCTGGACGGTGAGCACGCTCGTCACCTCATAGGCGATCGGCGAGGCGATTTCCTCCGGCCAGGTGTCGAAGACGAGATGGACGGCGGTGTCCGCGAACGCCTTGGCACCCAGAAAGCTGGCGAGCGAGGTGGCGAAGATCAGGAACGGAAAAAGCGCGAGCAGAGCCGACAGGGCAAGATGGCTCGCCATCGCCCAGCCGTCGTCATTGTTGAAATGCCCGAGTGCGTCACCCAGCACCCGCTTCGTCGCGACAACCTGTCGGATCATCGTCGGACCAGCAAAGACATCGACCAATCAAGCCTCGAAACGCGGTTTCGGTTCAGTTCAGGTACGGGTTTCGCCGTCCTGCGGTTTCACTCCTAGCGCGTCCCGCTTGCCCGAAACTCGACCCGGGTGAGGCAATCGGCCGCCGCCACTGGAAGATTGCGCAGGCGCGCTCCATAATGGTTGCCAACCAAATGTCCAAATGCGCGCCGCGCATTCCTCAACGTTTCGCGGCGCCTTTCTTTCCAGTCGGGAATTTCGATGTCCACCGTCTTCAACGTCATAGCCGTCCTGTTCATGGTCGCGGTCGCATTCGTGCTCGTGCGCGGGCTGATCAACATGATGCGCGGCGGTTCCGGCAACACGTCCAACAAGCTGATGCAGGCGCGCGTCGTCCTGCAGTTCCTCGCGCTCGTCTTCGTCATGCTGGCGCTCTATTTCTCGCGCCAGTCCGGAGGCTGACTTGGTCATTCTGAATCGCATCTACACCCGCACCGGCGATGACGGCACGACGGCGCTGGGCTCGGGCGAGCGCCGGCCGAAATTCGACCTGCGAGTCGCTTCTTACGGGACGGTCGACGAGGCCAATGCCTGCATCGGCATGGCGCGTGTACACACGCAAGGCACGCATGGCGATATCGACTCCATGCTGGTGCGCATCCAGAACGACATGTTCGACCTCGGCGCCGATCTGGCCGCGCCCGACACCGGCGAGCCCCTGCCCTATGAGCCGTTGCGCATCGTCGCCTCGCAGGTCGCCCGCGTCGAGGCGGACATCGACATCCTCAACAAGCGCCTCCAGCCGCTGCGCACCTTCGTTCTGCCGGGCGGATCGCCCGCCGCGGCCGCGCTGCACCTTGCGCGCACCGTGACGCGCCGGGCCGAGCGGATGATGGTGGAGCTGTCGCGCGTCGAGGGCGAGATCGTCGGCGCGGATGCGATCCGCTACATCAACCGCGTCTCCGACTTCCTCTTCGTCGCCGCCCGCGCCGTCAACGACGACGGCCGCGCCGACGTGTTGTGGGTGCCCGGCCAGAACCGCTGATGTTCATCCCGCTCCACGACGCCAACCGGCTCCGCTTCATCAAGGCGCAATATGTGACGGTCGGGCTGATCGCGGTGAACGTCATCGCCTATTTCTGGAGCGTGGCCGGCGGCTGGGAGGCGACGCAGGCCGCCGCCTATTCCTACGGATACATCCCGTCGGTCGCCTTCGATCATGTCGATCTGCCGCCCGAACTCGTCGTTCTTCCCGGCGAAGCGTCCTACGTCACCTATGCCTTCCTGCATGGCGACCTGTTCCATCTGGGCGGCAACATGCTGTTTCTGTGGGTCTTCGGCGATAATGTCGAGGACGCGATGGGACATCTGAAATTCCTCGTCTTCTATCTCGCCTGCGCAGTTGCCGGCGCCCTTTTCCACGGCATGATGGCACCGATGTCGGAAGTGCCGCTGATCGGCGCGTCCGGCGCGGTGGCGGGCATCGTCTCGGCCTATCTGCTGCTCCACCCGCGCGTGAAGATATGGGTGCTGGCCTTCGGCCGCCTGCCCTTGCGAATTCCGGCCTGGATCGTGCTGGCGCTGTGGATCGGCTTCCAGTTCGTCATGTTCGCGCTGGCCGGCGAAGACCAGATTTCCTGGGCGGCGCATATTGGCGGCATCATTGCGGGCGCGGTTCTGCTGGTCGTGCTGAAGCGCTCCGAAGTGCCGCTTCTCGACCGCCACATCGTCACGCCGCAGGCGGCGGTCGTCGCGCCGGCGCGTGCGGATGCGACGCGTTCGCGCGGTCCGTGGGATCGCTAGATTTCAACCGTTTTGAGCGCCCGGCGCTCTATTGACGCTCATTCCGCCACAAACTACGGTCCGCCGCGATTGTGCCGGGCAGCCCCGGAATGTCGATTTCTGACAAGTGGTGCGGCACGCATCCTGTTAGACGCAGACGCTGCATCCAAGGGAAAGGTTTCAAGCGAATGAAAGTTCTGGTCCCCGTCAAGCGGGTGGTGGATTACAACGTCAAGATCCGCGTCAAGGCGGACGGCTCGGGCGTCGATCTTGCCAATGTGAAGATGTCGATGAACCCGTTCGACGAGATCGCCGTCGAAGAGGCGATCCGTCTCAAGGAAGCCGGCAAGGCCGATGAGATCGTCGTCGTCTCCATCGGACCCCAGCAGGCGCAGGAAACGCTGCGCACCGCGCTCGCCATGGGTGCCGACCGCGCGATCCTCGTCAAGGTGGACGAGACCACCGAGCCGCTGACCGTCGCCAAGATCCTGAAGGGCGTCGTGGGCGAAGAAAACCCCGGCCTTGTCATCCTCGGCAAGCAGGCGATCGATGACGACGCGAACCAGACCGGCCAGATGCTCGCCGCCCTCCTCGGCTGGAGCCAGGCGACCTTCGCATCCAAAATCGAGATCGAGGGCGACAACGCCAAGGTGACGCGCGAAGTCGATGGCGGACTGCAGACGATCGAGGCCAAGATGCCGGCGATCGTGACCACCGATCTGCGCCTGAACCAGCCGCGCTATGCTTCGCTGCCGAACATCATGAAGGCCAAGAAGAAGCCGCTCGACGAGAAGTCGGCCGCCGATTACGGCGTCGAGGTCAAGCCGCGCCTGAAAGTGCTGAAGACCGAGGAGCCGGCCGGCCGCAAGGCGGGCGTCAAGGTCAAGGACGTCGCCGAACTGGTGGCGAGCCTCAAGTCCGCCGGCGTTTTGTAATCTCGAGGCAAAAGGAACAGACAAATGGCCATTCTTCTGATTGCCGAACACGACAACGCAACCCTCTCGGACCAGACCGCCAAGGCGCTTTCGGCGGCCTCCAAGATCGGCAGCGAAATCGACGTGCTGGTGGCGGGCAAGGGCGCGCAGGCTGCAGCCGATGCAGCAGGTAAGCTGGCTGGCGTTCGCAAGGTGCTTCTGGCCGAGGCCGACGAACTGGCCGAGCGCCTCGCCGAGCCCCTCGCGTCCCTCGTCGTCAAGCTCGCCGACGGCTACGACACGATCATCGCGCCGGCCACCACCATGGCCAAGAACGTGATGCCGCGCGTCGCCGCGCTCCTCGACGTGATGCAGCTTTCCGACATCGTCGAGGTCGTCTCCGCCGACACGTTCAAGCGCCCGATCTATGCCGGCAACGCGATCCAGACCGTGCAGTCGACCGACGCCAAGCGCGTGATCACCGTCCGCACCGCCTCGTTCCAGGCGGCCGGCGAAGGCGGCTCGGCTTCGGTCGAAAGCGTTTCGGCAGCCGACAATCCCGGTCTGTCGACATTCGTCGAGAACCGGATCGCCGCCTCCGATCGTCCCGAACTGACCTCGGCGAAGATCATCATCTCGGGCGGGCGCGCATTGGGCTCGAAGGAAAAGTTCGAGGAAGTGATGCTGCCGATCGCCGACAAGCTGGGTGCTGCCGTCGGCGCCAGCCGCGCTGCCGTCGATGCCGGCTACGCGCCGAACGACTGGCAGGTGGGCCAGACCGGCAAGGTCGTGGCTCCGGAGCTCTACATCGCCGCCGGCATCTCCGGCGCGATCCAGCACCTGGCCGGCATGAAGGACTCCAAGGTCATTGTCGCCATCAACAAGGACGAGGAAGCGCCGATCTTCCAGGTCGCCGATTACGGCCTCGTCGGCGATCTCTTCACGGTGCTGCCGGAGCTCGAAAAGGCGCTCTGACGCGGACACCGCGAATTGTTGCAAATGAAAGCGGGCGGGACTGGACGAACCAGTCCCGCCCTTTTACTTTGCGCCGCAATATGAAGTGAAGACGCCCACGCGAAGGCGTCTCGACGGGATTACATCACGATGACGGGTACAATCAGGACGATCGGTGTGGTCGGCGCCGGCCAGATGGGCGGCGGCATCGCGCATGTCGCGGCGATCTCGGGCTACAAGGTCAAGGTCTACGACATTTCGTCCGAGCGGATCGAATCCGGCATCGCCACGATCAGCGGCAACCTCGCCCGGCAGGTTTCGTCCGGAAAGCTCGAGGAAAAAATCCGCCAGCAGGCGCTGTCGTCGATCGTGCCGGCCCCGGCGATCGAGGATCTGGCCGACTGCGACCTCGTCATCGAGGCGGCAAGCGAGGACGAGACGATCAAGCGCAAGATCTACGCGCAGCTCTGCCCACTGCTGAACCCCGAGGCGATCCTCGCCACCAACACTTCGTCGATCTCGATCACCCGCCTCGCCGCCCAGACCGACAGGCCGGAACGCTTCATCGGCATCCACTTCATGAACCCCGTCCCTGTGATGAAGCTGGTCGAACTGGTGCGCGGCATCGCCACCGAGGATTCGACCTTCGAGGCCGCGCGCGGCTTCGTTGCCAGCCTCGACAAGACGATCACCGTCGCCGAGGATTTCCCCGCCTTCATCGTCAACCGCATCCTGCTTCCGATGATCAACGAGGCGATCTACACGCTTTATGAAGGCGTCGGCTCGGTCGAGGCGATCGACACGGCCATGAAGCTGGGCGCGAACCACCCGATGGGCCCGCTGCAGCTTGCCGATTTCATCGGTCTCGACACCTGCCTGTCGATCATGCAGGTGCTGCATGACGGGCTTGCCGATTCCAAGTATCGGCCCTGTCCGCTTCTGGTGAAATATGTCGAAGCCGGTTGGCTCGGCCGCAAGTCCGGGCGTGGATTCTATGACTACCGCGGCGAGCACCCAGTCCCAACCCGTTGATTGTTGCGCGTTTTCTAAATTATGGCAATTTTGCCACTTTGCCAGATTTCGGACGCGATCACGTCACAGTTTACTTCTGGTTGTGCAACTTTCGCGTACCCCTTCCGTTGCTGAACCGTCTCAACTGGAGGGCAATTTCATGAAGCGCATTCTCATCGGCCTGGCCGCAACATTCGCCGCAAGCTCGGCCATGGCGGCCGACGTCATCTACAACGAACCGGCCCCGATGCCGATGGACGTGGTTTCCGGCATGAGCTGGGCCGGTTTCTACGCCGGCATCCAAGCAGGGTACGGCTTCGGTTCGACTGGCACTGTCGTGCTCGATCCGTTCACGTTCCCGGGCCTCGTCGCGGCATTCACGCCCGCCGGCGCGCCGGACGGCTCCAGCTTCAACGCCAATGGCGACTTCGACGACGGTTTCGTCGGCGGCGTCCATATCGGCTATGACTGGCAGGCCGGCAACATCGTTTACGGTGCGATCCTCGACATCAGCTACACCGATCTCGGTGACGAGCAGCGCGCCTTCTCGCGTACCCCTGCCGACTATGTGATTTCGCGCGATCTCGACTATCTGGCGACCCTGCGTGGCCGTCTGGGCTACGCATTGAACGAGAACTTCCTCGGCTACGTGACCGGTGGTCTGGCCTATGGCGACGTCGATTTCAGCTACCGCCAGCCCGGCTCAACTGCGACCTTCACCACTTCGGGCGGCCAGAACAACGATTTCGGCTACACGGTCGGCGGCGGCGTGGAAGCGCGGCTGACGCAGAACTGGTCGATCGGCCTCGAATATCTCTACACCGATCTGGGCAGCAACGATTTCCAGGCCAATCTCGAAGGCGGCCCCTTCGGCGGCGCTGGCGGCTTGCCGGAGAGCAATCCGGACGGAACGGTCCTGACCGGTTCGGATCGCGACTTCGACTTCCACACGATCAGCGCCAAGCTGTCCTACCGCTTCTGATCGTTCCCGAACGAATGCAGAAAGGCCGGCTCTCAGCCGGCCTTTTTCATATTCGCATCCGCGCCGGCCTCGACCCGGTTTCGCCCGAGCCGCTTGGCCTCATAGAGACGCTGGTCGGCGAGCGAGAACAGATCGCGGAACTTGGCACTGCCCGAAAACGCCGTGCAGCCGACGCTGATCGTCAGGCGATGGTGCGATCCGTCGATGTCGAGCGGTGCGGATGCGACCGCCTGGCGGATTCGCTCGGCGATCCGCACCGCCTGCTCCGGCGCGACGCCGCCGAGCAGCACCGCGAACTCCTCGCCGCCCATGCGGCCGACGAGATCGCCCTGGCGTACGCAGCTTCTGATCACCGACGCGATGCGGATGAGGGCGAGGTCGCCCTGGTGATGGCCATAGAGATCGTTGACCTGCTTGAAGTGATCGGCGTCGATGACGAGCAGCGCACCTTGCGCGCCTGCATCGCCCTGGTCGAGATGACGCTCGACATTCGCCACCAGCGCCCGGCGGTTGAGGCATTTCGTCAGATGATCGGTCGAGGCGAGCTCGGCGAGCTGGTGGTTGGCGCTCGCGAGTTCCCGCAGCTTCAGCGTCAGGTAGAAGAACAGCGGCCCGGCGAGGATGATCGGCAGCACGGTCGCGCTGATCAGCCCCTGGCGCAGCGCGAGCGCATCCATGTGCCGGAAGGCGAGCCAATTGTAGGCGAGCGAGATCGCGAGGCAGCCCAGCGTGCCCAGGATCGTCCAGCGGGCGAGCATTAACGCGCCGCGGCGCGAAATCCTGGGCGGTGCGGCAGTGGCCATGGCGGTTCGTGTCAAGCCGGACCTCCTCCAACGTCAACTTTTCGCGGATATTGGCCGCGAGCGATGAACATTCGGTTAGACTTGGCCCGAACTTTTGCTCCAGCCGGCGCGATTGACGTTAACCGGGTGCGAAAATCCAGATTCTCCAGGCTTTACAAACCGAAACGCAGGTTGGAATATCGCCGCCAATCCGGGCTCATTCAGATCCGGGCGAACTTAAAACTCAGGAACACTCTCCAAAGGGAGGCATATCATATGTCCAATTTCCGCAAGATCTTCGCCGCTTCGGTGGCTGGCGCCGCGCTTCTTGCCGCTGGTGCCGCTTCCGCGCAGGAAGAGATCAATGTCGGCATCATTCTCGGCTTCACCGGCCCGCTCGAAAGCATCACGCCGGGCATGGCCGCCAGCGCCGAGCTCGCCTTCAATGAAGTCAACGAGAGCGGCCTTCTGCTCGACGGTGCGACGCTGAAGCCGGTCCGCGCGGACTCGACCTGCATCGACAACGCCGCCGCGACGGCCGCCGCCGAACGCCTCGTCACCACCGACAACGTCGCCGCCATCATGGGCGCCGACTGCTCGGGCGTGACGATCGGCATCGCCAACGGCGTCGCCGTGCCGAACGGCCTCGTCATGGTCTCGCCCTCGGCCACCTCCCCGGCGCTCTCGACGATCGAGGACAACGACTACTTCTTCCGCACCGCGCCTTCCGATGCGCGCCAGGGCGAAGTGCTGACGGAAGTCCTGACCTCGCAGGACATCACCTCGGTCGCCGTTTCCTACACCAACAACGACTACGGCAAGGGTTTCTCCGACGCCTTCGTCGCCGCCTTCGAGGCGGCCGGCGGCTCGGTCACGATCGCGGCCCCGCATGATGACGGCAAGGGCGACTACTCGGCCGAAGTCGGCGCACTCGCCGCAGCCGGCGGCGACGTTCTCGTCGTCCTCGGCTATGTCGACCAGGGCGGCGTCGGCATCATCCGCTCGGCGGTCGACACCGGCGCGTTCGATCGCTTCGCGCTCGGCGACGGCATGTACGGCCAGAGCCTGATCGACGCCATCGGCGACGACCTCGAAGGCACGATCGGCGTCCTGCCGGGCGCCGAAGGCGAAGGCTCGGAGATGTTCGCGACCATCGCGAGCGAAGCCGACATCGACCCGACCAGCTCCTACACCGGTGAAAGCTACGATGCCGGCGCGCTGATCGCACTCGCCATCCAGAAGGCCGGCTCCGCCGACCGCACCGCCATCCGCGACGCGCTTCTCGAAGTCGCCAACGGCCCCGGCGAGCCGATCCTGCCGGGTGAACTGGCCAAGGGCCTGCAGATCCTCAAGGATGGCGGCGATGTCGACTATGTGGGCGTCACCAATGTCGAGCTGATCGGCCCCGGCGAAGCCGCTGGCACCTACCGCGAATACGTCGTCGAAGGCGGCGAGTTCAAGACGGTCGGCTATCGCTGATCTGACGGCGGTCGTGTAAGATTATGGCCCGGCGACGACCTCGCCGGGCCATTTTCGTTCAAAATGGTCGCACCCACGGGTGTGTTTGGGTCGCGCACTCGACTTTTACGTTTGCACTCGCTATTGGCGCTCCCACGAATTGCGGGGCGTCAGGCCGTAGCCCTGCAGATCCGACGAGGAGAGGCGTCAGGAACCGAGGCGACAGCCGGAGCGCATGCGCGCTGCAAGGCTCGCCCCGCGGATGCGAGCCCCTCTCACGACGGCACAATCAAGAAAAACCTCGGCCGAGGGGAATTGCATGATCAAGGTAGACGATCTGCATATGCACTTTGGAGGCATCAAGGCGGTCGATGGCGCAAGCATCGAAATCGCCAAGGGCTCCATCACGGGCCTGATCGGCCCGAATGGCGCCGGCAAGACGACGCTCTTCAACGTGATCGCAGGCCATTACAAACCCACCTCCGGAAAGGTCTGGCTCGACGGCCAGGACATCACCGGAATGCCGCCGCACGAGCTCTTCCACATGGGGCTCCTGCGCACCTTCCAGATCGCCCACGAATTCTCGACGCTGACGGTGCGCGAAAACCTGATGATGGTGCCGCCCGCGCAGCCCGGCGAGACGTTGGTCGACGTGTGGCTGCGCCCCTCCAAGGTGCGCGAGCGCGAGGCCGAGGTGCGCAGGCGCGCCGACGAGGTGATCGAGTTTCTCGAGATCAGCCACGTCGCCGACGAACTGGCCGGAAACCTCTCCGGCGGCCAGAAGAAGCTCCTGGAGCTCGGCCGCACCATGATGGTCGACGCCAAGATCGTCTTCCTCGACGAGGTCGGCGCCGGCGTCAACCGCACGCTCCTGAACACGCTGGGCGACGCCATCGTGCGGCTCAACAAGGAACGCGGATACACGTTCTGCATGATCGAGCACGACATGGACTTCATCGGCCGCCTTTGCGACCCGGTGATCGTCATGGCCGAGGGCCGCGTGCTGGTCGAAGGCAAGGTCGGCGAGGTCAAGGCCAACGAGCAGGTCATCGAGGCCTATCTCGGCACCGGCCTCAAGCAGCGGCCGCCCAAGGCAAAGCAGGGAGGTGCCGCATGAGCTTCCTCATCGGCGAGAACATGACCGGCGGCTATGGCGGCGCGGACATTCTCCACTCCTGCACCATCGCCGTCGACAAGGGCGAAATCGCCGTCATCGTCGGCCCCAACGGCGCCGGCAAGTCGACCGCGATGAAGGCGATGTTCGGCATGCTGGGACTGCGCGAGGGCCAGGTGCGCCTCGGCGAAAAGGACATCACCAAGCTTTCGCCTCAGGACCGCGTCGTGGCCGGCATGGGCTTCGTGCCGCAGACCTCGAACGTCTTCGTCACGATGACCGTCCAGGAAAACCTGGAAATGGGCGCCTACATCCGCAAGGACGACTTTTCCGACACGATGGCGCAGGTCTTCGACCTGTTCCCGATCCTGAAGGAAAAGCGCAGGCAGCCGGCCGGTGAACTGTCGGGCGGCCAGCGCCAGCAGGTGGCCGTCGGTCGCGCACTGATGACGCAGCCCTCCGTGCTGATGCTCGACGAGCCGACGGCCGGCGTTTCGCCGATCGTCATGGACGAACTCTTCGACCGCATTCTCGACGTTGCCGCCACCGGCATCGCCGTGATGATGGTCGAGCAGAATGCGCGCCAGGCGCTCGCCATCGCCGATCGCGGCTATGTGCTCGTCCAGGGCCGAAACCGCTTCACCGACACCGGCGAAGCCCTTCTCGCCAATCCCGAGGTTCGCGCCTCGTTCCTGGGAGGTTGACGATGGACTTTCTCAACGCCCTCGTCATGTTCGCCAACTTCGTGTTCCTGCCGGGCCTCGCCTATGGCGCGCAGCTCGCGCTCGGCGCGCTCGGCATCACGCTGGTCTTCGGCATTCTGCGCTTCTCCAACTTCGCCCATGGCGACCTGATGGCGTTCGGCACCATGATCACCATTCTGGTGACCTGGTGGCTGATCTCGATGGGGGTCACGCTCGGGCCGCTGCCGACGGCGCTCCTCGCATTGCCGATCGGCATCGTCGGCGCCGTCATCATGGCGCTGATCATCGACCGGACGGTCTTCCGCTTCTACCGCCAGCAGCGATCCGCATCGATCGTGCTGGTCATGGCGTCGGTCGGCGTCATGTTCATCCTCAACGGCATCGTGCGCCTCATCATCGGGCCGAACGAGCAGCGCTTCGCCGATGGCGAGCGCTTCCTGATCACCGTCCGCGAGTTCCGCGAGTGGACGGGGCTCGCCGAAGGGCTGGCGATCCGCCTTCCGGTCGCGATCACCGTCATCGTGGCGGTCGTCGTGGTCGTCGCGTTGTTCTGGTTCCTCACCTATTCGCGTACCGGCAAGGCCATGCGCGCCTATTCGGACAATGAGGATCTGGCGCTGCTCTCGGGTATCGACCCCGACAAGGTGGTTCGCGTTACCTGGGTGATCGCGGCGGCGCTGGCGACGATCGCCGGCGTGCTCTACGGCCTCGACAAGAGCTTCCGTCCCTTCACCTATTTCCAGCTCCTGCTGCCGATGTTCGCGGCCGCCATCGTCGGCGGCATCGGGCAACCGATCGGCGCCATCGCCGGCGGGTTCGTCGTCGCCTTCTCGGAGGTGACGCTGACCTATGCCTACAAGCGGGTGCTCGAATATATGGGCTTTGCGCCCGACGGGCTCGTCCAGCTTCTGTCGACCGAATACAAGTTCGCGATTTCCTTCGTGATCCTCGTCATCGTCCTGTTGATTAGACCGACGGGCATTTTCCGGGGGAGAGTGCTGTGAGCAATCGAAACCGCATCATCGTCCTTTATTCGATCATGGCGGGCCTGTTGCTGCTCGTCGGCTTCGGGCAGAGCTGGACGCTCAGCCTCACGATCCTCAATCTGTGCCTCATCTCGGCGATCATGGCGCTGGGCGTGAACATCCAGTGGGGCTATGCCGGCCTCTTCAACGTCGGCATCATGGGCTTCGCGGCGCTGGGCGGCCTCGCCGGCATCGTCGTTTCCATGCCGCCCGTTCCCGGCGCATGGGAGGCGGGCGGGACGGGCATCGGCCTCACGATCGTCGCGCTGGTCGGCACGGTCGGCCTGATCGTCCTTGCCCGCAAGAACATCCACGGCAAAAAGGGCAATTTCGTCGCGATCCTGATCGCGGTGGCGGGCTATTTCGTCATCCGTCATTTCTTCGATCCGGCCGTCGCCGCGATCGAGGGCTATGATGCGGCCCGCACCGGCTATCTGGGCGGCCTCGGCCTGCCGATCATCTTCTCCTGGCTCGTCGGCGGCGTCTTCGCCGCGGGCGCGGCCTGGATGGTGGGCAAGATCGCGCTCGGCCTTCGCGCCGACTACCTCGCGATCGCCACGCTCGGCATTTCGGAGATCATCATCGCCGTCCTGCGCAACGAGGAATGGCTGACCCGCGGCGTCAAGAACGTTTCGGGTCTGCCGCGCCCCGTCGCCTACGAGGTGCAGTTGCAGCAGGCGCCGTGGTTCCTCGACCTCGCAACGACGTTGAACCTGAACCCGGTCTTCGCCTCGGCGCTCTATGTGCGGCTCTCCTACGCGATCCTGTTCGCCATCGTGCTGATCATCATCATGTTCCTCGCCGAGCGGGCGCTGAATTCGCCCTGGGGCCGCATGATGCGTGCGATCCGCGACAATCGCGACGCAGCCGAAGCGATGGGCAAGGACGTGACCCGGCGCCATTTGCAGGTCTTCATCCTCGGCTCGGCGGTGGTCGGCATCGCCGGCGCCATGCTGACGACGCTCGACGGCCAGTTCACGCCCGGCCAATACCAGCCGCTGCGCTTCACCTTCCTGATCTGGGTGATGGTGATCGTCGGCGGCTCCGGCAACAATTGGGGCGCGGTGCTGGGCGGCTTCCTGATCTGGTTCGTCTGGGTCGAGGCCGAACCGGTCGGCGGCTGGGTCATGTCGGTCCTGACCTCGGGCATGGACCCGTCGAACCCGGTTCGGGCGCAACTCGTCGACGCCGCACCCTATATGCGGCCGCTGATGATGGGCCTGATCCTGCTCCTGTGCCTGCGCTTCAGCCCGCGCGGGCTGATCCCCGAGCGCATATCCCGGGCAAGGCACTGAAACTGAAAAAGGGCGCTGCGAGGCGCCCTTTTCTATTTCCAGGCGCCGAATGCGCCCCCTCCACCGCCTCCGGCGGTCCCCCTCCCCCGCTTCGCAGGGGAGGATCAGTCTTCGGAGCCGGACGCAGCCCTCGATCTTCCCCCGTTTACGGGGGAGGTGGCCCGCAGGGCCGGAGGGGGCGTCCGCTCACATCGCAGCTTCGATGAGGTTCCTGGCATCTTCGCTCGCCCATTCGGCCGGGCCGTTCATGTGGCCGAGGAGGCAGCCATCGGCATCGACGAGCAGCGTGACCGGCAGGCCGACGGCGAGGTTGCGGCGTTTCAGGTCGTTGAACAGACCGAGCGTGTTGTCGCGGTAGTAGGCAAGACGGTCGACGCCGGTCTCCTCGAGGAACGCCTTCGGCTTGGTGTCGTCGCCGGTGTCGATATTGACCGCGACGACTTCGAAATCCTCGCCGCCCAGTTCGGCCTGGAGCTGGTTCAGCGCCGGCATTTCCTCGCGGCACGGCGCGCACCAGGTCGCCCAGAGATTGACCAGCGTCACCTTGCCGAGATCGGAAAGCCGCATGGGCTGGCCATTGGGGTCGTTGAAAGCGATGTCCGAGACGAGCCGCGGCGGATCGGCCGGCAGCATCGCCGCGACCTCGCCGGTGATCAGCGGGTCGATCGCCGAGACCGCCTCGGTCTTCGCCTCGCAGGCGGCGACGGCCTCAGGGTCGGGCGCGGCGCCCGCCGCCATCGGCGCATTGTTGCCAGAGGGGCCGCCCATCACGTATACGCCGAGCGCACCGGCAAGAACGCCGGCGACGGCCGCGATCCCGATCAGCCGGCCCGCCGGAAGGTTCGATTTGCCATCAGCCATATGTCTATCTCCGGGGATGCGGATATCACGATGAGCGAAAAGAAGGCCAGCAACCAGATGTGGGGCGGACGATTTGCCTCGGGTCCCGCCGCCATCATGGAAGCGATCAACGCCTCGATCGGCTTCGACAGGAAGCTGTACGCGCAGGATATAAGCGGCTCGCTCGCACAGGCCGACATGCTGGCCGAAACCGGCATCATTTCGACCGCCGACCGCGACAAGATCGCGCAAGGGCTGAACCAGATCCTCGGCGAGATCGAAGCGGGCACGTTCGAATTCTCCGCCCGGCTCGAAGACATCCACATGAATGTCGAGGCGCGGCTCGCCGATCTGATCGGCCCTGCCGCCGGACGCCTCCACACCGCGCGCTCGCGCAACGACCAGGTGGCGACGGATTTCCGCCTTTGGGTGAAGGAGGAGCTGCAGCGCACCGACGCCGCGCTCGTCAGCCTGATCGAGACGTTCCTGAAGCGCGCGGAGGAACACGCCGCGACCGTCATGCCCGGCTTTACCCATCTGCAGACGGCGCAGCCGGTGACCTTCGGCCATCATTGCATGGCCTATGTCGAGATGTTCGGCCGCGACCTGAGCCGTGTCCGCGACGCCATCGAACGCATGGACGAAAGCCCGCTCGGCGCGGCTGCGCTCGCCGGCACCGGCTTCCCGATCGACCGCGCGATGACGGCGAAGGCGCTCGGCTTCCGCGAGCCGACGCGCAACTCGATCGACACCGTGTCCGACCGCGACTTCGCGCTCGAATTCCTCTCCACCGCCTCGATCTGCGCCACGCACCTGTCGCGGCTGGCCGAGGAGATCGTCATCTGGTCGACGCCGCAATTCGGCTTCGTGCGCCTGTCGGACCAGTTCTCGACCGGCTCCTCGATCATGCCGCAGAAGAAGAACCCGGACGCCGCCGAACTCATCCGCGCCAAGACCGGCCGCATCAACGGCCACATGATCGCGCTCCTGACCGTGATGAAGGGCCTGCCGCTCGCCTATTCCAAGGACATGCAGGAAGACAAGGAGGCCGTCTTCGATGCGGCCGAAACGCTCGACCTGATGATCGCGGCGATGACGGGCATGATCGCCGACATGGAAATCCAGACCGCGGCGATGAAGAAGGCGGCAGGGTCCGGCTATTCGACCGCCACCGACCTTGCCGACTGGCTGGTACGCGAGGCGGGCCTGCCCTTCCGGGAGGCGCATCACGTCACCGGCCGCGCCGTGGCGCTTGCGGAAAGCCGCAAGGTGACGCTCGACCGGCTGACCATCGACGAGCTGAAATCCATCGACGAGCGCATCACCGACGGCATCTTCCAGGTGCTCTCCGTTCAGGCCTCGGTGAAGAGCCGCACCTCCTTCGGCGGCACCGCCCCGCAGGAAGTACGCCGCCAGATCCGCTACTGGACGAAGCGCCTGAAACAGGATGCAACGAAGCGCAAAAGCCGCTAAAGACGAAACTCAAATCGCATCGATCCGGACGGGCTTCATGGCATCTGGCAGACTTTTCGTATCCGTCGCGCTCCTGACGGCCATCGCCATGAGCGTCGCCGCCTGCGGGCGGCGCGGGCCGCTCGACACGCCCTATGAGGCCGCAGTCGAGGCACGGCAGGAAGCGATCGACAATGATGTGAGCCCCGTGCCGCCGCAGCCCGAACGGCCGGTCCGCGATCGTCCGTTCATCCTCGACAGCCTCCTTTAGACAGCCGCGCCCGTGAACCATTTCGAATACAGGAACGGCGTCCTCCACGCCGAAGACGTCTCGCTGCTCGACATCGCGGCGGAAGTCGGCACGCCCTTCTACTGCTATTCGACCGCGACGCTGGAACGGCACTACACCGTCTTCGCAAACGCCTTCGCCGACATGGACGCGCTCGTCTGCTACGCGATGAAGGCGAACTCCAACCAGGCGGTGCTGAAGACGCTGGCAAAGCTCGGCGCCGGTGCCGACGTCGTCTCCGAAGGCGAATTGCGCCGCGCGCTCGCAGCCGGCATTCCGGCCGAGAAGATCGTCTTTTCCGGCGTCGGCAAGACCGCGCGCGAGATGGACTTCGCGCTTCAGGCCGGCATCCATTGCTTCAACGTCGAATCCGAACCCGAACTCGAGCTTCTGTCCGAACGCGCGCAGGCGGCGGGCAAGGTCGCGCCGATCTCGCTGCGCATCAACCCCGACGTCGATGCAAAGACCCACAAGAAGATTTCGACCGGCAAGGCCGAGAACAAGTTCGGCATCGCGCTCGCGCGGGCCCGCGAGGCCTACGCGCGCGCGGCCCAATTGCCCGGCCTGAAGATCGTCGGCGTCGATACGCATATCGGCAGTCAGATCACCGAACTGCAGCCCTTTGACGACGCCATCGCGCTGATGGTCGAGCTCGTCGGCCAGTTGCAGGCCGACGGCCATGCGATCGAGCACATCGATGTCGGCGGCGGGCTCGGCATCCCATACCGCATCGACAACGCCCCGCCGCCGCTCCCCGATGCCTATGCGCAGATGGTGCGTCGCCGGCTGAAGCCGCTCGGCCTCAAGGTGATCTTCGAGCCCGGCCGGCTGATCGCCGGCAATGCCGGCATTCTGGTCAGCCAGGTCGTCCATCTGAAGGAAGGCGACGCGAAGAACTTTCTGATCGTCGATGCGGCGATGAACGATCTGATCCGCCCGACGCTCTACGACGCCTTCCACGACATCCGGCCGGTGGTAGAGCAGCCGGTGGACGCGCCGCGTATGAACGTCGACATCGTCGGCCCGGTCTGCGAGACGGGGGATTATCTGGGGCACGATCGAGACCTGCCGAAGATGAAGGCCGGCGACCTGATCTGCGTCTCGACGGCCGGTGCATACGGCGCCGTGCAGGCGGGCACCTACAACACGCGCCTCCTCGTGCCGGAAGTGCTCGTGTCCGGCGACCGCTTCCACGTCGTGCGCCCGCGTCCGACCTATGACGAACTGATCGGCCTCGATTCGATCCCCGACTGGCTCTGAACGCCTCGCGGACCGGTTTCACGATTTGGTGGCCGGCCTCGCCTTCGCCGCGTTTGCTGTTATCCTGACACCGATACCGCCAGGAACGCGGATGAAGCGGACGGCTGATGGCCATTGACCTCAAAAGACTGAGCGATTTTCTCAAGAGCGGCCCGATCGTCGGCCTGCGGCGCACCCGCGTCTCGACACGCGCGTCGATGCTCGTCGAGCGTCTTTGGCCCCTCCTGCTGCCGCTCTGCGTCGTCGTCTCGCTGTTCGTCAGCCTGTCGTGGCTCGGCGTCTTCCGCATTCTGCCGGACTGGCCGCGGCTCGGGCTCGTCGCATCGTTCGCGGTGGTGGCTCTTGTCGCAATGTGGCCGCTGCGGCTGTTCCGCAATCCGACCGCCGCTGAGATCGATCGTCGGATCGAGACCTCCAACGCGCTGCGCCATGCGCCGCTGCGCAGCCAGGGCGACAAGCTTGCCGGCAGGGACGATCCGTTTGCCGCTGCCCTCTGGCAGGAACATCGCAGGCGTCTCGCCGGCGAGCTGAAGGGCCTGAAGGGCGAACTTCCGCGCACCGGCATTCCCGATCGCGACCCCTGGGCGTTGCGCGCCGTCGCGCCGCTTCTCTTCGTGGTCGCCTTCGCCTTTTCGCTCGGGCCGGGCGGCGGTTCGCTGACGGACGGTTTTCGGGCCGCTGCAGGTCCTCAAATCGTCCCACCGCGCATCGACGCCTGGGTAACGCCGCCGGCCTATACCGGCAAGGCACCGCTCTACATGACCGCCGACGCCAACCGGGCGCAGAGCCTGTTCACCGTTCCCGAAGGTTCGATCGTCGCCGTGCGCGTGACCGGCGGCACGGGCGCCGAGGCGCTGAGCTATCTCGACGCGCACACCGCCGAGGAAACGGCCTTCGAGCCCACTGCGCCGACGGCGCCGGTCACCGCATCGAGCCGGGCCGGCACAGCGCAGGCGGTGAGCCAGTTTTCCGGTCCCCTCGCGGTCGACGGGCTTTTGTCGCTGCGCCGTGACGCGGAGGGCGAGGAGATCGTCAACTGGTCGTTCACCGTCACCCCCGACGACGCCCCCCAGATCCGATTTGCCGAGGAGCCGACACGGGCCGTCAACGGTGCACTGCAACTGACCTATGAAATCGAGGACGACTACGGCGCCGTTTCGGCGCAGGCCTTGTTCGCGCCCGCCGATCCGGCGCCCGATGCGCGCCCGCTCTATGATGCGCCGGAAATGCGCCTGACCCTGCCGCGCCGGCGCGGCGACGAGATCGTCGCGCGCACCTCGCGCGACCTGACCGAACATCCGTGGGCGGGAACGCTGGTCGACCTGACGCTGGAAGCCGAGGACGGTGCAGGCCAGACAGGGCTGAGCGACGTCGAGCGCTTCACCCTGCCCGAACGCCCCTTCACCAACCCGCTCGCTTTGGCGCTGGTCGAACAGCGCCAGCTTCTCGCGCTCGACGCGAATGCAAAGCAGCGCGTCCTCGATCTGATGGACGCGATCACGCTCCGGCCCGAGGACACGATCCCCGAACTGACGCACTATCTGGGCATCGTTGCCGCGCGGGCGCGTCTCGACGAGGCGTCGAGCGACGACCAGTTGCGCGGCGTCGTCGATTATCTCTGGGAGATTGCGGTCACCATCGAGGACGGCTCGCTGACCGACGCCGAGCGTCGCCTGCGCATGGCGCAGGAAGCGTTGCGCGAGGCGCTGGAGGAAGGCGCTTCGGACGAGGAGATCGAGCAGCTCATGGCCGAACTGCGCGAGGCGATGCAGGAATTCCTGCGCGAATTCGCCGAACGCGCCATGCAGAACCCCGAACAGGCCATGCCCATGCCCCAGAACGGGCAGGAGATGCGCCAGAGCGACCTCGAACGAATGATGGACCAGATCGAGGAACTGGCGAAGTCCGGCGCGCGCGACGAGGCCCAGCAGCTCCTGTCCCAGCTTCAGGATATGATGAACAATCTGCAGGCCGGCCGCCAGCAACAGCAGCAGGGCGGCGAGCAAAGCGAGATGCGCCAGCAGATGGATCAGCTCGGCGAAATCATGCGCCGCCAGCAGGAGCTGATGAACGAAACGTTCCAGATGCAGCAGGGCCAGCAGGGCCAGCAGCAGCCGGGCCAGCAGGGCGAACAGGGCGAAGGCGGCCAGATGTCGCCCGAAGACTTTGCCGAGGCGATGCGCCAGTTGCAGGAGGGGCAGGGCCAGCTCCAACAGGACCTCGAAGCGATGATGGAAGCGCTCGAAGGCATGGGCATGCAGCCCGGCGAAGGCTTTTCGGAATCCGGCGAGGCAATGGGCCGGGCGGGTGAATCGCTTGGCGAAGGCCAGGGCGAGAGGGCCGTCGGCGAACAGGGCCAGGCGCTCGAAGCGCTGCGGCGCGGCGCGCAGGACATGATGCAGCAGATGCAGCAGGCGATGGAAGGCGAAGGCGGCGGCCAGCAGCCCGGCGGGCGTAGCCGTCAGGGCGCCGACCGCGATCCGCTCGGCCGCCCGCGCGCGACGACCGGACCCGATTTCGGCGACACGGTGCGCGTGCCCGACGAGATCGACGTTCAGCGCGCGCGTCGCATCCTGGAGGCGATCCGCGAACGGCTGGGCAACGCGCTCAGCCCGGAACTGGAGCGCGACTACCTGGAGCGACTGCTGGAGATGCGCTGAGGAAGATTACGTCGCGATCGTCATGAATGCCGAGGCATGGATTCCTGTGACAGGCACAGGAATGACGATGGCAGATTGGCCGATGCAAATCGCAAGGGTCAGTGAATCGCAAAAGTCTTTATGCCGTCATTCCTGTGCCTGTCACAAGAATCCATGCCTCATCGGTTCAAAGATGGCGACGCCTAGTGCGTCAGCGCGCGCGACACCGCGGAGCGGATGTCGGCGAGCGTGAAGGGCTTGTCGACGACGTCGATCACCACCTGTTCGAGATCGCTAGCGCGCTCGCGCTGGTCGGCAAAGCCGGTCATCAACAGGATGCGCAGCGAAGGGAACGAGGCCTTCGCTTCCTTCGCCATCTCGATGCCGTCCATCGCCGGCATGCGGATGTCGGAGAGGATCAGGTCGAAACCGCCCGCGTCGCGCGTGATGATCTCCAGCCCCTCCATGCCGTCCTCGGCCATCTCGACCTGGTGGCCGTCGACGGACAGCGCGCGCGCCGTGAAGGTACGCACCGAGGCGTCGTCCTCGACGACGAGAATGCGCTTCATTCGGCATCTCCCTTGACCACGCCGACGAAGGGCAGTTCGCGGAACGCGTGGGCGACGTCCATGCCGTAGCCGACGACGAAATAGTCCGGGCATTCAAAGCCGGTGAAATCGGCGTCGAGATCGGTCTGGCGGCGCATTGTCTTGTCGAGGAGGACGGCGATCGACACGCTCTTGGCGCCGCGCGACAGCATCAGTTCGCGGGTGAATTTCAGCGTCTTGCCCGATTCGAGGATGTCGTCGATCAGGAGCACGTCGCGCCCGGCGACCTCGTTGTCGATGTCGCGCAGGACGCGCACCTCGCCGCTGGTCGTGCCCGCGCCGTAGCTGGAGATGAAGATGAGCTCGACTTCCGGCGACAGGCCAGTGTCGTGCATCGCGCGGATCAGGTCCGCCGCGAAGATGAACGAGCCCTTGAGAATCGAGATCACCAGGAGATCGTCATAGTGACGCTCGGCGATTTCCTTGGCCAGTTCGAGATTGCGCCGCGCGATCGCGGAGGCGGAGTAGAGAACTTCGATATCCTTGCCGCGGACGACGGGCATTAGCGGCTTCCTTCCTGAAAAGTGATCGTTACGGACGCGACGCCGTTGCGGGGCGCGTCGAGGCGGCTTGAAAACTCGTGGGCCTGCCCGGGCGCCAATACGGCCTGATTCGTCGCCAGATGATAGCGCAGCGTCGGCCCGTCGGTCTCTGCGACCGAGATGACGATGGAGGGCAGCGCCAGCGCCTCGCCGCCATTGTTGCGCGCCGCGCCGTCGACGACGAGAAAGGCACGCCCTTCACGTCGCTCGATACGGCTCGCCACGCCCTCGATCTGCAACGCCTGCGCCGGCGAGTTGCGGATCGTCTCGGCAAGCGGATCGAGCACCATGCGATGGCCGCCCGCGACCCAGAATACGAGGAAGGTGGCGAGCAGGACCGTGGACCAGAAGAGAACCGGACCGGCCTTGGCGCGGCTTTGCTCATGCGCGCCGAACCCTGAAAAGCGCCGCGCCGGCGGGACCGGCTCGTTGGGCGATGCGTGCGGCGGACCGGCGCGCCTGGGCGCTTCGGCGGGCATGACCTCGCCCGCGACGAGCCTTGGCTGATCGGGAACGCCCTGCATCTGCGCGTTCATCTCCTGCGACACTGATCCGACCGGCTCTAAGGGCAAATGGTTAAGGCTTCGCTTGGGGACCTTGCATGCCGGAGGATTCTTAACGCCTCGTTAACCATGACGGACCAAGGTCGTCTGGGGCCTGGCTGTGCGTGGTTCGTGATTCCGGTGAAGGTCGGTGCGGTGATTCAGTTCGAAAATGTCGGCTTGCGCTACGGGATGGGCACGGAAGTGCTGCGCGACGTCTCGTTCCAGGTGCCGCCGCGCTCGTTCCAGTTCCTGACCGGGCCGTCGGGGGCCGGCAAGACGACCCTCCTGCGCCTCCTCTTCATGTCTCTGAAGCCGACGCGCGGGCTGATTTCGGTCTTCGGCAAGGACCGCGCGCGCATCTCGCCGCGCGAACTGCCCTTGATGCGCCGGCGCATCGGCGTCGTGTTCCAGGATTTTCGCCTTCTCGACCATCTGACGACCTACGAGAACGTGGCACTGCCGCTGCGCGTACGCGGGCGCGACGAGGCGAGCTATCGGCAGGACGTGATCGAACTGTTGAAATGGGTCGGGCTGGGCGAGCGCATGCACGTGCTGCCGCCGGTTCTTTCGGGCGGCGAGAAGCAGCGCGCCGCCATCGCTCGCGCCCTGATCGAGCAGCCCGACGTGCTTTTGGCCGACGAGCCGACCGGCAATGTCGATCCGCCGCTGGCGCGCCGGCTCTTGCGGCTGTTCATGGAACTGAACCGGCTCGGCACGGCCGTCGTCATCGCCACCCACGACCTGACGCTGATGGATCAGGTCGACGCGCGCCGCATGGTGCTGACCGGCGGCAGGCTCGACATCTATGACTGAGATCGCCGAGCACGCCCCTGCCCTGCCCGCCCGAACCGCCCGGCGCGCGCTGACGCCGATCGTCCCGGCGCAGAACGTCGCCGGCACCGCGCTCGTCGTCGTGATCGCGATCATGACGTTCCTGTCCTGCCTGACGCTCGGCGCGGTGACGCTGGTGCGCGATTCATCGGCGGCCTGGCAGACGGAGATCTCCCGCGAGGCGACGATCCAGATCAAGCCGGGCGACGGTGTCGACATGGACAGGGCGCTCGTTGCGGCGCAGGGGCTGGCGGCGGGCTTCGCCGGCGTGCGCAGCGCCTCGATCGTCGACGAGGACGCGACCGCCCGCCTGCTCGAGCCCTGGCTTGGAACAGGTCTCGACCTCGACGAACTGCCCGTCCCGCGCCTCGTCATCGTCACCATCGACCCTTCGACGCCGCCCGATTTCGCCACCATGCGCGCGCTTCTGGCCGAACAGGTGCCGGGCGCGGCGCTCGACGACCATCGCACCTGGGCCGACCGGCTCGTCGCCATGGCGCGCACGACGGTCGCGATCGGCATCGCCATCCTCGGCCTGATGCTTGCGGCGACGGTGCTGACCGTCGTCTTCGCGACGCGCGGCGCGATGGACGGCAACGGGCACATCATCGAGGTGCTCCATTTCGTCGGCGCCGAGGCCCGCTTCATCGCCCGCGAGTTCCGCAGGCATTTTCTGCTGACGGGCCTCAAAGGCGCCGCGATCGGCGGCGTTGCGGCCATCATCGTCTTCGTCGGGTTCTCGCTCTGGTCGTCGGCCAATCTGGCGACGCCGCAGGGCGACCAGGCCGCGGCCCTTTTCGGCAATTTCGCCATCGGGCTGACGGGCTATGCGGGCGTCGCGCTGGTCGCCGCGACCGTCACGATCCTGACAGGCGCGACCACCCATTTCACCGTTGCCGCATATCTTTCCGAACTCGACGGGCGCCAGCACGACTGAATTCGCTCGCGACGAATGGAAATGTTTTGTGTGTTCATGCGTTTAAAGGCACTACCCTTGGGTCTCTTCGCCGCGTAACGATGGGCGACATTATCTGGTGCTGAAGAACATGCGAGGAACGAGCGCGCGGGGATTTGAGCGCGAGACCGGAAGGCGAGGCCTGCCGGCGACGTTTCGCGTCGCGATCATCGTGGTTCTTTGCCTCGGCTTCGTCTTTTCCGGTGGCTTCCTGGTCTTCGCCACCCATGTTGGCCGACTTGAAACACCGAGCGATCCGGGCAGCGCGGATGCGATCATCGTCCTGACCGGCGGCTTTGCCCGGCTCGACGCGGCGGTGCAGCTTCTCCAGGAAGGCAGAGGCCAGCGGCTCCTGATCTCCGGCGTCAATCCCGTCGCCCGCCCGCTCGACATCCAGCGCGCCACCGGCGCCAACGAAGACCTCTTCGCCTGCTGCGTCGACATCGACCGCGATGCGCTCGACACGATCGGCAATGCCGCCGAAAGCGCCAAATGGCTGGAGCAGAACGCTTTTCGCAGCGCCATCGTCGTGACCAACAATTACCACATGCCGCGCAGCCTGCTCGAAATGAGCCACGCGCTGCAGAACGCGCGGCTGACGCCCTACCCGGTCGTCACCAACCGGCTCGACGGCGGCCAGTGGCTGGCGAGCCGGAACGCGCTGCGGGTGCTCTTCACCGAATACACGAAATACCTCGCCGCCCTCGCCCGTACGACGGTGATGCCGTCGCGCTCGGGCGACGTGCCGGCCGTCATCGTCGAGGCGGGAGCGGGCAACGGCCCGGTCGAGCGATAGGGCGTTTCCCTTTGACGCCTCATCGTGTAACCAGCGACGGTCCCTTCCGACGCGAGCCTGCCTGATGCTGCAAATCCGTTCGCTGGCCTTCAACGTGGCCTTCTATGCGAGCCTGATCGTCCAGATGATCGTCTGGACGCCGATATACTTCTTCCTGCCGCGCCATCTCGCCTGGTTCGTGCCGCGCACATGGTCGCACACCAGCATGTGGCTGATGAAGGTGATCGCCGGCACGGACCGGAAGATCGAGGGGCTCGAGAACCTGCCCGAAGGCGGCTATATCCTGGCGCCCAAGCACCAGTCCTTCTGGGACACGATCGCGTTCTTTCCCTACATGCCCGACCCGGTCTACATCCTGAAGCGGGAGCTCATGTGGATACCGCTCTTCGGCTGGTATGTCGGCAAGATGAAGATGATCCCGATCCACCGCGGCAGCCGCTCCAAGGCGCTGAAACAGGCGGTGAAGGTCGCGCGCGAGCGCATGGCGGACGGCCGCCAGTTGATCATCTATCCCGAAGGCACGCGCCGTGCGCCGGGCGCCGAGCCGGCCTACAAATACGGCATCGCCGAACTCTACGCCGCCCTCAACGTGCCCGTCGTGCCGGTCGCGCATGTGGCGGGGCTCTACTGGCCGCGCCGCAAGTTCCTGCGCCATCCCGGCACCATCCGCGCGAAGTTCCTGCCGCCGATCGAGCCGGGGCTCGACAAGCAGGTGTTTCTCGAACGGCTGGTCCGCGAGACGGAAACTGCCTGCGACGAGCTTCTGGTCGAGGTCGCGCGCGACCCGTCCGGCCCGCCTTTGCCGCCGACCGCGCTCGACCGGCTGAAGGCGCTCGGCGTCGAGCCGGCGCCGCGCAAGGCTAGCTGATTTTCGCGGCCACGCTTTCGAGCCAATGATCGCGAATGCCGAGCGCTTCAAGATGCGCGACGGTGTTGAGGACGTATTCCTCGTTCGGCCCCGACCGCCCGACCGCGCCGCCCACGGCGCGCGCGGCCTCCTCGGCGTCGATCCGGCCGGCATATTGCTGGTGCGCCCGGTCGACGACATAGGTCAACGCCTCGACCACCGGCCCGCCTTCCAGCCTGACCGGCAGGCGTCGCTCCAGATAGACGTTGGTGACGAGTTCGCGCTCGCGGAGGTAGGCGATCACCTCCTCGCGCAGCGCGTCCGGCACGCGGAACGCCATGCCGATGCACGAGCCGCCGCGGTCGAGCCCTAGCACGAGACCCGGCCGCTCCTCCGTGCCGCGATGGACGAAGGAGCGCACGCACAGCGCCCGGCGATAGCCGTGCAGCCGCGCCCGATGCGTCTCCGTATGCGCAAAGCCCGGTCGCCACATCAGCGAGCCGTAGCCAAAGACCCAAAAATCGCCCATATCGCCGTCAGTTTAGTTCGAATGCCGGTCGTTCCGACCGGACCGGGGTAGCGAGGCACGGGGCATGGCGTCAAGACAATCCGGCGGATCGGGATATTCCCGCCGCATCATCCTGCTCGCACTTGGCATCGTCGTCGTCGTCATCGGCTACACCTATGGCTGGAATTATGCGGCGGATCGGCTCGTGGCCGAGGCGAATGCGCGCGTGGCGGCGCTCAACGCCAGCGGGCGCAGGGCGAATTGCGAGAATGCCGAGGCCCGCGGCTATCCGTTCCGCATCGGGCTCTTCTGCCGATCGATCATGTATGTCGATGCGCCGTCGGGCGTCGCCGTGCGCGCGGGCGCCTTCCGCTCGGCCGCGCAGGTCTACCAGCCGCAACGTGTCGTCGGTGAACTCGATGGCCCGGCGATCATCGAGTTTCCGGGCATCAACGCGCTGGAGGTAAGCTGGGAGGAAATGCGGGCAAGTTCGCGCCTCGCCTCGCCGCGCCCCGACATCGTTTCGGTCGAAGCCACCAAGATTGACATCGGCCCCGATTCGGCTCCCGCCGGCCAGCGCCCCGCTGCCTCGGCCGATCGCGCGGAGTTTCACATGCGCCCCGCTGGATCGGGGTCGGACGTCGCCTGGCGCTTCGAGCGGCTGTCGCTCGATCCCGACCTGCTGGGCCAAGGCACGCTGCCGCTGATCAGCGGCGAAGCGGATCTGCATTTTCCCGTCGATCCGGTGCCGGCCTTTTCGGGGCGCGGGCTGCGCGGCCTCGCAACGGTCGTCAATTCGATGGTGATCCGCACTGCCGGCAACGAGACGGCGGCCCGGGTGGAAGGCCCCTTCTCGATCAACGAAGCGGGGCTGATCGACGCGGAGCTGTCGCTATCGGTCGAGAACCCTCAGGTGTTCGCGCAGATCATGGCGGAACTGTTTCCGGCCGCACGCGACCAGATTCGGCTCGCGGTCGCCGGCGCAGCCATGCTGGGAGACAATCCCAGCCTGCCGATGCGGATATCGAAAGGCAGGGTGTCCATCGGCTTCCTGAACCTTGGAACGCTGCCGCCGCTCTAGTTTTTCTTCGCCGCCTGCCGTCCGAAGTCCGGCGCGTCGACTTCCTGGCCCGCATCGATGATCGAACGGCGCACTGCGCGCGTGCGGGTGAAGAGATCGAAGAGCTTGTCGCCGTCGCCCCAGCGAACCGCGCGCTGCAGGGACGCAAGGTCCTCCGAAAAGCGCGCCAGCATTTCGAGAATCGCGTCCTTATTGTGCAGGCACACGTCGCGCCACATGGTCGGGTCGGAGGCGGCGAGGCGCGTGAAGTCGCGGAAGCCGGAGGCCGAATATTTGATGACCTCGCTCTTCGTCACCGCTTCCAGATCGTCCGCGGTGCCGACGATGTTGTAGGCGATGATGTGCGGCAGGTGCGAGACGATGGCGAGCACCATGTCGTGGTGCTGCGGGTCCATCGTGTCGATGTTTGAGCCGCAGGCGCGCCAGAATTCGGAGAGCTTCGTAAGGGCGTCCGGGTCGGTGCCTTCGAGCGGCGTGAGGATGCACCAGCGATTGGCGAAGAGCTCGGCAAAGCCGGCGTCGGGACCTGACTTTTCCGTGCCCGCCAGCGGGTGGCCGGGAATGAAATGGACGCCCCCCGGCATATGCGGCGCCATCTGCGCGATGACGGATGCCTTGGTGGAGCCGACATCGGTGACGATCGCGCCGGGCTTCAAATGATCCCGGATCGCGATGGCGACGGATTCGGAGGCGCCGACCGGCACCGAAACGACGACGAGGTCGGCGTCGCGGACGGCCTCGGCGGCATCGATCGTATAGCTGTCGCCAAGCCCGAGTTCCTCGGCCCGGGCGAGCGTATCCGCGCTGCGGGTCGAGACGACGAGATGGCCGGCGAGCCCTTCCCGGCGCACCACGCGGGCGAGCGAGGAACCGATCAGGCCGATGCCGATGAAGGCGATGCGGTCGAAATGGGGTTTCACGTCACGCCTTCATGAAGTCGGTCAGCGCCTCGACGACGCCGCGATTGGCCTCTTCCGAGCCGATCGTCATGCGCAGCGCATTGGGAAAGCCGTAGCCCGTCACGCGGCGCAGGATGAAGCCGCGCTCGGTGAGGAACGCATCGGCCGCTTCCGCCGAGCGCGTCTCGATGAAATGGATCAGCACGAAATTGCCGACGCTCGGCGTCACGCGAAGACCGATCTTCGTCAGTTCGTCCGCCACCCAGGGCAGCCAGGCCTCGTTGAAGGCGACGGCCTCCTCGACATGGTTGCGGTCGCGGATCGCGGCGGCGCCGGCGGCGATCGCCATCGCGTTGACGTTGAACGGTCCGCGCACGCGGTTGACGGCGTCGATGATGCCGGCCGGGGCGTACATCCAGCCGATGCGAAGCCCGGCAAGGCCGTGAATCTTGGAGAAGGTGCGCGTCATCACGACGTTCTGCGCCGACGAGACGAGTTCGATGCCGGACTCGTAGTCGTTGCGGCGGACATATTCGGCATAGGCCGCGTCGATGACCAGCACGACATGGGACGGCAGGCCGGCATGGAGCCGGCGCACTTCCTCGAACGGCAGGTAGGTGCCGGTCGGGTTGTTCGGATTGGCGAGGAACACGATCTTGGTGCGCTCGGTGACGGCGGCGAGGATCGCGTCGACATCCGCGCGCTCATTCGTCTCCTTGACGACGACCGGCACGCCGCCCGAGGCCAGAATCTGGATGCGGTAGACGAGGAAGCCGTGCTCGGTGAAGATGCCCTCGTCGCCGGCCGTCAGATAGGTCTGCGCGAGGAGGCCGAGCAGTTCGTCCGATCCGTTCGAGCAGAGGATGTTGTCGGCGTTGAGGCCATGGACCTCGGCGATGGCCCGCCGCAGCTCGTTGGCCGAACCGTCCGGATAGAGTTCGGCATGGGCGAGCACCTGCGCGGCGGCGTCGATGGCCTCCGGAGAAGCGCCGAGCGGCGTTTCGTTTGAGGACAGCTTGTGGACCTTGCCCTTCGACGTATCGCCGTGCTTGCCTGGCACGTAGGCTGCAATGTCCATGACGCCGGGGCGTGGCTGCGGGCGAAGCTTCTCATTCATGTCGACGGGTCCACTTTGGGAAAGGCGGGCTCCATCTACCAAGCTTTGCGATTGACGCAAAGGGCGTGTGTGCCTAAATGCGCGCGTGAACCCGTGGTGATTTGGCCGGTCGGCTTGCAGCCACGTTAAAAAAGTTGCTAAGGGGCCGCTTGCACAGTCCGTTCGGACCGGCCGCGAATCTGCCGCCGGTTTCCTGCGTTCTGGAGTGCACCATGCCGATCAAGATTCCCGACCAGCTACCCGCCCGCGACATTCTCGTGCGCGAAGGCGTGTCCATCATGGACGAGCAGACGGCGCTCCGGCAGGACATCCGCCCGCTGCAGATCGGTCTGCTCAACCTGATGCCGAACAAGGTCCGCACCGAGACGCAGTTCGCCCGTCTGATCGGCGCGACGCCGCTCCAGATCGAGCTGACGCTGGTGCGGATCGCCAACCACAAGGCCAAGAACACGCCCGAGGACCACCTGATCTCGTTCTACCAGACGTGGGACGAGGTGCGTGATCGCAAGTTCGACGGGTTCATCGTCACCGGCGCGCCGATCGAGCTGCTGCCCTTCGAGGAAGTCGGCTACTGGGCCGAGATGACGCGCATTCTCGACTGGACGAAGACCAACGCGCATTCCTCGTTCTTCATCTGCTGGGGCGCGATGGCGGCGGCGTGGCACTTTCACAAGCTGCCGAAATATGCGCTCGAAGAAAAGGCGTTCGGCGTGTTCCGCCATCGCAACAACGCGCCGGCATCGCCCTTTCTGACGGGCGTCTCGGACGACTTCGCCGTGCCGGTCTCGCGCTGGACGGAAGTGCGATCCGCCGACATCCGGCCGGAATCAGGTCTCGAACTCCTGATGGAATCGGACGTGACGGGGCCGTGCATGCTGGCGGAGAAGGCCGGGAACAGGCTCTATATGTTCAACCATATCGAGTACGATTCCACCTCGCTGAAGGAGGAATACGACCGCGACGTCGCTGCAGGCGTCAAGACCGGCCTGCCGCACGCCTATTATCCGGACAACGACCCGACCCGCGCGCCGCTCAACCGCTGGCGCTCGCATGCCCATCTTCTGTTCGGCAACTGGATCAACCAGGTCTACCAGACGACGACCTACCGGCTCGAAGACATCGGCAAGTAGCAGCTCGGCAGCGGCCGCTAGCCCTTTTCGATCACGAAGCGGTGGCCGCCGTCGACGGACGTGCTGTCGACGAGCCTGTGGCCGTCTTCCTGGCAGAAGGCGGGGATGTCGAGGGCCGCGAGCGGATCGGTCGTCTCGACCGTCAGGAATTCGCCGGTCCGCATCGACTGCAGGCGCTTGCGCGTCTTCAGCACTGGAAGGGGGCAGTTGAGCCCCCTCAGATCGTAGATTTCGGTCAAATCTCTAGTTGCCGAACAGCGTCATCAGGCGGCCGAGGCGCGAGGGCGGCTCGGCGGGCTGCGGCGCGGGCGCGACGGCAATCGGAGCCGGCTCGGCGACGGGCGCTGCGGCAACGGGTGCCGGCATCGGTGCGGGAACGGGCTGCGGGGCCGGCTGGTACGCGACGGCCGCAGCGGCCGGGCGTTCGCTCGGCGGACGCGTCGAAACCATCACGCCGGACTGTTCGAAATTCGGCGGCTCCTGGCTGACGCGCTCACCGCGCGCGCGCTTGCGCGACCAGTCGGCCACGAGCGCGGCTTCCTTGACACCGGTGATCGACGGCGCGGGCTTGGAAAAGGCGCTGGAATCGAGGGCCGAGGTAAAGGCGACGTCGAAGGTCGACTTGTAGGTCTTGTAGGCCGTCTGCAGCGCTTCGGGCTGCGTCGCCGCCGGGCAGGCGCCGGTGGGCGAGAACGGACGCCCGTCCGCCGTGTACTGGTTGAAGACGTAGCGCCGCTCGCACACGTCCACCTTCGGCGGCAGCTTGGTGATCTCGAAGTGGTCGTAACCTTCCTTCAGCATGGTCCAGAACTCGTAGTTCGGATCGCTCTTGTAGCGCGCCATGTTCTGCGCGGTCATGCGGAAGGGATAGGCCTGCAACTGGAACGCCTGCTGGCCGCCCTTGAAGGCGTCGCGCGCGAAGGCGTAGATTTCCTCGACCTGTTCGTCGGTCATCGAATAGCAGCCCGAGGACGAGCAACCGCCATGAACCATCAGATGCTGGCCCGAACGGCCATGCGCGCGGTCATAGGCGTTCGGGAAACCGATATTGAACGACAGGTGATAGCTCGATTGCGGGTTCATCTGATGCGGCCCGACCGCATAGAAGCCCTCCGGCGCCTGGCGGTCGCCTTCGGTGAATTTCGGCCCGAGCTTGCCCGACCATTTGCAGATCTCGTAGGTCTTCACGAGGTCGAAGCGGCCATTGTCCTTCTGCTTCCAGACTTCGAGGACGGCTTCTTCCTTGAACAGGCGCACCATGATCGGCGACGTCGTGCTCATGCCCTTCGCCTTCATCGTCTGCACGACCTTGGCGGGCAATTGCCTCTCGGCTTTGGGCGCAATGTCCTCGAGCGAAGCGTTGCAGCCGGCCAGCATGGTGGCGGCGGCGAGAAGGGCGACATGGGCAAGGCGAAGATTCATGGTCGTCGACGGCTCTCTGTGATCCCCCGCGAAGCCGCATGCATAGCGCACCAGGCCTCGCAAAACCCGACGCTAGACTGGTTAACCTTGAAAAACCGTTACCACAATCGAAAAATTGTCTTGCCCTGCCGCAACGTCGCCTCAGGCGAGACTGCGGCCGATGGCCAGGAACTTCTCGCGGCGATGTTCGCGGTAGTCCATGTTGGCGCCCTGCAGTTCGGCAAAGCCGCGTGAAATCTGCTCGCCGGCCGCCTCGATGACGTTCTCGCGACCGCGATGGGCGCCGCCGAGCGGCTCGGAAATGATGCCGTCGATGATCTTCAAGTCGAGCAGATCCTGCGCGGTGATCTTCATGTTCGTCGCCGCATCCTTGGCGCGCGTCGAATCGTGCCAGAGGATCGATGCCGCCCCTTCCGGCGAGATCACCGAATAGATCGAGTGCTCGAGCATGTAGACCTTGTTGGCCGTCGCGATGGCGATCGCGCCGCCCGAGCCGCCCTCGCCGATGACGACGGAGACGGTCGGGACCTTCATCGCCAGGCACTGCGAGGTCGAGCGCGCGATGGCCTCGGCCTGCCCGCGCTCCTCCGCGCCGATGCCCGGATAGGCGCCGGCCGTGTCGACCAGCGTGATCATCGGCACCTTGAAGCGGTCGGCAAGTTCCATGATGCGCACGGCCTTGCGGTAGCCCTCAGGCCGCGCCATGCCGAAATTATGCTTCAGCCGCGTCTTGGTGTCCGAGCCTTTTTCCTGTCCGAGGACGGCGACCGGCTGGCCGCGAAAGCGTGCGAAGCCGCCGATGATCGCATTGTCCTCGCCGAAGGCGCGGTCGCCTGCCAGCGGCGTGAAATCGGTGAACAGCCCGGCGACGTAGTCGACGCAATGCGGGCGATCCGGATGGCGGGCGACCTGCGCCTTCTGCCAAGGCGTCAACTGCCGGTAAAGATCGCGCAGCGCTTCGCGCGACCGCTTTTCCAGCCGGGAGATTTCCTCGCCGACATCCACCGCCTCGCCGCTGTCGGCCAGCTTCCTCAGTTCGAGAATCTTGCCTTCCAGATCTGCGACAGGCTTTTCGAAGTCGAGATAATTATACATGGACTCTCTGGCTTACCGGGAAAGGTGGCGTGACGGTCCGCGCTTGCGGGATGCGGGCTTCACATAGCGGTCACAAGGCTAATCGGCAAGCGGATGGTGATTCACGACGAGATCGCTGAGCGTCTTTTCCAGCACATGCGTGTAGATTTGCGTCGTCGAAATGTCGGCATGGCCGAGAAGTTGCTGGACGGCCCGCAGGTCGGCGCCGTTCTGCAGGAGATGACTGGCGAAGGCATGGCGCAGGACGTGAGGCGAAAGATCCGCGGCGCGAATGCCCGCCCGGGTGCCGAGCGCCTTCAATTCGCGCGCCACGACCTGCCTCGCCAGATATCCCTCCTTCGACCGTGCCGGGAACAGGAACCGGCTGTCGGCCGATTGCGGGTCGGCATTGCGCAAGGCGGCCCATGCCTTCACCGCCTCGCGCGCGACCGGCGAGAGGGGAACGAGACGATCCTTGCCACCCTTGCCGGTGACGGCGAAGAAGCGGTCATTGCGTGCGGCAACCGCGACCGGAAGCTGGACGAGTTCGGAGACGCGCAGGCCCGTCGCATAGAAGAGCTCGACGATCGCCTGCATCCGGACGCGCATTGCACGCTCTGCGTCGGACAGGCCGGCTTCGCTCGCTTCCGCTTCGGCACGCGCCAGCAGTCGGTCGACAAGGCTTTCTCCCATCGTCTTCGGCAGGCTGCGCGCCTTGCGCGGTGCATCGATGGTCGCAGTGGGATCGTCACCGCGCAGTCCTTCGGAATAGAGGAAGCGGTAGAACTGGCGCAGCGCCGAGAGATGCCGGGCCTGCGTGGTCGATGCAAAGCCGCGCAACGACAGATCTTCCAGATAGAAGGCGATATCGGCCGGCGCGGCCTTCGCCAGCCCGCCACGCGCTGCCAACACGCCTTGCGCATCCTCGAGGTCGCGCCTGTAGGCGGCGAGCGTGTTGTCGCTCGATCCGCGTTCGGCACTCATCATCTCGAGAAAGGATTCGATTCGCAGCGCGCTCGACATGGCTGGCCTCCGCCCGGCCAAGATCGGTGCGATTCGTTATCGTTTGATGAAGCGGCGGGAACCAACTGCGCGGCTTTGCCGTTTCTGGCTCGTGAAAGGGACGTGGTCATGGAACACATCGCTGCCATTCTTCTGATGATCGGGTGCTCGGGCGATCTCGCGCAATGCGAGGAAATTCCAGCTCCGGTCTTCGCCTATGAAACGGTCGAGGAATGCCGGTCGGACCTTCCCTCGGTGCGATCCGCCGCCGGGGAAAGCCATCCGAAGATGTTCGCCGAATGCGTTTCCGTCGATCCCCTGCTCGTGGAGGCTGATGCCGAGCTGGTCTGGGATATCGAGGACGGAAAGCTGGTCGCGTCTCTAGAGCCTTGGGTGGAACCGAGCATGGCAGTCGCCATGGCATTCGGTGATGCCGTTACGAACCGTCAGGAATAAACGACTTGATTATCCAACCGCATGCACTTCATTTACCCGCCGAAGGGCATGCCCATCCCTATGGAGGCTGTAAATGAAGAAGACACTCTTGGCTCTCGCCGCAACGATGATGATTGCTGCCGGCTGCACCACCGCTGAACAGACCGCCGTCGGCGGCGCTGCCGTCGGTGCCGGCGTCGGCGCTATCGCTACGGGCCGCGCGTCGGGCGCTCTGGCCGGTGCTGCCATCGGCGGTGCTGCAGGCTACCTTGTCGGCCGCTCGCAGGATCGTCAGGGCTACTGCCTGTACCGCGATCGCAACAACCCGTCGCGTACCTACGAAGCACGCTGCTGATCTCAGCCTCAGGCTGAAACGAAAGGGAGCGCCGAAAGGCGCTCCTTTTTTATGCGGCGATCTTCAGGGCGCCCGGCCCCGGAACGGCTCCGGGCGGGCATTTGCCGAGGATGATCATTCCCAGCACCTCGTCCTGATCGACATCGCTGGTGCGCGCCGTTCCCACCACCTGTCCGTTCTTCATCACGACCACGCGGTCGGCGAGGTCAAACACGTCGTGGATGTCGTGGCTGATCAGGAAGATGCCGATACCGTCCTGCTTGAGCTGGAGCACGAGTTCGGAGACCTGCTGCGTCTCCTGCGGCCCCAGAGCGGCGGTCGGCTCGTCCATGATCAGGATGCGCGCGTTGAAGTGGATCGCGCGTGCGATGGCCACGGACTGACGCTGGCCACCCGACAATTTGCTCACCGGCTCCTTGAAGCGCTGGAAGCGCGGATTGAGCCGGCCCATGACCTTGCGCGTCTCCGATTCCATCGCCACGTCGTCAAGCGTGCCCCAGGGTGTACGCAGTTCGCGGCCGAGGAAGAGATTGGCTGCCGCGTCGACATTGTCGGCGAGCGCGAGCGTCTGGTAGATCGTCTCGATACCGTATTTCTTGGCGTCGCGCGGATTGCCGATCTGCGCTTCCTCGCCATTGACGAAGATTTCGCCGGCATCGCGCTTGTAGGCGCCGGAGAGGATTTTGATCAGCGTCGACTTGCCGGCGCCATTGTGGCCCAGAAGCGCGACGACTTCGCCCGGATAGAGGTCGACGCTGGCATTGTCGACGGCATGGATGCCGCCGAACGAGATCGAGATGTTGCGCATGTCGACGAGCGGCGTGCTTGTTTCCATGATCGTTCTCCTAGCCCACGCGACGGCGATAGATGGTGTCGAGCCAGACGGCGACGACGAGGACGGCGCCGACGACGATGTTCTGCAGCGGCGAGTCGACGCCGAGCAGGATCATGCCGGTGGCGAGCGACTGCATCAGCACCGCACCGATCATGGCCCCTACGATGGTGCCGACGCCACCGGCAAGCGACGTGCCGCCGATGACGGCCGCGGCAATGACCAGCAGTTCGTCGAGCGTGCCCTGCGCATTCGTCGCCGCATTGAGACGTGCCGTCGAGATCACCGCGCCGATGGCGGCAAGCGCGCCCATCAGCATGAAGATCTTCATCGTGATCCAGCGCGTGTTGATGCCGGCGAGCGACGCGGCCTCCGGATTGCCGCCGATGGCGAAGACGTAGCGGCCGAAGCGGGTGCGCGTCGTCACGAAGGTCATGACGATGCCGACCGTAATCGCGATCAGGACCGGGATGGCGATGCCGTGCGGGATGAAGAGCCCGCCTTCGGGCACCGTGATGTTGTTGACCTCCGCATAGCGCCGGACGGTGCCTGCCGGCCAGGGATAGGCATTGGCGACGGCGACGGCGCCGAGGATCGCGATGCAGGCGACGCCGGCGAGGAACCCCTCGGCCCAGACCGGACGCAGCGGGAAATGAAAGCGCCGGCGCTGCTTGCGCGCGTTCCAGATGAAGAAGACGACCGCCAGACAGGCGACGATGCCGACGACCCAGCTCCACTGGGCGCCGATCGCTCCTTCCGGGCCACCGCCCAGAAGGCGGAATGTCGTGTCCATCGGCGCGACCGTCTGGCCGCTCGTCACCCACCAGGCCGCACCGCGCCAGACCAAAAGGCCGCCAAGCGTGACGATGAAGGCGGGCACCTGCAGATAGGCGATGATGAACCCCTGAAGGGCCCCGATGGCGATGCCGACGGCCAGCCCGACGAGGATCGCGATCGCCCAGATCGCCGGATGGCCGAGCCCGAGATAGTCCGGCAGTATTCGGACCTGCGTGACGGCGATGATCATGCCGGTGACGCCGAGCACGGAGCCGACCGACAGGTCGATGTTGCGCGTGACGATGACCAGCACCATGCCGGTCGCCATCACCGAGACGGAGGCGGACTGCACCGACAGGTTCCACAGATTGCGCGGCGTGAGGAACAGCCCGCCCGACATGATGTGGAACCCGATCCAGATCACGGCGAGTGCGCCGAGCATTCCGAGCATGCGCGTGTCGAGTTCGGTGGCCTTCATGAAGCGTGCGAGCGCGTTCTGCTCGGATGCGCGCGCGGTATCAACCGGCGCCGGGGACGTCGTGTCCGACATCATGTCCTCCATCGCGGTCGCTCGGGGTCGAGGACCCGACGCGCCGCTATTCATCTTATGAATGCGCCGCGGCTTTCGTCAAACCGCGGCGCACGATGTTTTCGACCTGTCGAGACTTAGTCGCAGGCGGGCGTCGAACCGGCGGACACGCCCTGGCAGACGACGTCCTTGGTCACCCACTCGGCGTCGATCACGACGTCGAGATTGTCCTTGGTGATCGCCAGCGGCTCGAGGAACACGGCATTCATCTCGGTGCCGTTCGGGCCGTCGGACCAGGCCGTCACCCCTTCGATCTCGTTCATCGCGGTGCCTTCGGCGAGTTCGTTGGCGATTTCCGCCGCCGACTTGCCGAGTTCGCGCGAATCCTTCCAGACCGAGACGGTCTGCGTGCCGAGCGCGATGCGGTTCAGCGCGGCGTGGTCGGCGTCCTGTCCGGACACCGGAACCGAACCTGCCAGGCCCTGCGCGTCGAGCGCCGCGATCGCGCCGCCGGCCGTGCCGTCATTCGAGGCGACGACCGCGTCGACCTCGTTGTTGTTCTGGGTCAGGATCTGTTCCATGTTGCGCTGCGCGTTGGCGGGCAGCCAGCCATCCGTATAGGCCTCGCCGACATTCTTGATCGTGCCGGCGTCGATCGCCTCCTGCAGCACTTCCATCTGGCCCGAGAACAGGAAGTCCGCGTTCGGATCGGACGACGAGCCCTTGATGAAGACGTAATTGCCTTCCGGCTGCGCCTCCATGACGGCCTGCGCCTGCAGACGGCCGACTTCCTTGTTGTCGAAGGTCAGGTAGAAGGCGTCGGGGTTCTCGATCAGGCGGTCATAGCCGACGACCGGAATGCCTTCCGCGACCGCGTTCTCGACGGCCGGCCCGATGGCCGAGGAGTCCTGCGCCAGGATGATGAGCGCGTTCGCGCCCTGGCTGATCAGCGACTCGACGTCGGTGAGCTGCTTGGCGGCGGACGATTGCGCGTCGGCGGAGATGTAGCTGTTGCCGGCGGCTTCGATGGCGGCCTTCATCGCGGCCTCGTCGGTCTTCCAGCGCTCTTCCTGGAAGTTGGACCAGGACACGCCGATGACCTTGCCCTCGGCCTTCGCCGCGGCGGAAAGCGTGAGCGAAAGCGCGACACCCGCCAGCAAGGCGGTTGCGAAATTCTTCATGATGTTCCTCCCTGCGCCGCGTGCGGCGCCTCCTCAGATTGCCTCTCGGCAGCGGGAAGCCCTTTTTTTTCGAGCCTCGAAAAAAATAATGACTCAGCATTTTCCGTGTGTCAATATCCTTTCAGAGGTGCTTCAAGACGCCTTTGGGAGGTTGGATCGATGATTTTGGGCGTGCGCCACGACGATCTGCGCAAGCGCAATCGCGCCATGGTCATCGCCGCCGTCAGGCGCGAGGGCCAGCCTTCGCGTACCGATCTGGTCAGCCGCACCGGCCTCAGCCATTCGACGATTTCCGCGATTTCCTCCGACCTGATCGCCGAGGGCGTGCTGCGCCCGGTCAAGAGCGGCGAGAACGAGGTCGTGCGCCGCGGACGGCCCCAGGTCTCGCTCGGCCTCGAGCCGAAGGCGGCGACCGTGCTGACCGTCGTGCTTCTCCTCAACACGCTTTCGGCGACGGTCTTCGACTACGCAGGCGAAATCGTCGCGCAGAAGCGCGAACGGCTGTCGACGCTGACCGCAAGCCGCGACGAGCTCGTCGGCGCGGTGACGCACATGATCGAGGCGGTGCTCCAGGATGCCGGACGCACCCCGAACGACGTCATGCGCATGACGATGGCCGTGCAGGGTATCACGGATTCGGATGCCCGCGCGATGCTGTGGACCCCGATCACGCCGGAAAGCGACATCCCCTTCGCCGACATTCTGGAACGGCGCTTCGGCTTTCCCGTCACAGTCCAGAACGACTGCAACATGATCGCCGTCGCGCTGCGGGCCCGCGACCCGGAGCGCTATCGCGACAATTTCGTCACCCTGCTCCTGTCGAACGGCATCGGCATGGGGCTGGTGCTGCGCGGCGAACTTTTCACCGGCGCCTATTCCTCGGGGGGCGAGTTCGGACACATGATCCACCGGCCTGGCGGCGCGCTCTGCCGCTGCGGGCGGCACGGCTGCATCGAGGCCTATGCGGGCAATTACGCGATCCTGCGCGAGGCGGCGGGGCGCAGCGACCAGACGGTCGCCGATGCCGACGTCGATCCGCAGACCATGCTTGAACTCGCGCAGGATGCCCGCGCCGCCGACGGACCGGCCCGCGCCGCCTTCACCCGGGCCGGAGAGGCGATCGGCTACGGGCTCGGCTCGCTCTTCGCGCTGATCGATCCGGCTCCGGTGGCGATCGTCGGGCCGGGTACGCTCGCCTTCGACATGATGGAACCTTCGATCCGCGAGGCGATCGGCCAGACGGCGGGCGGACAGCACGACGCCGTCATCTCCTTCGACCTCGAAGCCGACGAAATGCCCTTGATCCTCGAAGGCTGCGCGCGGCGCGCGCTGGAGGCCGTCGACAACGAACTCTTCGCACCGGGCTATATCGCGACGATGCAGGCGGGCGCCTGAGATCAGCTTTCGTTGATCGAGTAGCCCGCGCCGCGGATGGTGCGGATGACGTCCGGCGCGCTGTCCGGATTGACCGCCTTGCGCAGACGCCCGACATGGACGTCGACCGTGCGCTCGTCGATATAGATCGTCTCGCCCCAGACATTGTCGAGCAACTGTCCGCGCGAGAAGACGCGGCCGGGATGCTGCATCAGGAATTCGAGCAGCCGGAACTCGGTCGGGCCGAGATGGACCTCGACCTGATCGCGATAGACGCGGTGCGACTCGCGGTCGAGCACGATGTCGCCGACCTTGAGCACGCTCGACAGGATTTCGGGCTTCGCCCGTCGCAGGAGCGCGCGCACGCGGGCGACGAATTCGGGCGTCGAGAACGGCTTGACGAGATAGTCGTCGGCGCCGGTCGAAAGTCCGCGCACCCGGTCGCTTTCCTCGCCCCGCGCCGTCAGCATGATGATCGGCAGGCGCTCGGTTTCAGCCCGCATCCGCAGGCGCCGGCAAAGCTCGATGCCAGAGACGGCCGGCACCATCCAGTCGAGCACGAGCAAATCCGGCACGGTTTCCTGGAGCCGGATTTCCGCTTCGTCGCCGCGCGTGATCACCTCGACCTTGTAGCCCTCGGCTTCCAGATTGTACTTGATCAGGACGCCCAGCGGCTCCTCGTCCTCGACCACCATGATCCTCGGCGCGATCATCGGCCGCTCCTCATGCCGGCCTGGCCGAGATCGACGTCTCGTCGAGCTTCGGCCGGTGGAGCGGCAATTGCTGGCCGACCATCACATAGTAGGCGTTCTCGGCGATGTTGGTCGCATGATCGCCGATCCGCTCCAGATTCTTGGCGCAGAAGAGGAGATGGGTGCAGGCGGTGATGTTGCGCGGGTCCTCCATCATGTAGGTCAGGAGTTCGCGGAAGACGGCGGTATACTGCACGTCGATATTCTCGTCGTCGGCCCTCAGCGTCACCAGGGCCTGCGGGTTGCGGCCGACATAATTGTCGATCACGCCGGCAAGCTGCGCGCGCACCAGTTGCGACATCGTGTCGATCGAGTGCGAGAGCTTGCGCTGCATCGCGCCCGAACCGACCGCGCTGACGCGCTTGGAGATGTTCTTGGCCAGATCGCCGATGCGCTCGAGATCGCTCGCCATGCGGATCGCACCGACCACGGCGCGCAGATCCTGCGCCATCGGCTGCCGCTTGGCGATGAGCGCGATGGCGCGCTCGTCGAGCTCGCGCTGGCGCGCATCCATCACCACGTCGTCCGAGATGACGCGCTGGGCGAGCGGCACGTCGTTGTCGAGCAGCGACTGCGTCGCTCCTAGAACCATCGCCTGTCCCAGATCGCCCATGTCGCGGATCAGCCGGTCGATCTGCCCGAGCTCCTCGTCGAAGGACGCTACGATATGTTGTCCCGCCATTGTCCCTGCCCTCTGCGTATGCCGTTCAGCCGAAGCGGCCGGTGACGTAGTCCTGTGTGCGCTTGTCGGACGGTGCCGTGAAAATCTGTTCCGTCGCGCCCTCCTCGACAAGCACGCCCAGATGGAAGAACGCCGTGCGCTGCGAGACCCGCGCGGCCTGCTGCATCGAGTGCGTCACGATCACGATGGTGAAGTTCGCTCGCAATTCGTCGATCAGTTCCTCGATCTTCGCCGTCGCGATCGGATCAAGCGCCGAGCACGGCTCGTCCATCAGGATGACTTCGGGCGAAACGGCGATGGCGCGCGCGATGCAAAGACGCTGCTGCTGGCCGCCCGAAAGGCCGGTGCCCGGCTCGTGCAGGCGGTCCTTGACCTCCTCGTAGAGGCTCGCCTTCTTCAGGCTGGTGACGACGATTTCCTCGAGATCGGTCTTGTTCGACGCAAGACCGTGGATCTTCGGTCCGTAGGCGACGTTTTCGAAGATCGATTTCGGGAACGGGTTCGGCTTCTGGAACACCATGCCGACGCGGGCACGCAGTTCCACCACGTCGATCTTCGGATCGTAGATGTCCTGCCCGTCGAGCGTGATGCTCCCGTCGATGCGGGCGATGTCGATCGTGTCGTTCATCCGGTTGAGGCAGCGCAGGAAGGTCGACTTTCCGCAGCCCGACGGCCCAATCAGCGCCGTCACCTGGCGTTCGCCAATGTCGAGATTGACGTCGAACAGCGCCTGCTTGGCACCGTAGAAGACATTGACGTCACGGCCGCGCATCTTGGCATCGAGCGGCCTTGCCGCACTGGTGATCGCGTTTTCGAGAGCGATTTCGGTCATCTGGTTCATCCTTGTAACTCCTCGCATCGTCGCCCGACTCGGCGCTGCAGGCAACGCGTGGCTCACCGGCGTCGCTCAAGCCGGCTTCGCAGGAAGATGGCGACCGCGTTCAGGCTGATCATCAGGGCGAGCAGAACGATGATTGCCGCCGAGGTTCGTGCCTCGAAGAAATTGCGGTTCTCATTGCCCTGCCACAGATAGATCTGCACCGGCAGTGCCGACGACTGGTCGAAGGGAGATCCCGGCACGGCGGCCACGAAGGCGTTCATACCGATGAGCAGAAGCGGAGCCGTCTCGCCCAGCGCCTGTGCCACGCCGATGATGGTGGCCGTCAGGATGCCCGGATACGTGACCGGCAGCACATGGTGAAAGACCATCTGCGTGCGCGAGGCGCCAAGGCCCAATGCTGCTTGCCGCAGCGATGGCGGAACGGCCCTCAGCGCCGAACGCGTCGCGATGATGATCGTCGGCAGCGTCATCAGCGTAAGGACCAGACCGCCGACGATGGGAGCCGAAAGGGGAAGGCGGAAATAGTTGATGAACACGGCCGCACCCAGCAGACCGAACACGATCGACGGCACGGCGGCGAGATTGTTGATGTTGACCTCGATCAGGTCGGTCAGGCGGTTCTTCGGGGCGAACTCTTCGAGATAGATCGCACTCGCCACGCCGATCGGGACTGCCAGGACGATGACGACCAGCATCATGTAGAGCGAACCCATGAACGCGCCGGCAAGGCCTGCACTTGCGGGCGCCGAACGCGAGTCCACGTTGGTGAAGATGTGCCAGGCGAAGGCCATCCTGATCTGCCCGTCTTCGTAAAGACGATCGGCAAGGGCGCGTGCATCCGCCGAAAGCTGCTGCTGCGCGTCCGGAAGGTCGCGGTTGATGTTGCCCTTCAACCAGTTGTCGGCATTCGCCGAAGCGAGAAGCTGCATCTCGACGGTTTGGCCGGCCAGTGCCGGATTGGCCACGAACGCGTCCCGCAACTTGAAGCGCTCTCCATTATCGATGATCGACTGAAGATCGCGCGGTGCGATCTGCGTATCGCCGGTCAGTTCACGGACGGATTGCTCGATGATGCTGTTCCAGTTGAGCATCGTCGCGTCGCGCTGCCAGCGCAGATCGGCAGCGCGCAAGTCGGCAGGCGACTGGCCGTCCTGAAGCGTCGGACGCGGGTCGATATCGAGGAGTTCGGCATCGAACGTGATCGGGATTGTCAAGGTCGCCTGCGTGAAAGCGGGCAGGCCCTTGGACAGGATCATGGAGAACAGGATGACCACGAAAGCAAGCGCGGCGCCGATTGCGAGGAGGCCGTAGAGGCGGAACCGCCGCTCGCGTCCGTGCCGGCGCGCCAGCCCGCTGCGGATTCTCGACAGACGGGCCTGGTTCTCGGCCTGTTCGGTGGATACCGGAGATTGGTTGGCCATGACTACTCGTACTGCTCCCGGAAGCGGCGCACGATGTAGAGCGCAGCCATGTTGAGGAAGAGGGTCATCACGAAGAGCGTGAGCCCGAGCGCGAATGCGACGAGCGATTGCGGTGACGCGAAATCCTGGTCGCCGGTGAGCTGGTTGACGATGGTCACGGTCACCGTGGAAATCGGCTCGCCGGGATTCGCGCGCAGGAACGGGCTGTTGCCCGCCGCAAGGACCACGATCATCGTCTCGCCGATCGCCCGGCTGACGGCGAGAAGAAACGCGCCCACGATGCCGGGGAGCGCCGCTGGCAGGATGACCCGCTTGATCGTTTCCGAACGTGTCGCGCCGAGGCCGATCGAACCGTCGATCATTGCCCGCGGAACCTGACGAAGAATGTCGTCCGACAGCGACGAAATGAACGGGATGATCATGATTCCCATGACGATGCCGGCCGTCAGGGCGGATGTCGCGCGGATGTTGACGCCGATCGTCTGCCCGAACGCGGCGAGGAACGGTCCCACCGTGACGAGCGCGAAGAAGCCGTAGACGATGGTGGGAATGCCGGCGAGCACCTCGACCACCGGCTTGACCAGGCTGCGCATCCGCGGGCTGGCATATTGCGACGTGTAGATCGCGGTCATCAGACCGATGGGAAGAGACACGAACATGGCGATGGCCGCGACCATGACCGTACCCCAAAGGAGCGGCAGGAGGCCGTATTCGCCGCTGCCCGCGCCCGTCGTGGAGAACCGGGGGTTCCAGACCGTGCCGAAGAAGAAGTCGATCGGGCTGACGAAGGAAAAGAAGCGTGCAGCCTCGAAGACGAGAGAAAGGACGATGCCGAGTGTCGTCAGGATCGCGACGGCCGAACAGCCCAGCAGCAGATAGCGGACGATGCGCTCGACCTCGTTGCGCGCCTGCAGGCGGACGGCGATGCGTTTGCGCGCAAACAGGAGCGAAACAGCGGCGAATGCCGCAGCGGAGCCGAGCACGGTCGCCGAAGCGAGGTTCTGAAACTGACGAAACGCGGCGCCGGCAGCCATCTCGTAAGGCTGAACCTCGCCTGCGACGCCAGCACCGGACGCAATGGCCCGTACACGCTGGATCGCCGACTGAAGGACGTTGCCCCCTTGATCGACGATCTCGGCGGGCAAGTTCATGACGATGTAGGCGCGCGAGGCGGTCGCGCCGAAAAGCGCCCAGAGCGCCAGGATGACGAGCGCCGGTGCAATCGTCCAGATTGCCACGAGCGAACCATGATAGGGCGGACGCGAGTGCAGCCGCGTGGCTTCAGGCGTCGCAAGCTTGCGGCTGACCGCCCAGCCCTGCTGATAGGCAATACTCAGGAGAGCCAGCAATAGAGCGATCGTGAGAAGGCTGTACATGATTTGACCTGGTTATCGAGGTCCGTTTCATCGAACGTCCGGCCGCACTGGCCGATGAACGTCGACAGGGGCCCTCCGGAAGGGGCCCTGCGGCTTTGCGGGTGGAAGCCTATTCGACGTCCGAAGCCTCGAGCGCGTCGCCCGCGTCGAAAGCGGCAAGCACTTCTGCCGTTTCCTCTTCCGGCGCCGGGATCATGCCCGCAGTCTCGAGCGCCCCGCCCGCACCGGCCATCTGGTCGGACAGGAAGAAGGCGACGTATTCCTCGATGCCGGGAATGGTGCCGATGTGCTCGCCCTTGACGTAGAAATAGAGCGGACGCGACACCGGATACTCACCCGATGCGATGGTTTCGAGCGACGGGATGACGCGCGACATGGTCGCGACCTTCAACGTGTCGCGATTCTGGTCGTAGAAGGACAGGCCGAAGACGCCGACGGTGTCGGGATTGGACTGCAGGCGGGCGAGCGTCTCGGTGTAGTCGCCGGCAATCTCGATCACGACATCCTGACGAAGCGCCGTGCACGCGGCTTCCATCGCCTCTTCTTCCATCTCGGGCAGCTCGGCTGCCTCGCAACCGGCCACGAGAACGCGCTCTTCGAAGACTTCGCGCGTGCCGTGATTGGAGGCGGGAATGGCAACGGCGATCGGCTGGTTGGGCAGCGAAGCGTCGATCTCGTTCCAGTTCGCGTAGGTGTTTGCGACCATCTCGCCGTCGACCGGGACCTGGGCGGCGATCGCCTTGAAGATGTGAACCGGCTCAAGCGCGAAATCTTCCTTGTCGGCAGAAACGGCAAAGACGATGCCGTCATATCCGATCTGGATCTCACGGATGTCGCTCACGCCATTGCCGTTGCAGGCCTCGACCTCGCCGGCGCGGATGCGGCGCGAGGAGTTGGCGATGTCGATCGTGTTCTCGCCGACGCCTTCGCAGAACTGGCGCAGACCGCCGCCCGAACCGCCGGAACCGACGACCGGCGTGTTGAACTCCGGGAAGGCGTTGCCGAATTCCTCGGCGACGATCGAGGCGAAGGGCAGAACCGTCGACGAGCCGGCGATCTGGATGGTGTCGCGCGACTGCGCGGTGGCGACGCCGGCGGACGCGGCGATGGCGAGTGCTGCGGCGGAAGCCGCGAGAATGACTTTGTTCATGGAGCCCACTCCTGTTCAGAATTGTCTTCTGCTGCGCCGTCCGAAGGCGACGCGAGTGGCAATACCGGCCCCATGTAACAGTTGGATGACAGTTTGATGTCGGCTTGACGAAGCGGCCGGGAATAGGCGTCAAGCGCAACGAAATCCGAAAAGTCGGCTAAGGGGAGAGGCCGAAAAAGCCGGACGGAAAGGCAACGCCTTCGAGCCGAAACGCTACCGACGCCTGCATTCGCAGAGAACGATCCTTAGTTGGGGCACAGACAGACCAATCCAACGTCGGCGGCAGCACTTCCCGTCCGGAAACTCGGAAAATATCGAATTCCGATCACGCAATCTTTCAATGACGCAACCTTGCAGCGGTATGGTGCGATCACACCATATACGCTCAGTTCACGCCGATTTCCCGCGTCATCTCCCGATCAAGCCACGAAGCGATCTTGTCCGCAAGAGCCTTGGGGCTGACGGGCTTCGGCAGGTAGTCATCCATTCCGGCTTCCAGACAGCGCTCGCGGTCACCCTTGAGCGCGTGCGCGGTGACGCCGATGATGGGCACCGGCTGTTCCGATGCACCGATCGCCCGGATCGCGCGCGTCGCTTCCAGTCCATCCATGACCGGCATCGACACGTCCATCAGGATCAACCGCGCGCCCGTTTCCCGATAGCGCTCGAGCGCCAGCCGGCCATTGCCGACAATGGCGAAGTTCAGCCCGATCTCTTCCAGTATCTGGCGGAAGACGAGCTGGTTCACCTCGTTGTCCTCGGCCACCAGCACATCGAGCGCAGGCCGGTCGCCGACCGCTTCCGCGATGCGCGCCGGCGCGGCCGGCGCCGGCGGCGCGGACCTGAGTCCGATCGGCACCACGACATTCGGCACGGCCGAGCGCCGCCGCTGGATGGTGTCGACGAGCGTCTTGAGCAGGACCGCCGAACGCGCCGGCTTGATGAGCTGCGCCTCGATGCCTAGTTCACGTCCCGGAGCGCCTGTGACCGCCTGATCGACCGAACTTAGGAGCAGGATCGGCGTGCGCGCGATCTCCTCGGTCTGGCGAATGATGCGGGCGGCATCGACGCCGGTCATTTCGGGCATCTGGTAGTCGAGGATGACGCAATCGACGTCGAGCCCGCGCCGTGCCGCCTCGGTCAGGACCGCGATGCCTTCGGCCGCGCTCGTCGCCGCGCAGGCGTCGAATTCCCAGCCCTGCATCTGCTCCAGCAGGATCGAGCGGTTGATCGGGTTGTCGTCGATGATCAGCACCCGCGCACCGCGTACGTCGAGCGCCGGGGAGCGCTGCTGCGTGTTGTCTTCAGCATGGGGAAGGTCGATTGTGAACCAGAAGCGCGAGCCCTGCCCTTCCGTGCTTTCGACGTCGATCGCGCCGTCCATCAGCGCGACCAGCCGCGACGAGATGGCAAGGCCGAGCCCGGTTCCCTCGTGCCGCCGCGTCGACGACGCATCGACCTGGCTGAATTTCTCGAAGACCAATGCCAGCTTGTCGGCTGGAATGCCCATGCCGGTATCGGTCACGGAAATGGTGAGGCAGGTGCCCGTTTCGGACGCGGCGCCGCTGACGTCGACCAGAACGTGCCCCGTATCGGTGAACTTGACGGCATTGCCCATCAGATTGGTCACGATCTGGCGAATGCGCCCGCCATCGCCGACGAAGCGGCGCTTCAGCCCCGGCGCGAACCGGACGATCATCTCGAGGTCCTTCTCCTTCGCCCGCGTCGAGACGAGCGTCGCGACGTCCTCGATCGCCTCGGCGAGGTCGAAGGGTGACGGGTCGAGCGCGAGCTGGCCCGCGTCGATCTTGGAGAAGTCGAGAATGTCGTTGATGATGGTCAGCAGCGCATTGCCGGATTTGACGATGATGTCGGCGAATGTCTTCTGCTTGGCGTCGAGATCGGTCTTCCAGAGAAGTTCGGCCATGCCGAGAACGCCGTTCATGGGCGTCCGGATTTCGTGGCTCATATTGGCGAGGAATTCGGACTTGGCGCGATCGGCCAGCTCTGCCTTGTGCTGGGCGTCCTCCAGTTCCGCCTCGCGGCGCTTCATCGCGGTTATGTCGAAATAGGAAACGAGCCGCCGCCCGCCGGAAAGCGGCGTCACCGAATAGATCATGGTGCAGCCGTCGGCGCGGGTGAACTCGCGCGGCGGAACGTCACCCGACGCGATCTGCGCCAGCCGTTCCTCGACATAGGTCGCCCAGGCTTCGTCGTCGACGTCGTAGATGCCGTTGCGCCGGCTGACTTCCATCATGTGGCGTGCATGCGAGCCGACCGGTATCTCCTCCGGCTTCGCGTGCCAGAGCCGGTAATAGGCTTCGTTGATGATCTCGGTGTTGAGATCGCCGTCGAGCACGACCACGCCAAGGTCCATCGTGTCGAGCGTGCGCTGCAGGTCGGCATAAAGGCTTTCGGCCCGGTCGCGGGCCACGGCCAGTTCGCGCTCGCGCTGCTTGTGGTCCGTGATGTCGGCGACGATGCCGACGCGGTCGCCATTGGCGGTCACCTGGTCGTGGCGGCGCATCCAGCGTCCGTTGGGCATCGGGAATTCGACTTCGTGATCGACGAGCGCTTCCCATCGCGCCACCTGCGTGGCGACCCACCTCGTCGCAGTGCCGCGCGCTTCGGCCATGCCGCCCCGCTCCGCAAGCTCGCTGAACAGCTCCCTGTAGGTCTTGCCGACCTCCAGCTTGATCATCGAGAACTGTTCCTGCAGCGCGGTGTTGAACGCGACGAGCCGGTCCTCTCCGTCCCAGAGCACGAAGCCGTCCGGCAGCGCGTCGATGGCCGATTGCAGGCGCCCCTGCGCTTCCAGAGCCTCGCCCTTTGCCCTTTCCAGTTCGGCCTCGCGCGCCATCACCGAGGTGATGTCGGTGCAAACCCCGATCGTGCCGCCATCCTCGGTGCGGATTTCGCGGTGGATGACGTGCCGCCCGTCGCGAAAGACGAGCTGCATCTCGAAGCTGGGTCCGCTGCGCTGGGCGAGCACATGCGCCCTGAGGTCGCCCGGATCGGCGTCGCCGATCTCCCAGACACGGCGCTCGATGGCGGCGTCGAGCAGATCGGCAAACAGCACGCCCGGACGGATGAAATCGGCGATCGGTGCGTAAAGCGCGACCATTGCGTCGTTGTAGTGGACGAGGCGGTCGTCGCGATCATAGTAGCAGAACGCGTCGCTCATCACGTTGAGCCCGGCCATCAGCCGGCCCGCATGCGCGCGCTCGTCGCCATTCATGGTCGGAACGGACCCTGCGCCTCGCGCCACCGCCTTCGCCAAAACTCCGTCAATCCCCACGAGCATGCCCCCACATCCCGACGACGCGGCGACACTGCCCGACAGTCACTTAACGCGACGCTAAAATGATGAACATGTGGGGTATTCGACGCAAAAAGCCGCAAGTGCGGGGTCCAAAGCGGCGCGTCTGAAGAAGATTGGTACTCCCAAGGGGAATCGAACCCCTGTTTTCGCCGTGAGAGGGCGACGTCCTGACCGCTAGACGATGGGAGCGTCCAAGTCGCCCATATAGAAGCGAATCCGCGCGAAGGCAACCGGGTCCGGCGTGACTTTTTTCTGACTTAAGGTCGCGCCGGCTGGATCAGATCGAAGAGATTTCCATAGCAGTCGGCAAAGACCGCGACCTTGCCGTAGGCTTCCGTGCGCGGCGCCTCGCGGAAGTCGACGCCGCGTGATTTCATCGCCGCATGATCGGCATCGAAATCGTCCGTTTCAACGAAAAAGCCGACACGCCCGCCCGTCTGGTTGCCGACCGCGCCGAGTTGCGCCGCTTCATCGGCCCTTGCCAGCAGGAACGCGCAGCCGCCACCGGCAGGCGCCACGCGCACCCACCGCTTGTCGTCGCCGAGCCGGACGTCTTCCAGAAGCTTGAAGCCGATGACGCCAACATAATGCGCGATCGCCCTGTCGTAATCGTCGACGACCAGCGTCACGGTGGCAAGGCGAAGTGCCATCTACTCGCTTACCAGTGCGAAGCGCGCGATGATGCGGGCCGCGCCGATGTCGTAGACGAGGATCTCACGCGCGCCGCCGACCTCGACGAGAAGCGTCAGCCTGCCGCCGGAAAGCGACTGCGACAGGACGTTCGCTCCTGCAGGCAGAGCAATTTCTCCGGTGATGGTGCTGCCTTCGGGCGGAAGCGGCAGGCCTGCCGGCGAGGCCTCCTCGGCAGCAGGCTCCGTCGAGACCGCACGGTAGACAAGCGCGCCCACCACGGCCATAAGGGCCAGGAACAGAATTCCCAGATTGATGACGACGAAGCGCATCAGCTTGGCGCGCACCTTTTCGACGGCCGGATCGAGCGGCTCGTCTGGGTCGATCGGCTGGGGCGTGCGCTCGGTCATAGAGAAATCCATTGGTCACTGCGAAATGAGCGTTCCTGATAGCGAAGCAACCGCCGGTTTGAAAGCCTTCGCCGTCGGCGAGGATGCCGCAGGCACGCGTCTGGACCAGTGGCTGGCCGCGCAAACCGCGCCCAATCTATCCCGCAGCCGCATCCAGGCCATCATCAGGGGCGGCGACGTCCGGATCGACGGCAAGGTGGTGTTGGAGCCCAAATCGAAGCTGGTGGCAGGCACGCTCGTCACGCTCGGCATGCCGGAACCGGAGCCGGCGGAACCGCAGGCCGAGGCGATCGAACTGGCGATCCTGTTCGAGGACGACGATCTGATCGTCATCGACAAACCGGCCGGCCTCGTCGTGCATCCGGGCGCCGGCAACTGGACCGGAACGCTCGTCAACGCGCTGATCCACCATTGCGGGGACACACTGTCGGGCATCGGCGGCGTCAAACGGCCGGGCATCGTCCACCGTCTAGACAAGGAGACGAGCGGCGTCCTCGTGGTCGCGAAGAACGATCTCGCCCACAGGGCACTTTCGGATGCCTTTGCCGATCATGGACGGACCGGCGATCTCGAACGCGCTTACCATGCGGTTCTCTGGGGCGTTCCACCGCGACCGGCCGGCATCGTCGACGCCCCGCTCGGCCGGTCGGGCACCGACCGCACGAAACGCGCCGTCGTTCCCGAAGGCCGGCCAGATGCCCGCCATGCGGTGACGCACTACCAGATCGTCGAAAAATTCGGCGGGCGGGCCGATGCGACGGCGTTCGCCTCGCTGGTCGAGTGCCGTCTCGAAACGGGCCGCACCCACCAGATCCGCGTCCATATGGGCCATATCGGCCATCCGCTGATCGGCGACCAGACATATGGGCGCGCTTTTCGCACGAAGGCGAACAAGCTGCCGGATGATCTGAAGGACCTCGTCGCGGACTTCCCGCGCCAGGCACTCCATGCCCGTCTCCTCCAGTTTCGCCACCCAAGGACGGACGAAATTCTGCGCTTCGAAGCGGCTTATCCGTCCGATTTCGCGGAACTTGTCGAAACCCTGCGTCGTTTGCCATCCGAATGACGAAATCCCCGGTGACATTGTTCACCTGAGGACGACGCTATGTTTCAGCGCGAAATGTGCCGTGCAATTCGCCCGCGCGATCCCTATATTGTCGATATGGCGCAACAGGCCCACGGCGCTGCGCCACCTGCCCGCCTTCAACGGGGGCATGCCGATCTGAGAGAAGGGGTGCTTTATGGCCCAGACACTACCAAGCATTGCGACCGGAGAGGGAGGCCTTTCCCGCTATCTTGAAGAAATCCGTCGCTTCCCGATGCTTCAGCCGCAGGAAGAGTACATGCTCGCCAAGCGCTATCTGGAGCATGACGACACCGCTGCCGCCCACAAGATGGTGACAAGCCATCTGCGTCTCGTCGCCAAGATCGCGATGGGTTATCGCGGCTACGGCCTGCCGATCGGCGAGGTGATTTCCGAGGGCAATGTCGGCCTGATGCAGGCCGTCAAGAAGTTCGAGCCCGAGCGCGGCTTCCGCCTCGCGACCTATGCGATGTGGTGGATCAAGGCTTCGATCCAGGAATACATCCTGCGTTCGTGGAGCCTGGTGAAGATGGGCACCACCGCCAATCAGAAGCGCCTGTTCTTCAACCTGCGCAAGGTGAAGGGCAAGATCCAGGCGCTCGACGAGGGCGATCTGAAGCCCGAGCACATCACCGAGATCGCGACGCGCCTCAACGTTTCGGAAGAAGAAGTCGTGTCGATGAACCGGCGCCTTTCGGGCGACGCGTCGCTCAACGCGCCGATCCGTGCGACCGAAGGCGAATCGGGCGAGTGGCAGGACTGGCTGGTCGACGACCATGAAAGCCAGGAAGAGATGCTCGTCCAGCAGGACGAACTCGAAAGCCGCCGCTCGCTGCTCAGCGACGCCATGAGCGTTCTGAACGAGCGCGAGCGCCGCATTTTCGAAGCACGCCGGCTCGCGGAAGACCCGATGACGCTGGAAGAGCTTTCAGGCGAGTTCGACATCAGCCGCGAACGCGTCCGCCAGATCGAGGTGCGCGCGTTCGAGAAGGTGCAGGATGCGGTCAAGGCCGCAGCGCGGCGCCAGGCGCAGTCGCTGCGGACGATCGAGGCCGACGCGCGCTGATCTCGCACCAGCGCCTCAAACAAAAAACGCCGGCTTAAACGCCGGCGTTTTCGTTTTTTACTGAGGCTGCTCGTCGCTGTCCTCGGCGATCGGAGCCAAAGCGGCCCAGGCCCGCAAGGCTTCCTGGAAGACGCGGTCGCCCGGAATGCCCTTTTCCATCGTCATCAGCGCGCGGCGTCCCGAGCCGTAGGTGATCGGAATGTCGATCCAGCTCTGGCGGCGCAGCAGCGTGGTGTTCGCCTCGACCTCGGCGGAAGAGTCCGACAGGGCGACCAGGAAGAAACCGTCCGCGATCTTCGCCGGGATACCGATGAGCGGATTGCCGGCCGCCTGCTCCGTGTCCTTCATCGCGACACGCAGAACGTTGTCGATCGACCCGCCCGAAAAATCGTCGGATGTCAGGAAGATCATCTCGATGATGTGGCTGGCCGGAAGCGACTGGTCGCCATTGCGGCGGATCGTCATGCGAAGCTGCAGATCGCGCGCGGGGATGGTGACCTCGGCACGGATCGCCGCCTCGGGCGGCAGGTCGCCACCGGGCGATTCCTGCACCAGAGACCACAGGATCGTGCCCGATTCGGCCGATCCTTCCGCATTGGACGTGCGCTCCTCGTAGAAGATCGCGCGCTGGCCGACTGCCAGTTGCGGCTGGTCCTGATCCTGGTCCGTGCCCGCTTGAGGCCCGGACGTCGCGCCCTGCGCCTGGTCGGGCGGCGTCACGGCGGCGACGGACGTGCCCTCGCCGATCGTGGGCTCTTCGCCCGCAACGCCTTCATCGACTTCGGTGCCGTCGGGCATCAGCCGCTGCGTGAACTTTTCAGCCTCCGCCGCCGGCGTTTCCGCAGCGTCCGTCTCTTCGGTCGGCGCAGACGCGACATCCTCGCCTTCCGGCTCGGCCGTCGGCTCCGTGGCGACGTCCTGCGGCGCGGAGCCGAAGATGGAGGCGAAGTCGTCGCGATTGAGCCAGATGCCGTAGCCGGCGCCCGCAACCACGATCGCGACGAGAAGCGCGGCGATCAGGCCCGCACTGGCGCGGCGCTTCTTGCGGACCGGAACCCGCGGAGCATAGAGCGGCTGCGTGCCGGCACCGTCGTCCTCGTATTCGTCCGGCCGTAGCGCCGCGCGATCGGCGTGCCCGTCGTCCAGAAAGACGTCGCGCTGGGCCTCGTCCTGCCACTGGGTGTCGTCCGCATAGGCGTCCGAATAGGGGCGCTCTGCGTAGTCGTCGTCATAGCCCGCAGGGCCGGCGGCATAGGCTGCGTCGCTGGCGGCCGGCTCGTCGTAGATTTCCTCCGCCGCGCGGGAGGGAACGGGCTGATAGGGCTCGACCTCGTCACCTGCCGGCTCGTCGCGATATGCGGTGCGCGCTTCTTCCTGCTCTTCGCCGAAGAAATTCGAGAAGTCCTGCTCGAAATCGGGATCGGCGGCGGGCGGCGGCGGCGCGGCATATTCGTCCCGCACCTGCACGATCGCCGCTTCGAGCGACTGGCGCTGGCGATCGGCAACCGCCGGTGGCGGCGGCGGGTTGAGCGCGGCGAGCTTCGCCTCGATCGTCGCCCGCGCCTTGTCATAGACCTTCTCGCGCATCTGCGGAGAATTGTCTTTCAGGCCATCGATCGTCTTCTTCAGAACCGCTACGAAATCTGCCATGCGAAACTATGCCTTATCTGGCTTCCGGTTCAGGAAGTCAGGGTCCCTATGTGAACCCGAAACTAGTCTTGAAAGGGATCGGTCACAAGTATGGTGTCGTCGCGCTCGGGGCTGGTCGAAAGCAGAGCGACGGGGGCGCCGATCAACTCTTCGATATAGCGCACATACTTGACCGCCTGGGCCGGCAGGTCGTTCCACGAACGCGCATTGGCGGTCGTGCCCTCCCAGCCCTCGAGCGTCTCGTAGATCGGCTCGACGCGCGCCTGCGCGCCCTGACTGGCCGGCAGATAGTCGATCACCTCGCCGTCGAGGCGATAGCCGGTGCAGACCTTGATCTCCTTGAGCCCGTCGAGAACGTCGAGCTTGGTCAAGGCGATGCCGTCGATGCCGTTGACGGCGACCGCCTGGCGAACGAGCACGGCGTCGAACCAGCCGCAGCGGCGCTTGCGCCCGGTGACGGTGCCGAACTCGCGACCGCGCGTGCCGAGGAATTCGCCGACCTCGTTGTCCTGCTCGCTCGGGAACGGACCCTCGCCGACGCGGGTCGTGTAGGCCTTGGTGATGCCAAGCACGTAGCCGATCGCGCCCGGACCGACACCCGCGCCGGTCGCGGCCTGGCCGGCCACCGTGTTGGACGAGGTCACGAACGGATAGGTGCCGTGGTCGATGTCGAGCAGCGTGCCCTGCGCGCCCTCGAACAGGATGCGCTCGCCGGCGCGGCGGGCATCGTCGAGCACTTTCCAGACACGGTCCATATAGGGAAGGATCTGGTCGGCGATGGAGGTCAGCTCCGCCATGATCGTCTCATGCGCGACCTCGCCATGGCCGAGCCCGCGGCGCAGCGCGTTGTGGTGCGTGAGCAGGCGGTCGACCTTCGCCGGAAGGGTATCAAGGTCGGCAAGGTCCATGACGCGCACGGCGCGCCGGCCGACCTTGTCCTCGTAGGCCGGGCCGATGCCGCGGCGCGTGGTGCCGATCTTGGTGCCCGAGTTCGACGCCGCATCCTCGCGGAAGCCGTCGAGTTCGCGGTGGAGCGACAGGATGAGCGCGGTGTTCTCCGCGATCTTCAGCCGGTCCGGCCCGACATCAACGCCCTGCTCCTTGAGACGGGTCATCTCGGCGACGAAAGCGTGCGGGTCGAAGACGACGCCATTGCCGATGATCGACATCTTGCCCGGGCGCACGACGCCGGAGGGCAGCAGCGACAGCTTGTAGACCTTGCCATCGACGACCAACGTGTGGCCGGCATTGTGACCGCCCTGGAAGCGCACGACGACATCGGCGCGTTCGGAGAGCCAGTCGACGATCTTGCCCTTGCCTTCGTCGCCCCACTGCGAACCGACGACCACCACATTGGCCATGAAAACCCATCCTCATCAATGTCGGGACGCGCGGCCCCTCGCAAAAACGAGAGCCTCTATAGCGGGCAATCAAGGCATGCGCGACCCCTTCGCGTGCGAAAGCTTGGGCTCTGGGTCAATCATTATTTGTTTGCGGCCCGGTTTACCCTGCGATGGCCGATGAATAGACAGGGGGCCAACCGCCGACGAAGGCCGCAATGGTTCGCACCGCCTATATTCTCCTCTTCCTTACGGCCCTGATGTGGGCGGGCAATGCCATCGCCGGCAAGCTCGCCATCGGCCACATCTCGCCGATGATGCTCACCTTCAGCCGCTGGGCCGTCGGCCTCATCGTCATCGGGCTCATCGGCTGGAAGCAGTTGAAGCGGGACTGGAAGGCGGCGCGCGGCAAGCTGGCGCTGCTCTTCATCCTCGGCGCATCGGGCTTCGCCTGGTTCAACGCGGCGCTCTACAGCGCCCTTCTCTACACGTCCGCGATCAATGTCTCGATCGAGCAGGCGGCCATGCCGATGGTCATCATGGCCGCGAATTTCCTGCTCTTCGCCATGCGCGTGACATGGGCGCAAATCGCCGGCTTCGTGCTCTCCATCGTCGGCGTGGCGATCGTCGCAAGCCATGGCGAACTCGCCCGCCTCGTCGAACTCGACGTCAACCGGGGCGACGCGCTGATGGTCGTCGCGGTGCTGCTCTACAGCTTCTACACGGTCGCGCTGCGCTTCAAGCCGGCGATTCACTGGCAGAGCATCATGATCGTCATGGTGTTCGGCGCCATGGTCGCCTCGCTGCCCTTCGTCGCCTGGGAAGCGGCGACCGACCGGCTGGTGCTGCCGGACATGCGGGGCTGGGCGATCGTCGCCTATACGGCACTCTTTCCATCGCTCCTGTCGCAGATCTTCTTCATGCGCGGCGTCGAGCTCATCGGCGCCAACCGGGCTGGGCTGTTCATCAATCTGGTGCCGATCCTCGGCACCATTCTGTCGATCCTCATCCTCGGCGAAGCGTTCGAAGCCTTCCACGCCGTCGCCATGGTGCTCGTCATGGGCGGCATCGCGATGGCCGAGGTCAGCGGCCGGCGCGCGGCGGCGCGCATCTGAGGGAAACAAAGCACGGCTCGCGCGTTGAAGGGCACCATTCCCAACGCGTGAGAAAAAATGGACGTCATCCGCATCATCGCCGCGATCCTGCTGCCGCCGCTCGGCGTCTTCCTGCAGGTCGGCTTCGGCCTTCACTTCTGGCTCAACATCCTGCTGACGCTCCTGGGCTACATTCCCGGCATCATCCACGCCATCTGGGTCGTGCTGCGCAAATGATCGCGACCGCCGCGCCCAGGATCGACCGGCCTGCTCCCGACTTCGTCAAGGAACTGGACGAGGTGCGGCGGCTGGCGAAGCTGCTCGACACGCGCTGGAAAATTCCCGGCATCGGCGTGCGCTTCGGCATCGATCCGGTTCTCGGCCTCATTCCCGGCGCGGGCGACCTCGTCGCGGGCGCCATCTCCACCTATGTCATCGTCAAGGCGCATCGGCTCGGCGTGCCGAAATCGATGCTGGTGAAGATGGCCGGCAATGTCGCGGTCGACACGGTCGTCGGCTCCGTGCCGATCCTCGGCTCGGTCTTCGACCTCTTCTACAAGGCATCGACGCGAAATCTGCGCCTTCTCCAGACCCATCTGGAAGACCGCGACAAGATATGAAAAAGGCGCGGGATCGCTCCCGCGCCTTGTCCTTCAGTCCGGTATCAAATCAGCCCGCGACGTCGAAATGCAGCGGCTTGGCCGATTCGATCGACGGGTGCGCGCGCACCTCTTCGAGCACCTTTTCAGGGAACGGCGCATCGAGATAGAGCAGCGCGATGGCATCGCCGCCGGGTCGATTGCGACCGAGCTGGAAGTTGGCGATGTTGACGCCGTTCTTGCCGCAGACCGTGCCGAGCAGACCGATGATGCCGGGCGCATCGGCATTGGTGGTGTAGAGCATGTGCTCGCCCACTTCCGCGTCCAGATTGATGCCCTTGATCTGGATGAAGCGCGGTTTGCCGTCCGAGAAGCAGGTGCCGGCGATCGAGCGCGTCTTGGTCTTGGTCTTGACGTTGAGGCGGATATAGCCGTCGAAGACGCCCGACTTGTCGCGGCGAACCTCGGAGAGGACGACGCCTCGCTCCTTGGCCATGATCGGCGCGGAGACCATGTTGACGTCGGCGACCTGCGGGCGGATCAGCCCGGCCAGCGCAGCCGAGACCAGCGCCCGCGTGTTCATCGATGCCGTATTGCCGTCGAACAGGATCTCGACCTCCTGGATCGGCTCTTCGGTCACCTGCCCCACGAACGCGCCCAGGACCTCGGCGAGCTTGATGAAGGGCTTCAAGCGCGGCGCTTCCTCGGCCGTGATCGACGGCATGTTGATGGCGTTCGAAACCGCGCCCTTGACGAGATAGTCCGCCATCTGCTCGGCGACCTGCAGCGCGACGTTCTCCTGCGCCTCCGAGGTCGAGGCACCCAGATGCGGCGTTGCGACGACGTTTTCCATGCCGAAGAGCGGGCTGTCGGTCGCCGGTTCCACTTCGAACACGTCGATGCCCGCGCCGGCGACCTTGCCGGACTTCAGCGCCTCGATCAGGTCGGCCTCGACGATCAGGCCGCCGCGCGCGCAGTTGATGATGCGCACGCCGTCCTTCATCCTGGCGAGCGCCTCCTTGTTGATGATGCCCCGCGTCTTGTCGGTCATCGGCGTATGCAGCGTGATGAAGTCGGAGCGGGCGAAGATTTCGTCGAGCTCGACCTTCTCCACGCCGAGTTCCTGAGCCCGGCCTTCCGACAGGAACGGGTCGAAGGCGATGACGTGCATCTTGAGCCCGACGCCGCGCATGGCGACGATGGAGCCGATATTGCCGCAGCCGATGACGCCCAGCGTCTTGCCGGTGATCTCGACGCCCATGAAGCGGTTCTTCTCCCACTTGCCGGCATGGGTCGAGGCGTTCGCTTCGGGAAGCTGACGGGCGACGGCGAACATCAGCGCGATGGCGTGTTCGGCGGTCGTGATCGAATTGCCGAAGGGCGTGTTCATCACGATGATGCCGCGCCGCGAGGCGGCCGGGATGTCGACATTGTCGACGCCGATGCCGGCGCGCCCGACGACCTTCAAATTGGTCGCGGCCGCGATCAGCTTCTCGGTGACCTTGGTGGCCGAGCGGATGGCAAGGCCGTCATATTGGCCGATGACTTCGAGCAGCTTTTCCTTGTCCTTGCCGAGATCGGGCAGATAGTCGACCTCGACGCCGCGATCCTTGAATATCTGGACGGCGGTGGGCGACAGCTTGTCGGATACGAGTACGCGGGGCGCCATGGCTGGCCTCCTTGAAACGATGCGAGATGGGGAAAGCGGAAGCCGCCTGGCGGCTTCCGGGAAAGATGTCAGGCAGCCGCCTTGAGCGCGGCCTTCTGCGTGGCGAACGCCCAGTCGAGCCAGGGCGTCAGCGCCTCGAGATCGGCCGTCTCGACGGTCGCGCCGGCCCAGATGCGCAGGCCTGCGGGTGCATCGCGATAGGCGCCGATGTCGAAGGCGACGCCTTCCTTGTCGAGCGCGGAGACCATCGCCTTGGCGAAAGCCTGCTGCGCATCGTCGGAGAGCGCGGTGAACTCGGGATCGGCGATCGACAGGCAGACCGACGTGTTCGAGCGTGTCCCGGGCACGACCGCCAGATGCCCCGCCCAGGTCGAACCGGCGACGAAATCGTCGAGCACCTTGAAATTGGCGTCGGCGCGGGCGACCAGCCCGTCGAGCCCGCCGACCGACTTCGCCCATTGGAGCGCATCGATATAGTCCTCGACGCACAGCATCGACGGCGTGTTGATCGTCTCGCCCTTGAAGATGCCCTCGATCAGCTTGCCGCCCGAAGTCAGGCGGAAGATCTTCGGCAGCGGCCAGGCGGGCTTGTAGCTTTCCAGCCGTTCGACAGCGCGGGGCGACAGGATCAGCATGCCGTGCGCCGCCTCGCCGCCGAGCACCTTCTGCCAGGAGAAGGTGACGACATCGAGCTTGTCGAAATCGAGCCTTTGAGCAAAGGCGGCCGATGTCGCGTCGCAGATCGTCAGGCCCTTGCGGTCGGCCGGAATGAAATCGCCGTTCGGCACGCGCACGCCCGAGGTCGTGCCGTTCCAGGTGAAGACCACGTCGCGGTCGAAATCGATCTGCGAAAGGTCGGGCAACTCGCCATAGGGCGCCTCGATCTTGCGCGCATCGTCGAGCCTGAGCTGCTTCAGGACATCCGTGACCCAGCCCGAGCCGAACGATTCCCACGCGACCATGTCGACGCCGCGCTCGCCGAGCAGCGACCAGAGCGCCATCTCGACGGCACCGGTGTCGGAGGCCGGCACGATGCCGATGCGGTAGTCTGCCGGCACCTGAAGGACTTCGCGAGTGAGGTCGATCGCCTGTTGCAGCTTCGTCTTGCCGATCTTGGCGCGATGCGAGCGGCCGAGCGGGGCGTCGGCGAGCGCATCCAGCGACCAGCCGGGACGCTTCGAGCAGGGACCTGAAGAGAAATTGGGGTTTGCCGGGCGCACTTCCGGCTTGGACGCCGCACGGATTGCGGGCGTGGAATTGGTCGTCGTCATGGTTCTATCCTTCCAGATAGCTGGCCCCTCGTTGGGGAGGGGTGGCCCACTGACGGCGATATTCTTTCCCTCATGCGGCGTCAAGAGGATTGTTGGCGTCGCTTTTGGAGCACGAGAAACGAAAAGGGCGAGCCGAAGCCCGCCCTTTGGAAGCCGGTGAAGTGTCGTCTACCAGAGATCGTAGCGCAGGCCGACCTTGATCTGGTGATAGTCGATCCCGCGATCGATCGTCAGTGTATCGGTGTTCAGATACTCGGCGCGCGGGGAATCCACGTACTGGTAGCCGAAGTCCAGCGAGACGTTGTCGGCCACCTGATAGTTGATGCCTGCGTTGAGGGCATAGGCGAAATTGGTCTGGTTTTCCTGGAACGCGAACATCGACGTGCCACCGACACTGTAGTCGTAGCCCTGGCGGGTGTGCATCAGGCCGGCGCCCGCACCGATATAGGGTGTGAACCCGGAAACGGTGCCGAGGTCGAGATAGGCGTTTGCCATTCCGTACCAGGCGTCATGCTTGGCATCGAAGCGCTCGCCGCCGCCCGCGACGGAAAAGCGGTCGCTTGCGAGCAGCCCCGCACTGATATCGCCGCGCAGGATGTCGTTGAAATGGTAGCCGATGCCAACCGAGCCGCCGAACCGGTTATTGCGCGTGTCCTCTCCGAGAACGGTGAACTCATAGAGCGGATCGCTGACCACATAGGTGACGTCGCCGCGCAGATACCAGCCCGACCCGACCTCGACCGGGACATATTCCGGCGCCTGTTCGATGAAGATCGGCGGATCGTAGTCGGCCGCCAGAGACGGGCCGGCGAGCGCCGCAAGCAACGCCGCGGAGGCGGCAAGGCGCAGAATCGTTGGCATCAGCGTGAACTCCCAATGACGGCGGCTAACAGTGCCGAACCCCTGATGCGAACGATCATTAACCATGCCGGTTAATTCGCGGTTAAGCATAAACCGGAGCGTGTGCCGTCAACGAAAAAGGCCCGGCGCATGGCCGGGCCTTTCCGTGTCGCACGAAGGCGGGTCAGTTGAACTTGTAGCGGAAGCCGAGCTTCAGGTCGTGCGAATGAAGATCCTTGAAGGTGAAGCCGTCATTCTCACGCGTTGCCGTCGGATCAGGATCGTAGTTGCGCGCGGTGCCGGTCTTGCCGTCACCCAGATGCGTGTAGCTGTAGCCGAAGTCGAGCGTAAGCTGGTCGGTGACTGCATAGCCGAGGCCGGCATGGAGCGCCCAGGCCAGTTCCCACTGCGAGTTCGACGGCGCGAATCCGCCTCCACCCTGGATGACATTGGTGTCGTTGAAGTGCGAGATGGTGTTGCGCGAGGCACCGATGCCCGCTCCGACATAAGGCGAGACACCGCCGAAATTGCCAAGATCCGCGTAGGCGTTCGCCAGCAGAAGAATTTCGGATTTCTGCGCGGTGTAGTCGTTGCTGGAGAAGACGTCGCCCGTGGCATCTTCAGTGAAGATGTCGAGCGCGCTGAACGAAGCCTTGCCGCGATACTCGGCCGTAGCGTCTGCGCGCAGCCAGTCGTTGAAGGCATAGCCGAAACCGCCGCCGAAGATCGGTGCCGAACCGAAACCGCCCTCGTCGAGCCAGGATTGCGTGAAGCCGGGGCTGTTGGTTCCAAAGTAGCGATAGTCCAGCCCGTCATAGCGCTGGTTGCTCATGCCGACATGGCCGCGCAGATACCAGCCGCCGAACTGCGGCACGGGAACGGGCGCTTCATAGACCGGCGGAACGTAGATGTCTGCAGCGATCGACGGGACGACCGGCAAAGCGAGAACTGCACCGGCCGTCAAGGCCGCGACAATGCTGAGTTTCATGATCTTCATCCTCACAGACGCCGGGCTCGTCTGATTACCCCCGGGAATTGCACCTGGAGGAAGATCGCTCAGAAAGGTTAAATGGCGCTTAACCCTAATTCTTTACCTTAATCGACAGTTACTTTTGCTTGGCGGGGCCCGAAACGAACAAGGCCTCCCCTGTGCAGGGAGGCCTTCGGGTTCGGACGGGCGCGGGAATCAGGCGGCGCTGCGGGTGCTTCCGATGACGCCGACCAGATCGTCGACGACCTTCTCCACCATCGAACGGTCGTCGGCCTCGGCCATGACGCGGATCAGCGGTTCGGTCCCGGAGGGGCGGATGACGACGCGGCCCGACGCGCCGAGCATCGACTGAGCGTCGTTTATCGCCTCCTTGACGACATCCGTCTCGAGCGGCGAGCCGCCGGAAAACCGGACGTTCTTGAGGATCTGCGGCACCGGCTCGAACTTGCGGCACACTTCGCTGACCGGCTTGCCCGCGCGCTTGACGCAGGCGAGGACCTGAAGTGCGCAGACGAGCCCGTCGCCGGTGGTCGAGAAATCGGTCAGGACGACGTGGCCCGACTGTTCGCCGCCGACATTGAATCCATGCGCACGCATGTGCTCGACGACGTAGCGGTCGCCGACCTTGGTGCGGTGAAGCTCGAGGCCCTTGTCCTTGATGAAGCGTTCGAGCCCGAGATTGGACATGATGGTGGCAACGAGGCCGCCGCCATTCAGCCGTCCCGCCTGATGCCAGGTCTCGGCGATCAGCGCCATGATCTGGTCGCCGTCGATCACGGTGCCGTTTTCATCGACGATGACGACGCGGTCGGCGTCGCCGTCGAGCGCGATGCCGATGTCGGCGCGCACTTCGTGGACTTTCTTGGACAGGGTCAGGGGATGCGTCGAGCCGCAATCCTCGTTGATGTTGAAGCCGTTCGGCTCGTCATTGATGGTGATGACTTCGGCGCCCAGTTCCCAAAGCGCATTGGGGGCGACCTTGTAGGCCGCGCCATTGGCGCAGTCGACGACGACGCGCAGCCCGGTCAGCGACATGGCGCGCGGCAGGGTGCGCTTGGCGAATTCGATATAGCGGTCCTGCACGCCGTCGATGCGCTTGGCCCGGCCGAGCCCGTCGGAACTCGCCAGCGCCTGGTCGAGATCGCCATCGACCATGTCTTCGATGCCCTGCTCGATCGCGTCGGACAGCTTGTAGCCATCAGGGCCGAACAGCTTGATGCCATTGTCGTAGAAGGGATTGTGCGAGGCCGAGATCATCACGCCGATGTCGGCGCGCAGCGAGCGCGCAAGCATGGCGACGGCGGGGGTGGGGATCGGACCGAGCAGAAAGACGTCCATTCCGGCCGCACAGAAGCCCGCGACCATCGCGTTCTCGATCATGTAGCCGGACAGCCGCGTATCCTTGCCGATCACCACGCGGTGGCGATGGGTGCCGCGCTGGAACGACATGCCCGTTGCCATGCCCACGCGCATCGCGGTTTCGGCCGTCATCGGGAATTTGTTGGCACGGCCGCGAATCCCGTCGGTACCGAAATAACGTCTCGTCATCCGTTTCGTCCTGCTGTCTGGTATGGCCAACTCTTGCCATGGCTGAGCTGCGAAGGAGCATCAATATTTGTAACGGTGCTATAGACGCCAAAATACATGCGCGACAAGTTTGATCCCGATTGCTGAACAATTCTTCAAACGCGAAAGGTCAGACCGCGCGATCATCGATCTCGCCCATGGGCTTCGCCCGCGTCGACATGCGCTTGATGTGCGGATAGAGATCGCGCGAAAAGACGCCGTAGACACGCCGCAGCTCGGCGATGGGGTCGTGATGGTGATCGACCCGCACGTCCCATAGCGGATATTCCTCCGTATCGACCACATAGACGGTGGACGACAGTTCTTCCTTGCGGTCGCCACCATGCGCGTCGCCAGCGGCGATCGCTTCCACGAGGCGTCCGGCAAGCGGCAGGTCGGCATGCGCCTCGAACGCGTCGCGGATCGCCGCGATGACCTGAGGCCCCTCCAGCCGATTGCCCTGAACGGTGAGGTTTGGAAAGACGGCGTGGCCGCGCCAGTCGATGCACTTGCTGCCGGTCCAAACCGCCCCGTGTCCCGTCGAATCCATCACCGCGAATTGCCGGTTCTCGATTTCCGGATCGTCTTTCTTCAGGATATCCAGAACCTCGTCGGACGAATGACCCGCGCGCAGCAATTCGATCCCGTCGATCCCCAGATAGGGATTGACCAGCGCCTGCGTGGCGACCGCGCCCTTGCCCGGCCAGGCATAGGTCAGCAGCTTGCCGACCGCCGGCATGGCCGTGACGGCGCCGATGCCGAACTGGCCGGTGCGCGGGCAGCGTGCGGTGAGCGAGAAGGTCATGCGCCCTGCCGCAGATCGGCCAGATGCCCGAACGCGTCGACCACCGCCCGGTAGACGTCGCGCTTGAACGGCACGATCAGGTCGGGCAGGTCCGACATTGGCTTCCAGGCCCAAGCATCGAACTCGGCCGCATGGCCGCCGGGCGGAGGATCGATGGCGATCTCGCTTTCATCGCCCTCGAAGCGAAAGGCGAACCAGCGCTGCATCTGCCCGCAATATTTGCCCTTGAACGCCACGCCGACGAGATGCGGCGGCAGGTCGTAATTGATCCAGTCCGGCGCCGCCTCGATGAGCGACACGGTCTTCATGCCGGTTTCTTCGTAGAGTTCGCGATGCGCCGCCTCGAGCGGGTCCTCGCCGGCATCGATCCCACCCTGCGGCATCTGCCACAGTTGCGCGGCACCCGCCATTTCGCCATCGGGCTCGGCGATACGCCGTCCGACCCAGACGAGGCCGTCGCGATTGAGAACCATGATGCCGACGCAAGGGCGGTAGGGAAGCTTGTTCTTCATCCGCCCTGCCTATCTGCGTTCCGGATCGTTTGCGAGTGCGGAATAGCCGACGATCTCGATGCCCCGCAGCCTTGCCTCCGAAATCCACGCCGAAACGGCATCGATCGTCACGTCGAAACCGGCCCCGATGGCGATGGCGGAGCCCGTCGCGCGCGCCACCCGCTCCGCCTCGTCGAGCTTTCGCAGGATATCGCCACGCTCGCGCACCGTGTCGATGGCGACGGACGCGGCGGCGAACGGCACGCCGGCCGACGCCGCCTGCGTATCGGCGATGCTGCGTGCGGACGAGCCGTCGTCGAGGTAACCGAGGCCGCGATCGGCGAGTTCCCGCATCAGCGCCTGCATCGCGCCAGTGTCGGCCACGAAGCGCGCGCCCATATAGTTCATGATGCCGGTGTAGTTAGTCATCCGGCCGAGGGTCCATTGCAGGTCTTCGCGAAAGGTCATCGGATCGGCATCGACCGTCAGCGTGCCGCGACCCGGATCGACATTGGGATAGTCGAACGGCTCCAGCGGCACCTGCATCAAGAGTTCGTGCCCCTTGCGCCGCGCCGTCTGCATCCAGCGATCGAGGCTGTTGCCGGCCGGTGCGAAGGCGAGCGTCACCTCGGCCGGCAAAACCTCGATGGCGCGCTGCGTACCGGTCTGCGACAGGCCGAGCCCGCCAACGACGATGGCGATTCGCGCCCCGCGCGCGCCCGACCAGGGACGCGCATAGGCGTCGAAGGGCCGTCCTCCGTCAGCCGAACGCCGCGGCAGCGGGCCGTAGTCGGAGGGCTCGACGAGATCGGGATCGGGCAAATGCGCGGTCGCGGCATTGCGGGAGAGGCCCGCCGGGTCGCGGATCGTGACGACGCTCGGACTGTCCGTGTCGCTGCGTGGCTCGATCCGCGTGATGGACGGGCCGGAGGCACGCGGCGTCTCGGCAGCCGGCACTTGCGGCTCGGGCTCGGATGTCGGGGTTGCGACGACCAGCGGTGGCGGCGAGCGCAACCCGTCATCGTGAAGCGTGGCGAGGACCGAAAGCCCGAAAAGAACGACCGCGGCGGCTGCCGCACCGATGGCCACCCGGCGGCTGCCGGGATCACGCGGCGATCTTCGCCGCGGCCCCTGGCCGATCGGCCGGTCGATCTCCCTGTCGCCAAAGTCCAGCACCGCGCGCCCTCAGCCCCGAATCACTATCGCGAAGATCGTGCATTCGTCGCGAATATGCAAAAGGCCGGCGAAGTCGCCCTCGCCGGCCTTGTTTTGATTGCGCCCGCTTTACTGCTGCAGGACGGCGCGGTCCGGATTGGGCGGGAAGGCCGGATCGGTCTTCTCGCCGCGGATCAGGTCGTAGGCGTAGTTGAGCTGGATGTCGTCTTCCGGCTCCGGCGGCACATAGGCCGAAGAGCCCGAACCTTCCTCGCCTTCCTCGGCGCCGCGGATATGGCCCGGCAGGGCCGATTCGCCGCGCGTCGCCTCGGCGGCAGCGCTCCTGAGCTCTTCCGGCAGCGGCTGGTCGACCGAGATGTCGGGCGTGATGCCCTTCCCCTGGATCGAGGTGCCGGCCGGCGTGTAGTAGAGCGCCGTCGTCAGACGCAACGCACCGCTTTCGCCGAGCGGAATGATCGTCTGGACCGAGCCCTTGCCGAAGGACTGCGAGCCGACGACGGTAGCGCGACGGTGATCCTGCAACGCTCCGGCGACAATCTCGGAAGCGCTGGCCGAACCGCCATTGACGAGCACGATCAGCGGCTTGCCGTCGATCGCATCGCCCGGTCGCGAGTCAAAGCGCGTCACGTTGGATGCCTCCCGGCCGCGGGTCGAGACGATCTCGCCGCGATCGAGGAAGGTGTCCGTCACGCTGACCGACTGGTCGAGCAGACCGCCCGGATTGAGACGCAGGTCGAGCACGTAGCCCTTGAGGTTCTCATCCGGAATCTCGGCCTTGATCGCCTCGATCGCGGCATTGAGGTCGTCCTGCGTCTTCTCGGTGAAGGAATTGATCTTGATGTAACCGATGTCTTCCTCGACGCGGTGACGCACCGCACGCACCTTGATGATGTCGCGCACGATCTCGATCTTGATCGGTTCAGAAGCGCCTTCGCGCAGAATCGTCAGCTCGATCGAGGTATCGACCTTGCCGCGCATCTTGTCGACGGCATCGGCGAGCGTCAGTCCACGAACCTCTTCGCCGTCGATCGCCGAGATGAAATCGCCGGCCAGGACGCCTGCGCGAGCGGCGGGCGTATCCTCGATCGGGGAAATGACCTTCACGAGGTCGTTTTCCATCGTCACCTCGATGCCGAGGCCACCGAATTCGCCGCGGGTCTGCACGCGCATGTCCTGCGCCGCGTCGGGTGTCAGATAGGAGGAATGCGGATCGAGCGATGTCAGCATGCCGTTGATCGCGTTCTCGATCAGCTTTGCGTCCTCGGGCTCGGTCACATACTGGGCACGCACGCGTTCGAAGATGTCTCCGAAGATCGCCAGTTGCCGGTAAGTCTCGGACCCGGCCGCGTTCGCCGACGTCCCGGCACCGCCATGGACGAGGCTCATCGCGGACGCGCCCATCAACGCACCGGCAATCAGAAGAGACATTCTACGTATCATTTCCTGTCCTTCCAGAACTGCGCTCCGCCCACCATGGTGAGGGATCGACGGGTTTTCCTTGCCTGCGGAACTCCACGTAGAGTTCCGGGCCATTGTTCGTACTCCCGAAGGCGGCAGTGCTTGCCACCCTCGCCTCTCCCATGGCTCCGACCGGCTCACCCGCCATCAGGGTCTGGCCGAGCGACACGCTCACCCGACCCAATCCCGCCAGGACGACATGATAGCCCTCGCCCACATTCAGGATCAAGAGTTGTCCATAGGATCTGAACGGTCCCGCATAGAGAACGGCCCCGGCCGCCGGAGCCGTGACGATTGCGCCCGAATGTGTTTTAACCATGTCGCCCATGAGGGGCCTTCCAGCCGCGTCCGACTCGCCGAAGCGCTGTCCGATCTGGCCGAAAACCGGCAATGCGACCTGATTCTTGAGGGCTTCGAAGGGAAGGCTCGCGGCAAGGTTCGGCTCCCGCGCCGGAGGTAGCTGGCGCCGCGCTTCCTCTGCCGCCTTCGCGGCCTCTTCCGCCGCTTCGCGCGCGCCCGAAATGTCACTTTCCAGTGAAGCGATCAGGTCCTGGAGCGTTCCCGCCCGCCCCGCCATCTCCTCGGAGCGCGCCTGCTGCTCGGCGAGATCGGCCGCCGACTGCTCTTCGAGCTTCTGCTTTTCCGCGATCAGGCCCGCCAGACGATGCTTTTCGCCGGCCTGATCGGCGACGGTCCGAAAGAGGCGGGCGCGCTCGCCTTCGATCGACGCCTTCAGCGACGACAATTGCTTGAGGTCGGCGAGGAGTTCGGCGGTCTCGTGGCGCATTTCCGGAACGACCGAGCCGAGCAGGATGGCGCTGCGTACGGAGGCGAGCGCATCTTCCGGCTGCACCAGGATCGCGGGCGGCGGGTTGAGGCCCATGCGCTGCAGCGCAGCCAGAACCTCGCCCAGCAATTCGCGCCGCTCGCCGAGCGATAAGCGCAGCCGGTCTTCCTGATGCCGCATCCCGTCCAGCCGCGCGGCGATGTCCTCGATATCCTGCTGAAGCTTGCGCTCCGTCTTGGCTGCCTGAACCAGCGCGGCCGATAGCGCGGCGTGGTCCTTGCGCACCGCCTCGATCTCGACTTCCAATTCCAACAGCCGCTCGCTCGTCAGCGCGATCTGCGACTGGATTTCCTCGTATTCGTCGGTCGACTGCGCGTGCCGAAGCTCCATGGCCGCGATGTCGTCGGCTTCCGGACTCGCCAGCGACGGCGAGGCGAACTGGCACAGCATCATGAATGCCAATGCAAGGCCGCCCGTCCTGCCAATCGTCGAAAGCTGCCGCACTGAATTCCGTCCAACCCGAATCGTCGATGCCGATCCTGGGGCGCGATCGTTAAGGAACGATCAACCATGTCAGGCCCGGTGGTAGGGATGGTTCGAAAGGATGGTCGAGGCGCGGTAGAGCTGTTCGGCGAGGAGCACGCGCACGAGCTGGTGCGGCCAGGTCAGGGCGCCGAAGGAGAGCAGCAGGTCCGCCTTGGCGCGCAGCGCCGGATCGTGCCCGTCGGCGCCGCCGATCGCGACGATCATCGTCTTCCGTCCGCCATCGATATGGCGCGAAAGGTAGTCGGAGAAGGCCGGCGAGGTCATGTTCTTGCCGCGCTCGTCGAGAAGCACCAGCGCGGCATCGCCCAGGGCACTTTCGAGCCTGTCGGCCTCCTCGCGCATGCGCTGTTCGGCACTGCGCGCTTGGCTTTCCGCGATCTCGGTGACGCCGGAAAACTCCATGCCGACCGCCGGGCCCGCCTTGGCGAGACGGTCGAGATAGCGCGCAACGAGGTCGCGCTCGGGCCCGGCCTTCATGCGGCCGACAGCATGTATGGAGAGGCGCAAGCGGGCGCTCCGGTTTCAAGCCGAACGTGTCGATCCCCGCCGGATGCGGGCATTTCGAGCCGGCGGAGGTCTACGCCCGCGGCTTAGTGCACGGTCTCGTCGTCGAGATCGGGAGCCTGCCACATCTTTTCGATGTTGTAGAACTCACGCACCTCGAGCCGGAAGATGTGCACGATGATGTCGCCCGTATCGACGAGCACCCAGTCCGCACTGGCCAGGCCCTCCACGCGCGGCGTACCCAGTCCTGCCTCCTTGACCGCCTTGATCAGATGATCGGCGACGGCGGCGACATGACGATGGGAGCGGCCCGACGCGACGACCATGAAGTCGCCGAGGCTGGACTTGCGCTGAATGTCGATGGGGACAATGTTTTCGGCCTTGGAGTCTTCCAGACTGGCAAGGACCGAGTTCAGGATCTGGGACGGCTCGACCATGCGGGTCATCCCGGACGACGAAGGCACGTGTTCGGCCTTCCCTTGGAGTGCTGTTCTCAGCGTTTTTCCTTTCGATCAAGAACAACAGTGGGGCGATCTAATGTCGGTCCGTGAATTCGAATCCGATGATCTTGCCCGCACCATAGATAGGCAGAGTCCCGTTAAGGTTTCAAGACACGCGAAGAAACGATCCAATCACGATCGTTCGGCCGATCGGATGGCGGTGGAGGAAAGCGAGGATCGCGGACCGTGGATGAAGGTCCAGGCCGGCGGCCGGGTGCGCGCGAGCGTGGCCGCATCGCTTTCGTCGACGCGTGAGCGGCTGAAGGTCTGCGCCATCTTCGACGACAGGAAGGCGAGCGTCGCGCCCGGCCTGTCGATCACCGCGATCGGCACGGTTCGCGCGATCTCGCGCCAGCGCTGCCAGAGGTGGAAATCGCGCAGATTGTCCGCGCCCATGATCCAGACGAAATCGACGCCGGGATTGCGCGTCGTCACATGATCGATCATGTCGGCCGTGTAGCGGATCGCCGATCCGGCCTCGAATGCGGTGATCTTGATGCGGGGGTTCTCAGTCAGCGTTTCGGACAGCGCGATGCGCTCGGACAGCGGCAACGCCTCGCGCCCGGCCTTGAGCGGATTGCCGGGCGTGACGATCCACCAGAGCTGGTCGAGGCGAAGCGCACGCAGCGCGATCTCGGCGACGAGTGCATGTCCGCCATGTGGTGGATTGAACGACCCGCCGAAAAGGCCGACGGCCATGCCTTTTTCGACGTGTGGCATGTGCAGGTGTTTTGGAGAGATGGGGGTCTGGCTCATCGCGAGGCACCCCCCTCTGGCCTGCCGGCCATCTCCCCCTCAAGGGGGGAGATCATTCGCGTCAAGCTCGCGCCCACTCTGCGACATTCAATGTTTGGCGAACCCACCGCCACAGCATGATCTCCCCCCTTGAGGGAGAGATGCCCGGCAGGGCAGAGGGGGGTGCCTGGCGCAGACTGACCCGAACCTGCTATGGCCGCACCTGTCCGGCCCCGCGCACGCGATATTTGAACGACGTCAACTGCTCGACACCCACCGGCCCGCGCGCGTGCATGCGCCCCGTCGCGATGCCGATCTCCGCGCCCATGCCGAACTCGCCGCCATCGGCGAACTGGGTCGAGGCGTTGTGCAGCAGGATGGCCGAATCGATCTCGTTGAAGAACCGCTCCGCCGTCGCCGCATCGTCTGTGACGATCGCCTCGGTATGATGCGAGGAATAGTGCTCGATATGGTCGATCGCGTCGGAAACGCCATCGACAAGCTTCACGGAGATGATCGCATCAAGATACTCGGTAGACCAGTCTTCTTCTTTCGCTGGCGCGGCCTTGGCGAAAACGGAACGCACCTCGTTCTCGGCGCGGATTTCGCAGCCCGCCGCATCGAGCGCGTTCAAGATCGGCAACAGGTGCGTGTCCTTCACCGCGCGGTCCACGAGCAGCGTCTCGGCCGACCCGCAGATGCCGGTACGCCGCATCTTGGCGTTGACGGCGATCTGCACCGCCATGTCGAGATCGGCGCTGCGGTCGATATAGAGATGGCAGATGCCTTCGAGGTGCGCGAAGACGGGCACCCGCGCTTCCGTCTGCACGCGGCCGACGAGGCTCTTGCCGCCGCGCGGCACGATCACGTCGAGATTGCCCGACAGCCCGGTCAGCATCTCGCCGACGGCGGCGCGGTCCGTGGTCGGGACGAGCTGGATCGCATCGCCGGGCAACCCCGCCGCCTTCAGTCCCTCGATGAGGCAGGCGTGGATCGCCTGCGAGGAATTGAGCGAATCCGATCCGCCGCGCAGGATGACGGCATTGCCGGCCTTGAGGCACAACGCGCCGGCATCGGCCGTCACGTTGGGGCGGCTTTCGTAGATGACGCCGATGACACCAAGCGGCGTGCGCACCCGTTCGATGTGAAGCCCGTTCGGCCGGTCCCATTCGGCGATGATTTCGCCGATCGGATCTTTCAGTTCGGCGATCGCGCGGATGCCGTCGGCGATCGCGCGGATTCGGCCTGAATCGAGCTTGAGGCGGTCGAGCATCGCAGGCGACAGCCCGGCCTCTTCACCATTGGCCATATCGAGTGCATTGGCAGACAAGATCGCCTGCTCCTGCCGCGCAACAGCCTGCGCCATGCCCACCAGCGCCGCATGCTTGCGCTCCGCCGACGCCAGCGCCAACGGTCGCGCCGCCGCCCGCGCGCGACGACCGATCTCGGCCATCAGCGCTGCGACGTCGTTTCGCGATCCTTCATGCGCCTGGAGCATGATGCTCTCCCTTACCCTGCAACCACCGCGCGGGACATGACGAGATCGTCCCGATGCACCATCGCCGCGCGCGCTTCATAGCCGAGAACCGTTTCGATCTCGGCCGTTTTCAGTCCCGCGATCTTTACGGCATCCGTTGCGTCATAGGCAACAAGTCCGCGCGCGACCTCAGCGCCGTCTGGCCCCAGGATCGCGACCGTGTCGCCGCGCGCGAACTGGCCGGAGACGAGCGTGACGCCCGCCGGCAGCAGCGACTTGCCCGCCTGCAGAGCCCGCACCGCGCCGGCATCGACGGATATGCGGCCCGCCGGCTCGAGCTGGCCCGCGATCCATGTCTTGTAGCCGCGCACCGGATGGGCGCTCGCCTCGAAATAGGTCGCCCGCTCGCCGGCATCGATCGCGGCAAGCGGGTTCTGCCGCGCGCCGGAGGTGATGATCATGGCGGTTCCGGCGGCCGTCGCGATCTTGCCGGCATCGATCTTGGTGCGCATCCCGCCGCGCGAAAGTTCAGACGCGGCCGCGCCCGCCATCGCCTCGATCTGCGGCGTGATCGCCTCGACATGGGGGATGAAAATCGCGTCGGGATCGAGTTGCGGCGGCGCGGTGTAGAGGCCGTCGATGTCGGAGAGTAGCACGAGCAGGTCGGCGCCCATCATGGTGGCGACGCGCGCGGCGAGCCGATCATTGTCGCCATAGCGGATTTCTGAGGTCGCGACCGTGTCGTTCTCGTTGATGACGGGAACCGCGTTGAGTTTCAGAAGCGTCGAGATCGTCGCGCGGGCATTGAGATAGCGCCGCCGCTCCTCGGTATCGCCGAGCGTTACGAGGACCTGGCCGGATTTGAGCCCGACGCGGCCCAATTCCTCGGCCCAGGCACCCGCAAGCGCGATCTGGCCCGCAGCGGCCGCCGCCTGGCTTTCCTCCAACCGCAAGGCACGACGCCCGAGGCCGAGAATGTTGCGTCCAAGCGCGATGGCTCCCGACGAGACGACGAGCACTTCGCAGCCTTCCGCGGTCAGCCTGCCGATATCCTCCGCGAGCGAGGCCAGCCATTCCCGCTTCAACCCGCTCGCACGGTCGACGAGAAGAGCCGAGCCGATCTTGACCGTGATGCGGCGGTGAGACGATAGCGCCTTCATCGCGCTTACTCCGTCTGCCACCGCGGATCGTCCGCCGGCGGCGTCTCGACGGCGCGTGCGGTTTCGACGTTGGCGATCAGTGCGCGAAGCACGTTCTGCACCCCCTGCCCCGTCGCGGCCGACAGGATCATCGGTGCGTGGCCGGCAACCTCTTCGAGTGCGGCGGCCTTTTCGGCCAGCGTCTCGGCATCGACCGTGTCGGCCTGGCTCAGCGCCAGGATTTCCGGCTTCTCGTCGAGACCGTTGCCATAGGCTTCGAGCTCGCCGCGCACGGTCTCGTAGGCATCTGCGACATCCTCTTCGCGCGCGGAGACGAGATGCAGCAGCACCCGCGTGCGCTCCACATGGCCGAGGAAGCGATCGCCGATGCCGACGCCCTCATGCGCGCCCTCGATCAGGCCCGGAATGTCGGCGATGACGAACTCGCGCGCATCGACCCGCGCGACGCCGAGGCCCGGATGCAGCGTGGTGAAGGGATAATCGGCGATCTTTGGCTTGGCCGCCGTCACGGTGGCGAGGAAGGTCGACTTGCCGGCGTTGGGCAGGCCGACGAGCCCGGCATCGGCGATCAGCTTCAGCCGCAACCAGATCGTGCGCTCTTCGCCTTCGAGGCCCGGATTGGCGCGGCGCGGCGCCTGGTTCGTCGAGGTCTTGAAATGCTGGTTGCCGAAACCGCCATTGCCGCCCTTGGCAAGCCGGTAGCGCTCGCCGATGCGCGTCAGGTCGCAGATCAGTGTCTCGTTGTCTTCCTCGTAGATCTGCGTGCCGACGGGCACTTTCAGCACCACGTCCGACCCGCCCGCGCCGGTGCGGTTGCGGCCCATGCCGTGAACGCCCGTCTGCGCCTTGAAGTGCTGCTGGTAGCGATAGTCGATCAGCGTGTTGAGCCCGTCGACCGCCTCCGCCCAGACATCGCCGCCACGCCCGCCATCGCCGCCATCCGGTCCGCCAAACTCGATGAACTTCTCGCGCCGAAAGGAGACGGCGCCGGCACCGCCGTCGCCGGATCGAATATACACCTTGGCCTGGTCGAGAAATTTCATCGCATTGACAATCGTTGAGGGGATTTGGTCTTTGGGCGTTCATCTAGCCCATCATGCGCCCAAGTGCGAGGGGCGCGGGGGTGAAACCGATGAAATGCGTGTCCTACAACATCCAGTATGGGATCGGCCTCGACAAGCGATACGACATCGCGCGCATCGTCGACGCGGTGCGCGGCGCCGACCTGATCGCGCTGCAGGAGGTCTCGCGCAACAACCCCAGCAATCAGGGCCGCGACATGCCGGCCGAAATCCGCGCTTTGCTGCCGGACTATTTCTCCGTCTTCGGCCCCTCCTTCGAGATCGACATGGGCTCGCATGTGAAGGACGGAAAAGCCGTCGATCTGCGCTTCCAGTTCGGCAACATGATCCTGTCCAAAACGCCGATCCTTGCCTCGCGCAACCTTCTCCTGCCGCGCCGGCGCTCCATCGCGAAGATGAACTTCCAGCGCAGCGCGCTGGAAGCCCTGGTCGACACACCGCTCGGCCCGATCCGGTTCTACTCCACCCATCTCGACCACCGCTCGCCCGACGAGCGCCTGATGCAGATCCGGCACCTGATGGAACGCGTCCTGGCCTACCCGCATGAAGGCGGCGGCCTGACCGGCGTCGCGGAAATGGGCTTCCCCGAACCGCCCCGTCCCGAAAACGCGGTGCTGCTGGGTGATTTCAACATGCTCCCCGGCTCGCCCGAATATCTCGAAATGACCGGCAGCATCGACCACGAGTTTGGCCTGCCGCTGGTGGCGGATAAATTCGTGGACGCGGCAGCGCACCTCAAATCGGAATCGCATAGCTGGGTCGATCCGGAACGACCGACAGACGCCGCGCGACACAAGCGCATCGACTACGCATTCGTCACGGCCACCCTCGCCGCCCATCTTGCTTCATCCCATGTCGATATCGACGCACAAGGCTCGGACCACCTGCCGCTATGGTTGGACCTTGCAGCACAATAGTTGACTCCGTCAACTTAATGCGCAAATGCTCGTGGCGGAGGATTTGCCATGGACGCTCGCCCCGCTGATACGGAACCGTCACCTGAAGAGGCATTGCGGGCATTTGGCCGCTTCTACACAAGGCGCATGGGCTTGCTCGAACATGGATTTCTGGCGAGCAATTTCACCCTGACGCAAGCACGCATCCTCTACGAACTCGCCACGCGCGAAGGACTGGTGGCAAGCACGATCGCCCGCGAACTGGGGCTCGACGCAGGCTATCTGAGCCGCATCCTGACGCGGTTCAAGGCAGCCGGTTTGCTTGAGGCGACCCCATCGACCAAGGACGGTCGCCGCGCCATTCTCGAACTGACCGCTGCCGGTCGCGCCGCGTTTGCCCCGCTCGATCGCGCCTCGCAAATGCAGGCCGCCGAACTCGTCGATGGATTGGCATCCTCTGACCGCAGTCGTCTGGTGCGCGCCATGTCGGAGGTTCGCTCTCTCCTCGAGCCTGCAATCGCAGAGCCGCCGATCCGTCTGCGTGATTTCGAAGTCGGCGATCTCGGCTGGATCGCGCATCGGCAGGGCCTGCTCTACCACCACGAATACGGCTTCGATGCCACGTTCGAGGCGCTGGTGGCGGAAATCCTGGTCGCTTTCGCGCGACGCCCACGCGAACTTGGGGAGCGCGCCTGGATCGCCGATCGCGGCGGCGCAACGGTCGGTTCGGTCTTCCTGATGCGCGACAGCGCAGACGTCGGACGCCTGCGGCTTCTCTACGTCGAACCCGCATTGCGTGGGCAGAAACTGGGACGAAGGCTCGTCGATGCCTGCATCGAAGGCGCGCGAGAGGCCGGCTATTCACGTCTAGTGCTCTGGACGAACGACATCCTGTCGTCGGCGCTGCACATCTATCAGGCAGCGGGTTTCACATGCGTCGCGCGTAAGCCGCACTCTTCCTTCGGACAGGAAATGGTCGGCGAAGACTGGGAACTTGCGCTCTAGTCGCGACGGAAATCGACGCGTGTCCACGCTACGGGAAAGCCGTATTTCATCACCGTGGCCTTGTTCAAAACAGTGCCGTCCTCATTGAGGACCATTCGGTCGAAGAAGGTGACCAGGTTTTCCTGCGTTTCAGGCGTCAGATAGACCTGATAGGAGAACGTCGCGACATTGCCGTCGCTCGTCACCAGCGTCTGCCCGACGACGTCCTCGCGTGTTCCGGTATAGGTCGTAGGCGAGGTCTTCGTGAACCGCCACGTCTTGGTGTCGCGCTCGCCATCGTCATAGACGAAGTCTTCACGCAAGGTCAGCGTGCGCCCGTCCCACGTCCCCGTCAGATCGACGGTGAATTTGCGGCTCGTGAAATTGATCGCCCGAAACGATCCTTCGGCGACGGTCTTGCCGGCGAAGTATTCTTCGAGCAGGAAATTCTTGGCCTCGGCATGCCCAAGCGAAAGGCAGGCGGCCAGCATGATCGATGCGAAAGCGGCGAGACGGCGCATGACAGTGATCTCCAGTCCGGATTTCACCAGTCTACGCACACGTCTCGCCGCCGGATTTGCCGGTCAAGCCATGCCCCAGCTTCTAAGGCTCACCCACGTCTTGCGGTCGAGCCGGTAGCGTTCGACGGGAACGCGCCCGACGACGCGCGAATCCAGCATTCCCTGACCCGAATACTGGAATCCGCATTTGTGGATGACGCCGCGCGAGCCGGCGTTGATGACGCGGCACGAGACGTGCAGCACGTCGATCGGCGTAGCCCGGAAGGCGAGATCGACCAGCGCGTGCGCGGCTTCCGTCGCATAGCCGCGGCCCCAATAGGGCTCGCCGATCCAGTAGCCGAGCTCCAGCCCGCGCGAGGTCGCATTCAGCCCCGCGCAGCCGATGAACGCGCCATTGGCGCCGAGCGCGATGGCGTAGACGCAGCCCGCTTCGCGATCCTGACGCGTGGAGTCGAGAAATTGACGAGCCTCGGCCGAACCGTACGGATGCGGCATGCGGCCGAGCATTTCGGCGACGCGGCGGTTGTTGGCAAGTTCCGCCAACTCCTCGAGGTCGTCTTCATGCGGCGGGCGCAGGACCAGCCGTTCGGTGACGAGGACGGGGCAGTCGATCCGCCAACATTCCTCTTCGAGGTCTTCCTTTTCCAGAACCATGGGTCTTCCTCCAGATCAAAACGGCAAAAGGGGAGATGGCGACCCATCTCCCCTGTGCTTTGTTCTGGATTGTCGACCAGACACCGGACCCGAGATGGGGCGCCGGTGTTGTGGTGCGGAACCGACTACTCCGCTGCTTCCTTGACCGCATCCACGGATACGTAGGTTCGGCCGTTGGCTTTGCGCGCAAACGACACGACGCCTTCTTGCATCGCAAAAATCGTGTGGTCCTTGCCGAGGCCGACATTGGTGCCCGGATGCCACTTGGTGCCGCGCTGGCGAATGATGATGTTGCCCGGAATGACGGCTTCGCCACCGAACTTCTTCACGCCAAGGCGCTTGGATTCGGAATCGCGACCGTTGCGCGAGGAACCGCCAGCTTTCTTATGTGCCATGGGAGTTCTCCTTTATGCCTTGTTCTTATTCGCCGGCTTCGGCAGCTTCGGTCTTGGCGGCGGCCTTCTTCGGCGCTGCCTTCTTGGCGGCCTTCGGCGTCTCGTCGCCGGCCTCTGCCTTCGCAGCCTTCTTCTGGGAAGCCTTCTTCGAGGGCTTGGCGCCGTCGAGCAGGATCTCCGAGATGCGGACCGTCGTCAGAAGCTGACGGTGGCCGCGCTTGCGGCGCGAATTCTGGCGGCGGCGCTTCTTGAACGCGATGACCTTCTCGGCGCGGTTCTGGTCGATGATCTCGGCGGAGACCGAAGCGCCCGACACGAGCGGCGCACCGATCGTCACGTCGTCGCCATTGCCATGCGCGAGCACGTGGCCGATCTCGACGATGTCGCCGATCTCGCCGGCGACGCGGCCGATTTCCAGAACCTGGTCGGCGGCGACGCGATACTGCTTGCCACCGGTCTTGATGACTGCGAACATTTTTTGTCCTTTCTGTTCGGTTCCGGCTCTGGATGCGCGAGCACCCGGCCGGCTTCTTGTTCAGTCGGTTGAAACTGTCCCTGCGGGCGAATTTTCCAGCAAAGAACCGGCGCGGCGAGACGCCACACCGGATTTTCGAGGCTGCTCATACGTCAGCGCGGCCCTGAAGTCAACGCGAACCGGCCCGCTGCGGCGCTTTCGCGTCGCTCCGTCCGAGCGCCGCCATTTCGTCGACAAAACCCCTTGTGCCGCTCCATCACAATGGCTATGTGTGCGCCGCGTTCGAAAGAGCGAACCACGACCCGCGGAGAGGTGGCAGAGTGGTCGAATGCACCGCACTCGAAATGCGGCATGGGTGCAAGCCCATCGGGGGTTCGAATCCCTCCCTCTCCGCCATTTCGAATGTCAAGCAATTGTTTTTGCAGATGATTCCCCGCTGACGCGGCGGACCGACCTGGCGTTGTTTCAGTTCAGTTAGCCGGGAGGCGCAATCGAGCCGGTCATGCCGCTAGGTCGCCTTGGCCGGCCTCTTCGAGCTGCCAACATTGCAAATCAGATTCAGCCAATGTGCACCGGGTCGAACGATCGGCGGCAGGGATGTATCCCGGAAGGCCAGGAACATCAGGGCCATACACAATCCGCCCGCCGAAAATCCCGCCTATTGTCCCGGCACCAACTTCATCTGCGACTGATGAAACGGTTTTGCGAGATGGATTCCGATGCACAACAGAATAATGGCGGCACCGAGCGCCAGCTCGTTGGGATAGAGAGCAAGAAGTGCTGATGGAGCGAAGATAGCTCCTGCGAGCATTCTGCTGCCGCGCAGACTGACGCCGGACGTCAGCATTGCCGTCGATATGACGAGCACCAAGCCTGAAAGAGCGGCCTCCGCGATGCCCAGCCCGCTGCCGGACCAGAGCATGCCGGGATAGGCCAGGAACATGAACGGCACGACATAGGTCACGGCGCCGAGCCGAACCGCGTTGAGGGCCACAGGCCACCACCCAACATTTGCGATGCTCGCCGCGACGAAGACCGCGATGCAAACGGGCGGCGTTATGACGGAGATCGTCGCGTAGTAGAACACGAACATGTGGGCGACCAGCGGCTCGACCTGAACGGCGATCAGCGCCGGCGCCATGACCGATGCGACGAGCACATAGGCGGCCGTCGTCGGGATGCCCATGCCCAGGATCAGACAGGAGCCGGCGACGATAAGGCCGATCAACACGATGTTCTGGCCGCCGATGGCAACGACCAGCGAAGACAGCGTCACGCCGATGCCCGTGAGGTTCAGCAGCGATACGAGGATCTGAGCGCCAGCCAGCATCACGCCGATGATGACGATGCCGGCACCACCCTCGACGAGCGCGTCGAACAAGGTTCGCGAGGTCGCGGCAACGTTTCGCCGTCGCCACAGATCGCCGATGACGAACGGGATCAGCATGCACGCAATGCCGATCGCCGCGGAATAGGCGACCGAACGGCCGGAGACCAACATGAAGATCAGGCCGCCGAGACCGCCGAGTACCGGGATCAACCGCAGGGGATCGAGCGCCTGGCGGGCGGAGGGAATTTCCTCGCGCGGCACCAGGCCGACATTGCTGCGCAGCGCGACCAGGTGAATGGTCAAAAGCACGGCGATGTAGAACATCGCGGCCGGAATGACGGCGGCGAGCGCGATGCGCAGATACTCGACGCCGATCATTTCAGCCATGATGAACGCAGCAGCACCGAGGATCGGCGGCGTCACCTGCCCGCCGGTCGACGCCACCGCCTCGACCGCGGCAGCGAACTGCGGCGGATAGTTCAGCCGCTTCATCAGCGGGATCGTCAAGGTTCCGGTCGTCGCGACATTGGCGACGGCACTGCCGTTGACCGTGCCGAACGAGGCTGAAGCGATCGTCGCCATCTTGGCCGCTCCGCCGATCGAACGACCCGAGACGAGGAGCGCGATGTCCATGAACGTCTTGCCGCCGCCAGTATGCAGGAGGACGGCTCCGAACAACACGAAGGCGGCGATCAAGGTCGAGGCAAGGCCGGTCAGCGATCCCCACACGCCGATATCGGAGAGGTAGATCGTCTCGGCAATGAAGTAGACGTCGAAGCCGCGGTGGCCGAGTCGTCCCGGAATGAGGTGGCCGAGGAAGACGTAGGAGAGGCCGACGATCACGAGGATCGGAAAGGCGAGGCCGACCGTGCGGCGGGCCAATTCGAGCAGCACGACGACGAGACCCAGTGTCAGGCCAAGCTCGAGGGGAGACGCCATCGGCAAGGTCGTCATGATGCGATTGGCGTTGAAGGTGACGTAGACCGCGGCGGCGATGCCGATTCCCGCAAGCACGACGTCGAGCGCGATCGACCATCCCCGCGTCCGCCCGCCGGGCCGTAGCGGGTAGGTCAGGAAACCGAGAAGAAGAAGCAGCGCGACCATGACGGACCGCTGGACGAGGGATTCGAACTGACCCGCAAAGGCCGTCCACAACACGAAAGCACCGATCGTCGCGGCGACCAGTCGGCGGGAGTTTTCAAGCATTGTGGGGCTCGCGGCTGGAAAGACGGGGATCGGCCAAATCCGATCCCCCTTGCGGCGCAGGGCCGTGCTCAGGGACGCAGGCGCTCGGGAATCTCGACGCCGACCTCCTCAAAATAGCGGATCGCGCCGGGATGGAGAGGCGAGGTCGCCAGTGCCATCGTCATGTCGGGGAGTTGCGAGCCTTTCAGATTCGCGAAGGCGGCAGACTGGACGGTTTCGTCTTCCACCGCTGCCTTCGTAATGGCGTAGGCCATGTCGTCGCTCATTTCGGGATGGGCGACCGTGGCGGTGCCGAACGCCCAGGTGCGATAGGCGGGATAGCCATCACCGGCGGCGTTTTCGCCGATCTCGATCACCGCGAGATTCGGAAAGGCATCGGTGACGGATTGGGCCTGCTCGTCGTCGAGGCTGATCAGGGACACGGGGGTGAGCGTGGCGATGTCCAGGCTCGACGCATCCAGCCTCTCGCCGGCGCCGCTTTTCACATAGCCGACCGCACGGTCGTCCTTGATGGAATCGACGACGTCGCCGGTCGAGCCGCGAACCCAGTCCGGCTCGACGCCGAGATGGGCGAAAACCGCCTCCGTGGTCTTCTCCGTCGCAGATCCGGTGATGCCGGGATTGATGCGCTGGCCTGCAAGATCCGCAATCGTCTCGAGCCCGGCATCCTGACGCACGACGACGTTCTGGGGTGCGGACGAATAGACCCACAAGGTCAGCATCTTGTAGGGCTGACCCTCGAAGTCCCCCTGTCCGGCCCAGGCGTCATATGCGACGTTCGTCGTGACCAGGCCCATGTCGATCTGGTTGCGCTGCAGCCGGCGCATATTGTCCATGGTCGCGCCCGTTTCGACGACCGTCGCCGAAACGCCCTCGACACCGTCATTGATGAGCTGCGAGACGGCGACATAATAGCCGTAATGGCTCGACGACGACGAAGACGACCCTATGAGGATACGCTCCTGCGCATGCGTCGCGCTGCCGGCCAAGAATGCGATCGCCGTGGCGGCCAAGATCTTTCCCGAGTTGTTCATTTTAGTTCTCCTCCCTTGGATTTTTTTTGGTGTCACCCGGTCGCATTTTCCGAATTGCGATTACCGACAAGTGCGGCGGGTACGGTCACGTCCATCGACAGCAGATGGAACGCGGTGGTCTTGCCGTGCGTATCGAGGTTGAGCGCCGAGTTGACGCCCCCCTCCAGTGCGTCATCGATGACGAAATTCAGCGCCTGGATGTTTTCGAGGACGTAGCGCTTCACCTTGGACGCGCTGCGATGGGCGAACATGGCGAGCACGCGCGCCTCGGTCACCTCCCGAACGAGGATCGGCCATGCTTCGGGACGATAGGCGATGACACTGATGTTCAGTCGATTGCCCTTGTCGCCCGATCGGCCATGCGCAATGTCGTGCAGCGGCACGGTCAACATCTCGCTCATGCCTCGCCCTCCCAGAACGTATGGCGCTCCTCGACCATCGATCGGGGCACGAGATATGAAGCCGTGTTGATGCGCGACTGAAGGCGTGTCCGGATGCCGCCGCCGCCGGCCGGGCCGGTACAGTAGAGTGCACCGACTTCGCGCAGGGCCAGCTCGGCCTCGGCCTTGTCCGAAGCGCTGACGGCAAGGCGCATCCGGATGTCGGGGCCTTCAGGCAGAACCTGACCCGGAGGACTGGCGTCGTCGCCTCCGAAGACGCTCAGCGCGCCGATGAAGTCGTAGCGCCGGCGCACGCGCGACGTCTGCGACCTGAGGCGCGTTTCCACCACATCCGCCGCCAGACGGGCACGCGCGAGCGCGTTCGGTCCCGCATAGGATATCTCGGCCTCGCCGAGCCAGTCTCCCGAAACGCCGATCGTGGCCTTGAGGCGATCGGGCGCCGGCCTGCCGCGCGCCCCACTGACGGCGACGCGATCCTTGCCGACTTGAGCGATCGCCACCTGCGTCATGTCGAGTATGACGTCCGGCGTCAGATAGGCCGCCGGATCATGAATTTCGTAAAGGATCTGCTCCTTGACGGTGCGCAGATCAACCACACCGCCGGTGCCATGGGGCTTCGTGATGGTGAACGAGCCGTCCGCCTCGACCTCGGCGATCGGAAACCCGACATCGGCAAGATCGGCGACGTCCTTGAAGCCGGGGTCGGCAAAATAGCCGCCGGTTACCTGGCTGCCGCATTCGAGGAGATGGCCGGCCAGCGTTCCCGCCGCCAGCCTGTCCCAGTCGGTCCAGTCCCATCCGAAATGCGCGACCAGCGGACCGAGCACCAGCGAAGGATCGGCCACTCTCCCCGTGACGACCACTTGCGCACCGTTTTGAATAGCTTCTGCGATGTGCCGCGCGCCGATATAGGCATTGGCGGAAATGATGTCGGACGGACCGGCGCGAAGTTCGGTATCACCCTCCCATCGCTCAAGGCCCGACAGGTCCAGCCCCTCGCGAATATCGTCGCCTTCGACGACGGCGATCTGGATGCCGTCGAGGCCCAGCTCGCCTGCCAGCCGGGCGATGCGATCGGCCGCCGCACGTGGATTGGCAACGCCGAAATTGCCCACCACGACGATGCGGGAACGGATGCAGTCGGCGAGGACCGGCGTTAGAAGCTCAGACAGTAGCGGATCGTAGCCATGGCGCGGATTCGATCGGCGAGCCAGGTGACCCAGCGCCAGCGTCCGCTCGCCGATCGTCTCGAAGATCAATGCGCCGCCGCCGCCATCGGCGATCATCTGCCGCACGACAGGGATGGCCGCATCGACGCGATCGCCTGAAAAACCCGAACCGCTTCCGATCCTATACGTCAATGAAAATCCTCCCGTCGTCTTTATCGGAATGATTATCGATAATGTCAACGCTTGGATTGTCGAGCCGCTGCGAGGTAAGGTGGAGCCGGTACACAGGGGCTCAAATGACTGACTACGCATTATCCGAACACAAGCGCGATCCCGGCCGATGGGAAGCTCTTTTCAAGGAACTGCAGCGCGAGATCATCTTCGGCACCCTGCGGCCCCGAGAACGGCTCGTTGAAGACGAAATCATCGCGCGCCTCGACGCGACGCGGCATGCCGTGCGCAGGGCCTTTGCGGAACTGGAACGCGTCGGTCTCGTCATACGCATGCCGAATCGCGGCGTTCAGGTGCGCGACTACACGCTCGTCGAGGTCGAGGAGCTTTACGAAATCCGCGAAATTCTCGAGGCACGAGCAGCAAGGCGCATGTCTCTGCCGGCCCCCAAAAGGCTCCTCGAAGAACTTGGCTCGATCGCCGAGGCGCATGCGCGCGCTTCAAGGGAAGAGCGGTATCTCGACATCTTCCTGCTCAACAACGAGTTTCACGAGAAGCTCTACGGGCATTGCGGTAACGGGCTTCTGGCCGAAGCCATCAAGTCATACACATTCGCCAGCCACCCGATCAGGAGCAGAGGCTTTCCCGACGCCGAACTTCGGCGTCTGGCGGTCGAGGAGCACAGGCAGATTCTCGACGCGCTCGCGGGCGGCGACGCCGATGCTCTCGCAAAGCTTTGCGTGGCGCACATTCAGCGCCCGAAGGACTATTATCTGCGCGCGAACAGGATGCTCGCACAGAGTGCCACGCCGTAGCCAGCGAGCACGTATCAGCCCTCGGACGTTCCATATCCGCCGCCCGTCGGGGTGGTGAGGATGAAGGCGTCTCCTGGCTGGAGAACCGTTTGATCGCAGCCGCTCAGCGTTTCAACGGCGCCGGATGCGCGGCGGACGTGGTTGGTTCCCACTTGGCCTGACTGCCCTCCTTCGAGACCGAAAGGCTGGACTTTTCGGTGGCCTGAAAGGATGGCGAACTCCAGCGTCTCGCGGGCTCGGATGGTGCGCCTTGTGCCGTCGCCCGCATTCCACTTGCCACGACCGCCCGATCCCTGCCGGATATGGAAATCCTCGAGGACGACCGGAAACCGCGTCTCCAGGATTTCGGGATCGGTGAGGCGGGAATTGGTCATGTGGGTGTGAATGGCGTCCGCTCCGTGGAAACCCGGCCCGGCAGGCGCGCCCGAGCAGATGGTCTCGTAGTACTGGTATTCCTCATTGCCGAAGGTCAGGTTGTTCATCGTCCCCTGCGCGGCCGCCATCGCGCCGGTAGCGCCGAACAGGCAGTTCGTCACCGCCTGACTGACCTCGACATTGCCGGCGACGACGGCGGCCGGATAGCTTGGCGACAGCATCGAATTTTCAGGCACGACGATGCGGATCGGTCGCAGGCAGCCGGCATTCATCGGGATGTCGCCCTGCACCAGCAGGCGGAAGACGTAAAGGACAGCCGCCCGCGTGACGGGCGCCGGCGCGTTGAAATTATCGGGACGCTGGGCTGACGTGCCGGTGAAATCAACCGTCGCTTCCCGCTTCGCACGGTCGACCGTCACGCGCACCTTGATCTGGCATCCCTGATCCATCGGATAGGTGAATTCGCCATCGGGAAGCCGGTCGAGCACGCGCCGCACGCTTTCCTCAGCATTGTCCTGGACATGGCCCATATAGGCCTCGACGACGTCGCGGCCGAAGAGGTCGATCATGCGGGAAAGTTCCGACACGCCCTTTTCATTGGCCGCGATCTGGGCCTTCAGGTCGTTGACGTTCTGGACGAGATTGCGCACCGGATAGCGTGCGCCGGTCAACAGTTGCGACAGCTCGTCCTCGCAGAACCGACCTTTGTCGACGAGCTTGAAATTGTCGATATAGACGCCTTCCTCCTCGATCGTAGTGGCGAGCGGCGACATCGAGCCAGGCGCGAGGCCGCCGATATCGGCATGATGCCCGCGACTTGCGACCCAGAAACGGATGGTGCGCGCGTCGGCGTCGAAGACGGGCGTGCAGACCGTCAGATCCGGCAGGTGCGTGCCGCCATTATAGGGCGCGTTGATGAGGAAGACGTCACCCGGATTGACGACCGGGTTCTCGCGGATCGCGGTGGCGATGGATGCGTCCATCGAGCCCAGATGGACAGGCATGTGCGGCGCGTTGGCCACCAGATTGCCCGCGGCGTCGAAGACGGCGCAGGAGAAGTCGAGCCGCTCCTTGATGTTGACCGAATAGGCCGTGTTCTGCAACGTCACGCCCATCTGCTCGGCGATCGACATGAAGAGATTGTTGAAAATCTCCAGCATGACCGGATCGGCCTGCGACCCGATCGCCAGCCGCGCGGGCAAAGGCTTTATGCGCTCGAGGACGATGTGGTCGCGCGCGGTCAGTCGGCCCTGCCAGCCCTCCTCGATCACGATCGTCTGGTTGGCCTCGATGATGATTGCCGGGCCGGCCACGAACTGGCCGGGGATCATGCCGGAGCGCAGAACCACGCCCGCATCGTGATCCGCACCTTGCGAATGGAAGCGTGCCCGTCCGGCCGGAACGGCTGCAGATGGCGCTTCAACCGCACCCGCAAGCTCGGCCTCGACCGCGCCGCCGCCGACAGCTTCCAATTCGACCGCCTCGATCACGAGCGCCTTGTTTTCCGCGATGAAGCCGAACCGGCGACGGTGGACGTCCTCGAAGCCGGCGCGCAGACGCGCGGCGTCGTCGATCTGCGGATAGCTCGCCTCGACGGCGAGGAGTGTGTCGGTTCCGGCATAGCGGATATGGGCGCGAAGGTGGCGCGTGATCGACGTCTCGCCGATGCCCTGCGCGGAAAGTTCGGCGCTGCATTCTGCATCGAGTTCGCTGCCAAGGCCGGCGAGTGCGGCCGGCGCTTCGTCGTCGAGCGCAACGCCGAGCGCTTTTTGCCGCGTCGCACGAATGTCGGCCAGACCCATGCCATAGGCCGAAAGCAGGCCGGACATCGGGTGCAGGAGAACGCTTTTCATCCCGAGCGCATCGGCCACCAGACAGGCATGCTGACCACCCGCGCCGCCGAAACAGTTCAGCGCATAGCGCGTCACGTCATAGCCGCGCTGGACCGAAATCTTCTTGATTGCCTCGACCATGTTGGCGACCGCGATGCGGATGAAGCCGTCGGCGACGTCCTCGGCACTGCGACCATCGCCGATCTGCCGCGCCATCTCCTCGAACTTTTCGCGCACGATCGCGACGTCGAGCGGCTGGTTTTGCGCGGGCCCGAAGATCGCCGGAAAGCGCTCCGGCAGGAGTTTGCCGAGCATGACGTTGGCATCCGTGACGGTCAGCGGGCCGCCATTGCGATAGCAGGCCGGGCCGGGATTGGCGCCGGCCGAATCCGGCCCGACGCGAAACCGCCCGGCGTCATAATGCAGGATCGACCCGCCGCCGGCTGCGACGGTGTGGATGAGCATCATCGGCGCGCGGACGCGAACGCCTGCGACCTCGGTTTCGAAGGCGCGTTCGAACGTGCCGTCGAAATGCGCGACGTCGGTCGACGTGCCGCCCATGTCGAAGCCGATGACCTTGTCGAACCCGGCGGCATCGCCGGTGCGGGCTAGCCCGACCACACCGCCCGCCGGACCGGACAGGATCGCATCCTTGCCCTGGAAAAGGTCGGCAGCGGTGAGGCCGCCCGACGACATCATGAACATCACCCGCGCACCGGTCCGCGCGACGTCGAGTTCGTCGGAGACCTGCGCGACATAGCGGCGAAGAACGGGTGAGAGATAGGCGTCGACGACGGTCGTGTCGCCGCGCCCGACCAGCTTGATGAGCGGCGAAACCTCGTGGCTGACGGAGACCTGGCCAAAGCCGATCTCGCGCGCGATCCGCGCCGCCTCGATCTCATGGGCGGGATATTTGTAGGCGTGCATGAACACGATCGCGATGGCGTCGTGGCCTTCCTGTCGCAACGCCAAGAGTTCGAAGCGAAGCGCGTCCGCGTCGAGCGACGTCTCGACCGTGCCATCGGAAAGCACGCGCTCGCCAACCTCGACGACCCTGTCATATAGCGCTTCAGGCTTGACGATCTCGGTGGCGAAGATGTGCTTGCGCTCCTGATAGCCGATCTTCAGCGCATCGCGGAAACCGCGCGTCGTCACCAGCGCGAGCCGTTCGCCCTTGCGCTCCAGAAGCGCGTTGGTGGCGACGGTGGTGCCCATGCGCACTTCGCCGATCAGACCGGCGGGGACGGGTTCGCCCGGTTGCAGGCCGAGCAGCTTGCGAATGCCGTGGACGGCCGCGTCGCGGTAGGCCGACGGATTTTCCGACAGGACCTTGATCGGGTGGAAGATGCCGCCCGGATCGCGCCCGATCACGTCGGTGAAGGTGCCGCCCCGGTCAATCCAGAAATCCCACTGTGCCATCGCTTCGTCATCCCGGTTTGAAGATGACGGCAATCTTGTCGATCCCGTTCGATAAGTCGAATTATCGTTTTGGATCAAAATCGATAAATAAATCGACATATGATAGACGCGCTCGATCGCTCGCGATCAGCAACGACAATTCGACATTCGGCGTTGAATTGCGCATTGCAGGGGTGATGATCCGAAGGAGACGAGGATGGCCCATTCAGTTGCAATCGAGCCGCTGACGGCTGAGGCCATTGCGCCTTATGGCTGGATGCTGGGCAAGCCCTGCGACCCGGCGGATGCGGCGAGCTTCGTCAGCCCGGCCAGCGATTTCTGGAGCGAGCATGTCTTCGACACCGCGGGCGGGCAGACCGAGATACTGTGGGTCGTCTATCGCAGCCGCGATGTCGCGATCGCCCGGCTGGAGGCCCATTTCCTGACGCAACAGGCCATCATCCCTCTGAACGGCGCGATCATCCAGATCGTTGGCCTCGGACTTCCGGACGGGTCGCTGGACGAGGCGAGCGTCAGGGCGTTCCAGATTCCGCCTGGACAGGGCGTTTGCATGCGGCCAGGCTGTTGGCATGCCACGCGTATCGAGGACGACGAAGTCACCTGCGCGATGCTGACGCGCCGGTCCACGACGCTCGATCTCGCGCGCCATCTCAACACCGGCGGCGTGCTTGACGAAAGCGCGTTTCAGCCCGTCTCGCTCGTCCTCGCGCGATAAGCGCGATTGATCGGCGGCGATCAAAACTGACCATTCGACTCGGCCCATCCGCCATGCACCAATCTGCGGCAGATGGATGGGCCCCAGCCCCCATGGGATCGAGCGGACAGGAGCAGCGCATGACCAAACCGGCCAGCCAGAAGTCGAGCACGGATTCGCGGGTTTCGGGCGAAGATGGCCGCCGCATTTTGCGCCGCGATCCGCGGCCCCATCTGTTCCGGCCGATCAGTTTCCGGTCCGTCGAGACGCGCAACCGCATCATGCTGTCGCCGATGTGCCAGTATTCCGCCGTCGACGGGATGGCGAATGACTGGCACCTCGTTCATCTGGGTGCGCGCGCCGTTGGCGGTGCGGGCATCGTCTGCACGGAAGCGGTGCACGTTGCGCCGCATGGCCGGATCACGCAGCACGATCTTGGCCTGTGGAACGACGACCAGCGCGATGCGCTGGCGCGCATCGCGCGGTTCGTCTCCGCGCAAGGGGCCGTGCCTGCCATCCAGCTTGGCCATGCCGGACGCAAGGCGTCGGTCGGCAGGCCGTGGGAGGGAAGCGGGCCGGTGGCGCCGGAAGATGGCGGATGGGAAACCGTATCGTGTTCCGACCTGCCCTATGCCGCCGCATGGCCCGCGCCGCGGACGCTCGACGAGGACGGCATCCGCACGGAAATCGAGGCACTGGCGCAGGCGACCCGCCGCGCCCGCGAAGCCGGTTTCCGGATACTCGAAATCCATGCGGCCCACGGCTACCTGATCCACCAGTTCTATTCGCCGGTCAGCAATTCTCGCGACGACGCCTATGGCGGCAGCTTCGAAAACCGCATCCGCTTCCTGCTGCAATCGCTCGACGCCGTGCGGCGCGAATGGCCCGACGACCTGCCACTGTTCCTGCGCCTGTCGGTGACGGACTGGGTGGAGGACGGCTGGAATGTCGACGACACGATCCGGCTCGTTCGCATCTTGAAGGAACGCGGCGATGTCGATCTCGTCGATTGCTCGTCAGGCGGCAATGATCCGCGCCAGTCGATCCCGATCCATCCCGGCTATCAGGTTCCGCTCGCCCAAAAGGTGCGCGAGGCGACGGGCATGGCGACTGCGGCGGTTGGCCTTCTCAACGCGCCGGACCTCGCCGAATCCATCATCGCCAACGGCTCGGCCGATCTCGTTCTGCTGGGTCGCGGTCTGATGGCGGACCCTCACTGGCCGCTGCGCGCGGCGAATTCCCTGCGCGCAGCCGACGTTTCCTGGCCGGTGCAGTATGAGCGCTCGAACATTTTCTAGTGCCGACGTCGCGATGAATGAAATTGATCGAAGCCGATGAAAACTAAAAATTCGACTCATCGCCATTCTCGCGACTTAATTGCGCTCAGTAGCCGGCACGAGATCATCTTCGAGGCCGGACGCATTACCAGATGCGAGACCCGCCAGAATGGATAGCGTTCGTTTCGAGACCGCCGAACAGGTGCGCAGAGCCTGCCGAACCGGGCAGCACGCTGCACCGACGAGCGGCCTCGCCCAGGGATTTCAGCAAGGCAATCTGGTGATCCTGCCGGCCACCTATGCCGACGACTTCCTTCGCTTTTGCGTTCGCAATCCCAAGCCCGCGCCGATTTTGGGCGTGTCGGAAGTCGGCGATCCGAAATTGCCCTCGCTCGGCGCCGATCTCGATATACGCCACGACGCGCCGCGCTACCGCATTTTCCGGAACGGCGAGCCGACGGACATGGCGACGGACATCGAAGCGCTCTGGCGCGACGATTTCGTGACCTTCGTCCTCGGCTGTTCCTTCTCGTTCGAGACCGCATTGCTGCGTGCCGGCATTCCGGTCCGCCATATCGAGGCCGATCGCAACGTCGCGATGTACGAGACCAATATCCCGACCGTTGCGGCCGGCCCGTTCGCCGGTCCGCTGGTGGTCTCGATGCGCTCGTTTTCGCCGCAGGACGCGATCCGCGCGATCATCCTGTCCTCGCACCTGCCGCAGGCGCATGGCGCGCCGGTCCATATCGGTGATCCCGCGCAGATCGGCATCCACGATATCGCAAAACCGGATTTCGGTGATGCACCCGACATTGGCCCCGGCGACGTTCCCGTCTTCTGGGCATGCGGCGTCACGCCGCAAACCGCCATCCGGCACGCCAGGCCGGAAATCGCGATCACGCATGCGCCGGGCCACATGCTGGTGACCGACCTTCGAGCGGAGATCGCATAACCGCATACCCGGCTCCAGATGCCGGTCGATGAAGATCAACAAAACAAGGGGAACTGAAAATGAAAGCCATCATCCGCACGCTTCTTGCCGGCGCCGCAATCGCTCCGCTCACCTTCGCCGCATCCGCCCAGGACCTGCCCGAGACGACGCTCAACGTCGTTGGAAGCTGGAGCAATCTTCCGCTTTACCAGGAATTCGAGCGCGGATTCTGGGAAGAGACGGTTCCGACTGCCTCCAACGGCAAGATCACGGTCAACATGACCACGTTCGACCAGATGGGCGTGACCGGCGGCGACGTCTTCCGCATGCTCGGTGACGGCGTGTTCGACGTCGGCATGACGGTCGGCGACTACACGGTCGGCGACGCGCCCGAACTCGAAGGCCTCGACGTGCCGCTGATCGCCACCGACGCCGATTCCGCGCAGCGCATGACCCAAGCCGCCAAGCCGATGGTGGCGGACATCATGCGCGACCGCTTCAATGCCCACGCCCTCGCCATCGCGCCCTATCCGCCGCAGATCGTCTTCTGCAACGCGGAAATCGCCAGTCTGGCCGACCTCGAGGGCAAGAAGATCCGCGGTTCGGGCCGCATGACCTCGCTCTTCCTCGAAGCGCTTGGCGCCGAAGGCGTGACGATGGCGTTCTCGGAAGTGCCGGGCGCGCTCGAGCGCGGCGTCATCGACTGTGCGGTCACGGGCGCCGGCTCGGGCTATGCGTCGGGCTGGTTCGAATCCTCGACCCATCTCGTCAACCTGCCGCTCGGCGGCTGGGACCCGGTCATCACCGCCGTTAATCTCGACGCCTGGGAGGCCCTCGATCCGGCCGTCCAGACCTTCCTCACCGAACAGGTCGCGACCGAGTTCGAGGCGAAGGCATGGGCGGATGCGGGCGGCGCGCTGGAACGTGACATCGCCTGCCTGACCGGCGGCGAATGCGCGGCGGGCGCGGCGGCTTCGATGACGCTGGTCGAGCTTTCCGAAGAAGACAAGGCACGTGCCGTGCAGGTTCTTGAAGAAACGATCCTGCCCGATTGGGCCGAACGCGCCGGTGGCGACTGGGCCGCGCGGTGGAACGAGAGCATCGGCGCGGAATTCGACGTGACGATCGCCCAGTAAAGGCGAGGAACCGAGGGCGACGCGATGTCTGGACAAAGGTCACTTGCGGGGTCGGCGATGCGTATCGCCGATCTCGTGAAAACACTCAACCGCTGGATCGCGCTCATCTGCGGCGTGGTTCTGATGATCACCGTCGCCCTCATCCTTTCCGAGGTTGTCGGCCGCCGCATTCCGTTCTTTCGCGTCGGCGGCGCGGACGAACTTGCCGGCTACGTCATGGCCGGCATCGCGACCTGGGGCTTTTCCTACGCGCTGGTCGAGCGTGCCCATGTGCGCATCGACATCGTCCACGCGAAACTGCCTGCGCCCGGCCGCGCGCTGTTCGATGTGATCGCGCTTGCGAGCGTGCTCTGCGTGGCGGTGCTCGTCGCCTACTATGCCTATGACGTTCTCGCCAAGTCGGTCGAGCGCGGCTCGCGATCCAACACGCCCCTGGCGATCCAGTTGTGGATTCCGCAGGTGATCTGGTTTGCCGGATGGGCGTGGATGACGCTGACGGCGTCCGTCATGCTGGTCTGCACGGTGATCCTCGCCTTCGCGCGGCAGTGGAACCTCGTCACCGACCTCTCGGGCATTCCGCTGGAAACGGGAGAAGTTTCATGATCACCTATGTCGCGATCGGTCTCGCCGTTCTGCTGGCGCTTTCCATCCCGGTAGGTGCCGCACTTTTCATCCTCGGATTTGGTCTCGACGCATTCTTCTCGCCGCTGCCGCTGATGCGGGGCCTCGGCCAGATGGTCTATTCGTCCTCGGACAGCTTTCTCCTGATCGCCATTCCGCTCTTCGTCCTTCTGGGCGAAATCCTGGTGCGGGCGGGCATTGCCGAACGCACCTATGCGACGCTCGACACCTGGTTCTCCTGGCTGCCGGGCGGCCTCGTCCACGCCAATATCGGCACGGCGACGATGTTTTCGGCAACTTCGGGCTCGTCGGTCGCAACGGCGGCAACGGTTGCGACCGTCGCCATGCCGCAGGCCGAAAAACAGGGTTACGATCCCAAGCTCTTCGCCGGCGCCATCGCGGCCGGCGGCACGCTCGGCATCATGCTGCCGCCCTCGATCAACCTGATCGTCTATGGCTTCCTGACCCAGACCTCGGTGCCGCAACTCTTCATGGCAGGCATCATTCCCGGTCTCCTGATGGCTCTCGGCTTCATGCTGATCACGGCCATCATCTGCAAGATCAAGCCGGAACTGGGTGGCCCGAGCCGCTCCTTCACCTGGCGCGAGCGGCTGGCCGGTCTGCCGCATCTGATCCCCGTCTTCCTCGTCTTCGCCGTGATCATCGGCTCGATCTATCGGGGCTGGGCGACGCCTACCGAAGCGGCCGCCATCGGCGTCGCCATGGCGCTCGTCATCGCCGCCTTCCACGGCGCGGTCACGCTCGCCAACATGCGCGCCGCCCTTCTCGGCACCATCCGCACCACGTCGATGGTGATGTTCGTCATCGTCGGCGCCTACTTCCTCAACTACGCGCTCGGAGCGACCGGGCTCGGGCGTCAATTGACCACCTTCCTCAACGACCTCGGCCTCGGGCCTTACGGCATGCTGCTCGTCATCATCCTGATGTACATCGTGCTCGGCTTCTTCATCGAGACGCTGGCCCTGATGATCGCGACCATTCCGATCGTCGTCCCGATCATCGCCGGTCTCGGCTTCGACAAGGTCTGGTTCGGCATCCTGCTGATCGTCCTGATCGAAATGGCGCTGATCACGCCGCCCGTCGGGCTGAACCTCTATGTCGTGCAGGGCGCGCGAAAGAGCGGCCGGCTGAGCGACGTCATGATCGGCGTCATCCCCTTCGTCTTCGTCATGCTGCTGATGGTGGTCCTGCTCGTCGCATTCCCGAGCATCGCCCTGTTCTTCGCGCCGGCCTGATCGCACTCATTCGAAAGTCACGGAAAACACATGACCAACAGACTTGAATTCGACATCGCCGGCCACGGCAAGGCATCCATCGACATCAGCCGGGGCATCATCGCCGGCTGGACCGGACGCAATGCCGATGCCGTCAACCACCACATCGCAGAACTGCAGGAAATCGGCGTTCCGCCGCCGAGCACCGTGCCGCTCTTCTACCGCGTCTCGGCCAGCCTCCTGACCACGCAGGAAACGATCGAAACCGTCGACGGCACGTCGTCGGGCGAGGCCGAGCCGGTGCTGGTCGACGACGGGACGCGGCTTTATCTCGGTCTTGGCTCGGACCACACCGACCGCAAACTGGAAACCCATTCCGTCGCACTGTCGAAGCAGATCTGCGCCAAGCCGGTCGCGCCCGTCCTGTGGCCGTTCGACGAGGTCGAAGGTCATCTCGACGACATCCGCATCCGTTCCTTCGTCCGCGACGACGAGAACGCCGAATGGACGCCCTATCAGGACGGCAAGCTCGCCTCGATCCGTCCGCTGGGCGAGCTGGTGGCTTCGTCGCCTGCCGCATCCGGCGCGCTGCGCCTCGACGCGGGCACCGCGATGATGTGCGGCACCTTCGCCGTCCTGTCGGGCGGCGTGCGCCCGTCGCGGTTCTTCCGCATGGAAATGATCGACGAGAGGCTGGGCCGAACGATCGAGCACTGCTACGAGATGACCCCCCTGCCCGTCATTTCGTGAGGCCCGCATGAACGACAATTCGCCCCTTCGCGCCGAGGATCGCGCGCGCGCTGCCATCGATCGCGCAATGGCGCTGGCGCCCGATATGCGGGCGTCGATCTTCACCAGCTTCGACGCCGCGCGCATCATCGGTGAGGCCCGCGCGCTCGATGCAGATGCGGGGCGAGGCCGCAAACCTCTGGCCGGCCTGCTCGTCTCGATCAAGGATCTGTTCGACGAGGCTGGCATCACCACGACGGCAGGCTCGACCATTCTCGGCAGCGAACCGGCAGCGGCGCGCGATGCCGAAGCCGTCCGGCGGCTGAAAGCTGCGGGCGCGGTTGCCTTCGGGCGCACCACCATGTCCGAATTCGCCTATTCGGGCGTGGGGCTGAACCCGCATTTCGGCAACCCCTCCAATGCGCTAGACCCCGCGCGTATCACCGGTGGATCGACGTCGGGCGGTTCCGTCACCGTCGCGCTCGGATTGGCCGACGTTGCGCTCGGTTCGGACACGGGCGGCTCGGTGCGCATTCCGGCCGCGCTCAACGGCCTTTCCGGCTTCAAGCCGACGCAGGCATCGGTGCCGCTCGACGGCGCATTTCCGCTGTCGCAGACCTATGACAGCATCGGACCGCTTGCCCGCACGATTGCGGAGTGCGCAGCCGTCTACGCGGTTCTGTCGCAGACGCAGCGCCCGGACGCCGACACCGTCCGCAGCCCGCGCATCGGTGTTGCGCGCGGCCTTCTGACCGAAGGGCTCGATGAGCAGGTTGCCCGTGATTTCGACCTGGCCCTCGCGCGCCTTGCGGCTAGCGGGTTCGAACTCGTCGACGTGGACCTGCCGATGCTCGAAGGTTTCGGCAGCGTCAACCGCATCCTCGTCGCGACCGAGGCGCATGCGATCCACAAGGACAGGCTCGGCGCATTGGAAACGGTCGGCGATGCGCGCGTCCTGAGCCGGATTCGCGCAGCCGAAGGGTTTGGCGCGTCCGACGTGGAAGATGCCCACGCCAAGCGCAAGGACGCCGTTGCCGCGTTCGAGATTCTGGCTCGGGATTTCGATGCCTTCGTTGCGCCGACCGTACCCACGGTCGCGCCGCTGATCGCAGACGTCGAAGCCGACTTCGACAGGCTCAACGCATCGATGCTGCGCAATCCGTCGGCCGTGAATTTCCTCGACGGCTGCGCGGCGACGCTGCCGATGCATGGCGACCAGAAGCTCGCGACGGGATTGACGCTCTTTGCGCCCGGCGGAGCCGACTGGCGCGTTCTGGACCTCGCGGAGAAGGCGCAAGCCATCCTCGACGCATGAGCGATGCCGGCCAGTGGACCGAATTCGCGATCAGGGCCGCGTCCACGGCCTTCGTCGTCGTCTTCGTCGCCTGGATCGCCGCCCGGCTCGGCCCGACGATCGGCGGCGTCGTCATCGGCCTGCCGATCGTGCTCGCGCCCGGCTTCTTCTTCATGCTGCGCGAACATTCCGCCGACTTCGTCGCCGCCAGCGCATCGGGAGCGATCTATTCGCTCGCCGCGACGCAGATATTCCTCGGCGCGTTCGTCGTCGCCTCGACGCGCCTTGGAGCAGCGGGCGCCACGGCCGCCGCCATCGCGGCCTGGTGCGTCCTGGCCATTCCGCTGGCCTTCGTGCCGCACGACCCGTTGGCCGGTACTGCTTTGTTCGCGCTCACCACATTCCTTGCACGTCTGGTCGGCCTCCGCTTCGTCGATCCCGACAGGCGCGCGCCCTCGCCCGCACGCTGGAGCCTCCTGATCCTGCGCGGCATCGCGGCAGGCATGCTGGTGGGATGCGTGACATTCGCCGCGTCGCGCCTCGGCGCGTCGCTTGCCGGAACGCTGCTGGCGTTCCCCATCGGCTTTTGCGTCATCCTCTTGTCGCTGCGTCTCGACCACGGCGCCGAAATCGCCGGCCAGACCGCCCATGCCGGTCTTGTCGGCGTCGTCAGCCTGGCGGGCTTTTGCCTCGCGCTGGCAGTGACGAGCGAAACGATCGGGCAATGGCAGGCCTTCGGCGCGGCTCTCCTGGCATCTCTTGCAATCACCATTGCCTTGACCGTCATCGCCCGGCGTCGGCCCACATGATGGATTGCTTGCGTTCCCGCATTGGCGATGACCATTGTACGCTGGGTTGAGCATAGCGCAGGGCTGAGGCTGGATGGTTGATTTCAAGGGGCTGGAAACCTTCGTCTGGGTCGTGGCGCTCGGCAGCTTTCGCGGCGCTGCGCAAAAGCTCAACACCACCCAGCCGGCGATTTCGCACCGGATCGCGCAGCTCGAAGACGAACTCGGCTTCAAGCTCCTGACGCGTGAAGCACGCAACATCACGCCCACCGCGCGCGGCCGGCAGGTGCTCGGCTATGCGGAAAAGATGATCGGCATGCGGGCCGAGATGCTGGCAGCGCTGCGCGACACCGCGGCGATCCGCGGCATCATCAGGCTGGGCGTCGCCGAGACGATCGTGCACACATGGCTGCCGGACTTCATCAAGGAGGTGAACCGGTGCTATCCGCATCTGTCGGTCGAGATCGAGGTCGATATCTCCCCCTCTTTGCGCGCGCGCCTTTTGGCGCAGGAAATCGATATCGCGTTCCTGCTCGGTCCTCTGACCGCGCCGCTCCTGCGCAACCGTCTCCTGTGCGAATATGCGGTCGGTTTCATTGCGAGCCCGGCGATGAAGGTTCCCAACCCGGCCGACATCCGTCAGCTCGCGACGTTTCCCATCATCACCTTCGCACGCAAGACCCAGCCCTATGAGCTGGTGAAATCGCTCTTCAATCGCCCCGATCTGCCGGCGATCAAGCTGCATGCCAGCGCATCGATGGCGACGGTCGTCCATCTCGCGCTCGAAGGGATCGGCGTCGCCGTCATCCCCTATCAACTGGTCAAGGAAGAGCTCGACTCGGGACGATTGGAGCTGATCCAGTCCGATGTGCGGATGCCTCAGCTTTCGTTCTGCGCAAGCTGGCTGGAATCGCCCGACACGCTCGCCGTCGAACTCGTCGTCGACATCGCCGCCCGCGTCGCCCGCGCGCAGTCGCCCGAGAGTGCGCGAGTTTGACGATAAACTGATGTACCCGCTCCGAAATCTCCGCTTGATCCAAAAACAAACAAGCGCGTAGATGCGGCATTCCTTGGAATTGATCACGCAACATTGATTACATGTTCGCCAGCCGATTGTTTATTTCCTTCGCGAACATCACTTGTTTGAACTACTCATTTGACCGAATTAGATTAGATACTTTTGTCTATGGATTAACAGGATTTGTGGCGCAGAATGTTTGAATTCGTGCCGGGGACCTGTATTCGATGGCAAGAACCGCGCCTGTATTTTCGGATTCGACAGGTCTAAGGGGGACCGCGGTCAATCTCGCCCTCCTAACAATCCTCATAGCCCTTGTTTTTGCAGTCATAACCGTGGCGTTGAGCGTCCTGTTCGCCCCGACGATGACCATAGCGGAGCGCCCGACGGCGTCGCCGACCTCGACCGGGCCGATCCAGGCTTTGCGCGCGATCGGCGAGCCGGCGATCCAGCCCAGCAACAACCGCATGGTGCCTGAACGTGCCCGCGAAACGATGCGGCTGGCCATGTTCCGGGACGAGGATACCGGCGCCCTGAACTCGTTGAAGCGGAACGCGGCGCACCTCGACGGCTTGATCCCCGAATGGCTGGAACTGCGCTCCGCAACTGGCGAGATGGTGACCAGCACTGCGCGACGCGGCAAGGCCTATGACTGGCTCAAGCGTGAGGCGCGGGGCGTCAAGCTGTACCCACTCCTGCTGAGCACCTTGTCGCCGCGCGAAACTGCGATGGCGATGGCGATGCCGACCCTTCGAGCCACGTTGGTGGCGCAGGTCTTGGAGACCGTCCAGGAACAAGGATTCGACGGCATAACCGTCGGCTTATCCGCGAGCGTCCGCGACCCGAGGGCGATGGCGGCTTTTCTGGAGGACCTTCGCCGCGCACTCGAACCTGACGGGCGCGGACTGCTCTACATGGCCGAGAGCAACGAGACGCCAGCCGAACTGGCGCGGATCGTCCATCAGGTGGAATACGTTCTTTTGCCCCTGTATCACCGCGACGCCAGTTCGGCCATTGCAGGCCCCATAGCCAGTCAGGGCTGGTTCGAACAGCAATTGCGGGCCTATACGGCCCATGCGCCCCCAAGCAAGCTCATTCCTGTCCTTGGCTCGATGGCGATCGACTGGGGACCTCGTGCCCGCAAGACGGAGCTGTCGGTCCAGCAGGCCTGGGAGATCGCCAGCCGGGCGAATGCGCCGATTGTCTTCGACACGCCCACCTTGAACCTCGTCTTCGACTACCGCGGCGCGGACGGTGATTTTCATCGCGTCTGGATGAACGACGCGGTCAGCTTTTTCAATCAGGCGCGAAGTGCACTGGCGGCGTCGGTCGGCGGTTTGGCCTTGTGGCGGCTGGGTTGGGAAGACCAGGGCGTCTACGAAATCATGGGAAAGGGAAAGCTGCCGGACGATCAGGCGCTCGAAAGCCTGCGGTCGATCGAACCCGGTTTCGGCGCGTTCGAAAATGCGAAGGGCGTCCTGTTGTCCGGCCGCCAGGCAAGCTCAGGAACGCGCGCGATCTCCTACCAGCCCGCGCTCGGGCTCATCGTGGCGCAAACCATCGAGGAAAAACCCAGACAGGCCGCGCTTGCGCTTTGGCCGGCGACCGACGCGACTGCGGTAGCTCTGACATTCGACGATGGCCCCGACCCGGTCTGGACGTCGCGCATTCTCGACATTCTCGAGGAGCACGACGCCAAGGCCACCTTCTACCTGATCGGTCAGCGCGTCGTGAAGCACCCGGCCATTTCCCGCCGGATACTCGATGACGGGCATGACATCGGCAACCACTCCTTCTCGCATCCCGACCTCAACCTGGCCGGCACGGATCGCATCTCCGCGGAACTGACGGCGACCCAGCGGGTCTTCGAGGACGTTCTGGGCATTCGCTCGGCACTCTTCCGCCCACCCTTCGCGATGACCGGATACGGCTACCTGGAAACGGCGCCGAACCTCTCGGTCACAGCCTCGTCCATGGGCTACCTGTTCGGCGGTATCGACGTGGACGCGTTCGACTACATGATCTGGACGCCGCGGCAGATCGCCGATCGGGTGATCCGCGCCGTGCGTGCAGGCGAAGGAAATGCGGTGTTGCTGCACGATGCCGGTGGCGATCGCAGCGCCACCGTCGAGGCGCTGCCGCTGATCCTCGAGGAATTGCGCAAGGACGGCTACCGCTTCGTCGCCACGCATGAACTGGTCGGCGTGCCCCGTGACGTCATGATGACGCCCTACATGCCTGAAACGTTTACGGTTAGCGCCCAGTCGGCGATACGCTCGGCCTTCGTCGGCGGTTTCCTGAGCGTCGTCGACATCCTGCCCACGATTGCGATTGCGGCGGTCATCATCGGAACCGCCCGCCTCTTCCTCATCATCGTGGCCGCGCTCGTTCAAACGCGCCGCCAGTCACGCGCGGCCGTGCCGGCGTTCAAAGGGTCCATTGTCGTACTGGTGCCGGCGTTCAATGAAGAAAAGGTCGTCTGCAACACGGTACGCGGCCTGTTGACGGCGACGATCGCCGACCGGATCGTCGTCACCGTGATCGATGATGGCTCCACGGATCGGACGAGCGACATCGTTCGCGAGACCTTCCCCGCCGACCCGCGCGTCCGGGTGCTGCGCAAGGAAAATGGCGGCAAGGCAAGCGCGCTCAACTATGGCTTTGCGCAGACGAGGGCGGACGTGGTCGTCGCCATCGACGGCGACACCGTGCTCGAGCCCGATGCGATCGAACATCTGGTCGCGCCTTTCGGCGATCCCGCCATCGGTGCCGTCGCCGGGCGCGTAATCGTCGGCAACGCCGTCAACCTGCTCACCCGTTTCCAGTCCCTGGAATACATCATCGGGCAGAATCTCGAACGCACCGCCTTTGCCTTGTTCAACGCGATCGGTGTGGTGCCCGGCGCAATCGGTGCCTGGCGGCGGACCGCAGTCGAGGAAGTCCAGGGCTACGCGACCGACACGCTCGCCGAAGATGCGGACCTGACGGTCGCGATCGAGCGCGCCGGGTGGAAGGTCGTGAATGCGCCTCGTGCGATCGCACTGACCGAAGCCCCCGAGACGCTGCGCGCCTTCCTCAAGCAGCGCTTTCGCTGGATGTTCGGGACATTGCAGGTGGCATTCAAGCATATCGGCGCCATCGCGGCTCGCCCCAGCGGCGTTTCCCTCATCATCCTGCCGAACATCGCGCTTCAGTTCGCCTTCACGCTGATCGCACCGCTGATGGACATCCTGACCGTTTGGATCATCCTCGCGATGGCGCTGTCGCTGACGGGCGCGATGTCTCCCATCGATAGCCAGACGCTTCAGCTTCTCGCCGCCTATTGGGCGCTCTTCCAGGCGGTCGAACTCTTCACCGCCGGTGTCGGTCTGGCGCTGAATGGCGATCTGCGCGCGTGGCGGCTGTTGCCGCTCGTCGTCCTGCAGCGCGTGTCCTACCGGCAACTCCTTTACGTCGTTGCGATCCGCGCACTGCTCGCTGCCTTGAAGGGCACGTTCGTCGGGTGGGGCAAGCTCGCGCGTACAGGTCGCATCTTGAGGCCCGCAACTTAACGCTGACGCTATCGAGGAGGAGAGACGATATGAAGACTGGATGCGGATTCTTCGCCAGGACGATGCCGGCGCCCTTGGCCTTGTCGCTGTCGATCGCGCTCTTCGCGATCCCGGCCGAAGCGACTGCGACCGATGCGTATGGCAATACGGCCACCGTCCTGGCAACGAGCGAGACGAGCCAGCGGCTCCAAGGCGATACCTTCGTCCTGGGCGACCAACTGAAAATCACCGTCTACGAAAACTTCGCGGCGGCGAGCAGCAAACCTGGCGATCCGGCACTGATGTCGCTCGTCGAGCGCTCCGAGATAACCGGGAGCTATGTCGTCCAGGAAGACGGCAGTATCTTTTTGCCTCTGGTGGGCGGCATAGCGACGTTCGGCGCGACGGTCACGCAACTCGAAACGGCCATTCAGACGAGTTTTGCAAGCAGGCTGGGCGCCAGGGTCGCCGTGGCGATCCAACTCCTGGAGCGCGAGCCGATCTACGTAACGGGCGACCTGCCTCAATCCGGCGTTTTCCGCTACAGTCCGGGAATGACGGCGCTGCACGCACTGGCTCTGGCCGGCGGGGCGGCCGTGCAGGGCGGCGCCGACAAATGGCGCATGGTCGACCTTGCCCGCGAGCGAGAGCGTATCGCCCAGGCGGAAAATCGCCTCGCCCGCCTTCTGGCGCGACTGACGGTTCTGGCAGAGGAAAAGGGCAGTTCGAATGAGGGAGCCATGCAGCGTCTGGTCGAACTGTCCGGCAGGCCTGCCGCCGATCGCCTGATCGCAGAGGAGCGGGCTGTTCGCGACCTCGAAGAAGAGCAGCTCGTTTCGCAAAGCGCGGCTGCCGCCGGCGTCGTCGTGTCGCTCAATAACGAACGGGCCATCCTGGCGGAAAGCCTCGCCGATGCCGAGACGGCGCTTCAGGACAAAGCGGAACGGCTGAGTTTCATGCAGGACCTGCGCGCCCGCGGCACGACCACCGACCAGAACGTCAACATCGTGCGCGACGAGTATGTGCTGGCACGCAGCACATGGAACGACTTGCGCGGAATGCTGGCGCGGGTGGAGCGCACGCTGGTCGAAACCCGCCACCGTGACGCGCGGGCCCTGACCGACTATCGCATCGCGACCGAACGGGCGTTCCTTGCGACCAGGCAGTCGATCACCGAGGAGGAAACGACGCGGTCCTTGATGGAGAACGTGGTCAAGGCACTGCGCAGTCTGCCCGTCGGAGACGAGGATCGAGCGGCAGCGGAGCTGCGCGTCGAGATCGTCCGGCGCACCACGGACGGCATCATGAATACGGAAGGAGACCTTCTGTCGCCGCTTCGACCGGGAGATGTGCTGAACATACAGCGTCGCGACCCGTCATCATCAGGGGAAAGTGCCCGCCTTGTGCATTAGGGGCTTCCTCCGCGCGCTGCTGCTGCTTGTCGCCGCGGCATCGATGGCGCAGGCGTCCGGCACCGAAAGCCGGCACGCGCGCGAATTCTCGGTCATCGGCTATTTCGCGTCGTGGACCGCTTATGGCGACGGCACCGAGATCGCCGATATCGACGCCAGTCGGCTGACGCACATTCTCTATGCATTCGGCGCGGTGACCGCCGAGGGCAAGGCCGAACTTGGCGATCCGTGCGCGGATATCGGCCTTTGCGATTCCGGGTCGGACGAGGGTGGAAATTTCGCCGCGCTGGAAGCGCTCAAGGCGCGTCATCCCCACCTGCAAGTCTTGATCTCCCTTGGTGGCTGGAACGGCTCCGCCCATTTTTCCCGCATCGCTTCGAGCGAGCAAGGCCGGCAGCGCTTCGTGCGCTCGACGCTCCGGGTTTTCCTTGAGGCGTATCCCGACCTTTTCGATGGCGTTGACATCGATTGGGAGTATCCGGTCGACGGCGGCTTGCCCGACAACGGCCGCTCGCCCGAAGACCGGGCGAACTTCACCTTGCTCATGCAGGAATTTCGAGAGCAGCTCGACAAGCTCGGCCAGTTCAACAATCGGCGATATGGCCTGATGGCCGCACTCTCCGCCAATGTCGCCATCACCGGCAATGTCGAGCTCAAGAGGATGACCGGCCTCGTCGATACGCTGAACATCATGACATACGATTATCACGTCGGATCGCCCTACACCCATTTCAACGCGCCGCTATACCCGGTCAAGGATGATCCCACGCCACTGGCAACGGTCGATGCAAGCATCACCTCCCTGCGCCTGGCCGGCGTTCCGGCATCGAAGATCGTCATGGGCATCCCGCTTTACGCACGCGCATATGGAGGCGTGAACACGACCAATGACGGCTTTCTACGCCCTGCCGACGCCGCGGCGGCGCCCGACTGGGCGGCGGACGGGCTCGACTTGCGGACGCTTGGACAAATGGAACTGGAAGCCAAGGGCTTCACCCGTCACTGGAGCGAGGAGGCCAAGGTTCCCTTTCTCTTCAATCGAAACGAAGGAATCTGGATCAGCCATGAGGACGAGCAATCCTTGGCGGCGAAAGCGGCCTATGCTCGCCAGCATTCGCTGGCCGGCGTCATGATCTGGCACCTTGGCGGCGCGAGCGAACGATCGCTTGCAATTTTCGACGATGTGGCCGCCGGGGAAAACCAGCCGAAACAATGATCGCGGTGCCCGCGCAGACGCAATGCGTGATCGATTTCGCTTGCGCCGCGCTATATGGAGGGACGCTTGCGGCACACCGGTGGCCATGTCGAATGGCACGTTGACCAGAAAGGACCAATCGGCATGAAGACCTCGATCGCGACCGTCTCGATCAGCGGCGACCTGAAGGAAAAGCTCGCCGCCATCGCGGCCGCAGGGTTCGACGGTGTCGAGATCTTCGAGAACGATTTCCTCGCCTTCGACGGATCGCCTGCCGAAGTCGGGCGCATGGTGCGCGACCATGGGCTGACCATCACGCTGTTCCAGCCATTCCGCGACTTCGAGGGCATGCCCGAGCCGCAGCGCAAGCGGGGGTTCGACAGGGCCGATCGCAAGTTCGATCTGATGGGAGAACTCGGCACCGATCTGATGCTCGTCTGCTCGAACGTCTCACCGGTCGCGCTGGGCGGCATCGACCGCGCTGCCGACGATTTTCGTGAACTTGGCGAACGGGCGGCACGGCGCGGCATCCGCATCGGCTATGAGGCGCTCGCCTGGGGTCGCCACATCAACGACCACCGCGACGCCTGGGAGATCGTTCGCCGTGCCGATCATCCGAACATCGGCCTGATCCTCGATTCCTTCCACACGCTGGCGCGAAGGATCGACGTCGAGACGATCCGCGCCATTCCCGGCGACCGCATCTTCATCGTCCAGCTTGCCGATGCGCCCAAGATCGACATGGACCTTCTCTACTGGAGCCGGCACTTCCGCAACATGCCCGGCGAGGGCGATCTGCCGGTCACCGACTTCATGCGTGCCGTTGCCGCCACCGGCTATGACGGGCCGCTTTCGCTCGAGATTTTCAACGACCAGTTCCGCGGCGGCTCGCCGAAATCGATCGCCGTCGACGGCAGGCGCTCGCTCGTCCATCTCATGGACCAGGTCGCGCGCAAGGAGTCGGGCATCGCGATCAGCGTTCCGAAAATGCCCGACCGGATCGCGGTCGAGGGCGTCGAATTCGTGGAATTCGCGGCCGGACCGGGCGAAGCGGAGGAACTGGGCACGCTTTTGTCGACGATCGGCTTCGCGCAGACCGCGCGGCACAAGTCGAAGGACGTCGCGCTCTGGCGGCAGGGCGGCATCAACATCGTCGTCAATACGGACAAGGGCGGCTTCGCGCATTCATCCTACCTCGTCCACGGCGTCTCGGCCTATGCAATCGGCCTGAAGGTCGAGGACGCGGCGGCCACGGTGGCGCGGGCAAGGGCGCTCGGCGCGGAAATCTTTGAACAGCGCCCCGGGCCTGGCGAACTCGCCATTCCAGCCATTCGCGGCGTCGGCGGCGGCGTCATCTATTTCCTCGACGAGCGCTCCGAACTCGCCCGGGTCTGGGACGTCGAATTCGATGCGACCGGCGACGACCGGGGCGGCGCGGGACTGACACGCATCGATCATGTCGCGCAGACCATGGCACATGAGGAGATGCTGACCTGGCTGCTCTTCTACACGTCGATCCTGAAGACGCGGAAGCTGCCGATGGTCGACGTCGTCGATCCGGCCGGCCTCGTGCGCAGTCAGGTGGTCGAGAGCGAGGACGGTGCGCTGCGGCTGACGCTGAACGGTGCCGAGAACCGGCGAACGCTTGCCGGGCATTTCATTGCCGAAAGCTTCGGCTCGAGCGTCCAGCATTTGGCATTCGCGTCGGACGACATCTTCGCCACCGCCGCCAGTCTCGTCGAAAGCGGCTTTGCGACGCTGCAGATTTCGCCGAACTACTATGACGATCTCGAAGCCCGCTTCGGTCTCGATCCCGATTTCGCGGACCGGCTTCGCGCCGCGAACATCCTCTACGACCGCGACGGCGAAGGCGAATATTTCCAGCTCTACAGCGCCACGTTCGGCGAGGGCTTCTTCTTCGAGATCGTCGAACGGCGCGGCGGCTACAAGGGCTACGGCGCACCCAACGCGCCGTTCAGGATCGCGGCCCAGAAGCGCCTGATGCGCCCCGCCGGAATGCCGAGACGATAGAACAGACCAAAGCATTGCCATTGGGCACACGAGGCTACATCTAAGTCTGAATCGATCGATCCTCGCGCATCGTTTGGTCAAATTCGAAGCGCGTGATAGATCGTGCCCGGGCGCTCAGCCCGCCAGCCTGGACAGCCAGTGTCGAAACGAACGAACCACGACCGCAGACCGGCCTTCGCAGCAGTGCTTGCCGCGACGATGGCGCTCGTCGTGGCGCTCTTCGCGGCGCAGGCGGCCGGGCCCAGGCACGGTTCGCTCGCCGGCCTCGTCGATCGCGCTGCGATCGCTGCCGACCCCGGCTCCTTCGACGGCAATCCGCTCGAATTCGACCCCGCCGCCCCCGGACCGCGCCATGCGATCCAGAACCGGACGCACAAGCTCGATCCGGACGGGTTTGCGGATGCCGGGTCGACGCCGCACGCCGAATTCGCAATATTCGCCCTCCGGCGCGTGCCGGCCGGCAGTCTCCTCGCAGGTCCGATTGCAGCGGCGGCAACGCGCCATGCCGACGCACGTGCCCCTCCAGCATCGATCCTTCCCTCCGCCACCCTCTGACGGAACTGCACGATTTTCGTCCGCCGCGGCCTCGCCCGCGTGCGGGATGTCGTGCATGCAAGGATCGACTTCATGCGTACCCCGAAATGGCAACTCGCCATCTATTCCCTGATCATTCTGTGCGGCCTCATCGCCGCGCTTCCAAACATCATCCCGCAACATCGCCTCGCCGCCCTGCCCGACTGGATCGCCGGCCAGCAGGTGACGCTCGGCCTCGACCTTCAAGGCGGCTCCCACCTCGTGCTCGAGGTCGATGCCGCCGCGCTGAAGCAGGATCGCCTGACCTGGCTTCAGGACGAGATTCGCACCGTGCTTCGCGGCGAGCGCGTCACCGGCGCAGCGCCTCGCCGCCAGGGCGACGCCATCGTCGTCGATGCGGGCGATGCGGCGACGTCCGACAGGATCGCCCCGCTTCTCGACGGGTTGATATCACCCGTCCAGGCGGCGACGTTCGCGCCGACGACGGACATTCTTGTCAGGCGCGAAGGCAACCGGTTCACGCTCACCCTGAGCGACGCCGGCATCGCCGAACGCGTCGACCAGGCGATCGACCAGAGCCTCGAAATCGTGCGCCAGCGCGTCGACCAGGTCGGCGTCGCCGAACCGACGATTCAGCGCGTCGGCTCCGACCGCATCCTCGTCCAGCTTCCCGGCCTTCAGGACCCGACGCGCCTGCGCGAACTGCTCGGCTCGACCGCGCAGATGTCGTTCCACATGGTCGCCCGCGAGGCGACCGGCCCCGGCATCACCGTAATGTCGGACGAGGAAGGCCATCAATATCCGATCGAGGATCGTGTCGCGCTCAGCGGTGAACGATTGACCGACGCGCGCGCCGGTTTCGACCAGCGCACCAACGAGCCCATCGTCTCGTTCCGGTTCGACAGCGTCGGCACGCAGCGCTTTGCCGAGATCACCCGGCAGAATGTGGGCCACCCCTTCGCCATCGTGCTCGACGGCAAGGTCTTGAGCGCGCCCGTCATCCGCGAGCCGATTACCGGCGGCTCGGGCCAGATCAGCGGCTCGTTCACGGTCGAGAACAGCGTCGTTCTTTCCGCCCTGCTGCGCGCCGGCGCCCTGCCGGCGCCGCTGACCGTCATCGAGGAGCGGACTGTCGGTCCCGACCTCGGCGCCGACGTCATCGAGATGGGCATTGTCACCGGCCTTGCCGGCTTCGGCCTCGTCATGGGCCTGATGGTCGCGCTCTATGGCGGCTGGGGCATGATCGCCAGTGGCGCGCTCTTCCTCAACGTCGTCCTGACGCTCGGCGCGCTGAGCTTCCTCGGCGCGACCCTGACGCTGCCCGGCATCGCCGGCATCATCCTCGGCATCGGCATCGCGGTCGACGCCAACATCCTCATCAATGAACGCATCAAGGAGGAGACCGCGCGCGGGCGAAGCGCGTTCGCCGCGCTCGATCATGGCTTCAGCCGCGCCTATTCCACCATCGTCGACGCCAACGTGACGTCGCTGATCGCCACCGCGCTTCTCTTCATGTTCGGCTCCGGTCCGGTCCGCGGCTTCGCCATAACAATGATGATCGGCATCGTCATCTCGATGTTCACCGCGGTCGCCGTGGTGCGGATCGCGATGACCGAGATCGTGCGCCGCCGGCACATGAAGACGCTCGTGCTGCGCTCGCCGCTGCGCATCGCGCCCGGCGAAACGCGCTTCGCCTTCATGAAGGCGCGGTATCTGGGCATTGGCATGTCGATCTTCCTGTCGCTCGCCTCGATCGGCCTCTTCATGAAGCCGGGGCTGAACTACGGCATCGACTTCACCGGCGGCATCCAGGCCGAGATCGTCACCACCGGCGATGTCGACCTGGCGACCCTGCGCTCGAACCTCAGCGAACTCGGTCTCGGCGAGGTCACGCTGCAGGGCATCGGCGGCGACAACAACGTACTCGTGCGCCTGCAGCGCCAGGAAGGTGGCGAGGCGGCTCAGACGCGGGCCATCGACCTCCTGCGCAGCACCGTCGCAACCGTCGACCCCGGCGCGAGCGTGGAGCGGACGGAAGTGGTCGGGCCGAAGGTCAGCGGCGAACTCGCGCGCAACGGCGTCATCGCCGTGGTGCTCGCCAGCCTTGCCATGCTCATCTACATCTGGTGGCGCTTCGAGTGGTATTTCGCGGTCGGCGCTATCGCCACGCTCGTCCTTGACACCACCAAGACGGTCGGCTTCTTCGCGCTCACCGGGCTCGACTTCAATCTGACCGCAATCGCGGCATTGTTGACGATCATCGGCTATTCGGTGAACGACAAGGTGGTGGTCTACGACCGCATGCGCGAGAACATGCGGCTCTACAGGCAGAAGTCTCTGCGCGAGATCATCGACATGAGCATCAACCAGGTGCTGGTGCGCTGCGTCTTCACCTCCCTGACCACCTTCCTCGCCATCCTGCCGATGGCGATCTGGGGCGGCAGCGCGGTGGAGAACTTCGCGTGGCCGATGGTGTTCGGCGTCGTCGTCGCCACGACCTCGTCGATCTTCATCGCGGCGCCGATCTTGCTCATCCTCGGCGACTGGGCCGGCGGACGGCCGGGCCGCAAGGCGCAACAACCCGAGCCGGCGCCGGCCGAGTAGGCAGTCGCGACAAACTGGCCCTGTCCGGAACCCGTATCTGGACAGGGCGCAACCTGTGCTTTAAGTCCATTTGAAACACAGGCAAATGGTGGTTCATTGGCAGGAGCGGAGCAAAATCTGGCCCCGGCAGGACGTCGCGTCATGACGTGGCGCGCGTTGCCGTTCACGCTCCTCTTCCTCGCCCTTCTCGGCTATGCCGGTCTGCCCTCCGTTCCGGCCAACGGCATCCACATCGCGGCTGCGCTGTCGGAAGAGCTGAAGGCCGATCCGGCCCCGCCGCACAAGTTCAGCGCCCCCCAGCAGGAACAGGAATATCGCGAGCGCGACGTAGAGGCTGTCGCCGGCCCGGTCGGGTTCGATGGCGACGCGGCCTTGCCTGCTCCCCTGCCGGTCCCCGAACTGGCAACGATCGGCCCCCCGCGCGCGCCGCCCCCGGCCGCCGGCGTGGTCCGCACCGTCCGTCACATCGCGCACGCGCGCGCACCGCCCGCTTCGACCCCGGTCTGAGCGTCCTGCGCCGCATCGCGCTGCGAACCTCCTGCGGGTGATCCGCCCCGCATTTCGAGTTCGCACCCGTCATCGCCGCCCTGACGCTCGTTTCGCTTCGAGCTTGGTAACGGACGCGTATTGATGACAACGATCTGGCATAGCGGCTTTCTGGTGCTTCTGGTCGGGCTTCCCTTCGTCGGCAGCCTGTTCGCCGCGCTGTTGTCGTCGAACGCCCGCAATGCCGAGGCCTGGCTCGCCGGGTTCGTGGCCCTCGGAGGGCTTGCCGTCACTGCGCTCGCCTATCCGCAGGTCGCCGATGGCGGCGTCGTCAAGCACGTCATCCAGTGGGTGCCGGCGCTCGGCCTGTCCGTCACGCTGCGCATCGACGGCTTTGCCTGGATGTTCTCGATGCTGATCACCGGCATCGGCCTCCTCGTCGTCATCTATGCCCGCTACTACATGTCGCCGAAGGACCCGGTCGCGCGTTTCTACGCTTTCCTCCTCGCCTTCATGGGCGCGATGCAGGGCGTGGTTCTCTCCGGTAACATCATCCTGCTCGCCGTCTTCTGGGAACTGACGAGCATCTTCTCCTTCCTGCTGATCGGCTACTGGAACCACACCCAGGCCGCGCGCGACGGCGCGCGCATGGCGCTGACGATCACTGGCACCGGCGGGCTATGCCTCCTTGCGGGCATGGTCCTGCTCGGCCAGATGGCGGGCAGCTACGATCTCGACGCGGTGCTCGCCGCCGGCAACGAAATCCGCAATCATGATCTCTACGTTCCCGCCCTGCTGCTGATCCTCGCCGGCGCCTTGACCAAGAGCGCGCAATTCCCGTTCCATTTCTGGCTGCCGAACGCCATGGCTGCGCCGACGCCGGTCTCGGCCTACCTCCATTCGGCGACCATGGTGAAGGCGGGCGTCTTCCTGCTCGCCCGCTTCTGGCCGGTGCTGGCCGGAACGGACGAATGGTTCTTCATCGTCGGGCTGGCCGGCATGTCGACGCTTCTCCTCGGCGCCGCCTTCGCCATCTTCCAGCAGGACCTGAAAGGGCTCCTCGCCTATTCGACGATCAGCCATCTCGGCCTCATCACGCTGCTTCTGAGCCTTGGAAGTCCGCTCGCCGCGGTCGCCGCGATTTTCCACATGCTCAATCACGCGACGTTCAAGGCCTCGCTCTTCATGGCCGCCGGCATCATCGACCATGAAGCCGGCACGCGCGACATGCGGCGATTGTCTGGCCTGTTCACCTTCCTGCCGATCACCGCGACGCTCGCCATGGTGGCGAGCGCAGCGATGGCGGGCGTGCCGCTCCTCAACGGGTTCCTGTCGAAGGAGATGTTCTTCGCCGAGACCATCGAGCAGCACCGCGCCTCGCTTCTCGATGGCGTCGCGCCCTATGTGGCGACCATCGCCGGCGCCTTCGCGGTCACCTACTCGATCCGCTTCATCCACAAGGTCTTCTTCGGCCCGAAGCCGGTCGACCTGCCGCGCGAGCCGCACGAGCCGCCGCACTGGATGCGCGTGCCGATCGAGCTGCTCGTCCTCGCCTGTCTCATCGTCGGCATCATCCCCGCGCTCAGCGTCGGAAGCCTCCTCGACACGGCGGTCGTCGCGGTGCTGCGCGAGGATACGCCCGAATACAGCCTCGCGGTCTGGCACGGCTTCAACCTGCCGCTACTGATGAGCGTCATCGCGCTGGTCGCCGGCGTTGTTCTCTACCTGCTCCTGCAACCCTATCTGCGTGATTCCGAGGAGGGCCCGCCCTTCTTCCGCCGCCTCAAGGGCCAGCGCATCTTCGAGCGCATCCTCGTCACGGTAAGCTGGCGCGGCGCGCGCTATCTCGAAGGAGTCCTCGCCACGCGCAAGCTTCAACCGCAGCTTCGCATGCTCCTGCTCGTCGCCATCCTCGCCGGCATCTGGGCAATGTGGGGCGCGGGCGACCAGTTGCCTGACCTTTCCGTGCGCGGCATCGATCCGATCCTGGCGATGCTCTGGGTCATCGGCGGCCTGTGCGCGGTCGGCGCGGCCTATCAGGCGAAGTTCCACCGCCTCGCCGCCCTGATCCTGATGGGCGGCGCGGGTCTCGTCACCTGCATCACCTTCGTCTGGCTTTCGGCGCCTGACCTCGCCGTCACGCAATTGCTGGTCGAGATCGTCACCACCGTGCTGATCCTGCTCGGCCTGCGCTGGCTGCCCAAGCGCGACGAGGAAATCTACGAATCCATCGACCCGAAAACGCGGTTGCGCCGCTCGCGCGATTTCGCACTCGCCGTCGCCGCCGGGCTCGGCACCGCGACGCTCGCCTATTTGACCATGCGCACGCCGCTGCCCCCCTCCGTCGGTGACTACTATCTCGAGCACGCCTATTCGGAAGGCGGCGGCACCAACGTCGTCAACGTCATCCTCGTCGACTTCCGCGGCTTCGACACGTTCGGCGAGATCGTCGTGCTCGGCATCGTCGCGCTCACGGTCTTCGCGCTGCTTCGCCGCTTCCGCCCGGCCGAGGACACCAGCGAAATCCCCTACCAGCAGCGCGAGCAGAACGAATTTGACGACGTCCAGCGCGACCGTGAGGTCGGCGAGACGGTGAAGGACTATCTGCTCGTCCCGTCGGTCATCATGCGCTGGATGTTCCCCGTCATCGTGCTTCTCGCCGCCTATCTCTTCCTGCGCGGGCACGACCTGCCCGGCGGCGGGTTCGCGGCCGGCATCACCATGTCGATCGGCTTCCTCCTGCAATATCTCGCCGGCGGCACGCGCTGGGTGGAGGAACGGCTGCGCATCCTGCCCGTGCGCTGGATCGGATTCGGCCTCCTGATGGCGACGGTGACCGGTCTCGGCTCGTGGCTTTTCGGCTATCCGTTCCTGACGTCCTATTTCCAGTACACCGAGATTCCGTTTATCGGCGACATGCCGACCGCCTCGGCGCTGCTCTTCGACCTCGGCGTCTTCAGTCTCGTCGTCGGCGCGACGGTTCTGATGCTCATCGCCATCGCCCACCAGTCGATCCGCTCGGCCAAGCCCAAGACGGCCAAACCCTCGACCGACGGAGGGCAGAGCTGATGGAACTCCTGATCGCACTCGCCATTGGCACGCTGACAGGTTCGGGCGTCTGGCTCCTGCTTCGCCCGCGCACCTATCAGGTCGTCATCGGCCTCGCCCTGCTCTCCTATGCGGTGAACCTCTTCATCTTCTCGATGGGACGCCTGCGCGTGAACGCCCCGCCGGTGCTCGACGGCTCCATGCCCGTCGACCCCGCCGCCTATACCGACCCGCTGCCGCAGGCGCTGGTGCTGACCGCGATCGTCATCGGCTTCGCCACGACCGCGCTCTTCCTCGTCGTGCTCATCGTCTCGCGCGGCCTCACCGGCACCGACCATGTCGACGGGCGGGAGAGCGATCGATGAATTTCGACCCGCACCACCTCGTCATCGCGCCCATCCTGATCCCGCTCGTCGCGGGGGCGCTGATGCTGTTCTTCGACGACCGCGAGCGGCGTTTGAAGACGACCATCGCGCTCCTGTCGAGCCTCGCGCTCTTCGCCGTTGCCGTCGTGCTCCTGCAACGCGTCCATGTCGGCAACGACGCCGTGGCGCTCGTCTATCTCCTCGGCAACTGGCCGGCGCCGATCTCGATCAATCTCGTCGCCGACCGGCTTTCGGCGCTGATGCTGGTGCTGACGGCGATCCTCGCCATTCCGGCCCTCGTCTTCGCCGTCGAGCGATGGGCGAAGGCCGGCCCGCACTTCCACAGCCTCTTCCAGTTCCTGCTGGTCGGGCTCAACGGCGCGTTCCTGACCGGCGACCTCTTCAACCTCTTCGTCTTCTTCGAGGTGATGCTCGCTGCCTCCTACGGCCTCGTCCTGCATGGCTCCGGCTCGGCGCGGGTGAAATCGGGGCTCCATTACATCGCGGTCAACCTCGTCGCCTCGCTGATCTTCCTGATCGGCATCGCACTCGTCTTCGGCGCGACCGGCAGCCTGAACATGGCCGAGATCGCGCTGCGCGCCGCGACGCTCGAAGGCTTCGCCGAGCCGGCGCTCCATGTCGGCCTCGCCATGCTCAGCCTCGCCTTCCTGGTCAAGGCCGGCATGTGGCCGCTCGGTTTCTGGCTGGTGCCCGCCTATTCGGCCGCCGCCGCGCCCGTCGCCGCCACTTTCGCGATGCTGAGTAAGGTCGGCATCTATGCGCTCCTGCGCCTCGCGCTCCTGGTGCCTGCCAGCGGCGAGGCGTTCGGCGCGATGCTGATCTTCATCGGCGGTTCGTTCACGCTCGTCTTCGCCTCGATCGGCGTGCTCGCGTCGCAGTCGATGCAGCGCGCGAGCGCCTATTTCGTCCTCATGTCGTCCGGAACGCTCTTGGCCACCTTCGGCATTTCCGAACCTGGCAGCACCGCCGGCGCGCTCTTCTACCTCATCTCCTCGACACTCGCCGTCAGCGCGCTCTTCATGGTCGTCGAACTTCTGGAGCGCGAGCAGGACGCGGCCGCCGACGTTCTCGCGGTCACGATGGAAGCCTATGGCGAGGCCAACCCGGAAGACGAGGACGACGCCGAGATCGGCCAGATGATGCCCGGCGCGCTCGCCATCCTGGGCATCGGTTTCGCCCTTCTCGCGCTCGTCCTGATCGGCCTGCCGCCGCTTTCCGGCTTCCTTTCGAAATTCGCCATCCTCCATGCCATCATCGGCCCGCCATCGGTCGAGATCGCCGGCGGAGGCACGATGCGGGTCATCCTTGCGACGCTGCTCATCGTCTCGGGCCTCACCGCACTGATCGCGCTCGCGCGCATGGGCATCCGCACCTTCTGGGCGCCGGTGGAAAGCTTCGCGCCGCGGGTGACGATCGTCGAAACCGCGCCGATCCTCTTCCTGCTCGCGGTCCTCGTCGCGCTCGCGCTGCAGGCCGGGCTCGTCATGGATGTCGTCACGGCCACCGCCGGCGACCTGCACGACGCGGAACGCTATCTCGACGCCGTCCTCGGCGCCGAGCGCGTGCCGCCCTTCGCGGAGGAGAGCCAGTGAGAGCCGTCCTGCCCTACCCGCTTCTCGCCGCTGGCCTCGCCTTCATGTGGCTGGCGCTGTCCGGCTTCACGCCCGGCCATGCGATCCTCGCCGTGCTGGTTGCGCTTGGCGCGAGCTACGCCTTGCAGGCGCTCGGCGAGACGAGCCCGCGCATCCGTCGCTACGCCGCCATCCCCGAACTGTTGGGCATCGTCCTCTACGACATCGTCCGCTCCAATTTCGCGGTCGCGCGCATCATCCTGTCGGGCAAGCGCCGCCAGCGCACCTCCGGCTTCATCCTCGTGCCGATCCGGCTCACCAATCCATCCGCGCTCGCCATCCTGTCCATCGTCCTGACGAGCACGCCCGGCACCGCCTGGCTCGACTACAATTCGGCGCGCGGCACGCTCCTGATCCACGTCTTCGACCTCGTCGACGAGGCGACCTGGGTCGACCTCATCGCCAATCGTTACGAGCGCCTGTTGCTGGAGATATTCGAATGAACGTCCTCATCATGCAGGTGGCGCTGTTCGTCGCCCAGTCCTTCATCGCCGTCGCGATGCTGCTCTGCACTTACCGGATGGCCATCGGCCCGCGCGCGCAGGATCGGGTGCTGGCGCTCGACGGACTCTATGTCTGCGCCATGCTCCAGTTACTCGCCTTCGGCGTGCGCACCGGCAACACGCTCTATTTCGAGGCCGCGCTGATCATCGGCGTCATGGGCTTCGTCGCAACCGTGGCGCTTGCCAAGTTTCTCATGCGCGGCGAGGTGATCGAATGAGCGTCGCCTATGCAGAAGTGCCGCTCTGGGCGGCGATCCTCAGTGCGGCCTTCATCCTGCTTGGCGCCACTTTGGCGCTGATCGGCGCCTTCGGGCTGGCCCGGCTCGGCTCGTTCTACGACCGCATCCACGCACCGACGCTCGCGACGAGCTGGGGCGCGGGCGGCATGGTGATGGGATCGATGATCTTCTTCACCGCCGCCGCGGCACGTCCCGTCATCCACGAGATCCTGATCGGTGTCTTCGTCACCGTGACGACGCCCGTCACCTTGATGATGCTCGGCCGCGCCGCGATCTACCGCGACAGGTCGCAGAACAATCCCGGCATCCCTCCCCTGTCGCCAACCGCCGAGATCTCCGGGCCGGAAGCGCAAGAGGACGGCGACTGACAGGCGCCAAGCGCCATCTTCATTTCCATTCCGCGCGATGAGGAACGTCAATCGATAGACGACGTATCTTTTGACACTGTCTTCACGTCCATTTCACGCTGGGATCACTCCCCGGGGTTCATTCTCCCCTGGCTTGCACAAGCAGGCCAACAAACGAGGGAGATGAAAATGTCCAGACACCACACCGCATTGAAGTTCGTCGCAGCCTCGCTCGCCGGCTTCGCCTTTTTCGGATCGGCGATGAGCCAGGAAGCACCGTACGTCGCAGGCAAGTACTCGGCCAACACCGAGCGCCTGTGGGATCTCGGGATGGAACCGGCTCAGGCGACACCGGTCGAGCCGACCACGTCCGAAAACGAGACGACGACCTTCGCCTATGACGATGAAGTGCTGCGCTTCCCGCGTCCGCGCTTCGTGGAAGACCCGGTCTTCGGCAACTATTCGGCAAACGTGCGCGCGCACGATTTGCGCTGACCCCGCGGTCGGGGGATGGCGAATCCGGCGGCAGACCGGATAGCCGAACCGCGCCCCTATGCGCCACCCGTCGCGTTTCCGGGTGGCGCTTTTTTTTGCGTGCACCAGGCCTTTCACGCAACTTTCACGACGCCATGACGGCCGCGTTCTAAACCGGCGCCGCTGGATCAATCCGCCATAGGAAAGACTGCCGGATGTTCGACGTACAGGCGCACGACTTTTCCGCGACGATCGCGTCATTGCCGACGGGCTTCGGCGACGCGCATGTTTTCCCTCCCGAGAACGCGCGATCGTGGTATTTTGAGGAAGGGGCGCCAGATGTATTGAAGGCAATCGCGATGCAAAGCGATGCTGCCGAACATCTTTGCGAGATGTTTCTGTTCGGACCGCTGACGGTACTGGACGCGCGCGGAGTCAACCGTACGCCCAAGGCCCAGAAGTCGCGCGCTCTGCTTGCGTTGCTTGCGCTTGCACCGCGGGGTTCCCGGTCGAGGGTCTGGCTGCGCGACAAGCTGTGGAGCGACCGCGGCGAGGAGCAGGCTTCCGCCAGCCTGCGCCAGGCCCTCCTCGACGTGCGCAAATCGCTTGGACCCCTGGCCGACAAACTGCTCGTCGCCGACAAGCATACGGTGACGCTTGACCTCAGCCGGATGCAGGTCGACGCGCTCGACCTGCTCCATCAGATGTCGGACCGGACCACACAGGCGACGTTCGATGCGCGCGAGGTCGATGGCGAAATTCTCGAAGGCCTCGACATCGGCGATCCCGAATTCGAGGACTGGCTGACGCTCGAAAGGCAGCTCTGGCGCTCGCGCTTCGAAAATGCCGCGGCGCCCCGCGACCTGACGCCCGCAAGAGAGCCGCTGCGCCCCGCTCCCTCGCAGCCGGTGCAGGGGGTTGCAGCCAAACCCGCCGACGCATCCAATGGTGCGGGGACGCAGCCGAGCCGTCCGGGGTGGACGGTCGCGCTGACGCCGCCTCTCGTCCTCGGGACGCCCGACAATGCCGGCTATCTGCCGCAACGCCTCAACGAGCTTCTGGCCAAGCTGCTGCTCGAGGGCGGCGATATCAGCGTCTCCGACCTTGGCTACCGGGCGGCTCAAACCGCAACCGCTGGCGGCGACAGCGGAACGATGGGCGCCGTCCATCTTGCCGTCAGCACGAGCTATACGTTCTCGCCGCACGAAATCCACGCCACGATCAATCTGCACCGGGTCGCCGATCAGAGCCTCGTCTGGATCGACAGCGCGACGCTCGATCGGCGAGCGGTGGAGGGCGGCGACGCCTCGCAGGCCTTTGCCCTCACGAACCAGGCGATCGAGGAAATCCGGCGCTGGTTCACGCTTCAGCCGGCTTTCAAGCCGGACACCACGCGCGAAACCATGTTCGGCGCGGTCAACGCCATGTTTCGCCTGTCGCGCCCGGACCTCGATGCGGCGGAACGCACGCTGCGCACGCTGATCGCCCGCAACGAGGCGCCGCAGGCCTATGCCTGGCTGGCCTTCCTGCTGACCTTCCGGGTCGGCCAGCGCTTTTCGCCCGATACGCTGGCCACCATCGAGGAAGCCCAGCTTCTGGCACGCCGCGCGGTCGAGATCGACGGCAACAATGCCGTGACGCTGGCGCTGGTCGGCCATGTCCATTCCTATCTGTTCGGCGAATATGACACGGCCTCGCGGCTGTTCGAGCGCGCGATCAAGATCAATCCGGCGCAGGTTCTCGGCTGGGACCTCTATTCGATGCTGCACGCCTATGCAGGCCAGCCCGAAAAGGGCCTCGCACTGGCAAACTGGGGCCGGCATCTCGGCGCCTACAGCCCGCACCGCTACTATTTCGACACCTCGCTATGCATCAACGCGGCGCTGGCGGGACAGCACGACGTGGCGATCGCAGCCGGCGAACAGGCGCTGTTCGAAAGGCCGGACTTCAACAGCCTGCTGCGCTATCTCGTCTCGAGTTATGCCCACAAGGACGACATGGCGACCGCGCGCCGGCTGCTCGACCGGCTCACGGTGGTGGAGCCCGACTTCTCGATCGGCGCCCTGATCGATGCGCGCTATCCGATCATCCAGACCAAAGGCGGCAGCGACCTCATCGCCGGATTGCTGAAGGCCGGCGTCAAGAAAAACTGACCGCCGCACATCAAGGAGGCAATGATGACTGACAGCCATGCTCCTCGATACCAGCCCAAGCAACTGGCCGACTTCCTCGACCGGTTCCGGTTCAAGGTCGAACATGACGACGTCGTGCCCTGCGCGCAGGAGGACCGTCCGGTTCCCGCGCCTGCAATCGCGGCGGCGGAGCCGGCGATGGCTGGATTGCCCGTGACCGAAGCGATCCGGCCGGGTGCCCTGCAACCGCCGCCGCCGTTTGCGCATCGCCAGTTCCCCCGCGCAGTGGAAGCCTCGGTTCTCTCGAGTACCCTCAGCGTCTTTCGCAGCCTGTCCGCGGTCCAGAACAAGGCGTCGCTCAACAAGAACAAAAACAAGAATAAAAACAAGAACAAGAACAAACTCGCGGGCGCGTCGGCCGCGGGCACGGACGCCGCGCTTCTCCCGGCACTGGAACTTCGACGGCTCCACCTCGACCCCGCCGCCGATCCCTTCGCACCTGCGAAGCGTTTCGCCTGGGAAACGCTCGACATCGCGGGACCGCCCGGACCCGACCTGACCCGGCTCGAGACGGAGGTTCTTCTTTCCATGCAGCGACGCGACAAGGAGCGTGTCCGCCGCATGAACGACATCGAACGAGAGGCGACGCTCGACCTCACCGACTTCACCCGCCCGCTCGGCATCGACGGTCTGGGCGGCTACGAGCAGACGGAGGCGCTGTTTCTGGCGATCCTGGCCATGTGCGAGTATGTCGGGCTTCTCTACAAGGCGCGCTATGGCCGCATACGCCCGAACCAGTTCGAGCCGCGCCTGCGCCCGCTCCTGGCGAACCCGGCCCACGATGCCTATCCGAGCAACCATTCCTTCCAGTGCCATTCGATCGCGTTCGCCTTCGCGACGATTCTGCCGGAGCATCCGGCGACCGACGAACTTGCCCGCGTCGCGCGAAAGGTGGCCGAGAACCGCGAATGGGCGGGCCTGCATTATCCAAGCGATACGGATGGCGGCAAGGAACTCGCCCGGCGCTTCGCACCCTATCTGAGAGAAGCGTTCCGCCAAACCTTCAACGCCGCGCAGCGGGAATGGATCTGATCTATCGGAGGATGTCCCATGAGCCAGTTCGATTTCACCGAGAAGATGAGCGGAAGAGACGGCGGCGGCCGTCCTCAGTCCTATTACTACCTCTGGCACCTTGTCGCGCTCGGCGTCATCGATGCCGAGTTCGGTCCGCCGAGCGATCCTGAGGACGAGTTATCCGCAAGCGCGGCGCCGACCATCACCGGCACCGTCTGGGACGAGATCGGCGCGGCGTTCCCGCAGGCATTCGAGCCCGCCGTCGTCGCGCTCATCGATGTTGGCGTCAGCAGGCTGCATCCGAACCTGCGCACGCGCATCGATGATCGCTCGATCGATCTGGCGAGCCATCGCTATGGCGCGGCCACGCAGCCCGCCGACCCCGCCAACCCGCATGAGCGCGAACAGGAAGCGCCCTTCTTCGCCGGGCTCGACATTTCGGGTCTCGGCGCCATCGATCTTGGCGCCGGAGACGCCGCTTTCCTTTCGGCGTTGGTCGGCGAACTCGCGGCGTCGAAAGGCGTCGTGCGCCAGCTCGCCGACGGCGACGAAACGTTCGGGTCGCACGGCACGGCAGCAGCGGGGCTTGTCGTGGGCGAACCCGCCGCATCCGTCGCATCCGAAGACGGCTCCGGCCCCGCCGCGATCGAGCCGGCCTCGCTCGCCACAGCGGACGGAGAAACGCTGGGCATCAATCCCAATCAGGGCATCCTGCCCTATTTCGGCGTCGACCCGTTTTCGCGGCTGCTGTCCATCCGCACCTCCTTCGACACCGACGCAGAACAGTTCATCGCCGCCTTCCTCTACGCGTGGCATTGCGGCGTCGATGTCATCCTCCTGCCGCGCGGACTGCCCGACCCCGTCCGCAGCCGCGTCGCACCGAAGCCGGAACTCGCACAAGACGGCGACCTGCGCGCGAACCGTGAAAGGGCCGGCCTTTTCGCCCGCCTTGCCGATGCCAACGGGGAGGAGATCGACCCCTACGCGACCGCACCTGCGAGCGACCGGGAATGGACGATCCTGGAAAAGCTGATCGTCGCGATCAGCCGCAAGATTCCGGTGATCTGCGCGGCCGGAAATGACGGTGAAAGCCAGATCATCTATCCGGCGAAACTGGCCGCGCCGGACAATGGCGTGGTCGCCGTCGGTGCCGTCACGCCGCGCGGCCTGCGTTCCGGCTTCAGCAATTACGGCGAGGGGCTGACACTCGTCGCACCTACCGACGACAGCGAAGTCTTCAATCGCCACCAGTTGCGGCGCGACACGACGCATCCCGCGGCAAGCACTGACTATTTCGACGCCGGGCGCGGCAGGATCGTGCCCTACAGCCCCTTGGCGCTGGTGACGACGGATCTTCCGGGCATCTACGGCTACGAGGCCGGATCGCCGCCCCGCTCGGCGCGCGTCCCGCCCTTCGCGGACCCCGGTACGGGCGGGGGGTACTACACGACGTTCGGGGGAACGTCGGGTGCCTCGGCCCTTGTCGCGGGGGTTGCGGCCCTCGCGGCAAGGGCCAACAGGGCAAGGCATGGTCCGGGGGCATCGCTCCCAGGGGTTGCGGCCAAGGACTTGCTCGTCAAATCGAGCCGACTGGCGACTGCCGTCCGCCCCGGCACCGCACAGCTTGCGCCGGACCCGATGAACGCCGACGACGAACCCTCGAAAGGTTTGCCCTATTATTTCGGCGCGGGACTGCTCGATGCAAGACGAGTGGTCGCGGAGGTGATCACAAGCTGACGACGCACCGCCAATTCGGGCGTTCTTGATTGCGATATTGCATTGCACATTGACGGTGCGTGCGCAAAATGGGCCATGGCCGCACCGTCCCTTTCCATCCTCGTCATCGATGAGAACCGCATCCGCGCGGCCGTCATCGAGGCCGGCCTTCGCGAGGCGGGTCACGAGCGGATCACGGTGATTCACGACGTCGCCGGCATCGCGCGGCGCATCGCCGAAATCGAGCCGGACGTCATCGTCATCGATCTCGAGAATCCCAATCGTGACATGCTGGAAAACATGTTCCAGCTTTCGCGCGCGGTGAAGCGCCCGATCGCCATGTTCGTCGATCGCTCCGACCAGGCCGCGATCGAAGCGGCGGTGGAAGCGGGCGTCTCGGCCTATGTGGTCGATGGGCTGCGCCAGGAGCGGGTGAAGCCGATACTGGACATGGCGGTGAGCCGCTTCAATGCCTTTTCCAGAATGTCGCGCGAACTGGAAGAGATGCGCGGCGAGTTGCAGGGCCGCAAGCTGGTCGACAAGGCCAAGCGCATCCTCATGCAATCGCGCGGCCTGTCCGAGGACGAGGCGTATGCGCTGCTGCGCAAGACCGCGATGAACCAGAACCGCAAGATCAGCGAGATTGCCGACAGCCTGATCACGGCCGCCAGTCTGCTCGGGCCGCAGGAAGGGAATTGACGATGGCAGGGCAATTCCACGTCGATGCCGGGTTCATGCCGCTCTTCGACAGTGCCGTGCTGATCGCCGCGCGCGAAATCGGCTTTGCCGAGCGCGAGGGCGTCGATCTGACGCTTCATCGCGAGACGTCATGGGCCAACATACGCGACCGGATCGCGATCGGGCATTTCGACGTCGCGCACATGCTCGGGCCGATGCCGATCGCGTGCAATCTCGGCCTGACGCCGCTGTCTTCGGATACGATCGTGCCATTCGCGCTCGGGCTCGGCGGCAACTGCATCACCGTATCGAATGCGGTCTGGGAAGGTATGCAAGCGCTGGGCGCCGAGCCCGACCTCGACCCGATGAAGGCCGGCGCGGCACTGCGCGGCTTCATCGCAGAGCGATCCGCTGCGGGTCGCGACCCCCTGCGCTTTGCGGTCACGCATCCCCATTCGGGGCACCATTACGAACTCGGCTACTGGCTTGCGGCCTGCGGCATCGACCCGCGACGCGACGTCGACATCGTCATCGTCCCGCCTCCCTTCATGGCCGATGCGCTGGCGGCCGGCCGCATCGACGGTTACTGCGTCGGAGAGCCTTGGAACAGCGCGTCCGTCGCGCGCGGCACCGGTCACATCGCGACCGTCAAGGCGGCGATCTGGAGGAACAGCCCCGAAAAGGTGCTGGGCGTTCGCAAATCCTGGGCGGAAGATAACGACGCCGGTCTCGCCGCGCTTTTGCGCGCGCTTCATCTGGCGGCGCGCTGGTGTCAGGACCCACGAAATCACGCAGATTTGGCGGGCCTGATGGCGCGGCCCGAATTTCTCGGACTGCCGCCCGACATGCAGATGCCGGTGCTGAGCGGCCAGTTGAATGTCGGAGACGGCATGCTGCGCCGGGTCGAAGACCTTTTCGTCCCGTTCGACAAGGCAGCCAATTTTCCTTGGAAGAGCCACGCATTGTGGTTCTACACTCAGATGGTCCGCTGGGGGCAGATCGAGCACAGCGCCGCCCATGCACAGATCGTCCGCGAATGCTATCGCCCCGATCTCTATCGCGCGGCACTGAAGCCGCTCGGCGTCGCGCTCCCGGGCGCGAACGCCAAGGTCGAGGGCGCGTTGAAGACGGCAACGCCCGTCGGGTCCGCGGGCGCGAGCCTCGTGCTCGGACCGGACGGCTTCTTCGACGGCCAGATGTTCGACCCCGACCGCATCGAGGATTATATGGCCAGCCAGCAGGCCGCCACGTCGGTTTGACTCATACTGCATTGCACAATTCGTGTGCGTTTGCCTCGTCGCCATGACCATGATTTCGCCTGAGCCCATTCCGACCTGCGGGCACTAGAGCGATAAGTGCCTGAACTGACAGGCAAACCCGCCAACCATCCGATTGGCACGCATCCTGCTTTTATAAAAACGAGGTCCTGCAGGACCGACCAATCCGCGTCCAATGACGGGCGCTCCATAATGGCAACGCCGCCAACAGGAAATGATCCGGTCTCAGCACCGGCGCTCATTCTTCCAGTTGGCGGCGTTTTTCGTTTCCGGGGCTCCGGCCGCAACGAAGAACAGGGGAACTGACGCAATGACCATCGAGACCAGGCGCTTCGAGACCGGCATCGACCGCCGCGGCTTCATCAAGGGCGCGACGGCCACCGCAGCATTGCTGACGGCGGCACGGCAGCTCTTTCCCTCCGGCGCCTATGCGGCCGCATCCGGGCCGGAAGTCACCGGCGCCAAGCTCGGCTACATCGCGCTCACCGATTCCGCGCCGCTGATCATCGCCAAGGAAAAGGGCCTGTTCGAGAAATATGGCGTGCCGGATGTCGAGGTGCTGAAGCAGGCCTCCTGGGGCGCGACGCGCGACAACATGGCGCTCGGCGGCGAAAGTGGCGGCATCGATGGCGGCCACATCCTGCGCCCCAAGGTGCATCTCTATTCGTCCGGTTCTGTGATCCAGAACAACCAAAAGCTGCCGATGTACACGCTTCTGAACCTCAACGAGGACTGCCAGGGCATATCGGTCGCGCAGGAATATGCGGACACCGGCGTCCAACTCGATTCGGGTGCGTTGAAGGACGCTTTCGCCGCCAAGAAGGCAGCGGGCAAGCCGGTCAGCGCCGCCATGACGTTCCCCGGAGGCACGCACGATCTGTGGCTGCGCTATTGGCTGGCCGCCGGCGGCATCAACCCGAATACCGATGTCGACGTGATCGTGGTGCCGCCGCCGCAAATGGTCGCCAACATGAAGGTCGGCAACATGGACGTGTTCTGCGTCGGCGAGCCGTGGAACGAGCAGCTCGTTCACCAGAAGATCGGCTTCACCGCGCTGACGACCGGCGAATTGTGGCACCGGCATCCCGAAAAAATTCTCGGCATGCGCGCCTCCTTCGTCGACGCCAACCCGAACGCCACGCTCGCGATCATGATGGCGACGATGGAAGCCCAGCAATGGTGCGACCAGATGAAGAACAAGCAGGAGATGGCCGAGATCGTCGGGCGTCGACAGTGGTACAACGTGCCCGTCGACGACATCATCGGCCGCATCAAGGGCGACATCAATTACGGCAATGGCCGCACCGCCGAGGGCACCGATCTCCTGATGAAGTTCTGGGGCGAGAAGGGCGAAACGTCCTATCCCTGGAAGAGCCTCGACACCTGGTTCATGACCGAAAACATGCGCTGGGGCTATTTCCCGGAATCGACCGACATCAAGGCGATGGTCGACAATACCAACCGCTCCGACCTTTGGCTCGAGGCGGCCAAGGGCATCGGCCTGACGGACCTGCCATCTGGCGACAGCCGGGGCGTCGAGACCTTCTTCGACGGCAAGGTCTTCGATCCGGCCAATCCCACCGCCTATCTCGACAGCCTCGACATCAAGGCGATCGCCTGATCCCGCGGCCGGCGCCCAGCCGCGCCGGCCCGCCTCCCCTCGTTTGAAAGGCCAGCCCATGTCCATGCCAGCCGCCAAGAGCGACGTCGTCGTCGCCGGCGAATTCAAGACCCGCCCCGCGACCGTCGTGCCTTTGGCCGTCGCGCCGCAAAAGCGCTTCGACGTCGCGGCGATCGCCGCGAGCGCCATCCAGAACATCGTGCCGCCGATGATCGTGGTGGCGATCCTGCTAGCCATCTGGCAGGTCGCGTTTTCCGACCCGGGCGCCTCGCTGCCGCCACCCTCGGAGGTGTGGGCGCAGAGCAGGGACCTCATCGTCGAGCCGTTCTTCGTCTACGGCTCGCAGGATATCGGGCTCGGCTGGCGCGTTCTCGTCTCGATGGAGCGCGTCGCCTACGGCTTCGGGCTGGCTGCCATCATCGGCATCCTCGTCGGCGCGCTGATCGGCCAGTCGGTCTGGGCGATGCGCGGCCTCGATCCGATCTTCCAGGTTCTGCGCACCGTACCGCCTCTGGCGTGGCTGCCGCTGTCGCTGGCCGCGTTCCTTGATTCCGGGCCGTCCGCGATCTTCGTGATCTTCATCACCTCGATCTGGCCGGTCATCATCAACACCGCCGTGGGCATCCGCAACATTCCGCAGGACTATCGCAACGTCGCGCGCGTGCTGCAGCTCAACCAGGTCGAGTTCTTCTTCAAGATCATGGTGCCGGCCGCCGCGCCCTACATCTTCTCTGGCCTGCGGATCGGCGTCGGCCTGTCCTGGCTGGCCATCGTCGCGGCCGAAATGCTCACCGGCGGCGTCGGCATCGGCTTCTTCATCTGGGATGCGTGGAACTCGTCTCGCCTCACCGACATCATCGTCGCGCTGGTCTATATCGGCCTCGTCGGCTTCATGCTCGACAAGCTGGTCAGCTTCGTCGGCACCCTCGTCACGCGCGGCGCGGCGGTCAACTGAAGGAGCACCGGCCCATGTCCGCCTATCTCAAGCTCGACTATATCGGCAAGAGTTTCACCCGCGGCGCGCAGTCGACCGAAGTGCTGCGCGACATCCGCCTGACCATCGAAAAAGGCGAGTTCGTCTCGATCATCGGCCATTCGGGCTGCGGCAAGTCGACCTTGCTCAACCTCGTCGCCGGCCTGACGCCGGTGACCACCGGCGCGGTCCTCCTGGAAAACCAGGAAGTGAATTCGCCGGGCCCGGACCGTGCGGTGGTGTTCCAGAACCATTCTCTGCTGCCCTGGCTGAGCGTCTACGAGAACGTCAATCTGGCCGTCTCCAAGGTCTTCGCGGGCAGGAAATCGAGGGCCGAGCGCCACGAATGGATCATGGACAATCTGAACCTCGTCCAGATGGCCCATGCAGCCGACAAGCGCCCGTCCGAGATTTCGGGCGGCATGAAGCAGCGCGTCGGCATTGCGCGAGCGCTTTCGATGGAGCCCAAGATCCTGCTTCTGGACGAGCCGTTCGGCGCGCTGGATGCCCTCACCCGCGCGCATCTGCAGGACCAGATGATGGAGATCCATGCTCGGCTCGGCAACACCGTCATCATGATCACGCATGACGTGGACGAGGCGGTGCTTCTGTCCGACCGCATCGTGATGATGACCAACGGCCCCGCCGCAACCATCGGCGAAGTGCTCGACGTACCGCTGGACCGCCCGCGTGCGCGGATCGGCCTTGCGAGCGACCGCACCTACCTCAAATGCCGCGAGGCGGTGTTGAAGTTCCTCTACGAACGCCACCGCTTCGTCGAAGCCGCGGAATAGGATTTCCCATGACACAGAAACTCGTCGTCATCGGCAATGGCATGGCACCCGGCCGAATGCTGGAAAATCTGTTAGAGACGGCACCCGGCGCCTACGAAGTGACGATCTTCAATGCCGAGCCGCGCGTCAATTACGACCGCATCATGCTTTCCCCGGTCCTTTCCGGCGAGAAGAGCTATGACGACATCGTCATCCATGGCGACGGCTGGTACATCGACAATGGCGTGACGCTCTACAAGGGCCACCGCATCGTCGCGATCGACCGTGCGGCCAAGACCGTGACCTCCGACAAGGGTGTAACCGAGAACTACGACAAGCTCGTCATCGCCACCGGCTCGGTGCCCTTCATCATCCCGGTGCCCGGCAAGGACCTGCCCGGCGTCCTCACCTATCGCGACCTCGACGACGTCCATGCGATGATGCTTGCCGCGCAGTCGCGCGACAAGGCCGTCGTCATCGGCGGCGGCCTGCTCGGCCTCGAAGCCGCCGCCGGCCTCAAGGCGCGCGGCATGGACGTGACCGTGCTCCATGTCATGCCGACGCTGATGGAACGCCAGCTCGATCCGGCGGCCGGGTATCTCCTGCAGAAGGCGCTGGAAGCGCGCGGCATCGAAGTGCTGACCAGGGCGAACACCAAGGCCATCATCGGGGACGGCAAGGTCGAAGGTGTGGAACTGGCCGACGGCACGATCATTCCGGCGACGCTCGTCGTCATGGCGGTCGGCATCCGTCCGAACACGGCGCTCGCGAAGGATGCCGGACTGGAAGTCGGGCGAGGCATCGTCACCGATGACAAGATGCTGACGTCGGACCCGGACATTTTCGCGCTTGGCGAATGCGCCGAGGTCGGCGGCAATGTCTACGGCCTCGTCGCGCCGCTCTATCAGATGGCGCGGATAGCCGCGGTCGGTCTTGCCGGCACAGGCCAAGACCGGTTCGTCCATTCCGAAACGCCGACGAAGTTGAAGGTGACGGGCATCGATCTCTATTCGGTCGGCGATTTCGCCGATGGCAAGGACCGCGAGGAGATCGTGCTTCGCGACGCATCGGCGGGCGTCTACAAGCGCGTCATCCTGCGCGACGACCGCATCATCGGCACCGTCCTTTTCGGCGACACGGCGGATGGCGGCTGGTTCGCCGACCTGCAGAAGAAGCAGACCGACATCTCGCAGATGCGCGACACGCTGATCTTCGGGCAATCCTTCCAGGGAGGCCCCTCCGCGGACCCTCTGGCAGCCGTTGCGGCGCTCTCGGATGATGCCGAGATTTGCGGCTGCAACGGCATTTGCAAGGGCCAGATCACCAGCACGATCACGTCGAAATCGCTGACCACGCTCGATGGAGTGCGTGCGCACACCAAGGCATCCGCCTCGTGCGGCACCTGCACCGGGCTCGTCGAAAAGCTGATGGTGCTGACGCTGGGCGACGCCTACAACCCCGCCGCCGTCACGCCGATGTGCGGCTGCACCGATCTCGGCCATGACGATGTGCGCCGCCTGATCGTCGCCAAGGGGCTGAAGACCATTCCGGCCGTCATGCAGGAACTGGAGTGGAAGACCTCGTGCGGCTGCGCGAAATGCCGGCCGGCGCTGAACTACTACCTCGTCTGCGACTGGCCGGCCGACTACGCCGACGACTACCAGTCGCGCTTCATCAACGAGCGTGCCCACGCCAACATCCAGAAGGACGGCACCTATTCCGTCGTGCCCCGCATGTGGGGCGGGATGACGTCGTCGAAAGAACTGCGCGCCATCGCCGACGTGGTCGACAAGTTCAGTATCCCGGCGGTGAAGGTGACCGGCGGGCAGCGCATCGACATGCTGGGCATCGCCAAGGAAGATTTGCCCGCCGTCTGGGCCGATCTGGGTCAGGCCGGCTTCGTCTCGGGCCATGCCTATGCCAAGGGTCTGCGCACGGTGAAGACCTGCGTCGGCACCGACTGGTGCCGCTTCGGAACGCAGGATTCGACCGGCCTTGGCATCCGCATCGAAAAGTTCATGTGGGGATCGTGGACGCCGGCGAAGCTCAAGATGGGCGTATCCGGCTGCCCGCGAAACTGCGCCGAGGCGACATGCAAGGACATCGGCGTGATCTGCGTCGATTCCGGCTTCGAAATCCATTTCGCAGGCGCCGCCGGGCTCGACATCAAAGGCACCGAAATCCTCGGCCAGGTGAAGACCGAGGACGACGCGCTCGTCCACATCGTCGCCCTGACGCAGATGTATCGCGAGCAGGGGCGCTATCTCGAACGCATCTACAAATGGGCGAAGCGCATCGGGGTGGCCGAGATCCGTCGCCAGATCATGGACGATGCCGACAAGCGGCAAGCCTATTACGAGCGCTTCGTCTTCTCCCAGAAATTCGCGCAGGTCGATCCGTGGGAGGAGCGCGTCTCGGGCAAGGACAAGCACGAATTCCGTCCGATGGCGACGGTCGGTTATGCGCAGGCGGCGGAGTGACATGATGATCTGGACGACAATCGGCTCGACCGACGACATTCCCCGCCGTGGAGCGCGCTGCGTGGCGACGCCGCAGGGCAAGATCGCGGTATTCCGCACTGCGGACGATCAATTCTATGCCATCGACGACCACTGCCCGCACAAGGGCGGGCCGTTGAGCCAGGGCATCGTGCATGGCGCGGCGGTTACCTGTCCGCTGCACAATTGGGTCATCTCGCTCGAAACCGGCAAGGCGCTCGGTGCGGACGAGGGTTCGGTCCGCACGATCCCTATTCGGGTCGAAAACGGCGCGCTTCTGATCGCGCTCGACGCGCAGCTCCAGGCCGCCGAATGACGACGGTGAAAACGACCTGTCCCTATTGCGGGGTGGGCTGCGGCGTGGTCGCCGAAACGGCTCTCGACGGCACGACGAGCGTAAGGGGTGACCCCGAGCATCCGGCGAATTTCGGCAGGCTCTGTTCCAAGGGCTCGGCGCTCGGCGAGACGCTCGGCCTCGATGCCCGGGTTCTCGAGCCGGAGATGAACGGCCGCCCGGTCGGCTGGGACGCGGCACTCGACCATGTTGCGCAGCGCTTTACCGACACCATCGCCAAGCATGGCCCCGATTCCGTCGCGTTCTACGTCTCCGGCCAGTTGCTGACCGAGGATTACTACGTCGCCAACAAGCTGATGAAGGGCTTCATCGGCTCGGGCAATATCGACACCAATTCGCGGCTCTGCATGGCGGCATCCGTCGCCGGCCACCGTCGCGCTTTCGGCGAGGACATCGTTCCGGGGATCTATGCGGATTTCGAGGAGGCAGACCTCGTCGTTCTGGTCGGCTCCAACACGGCATGGTGCCACCCGATCCTGTTCCAGCGCCTGCTCGCTGCCCGCCGCGAGCGCGGTACGAAGATCGTGGTAATCGATCCGCGACGCACCGCGACGGCCGCCGATGCCGACCTGCATCTGGCGGTGAAGCCTGGCACGGACGTGCTGCTCTTCAACGGTGTGTTGGCACATCTCGCGCGCGCGAATGCGCTCGACGGCGCCTATATCGCCGCCCACACAAACGGCTTCGATGCTGCTTTGGCACTCGCCCAAGCGGATGCATCGAGCATCGCCAAGGTCGCCCTCGGCTGCGATGTGGATGAAGGCGATCTGCGCACATTTTTCGACCTTTTCGCGGCGACCGAACGCACGGTCACCGTCTACAGCCAGGGCGTCAACCAGTCCGCGCATGGCACAGACAAGGTCAATGCGATCCTGAACTGCCATCTCGGGACGGGCCGCATCGGCAAGCGAGGCGCGGGGCCGTTCTCGGTAACGGGCCAGCCCAATGCGATGGGCGGGCGCGAGGTCGGCGGGCTCGCCAACCAGCTCGCCGCCCATATGGCGTTCGAAGATGCTGGCGCGGTCGACCACGTCGCGCGGTTCTGGAACGCCGCGCGGATGGCGACCAGACAGGGCCTCAAGGCGGTCGACATGTTCGACGCCGTCGCGGCGGGGAAGATCAAGGCGATCTGGATCATGGGCACCAATCCGGTGGTCTCGATGCCCGATGCCGCACGCGTGCGGGCCGGCCTGAAAGCCTGCGACTTCGTCGTCGTTTCCGACGTTACGCGCACCGACACGACGCGACTTGCCGACGTTCTGTTGCCGGCCGCGGCCTGGGGCGAAAAGGACGGTACGGTCACCAATTCGGAACGCCGCATCTCGCGCCAACGCAGCTTCATGCCTTTGCCCGGCGCCAGTAGGCCAGACTGGTGGATCGTCTCGCAGGTGGCGCGTCGCATGGGCCTCAGTGAGGCCTTCGCCTATGAAACGCCGGCTGCGATCTTTCGCGAGCACGCCACGCTGTCGGCCTTCGAGAACGAGGGCGCGCGGCTGTTCGATCTCGGCGGCATGGCCGACATGTCGGATGAAAACTACGATTCCATGCAGCCGGTGACATGGCCGGTGCGCGCCGGCGACAAGCCGAGCGACGGGCGCCTGCTTGGCGACGGACATTTTCCGACGCAAGACGGCCGCGCGCGCTTCGTCGCCGTGCGGCAGGAAAGCCCGGCACTGCCTGTTTCCGCTGCGCATCCGCTGGTGCTCAACACCGGCCGCCTGCGCGACCAGTGGCACACCATGACCCGCACCGGCGCGGTGCCACGCCTCATGGCGCATGCGCCCGAGCCCATGGTCGATATCCACCCGCAGGATGCGCAGGCGTCCGGCATCGCCGATGGCGACATGGTGCGCCTCGACAGCCCGTTCGGCAACGCGCGTGCCCGCGCCCGGATCACGCCCGACCAGCGTCCCGGCGAGGCCTTTCTGCCAATGCACTGGAGCGGCCATTTCGCCGCCAATGCCGCTGCCGGCCCGGTATCGAACCCCAGGACGGACGCCTTTTCAGGCCAGCCCGAGCTCAAGCATGTGCCGATTGCCGTCACGCGCGAGGCGATGGGCTGGGCAGGCTTTCTGATCACGCGGCGTGACCTCCGGCCGACCGGCTTCGTCCACTGGAGCCGGCGTTCTGTTGCCGGTGGCTGGCTCTACGAACTGACCGGTCCGGAGCCCGCCGATCAGGGCATCCTGCTCTGCCAGCGCCTGCTCGATTCCGTCCCGCACAATGCCATCACCGACTATCGCGACCGCAAGAGCGCGCAATATCGGGCCGCCGCGCTCGATGCGGCAGGCATCCTCACCGACCTGCTTTTCGTCGGCGCCTCCCCGCAACGCGACTGGCTGCTGGCGCTCTTCGCCGACGACACGCCACTGCCTGCCGATGCACGGCGCGCGCTCCTGTCGGGTCGTTCCGCCGTCGCGATGCCCAGCGTCGGGCGCATCGTCTGCTCCTGCTTCAATGTCGGCTTCAACCAGATCGTCGATGCAGCGGCCTCGGGCTGCGCCAGCGTCGACGCGATCGGGCAGACCATCAAGGCCGGAACGAACTGCGGCTCGTGCCGCTCCGAAATCAGGGGAATTCTCGATGCAGGACGTCTCCAGGCGGCCGAGTGAACGCAAGCCCGCACGGATCGGAGCGCTGTCCGTCCTGCCGGTCTTCCTGTCGCTGCACGGCGAGCACGCACTCGTCGCCGGCGGGTCTGAACCCGCCGCATGGAAGGCCGAGCTTCTGGCCGCTGCCGGTGCAAGCGTCCATCTCTATGCACCGGCGGAAGAGCTCTCCGATCTCTGCCGCGACCTGATCGCACAAGGGTCGATCCTGCATCACGACCGACACTGGTCGATAAACGTGATTCAGGGTGCAGCACTCGCCGTCCTCGACACTGCGCATCGAAGCGAAGCGCAGGCATTCGTCTGTGCCGCGCGGGCAGCCGGCGTGCCGGCAAACGTCATCGACCAGCCCGAATTCTGCCAGTTCCAGTTCGGCACCATCGTCAACCGCTCGCCCGTCGTCGTCGGCATTTCCACCGCGGGGGCAGCGCCGATCCTCGGGCAGGCCGTCCGTCGCCGCATCGAGACGCTGCTTCCGGCCTCGCTCGGTGCATGGGCGGCGCTGGCCGACGGCATGCGCCAAACCGTGATGACAAAGCTTGGGCCAGGCGCCGAACGGCGCCGCTTCTGGGAGCGCTTCGTCGACCGCGCCTTCGGCCCTGCCCCGACATCGAGCGACGCTCATGAACTCGCATCCAGCATCGATCGCGTCGCGAAAGGCACGAATGCGACTGGCCGCGTGACGCTCGTCGGCGCCGGCCCCGGCGATGCCGAACTCCTGACCCTCAAGGCCGTGCGCGCGCTTCAGGCGGCAGACGTGATCCTGTTCGACGACCTCGTCTCCGACGACGTTCTGGAGCTGGCTCGGCGCGAGGCGAAGCGCATGCTGGTCGGCAAGCGCGGCGGGCGCGAAAGCTGCCGCCAGGAGGACATCAACGATCTGATGGTGAAGCTGGCGAAGGCAGGCAAGCATGTGGTGCGTCTGAAATCGGGCGACCCGATGATCTTCGGCCGCGCCGGCGAGGAGATCGAACGGCTGGACGCGGAGGGAATTCGCGTCGACATCGTGCCGGGCATCACATCGGCGCTCGCCATGGCGTCGGCCCTCGGCGTCTCGCTCACGCATCGCGACTGCGCGCGCTCGGTGCGCTTCGTCACCGGCCATTCGCGTAGCGGTGCGCTTCCCGAGGACATCGACTGGAAGGCGGTCGCCGACCCGGCCGCGACCACCATCTTCTACATGGGTGGCCGCACGGCAGGCCAGATCGCCTCGCGCCTGATGGACGGGGGACTGCCGCTCTCGACGCCCGTCGCAATCGCCACCTGCATCTCCCGGCCGGAACAAACCCTGCGCCTGACGAGCCTCGAACACCTGGCGACGACGATGCGGCAGACGGATCTCGCCAGCCCGGTCATCATCGGCGTCGGCGCCGTTTTCGCGCGTCGCCGATCCATGGTTCACGCACAGGGCGAGCTGGCCGTCGTCGCTTCCTGACGTTCACACCCAATTGGTTCGACCGAAGAGCCCCGCTTCGGCGCGTGGACGTGCTTGCGGCACCGCGCTCCGGCACGCATGCCTCGCACCAGCTTCGAAGCGAAGAATGGTCTGGAACACTGAGGTCCGCGCCCCGCGCGGCCATGAAATTAACCAGTTGTTAACCATTCTTGCCTACACCGAAACAACCGAAAATTAACCAAGATGACCAACGTGTTAACCCAAGCCCGGCCGATCCGCCTCAAGGGTCGCTCCTTTCTTGCGCTGGTACTGACCCCCGAACTTCCCTTCGAGGATTGGGTGGTTCGTCTCGACGATCTGGCCGCGCGCTCGGCGGGTTTCTTCCTTCGCCGCCCCATCGTCCTCGACGTCAACGGCCTTGCGATCGACCGCGCGCAATTGCGCGAAATGGTCGAGATGCTGGCGACACGCAACGTGCGGATCATGGGCATCGAGGGCGCCCGCCCGTCCTGGCTTGATTCGGCCCTGCCGCCCGCTCTCACCGATGGACGTGCGGCCGCCGATATCGAGGCGCCGGCGGCAAAGGCCGACGAGACGCCGGCCGAGGACGAAGCGGACGCGCCGGCAGTCGATCAGACTGCGCATGAGGTCAGGGGCGCGCCATCGCTGATGGTCACCCAGCCGGTGCGCTCGGGCCAATCGGTCATCTTTCCGGAAGGCGACGTGACGATCGTCGGCTCGGTCGCATCGGGGGCGGAAATCGTCGCCGGTGGATCGATCCACGTCTACGGCACACTGCGCGGCAGGGCGATGGCCGGGACGATGGGCAATGCGACGGCGCGCATCTTCTGCCGCAAGCTCGAAGCCGAGCTGATCGCTATCGACGGTTTCTACAAGACGGCGGAAGACATGGAGCCGGGCCTGCGCGGACGAGCCGTGCAGATCTGGCTTGAAGGGGACAAGATCGTGGCGGGAACACTGGGCTGAGGCGATGGAACAGGAGAGGTCAATGGGCAAGGTAATCGTGGTGACATCGGGCAAGGGAGGCGTCGGCAAGACCACGTCGACCGCAGCTCTCGGCGCGGCGCTGGCACAGGGCGGCGCCAAGGTGGTGGTCGTCGATTTCGACGTCGGCCTGCGCAATCTGGATCTGGTGATGGGTGCCGAACGGCGCGTCGTCTACGATCTGGTCAACGTCATCCAGGGCGACGCGAAGCTGACGCAGGCGCTGATCCGCGACAAGCGGCTGCAGACGCTCTATCTGCTTCCCGCCTCGCAGACGCGCGACAAGGACAATCTGACGCCCGAGGGCGTCGAGAAGGTCATCACCGCGTTGCGCAAGAATTTTGATTGGGTCATCTGCGACAGCCCGGCCGGCATCGAGCGCGGCGCGACCCTCGCCATGCGCCATGCCGACATCGCCATCGTCGTCACAAATCCCGAAGTGTCGTCGGTGCGCGATTCGGACCGCATCATCGGCCTGCTCGATTCCAAGACGGTCAAGGCCGAGCGCGGCGAGCAGATGGAAAAGCACTTGCTTCTGACCCGCTACGATCCGGCACGCGCCGAGCGCGGCGACATGCTCAAGGTCGACGACGTGCTCGAGATTCTGTCGATCCCGCTGCTCGGCATCATCCCCGAGAGCATGGACGTGCTGCGCGCCTCGAATGTCGGTGCGCCGGTCACGCTCTCGGACGATCGCAGCGCCCCGGCGCTCGCCTATTTCGATGCCGCGCGCCGGCTGAACGGCGAGACCATCCCCGTCACCGTTCCGGGCGAAAAGCGCGGCTTTTTCGGCAAGTTCTTCGGAAGGAAGGCGGCATGAGCATTTTCCGTTTCTTTTCCAAGCCTACTTCCGCACCCGCCGCCCGCGAGCGGCTCCAGGTCCTGCTCGCCCATGAACGTGCTTCGGCGGGCGATTCGGAACTCGTCACCGTGCTCCGCGACGAAATCCTCGCCGTCATCGCCAAGCACATGCAGATCGACAGCGACAAGGTGAACGTCACCATGGAACGCGGTCTGCAGATGTCCACGCTCGCCGTCGATGTCGAGATCCCGTTCGACGCGGTGAAAAAGAAGAAGAAGGCGGCCTGACGGCCGTTGACCGAATACCACGCCTCGAAGGACAGGAGAGAAGAGCATGACCCGACTGCAACTCCTCGAACGGCTGAAGACGCTGCAACAGATGCCGCCGCATACGAAGCGCGACATCACCACGGTCAGCGCCATGCTCTCCACCGAAGCCCTCACGCGGCATGTCGAGCTGTGCGAAATCGCAGCCGGTGCGCCGCCGATGACCGGCGGTCGGCCGCAGACGGGATCGGCCGGCACAAGCCTCAGGGCCTGAATTCCAGGTCCATCGCAATCCGAAAGCCACCCGGCCGTCGAGCACCGCCTGGTGGCTTTCCCGTTTCGTGCGCCTTGCTGTCGCATACGGCGGTATTCATGCTAATGGGCCTCCATTCCGGAGGCAGGCATGAACGAACTCCCCACGCTGGTCGCCAGCATGAACTGGAACCTTCTGCGGACGTTTCACGTCATCGCCGAGGAAAAGAGCATCACGCGGGCCGCGCAGCGCCTCGCCCTTCGCCAGCCATCCGTCTCCCAATCGCTGCAGCGGCTGGAGGAAACCCTGGGCGTTCAGCTCGTCGAGCGCAACAGCCGCAATTTCCTCTTGACCACGAATGGCGAACTCGTCGCCAAGCATTGCGCCGAAATCTTCCAGAGCGTCACGCGGCTGAGCGACCAGATCGCCGCTGACGAGGACGTGACGATCGGCCTTCTGAGGCTTTCGATCGTCAGCCACCTCCAGTCGGCTCTCGTCGACGAATCCATCCGTCTCGCCCATGAGCGGCATCCCTCGGTGACCTGGCGCATCGACGTCGCCAACAGCAGCGACATCGTCCGGCAGGTCGCGCAGGAAGTGCTGCCGATCGGCGTTTGCCTGCTGATGAAACCGGTCGTCGGCCTCGACTGCAGGCTCCTGTGCCGCGAGGAATTCGCCATCTTCTGCGGTCGCGAACACCCGCTCTTCGGTGCCGGCGACGTCTCGGTCGCCTCCCTTCAGCAGGAACCCTTCGTCGCCTTTACCTGCGCGACCGATGGCGGCGGCTTCGAGCCTATGGCGATGCTGCGCAGCGGCTCGGGCCTTGGCCAGCGCGTCGTCGGCTCCAGCTCGAACCTCGAGGAGGTGCGCCGCATGATCATGTCGGGCCTCGGTATCGGCGTCCTGCCGGTCGCCGCCGTCGAGCAGGACGTCGCCGCCGGCACGATCCACGCCCTCCCGACGCTGGAGGGGATGATCGGCGCCGACGTCTACATGGTCACCAATCCCAATGTCGAACTGCGCCCGGTCGAGCGCGTCTATCTCGGCATCGTCGACGAATTGCTGGCGCTCGCTCAGCCCTGACCGACGGCGAGCCGCGCCGCGGCGAGATCGAGCAGGGAAAAACCGGCCGACTTGAAGAAGGTGATCTCCTCGTCCGACGCCCGGCCGGAATGCTTTCCGGTCGCAAGTTCTCCAAGGTCGGCCCTGATGTCGGCTTCCGAAATCAGCCCCGCCGCCAGCGGCTGCGCGAGGTCGCCGGCTTTCATCGCACCGGGCCGGAAATCGACGAACAGGCTGGCCTTCGTCACCAGCGCGTCATCGCTCTCGCGCATGTCGTCCTTGAATGCGCCAATCAGGTCGACATGGGTTCCCGGCTTCACAAGCGCTCCGCGGATCAGGGGCGCGGTCGAACTCGTCACCGACGAGATCACATCCGCCGCCGCCACGGCCGCATCCAGGTCGCGCGCGACATGTGCCGTAACGCCTTCGCCGGCGAGCGCCGCGACGACTGCTTCTGCCTTCTCCGAACTGCGCCCGTAGATTTCGATCCGCTCATAGGAGCGCACGCTCGCATGCGCAGCAGCGACCTTGGCGGAAAGCTGCCCGGTGCCGACGACCAGAAGCCGCCTGGCATCCTTCCTCGCAAGGAATCGCGCGGCGAGCGCCGAAGCGGCGGCCGTGCGACGCGCCGTCAGCTCGTCGCCCTCGATGACGGCCTGCAGGCGGCCGTCCGCCCCGGAGAACAGAGCGTAGCTCGCATTGATCGTCGACAGGCCCTTCTCCCCGTTCTCGGGAAAGAACGTGACGAGTTTTACACCGAGCGATTCGCCTTCGACCCAGGCCGGCATGACGAGAAGGTTCGACGTACCCCCGCCCGGCATCGGGATCGCGATGTTCGAGCGCTCCGGCGACGTCACGCGTCCCGCCTTGAGCTCGGTTTCGATCGCGCCGATCAGTTCGGGCCAGCCGAGCCGTTCCGCAAGCTCGTGTTCGCCGATCATCTGCATGCCAGTCTCCCTCAGTTCCTGTCCGCCCGTTGAACGACGGCATGGAGAAGCACGTCAAGCCCAGCGCGGAAATCGGACGGCTCGCAGTGCTCGCCATTGTTGTGGGTGATGCCGCCCCGGCAGGGCGTGAACACCATCGCGGTCGGGCAGTGGCGGGCCATGAAATAGGCATCGTGCCCGGCCTGGCTGGCGATGTCGCGCCAGCGATAGCCGAGCCGATCGGCATGGTCCCGCACGGAGCCGACAAGACCGGCATCGAAGATGTCGCCACCCCACAGCCATTCGTCGAGCACCTCGACGCCGCAGCCATTGCGCGCCGCGGCTTCGTGAAGCGAGCGCCGCATACGCTCGGCCATCACCTTCGCCGTCGCCGAGTTCTCATGGCGCACATCGCAGACGGCGTCGGCCGTATCGGACAGGATGCCCGGCTTGTTCGGCCAAGCGGCGAGCCGCGCCGCCGTCGCCTTGCCCCCGGTCCCGGCGAACTCCATGCCGAGATCGTCGATCGCGACCAGCCAGCGCGCGCCCGCTGCGAGCGCATTGCGGCGAAGCTCCATCGGCCAGGGGCCCGTATGGGCCGTCTCGCCTGAAAAGCGCGCGAGCATGCCATGGCTCGGAAACCCGTTCGTGACGACGCCGACCTCATAGCCCTCGGCGTCAAGGATAGGCCCCTGCTCGATATGCAGTTCGAAATAGGCGTCGACCGGGCGCGGGCCGCAGGTAGCGGCGCCGCGATAACCGATCTTCTCAAGTTCGTCGCCGAAGCGCGAGCCATCATCGCCGATCCGGTCGCGAACCCAGTCGGGCGCATAGGCACCGACGAAGCATCCCGAGGCCACCATAGGCGGCGAATAGCGGCAGCCTTCCTCGTTCGTCCAATTGACGATCTCGATCGGCCGGCGCGTCACATGACCAAGATCGTCGAGCGTGCGGCAAAGTTCGAGCCCGGCGAGCACGCCGGCGATGCCGTCATAGCGCCCGCCATTGATCTGCGTGTCGAGATGGCTGCCGATGAGGATCGGGTCCGCCGTCGGGTCCGTCCCCTCGCGCCGCGCGAAAATCGAGCCGACCTCGTCAATCGTGACGTTGAGCCCCGCCTTCTCGCACCAGGCGACGAACTGGTCGCGCATCTGGCGGTCGGCATCCGACAATGTCAGCCGCGCCAGTCCGCCAGGGCGGCCGACGCCGATTTCGGCGGAGCGTTCGATGGTGGTCCAGAAGCGTTCGAGCGACATGCGGGCATCAGGCGTGAAGGTCATCTTCATCCTCTTGAAAAGCTTGGGTTTGGAAACGGCTTGGCCGTCAGAAGATCAAATGCGGCAGGTCCGTCACGATCCACGGCACGAACACCAGGAAGACCAGCACCGCGGTCATCACGCCGAGGAACGGCATCAAATATCCGAAGGCGCGCGACATCGGGATGCCGCCAACCCGACAGGCCGCCATCAGATCGATGCCCAGCGGCGGCGTGTTGGCGCCGATGGCGAGGTTGATCGTCAGGAGGATGCCGAAATAGACGGGGTCGATGCCGTAGAGCCGCAGGATCGGCAGGAAAACCGGCGCCAGCACGAGGATGATGGCGATCGATTCCATGAAGGTGCCGAGCACCAGCACCACCGCCATCATCAGCAACAGCGCGATCGTCGCGCTGTTGGTGAAGCCCGAGATCGCGTCGACGGCGATCTGCGGCACCTGTTCGGCCGCGAGAATCCAGCCGAAGATCGAGGCACTGGCGATGACGATCAGGATCGCCCCGGTCATTTCCGTCGTCTGGCGAAGGAGGTTTCCGATCAGCGGGAAGGTCAGCTCGCGATAGATCAGGCCGCCGACGATGATGGCATAAAGGACGCCGATACCCGCCGCCTCGGTCGGGGTGAAGAAACCGCCGCGAATGCCGCCGACGATGATGATCGGCGCCAGCAATGCCAGGACGGAGCCACGCAGCGCGCTCCAGAACTCCGGCCACGAAAAGGCGTCGCCGCCCTTCCAGCCATTTTTGCGCGAGATGAAATAGGCGACGACCATCAGGCCGGCGCCGAGCAGGATGCCCGGAATGATCGAGGCGATGAAGAGCTGGCCGATCGATGAATTGGTCGCCGTGCCGTAAACGATCAGAACGATCGAAGGCGGGATGACCGTGCCGAGCGAGCCGGCGGTGCCGAGCAGCGACGCGGAAAAGCCCTCGTCATAGCCGCGCGCTTTCATTGCCGGCAGCATCATCGTGCCGATGGCGACGACATCCGCGACGCCCGACCCCGACAGCGAGCCGAACAGCATGCACGCCGCCACCATGACGATGGCAAGGCCGCCGGTCGTGCGCCCGACGATGGCCGAACATAGCCGCACGATGCGCGGCGCCAGACCGCCATGGACCATCAGGAGCCCGGCGAGAAGGAAGAGTGGGATCGCAAGCAGCGTGAACGAGTCGATGCCCGCCACGGCGCGCTGCGCGACGACGATCATCGGCGCGAGGTCGGCCACGAGGATGTAGACGACCGAGGCGAGCCCGAGCGCGACCGCGATGGGCGCGTCGATCAGGACGAGCGCTACGAAGACGCCGAGAAGGAGAACGAGTTCGAATGTCATGTCGTCAATCCCTGGCCAGGATGCGGCCGAGAACGGCGAGTGCGGAAAGCGAGCAGCAGATCGGCAGCGCGAGATAGGTCAGCCCCACCGGCCAGCGCAGCGCCGTCGTCATGTTGCCCCAGGTGTGCTTGGTGATGTCGAAGCCGGTCTTGGCGAGGATGACGAGGAAGACGACCGAAGCGAGCGCCGCGACCAGCCGTGCGACGCGCTGCACGCTCTCGCTTTTCACGATCAACGGCAGGATGCCCGCCTCGAAATGCGTGCCACGCGCAAAGGCGGCGATCGCGCCGATGAACGTCACCCAGATCAGAAGCAGCCTTGGCAGTTCCTCGGCCCAGAACGGCGTCTGTCCTAGCACGTAGCGCGCGCCGACGACATAGGTGACGATCGTGGTGAATGCGACGACGCCCACCGATCCTGCGATGAGCGCCGCGCTGTCGAGCATCCCGACTGCGCGCGAGACCCCCGATTTGGTTTCAGACTTTTCCACCATCCTCGCGTTCCGTCCTGGCGGTTGGAGGTATCTTGATGTCGGCGCGGCAAAGCGAGCACTCGTCGCAATAGGCGGCGACCACGACCCACTCGTCCGAGACCACCTCGACCGTGTGGTCGAGGCCCGGCGGCAGCCGCACGGCCGAGCCTTCGCGCAGGTGATATTCCTTGCCGTTCGCCCTGAGGATCGCCTCGCCTTTCAGCGTCAGCGTGACCTCGTCGCGGGGATGGGAATGCGCAACGCTTTTTGCGCCGCGCTTTCCTGTCGTGACCGCGAACTTGATGAAGCCTTCGCCGCGTTCTTTAGGCGAGAACAGCACCTTTTGCTGGAAATCGAAGAGCTGGACGGGTTCGATCCCGTCCAGTTCGATGACCTCGCAGACGAGCTCGCTCACTGGCGGTAGGCCTGGATGGCCGACATCAGCTCGGGACCGAACGTCTCGGCCTGCGCGTCCCAGATCGGCTGCGCGGCTTCGATGAAGGCTGCCTTGTCGACCTCGTTGACTTCCATGCCCTTTTCCTCGAGCTCGGCGATGACTTCGGCGTTGGCCGAGCCGACCATCTCGCGCTGCTTGTCGCGCCAGGCTTCGGCGGCCGCCTTCACGATCGGCTGGTCTTCCGTTGAAATCTTGTCCCAGACGGACTGCGAGATGACGAGCGAAGCTGCGCCCCACACATGCTCGGACAAGGACAGATAGTCCTGCACTTCGTAGAAGGACGAGCCGAGAATGATCGAGACCGGGTTCTCCTGGGCATCGAACACGCCCTGCTGGAGCGCGGAGTAAAGCTCGCCGAAGGCAAGCGGCGCGGGCTCGGCGCCGAAGCTCTGGAACGTCGCGAGGCGGATCGGATCGGGCGTCACGCGGATCTTGAGACCGGCGAGGTCTCCCGGCGTTTCGATCGGGCCGCGATTGTTGGTGATGTTGCGGTAGCCGTTTTCCCACCAGGCGAGGTTGACGATGCCCTTGTCGGCGAGAAGCGCGGCAAGCTGGTCGCCGAATTCGCCGTCGAGCGCTTCGAACGCGACTTCGCGCGAGGACCAGGCATAGGGCATCTCGATGATGCCGAGCTTGGGCTCGATCGACTGGAACGATCCGCTACCGATGATCGCGGCCTGGACCGAGCCGAACTGCAAGCCTTCGATCACTTCGGTTTCGGTGCCGAGCTGGCCGGACGGGAAGACGCGCACTTCGACGCGGCCGTCGGTCTCTGCGGCGACCTGTTCGGCAAAGCCGAGCGCGGCCTGGTGCCAGCTATGGCTTTCGGCAAGCACGTGGCCGAGGCGGATCTCGACGTCTGCGGCGTGGACGGTTGCGGTGGAAAGGAGAGCGGCTGCAATTGCGCTGCCGAGAATCTTGTTGGCCTTGAAGGGCATGTTCATGATGGGGTTCCTCGCTCATCAATTAGGCAGCGAATGAGTACGCCCGATCGTTGATCACCACAAATAGGCCGGCCCTATGCAAAATATTTGCCGCCGCGTCATCGAAGGCATGCGGCAGCGGCGCGCGCGGGATGTCAGATGTATTTGAGACCCTTGGCTGCCAGCCGCTCGCGCATCTTGTAGATGTCGAGGCCAAGTTCGCCGGCGGCCATGCGCGTGCGCTTCTCGTCCTCCGCTGCAACGCGCGCCTCCGCCTTGTCGGCGATCTCGGCGGCCGTCTCGCGCCTGACGACGCAGACCCCGTCATCATCCGCGACGATCACGTCGCCCGCATGGACCAGCGCACCGGCGCAGACGACAGGCACGTTGACCGAGCCGAGCGTTTCCTTGACCGTCCCTTGCGCGAAGATCGCCTTCGACCAGACCGGGAACTGCATTTGCGTCAGGTCGGCCACGTCGCGCACGCCGGCATCGATCACGAGCCCCTTGCAGCCCCGCGCCATCGCCGAGGTGGCGAGAAGATCACCGAAATATCCGTCCTCGCAGGGGCTCGTCGGGGCCAGGAGCAAAATGTCGCCAGCGTGCAACTGCTCGATCGCCACGTGGATCATCCAGTTGTCCCCGGGCGGCGCCGAAATCGTCACCGCGCTTCCCGCGATCCGCGCGCCGCGATAGATCGGCCGCATGTGGCTGGCGAGAAGTCCCGTCCGCCCCTGCGCCTCGTGCACCGTGGCGACGCCGCAGGCGGCCAGCCGCTCGATGACGCCAGCTTGCGCCCGCTCGATATTCTGTACGACGACGCCCATCACACCCGTCCCGTTCGATCCGGGCCTAGAGATGCGCCGCAGGGCACACGCGCTCAATGAAATAATCGGCCGATCCGCATAAGCGACTTCTATCTTCCAACGGTCAGTTCGATCCGGTCGGCGGCGAAACGGCTGCGTGAAACCTGGATCGGGCGCCCGACATGCGCGTTCACCGCCTCGACCATCAGCACTGGCGCGCCTTCCGCGAGCCGCAGCGCCTCGGCATCGCGCGACGACGCCCGGCGCGCGGTGATCCGCGTCGACGCGCGGACATAGTCGCCCATCCCGACCGCCGTCAGCGACTTCGAGATCGACCCCGTCGCGCGCAACAGCGCGCCGATATCGGGAACGCGTGCAGCCTCGAACCAGTGCGTGGCGACCGATACCGGAACCTGGTCGGCGAAGCCGATCGTGTCGAGCCGCACGAGTTCGACCCCTTGCTCGACGTCAAGCGAACCAGCCAGTTTCTGCCCGGCCGCTTCGCGCGTCTCGTCGAGAACGAGCGTCTTTAGGTCGCTCGCCTGCCCGTCCAGCCCTTCTGAAAAGCGCGTGCGCTGCCCGATCGGATAGGACAGCCGGTCCTGCGCGGCGACGAAGGTTCCCCGCCCCTGCTCGCTGCGCAACAGCCCCTCGCGCACCAGGCCGGCGATCGCCGCGCGCAGCGTGTGGCGGTTGATCCCGAAGCGCAGCGCGAGTTCGGCCTCGGACGGCAGCCGCTGCGTCTGCGCAAACTCCCCGCCGTCGATCATGTCGCGCAGCCGGTCGGCCGCTTGCCGCCACAGGGCCACACCGCCCGCCCGCCGGATCGTGCCGTCCATCGAATGCGTCTCCTGTCATCGGGCCGTCACGAAACGCCCGTAATTGACCTCATCATACGGTTGTCTAGAAAACCGGACAAGTGGAGATGATCTTGCCACCAGCCTCACCCGATTCGAGCGAACGGCAGCGCCTGATGGGCGTTCTGGCCCGCGCGCCACGCGCGGCGATCGAAACCGTGCTCGCCACCTTCGGTCCGCTCCCCCCACACCGGGAGATGCGCAAGCCCGAGACCGGCCTCGTCACCCTGCGCGGCAGGATCGGCGGCGGCGGCGACGCCTTCAACATGGGCGAGGCGACGGTCACTCGCGCATCAGTCCGGCTCGAGACAGGCGAAGTCGGCCATGCCTATGCGCTCGGCCGCGACGCCACCAAGGCAAGACTCGCAGCTCTGATCGACGCCGCCTTCCAGAACCCGTCACTCCACGACAGCGTCATCGCCGCAGTCTTCGAGCCGCTCTTGCAGGCAGAGGCGGAGGGCGAGCGGCGCAAGACAGAAGAGACCGCTGCCACCAAGGTCGACTTTTTCACCATGGTCCGGGGAGAAGACTGATGAATGCCCAGATGGTCGCCCTCGAAGGCGGCTTTCCCGATCCGGTCTTCGACGCACAGGCGACGTTCCGCGCCGTGATGAACGCAATGGCCGAGCTCGGAACCCGCCAGCCCGTCCACGCAACGGCGACACCGCCCGCACCCCTCTCGCCGACCGCCGGCGCGCTCGCGCTGACACTGTGCGACCAGGACACGTGCATCTGGCTCGAAGCGTCGCTTACCTCCGAAGCCGTCATCGCCTGGCTGCGCTACCAGACCGGCGCGACCATCGTCGACAACCCAGCGCAAGCCCAGTTCGCCTTCGTCGCCGACGCATCGTCCATGCCGCGCCTCGACGCGTTCGCCGAGGGCAGCCAGGACTATCCGGACCGCTCGACGACCCTCGTCCTGATCGTCGACGCGCTCGATAGCGGCGAGCCGCTTCTCCTCGAAGGTCCCGGCATCGAGCGGCGTTCGAGCCTCGCGCCGACCGCCTTGCCGGGTGATTTCCGGTCGCAGTGGCGCGATAACGGCGTCCGTTTCCCGCGCGGCGTCGACCTCGTCTTCGCCGCGCGGCACGAAATTGCCTGCCTGCCGCGCACCACGCGCATCCTCGAACCGGCGGAGGCGTGAGCCATGTATGTTGCCGTCAAGGGCGGTGAGGCCGCCATCCGCAACGCCCATCGCCTGCTCGCCGACCGGCGCCGCGGCGATCCTGCCGTCCCTGCGCTCCATCCGTCGCAGATCGTCGAGCAGCTTGCGCTCGGCGTCGACCGCGTCATGGCCGAGGGAGCGCTCTACGACCGCGACCTCGCCGGCCTGGCGCTGATGCAGGCGCGCGGCGACATGATCGAGGCCATCTTCCTAGTGCGCGCCTACCGCACGACCCTGCCGCGCTTCGGCTATTCGCTTCCCGTCGACACCGGGGCGATGCAGATCGAGCGCCGCATCTCCGCGACCTTCAAGGACCTTCCCGGTGGCCAGGTGCTCGGCCCGACCTTCGACTACACCCACCGCCTGCTCGAACCCGAACTCGCCGAAGGCGGCGAACCGCCCGCGCCCGAGCGACGAGAGGTCGCGGCCGAAGCCTCGCCGCGCGTCACCGATCTCCTCGGCCATGACGGCCTGATCGAGCCGGACGGGAACGGCGATGGTGAGGTCACCGACATCACCCGCACGCCGATGGAGTTTCCCCTGCCGCGCGACGGCCGGCTTCAAGCGCTCGCGCGCGGCGACGAAGGCTTCCTCCTCGCCCTCGCCTATTCGACCCAGCGCGGCTACGCCCGTTCCCACCCCTTTGTCGGCGAAATCCGCATCGGCGAGGTCGAGATCGAGCTCGACGTTCCCGAACTGCCCTTCCCCGCCCCGCTCGGCCGGGTTCGGCTGACCGAGTGCCAGATGGTCAACCAGTTCAAGGGCTCGGCCAAGGCGCCCCCGCAGTTCACCCGCGGCTACGGTCTCGTCTTCGGCCAGTCGGAGCGCAAGGCGATGGCGATGGCGCTCTGCGACCGCGCCCTGCGCGCGGGCGAATTCGGCGAGGATATCGTCGCCCCCGCGCAGGACGAGGAGTTCGTCATCTCGCATTCCGACAACGTCCAGGCGACCGGCTTCGTCGAGCATCTGAAGCTGCCGCACTATGTCGACTTCCAGGCCGAACTCGACCTCGTGCGTCGCATGCGTGCCGAACAGCAGGAAGCGACCGACATCAAGGAGGCGGCCGAATGAACGCGCCGACGGGCTCGATTGCGAGCTACAACTTCGCCTACCTCGATGAACAGACCAAGCGCATGATCCGCCGCGCGATCCTGAAAGCCATCGCCATCCCCGGCTATCAGGTGCCGTTCGCCAGCCGCGAGATGCCGATGCCCTATGGCTGGGGCACCGGAGGTGTGCAGGTGACGGCGGCGATCATCGGTCCGCACGATGTGCTCAAGGTCATCGACCAGGGCGCCGACGACACCACCAACGCCGTCTCGATCCGCGCCTTCTTCCAGAAGGTCGCCAATGTCGCCGTGACGACGCGCACGGACGAGGCGACGATCATCCAGACCCGCCATCGCATTCCCGAACAGCCACTCAAGGCCGGCCAGACCCTCGTCTACCAGGTGCCGATCCCCGAGCCGCTGCGCTTTCTTGAGCCGCGCGAGACCGAAACGCGCAAGATGCACGCGCTGGAGGAATACGGCTTGATGCACGTCAAGCTCTACGAGGACATTGCCACCCACGGCCGCATTGCCACGACCTACGCCTATCCGGTCAAGGTCGAAGGCCGCTACGTGATGGACCCCTCGCCGACGCCGAAATTCGACAATCCCAAGATGCACATGTCGCCCGCGCTCCAGCTTTTCGGCGCCGGCCGCGAAAAGCGCATCTACGCCCTCCCGCCCTTCACCCGGGTCGAAAGCCTCGACTTCGACGACCATCCCTTCACGGTCCAGACCTTCGACAAGCCCTGCGCGCTTTGCGGCGCGGAAGGCGTCTATCTCGACGAGGTTATTCTGGATGACCGCGGCGGACACATGTTCGTCTGCTCGGATACGGATCATTGCGAGAGCCGACAGGGCGACGGCCATCGCGGCCAGCAGGAAGGGACATTTCGATGAACGATTGCATACCTTCGCGCCCCCCTCTGGGCTGCCGCCCATCTCCCCCGCAAGGGGGGAGATCACGCGCGGCAATGACGAGACTGATCTCCCCCCTTGCGGGGGAGATGTCCGGCAGGACAGAGGGGGGCAACGTAGGGCGCTTCGGCTCCCATTCGGGAGCACCCCGCCATGGATGAACCCCTCCTCCGCGTCGCCCACCTCTCCAAATCCTACGGCCCCCGCGTTGGCTGCGCCGACGTCTCCTTCGATCTGTGGCCCGGCGAGGTTCTGGCGGTCGTCGGCGAATCCGGCTCCGGCAAGACCACGATGCTCAACGCCGTCTCGACCCGGCTCGAACCGACCGCCGGCACCGTCTCCTACCGCATGCGCGACGGCGCGTGGCGCGACGTGTTCGCCATGAGCGAGGCCGAGCGCCGCTTCCTGATGCGCACGGACTGGGGCTTCGTCCACCAGAACCCGGCCGACGGGCTGCGCATGTCGGTCTCCGCCGGCGCCAATGTCGGCGAGCGCCTGATGGCCGTCGGCGATCGGCACTATGGCAACATCCGCGCCTCCGCCATCGACTGGCTCGGCCGCGTCGAGATTGCGGAGGACCGCATCGACGACCAGCCGCGCGCCTTTTCCGGCGGCATGCGCCAGCGCCTCCAGATCGCGCGCAACCTCGTCACGCGCCCGCGCCTGATCTTCATGGACGAGCCGACCGGCGGCCTCGACGTCTCGGTCCAGGCGCGGCTGCTCGACCTGTTGCGCGGCCTCGTTTCCGACATGGGCCTCGCCGCCATCGTCGTCACCCACGACCTCGCCGTCGCGCGCCTCCTGTCGCACCGCATGATGGTGATGAAGGACGGCCGCGTCATCGAGCACGGCCTCACCGACCGCGTCCTCGACGACCCCCGCGCGCCCTACACGCAGCTCCTCGTCTCCTCGATTTTGCAGGTGTGATGATGGATTTTCTCGACTCCCCTCTGCTGTCGCCTCACCCCCCTCTGGCCTGCCCGTCGTCGAAAACGTCTCCTTCACCCTCGAATCCGGCGAATGCGCCGTTCTCGCCGGGCCGTCGGGCGTCGGCAAGAGCTCGATCCTGAAGATGCTCTACGGCAACTACGCCGTCGACGCCGGCTCCATCCGCCTCGCCCATCAGGGCGCCACGATCGACCTCGCCACGGCCACTCCGCGTGAAATTCTCGCCGTCCGGCGCGACACGCTCGGCTATGTCAGCCAGTTCCTGCGGGTCGTGCCGCGCGTCGCGGCGCTCGACGTCGTCGCCGAGCCGCTGACCGCGCGCGGCGTGTCAAACGACGAAGCGCGCGAAAAGGCCGCCGCGCTCCTCGCCCGGCTCAACCTGCCCGAGCGCCTCTGGCACCTCCCGCCTGCGACCTTCTCCGGTGGCGAGCAGCAGCGCGTCAACATCGCGCGCGGCTTCATCACCGACCATCCGGTGCTCCTGCTCGACGAGCCGACCGCCTCGCTCGACGCCGCCAACCGCACCGTGGTCATCGACATGATCGCGCAGAAGAAGCGGCAGGGCGTCGCGATGCTCGGCATCTTCCACGATACGGACGTGCGCGACGCCGTCGCCGACCGGCTGATCGACGTGACGTCATTCGCGCCGCGGCAGGCCGCCTAGCGACCGCACCTTTGCAACGTCATCGAACCGTCAGAAAAGCGTAATCGCGCTGTTGCTTTGCCTGCCTAAACCTCCCCTCGACCGATCGGGGACGTCCCGTCCGCGCGGTCCAGAATTCACTTCGAACCTCAAGCCTGGGAGCTTTGGCATGTTCGCTCTTTTGACCCGTACCACCTGCGCTGCGGCGATCGCCGTTGCCGCCCTGACGCCCCCCGCTCTCGCTCAGGACTGGAAGTCCGACCTGCCGGCCTTCCGCATCGGCCTTCTCGGCGGCGAGAACGAAGCCGACCGCCTGCGCAAGAACGAGTGCATGGTCGAACAGCTCGGAGAAAAGCTCGGCGTGCCGGTCGAGCTCTACCCCGCTTCCGACTATGCAGGCGTCATGCAGGGCCTCGTCTCGGGCCAGCTCGACGCCGCCTCGCTCGGCGCGTCGGGCTATGCCGGCATCTACCTGCAGGACCCCGAGGCGGTCGAGCCGGTCTTCGTCGCGCTCGAGAACGACGGCTCGGACGGCTACTACGCCATGATGTACACGAAGTCGGATTCCGGCATCGAGAACATCGAGCAGATGGAAGGCAGGTCGCTCGCCTTCGCCGACCCGAACTCGACCTCGGGCTACCTCGTGCCTAAGGCCGAGATGGAAGCGGCCGAGATCGACATCGACAGCTACTTCTCCTCGACCGGTTTCGGCGGCGGCCACGAGCAGGCGGTGGTTGCGGTCCTCAACGGCCAGTATGACGCCGGCGTCACCTGGACATCGGGCGTCGGCGAGGAAGCCGATGGCTTCTCGCGCGGGGCGCTGCGCTCCATGGTCGACAAGGACCTCCTCGACATGGCGGACCTCAAGATCATCTGGAAATCGAACCTCATCCCGAACGGCCCGTGGGTCGTGCGCAAATCGCTGGCCGACGAGCCGAAGCAGATCGCCATCGACTGGATGGAGACGCTGCACGAGACCGACTACGAGTGCTACGTCAACGTTTCCCAGGGCGAAGGCCAGGGCTTCAAGCGCGTCGACCATTCCTTCTTCGAAGGCGTCGTCGCCATGCGCCAGCGCGAGCTCGAAGGCTCCCGCTAATCCTCCCGATCGCAGAGGTCCGCATCGCAAGGTGCGGGCCTCTTTCGCTTGAAACGAAAGCGCGCCCACCGCGCCGGCAGGAGCAACCCATGCTGAAGATCGACAGCCTCACCAAAGCCTTCAAGGATCGCAAGGCGGTCGACGGCATCTCGCTCGCCATTCCCGACGGGCAGATGGTCGGCATCATCGGCCGCTCGGGCGCTGGCAAGTCGACGCTCCTGCGCATGGTCAACCGCCTCGCCGAGCCGAGCGAGGGCCGCATCGAGTTCGACGGCCGCGAGATCACGGCACTCAAGGGCCGCGAACTTCTCCGCTGGCGCGCGACCTGCGCCATGGTGTTCCAGCAGTTCAACCTCGTCGGCCGTCTCGACGTCATCACCAACGTCCTCACGGGCCGCCTCTATCACCATGGCCTCGTGGCGAGCCTCCTCCAGCACTTCACCGCCGCCGAGCGCGCCTTCGCGATCCGCGCGCTCGACCGCCTCGGCATGGCGCATACCGCGCTCCAGCAGGCCGACACTTTGTCCGGCGGCCAGATGCAGCGCGTGGCGATCGCCCGCGCGCTCGTGCAGGAGCCGAAGATCGTGCTGGCCGACGAACCCATCGCCTCGCTCGACCCGCTCAACGCCAAGGTGGTGATGGACGCGCTGCGCACCATCAACCGCGAGGACGGCATCACCGTCATCTGCAACCTCCACACCCTCGACACCGCCCGCAACTACTGCGACCGCATCATCGGTCTGGCCGAAGGCAGGGTCGTCTTCGACGGCAATCCAGGACAACTCACCCAGCGCATGGCCCGCGAGATCTACGGCGCCGAAGCCGAGGAAGCCTTCCACGAAGGCATGACCTCCACCACCCTCGGCGGCGAGCCGGCCAAGGCGAGGTTGTCCGAAGCGGACTTGAAGAAATCGCAGGCAAATGCCCGCGCGATGGCGGGGTGAGATGATGATCCGCATCGATCGTTGGACGTATTCGCCGGTCACCCCCCTCTGGCCTGCCGGCCATCTCCCCCTCAAGGGGGGAGATCAGTCTCGTCATCGTCCCACTCGACATACAAATGTATTGGCGCAGCCGATTGCGCGCGTGATCTCCCCCCTTGAGGGGGAGATGCCCGGCAGGGCAGAGGGGGGTGTGACGGAGAACGGTCCTCTCCAAGCGAAGGACCCCACCCAATGACCTCCGCCGTCGCCACCTTCGAGCGCCATCGCGCCGACCTCATCCGCCAGCGCCGCACGATGAACTTCGTCTTCATTGCCGGCTTCCTCGCCGTGCTCGCAGCCTCCATCTACATCTCGCGCTTCTACCCCGAACGCCTCGCCTCGGGCCTGCCGCGCATCTTCGACTATTTCGGCACGATCATGCCGAACCTCGAACTCGACAAGCTCTTCCTCCCGCGCGGCGGCGACGGGCGTGCAGTGCCCGGCTCCATCACCTACTGGTATTCGGACTTCTGGCTTTATGTCCGCCTGATCGGCGAGACGATCCTCATGGCATTGACCGCGACGATCATCGGCGCGACCGCGGCCCTGGTCCTCAGCTTTCCCGCGGCCCGCAGCCTCGCGCCGACGCGCACGGTCTTCTGGGCAGCCCGCCGCTTCCTCGAAATCTGCCGCGGCATCCCCGAAATCCTGATCGCGCTGATCCTGGTCTTCGCCGTTGGCGTCGGCCCGCTCGCCGGCGTCATCGCCATCGCGATCCACACGGCCGGCGCACTGGGGAAGCTCTTTTCCGAGGTCAACGAGAACGCCTCGATGCGGCCCGTCGAGGGCATTCGCGGCGTCGGCGGCAACTGGTTCGAGGAGATGCGCTACGGTGTCCTGCCGCAAGTTCTGCCGAACTTCATTTCCTACGCATTGCTGCGCTTCGAGATCAACGTACGCGCCTCCTCCATTGTCGGCTTCGTCGGCGCCGGCGGCATTGGCTCCGAACTCAACCGCGTCATCAGCCTTTATTCCGACGACCGGGTCGTCGCCGTGCTGCTGCTTGTCGTGATGACCGTGACGCTGATCGATCTCTTCTCGGAACGCCTTCGCACACACTTCATCGGCAGGGAGAATCTCGCATGAGCGCGCACACGCTGTCCGCCTTCGACGCGCGTCTCGTCGCCGAGGCCCGCGCGGCTCATCCCGGCGCCTTCGGTTCGCCCGCCCGTCGTGCCATTGGCTGGACCATCACGCTCGTGATCCTCGCCTATGTCGCCGGCTCGCTCTGGTATTTCGAGGTCTGGAAACTCGGCTACGCGTCCGACCGGGCCCTGCGCCTCATCCGCGCGCTGTTCGTCTGGAAGGACTTTTCCACCTGGCAGTTCGCCAACATCTATACCGGCATCGCGCAGACGCTGGCCATGGCGTTCCTCGGCACGCTGCTCGGTTCCGTCGCAGCCCTCGGCATCGGCTTCCTTGCCGCCCGCAACACGATGCGGGTGACCTTCTTCCGGCAACTCGTGCGCCGCTTCCTCGATGTCCTGCGCGGCGTCGACCAACTCGTCTGGGGCCTCGTCTTCGTGCGCGCCGTCGGCCTCGGTCCGCTCGCCGGCGTCCTCGCCATCTTCGTTTCCGACATGGGCACCTTGTCGAAGCTCTATTCCGAGGCGATCGAGAACATCGACCGCAAGCAGGTGGAAGGCGTGCGCGCAACCGGCGCCTCGCCGCTCAAGGTCGTGCGCTACGGCTACCTGCCGCAGGTGCTCCCGGTCTTCATCTCGCAATCGCTCTATTTCTTCGAATCCTCGACCCGCAGCGCAACCGTGCTCGGCATCGTCGGCGCGGGCGGCATCGGCATGATCATCATCGAGCGGTTTCGTGCGAACCTCTTCGACCAGGTTGCGTTCGTCGTGCTCAACGTGCTCGTGTGCATCTTCGTCATCGACTGGGTGTCGCGGAAAATCCGCGAGCGCTTCATAGGCGGGACGGCGCATTGAGATTGTCGCGGACGCTTCGCATTCTTGTCATGCGAATCGTCTAGGCGATGCACTTTCGGAGCTTTTGGATGCGCTACGCCATTTACTTCACACCCGGCGAGGCCGACCCGCTGACGCGTGCGGCCGAGCGCTGGATCGGCCGGAGCGCATTTTCCGATGCGGTGCCCGCGCCGCTCGACGCCGACCTCGCTTTCCACACCGCCTCGGCGCGCCGCTATGGCTTCCACGCGACGCTGAAGGCGCCCTTCCGCCTCACTGAGGGCCGCAGCGAAGCCGAACTCGTCGATGCCTTCGACCGCTGGACCGCGGCCCGCGCGCCCTTTGTCGGTCCGCGCCTCGTCATCGGCCAGATCGACGGTTTCTTCGCCCTTGTGCCGGAAAGCCGCAGTGCCGATCTCGACACTCTCGCGCGCGATTTGACCATCGATTTCGACGCCTTCCGCGCACCTGCCGGCGAGGCCGAGATCGCGCGTCGCAACCCTGAAAGCCTGACCACCCGCCAGGTCCGCCATCTGCACGAATGGGGCTATCCCTATGTGATGGAGGATTTCCGCTTCCACATGACGCTGACCGGCCGCGTCGGAGGCGAGGAGGCCGCGCAGCTTCGCCGCCGGCTCGAAGCCCATTTCGGCGCACTTCTCGATGCGCCCGTCGCCTTCGCCTCGCTCGCGCTCTTCGTCGAGCCCGAGCCGGGCGCTCCCTTCACGGTCCGGGCCTTCCGCCTGCTCGGCCGAAACCTTGCACGAAAGACCGCCTGACATGCCGACCGAAACCATATTCTCCAATGCCCGCATTGTCCTTGCCGACCGCATCGTCGAAGGCTCGGTGCGCATCGTCGACGGCCGCATCGCCGACATCGACACGGGCGCCAGCCGGATCGGCGAGGATTTCGGCGGCGACTATCTGCTGCCGGGCCTCGTCGAGCTCCACACCGATCATCTCGAAGGCCACTTCGCCCCGCGGCCCGGCGTGCGCTGGAACGCCGTCGCCGCCGTCCAGGCGCATGACGCGCAGATCGCGACCTCGGGCATCACCACCGTCTTCGACTGCCTGCGCATGGGCTCCGACGAGGATGGCGGCTTCGCGCCCGGCGAGATGCGGCTCCTGGCCGACGCGATCGAGACCGCGCAGGCCGACGGGCGCCTGCGCGCCGACCATTTCCTGCATCTGCGCTGCGAGGTTTCCTCGCCCGACGTGCTCGCCGCGTTCGAGGGCTTCCGCGCCGACACGCGCGTGCGCCTCGCCTCGCTGATGGACCACGCACCCGGCCAGCGCCAGTTCCAGACGATGGGTCAGTACACGCTCTACTACAAGACCAAACGCGGCCTCACCGACGACCAGTTCGAGCGTTTCGTGGCGCAGAGGCAAGAGCAGTCCGCACGCTATTCGGCGCCGCACCGCCGCGCGATCGGCGAGCATTGCCGCGCCGCCGGCGTCACGCTCGCCAGCCATGACGACGCCACGCTCGCCCATGTCGACGAGGCCGTGGAGGACGGCGTGCGGCTGGCCGAGTTCCCGACCTCCGTCGAAGCGGCCCGCGCCTCGCACGAGGCCGGCATGAGCGTCCTGATGGGCGCGCCCAACGTGGTGCGCGGCGGCTCGCATTCCGGCAACATCGCCGCGCGCGATCTCGCCGAGGCCGGTATCCTGGACGTTCTGTCGTCGGACTACGTGCCGTCGAGCCTTTTGCAGGCCGCGTTCCGTCTGGCCGAGGAGGTCGAGGCGATTTCGCTGCCACAGGCCGTCGCGCTCGTTTCAGCCACGCCCGCCCGCACCGTCGGCATGGACGATCGCGGCCAGATCGAGACCGGCCGCCGCGCCGACCTGATCCGCGTCGACAACATGGCTGGGCTGCCGGTCGTCCGCTCCGTCTGGCGCGAGGGCAGGCGCGTCGCATGACGCCCGCAGACCCGATCGGGGGCGGCTCTTTCATCGCCGTCGTCGGCCCCAGCGGCGCCGGCAAGGATTCCGTCATGCGCTTCGCGCGCGATTCGCTGGCGGATGACCTGCGCGTCCATTTCATCCGCCGCGTCATCACGCGCCCGCATGACGAGATCGGCGAGGACCATCAGCCCGCCGACGACGCAACCTTCGACGCGATGCGCGACGATGGACGCTTTGCGCTCCAATGGCAGGCGCACGGCAACAGCTATGGCATCCCCGTCGAGGCCGACGCGATGGTGGCGCAAGGCCATGTCGTGATCGCCAACCTCTCCCGCACGGTGCTCGCCGAACTTCCGCGCCGATACCGACGCCCGCTCGTCGTCGAGATCACCGCCGCCCCGGAAATCCTCGCCCGCCGCATCGCCGCGCGCGGACGCGAGAGCGAGGCGGAAATCGCGCACCGCCTCGCCCGCAAGGTCGCGGCCGCGCCCTTTCCTGGCACGATCGTCATCGACAATGGCGGCCGTCTCGAGGAGGCGGGACGCGCCTTCGCCGACCTCATTCGCCGCCAACTGGCCTGACCTATTCGTCAGGCGCCACGAACGCCCGCAGCAACTCGAACTGGCCCCGCGCCATCGCCCGCCCGTCGATGGTCCGCAGGCCGCGCGCACGGGCAGCGCCCAGAAATATCGTCTCCGCCGGCTCGGTAATGGCGTCGGCCGCGATTGCGCCGGCGGGCAGCGAAGCGACCTGTTCAGGTGAGAATGCCGTGCCCGGCGCATAGTCCATGCCGAGCGGCGTTGCGTTGATCGCCATGTCGTAGCCGCCCAGATCGTCGGGCATGCCGCTGCTCACCTCGATCCCGGTTCCCGCCAGACGGCTCACCAGCGCATCAACCTCGTCGCCCGAGCGCGACCAGATCGCGAGCTTGCGCCCACCGCGTTGTGCGAATTCGAACGCGATCGCCGTCCCCGCCGCGCCCGCGCCCGCCAGCACCGCCGCCTTGCCGAACGGCTCGAATCCCGCACCCCGCGCGCCATTCCAGAAACCCGCGCCGTCCGCCATGTCACCGAATAGGCGCCCGTCCGGGTTGCGGCGCACCGCGTTGACGCTTTCGAGCGCACGCGCGGTCGGCCCGGCTTCGTCGACCAGCTTGAGCAAGGCGCGTTTGTGCGGCAGCGTGGCGACGAAGCCGTCGCAGTTTTCCGCCTCCCGCACCATCGCCACGAAACCATCGAGCGCGGCGACGCTGACCTCGAGCGGCACCATCACGCGGTCAATGCCATGTTCGGCGAAATAGGTGTTGAACAGCAACGGTGAGCGCACCTGCGCGATCGGCGTTCCGATCATGAAGACGACCCGCGTGGCGGCCGTGACGATGCGTTGGCTCATGAATGAATTCTCCTCTCCCGACTTGACGGCGCCAGCCATAATCCATAACAGGCAAAATATTGAAGATTTTTCGACGCGTTGGAGGAGTTTGCGTGTTCGGGAGGAAAAACTCGGATTCCGATACGGTCGTTCGACTGCTCGCCGCGCAGGTGCGCCGCGACATCTCGATCGGCGTGCTCGCTCCCGACGCCAAGCTCAAGATCGACGAACTGCGCCAGCGCTATGGCGGCTCGGCCCATTCCTTCCGCGAAGCGCTGACCCAGCTCACCAGCGAAGGTCTCGTCGAGGCCAGCGCACAGCGCGGTTTTCGCGTCGCCTCCGCCACGCAGACCGATCTCGAGGACATCACCCGCCTGCGCGCCGAGATCGAGACGCTCGGACTCGGCTGGGCCATCCGGCATGGCGACCTGCGCTGGGAAGGCGAGGTGCTCGCCGCCTTCCATACCTATGCCCGCCTCTGCGCTCAGGCCGATACAGACCGTTCCGCGCTCGCCATTGAATGGGACGAGGCCGGCCGCCAGTTTCATGCGTCGCTCGTTTCCGCCTGCCGCTCGCCGCGCCTGATCGAGTTCCAGGACCGCCTCCATACACAAAGCCGCCGCTTCCGCTACGCCGCGCTCATCGAGGGCCGGATCGACCTTTCGGCCGAAACGCACGCCCTGCGCAATGTGGTCGAAGCGGCCATCGCCCGCAATGCAGACGGGGCCCGCGAGGCACTCTCGCAACACATTCTCGGCGTCCTCGGGCGCTGAAATCCGGCCGTCTCGGCCATTCGAAGAAAGCAACTGTCTCAGGGAGGAATAACATGCTTTCGATAACCCGCAGGACCTTCGGCGCACTTGCCGCCGCCACCATGCTGATGGGCGCCGGCGCCGCCAGCGCCGAGCCGGTCAAGATCGGCATCCTGTCCTTGACCTCGCATTCGCCGTCGATCATCGCCGAGGGCAAGGGCTATTACGAGGAAGCAGGCCTCGAGGTCGAGTTCGTGCCGTTCCAGGCCGCCCAGCCCATGGCCGTGGCGATTGCGTCGGGTGACGTCGATTTCGGCCTCACCGCCATGACCGCCGGCCTCGTCAGCCTCGCCGAGCGCGGTGCGGTCAAGATCATCGGCGGCGCCATGGCCGAGGCCGAGGGCGTCGAGGGCCACAAGATCCTCGTCTCCAAGGCCGCCCATGAAGCCGGCGTGACAACCCCTGCCGGCCTCGAAGGCAAGCGCTTCGGCATCACCACGGCCGGTTCGTCCTTCCACTACATGGCGCACAAGATCGCCGACGGCGAAGGCTTCGAGCGTTCGTCGATGGAGATGGTGCCGCTCAACGGCGTGCCCGCGGTCATCGCCTCGCTGCGTTCGGGCCAGATCGACGCCTGGTCGATCCAGCCGAACATCGCAGACGGCCTCATCGCCAGCGGCGACGTCTTCGAGGTCGGCCGCATCGACGACTATGTCGATACCTATCAGGTCACGACCCTGTTCACCTCGAACGAGCTCATCGCCAACAATCGCGAGCTCGTCGAGAGCTTCGTCGCCGCCTTCTCGAAGGGCGTCGCGGACTACAATGCAGCCTTCGTCGACAAGACCATGTCCGAAGACGAGAGCGGCGAGATGGTCGCGATGATCCACGAGTGGGTCTACACGGACCGTCCGCTCGAGGACGCGGACGCGGCGATCCGCGCCGGCGCGATGCGCATGAACGAGGGCGCCAAGCTGAACCTCGCCAGCATCGAGGACCAGCTCGAATGGTTCAAGTCCGAGAACCTCGTTCCGCAGGATGCTTCGATCGAAAACCTGGTCGACACGAGCTTCGTCGAGACCTTCTGACCTCCCAAGGCTGCCGGCTCCGGGCGTCCGTGCCCGGAGCCGGCTCGACCCGAGGAGGCGTTCTGCCCAACCCGAGGAGCCGATCATGGATCTTGTGATCGACAACATCACGCATCGCTACGGCCAGACCGACGTGCTCGAAAACATCAATTTCGAGCTCAAGAGCGGTGAGATCGTCTGCATCATCGGCCCGTCGGGCTGCGGCAAGTCCACGCTCCTGCGCTTCATCGGCGGGCTGGAGCGGCCGACCTCCGGCCGTGTCCTGATCGCCGGCGAGCCACCGGCCGGCTCACTCAATCCGCTGACTTACATCTTCCAGGATTTCGCGCTCCTTCCCTGGCGCACGGTCGAAGGCAATGTCAGCCTCGTGCTCGAGGATCACGGCATTCGCGGCGGCAAGGCCGAAGCCATCATCGAAGACGTGCTTCGCCGTACCAAGCTGTCGGATTTCCGCAAGGCGTTGCCGCGCCAGCTTTCGGGCGGCATGAAGCAGCGCGTGGCCATCGCCCGCGCGCTCTCGGTCAACCCGGCCGTCATGCTGATGGACGAGCCGCTTTCCGCGCTCGACAGCCAGACCCGCGAACTCCTCCTCGACGACCTCGTCGAGCTGTGGTCGCGCGAAAAATTCTCCGCCTGCTACGTCACCCACAACCTCGCCGAGGCCGTCCGGCTCGGCCACAAGATCATCGTCCTGTCGCGCCGTCCCGGCCGCATCCGACAGGTCGTCGAGATCGACATGCCGCTCGCCGAAAGGGCGGGGCGCCTCGCCGAGCTGGAAGAGACCCAGCGTCACCTGTGGAACCTGATGCGCGACGAAGCGCGCGCCGCCGACATGGAGTTGGCCGATGTCGCTTGACACCATAGACACGATCCACCCTGCCGAAGTCCCGCAGAAGAAGGTCATCGCGCCGGAAGGCGCCAAGCCCGTCCCGTTCCGCGGCGGCGGCTTCAAGACCCGCAAGTTCGGCTATGTCGGACCGCTGGTCTTCATCGTCATCATCGCGATCTGGGAGTTCGGCTCGCAGTCCGGCATCATCAGCCCGATCGCGCTGCCCGCCCCGTCGGAGGCCTTCGGCGCCATCCAGGACCTGTTCCGCACCGGCCAGATCTGGACCCATCTCCAGGCGAGCCTCTACCGCTTGTCGGTCGGCTGGTTCTTCGGCTCGATGCTGGGCGTGACGGTTGGGCTTGCGATCGGCCTCTTCTCGGTCGCCCGCGCCGGCCTCTCGCCCATCGTCTCGGCGCTCTTCCCGATTCCGAAGATCGCGCTCCTGCCGCTCTTCATCGTCTGGTTCGGCATCGGCGAAGGCTCCAAGGTCGCGACCATCCTGTTCGGCACCTTCTTCCCGACGGTCATCGCCACCTATGGCGGCGTCGACAATGTCGACCGCAATTTGATCCGCATGGGCCAGTCCTTCGGCCTGTCCTGGTTGTCGATCGTGCGCAAGATCATCATCCCCGGCGCGCTGCCGGCGATCCTGTCGGGCTTCCGCATCTCCGCCTCGATCGCGATCGTGCTGCTCGTCGCGGCCGAGATGATCGGCGCGCAATACGGCATCGGCGCCTACATCCTGATGGCCGGCGCGATCTTCGCGACCGACCAGCTCATCGCCGGCGTCGCGATGCTTTCTATCCTCGGCCTCACCATCGGCTGGCTGATCGGCAAGGCCGAGCAGTATTTTCTCAACTGGCGCACCTGACGGACCTGACATGACCAAGCGAGTGGAAGCCGATTACGACGTCGTCGTGTGCGGCGGCGGGGCGGCGGGCGTTGCCGCCGCCATCGGCGCGGCGAAGGCGGGCGCGAAGGTGTGCCTCGTCGAGAAATACGGCTTTCTGGGCGGCGCGGCGACGACCTCGCAGGTCTACGCCTATTGCGGCCTCTTCCAGCAGGGCCGCGAGCCGGTGAAAGCCGTCGGCGGTGTTGGCGAGGAAGTCGTCGACGAGTTGCGCAGGCACGGGCTCGACGGCGAAGCCTTCCGCTCGGAGACGACCGGAAATTGGATCGTCCTCCTCGACGGCGAAGTCCTCAAATTCGCGCTCGACAATCTCGTCCGCCGATACGGCATCGACGTCAGGCTCCACACGCGTGTCGCCTCGGTCGCCCGCACGGCGGACCGGCTCGAGGCCGTTACGCTCGCCGGCATGGGCGGGCGCAGCCGCGTCGTCGCCGAGGCCTTCGTCGACGCTTCGGGCGACGCCAATCTCGCCATGCTCGCCGGCATTCCGTTCCGCACCGGCGACGCCGAAGGCAAGCTGCAGGCGCTCACCATGCCGATCCGCGTCGGCGGCATCGCGCCCGATCTCGACATCGACCGCAAGGCGCTGCAGGCGACCATCGCGCGCTACAATCAGGATGGCGCGCATCCCATCCAGCGAACGGACGGCGGCATCATCATCCGCCTGCCGCTGTCGCACGACATGTGGTGGATGACCGTAGACGTCGCCCTGCCGGACCTCTCCTCCGAAAGCTTCACCAGGGCCGAGATGGAAGCGCGCGCCCGCGCCAACGACTATGTCGCAATGCTGAAGCGCGACATGCCAGGCTTCGAGCGCGCTTATCTCGTCGCCACCGGCCCCCAGATCGGCGTGCGCGAAACGCGCCATCCCGCCGCGCGCTACGAAATGACCGGCGAAGACGTGGTCTCCGGTCGCCTGCGCGAGGACGGCATCGCCCGCGCGGCCTGGCCGATCGAACTTCACGGCGAAGCGGGCAAGCCGAGCTACACGTCGATCGGCGGCAAGGGTTATTGCCACGTCCCCTACGATTCGATCCGCGCCAAGGGCCTCGACAACCTTTGGTATGGCGGCCGCGTCATCGGCGCCGACCCGCATGCCTATGGCTCGATCCGCGTCATGGGCACGGCCTTCGCCACCGGCCAGGCGGCCGGCGTCGCGGCGGCCGACCATGTCGATGGCGATCACCGCAACGATGCCCGCAGCGTCCAGGCGCGCCTCGCCGAACAGGGCGCGCTCGTCTAGCGCGTTATGCCGGCAGGCCCGTTTCGAATGTGACAGCCACACCCTTCGCAAGGGATACCTCTCCGACGTTTTGGTTAGGGAGGAAAGACCAATGGGCGCGCGCAATCTCGAAGACGTGCTGCGGCAGAGCGGCGACACGGTCGGCCTTCTGCGCAATTCGAAGATCGGCATGTATGTCTATCCGGTCGTCGCCGCCGAGTTCACCAACTGGCGCGACGAACAGCGCGCCTGGCGCGACAGCGCGGTGCTCTTCGACCAGTCGCACCACATGGCCGAGCTGATGGTGGAAGGCCCGGATGCCGGCGCCTTCCTCGAAAGCCTGTCGATCAACTCCTTCAAGGGCTTCTCCGTCGACAAGGCGAAGCACTACGTGCCGGTCGGTCCGTCCGGTCACGTCATCGGCGACGTCATCCTCTTCCACCTCGACGAGAATCAGTATCTGCTCGTCGGCCGCGCGCCGACCGTCAACTGGGTCGAGTACAATGCCTCGCTCGGCAAGCACGACGTCACGGTCACCCGCGACGACCGCTCGCCCTCGCGCCCCGATGGCAAGAAAGTCGACCGGCGCCACTACCGTTTCCAGATCCAGGGCCCGAACGCCACCGCGATCCTCGAAAAGCTGAATGGAGGGCCGATCCCCGAGATCAAGTTCTTCAACATGGACCGCATCACCATCGCCGGCCGCAAGGTGCGTGCGCTGCGCCACGGCATGGCCGGCGCGCCGGGGCTGGAAATCTGGGGGCCGTACGAAGAGAAGGACGAGATCCAGGCCGCCATCATCGAGGCCGGCAAGGGCCATGACCTCTACCAGGTCGGCAGCCGCGCCTATTCGACCAACACGCTCGAATCCGGCTGGATTCCCTCGCCCCTGCCCGCCATCTATTCCGGCGACGAGATGCGCGCCTATCGCGAATGGCTGCCCGCCAATGGCTACGAGGCGACCGGATCGATCGGCGGCTCCTACGTCTCTGACGATATCGAAGACTACTACACCACGCCATACGAGCTCGGTTACGGCTTCTACGTGAAGTTCGACCACGACTTCGTCGGTCGCGCGGCGCTGGAGAAGATGGACGCCAAGGCGCAGCGCAAGAAGGTCACCTTCGAGTGGAACGATGAGGATGTGATGAAGATCATCCATTCGAGCTTCCGCAACGGCGAGGAGAACTACAAGTGGATCGACCTGCCGCAGCCGAACTACGCCTCCTCCTCCTTCGACAGGGTTGAAAAGGACGGCAAGCTCGTCGGCCTGTCCATGTTCAACGGCTATTCCTTCAATGAGCGCGCCATGCTTTCGCTCGGCATGGTCGACCAGAGCGTGAATGTCGGCGACGTGCTGACGCTCGTCTGGGGCGAGCCCGATGGCGGCACCGGCAAGACCTCGACGGAGCGCCATAAACAGGCTGAAATCCGTGTCCGCGTCTCGCCCGTCCCCTATGCCCGCGAGGCGCGCGAAAACTACGTCGATAGCTGGCGCACGCGGGCGAGCTGATCGCGGGCACACAACGTCCTGTAGGCAAAGCTTATGCCGCCGGCCTGCCTTTCGATTGGCGGTTGCAGACCTTCCCCGATACGCCGAAACTGGGGTCCGGTGGCCGCGCCTCGCGGCCGGCCCAAGGGAGGAAAAAAGAATGAAGACGAAGATGATGTTCGCCACGATTCTGGCCGCCGGCCTGTCGTGGTCGGTGCACGCCGGAGCGCAGGAAACCGTCAAGATCGGCGTCATCCTGCCCTATTCGGGCCCGTTCGCGGACGCCGCCAACCAGTTGCAGGCCGGCATCGACCTCTACATCGCCAAGCACGGCAGCGAGGTCGCCGGAAAGACCATCGAACTGGTCAAGAAGGACACCGGCGGCCCGGCCCCGGATGTCGCCCAGCGCCTGGCACAGGAACTGGTCGTGCGTGACGGCGTCGACATCATCGCCGGCTTCGCGCTGACGCCGGAGGCCCTCGGCGCCGCCCCGATCGCGACCGAAGCGCAGAAGCTGATGGTCGTCATGAACGCGGCCACCTCGATCGTCGTCGAACAGTCGGACTACATCGTGCGCACCGGCGTGACGATCCCGCAGTTGAACACCGCGTTCGGCCAGTGGGCGTTCGAATCCGGCGTCAAGGAAGCCTATACGCTCGTCGCCGATTACGGCCCGGGCCATGATGCCGAAAAGGCCTTCGCCGCAGGCTTCACGGAAGCGGGCGGCACGATCGTCGGCGCCGACCGCACCCCGGTCGCGAATCCCGACTTTTCGGCGTTCGTCCAGCGCGTGCGTGACGCCAATCCCGAAGCCGTCTACATCTTCGTTCCGGGCGGCGCGCAGCCGGCCGCAATCGGCAAGGCTCTGTCGGACCGTGGTCTTGCTCCGCCGGACACCAAGATCTTCGCGCAGGGCGAACTCACCCACCCCGAGGCGCTCGAAAGCATGGGCGACACCGCCAAGGGCATCATCACGACCTACCACTACTCGCTCGAGCGCGACGATCCGCTGAACAACGAGTTCCGCGAGGCCTATCGTGAAGCCAATGGCGGTCGCTCGCCCGACCTGTTCTCGATCGGCGGCTATGATGGCATGCACCTGATCTACGAGGCGCTGAAGAAGACCGAAGGCGACACCTCCGGCGATGCGCTGATCGAGGCCGCGAAGGGCATGGCGTGGGACAGCCCGCGCGGGCCCATGTCGATCGATCCCGAGACGCGCGACGTCGTTCAGACGGTCTATATTCGCGAAGTGCAGGAGGTCGATGGCGAATTGCAGAACGTGATCATCCACGAAATCCCGGACGTGAAGGACCCGCTGCACGGCACGCAGTAAAGCGATCACGGACCGGGCCGGCGCGTAGATGAGCAACCTCGTCATCGTCCTCTTCGACGGGTTCGCCTTCGGGATGCTTTTGTTCGTCCTGTCGGTGGGCCTGTCGGTGACGCTGGGCATGATGAATTTCATCAACCTGGCGCACGGCGCGTTCGGCATGCTCGGCGGCTACGTCACCGTGCTCGTCATGCGCCAACTCGGCCTTCCCTTCATCGTCGCTCTCCCCGCAGCCTTTCTGGCGGCCGCGGCGTTGAGCATCGTCATCGAACGCACGCTTTTTCGCCGGCTCTACCGGGCCGGCGAACTCAACCAGGTCCTGTTCACCATCGGCATCGTCTTCGTGGCGACGGCGGTCGCGACCTATTTCTTCGGCACGGTGCAGCAGCCGATCCGCCTGCCCGCCTGGCTGCGCGGCACGGTCGAGATCGGCGGCATCCGCTTCGGCACCTATCGTCTCTTCCTCATCGCAATCGCGCTCGCCATCACCGCGCTCCTCGTCTTCGGCATCGAGCGCACGCGCCTCGGCGCACAGATCCGCGCCGCCGTCGACAACCAGCGCGTGGCGCAGGGCCTCGGCCTCAATGTCGAGCAGATCTTCGGCATCACCTTCGCGCTCGGCAGCGGCCTCGCCGGCCTCGGGGGCGCGCTGGCGATCGAGATCGTCGGCCTCGACCCGTCCTTCGCCTTCCACTACCTCGTCTACGTCCTGATCGTGGTCTCGGTCGGCGGCCTCGGCTCCATCACCGGCTCCTTCGTCGGCGCCGCATTGCTCGGCATCGGCGACGTCGCCGGCAAGTATTTCGTCCCCGAGATCGGCTCCTTCCTGATCTACCTGATCCTCGTCGCCGTCCTCTTGTGGCGGCCACTTGGCCTGTTCGGGAGGCGGTGAGGGAGATGGCATCGTCAGCGCGCTTCATATCCCCACCCCATACCCCTCCCCACAAGGGGGAGGGGGATTCTGAGACGATGACGCCCCCCTCCCACTTGTGGGGAGGGGTATGGGGTGGGGGTACTCGTAAGGCTCGACGCTGCCGGCTTCCTTCTCCCACAGGCAGCCACCCATGACGCCCCTCGCCCCTACCGCCGCCCCGCATGCCTGGCTCGCCCGCCAGAGCCGCTGGTCCTGGTTCGAAGTCGTCTTCTGGCTGGCGACGCTCCTGCCCTTCTTCCTGTTCCCCACCTACCTGACCCTGGCGAGCCAGGTCGCCATCGCCGCCCTGTTCGCGATCTCCGTCGACCTGATCCTCGGCTATGCCGGCATCGTGACGCTCGGCCATGCGCTGTTCTTCGGTCTCGGCGCCTATACGGTCGGGCTTCTCAGCGCCCGGCTCGGCTGGGGTGAGCCGATCTCCGGCCTGCTGTTGGCCGGCGCGGTCGCGGGCCTCGTCGGCTTCGTGGCGAGTTACCTGATCGTACGTGTCCAGCACCTCGCCCTGATCATGGTCACGCTCGGCCTCGGCTTCCTCGCCTACGAACTGGCAAACGCGATGACATGGTTGACCGGCGGGACGGACGGCCTGCGCGGTGTCAGCATGTGGCAGATCGTCGGCACTTTCCGATTCGATCTTTGGGGCTACACCGCCTATACCTACTCGCTGATCGTGCTCTTCCTCGGCTTCCTCGTCAGCCGCACCATCGTCAACTCCTCCTTCGGCCTCGCGCTGCGCGGCATCCGCGAGAACGTCACCCGCATGCCGGCGATCGGCTCGGATCATTCCTGGCACCTGCGCAAGATCTACACGATCTCGGCCGCGCTGGCGGGCGTCGCCGGCGGGCTGCTGACGCAGACGACCAACACGGTCGGCCTCGACGTCCTGAGCTTCCAGCGCTCGGCCGACGTGGTGGTCATGCTTATTCTCGGCGGCACCGGCCGGCTCTACGGCGCCATTCTCGGTGCGATCATCTTCCTCGTCGCCCGCGACCAGCTTGCCGGCGTCAATCCGCAATACTGGTACTTCTGGATCGGCCTCCTCTTGATGGTCGTCGTGCTCTTCATGCCGAAGGGCATTTTGGGCTTCCTGGCGAAGCTGACGGGAAGGCGCGACTGATGGCGGACCAACAGCCGATCATGCTGCGGACAAATGCGCTGCGTAAGAATTTCGGCGCATTGCAGGTCGCACGCGACGTCTCGCTGACGCTGCCGCGCGGCTGCCGCTATGCGTTGATCGGCCCCAACGGTGCCGGCAAGACGACGCTGATCAATCTCATCACCGGCCGCCTCAAGCCGGATGCGGGCACCATCGAGCTTGCCGGCGACGACGTCACGGCCACGCCCGCCGCAGCCCGGGTGCGCAAGGGCCTCGCCCGCACCTTCCAGATCAACACCCTCTTTCCCGAGCTGACGCCGATCGAGGCAGTCACGCTCGCTGTCAGCGAACGCGAGGCCGTCGCGGGCCAGTTCTGGCGCCGCCTGTCGACACAGACCGAGGCGATCGACGAGGCGTTCGAAATCCTGACGCGCCTTCGCCTCGCCGACGTCGCGACCCAGCCGACGCGCACCCTGGCCTATGGCCAGCAGCGCCTGCTGGAAATCGCGCTCGCGCTCGCCACGCGCCCCAAGGTCCTGCTCCTCGACGAGCCTGCCGCCGGCGTCCCGAAGGACGAGAGCGCGATGCTCTTTTCGGTCATCGCCGGCCTGCCGGAGGACATTTCGGTGCTCTTCATCGAGCACGACATGAATATCGTCTTCCGCTTCGCCACCCGCATCATCGTCCTGGTCAGCGGCGGCGTGCTCGTCGACAACACGACGGCGAACATCCGCACCGATGCGCGCGTGCGCGACGTCTATCTGGGGCACGGCGCCCATGGCTGAGCCGATTCTCGAATTCCGGGACGTCAGTGCCGGCTATGGGTCCGGCATCGTGCTCGACCATGTCTCCTTCGCGGTGCCGGAGGGCGGCAGCCTTGCGCTTCTCGGGCGCAACGGCGTCGGCAAGACGACGATGATCCTGACCGCAATGGGTTTCCTGCCGCTTGCCCGCGGCAGCATCCATTTCCGCGGCCAGGACGTCTCGCGCCTGCCCTCGCACAAGCGCGCCCGGCTCGGTCTCGGCTGGGTGCCGCAGGAGCGTGACATCTTCCCCTCGCTCTCCGTCGAGGAGAACCTGACCGTCGCCGCCCGCTCCGGCCGCTGGACGCTCGACGCCATCTGGGAACTCTTCCCCCGCCTCAAGGAACGGCGCGCCAACATGGGCAACCAGCTCTCCGGCGGCGAGCAGCAGATGCTCACCATCGGCCGCACACTGATGACAAACCCCGCCGTTCTCCTGCTCGACGAACCACTGGAGGGCCTCGCGCCGATCATCGTCGAGGAACTCACCGCCGCCATCCGCGCCATGGCGCAGAATGAGGGCATGGCGCTCGTCCTCGTCGAACAGCACGCCGACGTCGCGCTCGCGCTGACGGAGGACGCCCTCGTCATCGAACGCGGCACGGTCGCCCATCGCGCGAAGTCGCAGGCGCTCCTCGCCGACCGCGCGACGCTCGACCGCTATGTCGGCATGAATCTCGATGTCGACGACGCGGCATCCCGAAAGGCATGAACATGAGTGAACCCTGCTTCGACGTCGCCCATCTCGGCCATGTCGAACTCCTGACCGACAAATTCGAGGAAAGCCTCGATTTCTTCGTCAATGTCTACGGCCTGACGGAAGCCGGCCGCGAAGGCGACTCCGTCTATCTGCGCGCTTGGGACGACTACGAGTTCCATTCCCTCAAGCTGACGGCGTCGAACACCACCGGTATGGCCCACTGCGCCTACCGCACCTCGTCACAGGCCGCGCTCGAGCGACGGGTCGCCGTCATCGAGAAGATGGGCCTCGGCATCGGCTGGACCGACGGCGACCTCGGCCACGGCCGCTCCTACCGCTTCAACAGTCCCGACGGACACGTCTTCGAACTCTACTGGGACACGCACAAATACCAGGCGCCTGAAGCCGAACGTCCCGCCCTCAAGAACGTCGCGCAACGCTTCCATGGCCGCGGCGCCGCGCCGCGCCGCATCGACCATTTCAATCTTCTGGCGACCGACGTGTCGAAGATCCGCGACTTCATGGTCGAGGCGCTCGGCAGCCGCGTGACCGAGATGATCCAGCTCGACAATGGCCGCATTGGCGGCTGCTGGTTCACGGTCAACAACAAGGGCTACGACATGGCCTGCACGGAAGATCATTCCGGCACGCGCGGCCGCTTCCACCACCTGACCTATGCCGCCGACCACCGCGACGACATCTTGCGGGCCGCCGACATCTTCCTCGAAAACGGCGTCTTCATCGAGACCGGCCCGCACCGCCACGCCATCCAGGGCACCTATTTCCTCTATGTCTACGAGCCGGCCGGCAACCGCATCGAGATCGCCAATGCCGGAGCCCGGCTCGTCCTCGACCCCGACTGGCAGACGATCGTGTGGACCGAGGCCGAGCGGAAGAAGGGCCAGGCCTGGGGCCTGAAGACGATCGAATCCTTCCACACCCACGGCACGCCGCCCGTCGCCAAAGGAGGCACGAACCCATGAGCACCGCCCTCGTCATCAGCGCCCACTCGGCCGATTTCGTCTGGCGCTGCGGCGGCGCGATCGCGCTCCACGCCGAAAAGGGCATCGACGTCACCATCGTCTGCCTCTCCTATGGCGAGCGCGGCGAAAGTGCGAAACTCTGGAAGAACGCCGGTGCCACGCTCGAAGGCGTCAAGGCCGCCCGGCGCAAGGAGGCCGAAGCCGCCGCCGGCGCGCTCGGCGCAGCCGACATCCAGTTCTTCGATTGCGGCGACTATCCGCTCGAACTCGACCGCGATGCGAAATTCCGCCTCGTGGACGTCATCCGCAAGGTCCAGCCGGACTTCATGCTGTCGCACTCGATGGACGATCCCTACAACACCGACCATCCCTACGCGACGCGCGTCGCGCTCGAATGCCGGATGATCGCGCAGGCCTGGGGCCATAATCCCGGCGAGAAGGTGCTCGGCGCGCCGCAGCTTTATCTGTTCGAGCCGCACCAGACCGAGCAATGCGCCTGGAAGCCCGACACGATCCTCGACATCACGCCGGTCTGGGAAAAGAAGAAGGCCGCCATCGAGTGCATGGAAGGCCAGCAGCACCTTTGGGACTACTACACAAACGTCGCCGAAAACCGCGCCAACCAGTTCCGGCGCAACTCCGGCGGCCAGGCCGGCGGACGCGAGGCGAAATATGCCGAAGGCTTCCAGTCGATCTTCCCGCGTACCGTGGACGCGTTGTGATGACGAACGGTATTCGCGCCATGTGGATGCGCGGCGGCACGTCGAAGGGCGGCTATTTCCTCAAGGACGACCTGCCTCCTGACGCAGCCGCACGCGATGCGTTTCTCCTGCGCGTCATGGGCTCGCCCGACCCGCGCCAGATCGACGGTCTCGGCGGTGCCGACCCGCTCACCTCCAAGGTCGCAATCGTCTCGAAATCCGATCGGCCGGATGTCGATGTCGACTATCTCTTCCTGCAGGTTTTTGTCGACAAACCCATCGTCACCGACGCGCAGAACTGCGGCAACATCCTCGCCGGCATCGGCCCCTTCGCCATCGAGCGCGGCCTCGTCGCGGCCGGAGACGGCGAGACGCGGGTGCGCATCTTCATGGAAAACACCGGCCAGATCGCCGTCGCGACCGTCTGGACGCCGGATGGCCACGTCACTTATGCCGGCGACGCCCGCATCGACGGCGTCCCCGGCACGGCGGCGCCCATTCCCATCGTCTTCAAGGACACCGCCGGTTCATCCTGTGGCGCGCTCCTGCCGACCGGCAACGATGTCGACACGATCGACGGCGTTGACGTCACCTTGATCGACAACGGCATGCCCTGCGTCGTCATGGCGGCCGCCGATTTCGGCCTCACCGGCACGGAAACACCGGCCGATCTCAACGCCGATGCCGAACTGAAGGCGCGCATCGAAGCGATCCGGCTGAAGGCCGGGCCATTGATGAATCTCGACGACGTCACGGAAAAATCCGTGCCAAAGATGACGCTCGTCAGCGCCGCGCAGGCCGGCGGCGCCGTCTCCACCCGCACCTTCATCCCCCATGTCTGCCATCAGGCGATCGGCGTCCTGGGTGCCGTCAGCGTCGCCACCGCCTGCCTGCTCGAAGCCGGCCCGGCGGCGAGGATCGCGAAGCTCCAGCGCGCGCGCGACATGCTCATTTCCATCGAGCACCCAACCGGCGAATTCACCGTCACGGCGAGCCTCGACGACGACGGCAATCTGGCCGAAGCGGGCGTCCTTCGAACCGCGCGCAAGCTCTTCGACGGATTGGTCTACGACTGAGCCACTTCCCAAACGGCACGGCACCTGCCTAAATCCGCGCCATGTCGTCCTACCCAAACCTGCGCCATGTCCGGCTTTTCCAGTTCGCCGCCGAAACCAACTCGCTGACCCGCGCGGCCGAAGCCGTTCGCGTGTCGCAACCCGCCGCCTCGCAGGCCATCGCCAAGCTCGAAGGCCAGTTCGGCGGTGCGCTTTTCGAGCGGCGAGGCTCCGGCGTGTTCGTCACCGAGCGCGGCCGGCTTCTGACCGAGCGCGCCGCGCGCGCCCTGTCGCTGTTGCGCGAAGCCAACGAGCGCCTTGCGCGCCACGCCTCCATCGGCCGCGCCTTGGCGATCGACCTCCTGGAAACCCACGCAACCATCGCACATCTGCGTGCCGTCGCCGCCTTCGCCTCGACCAGCAGCTTCACCGCCGCCGCCCGCCGCCTGGAACAGGCCGAGCCCTCGGTCCAGCGCGCCGCGCGCGAGCTGGAACGCATCGGCACGGTCCCGCTCTTCGAAGGTCGGCAGAACTCGATCCGCCTGACTGCCACCGGCACCATGCTCGCACGCGCGGCCAGCCTCGTGCTGCGCGAACTCGAAAACGCATTGGAAGACGCCCGCGAACTCGACGGCCGCTTCACCGGCCGCGTCGTCATCGGCACCCTGCCCTTCGCCCGCACGCGCATCGTGCCGGAGGCGATCGTCGCATGGACCAACCGCCGCCCCGCCGCGTCCATCGAAATCGTCGATGGTTCCTACGACACGCTCGCCCATGCGCTCGCCATCGGCGAGATCGACATGCTGGTCGGCGCCCTGCGCCCGGCTTCCGAAGCAAAGGGCATCGCGCAGGAGGCGCTCTTCGACGATCCGCTGTCGGTCGTGGTCCGCGCCGGTCACCCGCTCGCCACGCGGCCCGAACTCAAATTCGAAGACCTTCGCGCCTATCCATGGATATTGCCGCGCAAGGGCACGCCCACCCGCGCGATCTTCGACGAATTGTCGGCGCGGCACGGCCTCGCGCAATGCGGCAGCGGCTTGGTCGAGACCGGCTCGCTGGTCGCGCTGCGCGGTCTCCTCGTCAATTCCGACCGGCTGACGCTGATGTCGCGCCGCCAGATCGCCTACGAGGAGAACTCCGGCCTTCTGGTGCCGCTGCAACTCGCTTTGCCAGCCACCGCGCGCCCGATCGGCATTGCCACCCGGCAGGGCTGGAAGCCGACCACTTTGCAGGCCGAACTCCTCGACGCCCTACGCGTCGCCGCAAAGTCGCTTTAGCTGCGCAAGCCGGGCGCTTCCTGCCCGGTGCTGGCGACGTATTCGGTGTAGCCACCGCCATAGGTGCGGATGCCATCCTCGGTCAGTTCCAGAACCCGGTTCGACAGCGCCGCGAGGAAATGCCGATCGTGGCTGACGAACAGCATCGTGCCTTCGTACTGCTGGAGCGCGGCGATCAGCATCTCCTTGGTCGCGATGTCGAGATGGTTGGTCGGCTCGTCGAGAACGAGGAAATTCGGCGGATCGAAGAGCATCTTCGCCATCACCAGCCGCGCCTTCTCGCCGCCCGAAAGCACGCGGCACTTCTTCTCGATCTCGTCGCCGGAAAAACCGAAACAGCCGGCAAGCGCGCGCAGCGGCGCCTGCCCCGCCTGCGGGAACGAATCCTCCAGCGATTGCAGCACGGTGCGCTCGCCGTCGAGCACTTCCATCGCGTGCTGCGCGAAATAGCCCATCTTCACGCTCGGTCCGCGCGCCACCGAACCATTGTCCGGATCGGCCGTGCCGGTGACGAGCTTCAGGAGCGTGGACTTTCCCGCCCCGTTTATGCCCATCACGCACCAGCGCTCACGCCGGCGCACCTGGAAGTCGAGCCCGTCATAGATTGTCCGGCTGCCATAGCTCTTGGAAACGTTCTTCAGCGTCGCGACGTCCTCGCCCGAGCGCGGCGCCGGCTGGAATTCGAAGCGCACCGTCTGGCGGCGCTTCGGCGGCTCGACCTTGTCGATCTTGTCGAGCTTCTTGACCCGGCTCTGCACCTGCGCGGCATGGCTGGCGCGCGCCTTGAAGCGCTCGATGAAGGCGATCTCCTTCGCCAGCATCGCCTGCTGCCGCTCGAACTGCGCCTGCTGCTGCAAGTCTGTCAGCGCGCGCTGCTCCTGGTAGAACGCGTAGTCGCCGGAATAGGAAGTCAGCGAGCCGGCATCGATCTCGACGATCTTGTTGACGATGCGGTTCATGAACTCGCGGTCGTGCGACGTCATCAACAGCGCGCCGTCGAAGCCCTGCAGGAAGGCTTCGAGCCAGATCAGGCTTTCGAGGTCGAGATGGTTGCTCGGTTCGTCGAGCAGCATCACGTCGGGCCGCATGAGAAGAATTTTCGCGAGCGCGACGCGCATCTTCCAGCCGCCCGAAAGCTTGCCGACGTCGCCGTCCATCATCTCCGACGAAAAGCCGAGCCCACCCAGCACTTCGCGCGCGCGCCCATCGAGCGCGTAACCATCCAACTCGTCGAACCTTCCCTGCACCTCGCCATAGCGGGTGATGATCTCATCCATCTCGTCGGCCCGGTCGGGGTCGCCCATCGCGGCTTCGAGTTCGGCCATCTCGGCGGCGAGCGCGCTCACCGGTCCGACGCCGTCGATCACCTCCGCCACCGCGCTCTTGCCGGCCATGTCGCCGACATCCTGACTGAAATAGCCGATCGTGACGCCGCGATCGATCGCGACCTGGCCTTCATCGGCCTGTTCCTCTCCGGTGATCATGCGAAAGAGCGTCGTCTTGCCCGCCCCGTTCGGGCCGACGAGGCCGATCTTCTCACCCTTCTGCAGCGCAGCCGACGCCTCGATGAAGACGATCTGCTTGCCGTTCTGCTTGCTGATATTTTCGAGACGTATCATTCCGGGGGCAACCTCGCGCGCGTGCAAGCGCGGCTGATACGCGATGTGCGCGCCACGCGAAAGGGCGGGCGGCACTATGGCGCAGCGGCGAATGCTTCGAGTTGCTCCCGCATCACATCGACGAAGGCCAGCGGCTGATCGACCATCACATGATGCGCGGCATTCGCGATCACGGTCTTCGGCCCCGACGTCGCCGCGCACAGCGCGTCGAGATGTGCCAGATCGTCAGAATTGTAGAGCACCGAATTGGCGCCGAGCACCAATGCCAGCGGCACCCGCGAACCGGCGAACATCGCGTCGAAATCATGCTTGCGATGGCCACGGCGCCAGTGGCGCGGATCGAAGCGCCACGTCCAGCCGCCCTCGACCTGTTTGAGCCCATGCCGGGCGATGTGATCGGCGATGAAGAGATTTTCGCAAGCCTGCTCGGGCGCGAAGCGAAAGCGCGCCAGAGCTTCGGCAAGGCGGGGATAGACCCGGTGGATGCGATAGGCATCTGGATCGGCGGGCTTGCGCGCCGCCCGCGTCGCCTCGGAAAAAAGCGGCGGGTCGACGATGATCATGCCTGCAAAGTGTTCCGGCATCCGGTCGTCCAGGCGCAGCGCCGGCAGGGAGCCGAAGGAATGCGCGACGATGAAGGGCTTTTCCGCAGGCTCGAACACGCCCGCATCCTCGGCCGCGGCCATCGCCTCGTCGACATGCTGGTCGATGGAATAGTCGTCGCGCCAGTCCGACCGGCCCATTCCGGACCAGGAAGGCGCAGCGACGCGGAAGCGGTCGGCAAAGAACGGCGCGACGAAATCCCACCAGTCGGCATGCGCGCCATTGCCATGAAGGAAGACGAGCCCGCGACGGCCCCGCACGCCCCAGACCAAGTTCTCGATCGCCGCCCCGTCGACCGTGACGACGCGACGTTCGGGCGCCTGCGCCAGCGCGTCGACGAACCATTCCGGCGCGGGCGGTGCCTCGCCGCAGAACGGAGCGAGCAGCGGGGCGCGGGGGCGACGGGTAGTCGGGGCGGCATCAGTCATCGCTGTCTTTCCTTCCAGCCGAAGCCGGTTTTGGCAAGGGCGAGACTTGCGCGCGCGGGTTGTAAAATGCCCTGCTCTGGCAGCCGATAGGCGAGATCGGCGCCCTTGCGGCTTGACTTGTCGCACCGGGGGGTTATCGAACAGGTCTCGTCACTTGAGATAACACTTCGACAAGAACAGACACTTTCCAGGGAGGAATGCCCATGCTCAATCGTCCGTCCAAGACCCTCGCACGCCTCGTCGGTGCTTCGCTCGTCATCGGCGTTGCCATGACCGGCGCCAAGGCGCAGGAATTCATCAACGTCCTCACCGGCGGCACGTCCGGCGTCTATTATCCGCTCGGCGTCGCGCTGTCCGAGATCTATGGCGAGGGCATCGAAGGCTCGCGCACGCAGGTCCAGGCGACCAAGGCGTCGGTCGAGAACCTGAACCTCCTGCAGCAGGGCCGCGGCGAGATCGGCTTCTCGCTGGGCGACTCGCTCGTCATGGGCTGGGAAGGCGACGAGGAAGCCGGCTTCCGCGAGCCGCTGACCAAGCTGCGCCGCATCGCCGCGATCTATCCCAACTACATCCAGCTCGTCGCGACCGCCGATAGCGGCATCACCACGCTCGAGGATCTGCGCGGCAAGACGCTCTCGGTCGGCGCCCCGGCATCCGGCACCGAGCTCAACACCCGCGCCATTCTCGAAGCCGCCGACATGACCTACGAGGATCTCGGCCAGGTCCAGTACCTGCCCTTCGCCGAATCGGTCGAGCTGATGAAGAATCGCCAGCTCAACGCCACGCTGCAGTCCGCCGGCCTCGGCGTCGCCTCGATCCAGGATCTTGCGACGACCAACCCGACGACGGTGGTGGAAATCCCGGCAGAGCTGGTCGAGTCGATCGGCGCTCCCTATGCGCCCGGCATCATCCCGGCGGGCACCTATAACGGCCAGGAAGAAGACGTGCAGACGGCGACCGTCATCAACTACCTCGTGACCCACGAGGACGTCTCCGAAGAGACCGCCTACCAGATGACGAAGCTTCTCTACGAAAACCTCGACCGCATGGTCTCCTCGCACTCGGCCGCATCGGCCATCGCGCTGGAAAACGCGGTCGACGAGAATCCGGTGCCGCTGCACCCGGGCGCCGAGCGTTATTACCGCGAGCAGGGCCTGATCCAGTAAGGATCGCGCTCTCGCGATAACAACCGGACTTGATACATCCGTTGGCGGGCACCGGCCCGCCGGCGGATTTTTCGATGGAGCAGGCATGCTGCCTGCAACGGGGAGAGGTCACCCAAGATGACAAAGAACACCGAACTGGCAGGCAGCGAGGCCGAAAAGAGGCTTGGCGACGCGCCGATGGCCGCCGCCGCAGAGACGACGGCCGCCGCGCCCGTCGATCCCGAGCACGGCCTCCCCGCAGGCTTCGGCATCGGTCGTGCCGGCACGATCGTCTTCGGCATCGCGATCGCCTTTTCCGTCTTCCAGCTCTGGGTTGCGGCCTTCCACGCCATCCCCAGCCAGGTCGTGCGCTCGATGCATGTCGGCTTCGTCCTGCTGCTCGGCTTCACGCTGATCGCCAATCTCACCGGCGGCGGCATCGTCAAGAAGGCGACCCTTTGGGCCATGGGTATCGTCGGCTTCGGCATCGGCGCCTATTACTGGGTGTTCTACAACGACCTGATCCTTCGCGAGGGCGGCTTCCTTCTGACGCAGGACCTGATCGTCGGCGGTCTCTTGATCGTGCTCGTCTTCGAGGCGACGCGCCGCCTGATGGGCCCGGCCCTGCCGATCATCGCCGGCATCTTCCTGCTCTACGGCCTGTTCGGCGAATACGCACCGGGCGTCCTCGCCCATCGCGGCTATGACTGGGATCAGGTGATCGGACAGCTCGGCTTCGGCACCGAGGGCATCTACGGAACGCCCGTCTACGTGTCGTCGAGCTACATCTTCCTGTTCATCCTGTTCGGCTCGTTCCTGGAACGTGCGGGCATGATCAAGCTCTTCACCGACGTCTCGCTCGGCATGGTCGGTCACACCAAGGGCGGCCCGGCCAAGGTCGCGGTCGTCTCGTCCGCCTTCATGGGCACGATCTCCGGCTCCGGCGTCGCGAATGTCGTGACGACCGGCCAGTTCACCATCCCGCTGATGAAGCGCTTTGGCTACAAGCCCGCCTTCGCCGGCGGCGTCGAGGCGGTGTCGTCGATGGGCGGGCAGATCATGCCGCCCGTCATGGGCGCCGTCGCCTTCATCATGGCCGAGACGCTGAACATTCCCTATTCGCAGGTCGTCATCGCGGCGATCATCCCGGCCTGCCTCTATTTCTTCTCCGCCTTCTGGATGGTCCATCTCGAGGCCGGCAAGCGCAACCTTCTGGGAATGCGCAAGGACCAGACCCCGAGCGCGCTCGGAGCGCTCAAGGCCGGTTGGTATCTCCTCATCCCGCTCGGCGTCCTCGTCTACCTGCTCTTCACCGGCTTTACCCCGCTCTTCGCCGGCACGATGGGCCTTGCGCTGACCGCGGTCCTGATTCTCGGCGGCGCCATCGCGCGCGGCCTGCCGAACCAGACGATCCGCTATCTCTACTGGGTGCTGCTCGGCCTCGTCTGCGCATCCTTCTTCCGCTATGGCGTCAACGTCATTATCTGGACGATCGCGGCGCTCATCCTCGTCAACTTCTTCGTCAAGGGCGGGCGCGAAACGCTCATCGTCTCGCGCAACGCCCTTGCCGACGGCGCGAAGAATGCGCTCCCAGTGGCCATCGCTTGCGCCATGGTCGGCGTCATCATCGGCGTCCTCAGCCTGACCGGCTCGGCCTCCACCTTCGCCTCCTTCATCGTGCGCATCGGCGAGCAGAGCCTCTTCGCCTCGCTCGTCCTGACCATGCTCACCTGCCTCGTCCTCGGCATGGGCATCCCGACGATCCCGAACTACATCATCACCTCATCGATCGCCGGGCCGGCCCTCCTCGAACTCGGCGTGCCGCTGCTCGTCAGCCACATGTTCGTGTTCTATTTCGGCATCCTCGCCGACCTGACGCCGCCGGTGGCGCTCGCTGCCTTCGCCGCCGCGCCGATCGCCAAGGAATCGGGTATGAAGATCGGCATGCAGGCGGTGAAGATCGCGCTGGCCGGCTTCGTTATCCCGTTCATGGCGGTCTATTCGCCGGCGCTGATGATGCAGTCCGGCGGGCCGCTGGAAGCCACCATCGGCTTCTGGCCGGCGGTCGCCTACATCACCTTGAAGACCGTCTTCTCCATCACCTTGTGGGGCGCGGCCGCGATCGGCTTCCTGCTCGCGCCGCTCAACTGGTTCGAGCGTATCTGGGCGATGGTCGCCGCCTTCACCATGGTGCTAGCCCTGCCTATCACCGACGAAGTCGGTTTCGCGCTCGGCTTCGCCCTGATCGCGTTCCACTGGTGGCGCACGCGCGCCGCCCGCAATGCGGCGCCGGCCGAATGAACCTGTGCGTCGAGGCGGCGGGAACGCTCGTCGCCCTGGCGATCCAGACCTTCACGCTGTCCTGGGATCATTCGGTCGAGAAGATCGAATGGTCCGAACGCTGGCGTCTGAGCCCGCAGGGCCTCGTCCTGGAGGAAGCCGTCGTCAGGGGAACCGGAGCCGGCATGGAGATCCCGCAAGGCGCGGTCCTGAAGAACGGAGCCTGGCATTATCGCCCGGACCTGCCGCCCCTGCCCGAACTCGTCCTGTCGGATGCCGGCCGAGGCGCCGACTGGACCCTTTGCGACGGCGACGGCCGCTGCCGGCAGCTTTCGCAGATCGTGGCGACCGCCGGCAATGTCGTCAGGCTGTCGCCCTGCGACAAGGCCGCAAGCCAGCCTTGACCGCCTCGCCAAAACAGTGCCTTGCTGACGCCGACAATGGCAGCGACGGTTCGATTGCAGGCAGATCGACGGAAACCCAGTGAACGAACATCAACCGCAGCGCCCCTCAAACGAACCACGCTGGCTCGGCCCGACCAGTTCGGGCAGGATTGCGCTCGTGCCGCCGCTGTCGGCCGCACGCTGGCTCCTGGTCCTTGTCGTTGCCGCCGGCATCTACTTCTTCCACGGCTTCCTCGTTCCCGTCCTGGCGGCGCTTGTCATCGGCTTTGCGAGCTGGCCGCTCTACAGCCGCCTGCGCGACCGCATGGGCGGCTCCAACATCCTGTCGGCAACGCTCGCGATCGTCCTGATCGTTACCTTCCTCGTCGTGCCCATCATCATGGCCGTCAGCTATGCGGCCAACGAGATGCGCGAATGGTTCTTCTGGGCCGTCGAGACCAACCGGACCGGCAGCCCGACACCGGACTGGATGGCCGCTCTGCCGGCCGTCGGCTCCTGGATCGACGAGCAATGGGTGCGCTATATCGGCCATCCCGGCGCGATCGGCGAACTCGTGCAGCTCGTCTCGGGCGCGAATATCGGCAACATCTACCGCGCGGTCCTGGCGGCCGGCGGCGGCCTGTTCGAGCTGTTCCTGAACCTGCTCTTCATGCTGATCGCGCTGTTCTTCATCTACAAGGACGGCGAGCGTTTCGTCGGGCAGGTCGACCGCATCGGCGAGCGCATCCTGCCGACGCGTTGGAGCCGCATCTCCCGCGTCGTCCCGGCCACCATCTCCTCAACCGTCACCGGCATGACGCTGATCGCCATCGGTGAGGGCATCGTGCTCGGCATCGCCTACTGGATCGCCGGCGCGCCCTCGCCCGTCACGCTCGGCGTCATCACCGGCGTGATGGCGCTCATCCCCGGCGGCGCACCGCTGTCCTTCAGCCTGGTCTCGATCTACCTGATCGCGAGCGGCTCGCCCTTTGCCGGCGTCGCGCTGTGGGTGTGGGGTTCCGTTGAGCTCTTCATCGTCGACAAGACGCTGCGTCCCAAGCTCGTCGGCGGTCCGATCAAGCTGCCCTTCCTGCCGACCTTCTTCGGCCTCATCGGCGGCGTGAAGACGATGGGATTTGTCGGCCTCTTCATCGGCCCCGTCCTGATGGCCCTGCTGGTCGCCATCTGGCGCGAATGGGTGCGTGAACTGGAATTCACCGAACCGGTGGCGACGCAGGTGCCGCCCGATTCGCCCCACACCACGCCGCCCGCATCGAGCCTTGGCTGACGCCGGTCAGTCGACCGCGTCGGCGGCGACGCTCGATGCCGCGCGATGGAAGAAATATGCACCGAACAGCGGGAAGACGAGCGCCGTCATCAGCGCGTAGCGCAGCGATTCGCCGTCTGCTTCTCCGAAGCCCTGCCCGATCAGCGCATCGCTGATGATCCCCACAAGCGCCGGCGCCAGGCCGTAGGCGACGAGTGACGAAGCCAGCACTGCCAGCGCGACCATCGTTCCGCGCAGCGAGGCGTCGGCGACGACCATGATGCAGGCGAGCGACGGTCCAAGGCTGGTGCCGGCGATCAGGAAGGCGAAGAACAGGATCGTGTAGGCGGCCGACGCGCTGCCGGCGAGGTAGAAGGCGGCGAGCAGCGGCACCGAAAGCGCGGTCGCAAGCGCCGGCCACCAGAACTCCCAGAGCCGGTTGCGCTTGCGCAATGCGTTGACGATCAGCCCACCGGCGAGCGTGCCGATCACCAGCCCGACGCCGAGGCTGGCGCCGCCATAGGTCCCCACTTCCGCTGCGGTCGCGCCATGCGCGCGCTGAAGGAAGGCGGGCACCCAGTTGGCGACGCCGACCGTGACCAGCACCAAAGGTGTCCCGACGAGAAGATTGCGGGCGGTTCGCAGGCCGAGCAGGTGCCGGATCGCACGCGACCACGGAACCTGCTTCGAAACGAGCTTGTCGAAAGCGCCGCGCGTCGGCTCGCGTCCGAATGCGAACACCAGCGGCGCGACGATCAGGCCGGGAATGGCGAAGAGAATGAAGGTCGTCCGCCACCCGAAGGCTTCGGCAAGGTGTCCGCCTGCGACCAGCCCGATGAAGGTCCCGAGCGTCCCGACCCCGGCGAAGATCGACAGGGCGAGCGCGCGCCGCTCCGGCGGAAAGTAGTCGGCGATGATCGACTGGCCGCAGGGCGCGCATCCCGAGACGCCGACGCCGACCATCGCGCGGGCCGCGAACATCTGCCCGAACCCGCCCGCCGCGCCGCAAAGCGCCGACGCCGTACTCCAGAACGCAAGTGCGCCCGAGAGCAATCGCACCCGGTTGCGCGTGTCGGCAAGCCGCCCCATCACCAGCCCGAACACGCCATAGAGAACCGCGAAGGCGACGCCGCTGACGATCCCCATCTGGGTGTCAGACAGGGCCAGATCGACCTTGATCGCCTCCAGCATGACCGAGAACAGGACCCGGTCCATGAAGTTCATGAGGTTGACGAGCGCCAGCACCGCAAGCATCGCATAGGCGGCGTTCAGCCGCCGCGGTCGTGCCGTGCCAGACCCCTGGTCGAGGTCGACGGTAGCCAGTGCCATATCGGTTCTCCGGTCCGGCGCCCCGGCCGGAATGAAGCTGTCGTGCTGCTTCTTTGTGAGCAGGCATCGAACAGAGCAAGCCAGCGATGCTTTAAGGAACGCTGAATTACCGATGGCGGATGCGAAAACGGCGGGCTTTCGCCCGCCGTGGTCAATTTCGCGTTAAGCAAAGTACGGATCAGCCCGGTCAGACCTGAAGCCGTGACGCTCTAGACGGCGTCCTGCAGGGTAGCAAGCTGCGCGATGAGCTGCTCGGCTTTGGAGCGCTGGTCGTCGTCCTTGGCGTCGTCGAGATCCTCGCGCGCCTCCTGGATGCGTCGGGAGATGTCGTCCTTGTCGACATCCGCCACGGCGATCGCGGATTCGGCGAGCAGCGTGCAGCCTTCCGGCACCACGTCGGCGAAGCCGCCGAACACGACATAGCGATCCTCGCGGCCGCCGCCGAACTGGACGCGCACCACACCCGGCTTGATCGTCGTCATCAACGGCGCGTGGTTGGCCATGACGGTCAGCTCACCCTCGGTGCCGGGGATGACGACAGCCTCGACCTCTTCGGAGACGAGCAGGCGCTCCGGCGAGACGAGTTCGAACTTGAAAGTTTGTGCCATGTCAAACCGAGTGAATAGTGAATGGTGAATGGTGAATGGTCATCGCCATTCGACTATTCCGACACTCACTATCCCCTACGCTCCATTCACTATTCACCATTCACTGCGATCAGGCAGCTTCGGCGGCGAGCTTCTTGCCCTTCTCGACGGCTTCCTCGATGGAGCCGACCATGTAGAAGGCCGCTTCCGGCAGGTAGTCGTATTCGCCGGCGACGAGGCCCTTGAAGCTCTTGATGGTGTCGGCGAGGTCGACCAGCTTGCCAGGCGCGCCCGTGAACACTTCGGCGACGAAGAAGGGCTGCGACAGGAAGCGCTCGATCTTGCGGGCGCGGGCGACGGTCAGCTTGTCCTCTTCGGACAGCTCGTCCATGCCCAGGATCGCGATGATATCCTGCAGCGACTTGTAGCGTTGCAGCGTCTGCTGCACCGAACGGGCCACCGAATAGTGCTCTTCGCCGACGATCTGCGGGTCGAGCATGCGCGAGGTCGAGTCCAGCGGATCGACGGCCGGGTAGATGCCCTTTTCGGCGATCGAGCGGTTCAGCGTCGTCGTCGCGTCAAGATGCGCGAACGAGGTCGCCGGAGCCGGATCGGTCAAATCGTCGGCGGGGACGTAAATCGCCTGAACCGAAGTAATCGAGCCCTTGGTCGTCGTGGTGATGCGTTCCTGCAGCGCGCCCATGTCGGTCGCGAGCGTCGGCTGGTAGCCCACGGCCGAAGGAATGCGGCCGAGCAGCGCCGACACTTCCGAACCCGCCTGCGTGAAGCGGAAGATGTTGTCGACGAAGAACAGAACGTCCTGGCCCTGGTCGCGGAAATATTCGGCGACGGTCAGGCCCGTCAGGCCGACGCGGGCGCGGGCACCGGGCGGCTCGTTCATCTGGCCGTAGACAAGCGCGGCCTTGGAGCCTTCGCCGCCACCCTTCTTGTTGACGCCCGATTCGATGAACTCGTGATAGAGATCGTTGCCTTCGCGGGTGCGCTCGCCGACGCCGGCGAACACCGAGTAGCCGCCATGGGCCTTGGCGACGTTGTTGATCAGTTCCTGGATCAGAACGGTCTTGCCGACGCCGGCGCCGCCGAACAGGCCGATCTTGCCGCCCTTGGCGTAGGGCGCCAGAAGGTCGATGACCTTGATGCCGGTGACCAGGATCTCGGACTCGGTCGACTGCTCGATATATTCGGGAGCCGGCTGGTGGATCGCGCGGGTCGTGGTCGCGCCAAGCGGGCCTTCCTCGTCGATCGCCTCGCCGATGACGTTGATGATGCGTCCGAGCATTTCGGGGCCGACCGGCACCGAAATCGGCGCGCCGGTGTCCTTGACCGGCTGGCCGCGGACGAGACCTTCGGTCGAGTCCATCGCGATCGTGCGGACGGTGTTCTCGCCGAGATGCTGGGCGACTTCGAGAACCAGGCGCTGGCCGTTATTGTCGGTCTCGAGTGCGTTCAGGATCGCCGGCAGGTGATCGTCGAAGGCAACGTCGACGACGGCGCCGATGACCTGGCGGACCGTGCCGGTCGAGCCGGATGCGGCAGGCGTGGCCGCCGGGGTGTTGGTAGCTGCTTTAGCCATCGTTGTGAGCCTCTTTCTTCACGGCGCCTGAAAAGACGCCCGGTCGATTACAGCGCTTCCGCGCCGGAAATGATTTCGATCAGTTCCTTGGTGATCTGCGCCTGGCGCTGACGGTTGTAGGTGATCGAAAGCTTGTTGATCATGTCGCCGGCATTGCGCGTGGCGTTGTCCATCGCCGTCATCTTGGCGCCCATTTCGCCGGCAGCATTCTCGAGCAGCGCCCGGAAGATCTGCACCGAAATGTTGCGCGGAATGAGGTCGCCGAGAATCTCGCTCGCGTCGGGCTCGTATTCGTAGACGGCATTGCCGCCTGCAAGTTCGGCCGACGCGTCGGGCGCGGTCGGCGCCGAGGCGGGGATGATCTGCTGCGCGGTCGGAATCTGGCTGATCACCGACTTGAACTGCGAATAGAACAGCGTCGCGACGTCGAACTCGCACTGGTTGAACAGCGAAATCACCTTGCGGGCGATCTGGTCGGCATTGGCGAAACCGACCTGCTTCACGTCGCGCAGTTCGATGCGCTCGATGATCAGGTGCGCGTAGTCGCGGCGAAGGATGTCGTAGCCCTTCTTGCCGACGGTGATGATCTTCACCGTCTTGCCCTCGGCCAGAAGCCGGCGGGTGTGTTCGCGTGCGAGGCGGGCGATCTGCGAGTTGAAGCCGCCGCAAAGTCCGCGCTCGGCGGTGGAGACGACGAGCAGGTGCACGTCGTCCTTGCCGGTTCCGGTCATCAGCGGCGGGGCATCCGCACCGTCGACCGCGGCCGAGATGTTTGCCAGAACCGTCGCCATGCGCTCCGAATAGGGGCGCGCGGCTTCGGCGGCTTCCTGCGCACGACGCAGCTTCGCCGCGGCGACCATCTGCATCGCCTTGGTGATCTTCTGCGTCGCCTTGACCGAGGCGATGCGGTTACGAAGGTCTTTCAGTGAAGCCATGCGGCAATCTCTGCTTTCTCGTCAAAGGCCTCAGGCGAACGACTTGGCGAACTTGTCGATTTCCGCCTTGAGCTTGCCGCGCAGGTCGTCGGACAGCGCCTTCTCCTTGCGGATCTGGTCGAGCACGTCCTTGCCTTCCGTGCGCATGTGCGACAGCAGGCCCTGCTCGAACTTGCCGACATCGCCGAGCGCGATCTTGTCGAGATAGCCCTGCACGCCGGCGAAGATCACCGCGACCTGCTCTTCCGTCTTCAGCGGCGAGAACTGCGGCTGCTTCAGGAGTTCGGTCAGGCGAGCGCCGCGATTGAGCAGGCGCTGCGTCGAAGCGTCGAGGTCGGAGCCGAACTGCGCGAAGGCGGCCATCTCGCGATACTGGGCGAGTTCGCCCTTGATCGAGCCGGCAACCTGCTTCATCGCCTTGATCTGCGCGGCCGAGCCGACGCGCGACACCGACAGGCCGACGTTCACGGCCGGGCGGATGCCCTGGAAGAAGAGGTTGGTCTCGAGGAAGATCTGGCCGTCGGTGATCGAGATCACGTTGGTCGGGATGTAGGCCGAGACGTCGTTGGCCTGCGTCTCGATGACCGGCAGCGCTGTCAGCGAGCCCGAGCCCAGTTCGTCGTTCATCTTCGCGGCGCGCTCGAGAAGACGCGAGTGCAGGTAGAAGACGTCGCCAGGATAGGCTTCGCGGCCGGGCGGACGGCGCAGCAGCAGCGACATCTGGCGATAGGCGACGGCCTGCTTCGACAGATCGTCATAGGCGATCAGCGCATGCTTGCCATTGTCGCGGAAATATTCGGCCATCGTGCAGCCGGCGAACGGTGCCAGATACTGCATCGGGGCCGGGTCGGAAGCGGTCGCGGCGATGATGATCGAATATTCGAGCGCGCCGCGCTCTTCGAGGACCTTGACGAGCTGCGCGACGGTCGAGCGCTTCTGGCCGATGGCGACATAGACGCAATAGAGCTTCTGGCTCTCGTCGTCGCCCTGGTTCAGCGACTTCTGGTTCAGGATCGTGTCGAGAATGATGGCGGTCTTGCCGGTCTGGCGATCGCCGATGATCAGCTCGCGCTGGCCGCGGCCGACCGGGATCAGCGCGTCGATGGCCTTGAGGCCGGTCGACATCGGCTCATGCACCGACTTGCGCGGGATGATGCCGGGCGCCTTGACATCGACGCGCTTGCGCTCGATGCCCTCGATCGGGCCCTTGCCGTCGATCGGGTTGCCGAGCGCGTCGACGACGCGGCCGAGCAGGCCGGGACCAACGGGCACGTCCACGATCGCGCCGGTGCGCTTGACGGTGTCGCCTTCCTTGATGTCGCGGTCGGCGCCGAAGATGACGACGCCGACATTGTCGGCTTCGAGGTTGAGCGCCATGCCGCGGATGCCGCCAGGGAACTCGACCATCTCGCCGGCCTGGACATTGTCGAGGCCGTAGACGCGTGCAATGCCGTCGCCGACGGAGAGAACCTGACCGACCTCGGAGACCTCGGCCTCACGGCCGAAATTCTTGATCTGGTCCTTGAGAATTGCGGAAATTTCCGCGGCGCGGATGTCCATCAGCCGACCTCTTTCAGTGCAAGCTTGAGCGAATTGAGTTTAGTCTTGAGCGACGTGTCGATCTGGCGCGAGCCCATCTTGACGACGAGACCGCCGAGCAATGAGGGGTCGACGGAAAGATTGACCGTCACGTCCTTGCCGGCAACGCTTTTCAGCGCCGCCTTGAGTTCCTTCTCCTGCGCCGCATCGAGCGCATGGGCGGAGATCACATCGGCCGAAACCTCACCACGCGCTTCCGCCGCGATCTGGCGGAACGAGGCGATGATGCCGGGCACGGCGAAGAGCCGGCGGTTCTGCGCGACGACGCGCAGGAAATTGCCGACGAGACCCTTGATGCCCGCCTTGTCGAGAATCGCCGAGATCGCGCGGAACTGGTCCTCGGCCGAGAAGACCGGGCTGGTGACGAGGCGCTGAAGATCGGCGCTCTCCTCGAGCATGGCGGCGAAGCGGCCGAGCTCTTTCTCGGTTTCGGCGATGGAATTCTCATCCCGCGCCAGTTCGAACAGCGAGCGCGCGTAGCGCTGCGAAACACCTGAGATCATCGAGCCAGACTGTGCCACGAAGTGTGTTTTCTCTTCATCTGGAAGGCAGCGAATTCGAGCACCGGGGCAAATGACCGGCTAAATCCCTGACCTCGTTGAAAATTTCCCCCGGACAAGCGATCCAGCCGCCGTCCCGGTCAAAAGTCGATTGCCGTCTAGCACAGGCTTTCAGGACTCGCAACACGCCTTGCCGGGCGGTTTTTGGCCGTTTTGTCGCAGTTCGAAAGGATCAGCCGACGAAGCCCAGCGCGAAGGCGAGCGGCAGTCCGGCAAGCACGATCTCGATCGTCAGGACGATCCAGTTATAGGCCGTGTTGCCCCGGTCAGACAGCATCGAAACGACCCGTCCGAACGCCGTCAGCGCCCACGACGCTCCCAGCGTCAGGTAGAGGAGCGGCTGGGCGAGCAGAATGCAGCAGAGCCCGGCGCCGAGATAAAAACCCGACATCGTCGCCCGCGATTCGGCCACCGCCTCGGGATGGTTCGGCGCGGTCTGCAGCCGCAGCGCCTTCAGCGAAAGCCGCGGCGCAAACAGCGTCACCAGTCCGAACAGCACCGTGATCGCCGCCGACGACCACGCCAGCCACTCGCCCTGCGTATACGGCCACGGAAATGCGAGTTCCATCTGTCAAATCCCCTCGAAATCTGGACATCCGCATACGCGGGCACCCATCGACCTGTCTACAAAAAGCTCTGCGGGTCGATGTCCACGCTCACCCGCACCGACCCGCGTTCCTTCGGCCCGGCGCCGAGCATCGCGCGGATATACCCCTGGATGTCCGCCTTCCGCTCGGCGTGCACCAGCAAGCGAAATCGATGCCGGCCGGCGACGAGCGAAAGCGGCGCTTCGGCCGGGCCGAGCACCATGATCTCGTTCGAGCGCAATGCAGCCTGCCGCAGCCCGCGCGCATGGCCCTCGGCCTCGGCCCGCGTCGCGGCGCTGACGATGACGCCGGCGAGGCGGCCGAAGGGAGGCAGGCGGCCGCGCTCGCGCTCGCTGACCTCGCGGTCGTAGAACGCTTCCGCGTCGCCGGAGACGAGCGCGCGCATGACCGGATGATCCGGCTGGTAGGTCTGGAGCAGCCCGACGCTCTTCTTGCCGGTGCGCCCGGCGCGGCCCGTCACCTGGCTCAGGAGCTGGAACGTCCGCTCAGCCGCGCGCGGATCGCCGTTCGCAAGCCCCAGATCGGCATCGACCACGCCGACCAGCGTCATGTTCGGAAAATTGTGCCCCTTGGCGACGAGTTGCGTGCCGATGACGATGTCGGCCTCGCCCTTGGCGATGGCCTCGAGCTCGAGCCGCAGCCGCTTCACCCCGCCCAGCATGTCGGAGGAGAGAACGATCACGCGGCTGTCGGGAAAGTGGGAGACGATCTCCTCGGCGATCCGCTCGACGCCCGGCCCGCACGGCACCAGATGGTCGAGTGTCCCGCACGACGGGCAGGCTTCGGGACGGGCTTCGGAATGCCCACAATGGTGGCACATCAACTGGCCGCGAAAGCGATGCTCGACCAGCCAGCTCGAACAGGACGGGCACTGGAAGCGGTGCCCACAGACGCGGCACAGCGTCAGCGGCGCATAGCCGCGCCGGTTGAGGAAGAACAGCGCCTGTTCGCCGCGCTCCACCGTCGCCCGCGCCGCCGAAACGAGCACCGGCGAGATGAACCCGCCGCGCACTGGCGGATGTTTTCGCATGTCGATCGCGCGGATATCGGGCAGCGCCGCCTCCGCATACCGGCCTGACAGCACCTCCCGCGCATAGCGCCCCTGCCCCGCATTGACGCGGCTTTCAACCGATGGCGTCGCAGACGCAAGCACCACCGGAAACTGACCGATATGGCCGCGCACCACCGCCATGTCGCGCGCATTGTAGAAGACGCGATCCTCCTGCTTGTAGGCGGGATCGTGCTCCTCGTCGACGACGATCAACCCGAGCTCCTTGAACGGCAGGAACAGCGCCGAGCGCGCGCCGGCCACCACCTGCACGCGCCCCTCCGCCATCTGCCGCCAGACCCGCTCGCGCGTCCGCGGCGCAAGGTCGGAATGCCATTCGGCCGGCTTGGCGCCGAACCTGTCCTGGAAGCGCTCCAGAAACGCTGCCGTCAGCGCGATCTCGGGCACCAGCACGAGCACCTGCCGGCCCGCCCGCACCGCCTCCGCGATCGCCTCGAAATAGACCTCGGTCTTGCCAGACCCCGTCACACCGTCGATCAGCGTCGTCGAAAACCCGCCATCGATGACCTTCTCACGCAAATTTTGCGCCGCCTCGGCCTGCTCCGGCATCAGCTCAGCCTGCGCGTACTCAGGATCGGGTGCGGCGACGACCGGCCGCGGCGCGATCTGCGCCTCGTCGAAAACGCCCTGCGCCTTCAGCCCGTCGATCACCGTCAGCGACGTTCCGGCCGCGCGCGCCAGCCCCGAGCGCGTCCAGGCGAACCCATCAGACGCCATTTCGAGCACGCGCCGGCGCGCATCCGTCATCCGGTCGGGCTCGGCGCCCGAAAGCACCAGCCCGTCGATCATCGGCTCGGGATCGAACGCCGCCGGCGCTCGCAGCAGCATCCGCGCCACCATGCCCGGCGGCGAGAGCGTATAGCTCGCAACCCAGTCGACGAAACGGCGCAGCTCCGCGCTTATCGCCGGACAGTCGAACACATGGTCGATCGGCCGCAATTTCTTCGGATCGACCGATCCCCCGTCGCCGTCCCACACCACCCCCGCAACCAGCCGCGGCCCGAGCGGCACGCGCACGATCGAGCCCGGCAAGACGTGCATGCCGTCCGGAACCGCATAGGAATAGGCCCGCTCGGCCGGCATCGGCACGAGAACGGGCACGACCTTGCTTGGCGGGAAGAGGGAAGGCGAATCTTGGCTCATCGGACGTGACCTTGCCCCGATCTTGCGCTAGTGCAAGTCCCAACCGCCGGCTGGCGGACTTCCCATCCGCCGCCCGCCCAGAAGCCTGAAGGAGACGCACATGAAATTCTTCGTCGATACGGCTGACGTCGCCGACATCCGCGAACTCAATGAATACGGCCTGCTCGACGGCGTGACGACCAATCCGTCGCTGATCCTGAAGTCGGGCCGCGACATCAAGGAAGTCACCAAGGAAATCTGCGACATCGTCGACGGCCCGGTGTCGGCCGAAGTTGCCGCCACGGACTACGCCGAGATGATGCGCGAGGCCGACGTTCTGTCGAAGATCGCCGACAATATCTGCATCAAGCTGCCGCTGACGCTCGATGGCCTCAAGGCCTGCAAGGCGATCACCGTCGACGGCCGCCTCGTCAACGTCACGCTCTGCTTCTCGGCCAATCAGGCGCTGCTCGCCGCCAAGGCGGGCGCGAGCTTCATCTCGCCCTTCATCGGCCGCATCGACGACATGGGCACGGACGGGATGGAGCTGATTTCCGAAATCCGCACCATCTACGACAATTACGACTTCAACACCGAAATCCTCGCCGCCTCGATCCGCACGGTAAACCACGTCAAGCTCGCCGCCCTCATCGGCGCCGACGTCGTGACCGTGCCGCCGGCAACCCTCAAGGCGCTCGTCAAGCACCCCCTCACCGACAAGGGCCTCGAAGCCTTCCTCGCCGACTGGGCCAAGACCGGCCAGAAGATCGGTTGATCGGTCAAATCCCTAGCACAAAAAACCCCGCTTCGAGCGGGGTTTTTCTTACCTGTGGAACTCGGCGCCGGGATCCCGCGCCAGATCCTCGACCGTGTGCTTCTGCAGCATCGCTGCCACCTCGGCCGCGTCCCCCTGCAGGAGATCCGGTGCGATCGGTTTGCCGACGGTGATCTCGAAAGGTCGATTCTTCTTATTCAACAGTTCGTGGAACACGGTCATGTCGCGCATCTCGGTCGAATATTTCGACAAGAAGTAGAACAGCCCAGAATTGCGCGCGGTGATGTGCGCCGGCAAGACCGGCACGTTGTAACGCCGCGCGAGCGCCACGAAGGAAGGCTGCCAGGGCCGCTCCGTCAGCTTGTTCTGGTTCCAGTACGCGATGCGGCCGGACGGAAACAGCACCACGGCGCGGTCGTTGGCGAAGGCCTTGGCCGTCATTTCCAGCGTGTCGCGGCTCTTCGAATGGCTCTTCTCGCCCTGCCGCCACTCGACGGGGATGATCAGGTCGCGCAGACCTGCCGAGACGCGAAGCGCGTCGCGATTGGCGAAGATCGACAGGTCGTCGCGCACCGGCTTCATCAGGTCGTAGACGGCGATGCCGTCGGCGATGCCCGTCGGATGGCTCGGCGCGAGCACGAAGCCGCCGGTCTTCGGAATGTTGTCAAGCCCGGTCACCGTCACGTCCAGCGCCAGCAGCTTCGACAGATAGTCGAAGGCCGCGATGCCCGGCAGCGGCGCCATGTCGTTGGCCATCGAGACGGCCAGATCATAGTCGAAATAGCGGTAGATCAAGGGCCGCAGCGCCGGCCAGGCCGGGTTGCGAGACAGATGCGTCGCACGTTCGGCGATGAGCTGGTCGACCACATGGTCGCGCGGCTTGGCCGAAGGCATCAGGTAGCTGATGATCGAGGTGAGACTTAACGGCGCCTGCCGAAGATTCATTCTATGCACTCCGTCACGCGCCTTCATCGCCGAACGGGATGACGCGGCCATGACATTCTTGCAAGAATGAGTCTGGTAACAAAAAGTTCCTGAATAACAGCTAACGTGTAGATAGCCTTCGCTTCTCGAACGCAATCGCAGGTCGAACCGTTTCAGAAGCACCCGACCGGCGGACGCCCACAGGCGCCCGCCTTGTTGGGCCAGCTCAAGCTACAACGTTCACGATCCGCTGCGGCACGACGATGACCTTGCGCGGCGCCTTGCCTTCGAGCGCCTTCTGCACGGCGTCGAGCGCGAGCGCCGCAGCTTCCACGGCCGACTGGTCCGCGTCACGCGCGATCGTCAGATCGCCGCGCTTCTTGCCGTTGACCTGAACCGGTAGGGTTATTTCGTCATCGACCGTCAGCGCCGCGTCGAATTGCGGCCAGCGCTGATCCGCGACCATTCCCTCGCCGCCGAGCGCCGCCCAGCATTCTTCCGCCAGATGCGGCATCATCGGCGCCACCATCACCAGCAGCTTGTCGAAGGCGTCGCGCAGCGCCGCCTTGTCCGCGTCGCTCGCTGACGCCAGTCCCTGTACGCGCGGCGCCAGAGCGTTGACCAGTTCATAAAGCCGCGCGACGGCCTTGTTGAAGCCGAGACGTTCGATGTCGGCGCCGACGGCCTTCACGGTCTTGTGCGCGAGCTTGGAAATGGCTGCCGCTTCGCCGTCCCGTGCGGGTTCGCCCGAAACGCCCTTCAGCGTCTCCGAAGCCTCCGATACCAGGCGCCAGACGCGCTGCACGAAGCGATGCGCACCCTCGACGCCCGCTTCCGTCCAGATCACGTCGCGGTCCGGCGGCGAATCCGACAGCATGAACCAGCGCGCCGTGTCCGCACCATAGCTGGCGATGATGTCGTCCGGGTCGACCACGTTCTTCTTCGACTTCGACATCTTCTCGATCGAGCCGATGGCAATGTCCTCACCGGTCGAAATCAGCGTCGCACGTCGCGCGCCATCGACTTCCTCCAGCTTCACCTCAGCCGGCGTCACCCAGCCCTTCGCACCGCGATAGGTCTCGTGCACGACCATGCCCTGCGTGAAAAGCCCCTCGAACGGCTCCTCGACCACGTTCAAATGCCCCGTCGCCTTCATCGCGCGGGCGAAGAAACGCGAATAGAGCAGGTGCAGGATCGCGTGCTCGATGCCGCCGATATACTGGTTGACCGGCAGCCAGCCATTCGGTCCGTCGACATGGGCGAGATCGGTCGGCTGGTCCTCGTTCCATGGATCGGTGAAGCGGGCGAAATACCACGAGGAATCGACGAACGTGTCCATCGTGTCGGTGTCGCGGCGCGCGTCCTTGCCGCAATTCGGGCAGGCAGCGTGCTTCCAGGTCGGATGGTGGTCGAGCGGGTTGCCCGGTTTTTCGAACGAGACCTCGTCGGGCAGCCGCACTGGCAATTGATCGGCCGGCACCGGCACCGCGCCGCAATCGTCGCAATGAATGACCGGGATCGGGCAGCCCCAGTAGCGCTGGCGCGAGATCAGCCAGTCGCGCAGGCGGAACTGCACCTTGCGCTGCGCCTGCGGACGGTTGCCGAGCGTCGAGGATTCCAGCCGCGAAGCGACCTCTTCGAACGCATCCTTCGGCGCCATGGCGTCGAGGAAGCGCGAATTGATCATCACGCCGTCGTCCGTATAGGCCTCGTCGATGATCTGGAAATTCGCCGCATCGCCGTCGCGCGGCATCACCACCGGCACGACCGGCAGTCCGTATTTGTTGGCGAAGTCGAGGTCGCGCTGGTCGCCCGACGGGCAGCCGAAGATCGCGCCGGTGCCGTAGTCCATCAGGACGAAATTCGCCACGTGCACCGGCAGCGTCCAGCTCTCGTCGAAGGGATGGACGACGCGGATACCGGTGTCGAAGCCCTTCTTTTCCGCCGTCTCGATCTCCGCGGCGGACGTGCCGCTGCGCTTGATCTCCGCGATGAAATCCGCCAGCGCAGGATTCTTCTCCGCCGCCTTCTTCGCCAGCGGATGGTCGGCCGCGATAGCCATGAAGGACGCGCCGAAGATCGTGTCGGGCCGGGTCGTGTAGACTTCGAGCTCGCTCTCGCCTTCGGGAGCGGTCTCCGAATCCAGCTTCCAGCGAAGCTGCAGGCCTTCCGAGCGGCCGATCCAGTTCGACTGCATCAGCTTGACCTTCTCGGGCCAGCGATCGAGCGTGTCGAGCCCGTCGAGCAGGTCCTGCGCCATCGAGGTGATCTTGAAGAACCACTGCGTCAGGTCGCGCTGTTCGACCAGCGCGCCGGAGCGCCAGCCGCGCCCGTCGATCACCTGCTCGTTGGCAAGCACGGTCATGTCTTCGGGGTCCCAGTTGACCTTGGCGTTGCGGCGCTCGACGAGGCCACCTTGCCAGAAGTCGAGGAACATCTTCTGCTGGTGCTTGTAGTAGCTCGGGTCGCAGGTCGCGAATTCGCGCGCCCAGTCGAGCGACAGGCCCATCGTCTTCAACTGGCCCTTCATCGTCTCGATATTGGCATAGGTCCAGTCGCGCGGATTGACCTTGTTGTCGCGCGCGGCGTTCTCGGCCGGCAGGCCGAAGGCGTCCCAGCCCATCGGGTGCAGCACGTTGTATCCCGCCGCCCGCTTGTAGCGCGCCACCACGTCGCCCATCGCATAGTTGCGCACATGGCCCATATGGATGCGCCCCGAAGGATAGGGGAACATCTCGAGCACGTAGTATTTCTCGCGCGGATCGTCGTTCTGCGTGGCAAAGAGCTTGGCCTCGTCCCAGGCCTTCTGCCATTTCGGTTCGCTTGCGCGCGGATTGTATCGTTCGGTTGCCATGACCTGCTTTTCGCCGGATAAGGTGCTCGAAAATTCGACCGGTCTTCACCACGGATAAGGTGAAAGATCAACTCTATGTGGAGTATCGAAGCCCATATGTCCGACGCCGTCGCCCGTCTCGCCGAAGTTCGAGCCAAAATCACCAGAGCATGCGAAGACGCCGGACGGTCTCACGAGGTCACGCTCGTCGCCGTTTCGAAGACCTTCGAGGCCGAAGCGATCCGCCCCGTCCTCGAAGCCGGCCAGCGCGTGTTCGGCGAGAACCGCGTGCAGGAAGCGCAAGGCAAATGGCCCGCTCTGCGCGACGCCTTCCCCGATTTCGAACTCCATCTGATCGGCCCGCTGCAGTCTAACAAGGCAAAGGAAGCCGTCGCCCTCTTCGACGTCATCGAGACCGTCGACCGCGAGAAGATCGCCGCTGAACTAGCGAAGGAAATGGAAAGGCAGGGCAGACGCCCGCGCCTCTACGTCCAGGTCAACACCGGCCTCGAAGACCAGAAAGCCGGCATCGATCCGCGCGAGACCGTCGCTTTCGTCAACCGCTGTCGCGAAACCCACGGCCTCGCCATCGAAGGCCTGATGGCGATCCCGCCCGCAGACGAAAACCCCGGCCCCCACTTCGCCCTCCTCGAAAAGCTCGCCCGCGAATCCGGCGTCCAAAAGCTCTCCATGGGCATGTCCGGCGACTACGAGACCGCAATCCAGTTCGGCGCGACCTCGGTCCGCGTCGGGTCGGCGATCTTCGGGAGCAGGTAAGGGCGACTGGCAGCGACGGGCGGTCGGTGCTATATAGCTAGCCAGTCTAGCTAGCTTTGGACGTGCTTGATGAACTGGCAACTTCAGGACGCGAAGAACCACCTTTCGAAGGTTGTTGAGAAGGCTCTCACCGAGGGCCCACAGACGGTGACGCGCCGTGGGAAGCGAACCGCTGTTGTGCTGTCCGTCGAGGAATACGATCGGCTGACGAAGGACAAGGACAGACCGTCGTTCATCGAACACCTCCTGTCGGGCCCCGAGTGGCCGGATGACATGTACGAAGAAGTCAACCGCCGTTCGAAGACGCCCAGCAGACCGCCGATCGACTTTTGACTTATCTCCTGGACACCAACATCGTTTCCGACTTGCGCAAGCGACGCGCACCGGTCGTGCAATGGATATCCGACAAGACTTCCGCCCAGTTGTTCATCAGCGTTCTCACGCTGGGAGAAATCGCACGCGGCGTGACGATGAAAGCGCGCCGCGACCCCGCCTCGGCAGCGCACCTGGCCGCATGGCTCGAACGCACACGAACGACCTTTGCGGATCGCGTAATCGAGGTCTCCGAAGACATCGCGGTGGAATGGGGCCGACTTTCGGTTGCACGCACTCGCGGCGATATCGACGGGCTCATCGCGTCGACAGCCATCGTCCACGGCCTGACCATTGTCACGCGCAACGTTGCTGACTTCACGGATGCCGGCGTCCGCCTGGTCGATCCCTGGAATCTCGGACCATCCGTCAGTGAATCACCAACTCCCCGCTGACATTCCGCCACTCGTTCGGCGAGATCAGCTTCTTGTGCGTGTAGCTCACCGAATGAAGCGGTCCGTCGAGCTTTTCGCGCCAGAAGTCGAGGAAGCGGAAGAGTTCGGGGAATTTCGGCGCTAGATCGTAATGTTGCCAGATGAAGGTCTGCAGCAGGCCGGGATGATCCGGCATCCGGTAGAGGATCTGCGCCGTCGTCAGGCCGTAGCCTTGGAGCATCAGCTCCATTTCACGTGTACGTTGCATGGTTCGCACCCCGCAGTCGCATATGAAGCAGGGTCAGTGTGCGGCCCAAAGGCTTAACCGTCCACTTATCACGGCGTCGTTCAAGCGAAATTTATCACTTTGAATCAGATGCTTGGCAGCGTCGCGAGCGGAGTGCTGCCTACCTTGCGATAGAGACCCACGCCGCACCCATCGTCTAATGTTGTGCCTGCGGCCCAAATGCTAATAATGCCCGCATCTTGAGCGGCCGTGCCCGCAAAACAATCCTGATCGGGAGGAACTGCATGTCCGAGGTGAAAGTCCATCGCGTCAAGCCGGAGTGGAAGAAGCGCGCCCTGATCGACAGGGACACCTATGAGAAGTGGTACAAGGACTCGATCAAGAACCCGGAAAAATTCTGGGACAAGCACGGCAAGCGGATCGACTGGTTCACGCCCTACACCAAGGTCAAGAACACATCCTTCGACGGCAAGGTTTCAATCAAGTGGTACGAAGACGGCCGCACGAACGTCTCCTACAACTGCATCGACCGCCATTTGAAGAAGCGCGGCGATCAGGTCGCCATCATCTGGGAAGGCGACAACCCGTATGACGACAAGAAGATCACCTACAACGAGCTCTACGCCCATGTCTGCCGGCTCGCCAACGTCCTGAAGGCGCGCGGCGTCAAGAAGGGCGACCGCGTCACCATCTACATGCCGATGATCCCCGAGGCGGCCTACGCCATGCTCGCCTGCGCGCGGATCGGCGCGATCCATTCGGTCGTCTTCGGCGGCTTCTCGCCCGATGCCCTCGCCGGCCGCATCGTCGATTGCGAATCGACCTTCGTCATCACCGCCGACGAGGGTCTGCGTGGTGGCAAGACGATCCCGCTCAAGGAAAACACCGACAAGGCGATCGACATCGCGGCCAAGAATCACGTCATGGTCAAGAATGTGCTGGTCGTGCGCCGCACCGGCGGCAAGATCGGCTGGGCCGAGGGCCGCGACCTCTGGTATCACGACGAGGTGCGCGCGGCGAAGCCGGACAGCAAGCCGGAAAAGATGAAGGCCGAGGACCCGCTCTTCATCCTCTACACCTCCGGCTCGACCGGCAAGCCCAAGGGCGTGCTCCACACCACCGGCGGCTACCTCGTCTACGCGTCGATGACGCACGAATACGTCTTCGACTACCACGAAGGCGATATCTACTGGTGCACGGCGGATGTGGGCTGGGTCACCGGTCACTCTTACATCATCTATGGTCCGCTCGCCAACGGCGCGACGACGCTGATGTTCGAGGGCGTGCCGAGCTATCCCAATGCCGGCCGGTTCTGGGAAGTCATCGACAAGCACCAGGTCAACATCTTCTACACGGCCCCCACCGCCATCCGCGCGCTGATGGGCGCGGGCGACGACCATGTGAAGCGCTCCTCGCGCAGGTCGCTGCGCCTGCTCGGCTCGGTTGGCGAGCCGATCAACCCGGAAGCGTGGGAGTGGTACTACAACGTCGTCGGCGACAAGCGCTCGCCCATCGTCGACACCTGGTGGCAGACCGAGACCGGCGGCATCCTCATCACGCCGCTCCCCGGCGCCATCGACCTGAAGGCCGGCTCGGCGACGAAACCCTTCTTCGGCATCCAGCCGCAGCTCGTCGACAATGAGGGCCAGGTGATCGAAGGCGCGGCCGACGGCAATCTGTGCATCACCGATTCATGGCCTGGCCAGATGCGCACGGTCTATGGCGACCATGAGCGCTTCATCCAGACCTACTTCTCGACCTACAAGGGCAAGTACTTCACCGGCGACGGCTGCAGGCGCGACGCCGACGGATACTACTGGATCACCGGCCGCGTCGACGACGTGCTCAACGTCTCCGGCCACCGCATGGGTACGGCGGAAGTCGAATCCGCCCTCGTCTCCCACGACAAGGTCTCGGAAGCCGCCGTCGTCGGCTACCCGCATGATCTCAAGGGCCAGGGCATCTATTGCTACGTCACCCTGATGGCCGGCGAGGCAGGCAATGACGATCTGAAGAGGGAACTTGTCGCCCATGTCCGCAAGGAGATCGGCCCGATCGCCTCGCCCGACAAGATCCAGTTCGCCCCCGGCCTGCCGAAGACCCGCTCCGGCAAGATCATGCGGCGCATTCTCCGGAAGATCGCCGAAGACGATTTCGGCGCGCTCGGCGACACCTCGACGCTGGCCGATCCCGCCGTCGTCGACGACCTCGTCTCGAACCGCCAGAACAAGAAGAAGTAGCGGAGTGCGCGCCGCCTCGCCGGGCGGCGCGGCTCGCCAGGCCACCAACAAAAAAACCCGCCTTGCCGGCGGGTTTTTCGAACTGAACTTCGCGTCCGGCTTAGATGCCGAGATTGGCGAACTTGTTCTTGAACTTGGAGACGCGGCCGCCGCGATCGAGCATCGACTGGTTGCCGCCGGTCCACGCCGGGTGCGTGCTGGGGTCGATGTCGAGGTTCATCGTGTCACCTTCCTTGCCCCAGGTCGAACGGGTCATGTACTCGGTGCCATCGGTCATGACGACCTTGATGCTGTGGTAGTCGGGGTGGATATCGGCTTTCATCGGTCTTGTCCTAATGTCTCGATCGGGAGCACGGAGCCAATGCCTGCGGCGATTGCGCCCGCTCCGGGCACTTGAAGCTGCGACCGTCAGGGTCTACGGCTTCGAAAAACGTCGGCTGGCCTATACAGGAGCCGAATTTGAATCACAAGAGCGCGCCGGCGAAATCGCAAACAGCGCCGGCCCGCGGACGCCGAGGACACCATGAGACCCGCAGACGCTGAAGCCGAAGCCCGCCGGCGCTCGCTTCGCCCCTTGCGCACCATGCTGCCCTACATGCTGCGCTATCGCGGCAAGGTTGCGGGCGCGCTGTTCTTCCTGTCGCTGGCGGCACTGACGACGCTGACGCTGCCGCTTGCCGTGCGCCGGATGATCGACCACGGTTTCACCGGCTCCGACGACCAGCTTATCACCAATTACTTCTCGATGCTGATCGTCATCGCGGTGGTGCTCGCCGCCGCCTCTGCCGGGCGCTACTATTTCGTCATCACACTCGGCGAGCGCGTCGTCTCCGACATGCGCCGCGACGTTTTCGCCCATGTCGCGCGCCTGTCACCCGGCTTCTTCGACACGGTGCAGTCAGGCGAAATCATATCCCGGTTGACCGCCGACACGACGCAGATCAAGTCCGCCATGGGCGCGACCGCCTCGGTCGCGCTGCGCAACGTCATTCTCGGCACCGGCGCGCTGACGATGATGGTCGTCACGAGCCCCAAGCTCTCTGCTCTCGTCATCGCCGCGATCCCGCTCATCGTGCTGCCGCTCGTCGCCTTCGGCCGCTCGGTCAGGGCGAAGTCGCGCCACGCGCAGGACACGCTCGCCAACGCCACCGCCTATGCAAGCGAGCAGATCGGCTCGGTACGCACGCTCCAGGCCTTCACCAACGAGGCACTGGTCACGGGTCGCTATTCGAGCGCCGTCGAGGAAGCCTTCGAGGCCGCGCGGCTTTCCGTCTTCGCCCGCTCCTTCCTCACCTTCTTCGCCATCCTGACGATCTTTTCGTCTATCGTCGGCGTGCTCTGGTTCGGCTCGCGCGACGTTCTGACCGGCGAGATGAGCCCCGGCACGCTGTCGCAGTTCCTGCTCTACGCCGTCTTCGCCGCCGGCGCGCTCGGCGCCTTGTCGGAGGTCTGGGGCGAGCTTTCCCAGGCCGCCGGCGCGGCCGAGCGACTGACCGAACTCCTGGCCGAGGAACCGCACGTCGCCGAGGCGGCCAGCCCCATTCCCCTGCCCGTCCCGGCGCGCGGCGAGGTTGTCTTCTCCGACATCTCCTTCGCCTACCCAGTCCGCCCCGGCCAGTCGGCCATCCAGTCGCTCGATTTCACGGTGCAGCCGGGCGAGACGGTGGCCATCGTCGGCCCGTCGGGCGCCGGCAAGAGCACGATCTTCTCGCTTCTCCTGCGCTTTTACGATCCGTCCGCCGGCGCGATCCTCGTCGACGGCGTCGACATCCGGCAGGCTTCGCTCGACGACCTGCGCGCGCGCATCGCCATCGTGCCGCAGGACGTGACGATCTTCGCCGCGACCGCCGCCGAGAACATCGGCTTCGGCCGGCCGGGCGCGAACCGCGCCCAGATCGAGGCTGCCGCGCGCGACGCCCACGCCGAAACCTTCATCCGCAACCTCGACGCCGGCTTCGACACCGAGCTTGGCGAGCGCGGCGTTACCCTTTCCGGCGGCCAGCGCCAGCGCGTCGCCATCGCCCGCGCCATCCTGCGCGACGCGCCGATCCTGCTCCTCGACGAAGCCACCTCCGCCCTCGACGCCGAAAGCGAGACGCTGGTCCAGGCTGCATTGGAGCGCCTGATGGAAGGCCGCACCACGCTCGTCATCGCCCACCGGCTGGCGACCGTCCTCAAGGCAGACCGCATCCTCGTCATGGATCAGGGCCGCATCGTCGAGACCGGCACGCATGAAAGCCTGGTGCGTCAGGGCGGCACCTACGCCCGCCTCGCCAGCCTGCAATTCGACGCCGGCGCCGAGGCGTTCAGAAGGGCTGCGGAGTAGGGATCGACCTGCAGGTCATTCCCCCACGCCCCCTCCGTCCCCTCGGGCCACCTCCCCCGCTTCGTAAGGGAGGATCAAGGTCGCGGCCATTCTCGACGGCAAATCCTCCCCCGTTCACGGGGGAGGTGGCCCGAAGGGACGGAGGGGGCGCACATCACCCCAGCAGATTCCTCGCCGTCCGCATGAATATCCGCGCCCCGATCGGAATCAGATCGTCGGGAAAGTCGTAATCCGGATTGTGCAGTTGCGGGTGGTTCTCGCCGGCGCCTAGAAACAGCATCGCCGACTTCGCTCGCCGCCCGAAATGACCGAAATCCTCCGATGCGCGCATCGGCAGCTCGGCCTCGTCATGAGAAATACCTTCCGCGTCCATCGCCGCGCGCAGATGCGAGACGGCTTCCGGCGCGTTGAGGCTGGCGACGAAAATCTCGTGATAGTCGATTTCACAACCGAGCGCGGCCCGCCCTGCGGCATCCTTCGCCAGGGCCTCGGCGGAGGCGACGAGATCGGCCATGCGCTCGTCGAGCCGCGTACGCAAGGTCACCCAGACTTCCGCCCGCCCCGGCGCGATGCCGAACACCGCCTCGCCCATCGAGACATGCGTCACCGTGACCATCGCGAAATCGTCTTCCGAGAACCGCCCGCCACCGAGCGCGGCGAGCTTCGGCATCAACTCAGTCACCGCCGGCATTGGCGACGTGCCGGTCTCCGGCATCGAGGAATGCGCGGTCTTGCCGGTCAGGACGATCCGCATCCCGCGCGAGGCGCAATTGACGACGCCCTCCTTCAACCGCACATGCCCGAGTGGCGTTCCGGGCAGATTATGCAGCGAAAACGCGAAGTCGGGCAGGATCGCATCGTAGCGCGGATCGGCAACGACGCCGGCCGCACCCGCGCCCGTCTCCTCCGCCGGCTGGAACATCAGCACCACGCGGCCCTTTGCCGGCCGTTCGCGCCCAAGCTGGCGCCCGAGCGCGGCGAGGATCGTCGTATGCCCCTCATGGCCGCACATATGCGACTTGCCGGGCACTTTCGAGCGGTGCGGTACGTCGCCGAGTTCCTCGATCGGCAGCGCGTCGGTCTCGGAGCGGAAGAGCACGGTCGGCCCGGGCCTGCCGCTGTCGTAGACGACCGCGACGCCGTGCCCGCCGAGCCCGGTCAGGATTTCGTCGGGCTCGGTTGGCGTCAGGAAGGACACGACCTCGCGCGCCGTCTCTTCCTCCTCGCCGGAGATTTCCGGCTGCTCGTGCAGCTTGCGCCGCCAGGCCGTCAGTTCCGCGATGTCGCTATTGGTCAGTTGCATGAAATTGTCCCTGCTCGAAATCATTGCGCCGCCTTGCGCCCCGCCGCGCGGCCCGAAAAGATGCAGCCGCCGAGAAACGTGCCTTCCAGCGCGTTGTATCCGTGATAGCCGCCACCGCCGAAGCCCGCCGCCTCGCCGATGGCGTAGAGCCCTTGAATCGGCTCACCCGATCCGTCCAGCACGCGCGCGTCGAGGTCGGTATGGATGCCGCCTAGCGTCTTGCGGGTGAGGATGTTGAGCCGCACCGCGATCAGCGGCCCGTTCTTCGGATCGAGGATTTTGTGCGGCCGGGCGGTGCGGATCAGCTTGTCGCCCAAATAGGCGCGCGCGCCGCGAATGGCGGTCACCTGCGCATCCTTGGCAAACGGATTGTCGATCTGCCGGTCGCGCGCCGCGATCTGCGCCTCCATCCGGTCATGGTCGATCAGTTCCTCGCCGACGAGCCGGTTCATGCCCGCGACGAGTTCGCCGAGCGAGGACGAGACGATGAAATCCTCGCCATCGCGCTTGAACGCCTCGACCGGCGGCGGTGCGCCCTTGCCGCGCCGGCTCTTGACCACCTGCAGCCATTCGCCGGAGGTCAGGTCCGGGTTCTGCTCCGAGCCGGATAGCGCGAATTCCTTCTCGATGATCTTCTGCGTCAGCACGAACCACGAATGGTCGCGCCCGGTCGACAGGATGCGCTTCAGCGTCGAAAGCGTATCGAAGCCCGGCATGCAGGGCGCCTCGAGCCGCGCGCCGAACGCATCGAACCACATGGAGGACGGCCCCGGCAGGATGCGGATGCCATGGTTCGGCCAGATCGGCGACCAGTTCTTCAGGCCTTCCGTATAGTGCCACAATCGGTCCGCGTTGATCACCGACGCGCCCGCGTCACGCGCAATGCCGATCATACGCCCGTCGACATGGTGCGGCACCCCGGCGACCATGCTCTTCGGCGCCGGCCCCAATCGCTCGACCGGCCAGTTCTTGCGCACCAGTTCGAAATCGCCGCCGATCCCACCCGAGGCGACGATCACCGCGCCGGCGGACACCTCAAAGTCGCTGACGCTTTCACGCGACGATTTCTCCCCGCGCCCGACCGTCGACGGCGCCAGCACCTCGCCCGCAACGCCCGTCACCGCACCATTGGTCTTGATCAGCCGGCTCGCCCGATGGCGGAACTTCAAACTGATTCGCCCAGCTTCGACATGCGCCCGCACGCGTCGCTCGAACGGCGCGACGACGCCCGGCCCCGTGCCCCAAGTCAGGTGAAATCGCGGCACCGAATTGCCATGCCCGGTGGCCAGCGCCCCTCCGCGTTCGGCCCAGCCGACGACCGGAAACCAACGCATTCCCATCTGGTGCAGCCAGCTTCGCATCTCGCCTGCGGCGAAATCGACATAGGCTTCGGCGACCGTTCGCGGCCACCGATCCTCGTCCCGGTCGAACGCAGCCGAGCCCATCCAGTCGGACAATGCCAGTTCGTGGCTGTCGCGAATCTTCATGCGCCGCTGCTCGGGCGTGTCGACCATGAACAGGCCGCCGAGCGACCAGAAGGCCTGTCCGCCGAGCGAGTTCTCGCCCTCTTGCTCGAGGATCACGACGCGCTTGCCGCGATCGCCGAGTTCGGCCGCCGCGACCAGCCCCGCCAGCCCGCCGCCGACGATGATCACGTCGCAATCCATGCCGTGCCTCCCGTTGCGGACTATCTTTCGGTGAGCTTCAGTTCGATGCGCCGGTTGCGGTCGCGCGCCTGCGGCGTGTTGGTCTCGTCGAGCGGCTGGAACTCGCCGAACCCGGCCGCCACAAGCCGCTCGGCCGGCACGCCGTTGGCGACGAGGAACTTGACGACCGAGATCGCGCGCGCCGCCGACAGTTCCCAGTTGTCGCGGAACCGGCCGGTGCCGGACAGGGGAATGTTGTCCGTATGGCCGTCGACGCGCAGCACCCAGTTGATTTCCGGCGGAATCTCGCGCTGGAGATCGAGGATCGCATCGGCAAGCTTGGCCATTTCCTCCTCGCCCGCCGGATTGATGACGTCCGCGCCGGTAGCGAACAGCACTTCCGACTGGAAGACGAAGCGGTCGCCAACGATGCGGATGTTCTCGCGATCCGAAAGAATTTCACGCAGACGCCCGAAAAAGTCCGAGCGGTAGCGGTTCAGTTCCTGCACGCGCTGCGCGAGCGCCACGTTCAGCCGCCGCCCCAGATCGGCGATCTTGGCGTTCGATTCCTGATCGCGTGCCTCGGAAACGTCGAGCGCAGCTTCGAGCGCGCCGATCTGGCTGCGCAGCGCGGCGATCTGCTGGTTGAGGAGTTCGACCTGGGAAAGCGCGCGCTGCGAGACCTGCCGCTCCTCGTCGAGTTCGCCCGACAGCGAACCGATCTGCGCCTCGGCCTCCGCGCCGGCGCCCGATCCCGCATCGAGAAGCTGCTGGAGGCGCGAGCGTTCGCTCTCGGCATCGGAGAGCGACGCCTGCAGCGAGGACAACGCGTCCTCCATGTCCTGGCTGCTCGACTGTTCGAGCGCCAGCAATTGCGTCAGTTCGTTGATCTGCGCATTGAGCCGGATCAGGGCCTGGTCGCGGCCGCTGATCTCCTGGGAGAGAAGGAACTGCGCCAGCACGAACACCGACAGCAGGAACATGATGGCGAGCAGAAGCGTCGACAGGGCATCGACGAAGCCCGGCCAGTAATCGACGTTGCGCTGGCTGCGCCTGCCGCGCGCGAGCGCCATGTCAGCTCTTGTCCTGCTTTTCGAGCGCGCCGGCGATGCGGTCGAGCGTGGCGCGCAGTTCGCGCTGCTCGGCGGCCTGGCTTTCCACCCAGTCGCGCATCATCTGTTGCTCGGAGCGCATGTTCTTGACGAGGCCCGAAATGCCGTCGGCAAGGTTGGCCATCGCGGCCGCGACGCGCGGGCTCGACCCGCCGCCCTGCTCCTGCATGGTGCGAAGCCGCTCCGACATCGCCTTGATCTCCTCGGCCGAGCCTGCCCGGGACGGGTCGGCGACCGCCATGTCGGAGCCGAGGTCGGTCACAGAAGAGAGCCAGTTTTCCAGCTCGATGTAGAACCGGTTCTGCGCGCGGCCTGCCTGCAGGTCGAGGAAACCGAGCACGAGCGAGCCCGAAAGGCCGAACAGCGAGGACGAAAACGCCGTGCCCATGCCTTCGAGCGGCGCAGACAATCCTGCCTTGAGCGAATTCAGGACGTCGTTGGTATCGCCCGAGCCCGGATCGAGCGACTGGATCGTGCTGCCGATCGAGCCGATCGTGCCGAGCAGGCCCCAGAACGTGCCGAGGAGGCCGAGGAAGACGAGCAGCCCGATCAGATAGCGCGAGATGTCGCGGCTTTCGTCGAGGCGCGTCGCGATCGAATCGAGGATCGAGCGCAGCGAATTCGTCGACAGCGCCATGGTCTGCGAGCGGCCGAGCAGCGTCTTCATCGGCGCCAGCAGCACCGGCTCGGTCTCGGCCGATCCGGCGCGGAACGAGTTCACCCATTTGACCTCGCGGAACAGCCGGATGACCTGGCCGAAGGCGAGCAGGATGCCGATCAGGAGCACGCCGAGAATGAGGCCGTTAAGGCCCGGATTGGTCTGGAAGGCCGACGATATCTGGCGATAGAGGATGGCGGCGATGAAGCCGACGATCGCCAGGAAGATGATCATCGAAAAGAGGAAGACCTGGGGGCTGGACAGGCCACGCGGATCGTAATCCGCGTCCTCGGCCGCGCTGTCCGCACCCAGGGTTCTGAAAAAGGCCATGCCTTGCGCCCCGGATTCGTGCCGCATTTCAATCGTTCACGACTGTAAACGCAATCATGGCGAAATTGAAAGAACGCGAACCGCCGAATGCGGGGGACGACCCTCGATACGAGCCTAGACGGGCTTCGCGAGAGTTTTCAGCAGCGCCTTGTGGATCAGTTCGTTGCCGGCGACGATCGAGCCGCCCGAAAGCACGTCCTGTCCGCCGGTGCGGTCGGAGGTGAAGCCGCCCGCCTCGCGCACGATCAGCATGCCCGCCGCCATGTCCCAGGCCGACAGCCAGTCTTCCCAATAGCCGTCGACGCGGCCGGCAGCGACATAGGCGAGGTCGAGCGAGGCGGCGCCCATGCGGCGGATGCCAGCGACTTCGCCCATCACATTGCGCAGGTCGACCAGCGCCTTGCCGTGATGGCCGCGCCCAAGATGCGGAATGCCGGTGGCGATCACCGCGTCGGAGAGCTTGGACCGCGCCGCGACGCGCAGCCGCCGGTCGTTCATGAACGCACCGCCGCCGCGCTCTGCGGTGTAGAGCTCGTCCATCGCCGGGTTGTAGACCACGCCGGCGACGACTTGGCCCTGACGCTCGAGCGCGATCGAGACGGCGAAGAGCGGGATGCCGTGCAGGAAGTTGGTGGTGCCGTCGAGCGGATCGACGATCCAGGTGTGCTGGCCGTCATCGCCCTCGATCGCGCCGCGTTCCTCCATCAGGAAGGAATAGCCCGGCCGCGCGCGCGACAGTTCGGCGTGGATGATCTCTTCGGCCTTGCGATCGGCCTGGCTGACATAGTCGCCCGGCCCCTTGAGCGAGACCTGCAAATTCTGCACCTCGCCGAAATCGCGCGACAGCGACCGCCCGGCCTTCATCGCGGCCTGGACCATCACGTTGAGAAGTGCAGAGCGTGCCATCAGAAAATTCCAAAGTTGGGCGCGAGCCGGGTGCGCCGGGATTTTGGGCGGGGCGAGGCGAAAATGGCTGATCGCGAGAACCGGAGCGGAGCGTACATCAGTACGTGAGCACCGGAAGCGCAGCGAGCAGCCATTTGCAGGCCGTCCCGGCCGAAATAGCGGTGCAGCCTAATCGGCGCGGCGCACGTAGGTGATCTCATTCGTATCGACGACGATCTTCTCGCCCGACGAGATGAAGGGCGGGACCATGACGCGGACGCCGTTTTCCATCACCGCAGGCTTGTAGGAAGACGCTGCCGTCTGGCCTTTGACGACCGGATCGGCCTCGGCAATGGTCAGCGTCACATAATCGGGCAGCGAAATGCCGATCGGCTTGTCTTCGTAGAGCTCGACCGTCACCTTCATGCCGTCCTGCAGGAAGGCCGCGCGCTCGCCGACGAAGTCCTTGAGAAGTTCGAGCTGCTCGTAGCTTTCGTCATCCATGAACACCAGCGCTTCGCCCTGCTCGTAGAGATAGGAGAAGTCCTTCTGCTCGAGGCGGACCTTCTCGACCGTCTCGGCGGCGCGGAAGCGCTCGTTGAGCTTGGTGCCGTTGATGAGGTTCTTGAGCTCGACCTGGTTGTAGGCGCCGCCCTTGCCGGGCTTCACCGCATTGGTCTTGACCGCGACCCACAGCCCGCCATCGTGTTCGATGACATTGCCGGGACGGATTTCATTGCCGTTGATCTTCGCCATGATCGTCTTTCGCAAGATGGGGAAATGGGCGCGCGGCCGCAATTGCGGCCTCCAAGACCATAAAACGGTCCGTCAGGCAAGGCTAAGGCTGATCTTCCTCGCCGTTCTGCGCGTCGGGATCGGCAGCAGCTTCGCCGTCCTGCGGCTCCTGCAGGGCCGCCGGGCCAGAACTTCCCCGCTCGATATCGGCCATGCGGGCGCCGGCCTGTTCGAGCTCCGCCTCGGTGAGGCCGGCGAGGTGATCCTCCATCACCGGATCGACCAGACCTTCGCGCTTGGCCAGCATGTACCATGCCGCCGCCGCGATCGGATCGCCCTCGACGCCCATCCCTGCCCAGTAGAGCTTGGCCAGCCGGTTGCGCGCCGCGACGTTGCCGCCTCTGGCCGCAAGTTCGATCCAGCCGAAGCCCGTCTCCATGTCGCGCGCGCCGCCGACGCCTTCGACGAGCCAGGAGCCGAGTTCGACCTGCGCGGTGTCGAAATTCTGCTGCGCGGCCCGGACGAGCCAGCCGCGCGCGGCATCGAAATCGGGCTCTTCGCCCTGCGTCAGCATCAGCGCAAACGCGTATTGCGCATCGGCGAGGCCGGCGCGCGCCGCGCGCTCGAAATAGACCAGCGCCTCGCGCTCATCCGCTTCGTTGCCGGCTTCGTTGATCAGGAGCTGGCCGAAATTGAACTGCGCCATCGGATTGCCGGCATCGGCCGCGGCCTTCATCAGATCATTGGCGCGCGTGCGGTCGCGCGGCAGGAATTCGCCGTCGATCAGCATCAGGGCGGTCTGGAACTGCGCTTCGGGCACGCCCTGCTCCGCCGCCGCCTCATACCATCTGGCGGCCTGCTCGCCGTCGCGGCGAACGCCCAGCCCGCGCGCATAGATTTCGGCGACCAGCGTCTGCGCCGCCTTGTCGCCGGCCTCGGCGCGCGGCAGGGCGAGCTTGAGCGCAGTAATGTAGAGCCCGCGCTGATAGGCGCCATAGGCCTGGTCCGGCTCGCGCCCGCCGAACCGGCTTGGCGCGACTTCGGACGCCTGCGGCCCGGTCACCTGCCCGCCATCCTGGGCGAGCGCAGGCGTCGCCAGCGCGACGATGATCAAAAGCGCGAAGAGCCGATCATTCCTCATCGAGACGCGGCGCCCTTTCGTCCAGAAGCGCATTCAGCGCTGCGACCCGCGCGGCGGGATCGTCATGGGCGAACACCGCCTGCTCGACGGCGACGAAATCGACGCCAGTCTCGGCCACGACCGCTACGCTCTCGTCGGACGAGCCAGCCATCACGATACAGGGCACCGCGACCATCTCGCCCCACCACTCGCCGAGCGAAAGGTTGCGCGGATGCGCCTCCGGCTTGGTATCGTAGCCGAACCGGCCGAAGAACATGTAGTCGGGCTGCGTCTCGCCGAATTCCAGCGCGTCGTCGCGTGTCTTCACGCCGCCGGTGCCGACCATGATCTTGCTGCCGTGGCGCTCGATCATGTCGGCGAGGTCGGCCTTCGAGCCTTCGAAATGCAGCCCGTCCGCCTTGGCCCGCATGGCGACCCGCGCATCGCCCTCGACGATGACGGCGACGCCCTTGTCCTGAATCGCCGGCGTCACGCCTTCGACGAAGGCGAGGTAGTCCTGCTCCGAACGCGCGCCGCGCGGAAGCATGACCGAAGCGACGTCGCCGCCGGCAATGGCCGAAATGATGGCGGCATCTACATCGCCCGAAGAGGGCGCGATCAGGACGAGGCGGCAGCGATTGGGAACGGCGTCTGGCATTGCACTCTCTCAGGCGTGGACGCCGATTTGGCGCGCGATCTTGTTGTGATTGCGGCATAAGCCATGCGACACGACTTGACCAGAAGCCACGAAGACCCCGCGCCTTGCTGACCGATCCCTGGTTCTACGCCGCCGCCATTCCATCCGTCCTGCTCGTCGGCCTGTCGAAGGGCGGGCTCGGCGGCGCAGCCGCGCTCATCGGCGTGCCGCTGATGGCGCTGGTCGTGCCGCCCGTCCAGGCCGCCGCGATCCTGCTGCCGATCCTGATCCTGATGGACATCGTCTCGCTGTGGCTGTGGCGCGGCAATCGCGACATGGCGACCCTGCGCATCATGCTGCCGGGCGCGCTTCTCGGCATCGCCATCGGCTGGCTGACGGCGGCCATCGTCACCGAGGCGATGGTGCGTCTCATCGTCGGCGTCGTCGCGCTCGCCTTCTTCCTGCGCTGGTTCGCCACCCGCATGGCCGGCTCCGAACACCGCGCCAGTCACTCGGTCGCGCGCGGCACCTTTTGGGGCACGGTCAGCGGCTTCACCTCCTTCGTCGCCCATGCCGGTGGCCCGCCTTACCAGGTCTATGCACTGGCACTCGGCCAGGCGCCGCGCATCTATGTCGGCACCAGCGTCATCTTCTTCGCCATCGTCAACGCGGTGAAGCTCGTGCCCTATTTCGCGCTCGGCCAGTTCGACGTCGCGAACCTGACGGCATCGGCGGTGCTGATGCCCATCGCCCCGCTCGCGACCATCGCCGGCGCATGGATCGTCCGGCGCATGCGCGCGGAGGTCTTCTATCCGTTCATGTACGCCATGGTCTTCATCGTGGCGCTCAAACTCATCTGGGACGGGCTTTCGGCCCTCCTTGACGGATAGAGGCCGGGGCGCTTTTCTCGGCATCCGATTTCGGGAGGAAACGACCAGCATGACCATCTACGAGCAGCATCTCGGCAAGAATTCGGCCAATCATCAGCCCCTGACGCCGCTCACCTTCCTGGAGCGCGCGGCGAAGGTCTTCCCCGACCACGTCGCCATCGTCCACGGCAAGACGCGCACCACCTACAAGACGTTCTGGGAACGCGCGCTGCGCCTCGCCTCGGCGCTGGCCACGCGCGGCATCGGCAAGGGCGACACGGTAACGGTCATGCTGTCGAACACCCCGCCGATGCTCGAGGCCCATTACGGCGTGCCGATGGTCAAGGCCGTGCTCCATTCGCTCAACACCCGCCTCGACGCCGCCGCCATCGCCTTCCAGCTCGACCACGCCGAGACGAAGGTTCTCATCGTCGACCGCGAGCATTCGAAGGTCGTCGCCGAAGCCCTCGCGCTTTCCTCCGTCAAACCGCTCGTCGTCGACTATGATGACCCCGAATACTCCGACGACGCCCCCTATCCGAAGGGCGAGCGCATCGGCGCCGAGGACTACGAGGCGCTCCTTGCCGCCGGCGACCCGGATTTCGCCTGGTCGATGCCCGACGACGAATGGGACGCGATCTCGCTCAACTACACCTCCGGCACGACTGGAAATCCCAAGGGCGTCGTCTACAGCCACCGCGGTGCGGCGCTGATGTGCTATGCGAATACGATCCACGCCGCGATGGACAAGCACTGCGTCTATCTGTGGACGCTGCCGATGTTCCACGCCAATGGCTGGTGCTTCCCCTGGACGCTCGCGGTGCAGATCGGCACCCATGTCTGCCTGCGCTGGGTGCGCGCCAAACCCATGTATGACGCGATCGCCGACAATGGCGTCACGCATCTGTGCGGCGCTCCGATCGTCATGGCGACGCTGATCAATGCCGAGGACAAGGACAAGCGCGACTTCCCGCAGACCGTCACCTTCAACACCGCCGCCGCCCCGCCGCCCGAGGCCGTGCTTTCCGGCATGGCCGATGCCGGCTTCGCCGTCGTTCATCTCTACGGCCTGACCGAGACCTACGGACCCGCGACCGTCAACGAATGGAAGGGCGAGTGGGACGCACTCGACAAGGGCGCGCGCACCACCAAAAAGGCGCGGCAAGGCGTTCGCTACGCCGCGCTCGAAGGCCTGACCGTCATGGACCCGGAGACCATGCAGGAAACGCCCGCCGACGGCGCGACTTTGGGGGAGGTCATGTTCCGCGGCAACATCGTCATGAAGGGTTATCTGAAGAACCCCAAGGCGACCGACGAGGCCTTCGCCGGCGGCTGGTTTCATTCCGGCGACCTCGGTGTCATGCACCCCGACGGCTACATCCAGTTGAAGGACCGCTCCAAGGACATCATCATCTCCGGCGGCGAGAACATCTCCTCGATCGAGGTCGAGGACGCGCTCTACAAGCACCCCGCCGTCGCTTCCTGCGGCGTCGTCGGCCGCGCGGACGAGAAATGGGGCGAGACGCCCGTCGCCTATGTCGAGCTAAAGCCCGGTCGCACCGCGAGCGAGGACGAGATCATCGAGCACTGCCGCACCCTGATCGCGCGCTACAAGTGCCCCCGCACGGTGATCTTCGGCGAGGTGCCGAAAACCTCGACCGGCAAGATCCAGAAGTTCCGTCTGCGGGAGATGGCCCGGCAGCTTTGATGAAATCGGTCAAAACGGCACAGTTTTCGCCGAATTTTCATCGAAATTTACGTTTCGTTAAGCTTTATAGCTCATTACTATCCCCATCCAGTCTTCTGGATTCTTACCGAGTGGTTGGACCACTTCGTTTGACGCCTCCCTGTTAAACTCCTGAGAGCCGCGCTTCCCGTGGCTCTTTTTTTTGGCTTTCCGGCGGGCAGCACGCAGCGCATTAACCCTTTGTTAAACATCCGGTTGCCCCCGCGGTGGACAAGGCGCATGGTCGTCCTTGTGACCGGCGGCAATGTGTGGAACCTCAGGCTCCACCGCGCCGTTATCGGCACCAGGGCGCAAAAATTCAGGATTTTCGGGGCGTTTGATGAGAATGGAAGTCGGCAGCGGCCAGGCCGCGACGATCAATCTTGCGGAACACCGCGTCTTCTCCGGCTCCTTCAAGAAGCTCTATGGCGAAGGTATGCACCTCGTCGAGGAAGCCGCCGAATATCTCGACGGGCAAGGCCGTCTCGAGGCGAAATCGCTGTCGCGCATCGCCGCCACGCTCTACGCGGCCGAATCCATGCGCCTGACCACGCGCCTGATGCAGATCGCCTCCTGGCTCCTGCTTCAGCGCGCCGCCAATTCCGGCGAGATGACGCGTGACCAGGTCGCCGCCGAAAAGTCCAAGGTCCGGCTCGACACCGCCTCGGCCTTCGACACCGACCATTCCTGGGGCGAACTCCCCGCCGCCTTCCGCGATCTCGTCGACCGGTCGCTGCGCCTCCAGTCGCTCGTCCGCCGCATGGACGGCGAGGTTTACGGCGCCGACGACAGCTTCGAGCGCCGCGCCGTCAATCCCGTCTCCGATCAGATCACGCTGCTGAAGACCGCTTTCGGGCGCTAGACCAAAAATTCGTTGCTGCTTTGTTCACGCTTTCATGTCATAGCGGACATGAAAGACGGGGACTTCATGGCAGAGACGATTCGCATCATCGGCATCGATCCGGGCCTGCGCCGCACCGGCTGGGGCGTCATCGACGCCATCGGCAATTCGCTGCGCTTCGTCGGCTCGGGCACCATCCGCTCGGATGCCGACATGGACCTCGCCTCGCGGCTGTGCCAGTTGCATGACGGGCTGGAAGCGATCATCCACGCGCATATGCCCGTCGAGGCGGCGGTCGAGCAGACCTTCGTCAACAAGGACGCGACCGCGACCCTGAAGCTCGGCCAGGCCCGCGGCATCGCCATGCTGGTCCCCGCCCGCAGCGGCCTGCGCGTTGCCGAATACGCGCCGAACGCGGTCAAGAAGTCGGTCATCGGCGTCGGCCATGGCGACAAGAAGCAGATCCACATGATGGTGAAGGTGCTGATGCCGCGTGCGACTTTCGACACGGACGACGCCGCCGATGCCATCGCCATCGCCATCTGCCACGCCCACCACCGCCAGAGCGTGACCGGCAGGCTCGCATTGGCCGCTGCGGCGGCGGGGTAACGACATGATCGGAAAGCTGAAGGGCACCGTCGACGAGATCGCCGAGGATCACTGCATCGTCGACGTCCACGGCGTCGGCTACGTCGCCTACTGCTCTACGCGCACGCTGGCCGGCATCAGCGCCGGCGAAGCGGTCGCGCTTTTCATCGAAACCTATGTCCGCGAGGACATGATCCGGCTCTACGGCTTCAAGTCGCAGCTCGAGCGCGAGTGGTTTCGTCTGCTGCAAAACAACGTCCAGGGCGTCGGAGCCAAGGTCGCGCTCGCGGTCCTCTCCACCCTCACCCCATCCGAACTCGCCAACGCCATCGCGCTGCGCGACATCACCATGGTCGCCCGCGCACCCGGCGTCGGCAAGAAAGTCGCCGAGCGCATCGTCACCGAACTGCGCACCAAGGCCCCGGCCTATGCGGGCGAGGCAACCGGCACGATCGGCCTCAAGCAGGAACTCGGCGAAGGCGTCGCCCCCGCCCCGATCGCCGATGCCGTCTCCGCGCTCGTCAATCTCGGCTACTCCCGCGACATCGCCGCCAACGCCATCGCCGTCGCGCTGAAGACGGCCGGCGAAGATGCCGATTCGTCGAAGCTGATCCGGCTGGGATTGAAGGAACTGGCGCGGTGAGTTCCTTGCTTTATTCCGATTTCCTTACTACCTTTACAAAGTAAGGAACCAGGAGTTCGGGTCATGGGTCATTATTCGCGGCTGACATCTAAGGGCCAGACGACCATCCCGGCCGAGGTTAGGGACTATCTTGGTCTCAACCCTGGCGACCGGATCGTCTACGCTCTTAAGGACGGCAAGGTGGAACTGAAGGCCAAGAACATGAGAGCCGTGGATTTGATCGGCATTCTCGGACCACCCCCATCGGGTCCCAAGACATTGGAAGAGATTGACATGGGCATCGCAGCGGCAGCAGCCGAAAGCGGCATGCGTGGGCTCGAATGATCGGCGTCGACACCAATGTGTTGCTGAGGCTTTATGTTGCTGACGATGCGAGCCAGCACGCGACGGCTTCGCGCTTTTTCGGCGAGCGGACCGCTGAAAGCCCCGCCTATATCTCAATGATCGTCTTCGTCGAGTTTATTTGGGCGTTGACGAGAACCTACAATTACGGCTGGGATCGCGTCTTCGCGTTGATTGGCGCGCTGATAAGCGCCCAAGACATCCTGATCGAACGCGAGGACGCCGTCACCGAAGCACTGGCACGGGCTGTTGAGGAGAAAATCGATCTCGTCGACGCGCTCATCGCCCGTGCGAACGCCGATGACGGTTGCAGCTCGACGGTCACGTTTGACAGAAAGGCCGCCCGTCGGCTCTCCTCCATGCAACTCCTGACCGGAACGTCCAGATCGTGAACACCGACCCCCGCCTCATCACGCCGGAAAAGCGCGGCGAGGACGTCGACACGACGCTACGCCCGCAAACGCTCGACGATTTCGTCGGCCAGGCGGCCGCCCGCGCCAACCTGAAGATCTTCATCGAGGCGGCGAAAAACCGGGGCGAAGCGCTCGACCACGTGCTTTTCGTCGGCCCGCCCGGTCTCGGCAAGACGACGCTGGCGCAGATCATGGCGCGCGAGCTGGGCGTCAACTTCCGTTCGACCTCCGGCCCGGTGATCGCCAAGGCCGGCGACCTCGCCGCGCTATTGACCAACCTCGAAGACCGCGACGTCCTCTTCATCGACGAGATTCACCGCCTGAACCCGGCGGTCGAAGAAATCCTTTATCCGGCGATGGAGGACTTCCAGCTCGACCTGATCATCGGCGAAGGCCCCGCGGCCCGCTCGGTCAAGATCGACCTCGCCCGCTTCACGCTGGTCGCCGCGACGACCCGGCTTGGCCTCCTGACGAACCCGCTGCGCGACCGCTTCGGCATCCCCGTCCGCCTCGATTTCTACACCGTCGAGGAACTGGAGAAGATCGTCAGCCGCGGCGCGCGCATCCTGTCCCTGCCGATGAGCGGCGACGGTGCCGTCGAAATCGCCCGCCGTGCTCGCGGCACCCCGCGGATCGCCGGTCGGCTCCTGCGCCGCGTGCGCGATTTCGCCTCCGTCGCCGGCGCCGAGATCGTCGACCGCAAGGTCGCCGATGCCGCGCTGACACGCCTCGAGGTGGACGCGCTCGGCCTCGACAATCTCGACCGGCGTTATCTCTCCATGATCGCGACCAATTTCGGCGGCGGCCCCGTCGGCATCGAGACCATCGCCGCCGGCCTTTCGGAGCCGCGCGACGCGATCGAGGACATCATCGAGCCCTATCTGATCCAGCAGGGCTTCATCCAGCGCACCCCGCGCGGGCGCATGCTGACGGCCAACGCCTGGCGCCATCTCGGGCTGGAAGCGCCGCGCGATCTGGCGGTGCGGCAGACGAGCCTGTTCGAGGACGAATAAGTGTTGAGCATTGTAATCACCCCCCTCTGGCCTGCCGGCCATCTCCCCCTCAAGGGGGGAGATCAATGGCCGGCAGGCCAGAGGGGGGTGCCTTGGTGGCGACGCATGTCCAGTGACCCCACGACCCTCGCCGGCGAGCTCACCCCCTTCGGCCACCGCATCCACGCCCGCGTCTACTACGCCGACACGGATTTCTCCGGCGTCGTCTACCACGCGCGCTATCTCGAATTCTTCGAGCGCGGCCGCTCGGACTTCCTGCGCCTGGCCGGCGTCCACCACACCGAGCTTGCCGACGGCAAGCATGGCGAAAGACTCGTCTGGGTCGTCAAGCGCATGGAGATCGACTTTCGCGCCTCGGCAAAGATCGACGACATCCTGACCATCGACACCCGCACCGAAAAGATCTCCGGCGCGCGCATCTACATGGCGCAGGAACTGAAGCGCGGTGAGGACGTGCTGGTCACCGCGCGCGTCGAGGCGGCGATCATTTCGGAAGGCGGAAAGCCGCGCCGTTTTCCCAAGGAATGGCTGACCGCCTTCATGCCGCAAGGTATCGATCCCGACTGAGATCGAACCCCTTCTAAACGCTTCCTTAACCCTAACGGCGCATGAACAAGGCGATGAAAATCGTCGATAACGTCTTGCGCCTTCCTTTCACCAAATTTGGCTTGAACAAGGCCGATCATGGTGCCGTGGGGTCGAGGCCGGCACGCAATCGATGACAACTGACAGGCGCACCTGGAGGAAGGGCGGCTTAGAGCCGTCCGGACTCGTGATGAGGACGTTGGGACCATGGAAACCGTGACTTTGGCCGCACCGGGCGGCGATCATTCGATCTGGGCGCTGTTCTGGCAGGCCGGCTGGGTCGTCAAGCTGGTGATGCTGGGCCTGATCGCGGCCTCGGTCTGGACCTGGGCCATCATCATCGACAAGATCATCGCCTACAAGCGCATGGACGTGTCGCTGAACCGCTTCGAGCAGGTGTTCTGGTCCGGCCAGTCGCTGGAAGAGCTCTATCGTACCCTCGCCGACCGCAAGACCACCGGCATGGGCGCGGTCTTCGTCGCCGCCATGCGCGAGTGGAAGAAAAGCTTCGAGAAGGGCGCCAAGTCGCCCATCGGCCTGCAGACCCGCATCGACAAGGCGATGGACCTTGCCATCACCCGCGAGATGGAAGGGCTCGAAGGTCGTCTCGGCTACCTCGCCTCCATCGGCTCGGCCGCGCCGTTCATCGGCCTGTTCGGCACCGTCGTCGGCATCATGACCTCGTTCCAGGCCATCGCCGGCTCGCAGTCGACCAATCTCGCCGTCGTCGCGCCGGGCATCGCCGAGGCGCTTCTGGCGACGGCGCTCGGCCTTCTCGCCGCCATTCCCGCGGTCATCGCCTACAACAAATTGTCGGCCGACGCCGGCAAGCTGGCCGGTCGCATGGAAGGGTTCTCGGACGAGTTCTCCGCCATTCTTTCGCGCCAGATCGATGAAAAGGTCATGCCGCGCGCGGCAGCGGCCTGATCGCGGCAAGGGAGCTTTACCATGGGTATGGCAGTCGGACAGCCAGGCGGCGGACGCTCCAGGCGCAGGGGCAAGCGCCACGCGCTCGTCTCCGAGATCAACGTCACGCCCTTCGTCGACGTCATGCTCGTGCTTTTGATCATCTTCATGGTCGCGGCCCCGCTGTTGACGGTCGGCGTGCCGATCGACCTGCCCGAATCGCGCGCCGGCGCGCTGAATTCGGAAACGACCCCGATCACTGTCTCGGTTAATGCCGACGGCCAGGTCTATCTGCAGGAGACCGAGATCGCGATCGACGACATCGTGCCGACCCTCGAGGCCGTCGCCACCACCGGCTATGACGAGCGCATCTATGTGCGCGCGGACGGCGCGGCGAACTACGCCATGGTCATGCGCGTGCTCGGCCGCATCAACGGCGCCGGCTATCGCAATGTCGGCCTCGTCACCCTTCCCGAGGATAGCTGAGCAAAGCGATGAAGGCCGGCCTCACAACATCTGTGGCCATGCATGTGGTGCTCATCGGGGCAGGCCTTGTCAGCCTGTCCTCGCCGCGCCCGCTCGAAAGCTCGAACTTCGAATCCTTCCCGGTCGAGATGGTGCCGCTCGCCGAAATCTCGCAGAGCGTCCAGGGCGAGCGTACCGCACCGGTTTCCGAGACGCCGGCGCCCGAGCCGACCACCGAGGAAGCGCCGGTCGATAACGCGCAGAACATCGGCAACAACCAGGTCGACCTGCCCAATTCCGCGACCGTGCCGGGCAATCGCCCGGTCGATGCCGCATCCGCACCCCCGCCGGCTGAGGAACCGCCCGCGCCCGAGCCCGTTCAGGAGCCAGCTCCGGCGCCCGAGCCCGAACCTGCGCCGCCCCCTCCGCCGCAGGAAGCCGAAGCCGAGCCTGAACCCGCACCCGTCGAGGAAGCGACGCCGGAACCCGCCGAAGAGCCGGCCATCGCCGAGGAACAGCCACGCGAACTCGTCCAGTTGCCGACGAGCGCGCCGCGCCCGCAGGTCCGTCCTCAACAGCAGCAGCAGGCCACGCGTCCAGAGCCGCAGCGCGAGCCCGAACGCCCCGCGCAGCAGCCCCAACAGGCGCAGCAGTCGAGCGAGGAAAGCCAGTTCAACGAGGACGAGATCGCCGCGCTCCTCAACCGCGACCAGGCGCAGGGCGGCGGCGCCCAGCGCTCGAGCGAGCAGGCCTCGCTCGGCGGCCGCCAGACGACGGGTGCCGTGCTGTCGCAGTCCGAGATCGATTCGCTGCGCAGCCAGGTCTCGCGCTGCTGGAACCCGCCGGTCGGCGCGGCCGAAGCCGAGAACATGGTCGTTTCGATCCGCCTGAAGCTCGACCCCTCGGGTGCGCTCGACGGCAATCCCGAAATCGTATCCGGCGGCGGCTCGTCCATGGCCGAGCGTGCCGCGGCCGACGCTGCCCGCCGCGCCGTGATGCGCTGCGCCCCCTTCAATGCACCGGCCGACAAATATGAAGCCTGGGCCGACGTCCAGTTCAACTTCGACCCGAGCCAGATGTTCTGACCCCACCCGGCATGAAGACCGGACAATGAGGCGAAACCGATGATGACATTCCTCAAGACCTGCCTGGCCATCGGCGCGCTCGCGCTCGGCGGCGCGCTCGTCGCCACCATGCCCGCCCGCGCGCAGCTCCAGATCGACGTCACGCAGGGCGTGGTCGAGCCGATGCCGATTGCCGTCACCGACTTCCTGTCGAGCGACAATGTCGGCGCCGAGATCACCGGCGTCATCGAGGCCAATCTGCGCCGCTCGGGCCTGTTCGCGCCGATTTCCAAGGGCGCCTTCATCGAGCGCATTTCCAATCCCGACGTCGCGCCGCGCTTCAACGACTGGACCGTCATCAACGCGCAGGCCCTCGTCACCGGCCGCGTCACGCAGGAAGCCGACGGTCGCCTGCGCGCCGAATACCGCTTGTGGGACACGTTTTCCGGACAGCAGGTCGTCGGCGAACAGTATTTTGCCAACCGCCAGAACTGGCGCCGCATCGCCCACATCATCTCGGATTCGATCTACCAGAACCTGACCGGCGAGAGTGGCTATTTCGACACCCGCATCGTCTATGTCGACGAGTCCGGGCCGAAGAACCAGCGCGTCAAGCGCCTCGCCATCATGGACCAGGACGGCGCCAACCAGCGCACGCTGACCGATGGCGGCGCCATCGTCCTGACGCCGCGTTTCTCGCCGACGCGTCAGGAAATCACCTACATGTCCTATGAGGGCGGCACGCCGCAGGTCTATCTCCTGCAGATCGAGACCGGCCAGCGCGAACTCGTCGGCAACTTCCCCGGCATGACCTTCGCGCCGCGCTTTTCGCCCGACGGCCAGCGCATCGTGATGAGCTTGCTGCGCGAAGACGGAAATTCCAACATCTACATGATGGATTTGCGCTCGCGCACGACGACGCGTCTGACCAATTCCAACGCCATCGACACCTCGCCGACCTATTCGCCGGACGGCGCGCGGGTCGCCTTCACGTCGGATCGCGGCGGCCGCCCGCACATCTACACGATGGGCGCGGACGGCTCGAACCCGACCCGCATCTCGTTTGGCGACGGCTCCTATTCGACCCCCGTCTGGTCCCCGCGCGGCGATCTCATCGCCTTCACCAAGCAGAGCGCCGGCCAGTTCCAGATCGGAGTCATGCGCACCGACGGCTCCGGCGAGCGTATTCTCTCGACCGGCCATCTGCAGGAAGGCCCGACCTGGGCGCCGAACGGCCGCGTCATCATGTTCTTCCGCGAGGCCTCCGGTTCGGCCGGGCCGACGCTGCACTCGATCGACCTGACCGGTCGCAACGAACAGCGCATCGCGACGCCGAACTTCGGCTCCGACCCCGCCTGGTCGCCGCTTCTGGAATAGTGCGGCCCGCGCGCAACACATGCGCCGCGCTTTGGCCCCAATTGGCCCTAGCGTCGGCCACGGACAAAAGCGCGGGCGAATCACCGCAAGCCGCCCGCCACGCGATCATCGAAACGAACTCGTAACCCTGCCTGTTGAGGGTCCGTTAACCCCATTGTGGTTACTGGATGTTCAACGAAACCCATCTAGTGCGAAGGAGAGGCGGCCATGCGCCGTATCGCAGCCATCACCCGTAGCCCCCTGATCGTCGCATTCGTTGCCGGCCTCGCGCTCGCAGGTTGCGCCAGCAAGCAGACCCCCAACAACGCGGCCGACCTCGGCCTGAGCGGCGGTGCCGGTTCGGGCATCGCGGCGACGCCCGGCTCGAGCCAGGACTTCACCGTCAATGTCGGCGACCGCATCTTCTTCGATACGGATTCGACCGTCATCCGCGCCGACGCCCAGCAGACGCTCGCCCGCCAGGCGCAGTGGCTGAACCAGTACGGCAATTACGGCATCACCGTCGAAGGCCATGCCGACGAACGCGGAACGCGCGAATACAACCTCGCGCTTTCGGCCCGCCGCGCGGCCGCCACCCGCGACTACCTCGTCAGCCAGGGCGTCGCCGCCAACCGCGTGCGTACGATCTCCTACGGCAAGGAACGTCCGGTCGCCGTTTGCGACAACATCTCCTGCTGGTCGCAGAACCGCCGCGCGGTCACCCTGCTGGACGGCGCCGGAAGCTGATCCTTTTCGGCAACACTGCCATGAAACAATTCAAGGCGGCCCCCGGGCCGCCTTTCTTATTGCGGCCGAAAACAAAATTTGGCCGAACTCCGGCGCGCTGGTAGAAGCGAATTGCGGACGCGGCGCCCGGTCGCGCCCCTTCACCGTCATCGTCAAGCGAGAGGCATGATGAAATTTGCAACACTACTGAGCGGTGCGCTCGCCCTGCCGCTTCTGTTCGCCGCCCCGGCGATGGCCCAGACGTCGGACCAGCGCGTCCTTGCCATGGAAGATCAACTTCGCCAGTTGAACGGCCTCGTCGAGGAACTGAACTTCCAGGTCCTCCAGATGCAGGACCAGTTGCGGCGCATGCAGGAAGACAACGAGTTCCGCTTTCAGGAACTCGAAGGCGGCGGATCGTCCGGCGGCAGTTCGGGGTCGAGCGGCGCTTCGTCCAACGATCAGGGCAACAATGCCCTGACACCGCCCGCGACCACCGACACGGCGGACGCCGAATCCCACGGCACGATCCAGCCGCCGGTCGCCGGCGGTTCGAGTGAGAATCTCGGCGCGCCGCCACGCGAACTGGGCTCGATCACCTTCGACGCACAGGGCAATCCGGTCGGCGCGGGCGTCGCCCAGCCCGTCGCCCCGCAGCCGGGCATCGCCGGAGCGCCCTCCGACGGCACCACCGTCGCGGCGCTGCCTGCCGCAGGCGACGCCGGCCAGCTCTACCGAAATTCCTACGAGTTCATCCTGTCGGGCGACTACGCGACGGCGGAAGCCGGCTTTCGCGACATGATTGCGCGCTATCCCGAGAACGAGCAGATCCCCGACGCCCAGTTCTGGCTCGGCGAAGCCCTGCTCGGACAGGAAAAATACCGCGACGCGGCCGAGACGTTCCTCGCCGCCAGCCGCGACCACCCGCAGTCGCGCCGCGCGCCCGAAATGCTGTTCAAGCTCGGCGTCTCGCTCGCAGCGCTCAACCAGCGCGAAGTCGCCTGCGCCACATTCAACGAGGTCGGCCAGCGCTATCCGCAGATGTCCGAGGCGCTGAAAGAGCGCGTCGAGCAGGAAAAACAGCTCACCTCCTGCTGACCGGCCGGCCTTCATGCCGCTTGACCCGGACGCGCTTTTCGCGCCCCTCGATCTGGACGACCGGCACACGGTCCTGATCACCATTTCCGGCGGCAGCGATTCCACCGCCCTTCTCCACCTCTTCAAATCCTTCGCAGACCGCCACGCGCCCGCGGTTCGCATCGTGGCAGCGACCATCGACCATGGCCTGCGCGCAGCCTCAGCCGGCGAAGCCCAATTGGTCGCGCAGCTCTGCGCAAAGATCGGGGTCGACCACGTCACCCTGCGCTGGCAGGGCGAAAAGCCCGCGACCGGCATCCAGGCCGCAGCCCGCCTCGCCCGCTATCGGCTCCTGGACGAGGCAGCACAAAAGGCCGGCGCCGATATCGTCCTCCTCGGCCACACCGCCGACGACCAGTCCGAAACGGTTGCGATGCGCCACGCACGGGGGTCGGCAGGCGAAAACCGCCGCGGCGACGCCGGCATGGCGCCTGCCTTCCTCTACGCCGACCGCACATGGTTCGTGCGCCCGCTCCTGGGCACGTCCCGCGAAGTCCTGCGCGATCATCTCCGGGCCGTCGGCCTCGGCTGGATCGACGATCCGACCAACCGTGACCAAACCTATGAACGCGTCCGCACCCGCCAGCACCGACCCAACAACACGCCTGATCAAAGCGCGCGTCTTGCCGACAGCACCCGCGCAGCCGAACTCATCGCCGCGCACGTCACCCGTCCCTCGCCGGGCCTCATCCGCGTCGACCCTCAGCTCCTCGGGCATGAAGGCGGCCTCACGGCGCTGCGCCTCATGCTCGCCGTCACGGGTGGCGCCGAGCACCTTCCCGACGCAGCCCGCTCGGAACGCCTTGTCGCCGCGCTTGGAGAGCGAAAGGCACGCGCCACATTGTCGCGCGCGGTCGTCGACAAGCGCCACGGTGCCATCTGGCTCCACCGCGAACATCGTGACCTTCCCGCGCCCGGCCGGCCCGGCATCGGCGCGATCTGGGACGGCCGATTTCGCGTCATCACGCCGATCGCCGATCCCCAAACGATCGCCATCACGGGTGCCGCCGCCCGCGAAATGGACACCGCCGTTCCGCCCGGCGCCAGCCAAGCCCTTGTTCTGGCTGCACTCATGGCCGAACCGGCCTGCTGGCAAGGCGAAGTGTTTCGGGGCCCCGCCGCGCCGTCGCCGCTGTACCCCGTCCTCGCCCCCTGGCGCCTTTTCCTGCCCTCTTTCGACCTTGCCCCGGCTTCAGCCCTTCGCCGCCTCTTCGGCCCCCCGGCTCTGCCGCCATCGCCTTGGCGCGACCACATTTTCCGCCGACCTTAACCTCGCTCGCGAGCGACGCTTGGCAAGGGTTCGTGAGCTTCCTATGTTAGCGCGAAGCTCTTGGCTTGGCACTTTGCCCGCGACCTGCGGGCATGAACGGGATGGACGATGAATCCGAATTATCGCAACCTCGCGCTCTGGGCGGTGATCGCCGTCCTTTTGATCGCGCTTTTCAATCTGTTCCAGGCGCCCCAGCAGCGCGGCGCCGCGCGCGAGGTGCCCTATTCGGAATTCATCCAGGAAGTCGATAACGGCCGCGTCCAGTCGGTGACCATCACCGGCAACCGCATCACCGGCACCTATGGCGACTCATCGCAAGGCTTCCAGACCTACGCGCCAAACGAGGCCAATCTCGTCCAGCGCCTCGAAGAGCGCGGCGTGACGATCAATGCCCGCCCCGAGGCCGACGGCTCGAACTCGATCTTCGGCTATCTCCTGTCCTGGCTGCCGATGATCCTCATCCTCGGCGTCTGGATCTTCTTCATGCGCCAGATGCAGTCCGGCTCCGGCCGGGCGATGGGCTTCGGCAAGTCCAAGGCCAAGCTTTTGACCGAGGCGCATGGCCGCGTCACCTTCGCCGACGTCGCCGGCGTCGACGAGGCCAAGCAGGACCTCGAAGAGATCGTCGAGTTCCTGCGCGATCCGCAGAAGTTCCAGCGTCTCGGCGGCAAGATTCCGCGCGGCGTGCTGCTCGTCGGCCCTCCCGGCACCGGCAAGACGCTCACCGCGCGCGCCGTGGCCGGTGAAGCCAACGTGCCCTTCTTCACGATTTCCGGTTCCGACTTCGTCGAGATGTTCGTCGGCGTCGGCGCATCCCGCGTGCGCGACATGTTCGAGCAGGCCAAGAAGAACGCGCCCTGCATCATCTTCATCGACGAAATCGACGCCGTCGGACGTCATCGCGGCGCCGGCCTCGGCGGCGGCAATGACGAGCGCGAGCAGACGCTGAACCAGCTTCTGGTCGAGATGGATGGCTTCGAGGCCAATGAAGGCGTCATCCTGATCGCCGCGACCAACCGCCCCGACGTTCTCGATCCCGCGCTCCTGCGTCCCGGCCGCTTCGACCGTCAGGTCGTCGTGCCCAACCCGGATGTCTCCGGCCGCGAGAAGATCCTCAAGGTCCACGTCCGCAACGTGCCGCTTGCGCCCAATGTCGACCTCAAGGTCCTCGCACGCGGCACTCCCGGCTTTTCGGGCGCCGATCTCGCTAACCTCGTCAATGAGGCGGCGCTGATGGCCGCGCGGCGCAACAAGCGCCTCGTGACCATGCAGGAGTTCGAGGACGCCAAGGACAAGATCATGATGGGCGCGGAGCGCCGCTCCAACGCCATGACGCAGGCCGAGAAGGAGCTGACCGCCTATCACGAGGCCGGCCACGCCATCACCGCGCTGCACGTCCCCTCCTCCGATCCGCTCCACAAGGCGACGATCATCCCGCGCGGCCGCGCACTCGGCATGGTCATGCAGTTGCCCGAGGGCGACCGCTACTCCATGAGCTACAAATACATGGTCTCGCGGCTCATCATCATGATGGGCGGCCGCGTCGCCGAGGAGATCAAGTTCGGCAAGGAGAACATCACCTCCGGCGCCTCCTCCGACATCGACCAGGCGACCAAGCTCGCCCGCGCGATGGTCACGCGCTGGGGCTTCTCCGACAAGCTCGGCCAGGTCGCCTACGGCGAAAACCAGGAAGAAGTCTTCCTCGGCCACTCCGTCGCGCGCCAGCAGAACATCTCCGAGGAAACCTCGCAGATCATCGACGCGGAAGTGCGCCGCCTGATCGACGAGGCCTATACCGAGGCCCGCCGCATCCTGACCGACCATCGCGACGGCTGGCTCGCCATCGCCGAAGGGCTGCTCGAATACGAGACGCTGTCGGGCGATGAAATCCGCCAGTTGATCAAGGGCGAGAAGCCGGCCCGCGACATGGGCGACGACACTCCGCCGACGCGCGGCTCGACCGTGCCGAAGGCCGGCGGCCGCAAGGAAGACAAGAAGGGCGGCGAGGAGCCCGGCGGTCTGGAGCCGCAGCCTCAAGGCTGATCCCTCATGCCACGAAATCGGAAAGGCCGGGCGCGATGCCCGGCCTTTTTCGTTTCAGTAGATTCGCGGCGCCAACCCCGACTGGAACCACGTTACGAAACTGGCGATCGAGAACACCGGCAGACCCGTCGCCGCGCGAATGTCGGCCGCATAGGGCACCATGTTCGTGCATTCGAGCACGATCGCGCCGAGGTCCGGATTGTCCGCTTGAAGCGCCCTGGCGGCCGCCACATTGTCGGCCCGCGCCGCCTCCACGTCGAGTACCATCTCGTTGCCGAGGATCGCCCGGGTGAACTCCCGCCCGCCCTCGGTCGAACCGACCGGCGTTCCGGCCGGCACGCCGGCCTTTTCCAGATGCAGCGGCGTCAGCGTCGAACTCGAGATCGTCAGGATGCCCGCGCGTCGGCCCTTCGGCAAAAGCCGGTTGACCTGCGCCACCTGCATCAGCGACGACGTCGCGACCGGCACGCCGACCGCATCCGCCAGTTCCTCCTGGAACAGCGACAGGAACCCGCAATTGGTGGTGATCCCGTCGACCCCGTCCGCGACGAGTTCGCGCGCCGCCGCGATGAAGTCGTCGAGCAGCCCTTCCGCGTTCCGCCGCACCACCCGGTCCGGCGAAGCGCCGCGCACGATCTTGTAGTGCACCGGAAACGGCCATGAGAGTGCATTGCCCATGTCGCCGACGATCCGCGGAAACCGGGCCTCCAGCATCAATATCCCCACCGCCGCCCCGTAGATCGCCTTGCCGCCCGTCGCTTGCATGTCACGTCTCCATTCGATGCCTTTCCTTTGCCACGCCGGTGGAAATGTCGCCAGACGGCTTGACCCGAAGGAAGGCTTGGGTCGCTATCCGCACATGGAAAAATCCTCGAACGAAAAGCCGATCGCGATCGTCGGCGCGGGCATCGTCGGCGTATCGACCGCCATCTGGCTGCAGCGCGCCGGCCATCACGTCATCCTCGTCGACCGCGCCGGGCCGGGTGAAGGCACCAGCTACGGCAATGGCGGCGTGCTGGCCTCGGCCGCCATCGTACCGGTCACCGTTCCCGGCCTCTTGAAGAAGGCGCCGGGGATGCTCTTCAGTCCTGACCAGCCGCTTTTCCTCAAATGGTCCTATCTGCCGCGCCTTGCACCCTGGCTGCGCCGCTATCTCTCCCACGCCACCGCCGACGAGGCCCGCCGCATCGCCGCCGCCCTGCACCCGATCATCGGCGACAGCCTCGCCGATCACCAGGCGCTTTCCGCCGGCACCGACGCCGCGAAGTGGCTGGTCCCGTCCGACTATGTGTTCCTCTACCGCGACCGCGCAGCCTTTTCCGCCGACGCCTTCGGCTGGTCGATCCGCCGCGACCACGGTTTTGAGTGGGATGAGCTGGAAGGCCCGGCTCTGCGCGCCTACGACCCGGTCTTCTCGCCCGCCAACGGCTTCGGCATCCGCCTGAAGGACCATGGCCGCATCGCCGATCCCGGCCGATACGTGAAGGACCTCGCCGCCCATGCCGAGGCGAACGGCGCAAAGATCATCACGGCAAATGTCGATGATTTCGTCATCGAGAACGGCCGCGTCACCGGCCTGCGCGCCGGCGGGCAGACGATCCCCTGTGCCGGTGTCGTCGTGACGACCGGCGTCTGGTCGAAGGCGCTCGCCGCGAAACTCGGCGTCAACGTGCCGCTCGAAAGCGAGCGCGGCTATCATCTGGAATTGTGGGAGCCGAGCGCCATGCCGCGCTCGCCAGCGATGATCGCGGCGGCGAAATTCGTCGTCACGCCGATGGAGAGCCGCTTGCGCCTCGCCGGCATCGTCGAGTTCGGCGGTCTCGACGCCCCGCCCTCGCGCGCGCCCTTCGATCTCCTGATGCGCAACATCCGCGCGGCGATTCGCGACCTGACGTGGAAGGACACGAAAGAATGGATGGGCCACCGCCCCGCCCCTTCGGATTCGATTCCCGTCATCGGTCCGGCGCCGAAGATTGCCGGTGCGTGGCTCGGTTTCGGCCATCACCATGTCGGCCTCACGGGCGGCCCGAAGACGGGCCGTTTGCTGGCGCAGCTTATTTCTGGCGCCAAGCCGAATATTGACCTTGCGCCCTACGCGCCCGCGCGCTTTGATTGAAGCTTGAAGTTTCTCGTCAGAAGAACAGCCCCAAGGGCAACAGGAAGAGGGTCGAAAATGAAGAAAATTGCATCCGTGCTGGCCTCGACGGCCATCGTCTCGATGGCATCGAGCGCCGCATTCGCCGAAAAATGGGACATGCCGCTCGCCTATCCGGCGACGAATTTCCATTCCGAGAACGCTGCCGTCTTCGCGCAATGCGTGACCGATGCCACCGGCGGCGAGCTCGAGATCGTCACCCATCCGAACGGCGCGCTCTTCGCCGGCAACGACATCAAGCGTGCGATCCAGACCGGCCAGGCGCCGATCGGCGAACGCCTCATTTCCGCGCACGCCAACGAGAACCCGCTCTTCGGCGTCGATTCCATTCCCTTCCTCGCCACCTCCTTCGACGATTCCCACAAGCTGTGGGACGCGGCCACCGAGGAAATGACCAAGGTCCTCGACGAGCAGAACCTCGTCTACCTCTACGCCGTCGCCTGGCCGCCCCAGGGCCTCTACGCCAAGAAGGAAATCAATTCGGCAGCCGACCTTCAGGGCGTCAAGTTCCGCGCCTACAACGCGGCCACCGCCCGCATCGCCGAACTCGCCGGCATGGCGCCGGTGCAGATCGAGGCGGCAGAACTCAGCCAGGCCCTGTCGACCGGCGTCGTCGAAAGCTTCGTGTCGTCCGGCTCGACCGGCGTCGATTCCAAGGCCTGGGAAAACCTGACACACTTCTACGACGTGCAGGCATGGCTGCCGCGCAATGTCGTGTTCGCCAACAAGGATGCCGTCGAGGCGCTGGATGAGGAAAGCCGCAACGCGCTCATGACCTGCGCGAGCGAAGCCGGCGAGGCCGGCAACGCCAAGGCCGAGGAACTGACGGCCGGCTATCTGAAGACGCTCGAGGAGAACGGCATGACCGTTGCCGAGCCGTCGGACGAACTGCGCGCCGAGCTCGCAGCCTTCGGCGAGACGATGACGACCGAATGGGTGGAAAGCGCCGGTGATGCCGGGGCGACCATCGTCGAAACCTACCGCGCCGAATAAGCGCCCAACCGAACGAGGACCCGGCGCCACGCCGGGTCCTTCTCTTTTTCCGGCAAAGCGGAGCAGGACATGAATGGCGCGGGGCGCGTGATACGCCGGTCGCTCGATGCGATCTATGACGGTGCCGGCTTCCTCGCCGCTCTATGCCTCGTCGCGATCCTGGTCGTGATCATGGTGCAGGTCGCGGCGCGCTGGCTGGGCATCACGGTGCACGGCCCGGCCGAATATGCCGGCTATCTGATGGCCGCCGCATCCTTCCTCGCCTTCGCCCACACGCTGAACCGAGGCGCGCACATCCGCGTCGGACTGCTCTTGAACATCCTCGGCGAACGACGGTTCTGGGGGGAACTCTGGTGCCTGCTCGTCGCCTCGGCGGCGGGCATTTTCCTCGCCTGGTATGCGTGCAAGGCCGTCTACTGGTCCTGGAAGCTCGGGGATATCAGCCAGGCGCAGGACGCCACCCCGCTCTGGATCGTCCAGACCCCCGTTGCGGTCGGCGCGATCATCCTCGCCGTCTGCTTCGTCGACAATCTCATCACCCTTCTTCTGACCGGCCGGGACAACATTCGCCCAGACCTCGAAGAACAGAGCCGGGCGGAATAGGCCGATGGAACCCTTTTACGCGATCGGCATCTTCCTTTTCGTCCTCTTCCTCCTGCTCGGCTCGGGCGTCTGGATCGGCCTCGCGCTGCTCGGCGTCGCCTATGTCGGCATGGAGATGTTCACCATGCGCCCGACCGGCGATGCGATGATGACCGCCGTCTGGCGCTCCGCCTCGTCCTGGACGCTGACCGCCCTGCCGATGTTCATCTGGATGGGCGAAATCCTCTTCCGCACCCGCCTGTCGGAAGACATGTTCAAGGGCCTCGCGCCGTGGATGGCGCGCCTGCCCGGCGGACTGATGCACACCAACATCGCCGGCTGCGCCGTCTTCGCCGCGGTGTCCGGCTCATCTGCCGCCACGCTCACCACCGTCGGCAAGATGACAATTCCCGAGCTGCGCAAGCGGCAATATCCCGAGCGCATGGTGATCGGCACGCTCGCCGGCGCCGCCACGCTCGGCCTGATGATCCCGCCCTCGCTGACGCTCATCGTCTACGGCGTCTCGATCAACGAGTCGATCACCTCGCTCTTCATCGCCGGCATCATCCCGGGCCTCGTCCTCGCCGGCCTTTTCATGCTCTACGTCGTCGGCGTCTCGCAGATTTCGAAGACCTACACGCCCGTCCCCGAGCCCAAGATCAGCTTCATGGAGAAGGTGAAGCGCTCGCGCTTCCTCGTTCCAGTTTTGCTGCTGATCCTGCTCGTCATCGGTTCGATGTATACCGGCATCGCCACGGCCACAGAGGCCGCCGCCATCGGCGTCGTGGGCGCGCTGGTGCTTGCCGCCGCGCAGCGCTCGCTCACCTGGTCCGTCTTCGTGGAAAGCCTGATGGGCGCAACGCGCACCTCCGCGATGATCGCGCTGATCCTCGCCGGCGCCGCCTTCCTGACGCTCGCCATGGGCTTCACCGGCCTGCCGCGCGGCCTCGCCGCCTTCATCGGATCGATGGAACTCACCCAGTTCCAGCTCATCATGGTGCTGATGGTGTTCTACATCATACTCGGCTGCTTCCTCGACGGCATCTCGATCGTGGTGCTGACGATCGCCATCGTCGAGCCGATGGTGCGCCAGGCCGGCATCGACCTGATCTGGTTCGGCATCTTCATCGTCGTGGTGGTCGAGATGGCGCAGATCACGCCGCCCATCGGCTTCAACCTCTTCGTGCTTCAGGGCATGACCGGGCATCCGATGAGCTACATCGCGCGCGCGGCCTTCCCGATGTTCCTGATCATGTTCGCCATGATTCTGCTGCTTGTCGCCTTCCCCGAGCTTGCGACCTGGCTTCCCGACCAGGTTCGACCGGTTCGCGGCGTCACACCGGCGGCATGATCCTGCTGCGGTTCGCCGCGCGGCACGGCCGGGCGATCCTCATCGCCGGCCTCGTCGCCGGCATCGCCCTGCCCGGCCTCGCCTTCGCAATGCGGCCGTGGATACCCGAACTCGTCGCTGCCATGCTGTTCGTCGCGGCCCTTCGCATCGGCCCCCGCGCGGCCTTCGGTGCCGCGCGCGACTTCGGTGCGGCGGTCGGCATCGCCGGGCTCTATCAGGTCGTGTTCCCGCTGGTCGCCGTCATGGTCTTCATGGCCTTCGGCTGGAGCGGCGTCTTCGCCACCGCCATCATCCTGATGCTTGCCGCCTCGCCGATCTCCGGCAGCCCCAACATCACCCTGATGACCGGCAACGACCCCGCCCCGGCGCTGCGCCAGCTCGTCATCGGCACGGCGCTCCTGCCCCTGACCGTCATCCCCGTCTTCTGGCTGACGCCCGATCTCGGCAATCTGTCGGACGTATTCGCCGCCGCCGCCCGGCTTCTCGCATTGATCCTCGCCGCGACCGGCCTCGGCTTCGCCCTCCGCGCCACAATCCTGCGCGATCCCGCGCCCGAAACGCTGGTCGCGATCAATGGCGCGTCGGCCGTCCTGATGGGCGTTGTGGTGATCGGTCTGATGTCTGCGGTGGGCCCGGCGGTCTTCAACGACCCGGCCGCACTTGCGCTCGCGCTCGCCGTCGTCTTCGCGGCGAATTTCGGCCTTCAGGTCGCCGCCGCCACCGCCCTGCGCGCGACCGGCCGCCGCCACCTCGCCGCCCCGCTCGGCATCGTCGCCGGCAACCGCAACATCGCGCTCTTCATCGCAGCCCTGCCGGCGGCGGTGACCGACCCGCTGCTGCTCTTCATCGGCTGCTACCAGATCCCGATGTACCTGACGCCGATCCTGCTCGGGCGGTTTTATCGGGATGATACGGCAACGTAGCCACCCCCCTCTGCCCTGCCGGGCATCTCCCCCTCAAGGGGGGAGATCAGTCTCGTCAGCCTGCCGCGCTTTCTTTCAAGGTTTGGGCGCGAAGACGAAGCGCGTGATCTCCCCCCTTGAGGGGGAGATGGCCGGCAGGCCAGAGGGGGGTGCGACAGAGCGCGACTTCAGCCAGCCAGGCCTTCTTGCGGAAATGTCAGCCCTGCGCCGCGATCACGATGATCTCCACCTTGTACTTCGCCGCCGCCAGCTTCGCCTCGCCGGTCGCGCGCGCAGGCGTGTTCGCCTTGTCGACCCAAGCATCCCACGCTTCGTTCATTTCTGCGAAATTCGCCATGTCGTCGAGCCAGATCTGCGCCGACAAGATGCGCGACTTGGACGAGCCCGACAGCGCCAGAAGCCGGTCGATCTCCTTGAGGATCGATTCTGTCTGCGCCTTCACCGTGTCGCCGTCGCCGACCTGTCCGGCGAGATAGACGACGCCGTTGAAGATGTTGGCCTGGCTCATGCGCGGGCCGGTCTCGTGCCGGGTGATGGTCATAAAGAGCTCCTTCAGGAAGTGAGATCGGCCAGATAGGAATTGGCCTCTGCCGAAGCTTGGTAGCGGCTCGGATCGAGCTCCGCAACGAGAAGCGCCTCCCCCGTCTCGCCGGCCTCCGCCAGAAGCGTCCCGTCCGGCGCGACGATCACCGACAGACCGGTATAGGCGAAGCGCTCATCCGCCCCGCAATGGTCGACATAGGCCAAGAACACCTGGTTCTCGAAGGCGCGCACCGGCACCAGCTTGCGCGCGATGAACGCGTCATGGTCGCTCGCCGGCAGCGCCGTCGGCACCAGCACGACGTCGACGCCTGCCTTCGCCAACCGGCGCACATTCTCCGGGAACTCGACGTCGTAGCAGATCAGGATGCCGAACTTCAGCCCGCCCCGCTCGAAGGTCACGGCCTCGGGCTTCGCCTGTTCGAACAGCCCGCGTTCATAGGGACCGTAGAGATTGCATTTGCGGTAGATCGTCGGCACCGCCTCGCCGTCAACATAGACGGCGCTGTTGCGCAGCGTTTCGCCGTCGCGCTCGGAGAACCCGGCGAGGATCGCGACCCCGGTCTCCGCCGCGATTTCGGCCAGCCGAGCGACCTGCGCGCCCTCGGACGTCTCGGCCTTCTCGCGCACTGCGCGACCCGCACCATAGCCGGTCAGCGCCAGTTCCGGCGCGATCAGGATCGACGCGCCCTTGGCCGCCGCCTCGCGCGCCGCACGTTCGATCTTCGCCAGATTGGCGGCGACGTCGCCCGGCACGCTCTCCATCTGGTAGGCGGCGATCTTCATCAGCTTTCGTCCGACGACAGCGCGCCGAGAAGTCGCGGCAGGTCGCCGAACCGCGCCACCAGCCCGAAGATCAGCGCTGCAAGCGCGACGAAGAACACGGAGACTGACGCCATGGTCGGCGTATAGCCGTAGCGCAGCGCGTTGAAGATCTTGATCGGCAGCGTTTCCATGGTGAACCCCACGGTCATGTAGGCGACGATGTATTCGTTGAGCGACAGCACGAACACGAAGGCGAAGCCCGATACCAGATAGGGCAGGATGAGCGGCAGGACCACCGTTCGCAGCACGGTCCGCTCGCTTGCGCCCATGGTCGACGCCGCTTCGACGAGCGAGCGGTCGATGGAGGCGAAGCCGAGGGTCAGGGTCACCAGAGGCAGCGTGACGAAGAAGATGCCGTGCGAGATGATCGCCGTCCACCACTGGCCGTAGGCGCCCGCCGTCGTCCAGAAGGTCAGGAAGCCGAGCGCGGTGATGACCGGCGGCAGCACGAAGGGTGCGACGCCGAGAAGCTGGAACACATTCGCCCAGGGCGCGATCCGCCGCCACAGGAACCAGGCGAGCGGCAGCGCGATCAGCACCGCCAGCGTCGCCGCCAGCGTCGCCAGCAGCAGCGAATTCATCAGCGCCTGCCGCCAGCTGTCGTCGGTGAAGATCGCGGCATACCAGGAGAGCGAAAAGCCCTGCGGCGGGAAGGTCAAATTCTGCCGCTCGTTCACCGAAACGCCCGCGACGACGACGATCGGCGCGGCGAGGAAGATGGCGACGAGCGCGAGATAAAGACGCGTCAGGGCCGTGCTCATGCCGCCTCTCCCTTGCGCCCTACGAGCAGCGTCAGCCCGACCATCGCCAGCGACATGAGAACGAGGAACACGGCCATTGCCGCGGCGAACGGCATGTTCGACTGGTAGATCGCCTGGTCGGTGATCAGCACCGACAGCGTCCAATGCTGCGGCCGGCCGAGAATCTGCGGCAGGAGATACGCGCCGAGCGCGAAGACGAAGACCATGATCAGCGTCGCGACGATCGTGTTGCGCAGCCCCGGCACGACGACGTTGAAGAAGGCGCGGATCGGCGACGCGCCCAGCGTCCGCGCGGCTTCCGTCAGCGTCGGGTCGAGCCGCACGATGGCGGGATAAAGGATCAGCACCGTATAGGGCAGCGCCTGGTACACCATCGCCGTCAGCACCGCGCCGAAACCGGGGAAGAGCGCCCGCGGTTCGGCCATCAACCCCGCCCAGACGAGGAGGTTGGTGATGCCGGCCGTGCGGGAAAACAGCGTCGACCAGGCAAAACCGATGATGACTTCGGAGAGCGACAGAACGGACAAAAGCGCGACCAGCCAGACCACCTGCACCCGCCGGCTGGCCTTCGAGATCAGCCAGGTGAACGGGAACCCGATGGCCACGCACACCAGCGCGACCACGACGGCAAGCATGATGGAGAACCCGAGCACGCCGCCGAAGAAGGCAGAGAGAAACCGCTCGTAATTGTCGAATATGAAGGCCGGCGTGTAGAACCCGCCCTGTTGGCGCTGGAAGAACGAGACGGCGACCATCGTGCCGAACGGCACGACGAAAAAGGCGACCAGCATGAAGCCCGGAAAGACCAGCGGCGCGTAATCCGCAACGCTCTTCGGCGCCTCGCGTCTCATGACTTCAGCACCACCGCGCTTTGCGCCGGGATTCGCACGCCCACCTTCTGCCCTGCGGCAAGGTCGGAGCGGTCGCGCGGCGTCGTCACGGCGACGATGGTCGTGCCGGAAACGTCGACGAAGGTTTCGATCGTGCCGCCGAGATCGCGCACGAAGGTCACGGTTCCGGCCAGGACGCCTTCGCCTGGCGCGGTGATCTGCACATCCTCGGGCCGCACGGAGAGCGTCGCCATGCGCGCGCCGTCGACCATCGCAACATCCGGCAGGGCGGTGCCAAGCGCGGTGACGCGGCCGATGCTGTCGCTTTCGACAGCGATAAGATTGGTCGAGCCGATAAAGCCGGCGACGAAACTGTCGGCCGGGCGGCGATAGATTTCGACCGGTGGTGCGGCCTGCCTTATGCGCCCTTCGCCCATGACGACGACCAGATCGGCCATGGTCATCGCCTCGCGCTGGTCGTGGGTCACGACGATGGTGGTGATGCCGAGCTGCTGCTGCAACTGGCGCAGTTCCACCTGCATCGCCTCGCGCAATTTGGCGTCGAGCGCCGAAAGCGGCTCATCGAGCAGGAAGAGGCGCGGCGAGATGGCGAGCGCGCGGGCGATCGCGACGCGCTGGCGCTGGCCGCCGGAAAGCTTGGCGACGGGACGCTTCGCAAAATCAGGCAGATGGATGAGCTTCAGGAGTTCGTCGACCCGCCCGCTCTGCTCGGCCTTGGACGCACCGCGAATGCGCAGCGGATAGGCGATGTTGTCGCCGACATTCAGATGCGGAAACAGCGCCAGTGACTGGAACACCATGCCGAAATCGCGCTTGTGCGTCGGCGTCGCGGTGATGTCCCGCCCGTCGACGACGACCTGCCCCGAACTCGGCTCCTCCAGCCCCGCAATCATGCGCAACAACGTCGTCTTGCCGCAGCCCGACGGGCCGAGCAGGCACACGAACGTGCCCTGCGGCACGTCGAGGCTGACATGGTCGACGGCCTTGAAGTCGCCGAATTTCTTGGTGATCGCCTTGAGCGCGAGACCCGTCATCGCCGTCCCGTCTTTCCGATGGTCCGGGCTGCAAACGCAGCCCGGAAGATTGTGGTTCCGACGCGCCGAGCAGGTGCACTGCGGTCGGGCGCGTCGAGATTCGGGTCAGGGCGAGCCGAAAACGGTTGGCTTCGAGAACCGGAGCGGAGCGTACTTTTCGTACGTGAGCACCGGAAGCGCAGAAGACTGCCGTTTGCAGGCCGTCCTGGCGTGAATATCGTCGCGCCCGTCAACCGGCGATGAGCTCCGTCCACTTCTGATTCAGGAAGTCGTCCCGAGTCTGGTAGAGATCGTAGCGCGGGATGATCGGATCGATGTCCGACGACACGGCGGCGAATTCCTCGTCCGTGAGCTGGGTCAGTTCGCGCTTGATCGTCGGCGCGGTGCCGACCTTCTGCGACATCAGCGTCTGTGTTTCGGCGCGCGTCATATAGTCGATGAACACATGCGCTTCCTCGGCCTTCTGCGACGCGCGGGACAGCGCCCACGAGCCCGAATCCAGGATGCCGCCTTCTTCGGGGAAGGTCGAGCGAACCGGGTTGCCGTCGGCGGCTGCAAGGCCGGTGACGTCGTGGTAGTACTGGCCCATCGGGATTTCGCCCGACTTCAGCGCCTGCTCGAACTGCGCCTCGTCGCGATACCAAAGCCGCACATTCGGCTTTACCTCGGCGAGCTTCTGGAACACTTCCTCCAGCCCCTCGTCGGTGCTGAGATGGTCGGTGCCGCCGAAGAACGTCTTGGCGGTGACTTCCAGGAGGAAAGAGTTGGAGACGAGCGCGAGCAGGCCGAGACGATCGGCATTCGCCGGGTCCCACAGCGCCTGCCATGAGGTCGGTGCCTCGGGATAGACGTCGGTGTTGGTCACGAGCGTGATGTACCAAGCCACGGCGCCAATGCCGCAGACGCGGCCGTCCGGATATTTGTTGACCGAGCGATCGAGCAGATTGTCGGCATTCGAGATCTTGGCGAGGTCGAGCGGCTGCCAGAGCTCGCTCGCCTGCCCCTTCAGCATGGCGACCTGCGCCATCATCGACAGGTCGGCCGGCGCCTGGTTGGCGCGCGCGGCCTGCTCGAGCTGCACCAGCCACGCCTCGCCGGTCGGCTCCGCGATGGATTCGACCGCGATGCCGGTTTCCTCGGTGAAGGCCGGGAAGATGTGCGTGTCGAACGATTCCTTGAAATAGCCGCCATAGACGCCGACCTTGATCGAGCGGTCCTGCGCCCGAAGGATCGAGGGCATGGCAAGCATGCCGGCCGTCATCGCCGTGCCGGCGAGCACCGTGCGCCGGCTCACATTGGTGGTCAGAAACTTCTTCATCGTCGTTCCTCTTATGTGGCCTTTGCGGCCGTTCCCTTGTTCCCGAAAAGCTTGTCGGTGGTGCAGACCGCTCAGGCCCGAATGATGGATGGACTGAACACCATCAGGCTCAATATTTCAAACAGCACCTGTGCTCCCGCATGGGCAGTGTTGGTCGTCGAATCATATTGCGGCGCGACCTCGACCACGTCGCCGCCGACGAGATCGACGCCCTTCAGGCCGCGCAGGAGTTCCAGCACCTCGCGCGTCGTCAGCCCGCCCACTTCCGGCGTGCCGGTTCCGGGCGCGAAGGAGGGGTCGAGGCTGTCGATGTCGAAGGAGAGGTAGGTCGGCCCGTCGCCGACGATCGCGCGCGCCTTTTCGATGATCGCGGGGATGCCGAGCCGGTCGACCTCCTCGGCATGGATCACCGTCATGCCGCTCTCGTAGGAGAACTCCCACAGATATTCGGCCGAGCCGCGAATGCCGATCTGGATCGTCCGCGTCGGGTCGAGCACACCGTCGAGCACCGCATTGCGGAACGGCCCGCCATGGTGGAACTTCGTCTGGTCGAACGATCCGCTCGTGTCGCAATGCGCGTCGATATGGATCAGGCCGACGGGCCGGTCGCGGCCGACCGCCTTCAGAATCGGATGGGTGATAGAATGGTCGCCGCCGACGCCGAGCGGCACGACGCCCGCATCCACCATGCGCGTCACATGCGCCTCGATGTCGTCATGGCTCTGCTCCAGCCGGTAACGGCTGGCGAACGGCACGTCGCCGATATCGGCCACGCGCAGTTCCTGCACGGGCGCGCATTCGAGGACGTGATTGTAAGGCCCGATCCGTTCGATGGTGCGCAGCGCGCGCGGCCCGAAACGCGAGCCGTTGCGGTTGGTGACACCCAAATCCATCGGCACGCCGTAAATGCCGACCTGCAGATCGCCGAAATCAGGCGCGGCGGGATCGATCGCGAGGTGCGGCGCAGTGAGGAACGTGGGCATCCCGGCATAGGGCGCCAGCCGCGTGCCGGATTTGGAGAAGATCTTCTCGGCAACCTTGCGAAAGCGCGGGTCGGCGATATCGCCGCCGGTGCCGTCCGCGAACTTGTCGCGCAAGGCTTCGAGTTTCGCCTGGTCCCAGCCCATTGCCTGCTCCTTGGTCGCTGACGCGTGCCGCATAATGTTTTGGCAGATCGAATTGTTGAGCCAGTGCCATTGAAAATGCAATTGATATTGTTGTAGCTCTTGCTGTGAGCTTTCTTCACATCGGAAATCGACGCTTGGCACCCCGCCTGCCCCCGCTCAACCCCTTGCGCGCCTTCGAGGCAGCGGCCCGACACGGCTCGCTGACCAAGGCTGCGGCGGAGCTTTCAGTCACGCACGGCGCGGTCAGCCACCAGATCAGGGCGCTCGAATCCGCGCTCGACGTGCAGCTCTTCGAGCGCGGCGGCCAGCGCCTGAAGCTCACCGCGCACGGCGCCGAGCTGCTGCCCTCCGTCTCCACCGCCTTCGCCGAGATCGCCGGCGCGACCGCGCGACTGACGCGCCCGTCCAGCGCCGGCGCGCTGTCGGTCACTTGCGTCCCCGCGCTCTTGTCCTTCTGGCTCCTGCCGCGCCTGTCCTCGTTCACCGCGCGCTTTCCCGACATCCGCCTGACCTTGGACGCCGCCAACGACCCGGATCTGATCCATTCCGCCGGCATCGACATCTGCGTCCTTTACGGCGACGGCAACTGGACCGACTGCTGGTCGCGCCGGCTGACCGGGCTCGACCTCTTCCCGGTCGTTTCGCCCTCGCTCATCAACAACCGGCCGATCCGCACCATCCGCGACATGAAGGAGCACATCCTGCTCCACGCCGATGACGGCCGCGAATGGCACACCTGGCTCTCCGCCGCCGACGCGCTCGACCTGAAGCGCAATGCCCAGCACCACATGTGCGATGCGCGCCTTGCCATCGAGGCCGCGATCCACGGCTACGGCGTGGCGCTCGGCGACACAGTGACGGCGAGCCGCTTCCTCGCCTCCGGCCAGCTCGTCGCGCCGTTCAACCTCGCCGTGCCGGCCGTCGATGCGTTCCATATCGCCTGCCGTTCGGATCTGCGCTCCGCGCCGGTGGTGCAGGTCTTCATCGACTGGCTGACGAGCGAATTTGCCGATATGAACGCGCGCGCCGAGCCGCAGACGACCGCCCGCCGCGCCATTCGTCGTTCCACCCCCGCCCAGCGCAAGGCACCGGCGCGAAAAGCCGCCAAGTCCCGCAAGTCCTGAGACCAGACCCCGCATGATGAGACCGCGCCTCAATCCGCTGATCGCCAGCCTGTCGGCTCCACCGATCCCCGCCGTCCAGGCCTGGGGCCGCGCCTATGACGGTCGCCTCGGCCCGCTGGTCGACCTTTCCCAGGCCGTGCCCGGCTACCCGCCAGAACCGCGCATGCTGAATTGGCTCGCCGAAGCCGCCGGCTCAGTCGCCGCCTGCGGCTACGGCCCGATCGAGGGCGAGGACGAATTGCGCGCAAGCTACGCCGCGCATCAGGCCGCGCTCTACGGCGCGCCGATCGCCGCCGAGAATATCCATATCACCTCGGGCTGCAATCAGGCCTTCGTCACCGCCGCCATGGCGGTCGCCGGCGTTGGCGATGCGATCCTGATGACCAACCCCTGCTACTTCAATCACGAGACGACGCTGGAAATGCTCGGCATCGCGCCGCGCTATGTCCGTTGCCACGCCGAAGACAGTTTCCTGCCGAGGCTCGAGGACGTCGCCGCCGCGATCACGCCGGACATCCGCGCGCTTGCCATCGTCACGCCGAACAATCCCACCGGCGCGATCTACCCGCCCTCGCTCCTCGCCGACCTCCTGGCGCTCTGCCGCGACCGTGGCATCTGGCTGATCCTCGACGAGACCTATCGTGACTTCCTGCCGCTCGGCACTGCCCGCCCGCACGAGCTTTTTTCCGAGCCGCTGTGGCAGGACAATTTGATCGGCCTTTATTCCTTCTCCAAATCCTTCTGCATTCCCGGCCACCGCCTCGGCGCCGTCACCGCCTCGCCGCAGATGGTCGATGCCATCGCCCGGATCATGGACAACGTCCAGATCTGCGCCCCGCGCGCCCCGCAGATCGCGGTCGCCGCGGCCATCGCGCCGCTCGCTGCCTGGCGCGAGGACAACCGCGCCGAAATCGCCCACCGCGCCGACGCCTTGCGCGCGGCGCTCGACGGCGCCAACGGCTGGACCCTCGACGCGATCGGCGCCTATTTCGCGTTCCTGCGCCATCCCTTCGACGGCGAAAGCTCGACCCGCATCTCCGAACGCCTCGCCCGCGAAGCCGGCATCGTCACCATCCCCGGCGCCTTCTTCGGCCCCGGCAACGACCGGCATCTGCGCGTGGCGTTCGCCAATGCGACGGCGGATGTGTTGACGACGCTGCCGGAGAGGTTGCGGGCGATAGCCTGAAGCGTTGACGCTCCACGTTGCCCCCTCTGTCCTGCCGGACAATCTCCCCCCTCGCGGGGGAGATGTCCGGCAGGACAGAGGGGGGCGCGACAAAGCGCAATCTACGCGAAAAGCCCCCGATCCCTCTCCACCGCTTGCGCAATAAACCCCGCCACCGCCTGTATCCGCCGCACCGGCCGCACCGATTCGTGATAGACCAGCCAATACGCCCGCCGGATCGGCTTGATCGCTTCCACCAGCACCAGTTCCGGATGCTTGCGCGCGATGAATGAGTGCAAAATCCCAACCCCGGCGCCGGCCCGCACCGCCTCCACCTGCCCCAGCGCCGACGACACCGAGAACCGCGCTTCCCATTGCGGATGAAATTGCCGCGCATAGTCGAGCGACGGGCTGACGATCAGGTCGGGCACGTAGCCGATCAGCCGGTGCTTCAGGAGATCGTCGGTCGATTGCGGCAGGCCGTGCGCCTCCACGTAGTCACGCGAGGCGTAGATGGCGAGCGTGTAGTCGACGAGCTTGGCCGCCACCAGCCGCCCCTCCGTCGGGCGGTCGACGGTGATCGCGATATCCGCCTCGTGCCGCGACAGCGAGAACGAGCGCGGCACCGGCACGAGTTGCAGATCGAGGTCGGCATGAAGCGCGGAGAATTCCGGCAGCCGCCCGGCCAGATAGGCGACGCCGAATCCATCCGGCGCGCCGATCCGCACCGTGCCCGAAAGCGTCGCCCCCTCGCCCGCGACTTCCGAGCGCGCGGCGATCATGTCCGCCTCCATGCGCTCGGCCACCTGCAAAAAGCGCTCGCCCTCCGGCGTCAGTTCGCAGCCCGTCGTCAGCCGGTTGAGAAGCTTCGCTCCGAGCGCGGATTCCAGTGCCACCATGCGCCGCGAAACGGTCGCGTGGTTGAGCCCGAGCCGCTTGCCCGCCCCCAGGATCTGCCCCGAGCGCGCCACCGCCAGAAACACGCGCATGTCGTCCCAGTTCATGGAAATCTCCTACCCTTCCTCTCCATACCGCGTTGCACCATTTCGTGCACCTTCTTTCTCGCTCATCGATCCTTGCACAGCGGCTTGCCCCCACTTGGCGTTGCATTGCAGCTGCCATGCGCAGAAGATGCGGCCAAACCGATAAGCTAGGGAGATCCTCATGATCGAGGTCGGACATTTCATCGGCGGCAAGCGCGTCGCCGGCAAGAGCGGTCGCACCGCTGACATCATGCAGCCGATGGACGGCTCGGTACGCGGCAAGGTCGCGCTCGCCTCGCGCGAGGAACTGCGCGAAGCGGTCGAAAACGCCAAGCAGGCACAGATCGGCTGGGCTGCGACCAACCCGCAGCGCCGCGTGCGCGTCCTGATGAAGTTCCTCGACCTGGTCCAGAACGAGTATGACGAACTCGCCGAAATGCTTGCCCGCGAGCACGGCAAGACCATCCCCGACGCCAAGGGCGACATCCAGCGCGGTCTCGAAGTGATCGAGGTCTGCATCGGCGCCCCGCACCTGATGAAGGGCGAATACACCGACGGCGCGGGCCCCGGCATCGATGTCTATTCGCTGCGCCAGCCGCTCGGCGTCGTCGCCGGCATCACCCCCTTCAACTTCCCGGCCATGATCCCGCTGTGGAAGATCGGCCCGGCCATTTCCGCCGGCAATTCTTTCATCCTGAAGCCGTCCGAGCGCGATCCGTCCGTGCCGATGCGCATCGCCGAACTCTTCATCGAGGCGGGCCTTCCGGCCGGCGTCCTCAACGTCGTCAATGGCGGCAAGGAAGTCGTGGATGGCATTCTCGACGATCCGGACATCAAGGCCGTCGGCTTCGTCGGCTCGACGCCGATCGCGCAGTACATCTATTCGCGCGCGACCGCGAACGGCAAGCGCGCCCAGTGCTTCGGCGGCGCCAAGAACCACATGATCATCATGCCCGATGCCGACATGGACCAGACGGTCGACGCCCTGATCGGCGCCGGCTACGGCTCGGCCGGCGAGCGCTGCATGGCGATCTCGGTCGCCGTCCCGGTCGGCAAGGAAACCGCCGACCGTCTCGTCGAAAAGCTGATCCCGCGCGTCGAGGCGCTGAAGATCGGCTCCTCGCTCGACGCCTCGGCCGATTTCGGACCGGTGGTGACGGCGGAAGCCCTCTCGCGCATAAAGTCCTATGTCGATGGCGGCGTGAAGGAAGGCGCCGACCTCGTCGTCGACGGCCGCGACTTCAAGATGCAGGGCTACGAGAATGGCTACTATATGGCCGGCTGCCTGTTCGACAACGTCACGCCGGACATGAAGATCTACAAGGAAGAGATCTTCGGCCCGGTCCTCTCCATCGTGCGCGCCAACACCTATGAGGACGCGCTGCGCCTGCCGAACGAGCATGAATACGGAAACGGCGTTTCGATCTTCACCCGCGACGGCGACGCCGCCCGCGACTTCGCCGCCCGCGTCCAGGTCGGCATGGTCGGCGTCAACGTGCCGATCCCGGTCCCGATCGCCTACTACACCTTCGGCGGCTGGAAGGCCTCCGGCTTCGGCGACCTGAACCAGCACGGCCCCGACGCCTTCCGCTTCTACACCAAGACCAAGACCGTCACCTCCCGCTGGCCCTCCGGCATCAAGGACGGCGCGGAATTCGTCATCCCGACGATGAACTGAGACTGGGCAGAGACTTTTTCTCCGCTTGAAGCTCGGTTGACGTGAAGGCGCTATGCCGACGTCCCCCTCCTCCTTGTGGGGAGGGGTAAGGGGTGGGGGTGCGGCGCAGCCCTCGACCTTGTTGCACGACTCTGCCCGATATCGAACGGGTCCAGCCCGACGATAAAGGGCAGGATCATATTGGACCCCCACCCTTTATCCCTCCCCACAAGGGGGAGGGAGTCGCGATCGTCGTGCGTCCTCGTCCATGTGAAGCCTGGCTGTTCCCATTCGCACTGCCGCGAAAAGCGGCACGCCCACACATTACGCAACGTCACAGACTCGTGATGGAACGGATACACTTCCTAAACCCTTGTTCCCCCGAAGCCGCCGAGGGTGGCCAAAGATTTTCCGGGTCGGGCAGGGCAGTTTTGTAAATCGTCTTTCCCCGCTGGCCGAAACGCAGGAGGTGCTTCCAATGGCACGCACAGCCCTTATCGTCTCAGCGGCGGCAGCAGCGATGGTCCTGACTGCACTTCCCTTTGCTTCGGCCACCAGCCCGAATGCCGACATGGCGGCGATCCAGCCCGAGGCCCCGGCGGTCGAGACGCCGGCCCTCAACGCCAACATGCTGTCGATGAACATGTGCTCCGAGCGCGCCAACATCGTCACCGAACTCGAGCAGCACTTCAACGAAAGCGCGACGGCCGTCGGCATGGTCGACAACAGCGCGGTCGTCGAGGTCTTCGTGTCCGACAGCGGCTCGTGGACGATTCTTGCCACCGGCACGGACGGAAAGAGCTGCATCATCTCGGCCGGCGAAGGCTGGGAATCGACGCAGATGGTTCGCGGCGCCGACGCCTGATCAAAATCCAACGCAACGCAGGCAACAAAAAAGCCGGGCATTGCCCGGCTTTTTCACGTCTCGTCGAAAGGCCTCAGCCTTCCTTGGGCGTCAGCACCTGACGGCCGCGATACATGCCCGTCTTCAGGTCGATGTGGTGCGGGCGGCGCATTTCGCCGGAATTCTTGTCTTCGGTGAAGGTCGGGGACTTCAGCGCATCGGCCGAGCGGCGCATGCCGCGCTTCGAAGGCGAAGTTTTCCTTTTAGGTACAGCCATGGTCTTGCTCCGGTATCGATCAATGACCTGCGCAACCCCAATGGGGCCTGCAACGGGCCTAATTCTGCGAAAGGTTGCGGTGCCTATACACGCCGGCAGTCGGGTTGACCAGACTCAGGGCTCGAATTTTTTCAGGCGGTCACCGCAGGCAGCCGACATAAGCCCCCGCCTGGTTCGCGCGCGCCTCGATCGTTCCCGCCAAGCGCGAGAGCCCCTGCCCCGGATTGGCCGGGTCGCGGTTCAGCGGGTTGGGCAGCGCGACGGCCAAAAGCGCCGCCTGCCGCGAACTCAGCTCGCGCGCGGAGCGTCCGAAATGATGCTGCGCCGCAGCCTCCACGCCATAGATGTTCGGCCCCCACTCGGCGATGTTCAAATAGATTTCCATGATCCGCCGCTTCGGAAGCACCGCGTCGAGATAGAGCGACAGCGGCACCTCGATGCCTTTGCGGATCATCGAGCGGCCATGCCAGAGATAGAGGTTCTTGGCCGTCTGCATGGTGATGGTCGAGGCGCCGCGCGTGCGCTCGCCCGACATCGCATCCTCGATGACAGCGTTGAGCGCCGGCCAGTCGACGCCCCGATGGGCGCAGAACTGACCGTCCTCCGACATCATCACCGAATGGACGATGGCCGTTCCCATCTGGTCGATCGGCACCCAGCGCCGGTCGTAGCCCTGAAGCGTGACGGCATCGCGGATCATCAAGGTGGACGGCGCCGGCACGGCCGGCAGGCGGTAGAGCAGCGTCAGCACGAGCGGCAGCACGGCCAGGAGCCCAAGCGCGAGCGCGACGCGCCCGACCCAGCGCCAGCCCGAGCGGCGCTTGCGGCGCGGCCTCAACAGCGCCAACGCTTCCGGCCTCTCGGTCCTGCGCGGTTCGACCTCGATTGCAGGCTCGTCCACCCGTCTCTTCCATGTTCCGACACGTCCACCCGTCTAGCGGCTCCCGCGTCCCCCCGCGCAATCGCGGCCGGTCGTCATGCGCCGATATCGCTTGACCGGACGGGCGGCAGAGGCGATTGCCAGACCATGCACGACCATAGCCAGATCGACTTCGAAACCCTCCTTGCCGGCGCCGCCCTGCGCGTCGAGGCGATGCTCGACGCGCTTCTCGGCGCACGGCCGCTTCCCGGCGAGATCGACCGGCCGCAGCGCCTCGTCGCCGCCATGCGCCACGGCGTCCTCAATGGCGGCAAGCGGCTGCGCCCCTTCCTCGTCATGGAAAGCGCCGCGCTGTTGGGCGCTGACGGCGAGGCGGTCCTGCGCGTCGCCGCCGCGCTCGAATGCGTTCATTCCTATTCGCTCGTCCATGACGATTTGCCGGCGATGGACGATGACGATCTTCGTCGCGGCCAGCCAACCGTCCACAAGGCGTTCGACGAGGCCGCCGCGATCCTTGCCGGCGACGCGCTTTTGACGCTCGCCTTCGACATCCTCGCCGACCCGGCGACCGAGCTCGACGCATCGGCGCGGATCGTGCTCGTCGGCAGGCTCGCGCGCGCGGCCGGCATCGGCGGCATGGTGGGCGGGCAGGCGCTCGACCTCGCCGCCGAGCGCGATGCGCCGGACGAGGCCGGCATCATCCGCCTGCAGGCGATGAAGACCGGCGCCCTGATCCGCTTCGCCTGCGAGGCCGGCGCCATCGCCGCCGGCGCGCCGCAGGACGACGTCGAACGGCTGGCCGAATTCGGCTCCGCCATCGGCCTCGCCTTCCAGCTCGCCGACGACCTTCTCGACCACACCTCGACGCCCGAAGCGATGGGCAAGGCCACCGGCAAGGACGCCGCCGCCGGCAAGGGCACGCTCGTCGCGCTCCACGGCGAGGACTGGGCCAGGAGGCAATTGGGCGGGCTGGTCGCGCAGGCCTGCGACCTCGTCGCGCCCTATGGCGACCGAGCGGCGATCCTGATGTCGACTGCGCGTTTCGTGGCGGAGCGGCAGCGCTGAATCTTTCCGTCCCGCCAGTTGAACCGTCGAGGCATGGACCCCTGTGACAAGCACAGGGGTGACGGGCATCAAGGTTGGATGCAAATCGCGACGATTTTCGTTTGGCAGCGGTATCTTTGCAGTCCGTCATTCCTGTGCTTGTCACAGGAATCCAGGCCTCGCCGTCGCCATCGGCTCAACGCCGCAGACAAACACCCCCGCCCCTCACCTGTTCTTCAAAACCACGCACGACCCACCCGACCCGCGCAGCGCGGTACATATCCGGTCGGCCTCCCCGCGCGTTTCCGCCCCGATCCGCACCGCGTAGATACCGGCCCGCGCACGCGGATTGCGTATCCGGCTGACGACCGGCTCGTGCCCCGACAGAACGCCCGAATGCTGCTGGCGCAGGCGCTGCCATTGCCGCAGCGCCGCGTCGCGGCGGAAATTGCCGGCGACCTGGATGCCCCAGGGCAGGACCGGAACGCTCGCCATCGCCACCATCGATGCGCCTGAAACCGGCAGTTCGCGGCAGGCCTCGCCGAAAGGCTTCTTTTCGTCGAGCGGCTGCACGTCCACCGCCTTCCTGACGCCGATGAACGCGTCGGCCGGGGCACCCATGATGTCGAGCACGTAGTTCTCGGTTTCCAGCGGCAGGAAGCCGCCCGAGGCAAGCCAGCGCGACACGCGCCCCTCGCCCGAATTGTAGGCTGCGGCGGCAAGGCCGAGATTGCCGTATTTGGCGGTGAGTTCGGCGAGATAATCGGCCGAGGCCGCGAGCGCCTGGTGCAGGTCGAAACTGTCCGCGAGCCCCCGCAGCGCCGCCGTACCGGGCATGAACTGGGCGATGCCCTCCGCGCCGACCGGGCTGACCGCATTCGGGTTGAACCGGCTTTCCTTCCAGATCAGGCGTGCGAAATACTGCTCCGGCAGATCGTTCCTGCCGGCATGTTCCTCGATGAGATCGCAGACCAGCCCGACCGTCGGCGCGGACTTTTCGGCGGCGTGCACAGGCGAAAGGCTAAGCACGAGGGCTGCGAGGAGCGCCCGCGCCCACATGCTCAGGCGCCCGCGCCGCGCCCGAAGCGCTTTTCGATGTAGTCCGCGACCATGACCTGAAAATCGGCGGCGATCGCAGGCCCGCGCAACGTCGCGACCTTCGCGCCGTCGATGAAGACGGGCGCGGCGGGCGTCTCGCCGGTGCCGGGCAGCGAAATGCCGATATCGGCATGCTTGGATTCGCCCGGCCCGTTGACGATGCAGCCCATCACCGCGACCTTGAGGTTCTCGACGCCGGGATATTTCTCGCGCCAAAGCGGCATATTGCGGCGAAGATCGCCCTCGATGGTCTGGGCGAGTTCCTGGAACACGGTCGACGTCGTGCGCCCGCATCCCGGACACGCCGCCACCACCGGCAGAAACTGGCGAAAGCCCATGGTCTGCAGCAGTTCCTGCGCCACCTGAACCTCGCGCGTCCGGTCGCCATTTGGCTCCGGCGTCAGCGAAATGCGGATCGTGTCGCCGATCCCCTGTTGCAAGAGGATGCCCATCGCGGCCGACGAGGCGACAATGCCCTTGGTGCCCATGCCGGCTTCGGTGAGACCCAGATGCAGCGCATGGTTCGAGCGCTTCGCCAGCTCGACATAGACCGCGATCAGGTCCTGAACCTGTGAAACCTTGGCCGACAAGATGATGCGCTCGCGCGCCAGCCCGATCTCCTCGGCGAGCTCGGCCGACAGGATGGCGGACTGAACGATCGCCTCGCGCGTCACCTCCTGCGCCGTCATCGGAAAGCCCTTGGCCTGGTTGTCGTCCATCAGGCGGGTCAGGAGTTCCTGGTCGAGCGAGCCCCAGTTGACGCCGATGCGCACCGGCTTGTCGTGCCGGATCGCCGTCTCGACGATGGCGGCGAACTGCCGGTCCTTCTTGTCCTTGAAGCCGACATTGCCCGGATTGATCCGGTATTTAGCCAGCGCCTCGGCGCAGGCCGGATGGTCGGCCAGAAGCTTGTGGCCGATATAGTGGAAATCGCCGACCAGCGGCACGTCGAGCCCGAGGCGCTCCAGCCGCTCGCGGATTTTCGGCACCGCCGCCGCGCTCTCGTCGCGATCGACCGTGATGCGAACGATCTCGGAGCCCGCGCGATTGAGCGCCGCGACCTGCGCGACCGTGCCGTCGATGTCGGCCGTGTCCGTATTGGTCATCGACTGCACGACGACCGGCGCCGCGCCGCCGACGAGAACGCCGCCCACCGGCACCGGAACCGAGATCCGGCGCGTCAGCGGACGGTCGAGAAACTGAACATGCGGATTCACTGGGCCTGCCTCATCTGGTGCCGCCGTATGCCTCCCGAATTAAACCCGCCATCGGGCCGGAGCAAGGCGGCGCGCGTCCATATTGTGCTGCGCTGCAATATATGTTCGATGGCGACAACCACAACAAGACGGGATGACACGGCCATGACGGCGCAAAGAACGGCAATCGTGACGGGATCGACTTCAGGCATCGGCCTCGCCATCGCCCGGCGGCTGGGCGCGGCAGGATTCAACCTCGTCCTCAATTCCTACACCGATGCCGCAGAAGACCACGCGCTCGCCGAAAGCCTAGCCGCCGAATTCGGCGTCGAGGCGCTTTACGTCTCGGCCGACATGTCGACGGGCGATGCCGCGCGCCAGCTCGTCGCGATCGCCGCCGAAAAATTCGGCGCCCTCCACGTCCTCGTCAACAATGCCGGCATCCAGCACGTCGCGCCGATCGAAAGCTTCCCGGTCGAACAATGGGACCGTATCATCGCAATCAACCTGACCTCCGCCTTCCACACGACGGCCGCGGCTCTGCCGATCATGCGCAAGGCCGGCTTCGGGCGCATCGTCAACATCGCGTCAGCCCACGGCCTGCGCGCCTCGGTCAACAAGTCGGCCTATGTCGCGGCCAAGCACGGCATCGTCGGCCTGTCTAAGACGACGGCACTGGAAACCGCCGGACAGGGCATCACCTGCAACGCCGTCTGCCCCGGCTTCGTCCTGACGCCGCTGGTCGAAACCCAGATCCAGGATCTGATGGCCGAAAAGAACCTCGACCGCGACACCGTCGTCGCCGACCACGTCCTGCGCAAGCAACCCTCGAAGGAATTCGCCACCGTCGACCAGATCGCCGGCACCGTCGCCTTCCTCTGCTCCGACGACGCCGCCCAGATCACCGGCACCACGATCTCCGTCGATGGCGGCTGGACGGCGCAGTAGTCCGAAGTCTTCTGAGCGGGACCCCCACCCTTTATCCCTCCCCACAAGGGGGAGGGAG
>NZ_AYOD01000016.1 GCF_000497755.1 Aliihoeflea sp. 2WW
CTCCCTCCCCCTTGTGGGGAGGGATAAAGGGTGGGGGTCAATTCACAAAAACCGCAGCCAACCCGACCGACGCAAACACTTCAATGAATCGCGGGCTTCATCACCCGGCGCGCATCGCCGCCAGAAGCACCCCGACATAGCCGTCCCTGAGCCGCAACTGCTCGTCCACCGGCGGCATGCGCAGTTTCATGCCGTCGATCGCGTCGAGCAGCATGTCGGCATAAAGCCTTGGCGGCAGCGGCGTCGGCCCGCTTTCCGTAATCGCCGTCTCGACGAGCTCGATCATCCGCCCGCGCCCGGTCGCCACCACTTCGGCGGCAAGGCTCGTCTTCATGTCGAGGATTTCCGCCCCGTGCGGCGATGCTTCGACCTCGCCGACGAGATCCATCACGCAGGTCAAGGCGCTGCCGAGCTTGTCCGGCAGATCGCCCGGCCCGGCGAACACCGCCTCGGCATTCGAGACGCAATACTGCATGAAGGCCGTCGCCAGCGCCCGGTAGATGTCGGTCTTGTTGCGGAACTGGAGGTAGAGCGCCGGACGCGAGATCTCCGCCGCCTTGGCGATGTCGTCCATCGTGGTGCGCTGGTAGCCATAGGCGAGGAAGCAGCCCATCGCCCCGTCGAGGATACGCGCGCGGCGCTCATCCTCGCAATTGGCGAACAGCATGTCGGAAAGAGCCTGTGTCATTCCGTCCTGTTTGACAAAATAACAGAATTTGTCAATATGTCCTTGGCGCAAGATGGCGCCGAGGGGTGAGAAGGCTGACGCGATGCGGCTGACCGTCAACGGAAAAGCGATCCAGATCGACGCCGAGCCGGAGATGCCGCTCCTGTGGGCGCTGCGCGATCTCGCCGGCATTCTCGGCCCGAAATTCGGCTGCGGCATCGCCGCCTGCGGCGCCTGCACGGTGCTGGTCGACGGCGCGCCGGTCCGCTCCTGCGTCATGCCCGTCAGCCAGGCGACCGGCGACATCATAACCATCGAAGGCATCGGCACGCCCGAGGCGCTCCACCCGGTCCAGCAGGCGTGGATCGACGAGCAGGTCTCGCAATGCGGCTACTGCCAGGCCGGCCAGATCATGACCGCCGTTGCATTGCTGGAGGCCAATCCGGCCCCCACGGACGAGGATATCGACAACGCCTTCGGCGGCAATCTGTGCCGCTGCGGCACCTATCCGCGCATCCGCGCGGCGGTGAAGCGCGCTGCCGGCGCGCCGGCGGGAGCCTGACGCCATGTCGCGGCTCGGAACCATCACACGGCGCACCTTCCTCGTCGGCGCGGTCGCGGTCGCGGGCGGCGTCGCCTTCGGCACCTGGTATGTCCGCCGCCCCTATGCCAATCCGCTGCTCGACGGGCTCGGTGAGGACGAGGTCGCCTTCAATCCCTTCGTCAAGATCGGCACCGACGAGACGATCACGATCATCGCGCCCCGCGCCGAGATGGGCCAGGGCATCGCCACCACGCTCGCCGCCTTCGTCGCCGAGGAACTGGACGTGCGGCTCGACCAGGTGACGGTCGAGCACGGCCCCGCCTCGCCGGCCTATTACAATGCGGCGATGATGGAGGAAGCCGGCCCCTTCCCCTTCTTCGACGAGAGCCTGATGGCCGAGGTCACGCGCCGCAGCTTCGGCACCGTCGCCAAGGTGCTCGGCCTGCAGGCGACGGGCGGGTCGTCCTCCACCCGCGACGGCTTTATCCGCATGCGCCAGGCCGGCGCCGCCGCCCGCATCATGCTGACAGAGGCCGCCGCCCGCCGGCTCGACGTTCCGGCCGCCGAACTCACCACCGCCGATGGCGAAGTGATCCACGAAGCCTCCGGCCAGCGCCTGACCTATGGCGCGCTGGCGCTCGATGCCGCCGCGATCGAGCCGCCCTCAGACATCCCGCTGCGCGACCGCGCCGAGTGGAAGCTTCTCGGCCAGTCGCAGCCGCGCGTCGACATGCTCGCCAAGGCGACCGGCGCCCCGGTCTTCGGCGTCGACGTCACCGCGCCGGACATGCTCTTCGGCACGGTGAAGATGAGCCCGGTCTTCTGGCAGGAGCCGACTGCCGTCAACCTCTCGAAAGCGGAAACCGTTCCGGGCGTCATCCGCATCGTGCCCATATTCTCGACCTACGGCCACGGCTTCGGCATCCTCGCCACAAACACCTGGGCCGCCTTCCGCGCCGCCGGCCTGATCGAGGCCGACTGGGGCACGCCGGACTACCCGGCCGACAATGCCGCAATCGACGCGCGTCTGACGCAAGCGCTGGCCGACCCGGCCTCCGGCTCGTCCATGCGCGACGAAGGCGACGTCGAAACCCTCTTCGCCGACGCCCCGCGCGAGCGCCTCATCGAGGCCGACTATGCCGTCCCGCTTCTTGCCCATGCCTGCATGGAGCCGATGAACGCGACCGCGAAGCTCGCCGACGGCAAGCTCACGGTCTGGGCACCTAACCAGGTGCCGACGCTCACCGCGCAGCTTTGCGCCTCCGCGCTCGGCATGGAGACGGCGGACGTCACCGTCCATACAACGCAGATGGGCGGCGGCTTCGGCCGGCGCGAGGTCGATTTCTCGATCTATGCGGCATTACTGGCCGATGCGGCCGGCGGGCGACCGGTCAAGGTGACGTGGACACGCGAGGAGGACATCGCCCGCGACGTCTTCCGCCCCGCCGCCAAGGGCCGTTTCCGCGCGCGGCTCGATGAGACCGGTCTGCCGGTCGCGCTCGACATGACCATCGCCGCGCCCTCCATCCTCGGCAGCGTCATGCGCCGCACCTTCCCGTCGATCTCGCCGGTTGGCCCCGATGCGACGATCACGCAAGGCGCGCACGACCAGCCCTATTCGATCGAAAACTATCGCGTGCGCGGCATCAAGGCCGATCTCGGCGTGCCGGTCGGTTTCTGGCGCTCGGTCGGCATGTCGTTCAATACCTATTTCCACGAAGGCTTTCTCGACGAGATCGCGGTCGCGGGCGGCATGGACCCTGTCGAACTGCGCCGCCGGCTGGTCGCCGATTATCCCGCCGCGCTCGGCGTCGTCGACCGCGTCGCGGAAATGGCGAACTGGAGCGAACCACCGGCTGAAGGCCGCGCGCGCGGCTTCGCCTTCGCGCTCGCCTTCGGCTCGTGGATCGCCCAGATCGTCGAGATCGCGGACACGCCGGCCGGCATCCGCATCGAAAAGACCTGGATGGCCACCGATGTCGGCATCGCGCTCGACCCGTCGATCATCGAGGCGCAGCTCGTCTCCGGCGCGGTTTTCGGCTTCTCCTCGGCCATGAACCAGGAAATCACCCTTCGCGAAGGCCGCGTCGAGCAGTCGAATTTTCACGACTATGACGCCATGCGCATGCACCAGTGTCCGCAATTCGAGATCGCGATCCTCGAAAGCGCCGAGAAGATGGGCGGCGTCGGCGAATTGTCGACGCCGACCTCGGTCGCCGCCCTTGCCAATGCCGTCTTCGCGCTGACGGGCAAGCGCGTTCGCCAGTTGCCCCTGTCGCGCGAGGTCGCCTTCGCATGAGATTTGTCGTCGCGCTCGCTCTGCTGGCCCTGCCGGCGCCCGTCCTCGCGCAGGAAGCGGCCTCTCCGCAGGCCGGCCTTGCCGAATGGCAGAAGATTTTCGAGGTCTTCTCCCATCCGCGCTGCGCCAACTGCCACACCGAGGACGACCATCCGCGCTGGTCCGGCGCGCATTACGGGCCGACGCGCATCCACCCCTTCAACGTCCGGCGCGGGCCGGACGGCTTCGGCAATACCGGCCTCACCTGCCAGACTTGCCATCAGGAAACGAATGCGCAGATCCTGCACGGCCCGCCCGGCGCGCCCAACTGGCACCTGGCGCCGGCCGAGATGGTCTGGCTCGAAAAGAGCTCGGCCGAGATTTGCGCCCAGATCAAGGACCCCGCCCGCACCGGCGGCATGGACCTGGAGGAAGTCGCGATCCACGTCCGCGACGATGCGCTGGTCGCCTGGGGATGGGACCCCGGACCCGGTCGCGAGCCCGCGCCGGGCTCCGCCGAGGAGACCTTTGCGGCGCTCGAACGCTGGACGGCGCTCGGTGCGCCCTGTCCGGCAGAAGGCGACGAATGATTGCGCCAGCAATTGGCAGGAGTGATGGGTTGATGAAGAAATGTGACTGTTTGCGCATAGCGCGATGATGTAGAAGCCCGCGTGGTTTCAAACCGTTTGAAGACGGGATCGCCCGATACCATCTGAAGCGCGATGCGCTGGCGGGTCCCGAAACCGGATTAACCGACAATGTCGAAGTTCAAGTTTCACAAGTTCGCGGCCGTGGCCGTGTTTGTCGCCACGGCTGCCTGGGTCGCGACGGGCGAGTTCTCGTCCGTCGGTTCGGCACAGGAAGAGGCCGACGCACAACGGACCGATGCTCCGAAGGTCGAGGAAAAGCGCCACACGGTCGCCGTCGTGCGCCCGCCGCGCGTCGAGCACTCGCGCGCCATCCGCATGTCGGGCCTCACCGAGGCCGACAAACGCTCGGTGCTCGCCGCCCGCTCGGCCGGCATCATCGCCGAACTGCCGATCTCCAAGGGCCAGACCGTCAAGGCCGGCGACCTCATCCTGCGGCTCGACGCCGAGGGCAAGGAAGCGGCCGTCGAGACCGCGCGCCAGTTGCTGTCGCAGCGCGAGGCCGAAGCGCAGGCCGCCGAACGGCTCGTCCAGTCCGGCTCCCTGCCGCGGCTCCAGGCCGACAATGCGCGTTCCGCCCTTTCCGCTGCCCGCTCCGAGCTCGAGGCCGCGCAGGCCGAGCTCACCCGCAACGAGGTCCGCGCGCCCTTTTCCGGCCTCATCGACCGCGTCAATGTCGAGATCGGCGGCTCGGTCATGCAGGGCACCGAGATCGCGACGATCCTCGCGCTCGATCCGATCATCGCCACCGGCGAGGTCGGCGAACGCGACCTTGGCTACGTCACGCGCGGCGACCGCGCCGACGTCCGCCTCGTCAATGGCGACGTCGTGGAAGGTGAAATCCGCTACATCTCGCGCGATGCGTCGAGCCAGACCCGCACCTTCCAGGTCGAAGTCGCGATCGACAACGAGAACAACGACATCCCCGCCGGCATGACGACGGAAATGACGCTGCGCGCCCAGGCGGTCGAATCGGTCCGCCTGCCGCGCTCGGTCGTCACGCTGAGCGTCGCCGGCGATCTCGGCATCCGCGCCGTCGATCCCGCGAACAAGGTCATCTTCGTGCCCATCGACCTCGTCGACGACACGCCCGAAGGCCTGATGCTTGCGGGCATTCCGGCCGACGCACGCGTCATCGTCTCCGGCCAGGACCTCGTCGCCGAGGGCGACACGGTCAATGCCGTCGAGGCCGACGAGGAAACGATCCGCAGCCTGACGGGCGAAGTCGCCCGGGTCGGCACCGACTAGGATTCACGGACATGAACATCGTCCGCATCGCCATCGACAATGCCCGCCTGACGATCTCGATCCTGCTCTTCCTGGTCGTGGCGGGGGCCTTGTCCTACCAGTCGATCCCGAAGGAGGCCGAGCCCGACATCGCGATCCCGATCATCTATGTGAGCCTCGCCTATCAGGGCATCTCGCCGGAGGATTCGGAGCGGCTTTTGCTGCGCCCCGTCGAGATGCAGATGAAGGGCCTGTCCGGCGTCAAGGAAATGCGCTCCTCGGCCTATGAGGGCGGCGGCTTCGTGCTGGTCGAGTTCCAGCCCGGCTACGATTTCTCCAACGCGCTCGAGGACGTCCGCGCCAAGGTGTCCGACGCGCGGCGCGAACTGCCGCAGGGCGTCGACGAGCCGACCGTCAACGAGGTCAACGTCTCCGAATTCCCGGTCCTCGTCGTCACGCTGTCCGGCGACCTGCCCGAACGCGTGCTCGCCCAGACCGCGCGCGAACTGCGCGACCGCATCGAGGAAGTCCCCGGCGTTCTCGAAGGCGCATTGCAGGGCACCCGCGACGAGCAGGTCGACGTCGTCATCGACCCGGTCAAGCTCTCCTCCTACGGCCTCCAGCTCGACCAGATGATCCAGGGCGTCAATGCCGGCAACAGCCTCGTCGCCGCCGGCGCGCTTCAGGGCGCCGAGGGCCGATACCCGGTCAAGGTCCCCTCGCTGATCGAGACCGTCGAGGACGTCGCCAACCTGCCGATCGTCGCCGGCCCCAATGCCGTCGTGCGCGCGCAGGACCTCGCCACCATCCGCTCCACCTTCAAGGAAGCCGAGACGATCACCCGTCTCGACGGCCGCCCCGCCATTGCGATCGAAGTCAAGAAGCGCTCCGGCGCGAACCTCATCGACACGGTCGACCAGGTGAAAGTCGTCGCCAGCACGTTCCAGCAGGCGCTCCACATTGCCGTCGACATCTCCTACAGCCAGGACAAGTCGGACATGGTCCGTCAGCTCCTGAGCGACCTGCAGAACCACGTCCTGATCGCGGTCATCCTGGTCTTCATCGTCATCCTCTACGCGCTGTCAGGCCGCGCCTCGCTGCTGATCGGCCTCGCCATCCCCGCCTCGTTCCTGATGGGCATTCTGGCGCTGTCGCTGATGGGCTACACGGTCAACATGATCGTGCTGTTCAGCCTGATCCTTGCCGTCGGCATGCTCGTCGACGACGCGATCATCGTCACCGAATTCGCCGAACGGCGCATGTCGGAAGGCATGGACAAGCGCGCCGCATTTGAGCTTGCGGCCAACCGCATGGCCGGCCCGGTCATCGCCGCGACCATGACCCGCATCGCGGCCTTCTCGCCGCTCCTGTTCTGGCCGGGCATCGTCGGCGAGTTCATGAAATACCTGCCGCTGACGCTGATAGTCACCCTGTCGGCCTCGATGCTCTTCGCGCTCGTTTTCACGCCGACGCTCGGCGCCATGTTCGCCAAGGCCGAACCCCATCCCGAAGGCAAGCCCGACGGGCTCTACATGGCCATCGTCAAGAAGGCCGTCGCCTTCCCGAAGACGGTGCTCGTCCTCACCGTCGGGCTCTTGGTCGGCGTCCAGTACAGCTACACGCAGTACGGCGCGGGCGTCGAATTCTTCCCCAATGTCGAGCCCGAATACGGCCTGATGTACGTCCACGCGCGCGGCAATCTCTCGCTCGCCGAGATGGACGCCGCCACCCGCCAGGCCGAGGAACGGCTTCTCGGCTGGCCCGGCGTCTCCTCCGTCTACACCCGCGTCGGCCAGATGCGCGGCGGCGGGCAGGACATCGACGAAGACGTCGTCGGCGTCATCCAGTACGAATTCCACGACTGGCGCGAGCGCAAGGCCGCGAGCGAGATCCTCAACGATCTGCGCGCCGAGATGTCGGGCATTCCCGGCGTCGAGGTGCAGGTGCGCGTGCCCGAGGCCGGCCCGCCGACCGGCCAGCCGATCCAGGTCCGCCTCTCGGCCGCCGATCCCTCGGGCCTCAACGAACAGGCCGCCGCCGTCGCCGCCCGCATCGGGCAGATTCCCGGCGTCATCGAGATTTCGGACGGCCTGCCGCCGCCCGGCGTCGACTGGGCGCTCAAGGTCGACCGCGCCAAGGCCGCGCGCTACGGCGTCTCGCCGAGCCAGGTCGGAACCGTCGTCCAGCTCGTCACCACCGGGCTGAAGCTCACCGACTACCGCCCCGCCGGCGTCGACGATGCGGTCGACATCCGCCTGCGCCTGCCCGACGACCGCCGAACCCTGTCGAGCCTCGACCAGCTCCGCGTCCAGACGCCTGAGGGCGCGGTGCCGATTTCCAACTTCGTCACCCGCGAGCCGCAGCCCCGCACCGGTATCCTGAACCGCATCGATGCGGAGCGGACCATCGTCGTCCAGGCCAACATCGCCACCGGCTATCAGGTCGCCGAGGTCCAGGCCGAGGTGGCGCAGGCGCTTTCCGAGATGGACATGGGCCAGAACCGCTGGCGTCTCGCCGGTTCGAGCGAGGAAAGCGCCGAGGCCGGCGCCTTCCTGACCAAGGCGTTCGGCGCGGCGATCTTCCTGATCTTCGTCGTTCTTCTCGCCCAGTTCAACAAGTTCACCAGCGTCTTCCTGGTGCTGATGACCGTGGTGATGTCCACCATCGGCGTCTTCCTCGGCCTGCTGCTGACGGGCCAAACCTTCGGCGTCGTCATGTCGGGCATCGGCATCATCGCGCTCGCCGGCGTGGTGGTGAACAATAATATCGTCCTCATCGATACCTACGATCTTCTGCGTCACGAGGGCATGTCGAAGGTCGACGCGATCCTGCAGACCTGCCGCGAGCGTGCCCGTCCGGTCGTGCTCACCGCCCTGTCGGCGATCTTCGGCGTCGCGCCGATCGCCTTCGGCCTCGGGCTCGAACTCTTCCACCACGAGACGACGATCAACGCGCCGTCGACGCAGTGGTGGATCTCGCTCTCCTCGGCGATCGTCTACGGCCTGTCCTTCGCCACCGTGCTGACCCTCGTCGTCACGCCGGCCGCCCTGATGGTGTTCACGCGCGAGCACCTGAAGCCCGGCGAAACGCGGCGGACTTTCTGGCAGTGGCTCCTGCGCCGCAAGCCGAAGGATACGGCGCAAGAGGCCCCCGACGCGCTCCCCGCGCCGGCCGAATAGGCAGATTAGCAACTGGTGAAGCGGCCTTGCGGAACTCGCAGGCCGCTTCGCGCATTTATCGGCAAGGAACAGGATCGTCCTGTTCAAGGAGAGTTGGGGAACTAGCCATGTCTGTCGGAACAATCCTCGTCATCATTCTGATCCTGATCCTGCTCGGCGCCATTCCGGCCTGGCCGCATTCGCGCGGCTGGGGCTATGGCCCGTCGGGCATTCTCGGGGTCGTCCTGGTAGTAGTGCTGATCCTCGTGTTGATGGGCCGAATCTAGCGCTTTCCGCGCAAAGACTTCGCCCTCCGCGAGACGGAGCACGCCTTCGCCCGGCAGCGTACCCACGCTGCCGGGCGTTACTTTTTTCAAGCTGCCTTCTTGCGCGTCAGGTCGCGAACGACACGCTCGATCGCACCGTCCAGCGACGTTGCTTCCAAGTCCGGGACGAGCGCGGCAAGTTTGGCCCCGTCGAGCGAATGCGGCACACGCCACAGATAGGACATCGCCGCCAATTCCCGCATCATCGGCATGAACAGGCCGGCGGCGCGCAAAAGCGTCCACGGCACCCCACGGCGTGACAGCGGCCGACCGACAGCGTGCTCGGTCGCACCCTTCATCTCCTGCCCCGTCACCGTATGCCCTGCGAAATGCAGCACCTCGAACGGCGCCAGCTCCGCGCGCCGCTCCGCGACCGCCACGAAAGCCTGCGCCAAATCCGGCAGGTAGGCGAAGGAATGCGCCAGGTCCATCGGACCCGGCCAGGTGAAGATGCCCTTGTCGAGCTTGGCGAGCACCAGTTCGTCGAGCCACGTCCCCGGCTTCTCGCCGCCGTAGAAATCGCCGGCCCGAATGACGATCGTCCGCACGCCGTCCAGCCGTGCGGCTTCCGCCAGCATCGTCTCCATCTCGATGCGGATGCGCGCCTTCGCAGTCGAGCCGATCTGCGGATCGCTTTCCCGCATGTCCATCCCGATCTCGAGACCGAAATTGTAGACGTTACCGGGCAGCATGATCGTCGCGCCATTCACGCGCGCCGCCTCCAGCACATTCTGCGCCAGCGGCATCACCTTTTCCTCCCACTCGGTATAGAGCGGGTTCAGCGCATGGACGATGATGTCCGCCCCGGCGCAAGCCGCCACCAGCGCTGCCCGATCGGTAGCGTCCACGGCCAACGGCTCCACGCCGGCGGCAAGGCCCTGCGCCTTCGCGCCGCGCGCAACGCCCCTGACCCGCCAGCCGGCGGCGACGAATGCCTTGGCGATCTCGTTTCCGACCCGTCCGCCGGCACCCAGAATGACGACCGTTTTCATGTTCCGTCTCCATCGTCGAGGTTTCGATGGACGGATCATCCTCTTTCCGTATAGGAATGGACATTCGCCAATTTCGGTGTATTGTTATTCAGAATTGAATATCGAACATGCCCGACTGGTCGCTCATCCGCTCGTTCCACGCCGTCGCTGAAACGGGGAGCCTCTCCGCCGCTGCGCGCCTCCTCGGCATGTCGCAGCCTTCCCTTGGTCGCCACATCCAGGCGCTCGAAGCGGAGCTCGGGATCACCCTGTTCCAGCGCGGCCGGCGCGGCTATGCGCTGAGTGAGGAGGGCGCGCGCCTCTTCGCGCGCGCATCCGAAATGAACGCAGCCGCCGATGGCTTTGCGCGCCTTGCGACCGGCAGCGGGGAGGCGCTCGCCGGCACGGTGCGCGTCAGCGCCAGCGAAATCGTCGCCGCCTATGTGCTGCCCGACATCCTTGAGCCGCTTCGCCGCGCCGAACCCGCCATCGAGATCGAGATCGTCGCTTCCAACACGGTCGAGAATCTCCTGCGCCGCGACGCCGACATCGCGATCCGCATGGTCGAGCCGTCGCAGCTCGACCTCGTCGCGCGCAAGATCGCGGACCTGCCGCTCTGCGCCTGCGCCTCCACGGAGTACCTTGACCGGCGTGGTCGGCCCGCAACCCCGGACGACCTCATCGACCACGACCTCGTCGGCTATGATCGCGGCCTCGACCTCATCGCCGGCTTTCGCGGCTTCGGCGTCGAGATCGACCGCCACGCCTTCGGCGTGCGAACCGACAACCAGATCGTTTTCTGGGAACTGGCAAAGGCCGGCCTCGGCATCGGCTTTGCCCAGCGCGGACTCGTACGCCGGACCGAAGACGTCGAGATCATCCTCGACGGCATGACGCTGCCGGTCCTGCCGATGTGGCTCGCCATGCACCGCGACGTGCGGACCTCGCCGCGCATCCGCCGCGTGGCCGACCATCTGCACGAAAGCCTCAAGACCTACGCGATGACCTTCTGACGGTCGGCCGTCGCCACGACGCGCGAAAGCGCGGCGAGCGCGAACAGCACCAGCGCCAGCGCGACGAAGATCGGCGCGAAACCGGTCCGCTCGCCGATGAAGCCGATCGCCGACGGCGCGACGAGAATGCCCGAATAGCCCATCGTCGTCGCAACGCTCATGCCGACGCCGGGCGCCAGCCCCGGCTGGTTGCCCGCTGCCGAAAAGGCGATCGGTACGACATTTGCGATGCCAAGCCCGGCCAATGCGAAGAATGCGATGGCCAGCGACGCGTCGGGCGAGAGACCCGCGCCGATCAGGCCGAACCCCGCCACGAGGCACGAGACACGCATCGTCGCGACCGCACCGAACCGATTGCGGATCGCATCGCCCGAAAAGCGCATTAGAGCCATCGCGCCGGAAAAGCCGGCAAAGGCCAGGCTCGCCGCGGCGACGCTGGAGCCGAGTTCGCGTTGCAGGTACAGCGCCGCCCAGTCGAGCACCGCGCCCTCGGGGATCATCCCGAACAGGGCGGCGAGGCCGAGCAGATAGGGAAGTGGTGTCAGCGGCCAGCGCGTCGACGGCCTCTCGGCGCTCCGTGCCGGCAGATCGCGCAGCGACCAGACCAGCATCGCCGCGATGACCGCCGCCGCCACGGCCGCGACGGTGATCGCCTGCACGAATGCGCCGTATGACTGCAACAACGCGCCGCCCGCCGCCGCGCCCGCAAAGCCGCCGAGGCTCCAGAAGCCGTGCGAGGAGGACATGATCGCCCGGTCGAGCCTGCGTTCGACGGCCACCGCATTCGCGTTCATCGCGACGTCCATGCCGCCGATGACGGCACCGAAACAGAACATGGCGAGCCCCGCGCTGGCAAAGCCCGGCGCAAGCACGACGGCCGGCAGCGCCAGCGGCACCAGAACGGCGAAACCGGCCAGCGGGCGGCGCGAACCATGACGTGCGATCAGCCCCCCGCACCATGGCATCGCCACAAGCGCGCCGAGGCCGAAAATCAGGATCAGCAGGCCGAGCCGACTTTCCGTGAGGTCGAGCCGCTCCATCAGCGCCGGAATCTGCGGCGCCCAGGCGCCGATGATCACGCCATTGGCGAAAAAGGCGAGTGCGACTGCCCATCGGATCGCAGGAAAAGCCGGATTCACGTTTCGTTACTCCCTGCAATACGCTATTCGAGCTAAATGATGAATTTAAATCGATTGAAGTTAGCTTGTACAAATAGTTCTGTGGCGTGACAAGTCGGCCACAGCACCGAGATGCTTAACTCGTGCTTAACCCGGGCTCATCACCGCCACAATCGATGCTATGGTCACGCGAAGAGGGATTCATGAACTTTGCTTCGCGCCCGCGCCGCCGCCCGGTCCATCCGGGAGCTGCCGCGCAGTGCAAGCCCGGATAGCCAAGGTGACCGCATGTCTAATGACAATCCGCGTCGACGCATCGACTGGAATGGCGAGGGACAACAGGAAAACGCTACGCAGCTTCTGAAATCGCGCGGCTTTCTGCGCAAGGCGTCCGTGCCGGCCGCGATCGGTCTGACCGGCCTTGCCCTCGTCGCAGCGCTCGCTGCCGGGCCGATCATGCGCGGCATCACCGAATCACAGCCCGGCCCAACAGTCGCCGTTGCCGACGCGGTCGAAACCGACGCCGTCGAGACTGCGGCAGTCGTTCAGCCGGCCTCTGCGGCGAATCGTCCGCCCGAAGCGGTCGAAACCGAGGCCGTATCCGGCGTATCCGCTGCCACTTCGTCCGAGACGCCGGTCACAAACACCGCCGCGCGCGCGCCCGCCGAGGCTGAAGCGCCGGGCCTCGATGCCAACGACCCGCGCTGGAACCCCACCGCGCTCGCCATCGACGAGGACAAGCTGACCGCGCTCAAGCAGGCGGTCGATGAAACCGTCGCTGCCGCTGAAATCGCAACTGCGATGGGCAATACCGGCGGGCTCGTCACGTCCGGCATTCCGACCACCGCCGCCGGCTTCGCCCCCGAGCGCCCGATTTCGTCCGCATCCGAACGCAGCGCCTTTGATGCGGCGCTCGTCAGCGAGGACGAACGGACCGAGGCCGAGCCCGCCGTCGCTTCGTCCGACCTCAGCCCCGCCAAGGCCAACCAGTACGTCAACATGCGCGCCGCGCCCGAAGACGGCGCCGCCGTGCTGGCCGTCGTGCCGGCCAATGCCACGATCGAGGCCGAGACCGACTGCCGCTGGTGCGAAGTCAGCTACAACGGCCAGAAGGGCTACATCTTCCAGTCCTTCATCACCCGCTGATCCGCATCGCCCGCAAATGATCAAAGGCCCGGCTTCGACCGGGCCTTTTGCATGTCAGCCGGCATAGACGACGAGCAGATCCTTGGCGTCGATCTGATCGCCCGCGCGCACCAGCACTTCCGAAATCTCCCCGTCGCGCTCGGCATGAAGCGCCGTCTCCATCTTCATCGCCTCGATGGAGAGCAGCACGTCGCCGGCCGAAACAGTCTGTCCGGCCGCAACGGCAAGCGTCGAGACGACACCCGGCATCGGCGCGCCGACATGAGCCGCATTGCCCGCTTCCGCCTTGGCCCGCGCCTTCGCCCCGCCCGCCCCATGCGTGCGGTCCGGAACCTTGACGCGGCGCGGCTGGCCGTTGAGCTCGAAGAACACCGTCACCATGCCCTTCTCGTCGCTCTCGCCGATGGCAAGACACCGGATCACCAGCGCCTTCCCACGCTCGATCTCGACGAAGATCTCGTCCTCCTGTTCCATGCCGTAGAAATAGATCGGCGTCGGCAGCGTGGAGACGGGACCGTACTCGCCCTGCGCAGCGGCGAAGTCCGAAAACACCTTCGGATACATCAGCCAGGACGCGAATTCGAAGTCGGAAAGCTCCCGCTCCAGCTTCTCCTCGATTCCGGCCCGATCCGCGTCGAGATCGGCCGGCGCCAGCAGCGAACCGGGGCGCACGGTGATCGGCTTTTCACCCTTCAGCGCCTTCTTCTGCAGCCCCTGCGGCCACCCTTCCGGCGGTTGCCCGAGATCGCCCCTCAGCATCGAGACGACTGAATCCGGAAACGAAATGTCCTTCTTCGGGTTCTCGACATCGGCCACCGTCAGATCCTGGCTGACCATCATCAGCGCCATGTCGCCGACCACCTTCGACGACGGCGTCACCTTGACGATGTCGCCGAACATCAGATTGGCGTCGTGATAGGCCTGCGCCACCTCGTGCCAGCGGCTTTCCAGCCCCAGCGAGCGCGCCTGCTCCTTGAGGTTTGTGAACTGTCCGCCCGGCATCTCATGCAGATACACCTCCGAGGCCGGCCCCTTCAGATCACTCTCGAATGCGGCATACTGGCTGCGCACCGCCTCCCAGTAGAACGAAATCTTCCTGATCCATTCGGCGTCGAGCCCCGGATCGCGCGCATCGCCCTTCAAGGCCTCGACGATCGAGCCGAGACAGGGCTGCGAGGTGTTGCCTGAAAACGCGTCCATCGCCGCGTCGACCGCATCCACCCCGCCTTCCACCGCCGCCAGCACGGTCGCCGCCGCGATGCCGGATGTGTCGTGCGTGTGGAAATGAAGCGGCAGGTCGGTCTCCTCACGCAGCGTCTTGAACAGAACCTTCGCCGCCGCCGGCTTCAAAAGCCCCGCCATGTCCTTGATGGCGATGATGTGCGCGCCGGCCGCCTCCAGTTCGCGCGCGAGGCCGACATAGTATTTCAGATCGTATTTCGCCCGGGCCGGATCGTTGATGTCGCCGGTGTAGCAGATCGCCGCCTCGCAGAGCCGCCCTTCCTCGCGCACCGCGTCCATCGAGACGCGCATGTTCTCCACCCAGTTGAGGCAGTCGAAGACGCGGAAGAGGTCGATGCCGCCGGCCGCGGCTTGCTTGACGAAATAGCGAACCACATTGTCGGGATAGTTGGTGTAGCCGACCCCGTTCGCCCCGCGCAAAAGCATCTGCAACAGGATGTTCGGCGCCGCCTCGCGCACCTTGGCGAGCCGCTCCCACGGGTCCTCGGTCAGGAACCGCATCGCCACGTCGAACGTCGCCCCGCCCCAGCATTCGAGCGAGAGCAGTTCGGGGAGCGCCCGTGCATAGGTGCCGGCGATCGCCGCGATGTCGTGCGTGCGCATGCGCGTGGCGAGCAGCGACTGATGCCCGTCGCGCATCGTCGTGTCGGTCACCAGCACCCGGCTTTCCGCCCGCATCCACTTCGCGAAAGCCTCCGGCCCGTCCGCGTCGAGCCGCTGCTTGGTCCCCTCCGGCACGTCGCCGCCGACGAACGGCACCTTCGGCTTCAGCGGATCCGCCTTCGGCTGCGGCCGCCCGCGCGCCTCGGGGTGACCGTTGACAGAAACGTCGGCGAGATAGTTCAGGAGCTTCGTCGCTCTATCCTGCCGCTTCACGGCGGTGAAGAGCTCCGGCGTCGTGTCGATGAACTTGGTCGTATAGGAATTGTCGCGGAAACTCGGGTGGCCGATGATCGCCTCGAGGAAGGTCAAATTCGTCGCCACGCCGCGAATGCGAAACTCGCGCAGCGCCCGGTCCATCCTCAGGATCGTCTCGTCAGCCGAAGGCGACCACGCCGTCACCTTCTCCAGGAGCGGATCGTAGAACCGCGTGATCACCGCGCCCGAATAGGCCGTGCCGCCATCGAGCCGGATGCCGAAGCCCGTCGCGCCGCGATAGGCGGTGATCCGGCCATAATCGGGAATGAAGTTCTGTTCCGGGTCCTCGGTGGTGATCCGGCATTGCAGCGCATGCCCGTTCAGCTTGATGTCCGCCTGCGCCGGCACGCCCGATTCCGCCGAGCCGATCGCCGCACCTTCGAGGATGCGGATCTGCGCCTTGACGATGTCGATCCCGGTCACCTCCTCGGTCACCGTATGCTCGACCTGGATGCGCGGATTGACCTCGATGAAGTAGAATTTCCCGGTGTCGGCATCCATCAGGAATTCGACCGTGCCCGCCCCGACATAGTCCGTCGCCTCGGCGATCTTCAGCGCATGGCCGCAAAGCTCGGCCCGCCGCGCATCGTCGAGATAGGGCGCAGGCGCGCGCTCCACGACTTTCTGGTTGCGCCGCTGAATCGAGCAGTCGCGCTCGAAAAGGTGGACAGCATGGCCATGGGTGTCACCCAGAACCTGCACTTCCACATGCCGTGCCCGTTCGACCAGCTTTTCCAGATAGACCTCGTCCTTGCCGAAAGCGGCCTTCGCCTCGCGCTTGGCCTCGGTCACCTCGCGGGCAAGGTCTTCCTCGGCGCGGATCGCGCGCATGCCGCGCCCGCCCCCGCCCCACGAGGCCTTCAGCATCACCGGGTAGCCGATGCCGGCAGCCATCGTCTTCACCGCTTCCATGTCGTCCGGCAGCGGCTCCGTCGCCGGCACCACCGGCACGCCCACCTCGATGGCGAGGTTGCGCGCGGCGACCTTGTTGCCGAGCCGTCGCATCGTCTCCGGCGTCGGTCCGATGAAAGTGATCCCCGCTTCCGCACAGGCCTCAGCGAATTCCGGGCTTTCCGAGAGCAAACCGTAGCCCGGATGGATCGCATCCGCCCCCGACAGCTTCGCCACCCGGATCACCTCGTCGATCGACAGATAGCTTTCGATCGGGCCCAGATCTTTGGTAAGATGCGCCCCGCGCCCGACCTGGTAGCTCTCGTCCGCCTTGAAGCGATGCAGCGAATACTTGTCCTCTTCCGCCCAGATGGCGACGGTCTTGATGCCGAGCTCGTTGGCGGCGCGAAAGACGCGGATCGCGATTTCGGATCGGTTGGCGACGAGTATTTTCTTGATCTTCAAGGCAGGCACTCCGGCAGGCATGGGGCCGCATGTTGCAGCGCAAACGCCGACCGACGCAAGGTCAAAACATGGAAAACCGCCGTCCGGCGGAGCGCTCGGCATTGATCTTGCCGAACTGAACATGCGAACTATCGCCAACCGGCCGCGGGACCGTCAGGCCGAATTGGGAGAGACAGAAACATGCGCAATTTCGACCTGCCCGGCCGTTCTGCCGTTTATGCCGACAACGGCATGGCCGCGACCTCGCACCCGCTCGCCACCATGACCGCGCTCTCCGTGCTGCGCTCAGGTGGCAACGCCGCCGACGCGGCGATCGCCGCCTGCGCGACGCTCTGCGTGGTCGAGCCGCACATGACCGGCATCGGCGGCGATTGCTTCGTCATCCTGGCCGAGCCAGACGGCAAGATCCACGGCCTCAACGGCTCCGGCCGCGCGCCGATGGCGGCCGATCCCGAATGGTTCCGCGCCAAGGGCCTGAACGCCATGCCCGAGCACGGCGCGCTGCCGATCACCGTGCCCGGCGCCATCGACGCGTGGGAGAAACTGTCGAACCGCTTCGGCACCAAGGGCTTCGACGAACTCTTCGCCGACGCCATCCGCTATGGCGAGGAAGGATATGCCGTCCACGGCCGTGTCGCGCTCGACTGGCCGAAGGCCGTCGACCTTCTGGCAAAGGATGCCGGCGGCGCGAAGCATTATCTCGTCGACGGCAAGGCCCCGCCGGTCGGCTCGCGCCACTCCGCCCCCGCCCTCGCCGCCTCCTTCCGCGCGATTGCGAAGAGCGGATCGAAGGCCTTCTATCAGGGTGAGATCGGCGCGGAAATCGCCGCGACCGTCAAGTCACTCGGTGGCCTCCTGACCGAAGAAGACCTCGCTGCCGTCTCGGCCGACTGGGTCGACACGATCGCCACGCGATACGGCGATTACGACGTCCACGAAATCCCGCCCAACGGCCAGGGCATCACCGCTTTGATCCTCCTGCGCCTGATGGCAAAGCTTGACACCGGCCGCCTCGCGCCGGATTCGGCCGACCGCGTCCACATGGAAATCGAAGCCGCTCGCCTCGCCTATTCGGTCCGCGACCACCTCGTCGCCGACCCGAAAACGATGACCGTGACGCCCGAGCAGCTTCTGTCCGACGCGTACATCGACGCCCTCGCCGCCCGCATCGACATCGCGCGACGCAACGACAACGTTGCCCCGCCTGAAATGCCGTCCTCCGACACCGTCTACCTGACGGTCGTCGACCGCGACCGCCGCGCAGTCTCCTTCATCAACTCGACCTATCACGGCTTCGGCTCCAAGGTCGTCACGCCGAAATCTGGCATCACGCTGCAGAACCGCGGCGCCGGCTTCACGCTCGCCGCCGGCCATCCGAACGAGATCGGCCCCGGCAAGCGGCCGATGCACACCATCATCCCGGCGATGGCGACCCGGGGCGGCAAGGCCGCGATCTCCTTCGGCGTCATGGGCGGCGACTACCAGCCCATGGGCCACGCCCATGTCCTCTCCAACATCGCCGACCACGGCATGGACCCGCAGGAAGCGATAGACCACCCCCGCATCTTCTGGGACGACACCGGCACGATCCTCAACGCCGAAACCGGCATCGGCCCCGACATCCGCGCCGACCTCGAACGCCGCGGCCACAATATCCAGAACGCCCCGGCCCCGCATGGCGGCGGCCAGGCGATTATCATCGACGAAAAATCCGGCTTCCTCATCGCCGGCTCCGACCCCCGCAAGGACGGCTGCGCGATGGGCTGGTAGGTTTCGGCGCGGGATAGTCGACGCCGGTTTTATGTGAAGGCGACCCCCACCCTCGATCCCTCCCCACAAGGGGGAGGGAGGCATCCTCGTCGCGGTTCACCTTCCGCTTGGCACTTGCATTGACGGGAAAAGAACAACGCTGGCGAACTCCCTCCCCCTTGTGGGGAGGGATAAAGGGTGGGGGTCAATTCAGGAAAATCAGCTTCCTCCGCGCCGGCTCCAATGCCCGCAAGCACGGCTATGCGATGCGGCAGCCCCCGAACCTACCGCCCCATCTGATCCAGCTTGCGCTGCATCGCCGCAATCTGTTCCTTCAGTTCGGAAAGATCATCGCCCTTCGGCGCGTCGGGCTCGGCTTCGCCCTTCGCTGCCTCGCCGCCCGCGCCCGCCATCGGAAACGGCGTGAACATCCGCATCGCATTCTGGAACATCTCGGCATTGCGCCGCGCCTGCTCTTCCATCGCCTTCAACGGGGCGGCTGCCATCGGCATCATGCCGATCGGCGATTTGCCCACCGCATCCTTCATCTGCTGGCGAAAGCGCTCCTGTTCCTTGGCAAAAGCCACCATCGACTGCTCGAGGAAACTCGGCACCACCATCTGCATCTGGTCGCCGTAGAACGCGATCAACTGGCGCAAAAACGGGATCGGCAGCATGTTCTGCCCGTCGCGGTTTTCCAGTTCGAAGATGATCTGCGTCAGCACCGAATGCGTGATGTCGTCGCCGGACTTGGCGTCCTGAACGGTGAACTCCTCGCCGCGCTTGACCATTTCGGCAAGATCTTCGAGCGTCACGTAAGTGCTCGTGCCCGTATTGTAGAGACGGCGGTTGGCGTATTTCTTGATGGCCACCGGATCGTTCTTTGCGGGCATGTAGCTGGCTCCCAGTGATTTAACCGACTGTTTCCGCTCGGCAAGCTTTGAGGATATGCGCAAAAGGCGGGCAATTGAAAGCGCTTTGTGCAGCGCACGTAAACCCATCCCCGGTTTGACTTGGGCGCGCCGAAACGGCAAGAAATGCGTCAAAGCGCATTTTGGCGCTCCCTCATCGTTCCGGAGTAACCCGACATGTCTGAGATGAATTCGATCGTCGTCGCCAGCGCCGCGCGCACGCCCGTCGGCTCTTTCAACGGCGCCTTCGCCACCGTTCCCGCCCATGAGCTCGGCGCAATCGCCATCAAGGGCGCGCTCGAGCGTGCGGGCGTCGACCCGAAGGATGTCGACGAGGTGATCATGGGCCAGATCCTGCAGGCTGCCCAGGGCCAGAACCCCGCACGCCAGGCCGCGATGGCCGCCGGCATCCCGCAGGAAGCGACCGCCTGGAGCATGAACCAGTTGTGCGGCTCGGGCCTGCGCGCCGTCGCGCTCGGCATGCAGCAGATCGCGACCGGCGACGCGAAGATCATCGTCGCCGGCGGCCAGGAATCCATGTCGATGGCGCCCCATGCAGCCTATCTGCGCTCCGGCCAGAAGATGGGCGACTTCAAGATGATCGATACCATGATCAAGGACGGTCTGTGGGACGCCTTCCACGGCTACCACATGGGCAACACGGCCGAGAACGTCGCCCGCCAGTGGCAGCTCTCGCGCGACGAGCAGGACCAGTTCGCTGTCGCCTCGCAGAACAAGGCCGAGGCGGCGCAGAAGGAGGGCCGCTTCAAGGACGAGATCGTCCCGGTCACCATCAAGGGCCGCAAGGGCGACACCGTCGTCGATCAGGACGAATACATCCGCCACGGCGCGACGCTCGACGCCATGGCGAAGCTGAAGCCCGCCTTCGACAAGGAAGGCACGGTCACCGCCGCCAACGCATCCGGCATCAATGACGGCGCCGCCGCCGTCGTCCTGATGAGCGAGGCGGAGGCGAAGCGCCGCGGCATCACCCCGCTCGCCCGCATCGTCTCCTGGGCGACCGCCGGCGTCGATCCGCAGATAATGGGCACCGGCCCGATCCCCGCCTCGCGCAAGGCGCTCGAGAAGGCCGGCTGGTCGGTCTCCGACCTCGATCTCGTCGAAGCCAACGAAGCCTTCGCCGCGCAGGCCTGCGCGGTCAACAAGGACATGGGCTGGAACCCGGAGATCGTGAACGTCAATGGCGGCGCCATCGCCATCGGCCACCCAATCGGCGCGTCCGGCGCCCGCGTCTTCAACACGCTGCTCTTCGAGATGAAGCGCCGCGGCGCGCAAAAAGGCCTCGCCACGCTCTGCATCGGCGGAGGAATGGGCGTCGCCATGTGCGTGGAAGCCATCAACTGAGGAAAATGACGGGAGTAGGGGAGTAGGGCATTAGGGGAGTAGGGGGCAGCCTGGATGTCCCTAATCCCCTACTCCCCTACTCCCCTACTCCCCCAACAAAATGGGAGGAGAACCTATATGACCCGAACAGCACTCGTCACCGGCGGCTCGCGCGGCATCGGCGCGGCCATTTCCGTCGCGCTCCAGAATGCCGGCTACAAGGTCGCCGCGACCTATGCCGGCAATGACGAAAAGGCCGAGGCCTTCAAGAAGGAGACCGGCATCCCCGTCTTCAAATGGGACGTGTCGAGCTACGATGCCTGCAAGGCCGGCATCGAAAAGGTCGAGGCCGCGATCGGCCCGATCGACGTGCTGGTCAACAATGCCGGCATCACGCGCGATGCCATGTTCCACAAGATGACGCCCGACATGTGGAACGAGGTGATCAACACCAATTTGACCGGCCTCTTCAACATGACGCATCCCGTCTGGACCGGCATGCGCGAGCGCAAGTTCGGCCGTGTCATCAACATCTCCTCGATCAACGGCCAGAAGGGCCAGATGGGCCAGGCGAACTATTCCGCCGCCAAGGCCGGCGATCTCGGCTTCACCAAGGCGCTCGCCCAGGAAGGCGCCAAGGCCGGCATCACCGTCAACGCCATCTGCCCCGGCTATATCGGCACCGACATGGTGATGGCCGTGCCGGAAAAGGTCCGCGAGAGCATCATTTCGCAGATCCCCGTCGGCCGCCTCGGCGAGCCCGCCGAAATCGCCCGCTGCGTCGTCTTCCTCGCCTCCGACGAAGCCGGCTTCATCACCGGCTCCACCATCTCGGCCAATGGCGGCCAGTTCTTCGTCTGATCTCGACGGATGGCGGGTTTTCTCGAAGGGGACCCCCACCTTGTATCCCTCCCCACAAGGGGGAGGGAGGCCGTCAGCGCCGCGATTTTATGGCAAGCCAGTCATCCGGTTTGAAGGTGGGGTTCAACGCCGGCGAACTCCCTCCCCCTTGTGGGGAGGGATAAAGGGTGGGGGTCCCCTTCGCCAAAAATGTTCACATCCGGTGCACTCCCTGTGCAAACACGGTGGACAAACTTCCCAAACGTGACCCCGAATCCCACCCAACTAGAACAGACCATGAATCCCCCGAGTCAGCGATTCGGTCCCGGTTCGTTCGGGACTCGTTCCGGTTGCACGCACACCGGCACTCTGGCGAATGACACCACGACACACTATGTGGGGCCGGCATCCCGCCCGGCCATTCACTTGCGCCCACCGCGATGCTAACCGTTCTCGACGACAGTCGGCCGGAAAGGCCCTATTGATTAGATGAACATCCAGCCCCGCCCGTCGCAGCCCCTGATCCTGTCTGGCCGCGACGTGACCGCGATCCTCGGTCCGACCAATACCGGCAAGACCCATCTGGCGATCGAGCGCATGGTGGCGCACGAGACGGGCGTCATCGGCCTGCCGCTGCGCCTGCTCGCGCGCGAGGTCTATGCCCGCGTGTGCGAGAAGGTCGGCGAGAAGAAGGTCGCGCTTATCACCGGCGAGGAGAAGATCGTCCCGCCCGGCGCGCGCTATTCCGTCTGCACGGTCGAGGCGATGCCGCGCGAGACGGACGCCGCCTTCGTCGCCATCGACGAGGTGCAGCTCGCCGCCGACCTCGAGCGCGGCCACATCTTCACCGACCGAATCCTCCATCTTCGTGGCCGTCAGGAAACGCTTTTGCTCGGCGCCGCCACCATGCGCGGCATCCTGGAAAAGCTCCTGCGCGGCGTCTCGGTCGTCACCCGGCCGCGCATGTCGCATCTGGCCTATGCCGGCTCGAAGAAGCTGACCCGCCTGCCGCGCCGCACGGCGATCGTCGCCTTCTCGGCCGACGAGGTCTACGCCATCGCCGAGCTGATCCGGCGCCAACGCGGCGGTGCCGCCGTCGTCCTCGGTGCGCTCTCGCCGCGCACCCGCAATGCGCAGGTCCAGCTCTACCAGTCCGGCGACGTCGACTATCTCATCGCCACCGACGCGATCGGCATGGGCTTGAACCTCGATGTCGACCATGTCGCCTTCGCCCAGAACCGCAAGTTCGACGGCTTCCAGTATCGCGAGCTGACCCCGGCCGAGATGGGCCAGATCGCCGGCCGCGCCGGCCGGCATTTGCGCGACGGCACGTTCGGCGTCACCGGCCAGGTCGATCCCCTGGCCGACGAGCTGGTGGAGCGCGTCGAGGCGCATAATTTCGACAGCGTGAAGGTGCTGCAATGGCGCAGCGCCGAATTCGACTTCTCCTCGCTCGATGCGCTGAAGCGCTCCATCGACACCGTTCCCCCCGTCGAGGGCCTGACGCGCGCGCTGCCGGCGGTCGACGCCAAGGCGCTCGACATCCTCTCGCGCGACGAGCGCGTGCGCGACCTGGCGAACACGCCCAGGCGCGTCGCCATGTTGTGGGATGCCTGCGCCCTGCCGGATTATCGCCGCATCGCGCCGGCACAGCACGCCGAGCTCATCGGCTCGATGTTCATCGACCTCGCCACCAAGGGTCATGTCGACGCCGACTACATGGCCGAGCAGGTGCGCCGGGCGGATTCGACCGTCGGCGACATCGACGCGCTGTCGCACCGGATCGCCCAGATCCGCACCTGGACTTTCGTTTCGAACCGGCCGGGATGGCTTGCAGACCCGGTCCACTGGCAGGAAAAAACACGCGATATCGAGGACAGATTGTCCGATGCGCTTCACGAGCGATTGACGAAACGCTTCGTAGACCGCAGGACATCCGTGCTGATGCGGCGCTTAAGAGAAAACAGTATGCTTGAAGCTGAAATCAATCCGACCGGCGAGGTCCTCGTCGAGGGCCACCATGTGGGCGAGCTCCAGGGCTTCCGCTTCACCGCCGACCAGAAGGCGGAAGGCGAGGACGCCAAGGCCGTTCGCACCGCCGCGCAAAAAGCGCTGGCGACCGAGTTCGAATCGCGCGCCGAGCGCTTTTCCGCATCCGCGAACGGCGATTTCGCGCTGACGGCGGATGGCCTCGTGCGCTGGATCGGCGCGCCCGTCGCCACGCTGACGGCCGGTGACGATCCGCTGCGCCCGCGCGCGATCCTGCTCGCCGACGAACAGTTGACCGGCCCCGCGCGCGACAAGGTCGCCGCCCGCATCGAGCGCTTCGTCAACTACCAGATCGAGACGGCTCTCAAGCCGCTCTTCGATCTCCAGGCCGCCGAGCAACTTTCCGGCATGGCGCGCGGCATCGCGTTCCAGCTCGTCGAGAATTTCGGCCTCCTGAACCGCCGCGACGTGGCCGAAGACGTCCGCGGTCTCGATCAGGAAGCCCGCGCGGCCTTGCGCCGTCTCGGCGTGCGCTTCGGTGCCTTCCACGTTTTCGTGCCGGCCCTCTTGAAGCCCGGTCCGGCCGGCATCGTCACGCTCCTCTGGGCGCTGAAGAATGACGGCAAGGACAAGCCCGGCTTCGGCGATGTCGTCAACGCGCTCGCCTCGGGCCGCACCTCGGTCGTCGTCGACCAGGCGATCGACCGTGAATTCTACCGCCTCGCCGGCTACCGCAATCTCGGCCGCCGCGCCGTCCGCGTCGACATTCTCGAGCGCCTCGCCGACCTGATCCGCCCCGCACTCGGCTGGAAGGCCGGCAGCGGCGCCCGGCCGGAAGGCGCGTTCGACGGCAACGCCTTCCTCGTCACCCCGGCGATGATGTCGATCCTCGGCGCGACGTCCGAGGACATGGACGAGATTCTCAAGGGCCTCGGCTATCGCGGTGAGACCAAGCCCGAGGCGGAGGTAAAGGCAAAGCTCGACGCGTTCGACGCCGAGGCGCGCGCCAAGGCCGAGAAGGCTCCCGAGAATCCGGAAGCGGCTCCGGCCGAAAGCGCCGATAGCGCTGATGCCGTGCCGGAAGACGCGCAGCCGACCGAGGAACCCGCCGCCGAGCCGGCCGCGGAAGTCGCAGCGGAACCGGTGGCCGAAGCGCCTGCCGAGCCCGCAGCCGAAACCCCGGCAGACCCTGTCGCCGAGCCTGCGACCGAAACGGCAGTGCAGGAGCCTGCCGCCGGCGAAGAGCCCGAGGCGCCGAAGACCATCACCATCTGGCGGCAGGGCCGCTTCGAGGGCCGTCCGCGCCGCGAGCAGGGCAATCGCAACGAGCGCGGCAACGCCCGCAATCGCGGCGCCGCGCCGGCCGAGGGCGAAGCGCCCGGCGAAAAGCGCGCCTTCCGCGGCAAGCCGCGCGGCGACGCACCCGGCCGTTCGGAGCGCGGTCCCGGCAACGGCCCGCAGCGCGGCCGCGACGAGAGGCAGCGCGGCGGAAAGCCCGGCGGCCAAAGGGACGGCAAGCGCGATGGCCAAAGGGACGGCAAGCCGTCCGGCGAACGCCGCTGGGAAGCGCAGCCGCCGCGCGACGCCAAGCCGGCGAAGCTCGATCCGGATTCGCCCTTCGCCAAGCTCGCCGCGCTCAAGGAGCAGTTGAAGAAATAGATGGAAGGAACCGCCCGCCAGCGGATCGACAAATGGCTGTTCTTCGCCCGCGTGGTGAAGTCCCGTTCGCTGGCGGCGAAGCTCGTCCAGTCCGGCAAGGTCCGGCTGAACCGCGAGAAGATCGCCCAGGCGGCGCAGGCCGTGAAGCCCGGCGACGTCCTCACCATCTCGCTCGACCGGCGCATCCTCGTCCTAAAGATCCTTTTTCCCGGCACGCGCCGCGGCCCGTTCGAGGAGGCCCGCACCCTCTACGAGGACCTCTCGCCATCGCCCGAGGCCAAGGCGGCCGCACCGGCGCCCGTCGCCGAGCGCGATCCCGGGTCGGGCCGGCCGACCAAGCGCGAGCGCCGCGAGATCGACCGTTTCGAAGGCCGGGATTGAACCGGAGAAATTCATTCCTCGGCGGCCGGTGCTGGCGCAACGCCCGACCCTTGTCACGGCGTCCCGAACTCGCTACGTGACCAGCCGACAGACTTTGCAGCGCCTTTGGAAGGCCGGAGCCGGCACGTATGACCTACCTCGTCACCGACAATTGCATCAAGTGCAAGTACATGGACTGCATCGAGGTGTGCCCGGTCGACTGCTTCTACGAAGGCGACAACATGCTCGTCATCCATCCCGACGAGTGCATCGATTGCGGCGTCTGCGAGCCGGAATGCCCGGCCGAAGCCATCAAGCCCGACACCGAGCCGGGGCTCGAGAAATGGCTTGAAATCAACACCGAATACGCCCAGAAGTGGCCGAACATCACGGCCAAGAAGGAGCCGCCGGCGGACGCCAAGGAGTTCGACGGCGAAGAGGGCAAGTTCGAGAAATATTTCTCGGCCGAGCCCGGTACGGGCGATTAGATCTGAGAGCCCGCCCGGCATCGACGACTGAGTCGCCGCTTCTGCCCGATCTGCGGCATCGCGCCGCAGCCGACGCGAATCACGACGCGCCTTAGCGGCGCTGGCGTTGCGCGCCTAGTGCAAATGGTTGATTCTGTCCACATTTTGTGTTACACAATCACGACATGCCGGTGACAAACGTCGATTCATTGCGCAAGCGCACTAATCACTGAAGGGTGGGACAAAATTCGGACCAGGGCGATCTGGGCCGCGCTTCACCCTTTCAGGTGAGTATGGCTCTATCCTTGGCACCCGTGTCCCACTTTCTTGTCCCGACACCATGCTGGCCGGTTTCACCGGCCGTTTCCGGATGACCGGCCCTGTCAGAGGCCGGTATCGCAACAGGGAGTATCGGGCGTATGGCAACCCAGCAGAAGAAATCCGCGGCGCGTAACGGTTTCAAGACCGGTGAGTTCATCGTCTATCCTGCCCACGGCGTGGGCCAGATCGCGACGATCGAGGAACAGGAAGTCGCGGGCCACAAGCTGGAACTCTTCGTCATCGATTTCCAGAAGGACAAGATGCGCCTGAAGGTGCCGGTCGCCAAGGCCGTCTCCATCGGCATGCGCAAGCTGTCCGAGACCGATTACGTCGACCGTGCGCTCAAGGTCGTCCAGGGCCGTGCCCGCGTCAAGCGCACCATGTGGTCGCGCCGCGCGCAGGAGTATGACGCGAAGATCAATTCGGGCGACCTGATTTCGATCTCCGAAGTCGTGCGCGACCTCTACCGCGCCGAGAACCAGCCCGAGCAGTCCTACTCCGAGCGTCAGCTCTACGAAGCGGCCCTCGACCGCATGGCCCGCGAGATCGCCGCCGTCAACCGCGTCTCCGACACGGAAGCCGTACGCCTGATCGAGGTCAATCTGAACAAGGGTCCCAAGCGCGGCGCCAAGGCCGACAACGAAGAGACCGAGACCGAGCAGGAAGAAGCCGCATAAGGCTTTCCCGTCCCGTCGCATTGAACGAAAGACCCGGCCTCGCGCCGGGTCTTTTCGTTTCGGTGCTCTCAGCGGGGGCGTCATCCCGGCCGAAGTCCGAGCGCAGCGAGGCGAGAGCCGGCAACTGTATTGTTTCATGCCGCGTATGGTGTTTTCGACCGCAACATTGCATTGAGCGTGACGAGGATTTTGCGGGCGAGCGCGATGAGGGCGACCTTGGCGGGTTTGCCGGCATTGCGCAGCCTGTCGTAGAAGGCTTTCAATGGGGAGCGGGTGCGCAGAGTGACGACGGCTGCCATGTAAAGTGCCTGCCGGACGCGCCGCCTGCCGCCGCGGATCGAACGCTGTCCGCGCCTCGTGCCGCTGTCCTGGTTGACCGGGGCGAGGCCGGCCAGCATGGCGATCTGTCTGGCCGGGCGGCATCCCAGTTCCGGCAGAAGCCCGATCAGGACGGCCGCCCCGACCTCGCCGATGCCGGGCGTCGAGCGCAGCAACGTCTCGGCCTCGGTGAGTTCGCTCGAGGCTCTGACGAGATCGCGAATGGCGGCCTCGATCTCGCCGACCGCCCGATCGAGCCAGTCGAGATGTGCGTCGAGGCCGGCGCAGACGACCGGGTCGGCCGCCGCCATCCGGCGTAGTCTCTTTTGCTGGCGCATCGCCACCAGCTGATCGCGTCGCTTGTTGAGAAGATTGAGCTTTTCGCGCGTGTCGTCTGGCACCGGATCCGGCGCAAGGCACAGGGCCCGGCCCATTTCGGCCAGCATTGCGGCATCGATGGCGTCGGTCTTGGCGAGCCGGCCCGTCGCCCGGGCAAAGTCGCGGGCACGCTGCGGGTTGACCCGCACACAGGCGACGCCCGCCGCCGCCAATGCATGGCGCAGGCATGTGTCATAGACGCCGGTCGCCTCGAACACGACGATGACGTCGCGTCCTGCCAGCGTCGCTGCGAACGCGGCGATCGCCGGCTCGCCATTGGCCACCCGCGCAGCCCGTTCCAGCGCCGGGTCGGCGATGTCGAGCCATGCCTTGGAGATGTCGATTCCAATCCAGGACGGTGTTATGCTCATGGTGCCTGCCCCTGTGATGCGAGGTCCGCGCCAACGGCCTCGTGCAACTGTTCAGGTGTATCAAAGCGGGCGGGGACCAGAGCCGGATATCGGTCTCAAGACCAGGGACCCAACGGTCTCCCGCCCGCAGCCACTATGACATGGACACGATACACAGGGACCCATTCCGTGACCCTGAAAATCAAGGGAATGGGTCCCGGATAGCCGATCTCCGCTCCGCTCCGATCATCTTCCGGGATGACCCCGGCCCGGCACTATCTCGAAAAGTTGACGCGCAAGGATCGCCGCGCTTCACGCCCGCATGGAACCGCAGCACCGGCGCCGCGTTTGAAACATGCGCGCAAAAATTCGTGCGCTGCGTCAATATCGGACGGCAGGCAGGGACGGATTATGCTGCTCGATGATCCGAAATTTGGTGCGGCCCGTAGAGAAGACAAGACCACGCTGCAACATCGGGAGCGGTCCGGCCATGGAAAGTAGCTCAAGAAGTTCGATGATCCGGGCGGCCATGAAGGCGCCCTATCTCGCTCGCGAGGAGGAGCTCGAACTGGCGATCCAGTGGAAAGAGAACCGCGACCAGAACGCGCTCCACAAGATCACCACCGCCCACATGCGCCTTGTCATCTCGATGGCCTCCAAATTCCGCCATTTTGGCCTGTCGATGAGCGACCTGATCCAGGAAGGTCACGTCGGCCTGCTGGAGGCCGCCGCCCGCTTCGAGCCCGACCGCGAAGTCCGCTTCTCGACCTATGCGACCTGGTGGATAAGGGCGTCGATGCAGGACTACATCCTGCGCAATTGGTCGATCGTTCGCGGCGGCACCTCGTCGGCGCAAAAGGCGCTGTTCTTCAATTTGCGCCGCCTGCGCGCCAAGCTGCAGAGCGGCCCCGAGAACCTTTCCAACGCCGATCTCTACCGCCAGGTCTCCGCCGCGCTGGGCGTCAACGAGGCCGACGTCGCGGTCATGGATGCACGCCTCTCCGGCCCCGACACCTCACTCAACGCGCCGGTGATGGACGATTCGCCCGGCGGCACGGACCGCATGTCCTTCCTCGTCTCCGACGCGCCGCTTCCCGACGAGGTGGTGGCCGAGACGATCGACACGGAGCGCCGCAGCCAGTGGCTGTCGGGCGCACTGTCCGCGCTCAATCCACGCGAGTTGAAGATCATCCGCGAGCGCCGCCTGCGCGAAGACGGTGCGACGCTCGAATCGCTCGGCGAACGACTCGGCATATCCAAGGAGCGCGTGCGCCAGATCGAAAGCCGCGCGATCGAGAAGCTGCGCACCGCCCTCGTCAACGGCAACCCGCACATGGCCGCCAGCGCCTGATCTATCGATCCGAGACGATCTTCACCCGGTCGCCGACCGAAAGGCTGGCGCCCGGCCCGAGCCCGTTGAGCAACTGGAACAGCTCCATCGGCCGGTCCGTCCCGACCATCCGTCCCGCCATCGAGGCGACATTGTCGCCCGCGCCGACCGGCACGACGCGAATGCGCAGCGGGCGGATCTGCGCCTTTTCCGCATCCGAAATCGTCCGGAAGCTCGCCGCCACCGAACCGGCGACCGCCTGCAGATTGTTGCTGGCGAGCGGCGCGGCGGTGAGCAGACGATAGACCTGCCGGCCCGAGCGGATCAGCGTCACGTCGAACTGCCAGCCCTCGGCGCGCGCCTGCGCGTTCACCGCCTCGTTGCCGTTGATCGTCGTCTGCCGCACCGAGGCCGGATCGAGCCCCGCCACCCAGCCGGACTGGACATAGTCGGAAAGCGACTGGCGCGGCTCCACGGTCACCCCGTCGAAGCGCACGGCCATGTCGCCCGGCCCAGCTGCGGTCACGGCCGCGGCCGAATTGTCGATCACGAAGCCCTGCGGCACGTCGAAGGAGATGCCGAGGATCGGATGGACGAAGGACGTGCCGCGCACGAAGCCTTCTTCGGGCGTGTCGCCGAACAGCATCCCGTCGATCCCGTCGAGGAAGGAATTGCGCTCGCGATTGCCGACGCCCGGCATGCCGAACTGGCGCGCATGGCGGGTGGCGAGGTCGATGCGCTGCGGCGGGTTGGGGTGGCTGGCGAGGAAATCGAGGCTGCGATTGGCCGAGGATTCCACTGTGCGCGATTCCGCATAGGCCGCCATCGACTGCAGGAACCGCGACGCGGCATAGGGGTCGTATCCGGCGCGCCCGATCGACTTGATGCCGATCGCGTCGGCCTCCAGTTCCTGGTTGCGCGAGAACTGCGCGAGCCGTAGCTTGCCGCGGATCAGCGCCACCTGCCCGCCCGTGTCGCCGCCGCCCAGGACGTCGGAGACGACGCGCGCGGCGAGCACCTCCTCGGCTTCCTTCTGCTGGCGCTGGATGCCGTGATTGGCCGTCACATGCGCCATCTCGTGCGCGACGACGGCCGCGACTTCCGCCGAATCGTTGGCGAGCGCGAGCAGCCCGCGCGTCAGGTAAAGGAACCCGCCCGGCAGCGCGAAGGCGTTGATGTTGGGCGAGTTGAGGATGGTGATCTGGTAGGTCTGGTTGGGGTTTTCCGGGTCGAGCGTCAGCGAACCGACGATGCGCGCGATCGAGCGCTCCAGCTTCGGATCGGAATATTCGCCGCCATAGGTGGCGAGGATGCGCGGATGCTGCTCGCGCGCGATGGCGGCCATGCGGTCGTCGCGCGTCACGCTGTCGACGGTCACCGGATTGGCGGAAGGCCGGAACGCGTCCTCGCTCAGCGAGGCGGCGTCGAACGCCTGGCAAGAGGTCAGCGCCGTCGCCAGCATCAGGGCGATCGCAAGCCGGCCGAGGCTTTTCGGCCCGGCCTTCATGCCCAGATCAGGTTCGATCGCTCGTGCGGCCAGATCGGCCTCCCCACTCTTCGACGGGACTCGCGTGGACGGTCGCGGGATGCTCGCGCAGACACCAGAATCCGTGCGGAAAGACAAGTCCCCTTCAGCCTCACCGCTCTGTGCCTCGCGAATGTGGTGACATGCGGGCGTCTTGCCGTCAAACCGCGGGCAGGCGGCCCGCATAGTCGCGGAAAACGACCGGCGCGTCGGGACCGAAGAAGGTTTCGGCCGGCCCGTCCGCCGCCACCGCGCCATCGGCGAGGAAGATGATTCGGCCCGCAAGTGCGCGCGCATCCTCCGGCTGGTGCGTGACGAAGACGATCGTCATGCCGGTCTTGGCGGCAAGGGCGCGCACCAGATCCACCATCTCCGCCCGCAGCGCCGGCCCGAGCGAGGCGAAGGGCTCGTCGAGAAGCAGAAGGGGCCGCTGCCGCACCAGCGCGCGGGCAATGGCGACGCGCTGCCGCTCGCCGCCCGAAAGCTCCGAGGGCAGCCGTTCTTCCTTGCCGGCAAGCCCGACATCGCCCAGCGCCTCGGCTATGTCTGCCCGGTCCTGCGCCGAGAGTTTCAGCGCTGGCGAGCGACCGAGCCCGACATTCTGCGCGACGGTCAGATGATGAAAGAGATTGTTCTCCTGGAACACCATCGAGACCGGCCGCTTCGCCGGGTCGAGCCCCGTCACGTCCGCGCCGTCGATCAGGATGCGCCCCTCCTGCGGCTCCTCGAAGCCGGCGACAAGATGCAGCAGCGTCGACTTCCCCGATCCGCTCGCCCCCAGAAGCGCGACGACACTCCCCGCCGCGATGTCGAGATCGAAGCGCATCTCCGCCCCGCCCGGATAGGCGAAGCGCACCTTGTCGAGTTGCAACCGCGCGCCCGTCATGTCCGCCTTCGCCCGAACCATTCGGCCGCCAGCATGAGGATCAGCGTCAAAAGCGCAAGCATCAGCGCGATGCCCGCCGCATCGGCCGTCCGATAGCTGCCCATCCGTGCCAGCAGGAGGTATGGCAGCGTCTGCACCGCATCAGATCCGAACAGCGCGATGACGCCGAGATCGCCGAGCGACAGCGCCATGGCGAAGGCGAAGGCGGTGCCGAGCGGTCGGCGCATCAGCGGCCAGTCGACGAGCCGCAATCGCGAGAAACCGCTCAAGCCCAGCGAGGCCGACAGCCGATCATAGCGCGCCGCCGCCGCATCATGCGCCGGACGAATGACCCGCAGCGCAAATGGCAGCGCCATGACGGCGTTGACCGCCACCACCATCGGCGCCGCCAGCGCCAGCACGTTGCCCGATTGCCGCAGAAGGATGAACCAGCCCGCCCCGACGACGATCGGCGGCACGACAAGCACGAAACCCGCGCCCGTATCCATCGCCCGTTCCAGAAGCCCTGCCGGCCCGCCGCGCCGCGCCGCTTCCATGCGCTGGCGCGCCCGCACGAGCGAGACGGCAAGAAGCAGCGTCCCGCAGGCAGCGAGCGCGGAAAGCTGAAGACTGGTCATCGTTGCCGCGTGAACGGCCGGGTCTGCGGCAAGCCGCGCCAGATCCGCCCGCAGCCCGGAAATCATGATCGCCGCCATCGGCGCCGCGACGAACAACAGCGCGAGCAGGATCGGAACCCCGTCTGCAACCCGCCCGGCCCAGCCCCGCTGCGCCGGCCGCCGCGCGGCAATTCCGACCGTCGCGTCAGCCACCAGATCGCCGCCTGCCTTGCGCAGTGCCAAGACGGCGACGAACGTCAGCGCGACCTGCACCGCCACCAGCGCCACGGCGCGCGCCGGGTCGAAATCGAACCGCAGCGCCTGGTAGATCGCGACCTCCAGCGTCGTCGCGCGCGGCCCACCACCGAGGATCAGGACGATGGTGAAAGACGTCACGCACAGCATGAAGACCAGCCCCGCCACGCCGGCAAGGCTCGCACGCAGCACCGGCCATTCGACGAAGCGAAAAATCGCCCAAGTCCCGAATCCGAGCTGACTCGCCAGCCGCCAGCGATCGTTCGGCACCGTGTCGAGCGCCTGCAGGAAAAGCCGCGTCGCCAGCGGCAGGTTGAAGAAGGCATGCGCGACGAGGATGCCCGACAGCCCGTAAATCCCCTGCCAGCGTGCGCCCGTCAGCACGGAGAGCGGCTCCGCCATCAACCCCGCCCGGCCCAACAGCGCCAGCACCCCCAGCGCCGCGACGATGGCCGGAAGCGCGAGCGGCACGGCGAACAGTGCCAGCAGCAATCGCCTCCCGAAAAAATCCGGCCGCCGCGCCAAGGCGCGCGCGACGAAGATGGCAGGGATGACGGAAACGAGCGTCGAGAGCGCGGCCTGCCAGAGCGTGAACCGCGCGACGCGCAACAGATATGGATCGAACGCACTGACCGCGCCTGAAAAATCTCGTCCAGCTTCGACGATGAGACCGACGAACGCGCCACCGACGAGAATGGCGATGGCGACGAGGGCGAGGGTGCCGGGCGTTACCGCCCCCGACCGATGCTTCATACCCAAGCCGTGCAGCGCACGCGCGAGACACCCCCCTCTGTCCTGCCGGACATCTCCCCCTCAAGGGGGGAGATCAAGCACGTCGCTTGTCCCGCCAAGATCGTCGATCCTTTCGCAGAACGACGACGAGACTGATCTCCCCCCTTGAGGGGGAGATGCCCGGCAGGGCAGAGGGGGGTGCCCAGGCGCAAGCGCTTCAACCCATCACCTGCTCATCACCCCCAACCACTCATCCACCCACGCGCTGCGCTTTTCCGCGATCTCCTCCGCCGGCAATTGCAGCGCGTCCTCCGGCGCCACCGCATCCTCGAACACCGGGTTCAGCGGCTCCGAAGTCGGCCCGGCGGGAAACATCCAGTTGTGCTCCGGAATCGCATCCTGGAACCCCGGCCCGGTCATGAACGCCAAGAACTCCTTCGTCAGCGGGTTCTCCGCCCCCTTCACCGTCGCCGCCGCAACCTCCACCTGCAGGTAATGCCCTTCCTCGAAGATCGCCGCCTGATAGCGATCGGTGCGCTCGGCGATCTGGTGGTACGCAGGCGACGTCGTGTAGGAGAGCACCATCGGCGCTTCGCCCGAAGTGAAGAGCCCGTAGGCCTCGCTCCAGCCGGGCGTCACGGTCAGCACCCGCGCCGACAATTTCTCCCACGCGGCCTCGGCCTCATCGCCATAGACCGCCTTCATCCAGAGAAGCAGGCCAAGGCCCGGCGTCGATGTGCGCGGGTCCTGGATGACGATCTTCTGCTGCGGATCGCCATCGACGAGTTCGGCAAGGCTGGCGGGCGGCGTTTCGATCGCCTCGGTGTCGTAGACGAAGGCGAAATAGCCATAGTCGAACGGCACGAACATGTCGTCCGTCCAGCCGCCCGGCACGGAGACGTTCTCCAGCGAAATGCCGTGCGGCGCGAACAGCCCGCTTTCCCGCGCCTCGTGCGTCAAATTCGTGTCGAGCCCGAGCACGATGTCGGCCTCTGTTCCCTCGCCCTCGAGCTTCAGCCGGTTCAACAGCGCGACGCCGTCTGCGGCGGAGACGAAATTCAAAGTGCAGCCGCACTCGGCCTCGAATGCGGTCTTGACCAGCGGTCCCGGCCCCCATTCGGCGGTGAAGCTCTCATAGGTATAGACCGTCAGCGTCTCCTGCGCAGTTGCGGGCAGCGAGATCGCCATGGCGATGGCCAGAACGGGAATGGATTTCATCATGCACCTTCCTTTCAAACATGGGTTGAAGGACAGGCGCTAAAATGGTTCGCGTCTAATCCCTCCGCCGGTACAAACCGGATCAGGTTCTGCGGGTTGGCATTCGCCTCTCAGCCGCATCGCGCGGCACCCCGTTAGAGTGCTTCAACACATAGAATGAGCGACCATCGGGCGCAAGATGCCCGCCTTTGCCGGTAACCATTTCGCGCTTCGATGGCATTTCCCGATCATTCAATCGATTGGAGCACTTGGCGCGGCATTCCGTTTGTCCAACCCATCTGCTATGCGCCTTTCCGATCATTTCATCAGGAGAATTTGCAAGATGACGGAACGTCTCGAAGACATCGCGCTCGCCATGGTCGCCGACGGCAAGGGAATTCTGGCCGCTGACGAAAGCTCCGGCACGATCAAGAAGCGTTTCGACGCCATCAAGGTTGAATCGACCGAAGAGAGCCGCCGCGACTATCGCGAGCTGATGTTCCGGGCCGACGACGCCATGAAGAACCACATCTCCGGCGTCATCCTGTATGACGAGACGATCCGCCAGAAGGCCGCCGACGGCACCCCGCTCGTCGACATCATCAAGGCTGCCGGCGCCATTCCCGGCATCAAGGTCGATGCCGGCGCCAAGCCGCTTGCCGGCTTCCCGGGCGACACGATCACCGAAGGCCTCGATGGTCTGCGCGAGCGTCTGGCCGAGTATTACAAGCTCGGTGCCCGCTTCGCCAAATGGCGCGCCGTCATCGACATCAACGAGGAAGAGAACGTTCCCTCCGCCACCGCCATCGACGCCAACTGCCACGCGCTCGCCCGCTACGCCGCGCTGTGCCAGGAAGCCGGCATCGTGCCGATCGTCGAGCCGGAAGTGCTGATGGACGGCGCGCACGACATCGACACCTGCTACGAGGTCACCAAGGTCACGCTCTTGCAGCTCTTCTCCGAGCTCTACGCCGCCGACGTCAATCTCGCCGGCACGATCCTCAAGCCGAACATGGTCATCCCCGGCAAGAAGTCCGGCACCAAGGCTTCGCCCGAACAGGTCGCCGAGATGACGCTGAAGGTCTTCCGCGAGACCGTTCCGGCTGCCATTCCCGGCATCGCCTTCCTCTCCGGCGGCCAGTCCGACGAGGAAGCGACCGCCAACCTCAATGCGATGAACGCGGCCGGCCCGCTGCCCTGGAAGCTCACCTTCTCCTACGGCCGCGCCCTCCAGGCCGCCCCGCAAAAGGCCTGGGCCGGCAAAAAAGACAACGTCACTGCGGCCCAGAAAGCCTTCGCCCACCGCGCCCGCATGAACGGCCTCGCCGCCCAGGGCAAGTGGTCGCCCGACCTCGAAAAGCAGGGCTGACTTCAGACGGCATCGCACAACGCCGACGCCCTCCTCCCCCTTGTGGGGGGGGATAAAGGGTGGGGGTCCCCTTCGCAGAAACCCATCCCCCACCCCCGGTCACAATGACGCAGAAGCTCGGATGCCCGCCATCCGGGCTTTTTCTTTCCGCCCCCGCGCTTTTATATACGCGCCATGCCCAGCCTTCTCCCCCTCCTCACCTGGCTCACCTTCCCCGTCTATGTCTGGCAGGGACTTACCGTGCGCCGTCGCATCGTCCGCATGCTGCCGGCTGAAGGCCCGGTCATCCACCGCATCGAGGGCACCGGCGACCCGATCAACCTCCTCGTCCTCGGCGATTCCTCCGCTGCATCCGTCGGCGTCGAATCGTCCGAACGCGGCCTAGCCGCCCGCATCGCCCACCGCGCGCATGAGGCGACCGGCCGGCCGGTCGTCTGGCGCGCCGCTGGCTTCAACTCCGCCACTGCCGGGCGCCTGCGCGACCATGTCGTGCCCAACATGGACCCCGGCCACTGGACGCATCTGGTGCTGACCGTCGGCTCCAACGACGCCAAGAATTTCCACACCGGCGCCCGCTTCAACCGCGAATTCGGCACGCTCCTTTATGCGCTGCGGGCGAAATGGCCCGAGGCGCGCGTCGTCTGGTCGCCGGTCGTCGAAATGTCGCTGATGCCGGCCCTGCCGCCCGCGCTCGGCCGCATCCTCGAAATCCGCGCCGGGCTCATCAACTACTGGGGCCATCGCCTGTGCCTGGAGCGCGGCGCCGTGCCCGCCACCCGCCTGCCAATCGACGACCCTGTCGCCGGTTTCTCGCTCGACGGCTTCCACGCGTCCGAAGCCGGGTACGATCGCTGGGCCGAGCACCTGCTCCCGTTGCTCCTGGACACGAGAATCACTGAGGCCTGATCAGCACCGTCAGCATCATCACCGCAATCGCCGCCACCGCGATCTTCCAGAAGTCGCCGCGCTTCTTCAGCCCCGGCAGGCCGAGCGGCTTGATCACCTGAACCACCATGGCGGCGATGAACAGGAACGCCACCACTTTCGTTTGCATCTCGGCTCCTCGCGATTCGACGCCCCCCTCATAGCAGCCCGTCCGACTTTTGCCGAACTGGACACGCCGCGCTTCTCCCGGCTACCAATTCGGGGCCAAGGGAGGAACCGCATGTCGCGCTATCATCAGGTCTACGAATTCTGGAAGTCCGACCCTGAAGCCTTCTGGCGCGACGCCGCCAAACTCGTCGACTGGACCCGCGAGCCAAACCAAATCTTCGACCCGTCCGCCGGCATCTACGGCCGCTGGTTCCCCGACGCCGAGTGCAACACCTGCTACAACGCCGTCGACCGACACGTCGAGCGCGGCCGCGCCGACCAGCTTGCCCTGATCCACGACAGCGCCATCACCGGCACGGTACGCAAATTCACATACGCCGAGCTCAAGGCCGAGATAGTCGCCCTCGCCGCCGTCTTGGCTGACAACGGCATCGGCAAGGGCGATGTCGTCATCATCTACATGCCGATGGTCGCCGAGGCCGCCATCGCCATGCTCGCCTGCGCCCGCCTCGGCGCGATCCATTCTGTCGTCTTCGGCGGCTTCGCCGCGCGCGAGCTCGCCACCCGCATCGACGACGCCAAGCCGAAAGCCATCATCACCGCCTCCTGCGGCCTCGAGCCCGGCCGCACGATCGCCTACCAGCCCCTCTATGACGGCGCGATCGACATCGCGAAGCACAAGGTCGAGACCGTCATCGTCCTCCAGCGCGAGCAACAACCCGCCGCCCTCACCCCCGGCCGCGACATCGACTACGCGTCTGCCACCGCAAAGGCCAAGGCGGACGCCCGCGACATCCCCTGCGTCACCGTCAAGGCGACCGACCCGCTCTACGTCCTCTACACCTCCGGCACGACCGGCCAGCCCAAGGGCGTCGTGCGCGACAATGGCGGCCATCTGGTCGTGCTCGCCTGGTCGATGGAAAACGAGTTCGGCGTCCAGCCAGGCGAGGCGTTCTGGGCGGCATCGGATGTCGGCTGGGTCGTCGGCCATTCCTACATCGTCTACGCCCCGCTCATCCATGGCTGCACGACGATCCTGTTCGAGGGCAAGCCCGTCGGCACGCCCGATGCGGGCACCTATTGGCGCGTGATTTCCGACCATGGCGTCGTCGCGCTCTTCACCGCCCCCACCGCCTTCCGCGCCATCAAGGGGCAGGACCCGAAGGGCGAGTTCGTCAAAAAATTCGACCTCACAAAATTCCGAACCCTGTTCCTGGCCGGCGAGCGCGCCGATCCCGAAACGATAAAATGGGCAGAAAACCAGCTCCAGAAACCCGTCATCGACCATTGGTGGCAGACGGAAACCGGCGCACCGATCACGCAGAACCCGGTCGGCCTGGGCAGCCTGCCGGTCAAATACGGCTCGCCCGGCGTGCCCATGCCCGGCTGGCAGATGGAAATCCTCGACGATTCCGGCCACCCCGTTCCGCGCGGCACACTCGGCAATGTGGTGGCGAAACTTCCCCTGCCCCCCGGCAGCCTGCCGACCCTCTGGCACGCAGACGAACGCTTCAAAAGCGCCTATCTCGCCGAGTTCCCCGGCTACTACAAGACCGCCGACGCCGGCATCATCGACGAGGACGGCTACCTCTTCATCATGGCCCGCACCGACGACATCATCAACGTCGCCGGCCACCGCCTGTCGACCGGCGCGATGGAAGAAGTCCTCTCCGAACACCCCGACGTCGCCGAATGCGCCGTCATCGGCATGGCCGACCCGATGAAGGGTCAGGTGCCCTGCGGCTTCGTCGTCCTCAACGCCGGCGTCGACCGCCCGGCGGCCGACATCGAACGCGAAATCATCGCCCTCGTCCGCAACCGCATCGGCGCCATAGCCGCCCTCAAGACCGTCGTCCCGGTCAAGCGCCTGCCGAAGACCCGCTCCGGCAAAATCTTGCGCGCGACGATGCAGAAAATCGCGGACCGGGAGGAGTGGACGATGCCGGCGACGATCGATGACCCGGCGATTTTGGAGGAGGTGGAGGTGGCGTTGAGGGGGAGGGGAATTGGGCGGTAATTTTTGTTCGCTTTTTGTTCCCTAGTAGCTCATGGCGATTATATATGTGACAAACCCGTTGCCGAACGCACTCATGGACTGAGCCATGCGAACTTTGCAGGAACCTATGCACCTTTTACAGGTTGATAACCTCAGTGAATTTATGGTTTTCTCTGAGCCAGATTCGCACGCTCCTGGGAGAAAAACGATGACCGCAGCTCTGGAAGCATTGGTTGCAAAAGCTCAAAAGATTCAAATGACTGAGGTCCAGTTGCGAGAGCAGCGCTTAAGTTTTGTCTACGGCAACACACACATTGAAAATGAACGAATCACGCGCGAGATGGTTGCCGCCGCAGACGAAAAGATTGAGCGAGAAGAATCGGCGGCTCGCTAAATGAGTGGTGACCGTCATAGTAGAGCGGATCCGGTCGAGCTGATTACCGATCCTGAGGAGAAAGCACGTCGCGAAGCAGAGAATGGTGTTAGGCAGTTTAAAGAGGCCCTCGGAATAATCCGAGCCAACATCAAAACTGGCGACGGCTCTCAGTTCAAACTCACTCAAGCGCTTCTGTTGCGACTGCAACAGAAAGCGCTCGACGGGATTCACCCTCTAGCCGGCACGTATCGAAACACCCCAGTCTATATCGACAAAAGCAATCATATCCCGCCACCACATACGGACGTTCCTGATCTGGTGTCCGATATGTGCGGATACGTGAACAACAACTGGCACATGTCAGCCATTCACTTGGCGGCGTATATTCTTTGGCGCATGAACTGGATACATCCATTCGCGGATGGGAATGGCAGGACCGCGCGCGTCGTTTCATATGTCGTGCTTAGCGTGAAATTGGACAGCCTCCTTCCCGGTACGCCAACCATTCCCGACCTAATCGCGGCTGATAAAGCGCCATATTATTCTGCGCTGGAAGGTGCTGATGACTCGTGGAAGAGGGAAATTGTTGCGGTAGCTGACATGGAGGCAATGCTGGAAGGTATGCTGGCTCAACAGCTATTGAGCGCCACCCAAGAGGCCTCACTTTAGGACTTATCTTTAGTCCTTGGTTTCAACCTCCCGTCTGCATCCGGCTTCGGCGGAGCGACAGCGATCCGCCTCAGCGCCCGGTCGAAGTTCTCTTCGGACTCGTCGGATTCGAGTTCTCGCGCGGCTTCGCGAAACTTTTCGATTTGCGGTTGTCTGGAGTCTTTCGCCTTCAAGAGAACGCGTCCTTTGGTCTCTCCCCCAGCTCATCCTCATAAACCAGATCAAAGCTATTTTCCAGAATTTGAAGCCAGAGTTTCCGTTTGGATTTTTCCCATTCGCTACCCGGCTTGGGAAGGCGGTCAATTAGACCTTTGATGATAGGGTCGATGGTCGGGGGTGGTTCACCACCACCGCTACCGCCTCCGCCATTACCCCCGGCTTTCACTTCTGGCTCACTGCCACCTTTGAATGAGGCCGAGGCCGGGATCACGAGACGGTTTCGGCCGCTTTCATAGAAGCCTGCCTCTTCGGCTGAGCGCTCCATCGCCTGTCGCGCTCGGGATGTTTGCTTCGCAGCAACGCCCCAAGAACGGATATCCCGCTCAAATGCTGCTGCCGGTGGCACTACGCCGCCTTTGTAGTTTTCATACGCTAGCTTATAGAGCGGGACCGTAAGGAAAGCCTCTACCTTGGCCTTGCCTTCTTGTGCAGGGTCCATTGCGGCGCGGCCCAACGGTGTTAGACGTAACCCGTCGCTGTTAGAATCGATCATACCGAACATCTTTGCTGTGCCGGTTCGAACCCGAAAACCACTGCTTTTCGGACTTAGATTCATCCATGCGGCTAACTGATCCTCAGTCGCCTCCCCCTGCCCTACGTTCTGATGAATGGCTCGAACCATCATCATCACGTCTTTAAGGTCCATGTAGGGGAACTGAATGGTGGAGCGTTCCCGCTCTGCGCTGGCCGCTTCTGCGGCTTCCGTTGCTACGTCGTCGGCCTGCTCAACGTCTGCGTCCATGTCGAAGGCTCCTCTAGTCCTGTTACGAGGCTGGAACGCCGCGCGAACATTGGATAACAAGCATACCGCGTTATGTGTTCTGGCGCAAGTCTACCGAAATTATGCGGAATGTGGACAGAAACCACTTTGAGCGGTTTGTCGGTATTGACCGCCGCAACCGCGCATGCGATTTTCCATCTGCGGAATCGGCCGCCAACATGCTGATGAGAGTAAAATGAAGAGACCTGCTTAGCCCCTCGCGCTCTGGCCATCGGCGTCAGTGGGGCGGAAAAGCAAAAGGCCGCAAACCCGGTAGGACGGGAATGCGGCCCAGATGACCAGCAGTCGGAAAGAGGTGGTAGACCCTCGCGACCACTAGAGCGTCACATCCTAGAATCGCATCTCTGCCACCTCTTTTCAAGGCCCCTCGCTTGAAAGAGGTAACCCCATGATTTGGGTCAGCCCCTACACGCGCATTCGTTTCGGACGCACCGAAAACGTCTGCGGACACTACCGTAGCCGGTAAATGAGGACGGCGGCGTAGCCGCTTCATCATTCCCACCAACACAATTGCCGAGGCTCATCGCCTCGGCTTTTTCTTTCGTTCCTCATATCGCCAGAGCGGTAGTCTCAGTTGGACAGCTTCCGGTAATGCTCGTCCTTAGACCGCAGCAGGTCTGCGATATGTGAGGCGCCTTTCACGCTCTTCAAGGCACGGCTGGTGCGTTACTGATCGTCGAAACCGAGGGCGGAACGGTTGAAATAGCGGAACTCGAACTCGGCAAGATAGCAGTGCAGGTGGTTTCGGCACAATGGGTGAGAGGGGACCGCCGGAGGCGGTGGAGGGGGTGCATCCCGAAATAGCCTCCTACAAAACTTACCCCCCTCCCCCAAACCTCCCCTACAATCCGTCCCATCGCTCTGACGGGAACCGGTCCGGACCGGGATTTGGCAGGGCGGCGGTGGCCTCCCCCTGTGGCGTGGTAAACCACAGGCACGTGAGGGCGCGGGACAGGTCGGCGTGGGCGGCGGGCAATGCCATCGGGGCAGAAGCGCAAAACCCATGCGGGAAAAGCCGTGGGCGCACCTTTTTCAAAGGCGCGTCTGTGACCGGCCGAAAGCGCGACAGACACCGGGCGACGGTCTGCGGATCGCGTTACATTTAGAAATCAGGAAGCGAAACGCAGACCGCCGCCTTCCCGACTTTCTCTCTCCCCATGATCCGGCCAATGCGGCGCGGTGCCGGCGGAGCTTGCCTTCTCCCCTTGTGGGAGAAGGTGGGTGAGCGAAGCGAACTCGGATGAGGGGTAAAGCGCAAACGTCACAGAATGAACGCGATCGCCCGCGCATCACCCCTCACCCGGATCACCAGCCGATCTGCGAAGTGCAGATCGGGGCGATCCGACCTCTCCCACAAGGGGAGAGGCAAGGCCGCGCCTTGTCCCCCCTCGTCCCCACCCGTTATAGACTGTCGTCCAAACAGGAAGGAAATCACCATGGTTCTGGACGGAAAGACGGCGATCGTGACGGGGGCGGCGGGCGGCATTGGTTATGCGATCGCGGAGCGCTTCCTGCGCGAGGGCGCCCGCGTGATGTTCGCCGATATCGACGTCGAGAAGGGCGAGCGCGCCGAGGCCGATCTGCAAAAGCTCGGCGATGCGCGCTTCGTGAAGGCCGACGTGTCGAAGCGGCTCGACGTCCACAACATGGTCGCCGCCACCATCGACGCCTTCGGCGACATTGACGTCCTCGTCAACAATGCCGGCATCGTCCACGGCGCGGAGTTCCTGGAAATCTCCGAGGAGGATTTCGACCGCGTCCTCGCCGTCAATCTGAAGGGCTCGTTTCTGGCAGGCCAGGCCGTCGCCCGCTTCATGGTCGACAAGGTCAATGACGGCAAGCCGGCCGGCAGCATCGTCAACATGTCGTCGATCAACGCCGTCTTCGCACTGCCCAACCAGGTGCCCTATTCGATCTCCAAGGGCGGCGTGATGCAGTTGACCAAGGTCATGGCGCTGGCGCTCGCGCCATACGGCATCCGCGTCAACGCCATCGGGCCGGGCTCGATCATGACCGACATGCTGTCGGCCGTGAACGCCGACCCGGCGGCCAAGAACCGCATCCTGTCGCGCACGCCCATGGGCCGCATCGGCGAGCCCTCCGAGATCGCCTCCGTCGCCGCCTTCCTCGCCTCCGACGACGCCTCCTACATCACCGGCCAGACCATCTACGCCGATGGCGGGCGCCTGCCGCTGAACTATACCGTTCCCGTGAAGTAGCTGACAGCTCCTGACACAATGCTGTCAGGAGCCCGGGCGCATGATAGTCCCTCAACGCTCTGCGAGAGGGACCGCCATGAGCCATCATCTGCCGAAGAACGCCGCCGTCTGGTTTGAAATCCCGGTCACCGACATGGCGAGGGCTAAGGCCTTCTACGCCACCGTCACCGGTCACGAACTGGAAGATCAGGAAGGCGCGCCGAACCCGATGGCGAATTTTCCCATCGCCGATATGCGCGAGGGCGTCGCGGGCCACATCTATCCCGGCAGGCCCGCCGCGCCCGGCACAGGCCCCACCATCCATCTCGCGGTCTCCGACCTCGAAGCGGCAATGGAGCGCGTGTCTTCGAATGGCGGACAGGTCGTCTCGCCCGTGATATCCATACCGGCCGGCCGCTTTTGCTATTGCCTCGATCCCGACGGCAACAGCTTCGGCCTGTTCAGTTGAGGATAAGCCCAGATGCGGCGCGCCGACCGGCTGTTCCAGATCGTGCAATATCTCCGCGGCGGCCGCCTCGTCACCGCGCACATGCTGGCCGAGCGGCTGGAAGTGTCCGACCGCACCATCTACCGCGACATCGCCGACCTGCAGTCGACCGGCGTGCCGATCGATGGCGAGGCGGGCGTCGGCTACATCTTGAGGGAAGGCTTCGACCTTCCGCCGCTGATGTTCACGCGTGACGAAATCGTCGCCCTCGTCGCCGGCGCGCGCATGGTGCGCGCCTTCGGCGGGGCGGCGATGGCGCGCGCGGCGGAGGAGGCGCTGGTCAAGATTTCGGCCGTCCTGCCCGACGCCGAGCGCACCCGCATCGACCGCACCGAAATCCACATGCCGCTTTGGGTCGTCTCGGAGGCCGAGCGTCAGATGATCGACACGCTGGAGCGCGCGGTCGAGGCGCGGCACGTCCTGACGATCGACTATCGCGACGAAGCCGGCGCCTCGTCCAGCCGCGACATCCGCCCGCTCGGCCTGTGGTTCTGGGGCAAGGTGTGGACCGTCGTCGGCTGGTGCGAACTGCGCGGCGACTTCCGCGCCTTCCGCATCGACCGCATCGCCTCCATCACCTGCGACGGCCGCATCTTCCGCCACGAGCGCGGCAAGCAGCTCGCCGATTTCTACCGCCAGATGGAACGCGACGAGGCCGCGCGCGACTGGGCGCATCGCCGCTCGCAAAACGCGCCTTGAATACCTATCTCTCGCCCGAACTGATCCGAACCGGAGCGAGACCATGAAATCGGGACCCGTTGCATTTCTTCTGTGGCTGTTGGGCCTCGTCGGCTTCTGCGGCCTCCACCGCTTCTACACCGGCCGCATCTGGACCGGCATCCTGTGGCTCCTGACGCTCGGCCTGCTCGGCATCGGCCAGATCATCGACCTTTTCCTGCTGCCCTCGATGGTGCGCGAAGCCAATCTCGAACACCGCGTCGAGACGATGGAGGCGGGGCGGGTTCGGTAGGACTTTTCCTGCAACGATCCCGTGCCTTTGTCGTTGGGTTTTCAAGAACGATCCAACGAAGAAAGGACAGTGATGGCCCTCAATCGGAAACAGGAAGAGCGCGCGCTCGACAAGGACGAGCGCGAACTGGTGGCGAAGTCGCATCATCCCGCCTTGCAGGACCTCGGCGACAAGGAACTGACCTCGCTGGTCAAGCTCCTGCGCGAGCGACGCGACAAGGCCAGCGGCGAAGTCCAGCGGCGCCGGCGCGAGATGCGCGGCAAGGCAGCGCCCAAGGGAGCCGAGCCGGCCGCCTCCGCATCCGGCAACAAGGCGAAGCTCGAAGTCCTCGCGACCGCGATGCGCCGCCTGAACTCGGAAGCCGCCCGACGCGAGCGCATGGCATCGCAGGTCTCGCAGGCCGAATTGTCGCAAAAGGCGCTGAAGCTGAAGAAGAAGGCCGATGGCGACGACGCGCCCGCCAACACGCGCCACGCCCACAAGGGCATGCGCAAGGCGGCGTCGGACCGGCGCCAGAACCTCGTCCGGCCGATGGAACTCGGCCGTCAGCGAAAGGCCGGAGCGGTCGCGCAGGCCAAGCGCGATTCGAAATAGTCTCCCCAAACGAAAAAGGGCGCCGCGCGGCGCCCTTTTTTGCATGTCTTGACGATGCCGCTCAGTAGCGGTTGTCGTCCTCGTCTTCGTCCGGCTGGGTCGACTTCAGCGACGACAGCTTGGCGAACACCGCATCGGCGTCGAGTTCCTGATCGTCGCGATCCTCGCCCACCTCCAGCGATTCCGTGTCGCGCGCCGGAAGCAGGGTGCCGCCGACAGGCTCGGGCGCCGGCATGCCGCGCGAGGCCTTCTGCACTTCGAGGTCGAGGTCGATCTGCGAGCAAAGGCCGAGCGTCACCGGGTCCATCGGCACAAGATTGGCCGCGTTCCAGTGCTTGCGCTCGCGGATCTGCTCGATGGTCGACTTGGTCGTGCCGACGAGGCGCGAAATCTGCGCGTCTTTCAGTTCGGGATGGTTGCGCACCAGCCAGAGGATCGCGTTGGGACGATCCTGGCGCTTGGACACCGGCGTGTAGCGCGGCGTGCGGCGCTTGGACTCGGGAACGCGCACCTTCGGCTCGGCAAGCTTCAACCGATAGTTGGAATCGGCCTCACCCTTGGATATTTCGTCGCGCGAGAGCTGGCCGGTAATGACCGGGTCGAGCCCCTTGATCCCCTGAGCGGCCTCGCCATCGGCGATCGCCTTCACTTCGAGCGGGTGCAGCGTACAAAATTGCGCGATCTGGTCGAAGGACAAGGCGGTGTTGTCGACCAGCCAGACGGCGGTGGCCTTGGGCATGAGAAGCGTGTTGGCCATGAGATAAATCCTTCCTGTTCGCCCGCGGTCCCTGCCGCGGGCGGTGGGCAGAGCCACCAATATGGGAAAATCAGGGTTGCATATAAACGCATTTGCCGCCGATCGCAACGCATCGCCGTCGAGGGCCCGGATATTGTAAAGACCGGCCCAGACCTTCTACCAATAGGCAGGACACTGGCGAACCGGAGCTGAAATGAGCGGACTTCTCGCGCTTCTGGACGACGTCGCCGCCTTGGCGAAACTTGCCGCAGCCCATGTCGACGACGTCGCCGCACAGGCGGGCCGCGTGGGCGTCAAGGTCGCTGGGTCGGTGATCGACGACACCGCCAAGGCCGGGGCGAAATCGCTCGGCGTCGTCATCGACGATACGGCCGTGACGCCGAAATACGTCCAGCATCTGCCGGCAGCGCGCGAACTGCCGATCGTCTGGAAGATCGCGCGGGGATCGATCGTCAATAAGCTGGTCATCCTGTTGCCTCTCGCACTGCTGCTCGACAATTTCGCGCCATGGCTGATGACGCCGCTCCTGATGCTTGGCGGCGCCTATCTGTGTTTCGAGGGCGCCGAGAAGGTCGCGCATCTCTTCATGGGCCACGAGGACGGCGCTCATGACGAGCCGCACGCGCTCGACGCAGCTCGGCTGGAAGAAGAGAGAGTTGCGGGGGCGATCAAGACCGATTTCATCTTGTCGGCCGAGATCATGACTATCGCGCTCGCGGCGATCGAGGCGCAGGGCGTGCTGACGCGGGGCATCGTGCTCGCGCTGGTCGCCATCGGCATCACGGCGCTGGTCTATGGGGCGGTCGCATTACTGGTGAAGATGGACGATGCCGGGCTGAAGCTTGCCCAGATCGGACGCCTCTCAGCAACGCGCGCCTTCGGCCGATGGCTGGTGAAGGCGATGCCGGGGATCATGACCGCGATATCGACCATCGGAACCGCAGCGATGCTGTGGGTGGGCGGCCAGATCGTCACCCACGGGCTCGAGGTGCTGGGTTTCGGCGCGATCGCCCATTTCATCGAGACGGCAGCGACCGGCGCGGCCCATTTGGTCGGCCTGGCCGAGGCGGCGGTGGAATGGATCGTCGTCGCAGCGCTCGACGGCGTGTTCGGACTGGCACTCGGTCTCGTCCTTTTGCCGATCGTCGGCCGGGTCTTCGTACCGGCATTTGCAGCCTTGCGCGGGAGGGGTTGAGCCCCTCCCGCGATTTCGCGGTCGGTTCAGTCCGCAGAAGCGACCAGATCTTCGCCGATCGCATGATTGACGACGAGCGCACTTCCATCGCGCACATTGTCGTGAAGATGGATGATATCCTGATTGATCAGGCGAATGCAGCCCGACGAGATCGCCTTGCCGATCGACCAGGGCTGATGCGTTCCGTGGACGCGATAGATCGTGTCGCGCCCGCCTTGATGGATATAGAGCGCGCGTGCGCCCATCGGGTTTGTCGCACTCGGCTCCATGCCGCCATTGGCGATCGAATAGGGCTTGAGCTCGGGCTGTCGCTCGACCATCGAATCCGGCGGCGTCCACCGCGGCCAGACGCGCTTGTAGGCGATCACTGCGCGCCCCTCCCAGGAAAAGCCCTGCCGGCCGACGCCGATCCCATAGCGCATGGCGCGGCCATTGGGGCGGACGTGGTAGAGATATTTCTCGCCGGTCTCGACGACGAGCGTTCCCGGCGTCTCGTCGCTCTCATAGTCGACTTCCTGACGCCACCAGCGCGGCTCCATCTGCGCCACGTCGACGGCCGGAACCTCGAACTGTTCGTCGGGAAGAGCATCGTACATCAGCGGGCGCACCGGCGGCACGGGTTCGGCTGCGGGGGCCGGGGCCGCGACCTGCGGACCGGGCGAGGACACGCAGCCCGAAAGCAGGAGAGAGCCGGCGCCCAGCATGAAGGAGCGACGGCCGACGCCTCCGGTCAAGCCGGAAGCGCGAGTATGGATGGTCATGATTGCCTCGAAGGAAGGAAGTAAAGTTCAGCGTGTCAGGCGACCGATGAAATCGGATGCACGCGACGGGTGCGCGCGCTCCTTCGGCCGTCGGCACGATGCTTGAAGGGGTTCAGGCGAAATGGGCCGCCAGCTTCGGGGGCCGGTCGATCCCGGCCGGCCGCAGCGGCAGATCGAGCCTGGTTGCGCCGGCGGCAAATTCGGCGCTGCCGCTGCCGGCAGGCAGCGTGATGCCGGTCTCGAGGATCGCGACGAGGCCGTGGCATGGCGGAGCGATGATGCCGTCATGCGGGAGCGCGTCGGGCGCGCTCGCCTGCATGGAGACGGCGATCGGGTGAAGACAGGCACGACCCTGACCGTCCAGCCAGCCGCTCGCCTGTGCCGGCGCGACAAGCGCAAGGCAGAAGGCGAGGATCACGAGAAGGGGCCGCAGGCAGATCATGCCGGTGCCGATAGGGACCGAAAGTGGCGAGAATGGTTCGCCGCCGCTTTCGCGCTTCGATGCCGGGCCGGCGATGACACGCAAGTTGATGCCGCTTTGCGGATGCCGGCTGGATGTTGGCGCGGATATTCTCTAAAGGGAGGCCTCACTCTCACAAGAAAGCCAGCTTTGTCGATCTCCAAGCACCAGAATTTCCAGGACCGCCGCGCTGCGGCCGATGCCGCCAAGAAGGAACTGCTCGAAAAGTTCAAGGCGCGTCCGGCGTCCGATTCGCCCGAAATGCTCGCCAAGCAGGCCGAGCGCGCGCGCATCGCCGCCGAGCGTGAAAAGCGCGCCGCCGAACGCGAACAGGCACGACGCGAGAAGGCCGAGCGCCTGCAGCGCGAGGAAGAAGCGCGCAAGGCCGCCGCCGAAGAAGCGGCGAATGCCGACCGTCTCGCCAAGGAAGAGGCCGACAAGGCCCGCATCGAGCAGGTGATGCAGTACGAGGCGGAGCGCAAGGCAGCGCGCGACGCCCGTTACGCTGCGCGCAAGGCGCGCAAGTAAGCTGACCCGGCTCGCCGCGAGCGGCCCGCGCCCGCCGACATTGCAGCTTTCATATCCGCACCCCGCTCCGGCTTCGCCGGGCGGGCCGCAAGGCCGCGCGCTGATGGATGCGGATTGCCAGAACTGCGGCGCGTGCTGCGCCTATTCGTCCGCCTGGCCGCGATTTTCGACCGAGGACGAAGCCGATCTGGCGCTGCTGCCGCCATCGCTGGTCTCGGCCGATCTCGCCGGCATGGCCTGCAATGGCTCACGCTGTGCGGCGCTTATCGGCGATGTCGGCCGGGCGACGAGTTGCGCCGTCTATGCGATCCGGCCGGTGGTCTGCCGCGAATGCGAACCCGGCGGCGACGATTGCCTGATGGCCCGACGCGCCTACGGGCTTTGACGGCGGTACGCTTTTTCGCGAATGCCCTTCACGCACCGGCCAGGCTCGCTTAACTTCATGTGAAGACGCGCCAGCTATGAAGCGTGCATGACATTTCGGAGTGCCGGATGAGAGCGGCAACAGCATTTTTCGGAGCCTTGCTGCTGGCGGTAGCCCTGGGCATCGGCTGGTGGTCGCCGGTCGAGCGCACGGAGCCGATTGCGGTCAGCTCCATCCCCAGCACACCGCCGGCCGAGCCGGCAGCACCCGGACCGCAGCTTCCCGCTTCGCCCGGAATCGAACCGGTGCGCGAGGAGCCGGTGGAAGTCGCCGCGCCGGAAACCGACGCCGACATCTTCACCACGACCGCCAATGTGCGGCTGCGCAGCGGCCCTTCATCCAATTTCGGTATCGTCTGGACGGCGCCGGCGGGCACGCGCGTCCGCTCGCTCCAGGTCGACGGCAATTGGCATTTCGTAACCACGGCCGAATATGAAGGCTGGATCTACAACCGCTACCTCCAGCCGGCGGGCGGCTGACGCGGCTCCTGCCTATTCGCACTGCTGGCGCGGTCCGCCGCCGTAAGGCTGATAGCTGTTGTCTTCCGGGCGGTAGGAGCGGTAGCGGTCGAAGCACGACTGCACGTGGCGCGAGGCCGTCTCGACATGGCGCCCGCTCTGGGAGGTCGGCTCCTCCATTGCCGCCTGCGCGACCATCATCGTTTCGCCCGCCTGACCGGACTCGGCGTAGGGAGACGCGCAGGTTTTGCTGCCGCCGCCATAGGGCGTGTAGCTGTTCGTTTCGGGGCGATAGGAGCGGTAGCGCTCGGCGCACCACTGGAGATGCGCGACGGGCAACCCGGCATCCTGCATTCCGTCGGCCGGCGCCTCGCCGATTGCAAAGGTGGTCGTTTCGTCGATTGCCGCCTCCTGACCGGGCCAGGCTGAAGGGTCCGCGCTGGCGAGCGTGATCTCCTCACCCGCGCCGGCCTCGGCCGTCATCTCCGGCTCCGGCGGCAGCGGCGCCGCGGCCACCCGCTCCAGATCCTGAGCGCCCGGATCGATGGCTCTCGCTTCGGCCGTCCACAAATCCGCGACGTCCTGCGTCGGGCCTGTCTTCACGGCCACCGGCTTGGCGGACAACGTATAGGTCGCCAGCACCGCGCCCCCTGCAAACATGCCCAGCGACAGCGTGAATCCTGTGGCGGCGGCGAGAAGGGGTTTCATCGGGCTCTCCATTCGTTGACCGAAGGAGAATGCGAATCGGCGCGCCCAGGTTCCGACATTTTGCTCGGACCCTCGGCACGCCGTCGATGTCAGCGCGGCGTCGACCGGGCGGAATCAGGCCACGTCGAGCACGATCTTGCCGACATGATCGCCCTCTTCCATCCGCTCATGCGCACGCCATGCGTCCTTCAGCGGGAAGATCATGTCCATCACCGGGGCGATCTCGCGCGAGGCGAGCAAAGGCCAGATGCGCGCCTCCAGTTCCGAAGCGATCTTCGCCTTGAAGTCGGTCGTGCGCGGACGCAGCGTCGAGCCGGTATGGGTCAGCCGCTTGACCATCAGCTTGGAATAGTTCGCCTCGCCGGTGGCGCCGCTCATCGTGGCGATCTGGACGATGCGCCCGTCGATGGCGGCGGCGTCGTAATTGCGCCCGACATAGGACCCGCCGACCATGTCGAGGATGACCTCGACGCCCTTGCCGCCGGTGATCTCCTTGACCACTGCGACGAAATCCTCCTCGCGATAGTTGATCGCCCGCACCGCGCCGAGCGCCTCGCAGGCGTCGCACTTCTCCTTCGATCCGGCCGTGACGATGACCTTCGCGCCGAGCTTCGTCGCGATCTGGATCGCCGTCGTGCCGATCCCCGACGAGCCGCCATGGACGAGAAGCGTCTCGCCCGGCTGCAGGCCGCCGCGCTGGAAGACGTTGTGCCAGACGGTGAAGAAGGTTTCCGGGATCGCCGCCGCCTCGGTGAAGGTGAAGCCGTGCGGAATCGGCAGTGCGTTGGTCTCGTGGACGCGGCAATATTCGGCATAGGCGCCGCCCGGCGTCAGCGCCGTGACCGTATCGCCGACGCGCCAGCGCGTGACGCCCGGCCCGACCGCGGCGACTTCGCCCGCCGCCTCGAGGCCCGGCAGGTCGGACGCGTCCGGCGGCGGCGGATAGGCGCCCTTGCGCTGCTGGATATCCGGCCGGTTGACGCCCGCCGCCCTGACGCGGATCAGGATCTCGCCCGCGCGCAATTCGGGAAGCCCGCGCCGTTCGGGCTTCAGGACGAGCGGTCCCCCCGGCTCGGTGATCGCGACCGCGGTCATCTTTTCCGGCAGGGTGTGGCTCATCTCGTACTCCTTCGCGGGGTTTGATCGGCAAGGTCTCCTTATGTAGGCTTAGCGGGTTGCGATCAAACCGGAGAAATGCGCCATGGCCATTTTCGACGACGAATCGATCCGAAAGACGCAAGTCCACGAAATCGGTCAGGACCTGTCGCTGTTGTCCGTCGGCGAACTGGGCGACCGGATCGAGGCATTGCGGGCCGAGATCGCCCGGCTCGAAGCCGATATCGCAGGCAAGAGCTCCACGCGCTTGGCAGCCGAGGCGCTCTTCAGGCGCACGTGACGATGAAGGGCGCGGGCTGATCGCCCTTCGGCGACGGTTTTGCCGATGCGGCTGTCGCACCCGCGCCGTCAAAACGACGTAAAGGGTCTATTGTCCCGGCGCCTCGATGCCGCTTCGAACGCTATGAGATTCGCCTGATGTTCATGTCCTTCCGCCCCGTACTGTCTCTGCTCTGGGGCACAGCCTTCCTGCTTGCCGGATCGGGCCTGCATGGCCTCATCCTGCCCTTGCGCGGCCAGGCGGAAGGGTTTTCGACGACGGCGCTCGGCCTTTTGGGCACGGCCTGGGCGGTCGGCTTCGTCGCCGGCTGCTACATGGCGCCGCGCCTGGTGCGCAAGGTCGGTCATGTCCGCGCCTACGGCGCCTTCGCCGCCACCGCCTCCATCGTCGCGCTGATGACCGGCATCTGGATCAACGAATATGCCTGGATCATCCTGCGCATGTTCACCGGCTTCGCGATGGCCGGCGCGTTCATGGTCATCGAAAGCTGGCTCAACGAGCGCTCGTCCAACGAGAACCGCGGCACCGTCTTCGGCCTTTACATGATGGTCACCTATGCCTCGATCATGGCCGGCCAGATGGTCGTCGCCTCGGCCGACATCGGCAATGGCTCCCTCTTCATGATGGCCGGCATCCTTTTCTGCGCCTCGCTGATCCCGACGGCGATCTCCTCGGCGATGGCACCGAAACCGCTGCAGAGCGTCTCGCTCGACCTGAAGGGCCTCTACCGCAACTCGCCGGTCGCCTCCGCCGCCTGCCTTCTCGTCGGCATCGCCAATGGCGCCTGGGGCACGCTCGGCGCGGTCTATGGCGCGCGGATCGGCATCTCGACCTTCGAGATCGCGCTGATGATGAGCCTCGTGGTGCTGGCCGGCGCGCTGGCGCAGATGCCGGTCGGGCGCCTGTCGGACCGCATGGACCGGCGCTACGTTCTCGCCGGCGCGGCCGCAGGCTGCGGCGTCATCGCGCTTTTGATCTTCGTCGCCATGCCCCGCTCGGGCGCCGCCGTCCTCGTCATGACGGCGGCCTATGGCATGCTCGCCTACACGCTCTACTCCATCGCCGTCGCGCACGCCAACGACCATGCGAGCCCGGAGGATTTCGTCAAGGTATCGGGCGGGCTGCTGCTGCTTTATGGCTTCGGCACCATGATCGGACCGGTGATCGGTGCGCCGCTGATGGATTACATGCGCCCCGAAAGCCTGTTCCTGGCGACCGCGCTGCCGCATTTCGTACTGGCCGGCTATACGCTGCTTCGCATCTCGCGCCGCGCACCGGTGGCGAGCGAGGACAAGGAGGCGTTCAAGACGCTGCCCTCCGAACGCGCCGTCACGCCGCAGGCGGTGCTGCTCGATCCGCGCAGCGACATGGACACGGTCGAACACCCCGAAGAGCGGCAGGACGCCGCATGATGAAGGCCGACGCCTTCGCGGCCATCGCCGACGCCAACCGGCGCCATCTGCTGGAGGAATTGCGGCGTGGCCCGAAGACGGTCACCGAACTCGCCGAAGGCCTGCCCGTCTCGCGCCCGGCGGTCTCGCAGCACCTGAAGGCGCTGCGCGATGCTGGTCTCGTCTCGGCCAGGAACGAAGGCACGCGCCGCGTCTACCGCGTCGAGGAGGCGGGGTTCCTGAAACTCAATCTGTGGCTGGACCAGTTCTGGCAGGCGTGAGGCGGGGCCCAAAAACAAAGCCGGCGGCGCTGGCGCCACCGGCAGGTTGCCTCGTCTGATCTGAGCATCGGATCGACCGATGCGCCGAGCGTTTCCGCTCAGTGTCGTGTCGGTTGTGACCGGAGTTTTTCCATTTCGTCCTTCAGGGCCAGCTTTCGCCGCTTCAGGGACGCTATCTCGAGCGGGTCGGTAGAGGGATGCATCATCACCTCATCGATCCGGCGTTCGATATCGCCGTGTTTGCGCTGGAGTTCCTGTAGATGGGACGCAAGAGACATTCCGGGCTCTCCCTTCCTGGTTCCTCGTTTGCGTGCGTTCCGTCCGGCTCCCGGTTGGAACCGGATATGACAGCACGATGACAGTCTGCCACCGCTTTCAAATGCTGTCGAACATCTCGTAGTAGCATTTGCTGACGATCCGACATGTGTTATGAATCGCGCACGAGGACTGTGCGTCGCGCGGCCTACTCCCGCGAGCGCGCTCGCTTTCTTTAGACGGTGAAAATGTCGGAACAGGATCAGGCGGAGATTCGTCTCGAATTTGCCCGGACCAAGCAGGAACATGCGGATTTCGACGCGGCCATAAATGCTATGATGAAGGTCGGCTGCGACCCGCTCCAGATCCAGCGCATGAAGAAGAAGAAGCTCGCCCTCAAGGACAGGCTGTCCCAGCTCGAGGACGGCATCATCCCCGACATCATCGCCTGACAGGCCTGACGGAGCATCGCCATGGCCGACCAACGCGCCGCAATCGCCATCATCATGGGCAGCCAGTCCGACTGGGCGACGATGCGCCACGCGGCCGAGACGCTCGATGCGCTCGGTCTTGCCCATGATTCGCGGATCGTCTCCGCCCATCGCACGCCCGACCGGCTCTACGATTTCGCCAAGAGCGCGAAGGCGGACGGGTTCAAGGTCATCATCGCCGGCGCCGGCGGCGCGGCACATCTGCCGGGCATGACGGCGGCGATGACGCCGCTGCCGGTCTTCGGCGTGCCGGTCGAATCGAAGGCGCTGTCGGGCCAGGATTCGCTTCTCTCCATCGTCCAGATGCCGGCCGGCATCCCCGTCGGCACGCTTGCCATCGGCAAGGCGGGCGCCGTCAACGCCGCGCTGATGGCCGCAGCCGTGCTCGCCCTTTACGACGATGCCCTCGCCGGGCGGCTCGACGCCTGGCGCGACAAGCAGACGAAGGCCGTCGCCGAACGGCCGAAGGATGAGGCATGAGCGCGCTCGCGCCGGGCTCGACGATCGGCATCATCGGCGGCGGCCAGCTCGGCCGAATGCTGGCGATGGCGGCGGCCCGCCTCGGCTACCGAACGATCGTGCTCGACCCCGAGGGCGACTGCCCGGCCGCGCAGGTGGCGAACGAGCAGATCGTCGCCGCCTATGACGACGCGCACGGTCTGGCGCGGCTCGGCACGGCGTGCGACGTCGTCACCTACGAATTCGAGAACGTGCCGGTGAACGCCGCGCGCAGCCTCGCCGCCAGCCACGCCGTCTACCCGCCGCCGCGCGCGCTCGAAGTCGCGCAGGACCGGCTGACGGAAAAGGAATTCCTCAACAAGGCCGGCATCCCCACCGCGCCGTTCCGAGCGGTCGACAGCGGCGCGGAACTGACCGAGGCGCTCGATATCATGGGCGGCTCAGGCGTCTTGAAGACCCGGCGCCTCGGCTATGACGGCAAGGGCCAGAAGATCTTTCGCGACGCCGGCGGCGACCAGACGCATGGCGTCTACGAGGGCATGGGCGGCGTACCGCTGATTCTCGAAGGCTTCGTGCCCTTCGCGACCGAAATCTCGGTGGTCGCCGCGCGCTGCCAGGACGGGACGAGCCGCGCCTTCGACCCGGCCGAAAACCTCCACCGCGGCGGCATCCTGAAAAGCTCGACCGTGCCCGCGAAAGTCGCGCCACAGACCATCGAGGCCGCCCGCGCGGCCACGCTGCGCATCCTCGACGCGCTCGACTATGTCGGCGTCATCGGCGTCGAGTTCTTCGTGCTGGGCGACGGCTCGGTCATCGCCAACGAGATCGCCCCGCGCGTCCACAATTCCGGCCACTGGACGGAAGCCGCCTGCGCCGTCTCCCAATTCGAACAACACATCCGCGCCATCACCGGCCTGCCGCTGGGCGACCCGAAGCGGCATTCGGATTGTGTGATGGAGAATTTGATCGGGGATGAGGTGGGAATGGTGGGGGAGTTGCTTGCCGAGCCGGATCTGGTGCTGCATCTTTATGGGAAGAGCGAAGCCCGGCCGGGGCGGAAAATGGGACATTTTACGCGGCTGATGCGGAGGGGATAGGAGGAAGCGGCTGGTTTCGACCCCATTGCGGACATCTCAGGCACTGTCGGAGGTTCCTGGAAAGTGCCAGACTTCGTTAGTGGCAAGTTGCCCGTAAAGGTCACATGACAAGCGACACAAACGAAATTGGTGCAGGTGATTTGTTCGTGGGCCTCAGCGGCCCAGATATGCAGGGAACGCGCGTTGAGTTTCCCCGAGGAGTGGTGCTCGAGCGAACTTTCGCGCATTTGATGGCTCCGATGGTCATGGCATTCGCGCCGCCCGGTCCAGGTGGTTACCATCCAGCGCCTTGGAAAACGGCACGTGGAGGATTTGGTCAGGATATCAATGCACAGCTGACCGTTCCGAAAGCCGCGGCAGATACGCTCGACGAACGGATCGAAATCGCGTCCACCATCACCTTCCTACTGCGGCTCTGGAGCGATCCGTCGATCACAATGATCGCGGGCGCAAACATGTCATTTGCGACCATCAGAGAGGCGCCGGACGCGGCGGCACACATCGTGCCATTTCAGTTTCGACGCAGAGTTTTTGCGCTTTCACCCGCCGACACTTCTGGCGTACTCAAAAGCCTTGACTGGGTGGCGGCACATCTCGAGACTACTCTGAGACTTATGCGGGGGAGCCCGGAGTTTCGCCTCGCAGCTTACGCGATGGAAACGGGGCAGTTCATTGATAACACCGCACTGACCCTTATTTCGCTTTGGGGGGCCCTTGAAGCCCTCTTCTCCCCTTCCACAGCGGAGCTTCGTTTCCGCGTGTCAGCTCTCATTGCGAGCTACACCTCGCCCCCAGGCGGGGAGCGACAAGATGCCCAAAAACGTATCGCTGCGCTGTATGACAAGCGCTCTGCGGCTGCTCACGGCGCTCCCAAGCATGACGGGGACGATCTGCTTGCAACGTTTGAGCTGCTCAGAAAGGTTCTTATCAAATTCATCCGTGACGGGCGGGTCCCTACAAAGCAAGAACTAGAAGGCCGGCTCTTCGGAGTGACATAGTCCTGACAGACGTCAACAATCGTCCGCTTGCACAGCCAAGCGGCCCAATGCCGCCAGTCCGCCTTCCACCCCTAAACCACCACCCTTCTCAGGACACCCCTCTCGACTCCGGTTGACAGCCCGCCTGCTCCTCCGGTATGAGCCAGCGCAACGATTTCAGGCGCGTCCTCGTGGCGCGTCGTGTCATTTGACGCCCGATCAAGGGCAATAAGAAAAACGGGCAGACCGATGAAGATCAAGAACTCGCTCAAGGCGCTCAAGGGCCGTCACCGCGAAAATCGCCTCGTGCGTCGCAAGGGCCGCGTCTACATCATCAACAAGTCCAACCCGCGCTTCAAGGCGCGCCAGGGCTGATCGCAGGCGGTCCCGTTCGGGGCTGCGATCGATGACGTCCGAGGCGGCGCTCGCCGCCTCACGGACAATTCAGTTTGACGTTCCGCATGTCGGGCATACCATGCCTTGCATGCGGAACGTTTTGCCATGCGCGATCGCGATTCTCCTTCTCACCGGCTCCGCCCAGGCGGCCGAACCGGCGGAAGAGGCCGCAGCCCCCGCCGTCGAGCGCTCCGAAAAGCCCTCCATCGACGAGCTGTTCCACGATCTGAAGCGCAGCGGCAACGAAGCGGCGGCAGCGCGCATAGCCAGCCGCATCCAGCGCGAATGGACCCGCTCGGGCAGCCGCTCGATCGACCTCCTGATGCAATGGGCCGCAGCGGCCATGCAGGCGCGCAAGTTCGACGCCGCGCTCGACCTTCTCGACCAGGTGGTGACGCTTTCGCCCGATTATGCCGAGGGCTGGAACCGGCGCGCCACCGTCCATTTCATGATGGACAACTACGCGCTCTCCATGTCGGACATCGACCGCACGCTTCGGCTCGAGCCGCGCCATTTCGGCGCGCTGGCCGGCATGGCGCGGATTCTGCAGCGCTCGGGCCGCAAGGAACCGGCCTTGAAGGCCTATGAGCGCGTGCTAGATGTCTATCCAATGATGCGCAACGCGCAGGAGCAGGTCGGCACGCTCGCCGACGAGCTGACCGGCGAAGGCATCTGAGCCATCGAGCTTTTCCGCAGCCGCGCGTCTCACCGAGGTCCCCGTCCCGCATGAACCTCCTGACCGCCGCCGCGGCTTTCCTGATCGCCCTGCTCCTGGTCTTCGTCGGCGTCACCCGCGTCGGCGCATGGCTGATCGAGCGGCGCAACCCGCCGATCGGCACCTTCACCACGGTCAACGAAACGCGGATGCACCATCTGCACCTTCGGCCCGAGGGCGAGGCCGACCTGCCGCCGGTGCTCTTCATCCACGGCGCGAGCGGAAACCTGCTCGACCAGATGATCCCGGTGCGCGGTGCGCTGGAAGGCCGCGCCGAACTCCTGTTCCTCGACCGGCCGGGACATGGCTGGTCGGCGCGCGGGCCGGGCAACAACGAGACGCCGTTCGGCCAGGCGGCGACCATCGCCGCGCTGATGGACGAACTCGACATCGAAGACGCCATCGTCGTCGCGCACTCGTTCGGCGCGGCGGTGGCGACGTCGCTGGCGCTCGACCATCCGCAGAAGGTGCGCGGGCTCGTGCTGCTGGCGCCGGCAAGCCACCCCTGGCCGGGCGGCGAGACGTCCTGGTATTACGACCTGGCGGCACGGCCGCTCCTCGGTCGGCTGTTCGTCGAGACGCTGGCGCTGCCCGGCGCCTGGAGCCGCATGCGCGGCGCCTCGCAATGCGTCTTCTCGCCCAACGCCTTGTCGGAAACCTATGTCGACGAGGCCGCCATCCAGCTTCTGCTGCGCCCCGCCACCTTCCGCGCCAACGCCATCGACGTCGCGGGGCTCTATGCCCATGCGGAGATCGCCGCGCCGCGCTATGGCGAAATCGATGCTCCGACCATCGTCGTTTCGGGTGACCGCGACACCGTCGTCTTCGAGGAGATCCACGCCGCCGGACTGATCCGCGACATCCCGCGCGCCGAGGGCGTCTGGGTGCGAAATCTCGGCCACAAGCCCGACTGGGTGGCGCCCGAATTGACCATCGCGGCGATCGAGAAACTGGGCGGACGAGACGTCGACCTCCAGGCGCTGTCGCTGACCGTACAGGACCGAATCGCGGGCGACGCGTTCAATGTCGAGACCTGCGCGGACCCCGGCACGCCGCAGGCGGCGCCCGCCACTTAACGGATTCTTCTCGCTTTGTGGTCCAGCGTCATTTGACGGGGCAAATTCGGTCGAGACGGGGCATGGCAGGCGAAGAGGACAAGGATGGCGCGCGCGGCGACCTTTGGGCGCATGCGATCGACCGTGCGGGGCTCGGCGTCTGGGACGCCGATCTGGCCACCGGCGGCTGCTACTATTCGCCGAGCTGGTCGCGCATGCTGGGCTACGAGCCCGGCGAGCTGCCCGATGACCCGGATCTGTGGCTGACGCTGCTCCATCCCGACGACTACGACCAGGCCGTCGCCAGCGGTGAACGCCACGTCGCCGGGCTGACCGAACGCATCGACACGGAAATGCGCCTGCGCCACAAGGACGGGCACTGGGTCTGGGTGCTCGACCGCGGCGGAACCGTCGCCTGGGACGCGTCGGGCAAGCCGCGCCGCGTCGTCGGCGTGCAGACCGACATCACGCGGCGCAAGCAGGCCGAGGACGGCCTCGCCCAGATCAACGCCCGGTTCCGGCTCGCGCTCGCGGCCAGCGGCACCGGCATCTGGCACCATGATTTCGAGACCCGCACCAGTTTCTGGGACGCGCGCACCCACGGCATCTTCGGGCTGCCGGCGATCGACGGAGAGGTTTCGCTCGATCAATGGAGCTCGCAGCTCCATCCGCAGGATCGCAAGCGGGCCGAGCGCGAGCACATGATGCCGCGCGAGACCGGCGAGACCGTGCAGTTGCGCTACCGCATGATCCGCGCCGACGGCGAAATCCGCCATCTGGAGACGCTGGTCTGTTTCGTCGCGGAATTTGGCGGGGCCGGCCAGTTCGTCGGCACCGTGCGCGACGTGACCGAAGCATGCCTGCGCGAAGAGGCGCTCGCCCGCGCCGCCCGGCACGACCAGCTCACCGGCCTGTTGAACCGCAGCGCCTTCGACGTCGAGCTTGCCCGCGCGCTGGAATCCGCGGCCGAACGGCATTTCGCGATCCACTATCTCGACCTCGATTATTTCAAGGCGCTCAACGACTTCGCCGGCCATGCGGCCGGCGACCGCGCCTTGCAGATCATCGGCGGCATCATCGCCGATGCCCTGCCCGACGGCGCGATAGCGGCGCGGCTGGGCGGCGACGAATTCGCCATCATCTGCCCGGTCACTTCCGGCGAGGACCCGGCAACCCTCGCACGCGAAATTCTCGACCGCATCGCTGGCACCAGTTTCGGCGAGGATGCCGGCTCGCCCAAGCTCGGCGCCAGTATCGGCTACGCCCTGATCTGCGACGCCTCGATCTCGCAGGCCGATGCGCTCGCCCGCGCCGACGACGCCTGCTACGCCGCCAAGGCCTCCGGCCGCAATCGCTGCGTCGCGTTCGGCGAGGGCGCCGGCGCATCGACGTCGGGCCTGACGGCGGCCCGCATCCTGTCGGAGACGATCGATGCGATGGAGAACAGCCGGCTTCTGCTCTATGGCCAGCAGATCCACATTCTCGGCGAACCGTGGAGCACCTCGCACCGCTGCGAGGTGCTGGCCCGCCTGCAGGACCGCAATGGCAGGCTGATCCCGCCCGCCGCCTTCATCCCCGCCGCCGAACGCTTCGGCATGGCGGCGCGGCTCGACCGATGGATCGTCCGCACCGCGCTGGAGCGCCACGGCCACGCCATGCGCGGCCCGGGACAACTCGTCCTGGGGTTCAACCTGTCGGCACAGACGCTGAGCGATCCCGGCCTGTGGGAATTCGTCGACCGCGAGGTCGAGGCGGCGCAGGTGAGCCATTCCAACCTCGTCTTCGAAATCACGGAAACGGCCGCGGTCACCAATTTCCAGGCCGCCGAGCGCTTCGTCCACGCCGCGCGCGAGCGCCATTGCCGGGTCAGCCTCGACGATTTCGGCTCGGGCTTGAGCTCGTTCGACTATCTGCGCCGCTTCCCCGTCGACAGCATCAAGATCAATGGCGATTTCGTCGAAAACCTTGCCGGCTCCGCCTTCGACCAGGCGATCGTGCGCGCCATCAACGATGTCGCCAAGGCGATCGGGCTGACGGTGGTGGCCGAGAAGATCGAGGACGACGAAACGCTGGCGCTACTGTGCGGCCTTGGAATCAGATACGGGCAGGGTTTCTTCCTGCACCGTCCCGAGCCGCTGGAAGGCATCGTGGCGAATCTGCGCCACGGCCGCGCCGCGATGTGAAAAAGGCCGCGGTCATCCGCGGCCTTCCATCATACGGTGGTGCAAAAGCCCGGTCAGGCCATTCCCAAGCGTCTAGCTACGGAGCTCGTTGCATCCATATTGGCTATTCTGCAGGCGTTCAGCAGATATTCTCCGCCTGGGTGTTGCAGAGCCTTCGCACAGTTTGTGTTGCATTTCTCGAGTGCAGCTGCCCGATGCACCCCATTGAAGCGCATCAGGTGTCTTTGTATATCACGTACTGACCTAAAGCCCTGCATTGGCTACACATCTCGGCTGAAAGGCTAACCCGGCGAACTCCAAGTTCCACGTCGTCTCTCGCGTAGCCGAATCTCGTGTCCTCCCGCTGATCTTTTCCCTGTAATGGCGAAAGCCCTGCTGCCTTGCCGTAGGGCCGCGGCGCTTAGTCCGATCACGACTCACCAAGTCCAGCGGGTCTAATTATCTCATAGACAATTAGACCAACAGGCTCACCATCTAATAGTATACTAGAAGTATATGTCGTCGGTATAGAGATTTTTACATTGACATCGGTGGAATCGTAATATTCCATAAAGTGGATCGCGCATCTTATTGGCGTCCAGAGAATATATCTAAAAGCATCGGTGCCCGGATATTATCATGCTGACTCAGCTCCGAGACAAAGCGGTTCCACAGTCTCTGACGGGGCATATGCTTGTCGATGCCTACAGACTGCCCCGGGTGTTTGCCACGGGCCATATGATGACTTGGGGAGCAATCTCGTCGTCCACAAAGACTGCACGGCTACGAGCGATAGACAGTGTCTACCGGGCTTTCGAGAAGCGAACAAAAGAAGATTGCCTTGACGACCTCATCAGCCGACAAGAAATAAACCGAATATCTGACACCTTGGAGGCATGGTACTTCGAGTTGAGCACTTCTGCGCAAGACCGACATGTCGACAACAAAAGAAGATGGAAGTACGCGATAGAATTTATAGTTTCGAGTGTTGAAGCCTCTTCACCAGCCCATCTCCTCGAGAACGAGGTCTATCAGCGCCGTCTCTCGCGCATTCGAGCGTTTGGAAAGATGAAGCTGGGAAACGGCACGCGGGCGTTTCGACCGCGCTCCATACCGGATTCGGTCATTGATGAAGTCTTTTCGATCATCGACCCCACGTCCGAGATGAACCCGTTTCGAACTGAAGCAACCGCATTCAGAAACTTCACAATCGTGCTCATGGCGTATGAGCTTGGTTTGCGCCGGGGCGAAATGGCCATGTTACCGGTCGATGCGATCAAAGAGCAATTCGACGCACAATCAGGGCAACGCCGTCGCTGGATAACCATTGATAGCAATCATTATGAACGAGACGAGCGCTCAACGCGGCCGTCCCTGAAAACCAAAACGTCCCGACGTGTCTTACCAATAAGCCGCGCGCTTCTCCAGACGGTCAACGCCTACCGGAGTGACTTCCGCGGCAAGCCGGAACACTCTTTTCTATTGAACTCGAGTCAAGAAAAGCCGCTTGCCTTGCCAAGTCTAAATCTGGTTTTTGCCGTCCTTTCGAATTGCCTGTGCGCCAGGTCTCGATCAATAATTCACGAGACATGCGGTAAGCGACATTATCTCCTCATGATTTTCGACACACGTCAGCCGTGCTTCGGATGAAGAGACTTATATCGGAAGGCAAGAGCATGCAGGAAGCAATCGAAGACCTTCGTGTATTCTATGGCTGGTCAAAGAACTCTGATATGCCACAGCATTATGCTCGAGCCTATTTTGAAGGCGAACTCACCGAACTATCTAGCGAACGGATGGAACGTGCCATCGAATCTGCCCGCAATAGCTACGAAGGCAACAGAATATGAATCTCGTCCCGCACCACGTCTTCGAAGGAATTCTGTCACTGCACGCGCACACGGGAGAATACTCCTATCATGACAGGTACGACAATCAGACAAAGTACATCACGGATCCAGCAGCTAAGACATGGAATGTCGATATTAATGGCGTGCGAACGACCGTGGATTTCGGCAGCTTAGAATCTGATCTTGCTAGACTTTTCCAGTTATTTGCGATGTGGGGCTTGCAGCGTTTTGCACCTGCGACCGTATACGGCAATTTAAGCGATCTTATTAAGATGAGTCGCATCTGCAAGATTGCTTGTTTTGCTCCAGTGATAATGTCACGAAACGAGTTCACCAGAGCATGGACGCACGAAATACGGCCTATATTTGATCGTCATCGCACCAGCGTGAGGTCGCTCAAGATGTGGTATCGGTTCCTCTCCCAGTCGGGTCAGGTATCGGTAGATTACGATTTCGACCGATTATTGAGAGATCTTCCACATGCTGAGAGTGTTGGCTACCAGTCGGTACTATCTGGCCGGTTTAGAATGTCAGGAGAAGATGAGCGGAATATTATTCACCATCTCGATGAATCAGCGCGTCATCCAGAACACTACGATGTCATCGAAAGCTGTATTCTTATAGCAACTTATACGCATGGCATGCGTCCTATCCAACAGGCTAAGTTGACTGTCCCCGACTTAACCGTGGTCGAAATATCTTCTAAAACTGATGTGCACGTTAAACTTCGCTACCACTCTGAGAAGCAACGAACCCCAGGATTAAGCAAAGGACTGGTGCGAAGTGTAAGGCGGGAGTGGTGCAATATCTTTATTGCTTTGCGTGAGCTTCGAGCGAGTGCAGCGTTCAGAATCCATGACGGCGCTGTGCCAAATTCGCTTCTAGGACTGAACCCTCAGGAGATCAGCGAACTTATCAAGGCTGCGACCCAACGCATTACCGGACGCTCCATAAGTGCAACAAATTTGCGTCATGCTGCGGCACAGAGGCTGGTCGATAGCGGAGCAAGCCACGCAGAGGTCACAGAGTTTTTAGGCCACAGTTCACTTAGAACCGCAAATATCTACTTCAGCCACAGTCCCATGCAAGCCGAACGATTGAATGCCGCGCTGGGCTCGTCTCCGATATACACCAAGGTTAAGAGGCGATGGGTAACTATTACGGTCGATGAGTTGCGCAAGGCAAGCGCAGATTCTCAGGTCGGGGGAACGGTTCACGGTACACCAATATCAGGTATCGGGGGATGCCGCATTGGCCAGTCCCGCTGCACGCTTAATCCCGTGTTTTCCTGCTATGGTTGCTTCCAGTTCATTCCAGCGAACGACCTGCGAGTTCATCTCGAAGTTCGCGAAACATTAGTGCCTATCATAAGAGATTTTTTTGAGACCTCCGAACGAGGTGTTGGGAGTTCGTTTGGACAACTCAGGCACACCATGGAGGCACTTGGTGAGGTAATAGACTACCTACGAAATAGAGAGGCCGGCTCGTGAACGCCGCCGCGGATCGGTTTTCTTGGTTCATCAAGGCGATGCAAGTCCACGCGGGTGCACTTGGGCTACGCTGGCAGTTCGAGCTTGATGAAAAGGGCCACGCGGATGCGTTGGACATTTGGGATATTGAAACGGCTTGCGATGTTCCGCGAACATACAAGGGGCGGATTCGACAATGGGGTGCGGACGTCAAAGTCGTCGACATCCTCAAACACAAACTAGGTGCCTATGACTGCAACCTGCATCCAGCTTGGACGGAACTATTCAAGGCAACGGTCATCGATTGGATTGCAGTCCGGCGCAATTTACCTTCAACGGTGCAGGACCGACGTCTACTCCCTCTTCGACGGCTCGCAACGTGCTGCCCGCAAGTCGCGCCTTACGATCTTTCTGCAGAACATGTGCGACAAGCTCTTGCTGTTTTCCAATCCCTGGGAACAAACTTCAGGGCAAACTTTGAGACGACGATCGCGGATATATTCGACGGCAAGGGCATCAGCCGTTTCTCGCCCATACTCAACATTGCCTTAGACGGAAAGCCACGCACCTCGATTGTCGGCTCGCCCCCCACGATTGGCGGCAAAGTACAGATCAAAGACGCCGCGCTCGATGATCGGTGGGACGTGGGAAAACTTCCCGAGAGTAAGGCATTTTGGGAACTGATTCGAATACTAGGCGAGGAGAAACCGCGAAGCTTCACAGATTCGCTCCGCTTCTGCCAAACCAAGATTCTGGTTATGACCGGCCTGCGTATAACTGAGGTTTGCCTCCTCCCGCACGACTGCTGGGTTGAGCACCAACATGTGTGGCGCGACGGACTGTCAATGCAGGACCAAGGCGGCGTGGGGACATCATACGGCCTACGATACTTCGTCGAAAAGCATCAGCGCAAAAACCAGGACAGCTCAGTTCTGCAGGAGAGGGTATATCCCCTGCCGGAGCACTTCCGAGATGAGCTCAATGAAACTATTGAGCACGCGATGCGGCTTACCGCTCCACTACGCGCGACGCTTCGCAGACAATACGAGACAAAACGTCTTCTTCCGATGTACGGCGTTAACCAGATCGTTCACGTCGCGGAAATATTTCCCATACTGAGTGGTGACTTAAGGGTATCGGCAGAATTGCCAAGCGATGTAGTAGGTCAGTACCGTGAAGGGTGGGATGTAGCTTTTTTGGGAAAACTGCGCCAATCACAACGCACCGTCGAAGTAAAGCTTAGCAATAACGTCCGCCAATATTTCTATCAGTTTGGCCTTCACGCAGAGGGAAAGCACGGCCAACTTTTTCCTGCGCGGCGGGCCGATGGGAGCAACTGGGAAGGGCCTGTGAAGTGGAATGAAGCTTACGTGATTGTGGGCGAGCTCGAAGAGGCGATGAAGATCGCTATGCCCACAAAAATTCCCGACCAAACGCCATTTTCATTGGGTGGCGGCCAGCTTTTGCCACAACATGATCTTCTGTTCCTTCAGCCAAGCGACGCATTGCTCGAGCAACGAAACAATAGGGTTATAGATGTCGAGCGATGCTTTTCCGTTGGCCCCACCTCGGCTCAGGAGATACGGCGCTTTCTGGGCGGGCACAGGAACAACGTCTTTACCCGTTACGGCCGCGGCGAGGGCATGGAGGAGTTATCTTTATCCAAAACGCATTCATTTCGGCATCTGCTTAACACTGAATACTTTCGCGATGGCGTATCTGACGCCATAATAACGAAGCAGTTTGGAAGAGAGTCTGTACAGCAGAGCTACGCCTACGATCACCGCAGCCTCCGCGAACAACTGCAGAAACTATCCCTTCCGGAAGATGTTGCAAGCATGCTCCCCGCGCCAGCTCAAGAAAGCCTAAAACTTATATTAACGGGGCGCATTTCCGGTCGCTTGGTTCGCGAGTTTTATCACATCCATGCGAAGCACGGCGAACTAGCGGCACTTGAATACCTTGCGGCTGAAGCATCCGGCTTCCATGCTACGCCATATGGGTATTGCGGCGCATCCTTTCTGGTTGATCCATGCCCGAGACATTTGGAGTGTTTCAATGCATGCCGCAATCTTGAGAAATCCTCCGATCCTAAGCATCAAGAGAACTTTCTCAACATCGAACGCCAGCTACAGGTAGCTGAGAAAGCAATTCTGGCCAAGCCGTCTGAATCTGTGGGATGGGCAAACCAACTGAAGACTACCCAGCAGAAGCTGAAGAACGTGCGGATCGCAATTGACGCCGCGCCGGGCGCACAGATATTTCCCGAGGGCCCAGACCGGTCTTCTATAGCGGTTTCAGCCGCCGCAGCAGGTATCCTAAGTGATCTCGAAAAGTGAAACTGACCAGGTTCGGGTCATATTGTCGAGCTTGCTCGACAGAAACGAGCTCATCTCCGCAAGGTCGTTGGCGAAAGCGCTCGGAATCCAGCCTTCATCTGTGACCAGGTCTACCTGGAGAATGCAATTGCTGAGCGAGTATCAGTCACGCCAGACAGAGCTACGCGCTCGCGTCAGTGCGTTTGAAAGTGATAGCCGCTCGGGGAAAAAGGTGTTGGCCGCGCAGATCGTAAAGCGAGATTGCCGCATCAGGGAACTTGAGCGAACTGTTGAAATACTGTCTGCGGCTCATCGTAAACTTATCGCCGTTGTAGTCGAAATGGGCGGTCGGCGCGCATTAGTGGAATTCTACAAGCGATCCAGCGAGATGCGGAGAGAGATTGAAGCTCACGATGCGCTTGTAGACATCGATTGAACGCAGTTGATTATCTTGTGGCGAGTTTTTGGAATCGATTGGGGGCCGGCGTGGACTTTGCATTATTCAAAGATTCGAAAGTTGTGCATGATGTTCTGAAACGAGCGATAGACTTAGATGTTTCGCAATGTGTTGATTGGGTCGATTACCGTCAGTCCCTGCTTGCGGGGAGGCGAGACGATTTCGTTGACCGCGTGAGAGCCTTATCTGGTAAATTTTCGGCAAGTGAGCTTGCGATACTATGTTCAGCTCTCGCCGCAGCTGATTATGTGTGGTTGGCGAACGAGATGAGCGGAGGGGCGGTCTGGTCTCTTTTAGAAAGCTGCGATCCGTCAACCCGACGTGCCGTAGCGGCTGCCATGTTGGCAATTTGAGCTAGGGGGATGAACAGCTACAGCTTCAGGCATTCTTAGGCGAGAGCTCCAAGGAGTGTTTCGTTCAGACCACCGAGTCTGTTCTCCAACCCCACTCGGCTGTTCGAGCGAATGGATCATCGGACCGCGGCCTCCGACCCCAATCGCAGGGCGTCTCGATCATCGGCGTATCGCGGCGGCCGGTCATTCGTTCGGTGGCTATAGCGTCAGCTTGCTTTTGGGCGCGCATTTTGCAGGAGAGAACTTTATCGAGCCGCGGATATCCGCAGGTGTCCTGCTGTAGACGACGAGAACGGACATACAACGGTCGCATAGGCAATGTCAGAGCGCGGGCCACGGTCGCTGCGATCATTCCTTGTGATACGCACCACGTTTCTCAAACTGGTTTGTCACTGCACTCGCTCGCCGACGTCCGCGAGCTCTAAAAAGCGGTCTGCGATATCGATCAAATCGCTCGATGCTGCAATGGCAGCACTCGCTTCTCTAGTAGAAAGCAATACGACCTTCACGCCAGATGCTCGCAGCGCCTTTAACAGGCGCGAGCTTTATGTCTGACGCCATGATCGCGACCGTGTCTCCAACGCGTGCGAGTGCCATCGCATCGACAGCTAGCGCGACGAGATTGGTCCCATAGCGCTCCCTCGGCCCGCGGGCGGATGTGTCAAATCGACGACCTTTCACGTCGAAGCCATTGTGACCAAGCCAACCAAAGAGGGGCCGTTGCCGATCTTCTTCGGATGAATCGCGAAGGTCACGATATTAGATCGCCCGAGCCGGCGGTTCGCCCTCGAATGACCGCCCGCGTACTTGCCGTCAATCTCGACAATCCCGTCCAGCACCATTCCTTCGCGACGAGCGGCAACGGCCTCGCGAAGTTTCATTAGGAGCACCCAGGCGGTCTTGTATTGGACACCAATCTCGCGCGACAGGTGCAGGGCGGCCTTGCCCTTGGCAGCGTTGACCGAGAGCCAGATCGACGGCGTTACGGCGGCACCCCGAAGACGGTCGTCAGTTAAGGTGGCGCGTCGGACATCAAACCTCTGGCTAAAAGCGGCTTACGAAGGCATTATTTGGTCGGGGGCTATGTGACGAAAAGTAAAAACGACCAGACAGCCAGCCAAATTAAGGAGTTAAAATCGCCCACGCCGTGGCCGGGTGCGAACGCACGCCTACTCGGTCTAGGCGTTGGATTGCCAATATCGGCACTCGGCCGTCTCGCAAATTTCAGCGCTGCGGAGTTCGAACGCTTCACCCTGGAATGGGCGTCCGATTATCTGGCCGTCAAAAGGAAAGAAATCGTCGAGGTGCAACAGCGCGGGGGTGCAGGCGACAAGGGCCGCGATGTCATCGCTTGGCATGATCCAAACACCGTCCCGGTCCGCAGATGGACGCTCTATCAGTGTAAACACTACGGCTCAGCGTTGGGGGCTGGTACAGCGGCGGCAGAAATCGGCAAAGTGCTGTTTTACAGCCACCGAGGCGACTACACCTTTCCGGATGAGTATCACTTCGTAACTCACAAGGGAGTCACCTCGCCGTTCCAGGATCTGCTGGATAAGCCGGAGCATCTCCGAACGTTCATCATTGATAACTGGAACGAGCATTGTCGGAGCAAAATTCGCAAACAGCCCGTCGAGTTGACGGCTGAACTAAAGGCTTACATCGAAAGCGTCCCTTTCACAGCTTTCCGTGCGAAGCAGCCGCTGACCCTTCTGAACGAACACGCCCAAACGAAATATCATCTGACTGTTTTCGGAGCGCCGCTGATCGAGCGCCCGAAGCCGCCCGAGCCGCCATCCGACGTGGCACCAGGCGAGAACGAATATGTCACGCAACTCATGGAAGTGATTTCAGCCGACGTCGGCCACACCGTGAAAAATCTGACCGATTTCCTGCATTCGGAAAAGCATCGCCGATTGTTCGATCGATCGCGCCTGACCTTCTATCACGCCGAGGGCCTCAAAGAGCTGGCCCGGGATCAGATGGCTGACATTACGTTCTTTGATACCCTCCTGAAGGAGCTTCACGATGGCCTGTACCACTGGCATACGAGCGAGCCTGACGGCTATCCGCGACTGATCCAGACCGTTAAAGCATCTCAGAATATACAACTCAGCAAACACGCGCTTGAGCCTCACGTTCTCCCGAACGACCGAGAAGGTATGTGCCATCAGATGGCGAACGAAGGGCAAGTCCGCTGGTGCGACAAATGAGCGTGCCGGATCAACATGCACGACCCTTCAACACCCCGATAGAGTCGGGGTTACGGCTTCTTTTCGCGCTCGATGAAGCCAAGGGCGAAGCCTTCGATCTCCGGCGTCTGGTTTCCTACGACTATCTTCTCGTCCATTCCGGCGACGTGGAGGGCGGCCCGGTGAGCCTTCACCCCGCCGTGCCGTTTAGAGGGGGTGAGCTATTGGTGAAGCGCCAACTCGTACTTGCGGGTCTCGACGCAATGTTCGCCAAGGAGCTTTTGGAGAAGAAGTTTGAACACACCGGCATTTGCTATGGTGCCACTGCGCTCACAGGCCCGTTCCTAAAATTGCTCGTATCCGCCTATGCATCTTCGCTGCGGGCGCGGGCGGCCTGGGTGGTTTCACACTTTGCGACTTACACGGACGAGATGCTTGAAAGTTACATGAACGAGAACGTCGGCCGCTGGGGCGCGGAATTTGACCGCCTGACGGCGATTAAGGATTTGGAACTGTAATGCTCCAGATCAGGGAAATACGCCTCAGCGGACCAAATGTCGAAGATGCCTCGGTCAAATTCGGCGCCGGCCCAAATGTCATTGCGGGTGAATCGGACACCGGCAAAAGCTATCTGCTTCATTGCCTCGATTACATTTTCGGGGCCGAGGAGCTGAAAAAACGAATCCCGCAAGCTGAACCATATGACGAACTGAAAGTCGAATTTCAGAACACTGCAGGCGACTATCTCACCTTGATACGCAGCCTTTCCGGCGGCGATCTTAAGGCGCATCGTTCCCAGATCGACGCCATCGACGGAGATGGTGAGACGATTGCCTACCGGCGACACGGTACAAGTAAAGCCAATGATGTAACATCGGCTCTGTTTCCATTCGCGGGCATCAAGGAAGCAGTGCTCCGCAAGGATAACGATGGGAAGGTGCAGCGGCTCACCATCCGCACATTCTTGCCGACGATAATTGTCGACGAAGTCTCCGTAATCGAAGAGCAGTCACCCGTTCTTGGACGGGCAGGGTTCGATGAGACGGCGAGGAAGCGCATGTTCGCCTACATGCTCTCTGGCAAGGACGACTCCAGTGTCGTCGCCAGTGAAAAGAAGGCGATCGTCACGGCTCGACTGAATGCCCAAGTCGCGCTGATCGATGATTTATTGATGCCGTTAGAGCAACAGCTTCAAGCTACGCCGACCGATCAGACAGAGGATTCCATCGAGAAAATCGATGATAAAATCGCCAAGGTCTTCGACGAGCTTGCCGCCATAGAGACGGAACGCGCGACGTTGCTAAATGAGCGCGACACCGCAAGGGACGTAAGAGCCAAAGCCGAAACTCAAGTGTTGGCGATTGATCAGTTGCTGACGCGCTACCATCTCCTCAGCGAGCATTATGCGTCCGACCTGAGCCGTTTGGACTTCGTCGCAGAAGGCGCGCACTATTTCGATGGCTTGCAGACCGTCACCTGTCCGCTCTGCGGGCAGAATATGGACGACGAGCATGCCCATAAGGCTGCGCAGGCCAGTGCGGGCATCTATGCGGCCGCCAGAGCGGAAGCCGCGAAAATACTTGCCCAGCGCGATGACCTTGAAGACGCGATTGGCAGCTTGGAACGGCGGCGCGAAGCGCGCGACGCGGAAAGGGCGAATGCGCTAGCTGCCTATGGAGCTGCCGAACGCGGACTGGCCAACATTTTGCAACCCGCTGTCACGAACAGCACTGCGCAGCTTCGCCGCCTCAATGTGCGGCGGCTCGAGTTGGAATCTGCCCGCAACACGAGCGACCAAGTCGAGACCTTACGCGCGCTCAAAGCAGAAATCGAGCAGAGCAACACTGGTAAGGGCAAGACCAAAATACAATGGGAAAGCCTGCCCGGAACATCCTTGCTGGCATTCTGCAAGGAAGTCGAAGCGGTTCTGAAAGAATGGAAATGGGAAGGCGAAGGCCGCGTCGAGTTTGACGAGAAGAATTTCGACATCAAGGTCGATGGGCAAACTCGACAGTCGCACGGGAAGGGCTTCCGAGCTGTCTTGTATTCAGCCTTCGTAATCGCGTTGGTTCGCTACTGTCACAAGAAGTGTCTCCCCCATCCAGGGTTCGTGGTCATCGACTCGCCATTGACCAGCTATAAGCGGCGGGGTGCGAGGGATGTGGAGGGTTCTGACAGCACAGTGAGCACGGGCGTCGAGGCAGCATTCTGGGTGTCACTCACCAAAACTGCGCAGGACGTGCAGGTCATCATCGTAGAGAACAAGGAGCCGCCTGCCAGTGTGGCCGCCGCTATCCACTACGAGTGGTTTGCCGGAAATGAAGCCGAACCCGGTGATCGGGTCGGCTTCATTCCCGAGGCAACCACCAAGTAGACCTCTACTGGGGCGTGTTGCTGCCCAGATTCGGGGGCGAATGAACGACCGTTTTACCAGATTGATCGTCCAGAAGCGGGCAAGCAAAAAACCACCCCGGTCTAGCCGTTCGCAGCTCACGAAGGGGACGCATAGCTGTTTGGCTGGAAGCGACCCCCTTCGCGACATAGCCGACAACGTTACCGTCAACCGACAGCAGACCTCTCGCTTCACGGCCCGCCACGCGGGTGTTGCGTGTTTCCTTGGTCATAGGCTAAAGAGCGCCATCCATCAGGACCCGGTGCAAATCCGGGTGGCTCTTCCGGCCGCCGATCCGCCGGACAACTGAATCAAATACCGTTCTCCCGGTGCGACCCTCCTATGTCAGGGCCGCTGGTTTGGTTTTTCTCATCTGGAACTTCATGACCTCCTTGTCCGCTTACCGCGCGCAATGGTTCGGGAATGTGCGCGGTGACCTGCTCTCCGGGCTGGTCGTTGCACTTGCGCTCATTCCCGAAGCCATCGCATTTTCGATCATCGCCGGCGTTGATCCCAAGGTCGGCCTTTATGCCTCCTTCTCGATCGCCGTCCTCATCGCCTTCGTGGGCGGTCGCCCCGGCATGATCTCGGCAGCAACAGCCGCAACCGCCGTTCTCATGATCACGCTGGTCCGCGATCACGGCCTGGAATATCTGCTCGCCGCAACGGTGCTAGCGGGGCTTCTGCAGATCGCCGCAGGCTTCCTGAGACTGGGCTCGGTAATGCGCTTCGTTTCGCGCTCGGTGTTGACAGGCTTCGTCAACGCCTTGGCGATCCTGATCTTCATGGCGCAGATTCCCGAACTCGTCGGCGTGCCGAACCTGACCTATGTGATGGTCGCAGCCGGCCTCGTGATCATCTATCTCTTTCCCTATGTGACAAAGGCGGTCCCGTCGCCACTCGTCTGCATCATCGTCCTAACCTCGGTCGCCATCCTGTTCGGCTTCGACGTCCGCACGGTCGGTGACATGGGCGAGTTGCCGTCCACTCTTCCCATCTTCCTGATCCCGGACATTCCACTGACCGTCGATACCTTGCTGATCATCTTGCCCTATTCGGCAGCGGTCGCCGTCGTGGGCCTACTCGAATCCTTGATGACGGCACAGATCGTTGATGACCTCACCGACACGCCATCGGACCGGCATCAGGAATGCATCGGCCAGGGCATCGCCAACACGGCGACTGGCTTCATCGGCGGCATGGCCGGCTGCGCGATGATCGGTCAGTCGATCATCAACGTGAAGTCGGGCGGACGCGGACGACTGTCGACCTTTGCCGCTGGCGTCTTCCTCCTGTTCATGATCCTGGTTCTGGGCGATCTCGTAAGTCGGATTCCGATGGCTGCGCTCGTGGCGATTATGATCATGGTTTCGATCGGCACATTTTCATGGTCTTCGATCCTCAACCTGAGGGATCATCCCCGGTCCTCCTCCATCGTCATGCTGGCGACGGTCGTCACCGTCGTCGTCACCCACAATCTGGCCTATGGCGTGCTGAACGGCGTTCTTCTGTCAGGCATCTTCTTTGCCTGGAAGATCGCGCAGCTCTTTCGCGTCTCATCCAGCCTCAGCGCCGACGCGCGTCATCGGATCTACGTCGTCGAAGGCCAGCTCTTTTTCGCATCGGCGGAAGATTTTATGGCCGCTTTCGATTTCAAGGAGGTGCTCGAAAAGGTCACCATCGACGTGTCGGGCGCGCATATCTGGGACATTTCCAGCGTGGCCGCGCTCGACATGGCGGTACTGAAGTTCCGCCGGGATGGAGCCGAGGTGGAAATCGTCGGCATGAATGCGGCGAGCGAGACCATCGTCGACCAGCTCGCCATTCACGACAAGCCCGGCGCGCTCGACAAACTGATGGCGCATTGAGGAAAGGGACATACGAATGACCGAAAAACTCATCGCCCTGATCGACGGCTCGATCTATTCCAAGAGCGTTTGCGACAACGCCGCTTGGATTTCGCGGCGCACTGGTGCGCCCATCGAACTCCTACACGTTCTCGGCCGGAGGGAAACGGCGAGTTCGGACCTGTCCGGCTCGATCGCACTTGGCGCTCGCACGGCCCTGCTGGAAGAACTGTCGAGCCTCGACGAGCAGCGTTCCAAGCTGGCTCGGAAGCGTGGCCGTGCCATCCTCGAAGACGCCGAAGAAATTCTCCGCTCCGCTGGCGTCGAGAACGTAACTTCACGGCTTCGCCATGGCGATCTCCTGGAAGAGGTCGCGGCAGCCGAGTCGGATTCGCGCGGCATCGTCATAGGCAAGCGCGGGGAGGCTGCAGATTTCGCCAAATTGCACCTGGGCTCCAATCTTGAGCGCATCGCGCGATCTGCGACGAAACCGGTCTTTGTCGCCGCACGAGCATTCCGCCCGATCGAAAAGGTTCTCATTGCTTATGATGGTGGGCCGAGTGCGATGAAGGCGGTCGATCATATTGCGCGAGCGCCGCTGTTCTCGGGACTCGATATCCGACTGCTGACCGTGGGAAGCGAGAGCACCGACCTGGGTCGGCGGCTGGAGGACGCGAAGGCCATCCTCAAGGCAGGCGGGCATAACGCATCGGCCGAAATAGTTCCTGGCCAAGTTGAAAAAGCGATCTCGGGCTTTGTGGATCGCGACAGCATCGACCTTCTCGTCATGGGAGCTTACGGTCACTCACGCATCCGCGCGATGATTATCGGTTCCACGACAGCGGAGATGATCCGCTTATGCAAAGTGCCGGTTGCGCTGTTTCGGTGAGTGAGGCGTCCGCCTTCTGCAATATGACCCTTGAAGCTGCTGGTCCGCTTCCCACCCCGCCGAGCCATTCCGGCGTGCGCAGCGCACACTGCCCGTGGACCGACAGGAGTCGACCCCATTGTGGTCATTTAGCTCGCATCGGCGGCGTCCCGAAAGCTGCCCTTAAACACCTAAGTCTGCGCTGAGGGCACGAGTCCCCAAATCTGCAACTGTTTATCCCGTATGGGCGGACGTAGCGTTGGCAACCGAGGAAATGCAAACCGTAGCGTCTGCAGCTACCTTCAGCATAAATCCAGCGTTTGCTATGCCACCCCCAGCTCAGTTTTCCGCCCGGAATCAACGTCCAATCGCCGAGCCGCCCACCAGCTTAGGCCCGCCATGGTGCCTGCCGTTGCCAGGCATAAAGTCAGTCCGCCCATCTGATAGCTGATGCCAGACAAAAGCGTCCCAAGAAGGCGTCCGGCGGCGTTAGCCATGTAGTAGAATCCGACATCGCGGGTGATCCGACTGGCGTCGCCGTAGGCGAGGATCAGGAACGAGTGAACGGCCGAGTTGATAGCGAACACGAAGCCGAACACGAACAGTCCGCCGATAAGGAAGGCCGTCAACCAAGGAGACGGATTGCCCGAAGCAAACGCGGTCGCAGCCAAAATGAATGGGATAGGAACCAGCACACCGGCCCACCAGATGGCTTTCCTGGCAACTGCATTTTCATCGAGACTCGCGGCCTTCAGAATGCGGGGAGCCGAAGCCTGGACCGCTCCGTATATAATGATCCACGCAGCGAGGAAGCCACCGATCACGAAAAAGGCCCAACGTCGCCCTTCCTCGGTGCCGTCCGACAGGACGGCTTGGAAATAGATCGGCACGCCAACCACGAACCAGACGTCGCGGGCCGCGAACAGGAACATGCGGGCGAGGGAAAGTCGGTTGACGCGCTGATCCGGCGAACGCCAGGCAGAGAACTTCGCTCCTTTGTCCTTGGCGGGCAGCCCTGCCGGCAGGAAGAGGGCGACCGCAATCAAAATGGCGAGCAAAATCGCGGCCATTCCCCATATGGCCGTTTCGAACCCCGCCAGAGCCAGCAAAGCAGCACCTAGAAAAAATCCTAGACCCTTTACCGCATTCTTCGAGCCGGTCAGCAGTGCAACCCAGCGGAATAACGTGCCATCCCCTTGGGGCGCGAGCAGCTTGACCGCGGATTTCGAGGACATTTTGGCAAGGTCCTTCGCGACGCCGGAAATACCTTGGACTGCCATGACAAACACAACGGATGCGACGACACTCCATGTCGGATCGAGTTGCGCAAGCGCCGCCAATGCCGCGATTTGCAACGCAAGCCCGCCGTAGAGCGTAGCGGCTAATCCGAACCGCGCGGCCAGCCAGCCCGCGTATAGATTGGTCACGATCCCGGCTACTTCGTATAAGAGGAACAGCCAGGCGAGCTGGATCGGCGTGAAGCCGAGGCCATTGAAATGAAGCAACACCAGCATGCGCAATGCGCCGTCCGACAGCATGAATGCCCAGTAGGAGGCCGTGACGGCAACATAGGCGCGCATAGGGCGGGTGGCACTCACAGCGCACCCGCTATCATGCGGACGATATCGGCAAGACGGCAGGCATAGCCCCATTCATTGTCGTACCATGCATAGATTTTAAGCTGCGTGCCGTTGATCACCATGGTCGATGGGCCGTCGATCACAGCCGAGCGGGGATCGTTGGTGAAGTCGCTGCTTACAAGGGGACGCTCTTCGAAGCCCAAGATGTTCTTCAGCGGCCCTCTAGCCGCAGCCTTGAACAATTCATTGACCTCTTCTGCCGTCGTGGCTCGCTCAAGCTCGAAGACGCAATCAGTCAGTGAAGCGTTCAGCAAGGGTACGCGAACAGCGTGGCCGTTGAGACGGCCCTTCAGCTCGGGGTAGATAAGCGTGATTGCCGTTGCGCTGCCGGTCGTCGTCGGAATGAGATTCGTCAAGGCGGAGCGGGCGCGCCGCATGTCCTTGGCCGGACGGTCAACTATCGTCTGGGTGTTTGTGACGTCGTGGATCGTCGTGATCGATCCGTGACGGATCCCGAGATTTTCGTGAACGACCTTCACCACTGGGGCAAGGCAGTTGGTCGTACAACTCGCCGCCGTCACCAGCCAGTGGCGGTCAGGTTCGTAGAGCTCATGATTGATTCCGTAAACGAGATTGAGTGCGCCGCCGTCTTTGACCGGGGCTGATACAATCACCTTCTTCGCACCGCCGGTTCTATATGGTTGCACCTTCGCGGCGGTCTTGAATACGCCAGTGCAGTCGATCACCACGTCGACGCCGAGTTCAGCCAGTGGAAGCGCCTCGATCGTTCGTTCGCGAGCGAGGCGAATGCGTTTGCCGCCGAAGGTCAAGCTGTCGGCATCATGGCCGATTTCACGTTGCCATCTTCCGTGGATGCTGTCGAATTCCATGAGCAGCGCATGTTGCTCCGCATCTCCAGTTGCATCGTTCAGAAGAACGATGTCGCCTCCGGAGCCGTTGTCGATCAAATCCCTCAGAACGAGCTTCCCGATCCGGCCAAGACCGTTCAATGCGATGCGTGTCATGAGGATAGGGTTCCGATCCGGTCAAGTTGTCGTTGGAGGTCACGCGCTTCGAGCGCGTCAAAGGGGAGGTCTGAAAAAACTTCTATTCGTCGCCGTAGTGTCGCGTAGGTTTCCCGGAAAGCCTCGTTCTCATCGGGGCGGCCGACCGGGTCCGGTACGCCCCAATAGGAAGCAACAGGTCGACCTTTGTGGGGGATGCTGTCCGCGACTGCCGCGCGGTCGCAAACGGTCAGCACGATGTCCATAGGCGGGCCGTCGACCAGCGTCCTCACACTCTTGGAGGCCAATCCCGACGTTTCGTGTCCGTTGCGGCCAAGGATAGCGAGCGTTCCGGAATGGATACGGCCCGTAGGCGAGGTGCCGGCCGAGAATGACCGAAACCGCTTTCCGCCAATGTCGCGCAGAAGCACTTCCGCGCAGATCGAGCGGGCGGAGTTCCCCGAGCACAGAAACAGCACATTCAACCTGTCATCCGATCGCCGCCGCTTCCCTTTCGTAATCGGTCCGCACAAATCCGGCCGTCCTCGACAACAATCGTCGACGAGAAATTGGACCAGGTTCTCGGTTGCCGCGAGATCTACGGAGTAGAATAGCGACCGGCCGCTTCTTTCAACCGACACCAGGCCTTGTTCGAAGAGTTCGGAAAGGTAGTGCGACAACGTGTTGGGCTTGAGACCCAGTTCAGCCCCGATCTCCGTAGGCCGCATTCCGTGTGGGACGAACCGCATGAGGAGGCGGAATACCCCCATACGGCCGGGATGGCCCAACGCGGCAAAACGCGAGACTGCTCGACTCGTTTCCATATTTCCCGAATATGGGAAATGTTATGCCGGGTCAACCATCTGACGTATGGCCTCGCGGAAGTTGCTGGGGTTGACGGCACGGCGATGCATGAATATCTATAATTCTAGTTATATCGAATAATAGGAATCAGTGTTGCCCCGCAACCATATCGAAATTGACGATCTGCCCAACATCTCCGCCGCTGAGTTCAAGGGCATCGACCGGGATGCCCTGTTCGGCGGGGGAGCATCAAGTCATGCCCCTCGTATCCTGATGCTCTATGGGTCCTTGCGTGAGAGATCCTTCTCGCGGCTTGCGACTGAAGAGGCTGCCCGCATCTTGAGACGCCTCGGCGCTGAGGTTCGGATCTTCAATCCATCCGGACTACCGCTCCCGGATTCGACCTCGCCCGATCATCCCAAGGTAAAGGAACTGCGTGACCTGTCACTTTGGTCGGAGGGCCAGGTCTGGTGCTCGCCCGAACGTCACGGCTCCATGACGGGAATAATGAAAGCCCAGATCGACTGGCTTCCGCTCTCGTTGGGTGGCGTCCGGCCAACTCAGGGCCGAACGCTGGCGGTCATGCAGGTATGCGGCGGCTCGCAGAGCTTCAACGCGGTCAACCAACTGCGCGTTCTCGGCCGGTGGATGCGGATGTTTACCATCCCCAATCAGTCCTCGGTCGCAAAAGCTTTCAATGAGTTCGACGATAGCGGCCGCATGAAACCATCTGCCTATTACAACCGCATCGTCGACGTCATGGAGGAACTGGTGAAGTTCACGCTCCTCTTGCGGGATCGTACCGACTATCTGACGGATCGTTATTCCGAGCGCGTTGAAACCGCCGCCGAGGTTTCTAGGCGGGTTAATCAAGGATCGCATTGACGAATGCTAATTCGATGATAATCGAAATTCATTTGACGGTGCCATTTTGCCCGCATAGGCTTTGGCCATGAACCTCGATCAAGCAGCACGGCAACTGGAGGCGCTCGGCAATCCGACGCGTCTCAACATCTACCGGATCCTCGTCAGGGCGGGGGCCGAAGGACTGCCCGTAGGCAGCATCCAGGATAAGATCAAGATCCCGGCATCGACGCTTTCGCATCACTGCAAGAGGCTTGTCGATACCGGTCTGGTCACGCAAGAACGGCAGGCAACGACACTCATCTGTCGCGCGCAATATCCGGCAATGCAGGCTTTGATAGGGTATCTGGCGGATGAATGCTGCGCAGATGGATCATGTCCTCCGGTATTGGCGTCGCGACGATTGAAATCCGAGGCTTAATTTTTTTACCGTGCTATTTCGAAATTTCGAGAATAACCAAATGAGGACGGCCGCTATGTTGGATTTTCCAGTCGCGATCATCGGTGCCGGACCGGTCGGGCTTGCGGCCGCTGCCCATCTCGTCGAGCGCGGATTGAAACCGGTCATCTTCGAGCGCGGCGAGGATGTCGGGGCGTCGATGCTTGAGTGGGGCCATGTGAGGGTGTTTTCGCCTTGGCGGTACAATATCGACCAAGCTGCGAAGCGTTTGCTGGAAAATGAAGGCTGGGTCCATCCTGATCCCGATGCCTATCCCACCGGTCGGGAGATCGTCGACTGCTATCTGCGCCCGATCGCACTGACGGCACCAATCGCCGCGGGCCTTCACCGGGGTTCCGAAGTCACCGGAATAACGCGGCGCGGCCACGATCTGATGTCCAGCAGTGGACGCGAAGCCGCCCCGTTCGTCGTCCGCTACACTTCGCAGGGTGGGGCGCGTTCGTTCCTCGCACAGGCCGTTATCGATGCGTCGGGTACGTGGAGCCGTCCCAATCCGATCGGCGTCGATGGGCTCCCGGTCGATGGGGAACTCGAGAACGCAAACCGCATCGCCTACGGAATTCCAGATGTGCTTGGGCGGAATCGCCAAGCGTATGCCGGACGCCGGGTCCTGATTGTCGGAAACGGCCATTCGGCCATCAGCACCGCGATGTCCCTTGTCGAACTCCAGAATCACGCTCCGAATACGGAAATCTTCTGGGCCCTTCGCCGCAATCGCGTCGAAAAGTTGATTGGCGGCGGATTGAACGATCAGCTGCCTGAACGAGGCGCTCTTGGTCTGGCCGCAAAACGGGCAATCGATGCTGGGCGGGTTACCTTGTTGGCTCCGTTCTCGGCCGAGCGTATCGCACGCATCGGCAATGGGCTGCAGTTAGAAGCGATACTTGGGGGCAAGCCCTATACCCTCGTCGTCGATCAGATCGTCGTCGCGACCGGGTTCCGTCCCGACTTCTCGTTGCTGCGTGAACTGCGCATCGGGCTCGACCCTGTCGTGGAGGCCCCGCCCGCACTGGCTCCATTGATCGATCCCAACGTTCATTCCTGCGGAACCGTCCGTCCCCATGGGGTCGCGGAACTGCGCCATCCCGAACTCGGCCTTACGATCGTCGGGTCGAAGTCCTATGGTCGGGCACCAACATTTCTAATGACTACGGGATATGAGCAGGTTCGGTCCGTGGTTGCAGACCTGGTGGGAGATCACGAGGCGGCACGCGATGTCAGGCTTATCTTGCCCGAAACCGGGGTTTGCGGCGTGCCTGCCGACAACCCGGCGTCCACGCAGTGCTGTGGTGAACCCGCCGTAGCCGTGGATACTTGTTGTGCGGACGACGCCGCCGCGAAAGCGGCAGGTCAGTCGGGCTGCGGCTGCAGTATCGCAATACCGTCCCGCACCAAAAATGCGGTCGGTTGCTGCCCATGAAGGGCGCGCCAGTGCCGGAACCGACCGGCTGGTTCATCAGCGCGCTCGGTATTGCGCAAATCTGCTCATGGGGCACGCTCTTCTACGGTTTCCCCCTGATCGCGGAAGCCATGCGCGCCGATCTGGGATGGTCCAAGCCGACGCTCTACGGTGCCGCGACGGTGGGAATGCTGCTCGCCGGGTTGGCCGCATATCCCGTCGGTGCCGCAATTGACCGCGGCCACGGACGTAGCCTGATGGCCGGTGCTTCGGTGGCGGCAGGGATTCTCATGGTGGCTTGGTCGCAGGTGCAGGGCCTGACGATGTTCTATCTGGTCCTGGCGGCACTGGGATGCATGCAGGCCGCGACGCTCTACGAGCCCGCCTTCGCAGTGATCGCGCGCCGCGTCGGACCGCTCAACGCCCGCAAGGGAATCACGGCACTCACCTTGTGGGGCGGCTTCGCGAGCACTGTATTCATTCCCGCAATCCAGATGACCATCGAGTGGTATGGATGGCGGGGCGCGCTGCTGGCGATGGCGGCGGTCAACGTCGTTGTCTGTGGCGGGCTCTACTTCCTCGCTATCGATCCGTCCCGCGATGCCATAATCCGTGCCGTCGATCCGGAAGGCCAATCGCCGCCGACCGGCAGGTCGGCCGTTGCAGCGGCGATGAGGAAGCCTGCATACTGGGGATTGTTGATCGCATGGGTATCCTATGCGGCCGCTTTCGCCTCGCTCACCTACCACTTGTTCCCGCTGCTGCTTGAGAGAGGGCTGGATTCCGCTGGCACAGTGATCGTTCTGGCGGTCATCGGTCCCGCGCAGGTTGTCGGGCGCATTCTCGTCCGCGCATTCGCAGCCGAGGCACCAGTTCGCAGACTGGGCTCGATCATCGTCGTCGTCTTCCCGCTCGCTGTGATCGGCTTCGCGTTCGCACCTCCGGAGGTTACGACTATTGCTGCCGTGGCGGCCTTTTACGGCGCTGCGAACGGGATGATTACAATCGTGCGCGGAATGGCCGTGCCGGAGATGATTTCGCGGGAGGGATATGGCGCAGTCAACGGCTCCCTGGTCGGGCCGATGAACATCATGACGGCGCTGGCACCCTTGACTGCTGCGCTCATCTGGCAGGCGAGCGGCGGATACGGGACCGTTCTGGTCGCAATCTTCGCAGGTTCAGTGACCCTGTGCGCGGGATTCTGGTTCGCGGCTTGGCAAACCCGAGGATGAGCCTTGGCGCGCGACGTTCCTAAGCGGTAATCTGCAAGCTGGAGGTCCGAATGAAGCGTCGCGAGTTCCTGCAAATGACGAGCGCTGCGGCGCTATTTCCTCGCACGGCCCACGCGGGTTCGACGCCGTTCCGCTTCGGCCTGACGCCCGTCTTCTTGTCGAACGATCTCGAGGTCACGGAACGCCTCCGCAGCTACTTTGCGGCGAGGCTCGGGACTGACGTGGAGCTCGTCACCCGCCGCACCTATCAGGAGATCACGGCACTCGTCGTTTCCGGGCAGATCGATGCAGCCTGGATTTGCGGCTATCCTTACGTCCAGTATCGCGAAGAACTCGAGCTTCTTGCGGCTCCGGTATGGCGCGGCCGGTCACTTTATCAGTCCTATCTGATCGTGCCGGCCGGTCGCCCGGTTGATGACTGGACGGACCTGCGCGGCGACGTCCATGCCTTCTCGGATCCGGATTCCAATTCCGGCTACCTCGTCACCCAAGCCCTGCTCGCCGAGAGCGGCCTTCGCGAACAGGACTTCTTCCCGCGGACAATCTTCACTTACGGCCATCGCAACGTGATCCGCGCTGTCGCTGCAGGCCTTTGCACGTCGGGGAGCGTCGACGGTTATGTCTGGGAGGTCATGCGGGCAACCGAACCGGCGCTGGTCGACCAGACGCAGGTCTTGCGCAAATCGGAGTGGCTTGCTTTCCCTCCGCTGGCAACTTCGAGGGGATTGCAAGACGACAAACGGGTTCGTGACTTTCGCGATGTACTCCTGGCCATGGCTGACGACCCTGAAGCGGCGTCGATCCTGTCCCAACTCCAACTCGATGGATTCGCCCATTGCGATCCTGCGGAGTTTGACGCGATCGCAACGAAGTTCGCAACCTACCGGAGGTTCGGTTGATCGCTCGTTGGCGAGAGATACCTGTCACCTACAAAGTGCCGTTCATCGTGGCGCTGTTGATGGTCGCGATCAGCGCCGTCCTGTCGGAGCGTGTTCTCGATCGTTTGTCGAGAACGCAGGAAAGCCACATTCAAGGACTGGCCAGCACCTACCTGGATGGTCTGTCGTCGACGGTTTTGCCTGCGGTGTTGCGGCAGGACGTCTGGGAAACGTTCGACGCGCTCGACCGGTCCGCCGATGCCTACGAGGCTTTGAGGCCGATCGACGCCGTCGTGACCGGCACCGACGGCAATGTCCTTGCTTCCAGCGACCCGGCGATGATCCCCTCGTTCCAACCACCGCCCGAAGGCTTTTTGGATCGGTATGTCGGCACGGGAATCCAGATCGAAAAGTCTCAGGAAGTCGGCTACGCCAGGCGGGATCTCGTGTACCAGGGACTCCCGGTGGGCGCGATACACGTCTCTTTCGACGTTTCTCATCTGTTCGAGGAACGTCGCGAGATCCTCATGACCTTGTTGCTCACCAATGGCGTTCTGGCGCTTCTCTTCGGGGTGGCCGGCTTCCTCATCGTTCGTCAGATGATCGGGCCCATGCGGATTCTGGAAGACCATATGCGTGCTGCCGCATCCGGAATCGCCAAGCCAATTTCCGAGGGACTGGCAGGTCGCACGCCGTCAGAGGCCCGGAGACTCTTCGAGGGTTACAACGCACTGGTCGAAGCCGAGCGCGAGCGCAAGAATCTCGCGATGCGGCTTGTCGAAGAAGAGAAGGTGGCTGGTCTCGGGCGGCTCGCCTCTGGCATGGCGCATGAGATCAACAACCCCCTCGGGGGGCTCCTGAACGCAGTCGACACACTCAAGACCCATGGAGAGAGCGAAAAGGTTCGCCGTACGTCGATCAGCCTGATCGAACGCGGGCTGCAAGGGATTCAGGCGGTGGTCGAAGCGATGCTGTCCACCTATCGTCCGGAACGACAGGGCCGATCGCTCTCCCGTATAGATTTCGATGACATCGCCCTTTTGGTGGCACCGGAGCTGCGTCGGCGACAGCAGCGTATCGAATGGAGCTTCAACTGGGCCGGGCACCCTGAGTTAGACATTCCGAGCGGGCCTGTCCGCCAAGCTCTGTTGAACCTCGTGCTGAATGCCATTGCCGCCTCGCCTGAACGCTCCGAGGTGCAGATCAACATTGGCGTGGATACCAGACGGATCCACATCGAGGTGATCGATGCCGGGGAAGGCATTCCGGCCGACATGGCCGTGATCCTGACCGACAGGAATCCTGATCCTATTCTGCAGTCCGGCAGGGGGCTGGGGCTCTGGATGGTGCGCCGCATGGTTGACGAGGTCGAAGGATCGGTCTCAATTTCGTTTTCGCAGGAAGGACACACGACAGTGTCGCTGGAATTGCCGTTTGGACGGGAGGAGAAAGCCGATGCAGCCTGACCGGCCGTTGATCGGCCTTGTCGAGGATGACGCGGTCATGGGCGGATCGCTTGTCCAGCGGCTTGATATCGAAGGTTATCGAACGGTCTGGTGGCAGAGCGGCGCAGACGCTTTGGCAGCATTGTTGGCGAGAGCCAGAGAGTTCGATCTTGTCGTGTGCGACATTCGCCTCCCTGACATGACGGGTGAAGACGTCTTCGAACGCCTCGCCAAGGAGCCGGAAGCGCCTCCAGTCATGTTCGTTACGGGATTTGCGGAACTGGATCAGGCCGTCCGGCTGATGCGCGCGGGGGCTGTTGACTTCATGACGAAGCCCTTTGCGACGCCAGACTTCCTGCAACGGCTTTCGAACAACCGCCGGAACAAAGTCCAACGCGAGCCGACCTCCTACGTGCTTGGCGAGTCGCCTGCAATTCGACGTGTCGAAGATCTGGTGCGCAAGTTCGCGGCGCACGACCTTCCGGTCCTCGTTACAGGTGAAACCGGGTCTGGCAAGGAAGTGGCGGCCCGTCTATTGCATGACCTGTCTCCGCGTGCAAATGCGCCCTTCATTGCCGTCAACTGCGCCGCCATTCCCGCAGAGCTGCTCGAGAGCGAACTGTTCGGCCACGAAAAAGGCGCGTTCACGGGCGCGGTCCAGCGACACCTGGGGTACGCCGAGCGTGCGGGAGACGGAACGCTTTTCTTGGACGAGATCGGAGATATGCCGCCCTTGATGCAGGCTAAGCTCCTGCGACTGATCGAGGCCGGTTCCTTCTCGCGCGTCGGCGGAGAGGTGGAACTTCCCTTCCGCGCACGCGTGGTCGCAGCGAGCCATCGCGATCTTTCCATTGGCGGCGGATTCCGTGAGGACCTCTACTTCAGGATCGCCGTCTTGCCGGTCTCGATCCCGCCGCTGCGATCCCGCCCCGAGGACATCACCTGGCTGATGGATCGGTTTCTAGACGCAGCGGCAAGTCGGAGTGGCGGGCCCGGGTTTCGTATCAGTGCGCTCGCGGAGGACATGGCCCTGGAGCACGACTGGCGGGGAAATGTCCGTGAGCTAAGGAACCGGTGCGAACGGGCGGCCGCCTTGGCAGTGGATGACTGGATTATGCCGGGCGACCTCTTTCCCGAAAAGTCCTCAATCCAGGGAGCAGGCGACTTCCTGCCATTGGCGGACGCTCGTGAGGCCGCAGAACGAAGGCAGATCGAACGCGCCTTGCGTGAGACATCCGGCCACATATCCAAGGCTGCGACCTTGCTCGACGTGTCCCGAACGACACTGTTCAACAAGATGTCGAGGCACGGTATCGGAGAGCGTGAACGTTCAGAAACGTGAACATCGCCGGTCACGGACTGTTCAGTTTCTTGCACATTAGGATCGACAAAAAGCTTCGCGAACCGTTGGATCTCCGGGCTTTCACTATCTGGCATGCAGGATGCAGTGATCTTCCCGACGAACAGTGTGGGAGGACACCATGTCAGGTTGCGAAAGACTCATCGACGCTGGGCGACGGCAATTCCTGCGGGGCAGCGCTTTTGCTGCCGCGGGCGCGGCCGCCTCGGCAACTCTTCCGGGCAATGCTGTCGCGCAGACTGCATCTCCCGCCATGGCACGGGTGGTTTACCCGTCGAACCGTCTCGCAAACGTCGCCGATCTGACGGTCAACGAACCGTTGGACGTCGCCTACCCGGACGATACGGCCACGGGCGTCCTGTTGAAGCTGGGAACCAAAGTCGAAGGCGGCGCGGGTCCGGACGAAGATATCGTCGGGTTCTCAACGGTGTGCCCGCACAAGGGCTATCCGCTGGTGTACAGCGCCGATGACCGGACCCTCAATTGCCCCGGCCACTATTCCCGCTTCGACTGTGAGGCTGGCGGCCAACAGATATGGGGCCAGGCAACCCAGAACCTGCCGCAATACGCACTGCGAGTGGACGAGAAGGGCGACATCTATGCCGAGGGCGTGGATGAACTCATCTACGGCCGCTTGTCCAACGTGCTCTGAGGGAGGAAGTCATGGCATACAAGAGACAGATCGATCGCCTGCCGATCATCCCGGCCGATGCGACCCGGCAGAATGTCACCTGCCACTATTGCATCGTCGGTTGCGGCTACAACGCCTACTCGTGGCCGATCAACAAGCAGGGCGGCACGGCTGCGGCGGATAATGTTTTCGGGGTTGACCTCGCGGAGCAGCAGTACGCCGATTCAGACGCTTGGTATTCGCCGTCGATGTACAACATCGTTAAGCAGAACGGGCGCGACGTCCACCTCGTGATCAAGCCTGACCAGGAATGCGTGGTCAACTCGGGACTGGGATCCGTGCGCGGCGCGCGCATGGCCGAAATGAGCTACTCGCGTGCGAGGTCCACCCAGCAGCAGCGTCTGACTGATCCGCTTGTCTGGCGGTATGGCCAGATGCAGCCGACATCCTGGGACGATGCCCTCGATCTGGTAGCGCGCGTCACTGCCCGCGTCGTCGCCGACAAGGGTGAGGACGCGCTTTTTGTTTCCGCCTTCGACCATGGCGGAGCAGGCGGCGGTTACGAAAACACCTGGGGCACCGGCAAGCTCTATTTCGGCGCGATGAAGGTGAAGAACATCCGGATTCATAATCGTCCGGCCTACAATTCCGAGGTCCATGGAACGCGCGACATGGGCGTGGGCGAACTCAACAACTGCTACGAGGATGCCGAACTCGCGGACACGATCATGGTTGTGGGCGCGAACCCGCTTGAGACCCAGACCAACTATTTCCTGAACCACTGGGTACCGAACCTTCGTGGCACATCCCTGGACAAGAAGGACGAGCAACTCGGGGGCGAGCCTCACGACCGCGGACGCATCATCATCGTCGATCCGCGCCGCACCGTCACCGTCGCGGCCTGTGAGGCCGAGGCTGGAGCCGAGAACGTCCTTCATCTCCAGATCAATTCCGGCACCGACCTCGCCTTGTTCAACGCGATATTCACTGAAATCGCAGAACGCGGGTGGGTCGATCATGAATTCATCGATGCGAGCACGGCGACGGAGCTAGGCACAGGGGACGGCACCGATCCCGCCCGCCCGGCAGTATTGACGAACTTCGCCTCGGCGCGCGACGGCAACCGGATGACAGTGGAAGAAGCGGCAGAGATAACCGGCATTTCCGCCGACGAAATCCGCAAGGCCGCAAGCTGGATTGCCGAGCCCAAGGAAGGTGGTGCGAGACGCCGCACCATGTTCGCCTACGAGAAGGGGTTGATCTGGGGCAACGACAACTACCGCACTAACGGAGCGCTGGTGAACATTGCGCTGGCGACAGGCAATGTCGGTCGTCCGGGAGGCGGCGTAGTGCGGCTTGGCGGCCATCAGGAAGGATATGTCCGTCCGGCCGATGGTCACGTGGGACGTCCGGCCGCTTATGTCGATCGCCTCCTGATAGAAGGCCAGGGCGGCGTCCATCACATCTGGGGTTGCGACCACTACAAGACGACGCTCAATGCTGCCGAATTCAAGCGGGTCTACAAGCAGCGCACCGACAAGGTGAAGGACGCCATGAACGCGGTCCCCTATGGCGACCGGGAGGCAATGGTTGACGCCATCGTCACTGCGATCGACGACGGCGGTCTCTTCGCGGTGGACGTGGACATCGTCCCGACGAAGATCGGCGAGGCATGCCATGTGGTCCTTCCGGCGGCGACTTCGGGAGAAATGAACCTGACTTCGATGAATGGCGAGCGCCGAATGCGTTTGACCGAACGCTATATGGACCCGCCCGGACAGGCCATGCCGGATTGCCTGATCGCGGCACGCATCGCCAACAACATGCAGCGCGTGTTCGGGGAGATCGGGAAATCGGAGATCGCTGGGAACTTCAATGGCTTCGACTGGCGGACCGAGGAAGACGCGTTCATGGACGGATACAACGCCAACGCAAACGGCGGCGAATTCGTCACCTATGAGCGCCTTCGCGAGATGGGCAACAACGGCTTCCAGGAGCCCGCGACAGCGTATGAGAACGGCCGGATCGTCGGAACGCAGCGGTTGTACGCCGACGGCAAATTCGGGACGGAAGACGGCAAGGCTCGCTTCATGCTGGCTGAATGGCGCGGACTGCAGGCACCTGGCAAGCAGGAACAGAAGGACCGGTTCCCGTTCCTCATCAACAACGGGCGGGCAAACCTGGTCTGGCAGTCGGCATATCTCGACGTCGAGAATGATCTAGTGATGGATCGTTGGCCGTTCCCCTTCATCGAAATGCATCCCGACGACATGTCGAAGGTCGGGGTCAAGGAAGGTGATCTCGTGGAAGTCTTCAATGAGGCCGGATCAACGCAGGCGATGGTCTATCCGACGCCCTCGGCCCGGCCGGGGGAAACCTTTATGCTGTTCGGCTATCCGACGGGCGTGCAGGGCAACGTTGTCAATGCCGGAACCAATGAACTGCACATCCCGAACTACAAGCAGACCTGGGGCGACATTCGGAAGATTTCGGATGCCCCCGCTTCGGTTGCCCACCTCTCATTCAAATCCAAGGAATACAGGGCGGGCTGAGGGCCGATTTTCGGACCGCCGTCATCATCCGGCGGCGGTTTCCCTTTCGACAGCATTTCGGAGAGATGATGAAATACCTTATCAAGTTTTTCGCCCCGGCGATTTTCGCAGCAGGTATCGGTCAAGCGACGGCCCAAGATGTGGAAGCAGGCAAGAAGCTCTTTGCCCGCTGTGTCGCGTGCCACAACATCGATACTACAGCCAACAAGATGGGACCTCATCTTCAAGGGATTCTGGACCGCCCGGCGGCCTCCGTCGAGAGCTTCAAATATTCACCCGCCATGACCGAGGCTGCCGACGCGGGACTTGTCTGGGACGAGGCATCCTTGCGCGAGTATCTTGCTGATCCGAAAAAGAAGGTTCCAGGGACACGGATGGTTTTCCCGGGATTGAAGAAGGATGACGAGTTGTCGAACATCATCGCTTACCTCGAAAGTGTTCCGGCAACCGAATGAATACGCGGGCGGCAATCGCTTCCCACGATTGCGAAGCAGCCGCTGGAAAAGCGCCGGCGGTCAGCGTGGATGCTGCTCGAAGAATGGCTGTGGAGGCTGCCGACGCGGTCGCGCAGACGACAACGCTCGACCTGGGTTCGGCGATCGGGCGCGTGATCGCCGCTGATTATTCGTCGCGTCTGGATTTGCCTCCGTTCAACGCTTCCGCAATGGATGGCTACGCCGTTCGCGGCCCCTACGGGTCGAACGAAGGACCAAGTCGGTACCGTATCGTTGCGGAGACCCGCGCAGGCGATGCTGCCGCTTCCTGCATCGATAGCGGAGAGACCGTACGCATCTTCACCGGCGCGTCGGTGCCGACGGGCTGCGACGCCGTCCTGGTGCAGGAGCAGTGCATTCAGGTCGAGGATTCGATCGAGCATTTCGGTCGGGTTCGTGCTGGGCAAAATGTTCGGAGGCGCGGCGAAGACGTCAGGCTTGGCCAGAGCCTCGCACAGTCCGGCATCACCCTGACGGCAGGTCGAGCGGCATTGCTGGCGGCTGGCGGCCACTCTGCGGTCTCTGTCTTTCGAAGGATAAAGGTCGGGCTGCTCTCCACCGGAAACGAGCTGCGCGAACCTGGAGCGGACTTGTCGTTCGGCCAGATTTACAACTCGAACCGCATGTTCCTGTCCGGAATGCTGGCAACCCATGCCTGGGTCGAGATCGTCGATCTTGGAACCGTCCCGGACGATCCTGCATTGCTGCATCGCGTCTTCCGCGAAGCGGAAGACTCCTGCGACGCCCTGCTCACGACGGGCGGTGTCTCCGCCGGATCGGCTGACCATGTGACACGCGTCATGCGAGAAGCAGGCGCACGATTCGACGTGATGAAGGTTGCCATGCGTCCGGGAAAGCCTTTGAAGATCGGGCGGCTCCGGAAGCTCATGGTGCTGGGGCTTCCCGGTAATCCGGTAGCTGCCTTGGTCGGGTTCCGCCAATTTGCACTGCCGGCCCTTAGAAAGATTGCCGGGCATGTATCTACCGGGCCTGTATGGAGAACAGGTGTTGCCGCCTTTTCCTATGCCAAGCGAACGGGACGGACAGAATTCTTACCGATCAATTTGGTCGGCGAGGACGATGACGGACGGCCGCTAGCGCACTTGGCAGGCAGCGGATCGTCGGCCAGCGTTTTTGGTTTGGGCAGCGCGGAGGCGATCTGCATGCTGCCTTCGGGTACCGACCGTCTTGTGCCGGGGGATCGTGTATCCTTCGAAGCGCTGTACTGAAGGTTTGGCCCGTCCACTGCTGGCTGAAGGCGCTCGGACCGCAATCTAACTGTCATCCACTTGTTACATGGACTCGGTACTCCAAGACCGTCGCCTCGCAAGGCGTCAGCAGAAGAAAATTCTGAACAGGAGTGGGCTCCATGAACAAATTCGTCTTGACGGCCTCTGTGGCCGCCATCGCAATCGGCGCGGCCGCTGGCATCGCCAACGCTCAATCGCGCGACCAGATCCGCATCGTCGGCTCGTCGACAGTGTTTCCCTATACGCAGGCGGTTGCCGAAGAATTCGCCAACATGGGCAACACGGCACCGGTCCTGGAATCGACTGGCACGGGCGGTGGCATGCAGATTTTCTGCGGCGGAGTCGGCACGGAACATCCGGACATCACGGGTGCCTCGCGTGCCATGACCGAGGGCGAGTACGAGACCTGCGTCGCAAACGGCGTCGACAACATCACCGAAGTCCTTATTGGCAATGACGGCCTCGCAATCGCCATCTCGCAGGATGGTCCGGACATGGACCTGACCAAGGCCCAGATTTTCCAGGCGCTCGCGGCTGAAGTCGAGGTCGATGGCGAAGTCGTCGCCAACCCCTATACGCGCTGGAACGAGATCGACGCGTCGCTCCCCGACACCGCCATCAACGTTTTCGGCCCACCGCCCACATCCGGCACGCGCGACGCATTCGTCGAGCTTGTGATGGAAGAAGGCTGTGAATCCTTCGAGGCCATCGCCGCTCTGGAAGAAGAGCGGATGGAAGAGGTCTGCCAGCGCATGCGTACCGACGGTCCGTTCGTCGAAGCTGGCGAAAACGACAATCTCATTGTCCAGCGTCTCCAGGCCGACGACAATGCGGTCGGCATCTTCGGGTACTCGTTCCTGTTCGAGAACCAGGACACGCTGAAGGCGGTCGCCGTAGATGGCGTCGAGCCGAATGCCGACACCATTGCCGACGAATCCTACGGTGTCGCGCGCCCGCTGTTCTTCTACATCAAGAATGCCCACCGGGGGGTGATCCCGGGTCTGCAGGAGTTCGCGGAAGAGTACGTCTCGGAAGAGTCGTTCGGCCCGGGCGGCTATCTGGAAGAACGGGGCCTGATCCCGCTCGCGGACGAACAGCGTGAAACTACGCGGACGACCGTGGCAGAAGGTGCGCATTTCGACCGCTACACGCAGTAACCGTATCCCTGGGTTATCCGGGCCGCGTTTCGCTATGCGGCCCGGATAACAACCTTTGCTGGCGACATCTCGAGGGGTGCCATGACCGGATATCTCTTCCTGACGATCATCTTGTTTTCGCTGGCCGCGTTCTATGTCGGAAGATCCGCCGCAACCCGCTTTGCCGTTGCCGGAGACCGCCTGGCCGTCCATTCCAGACCAATCTATCACGGTGCGTTTGCCGCCATTTGGGTCGGCTTGCCCGCTCTCGTCCTTGTCTTGGTATGGTTGCTATTCCAGGACGGAGTGGTGCGGACCCTAGTCGTGCAATCGCTGCCACCCTCACTGACGGAAGGGGCGAGCTCGTCCCAGATTTCCCTGTTCGTCAGCGAAATCCGCAACGTTGCGGCCGGTCGTATTTTCGCCGAGCCGCGACCGGAAATCGCAGCCGCTGCCGAACGCTATGCAAGTTGGACCGTCCTTGCCAATTGGGCGATGGTCGTTGTCGCGTTATGCATGATGGCCTTGGCCCTCTTCCTGGCGCGGGTTCGGATTTCCCCGCGCTACCGTGCCCGTCAGAGCTTCGAGCGCGCGCTCGACATCATCATGATCTCCTCGGCTGCGCTCGCCATTCTCGTGACGTTCGGGATCATCGTTTCCCTGACCTATGAAGCGATCCAGTTCTTCCGGCTCGTTCCGCCGACCGAATTCTTCTTCGGTCTGAATTGGGAGCCCCAGATCGCCATCCGCGCCGACCAGGTCGCTGGGACCGGTGCATTCGGTGCCGTTCCGGTCTTTACGGGTACATTGCTGATTGCCGCGATCGCGCTGATCGTCGCCATACCGGTAGGGCTCCTGTCCGCAATCTACCTCGTGGAATTCGCAAACCGCCGAGTTCGCGGCATCGTCAAGCCGATCCTGGAAATCCTCGCTGGCGTCCCGACGGTTGTCTACGGCTTCTTCGCAGTCCTGACCGTCGCGCCGGCAGTCCGACAGACTGGCTCGCTGTTCGGTATTGCCATTTCCCCCAACAGTGCGCTCGTTGCAGGCGGGGTGATGGGCATCATGATCATTCCCTTCATCTCATCCCTTGCGGACGACGCTCTCAAGGCTGTGCCGCAGTCCATGCGCGACGGTTCGCTTGCATTAGGCGCTACGCCCGCGGAAACTATCACTAAGGTTCTGGTGCCGGCAGCCTTGCCCGGAATCATGGGCGGCATCCTCCTGGCGGCCAGTCGGGCAATCGGCGAGACGATGATCGTCGTCATGGCGGCCGGACTGACTGCCAACCTTACAGCAAATCCGCTGGAGGGCGTTACGACCGTCACGGTCCAGATCGTCACTCTGCTGATCGGCGACACTGCCTTCGACAACCCAAAGACCCTATCGGCCTTCGCACTCGGTCTCGTGCTGTTCGTCGTCACGCTTTGTTTGAATGTCGCGGCCCTAAAAATCGTCCAGCGATATCGCGAGAAATATGAGTAATCCGATGATAGAGCCAACGACGACGACCCGCGCGGCAGCCAGGATTGACTGGAACTCCGGCACGGCACGCTCCCTGCGCAAGAAGCGATACGCGGCCGATCGACGGCTGCGGTTCTACGGCATCGCGGCGATCTCCATCGCGGTTCTCCTGTTGGGCATCTTGCTCACCTCGCTCGTATCCACAGGCTATCTTGCCTTCGTACAGACACACGTGACGATGGACGTGGCCATCGATCCGGAACAAGTGCCGGTCGACAATCCGGCCGAAGGCAATTACCGAGCGATCGTCGCGGACGCTGTCCAGCGGCTGTTTCCAGACATCGATGGTCGTTCCGAGCTTCGGAACGCGGTAGGGATCGTCACGAACGGCGCACAGGTGATGTTGCGCAACCAAGTGATCTCCGACCCTTCCTTGATCGGCAAGACGTTCTCAATCCAGGTCCCCGTGTCGGATCCGTACGACCAGCTATACAAGGACGTTATCGACAGGGATTTGCCTGAGAACCGGAGGCGTTTGAACGACGAGCAAATTGCTCTCTTCGAGACGCTGGAAGACCGCGGGCTGATCGAGGCCAAGGCGAACTGGGCACTTCTGTTCAATGCCGACAGCCGCTTCCCCGAACTGGCCGGTCTGGCGGGGGCGATCGTTGGCTCGTTCTACGCGTTGCTACTGTGCTTCGTGATCTCGTTTCCGGTCGGCATCGCGGCCGCTATCTATCTGGAGGAATTCGCGCCCAAGAACCGCTGGACGGACCTGATCGAGGTCAACATCAACAACCTCGCAGCGGTGCCATCGATCATTTTCGGCCTGCTCGGACTCGCCGTCTTCATTCAAGTCTTCGGCCTCCCGCGTTCGGCCCCACTGGTCGGCGGCCTGGTCTTGGCATTGATGACACTCCCGACCATCATCATCGTCACGCGCAACTCCCTCAAAGCAGTGCCGCCCTCGATCCGCGAGGCCGCCCTGGGCATCGGCGCATCCCGGCATGAAGTGATCCTGCATCACCTTCTGCCGCTTGCTATCCCAGGTATCCTTACGGGAACCATCATCGGAATGGCCCAGGCATTGGGTGAGACCGCTCCGCTGCTCCTGATCGGCATGAACGCCTTTCTTACCTCTCCGCCTGGCGGAATCATGGAGCCGGCGACATCTCTGCCGACGCAAATTTTTATCTGGGCTGACAGTCCCGAACGCGGATTTGTTTCCCGCACCTCGGCGGCAATCCTCGTCCTGCTCGGCTTCCTGATCCTCATGAATGCCATCGCCATTTACCTGCGATCGAAACTAGAGAGAAAATGGTAGGGGGCTTCGAGGAATGAATCGCATGACCCAGTGGACTCTTGATCCTGAAACCAGAACGACCGAGCCGGCTTCCCTGCCGAAGATGCGGGGGGAGAACGTCAACGTCTTCTACGGTACGAAGCAGGCTCTCTTCGACGTCAATCTCGCCGTGCCGGAGCACCAGGTCACGGCTTTGATTGGGCCGTCCGGCTGCGGCAAGTCTACGTTTCTGCGCTGTCTCAACAGAATGAACGACACGATCGACATCGCTCGCGTCGAGGGCGAGATCACGCTCGATGGCCGTAGCATCTACGACCCGAAGATCGATGTCGTGGAACTTCGCGCCCAAGTGGGGATGGTATTCCAAAAACCGAACCCGTTTCCCAAATCGATCTTCGAGAACGTCGCCTACGGCCCTACAATCCACGGCCGCGCCTCCGCAAAGGCGGATCTGGAGCAGATTGTGGTCGACAGCCTTCGAAAGGCCGGTCTGTACGAGGAAGTCAAAGAGAGGCTTCACGAGCCCGGAACCGGTCTTTCCGGCGGACAGCAGCAACGACTCTGCATTGCACGCGCGATCGCCGTCGCGCCCGAAGTGATCCTAATGGACGAGCCTTGTTCCGCACTCGATCCCATCGCAACGGCGAAGATCGAAGAGCTCATCGACGAACTGCGCGAAAACTTCACCATCGTCATCGTTACACACTCGATGCAGCAGGCGGCACGCGTCTCCCAACGCACGGCCTTCTTTCACCTCGGCGTACTCGTGGAGGAAGGTCCGACGAGCGAGATATTCACGTCACCGAACGACAAGCGGACGCAGGACTACGTCACCGGACGGTTTGGCTGACCGCTAGGGAGCACCGATGATGACCGCGCATATTGTAGCTTCGTTCGACGACGAACTCGCCAAAATCGACCTTCTGATAACCGACATGGGAGACTTAGCGCAAACGATGCTTGCTGACGCCACGCGTGCTTTGGTCGAGGCTGACCTGCCGTTAGCGCAACGCGTTATATCCGACGATGTCGTCATGGATGCAAGACAGAGAGAAATAGACGAACGGTGCGTCGCTCTCATCGCCAAGAGGCAACCTATGGCGCAAGACTTGCGGGCAGTGATCGGCTCAATCCGAATAGCAAGCGACCTTGAACGGATCGGCGATCTCTCGAAAAACATCGCTAAACGTGTGGGGGCTGTCGGCGCAGGTCCGATGCAACGTCGGTTTTCACATTCGTTATCCGGCATGACGGGGATGGTCGGCGACCAGCTTGAAGGCGTCGTTCGAAGCCACGTCACCAAAGACGTTGATGCGCTCGTCACACTGAGAGCGGACGACAAACGGATCGACATTCAGTACACCGCCGTTTTCCGCGAGCTCCTCACTTACATGATGGAGGATCCGCGCAACATCACGGCCTGCACTCACCTTCTATTCTGCGCCAAAAACCTCGAACGCATCGGCGACCACGCGACGAACATCGCCGAGAACGCTTTCTACATGACTACGGGACGCCAGCTTCCCGCAGATCGTCCCAAGACCGACGAAACCACTCATACCGGGAGCTGAACAATGGCGGCGATGGCACCAAAGATCATGGTAGTCGAGGACGAAGAGCCGCTATGCGAATTGATCCGATATAATCTTGAAGCCGAAAACTACGCCGTGGAAATCGTCAATCGCGGCGATGAAGCTGAGCTGAGGCTGCTCGAATCCGTTCCGGATCTCCTCGTATTGGACTGGATGCTGCCGTCGCTTTCGGGAATCGAACTCTGCCGCCGTTTGCGCATCCGACCGGTGACTGAGCGGTTGCCCATCATCATGCTGACGGCGCGTGGCGAAGAGATGGATCGAGTACGGGGACTGTCGACGGGTGCCGACGATTACATGGTCAAGCCGTTTTCCGTTCCCGAATTGGTTGCCCGCGTTCGGGCGCTCCTACGTCGAGCCAACCCTGCAGTCATCGCGAGCATTCTGACGGTGGACGACTTGATGCTGGACCGGGAACAGCACCAAGTCTTTCGTGCCGGTGCGAAGGTGCATGTGGGCCCAACGGAATATCGACTGCTCGAGTTTCTGATGCTCGCCCCGGGTCGCGTCTTCTCACGCGAACAACTGCTCGACAGCATTTGGGGCAATACGGTCTATATCGACGAAAGGACCGTCGACGTCCATATCGGTAGGTTGAGGAAATGCCTGAACCCTGAGGGAACTCGGGACGTAATTCGAACCGTGCGCGGCGCGGGTTATGCCTTGGGTGGCAACTAGCGCAGATTGGGAATGCCTCGGCAGTCCGACTGGTCTTGATACTGAATTGGCGGCACCTCAGCTTACGAGTAAATGCACCGTTTGCCTGAACCCCCGAGTTGGGTATCGCATTGCGTTGCGAGCCCGGCGACCACTGAAGGGCCGCTTTCCAACTCCATTGCCCGTAAGCGGACAGACCGGAAGCCATCCCATTTCGGTCGTTGCCGAGTCAAAAATGGAATCTCAAAAGCGGATCGCAGTGCCCATGCTCGGTGGCATGGTGTCATCGTTGCTGTTGACGTTGATCGTCATCCCAGCGGTCTACGCGATCGTGAAGGGCTGGGGCTTGAAGGAAGGCGCTCCATCCGAGGCCGATACAAGGCTCCGGATTTCCGTCGAGCCCCAACCGGTTGGATGAGCGACGAGACTCGACCATGCAGGCTCCATCCCCGGGGTGTCATGAAAGTTGGCCGAAAGCTTCACTGATGCCGGATGAATCGTCTGCGGCCCCGGCTCGTTGCCGCAGACGCTAAGGCCTTATGGAGTGCTAATCAGGCAGCCATGCTGCGGCAGGATTCGGCGCAGCGGCGGCAGGCCTCGACACATTCGTCCATTTCGCCGACCCGCTCGCAATCATCTGCGCATTGCGTACATATTTCTGCGCATTCGGCACATAGATGTTTGTGATGCTCGGAGCCAATCAACATGAAATGAGCCGCGGTCCGGCAAATTTCGGCGCACGCCATCATGAGCTTGAAGTGCTTCTTTTCGGTGTGCTGGCCGCCCATTTCCAAGCAGTGCCCCATCGCGTTCGACAGGCAGACACCGTAGCAATTCAGGCACTCATCGATGCAACGTTTCAACTCTGGGTCCATGTGATGCATGCAGGTTTCTCCGTAGATCCGTGATCGTGCAGGCAAGCTCTTGCAGCCTGGCCGCGCGCTTTCCAATCGATGGAGGCACAGGTTGTTCCCGCCCACATCTGGCTTCGTCTTGTTGACGAGCAAGCGAGTCTCCAGGCTTTTCGCCGCGCGAGAGCTAGACGGAGATCGTGGTAAAGGCGTAGCCCTCGTAGGCTGCATCACCTTCGTTCTGCCGTCGGCGGCTGATCCAGTCCTGAAACTCGAATGTCACGGGGAATTTCCCTCGTTTGCTCGCGTTCGCTCGCGACGTCGTATCGATGAGGATGTCATATCGCTGTGCGGTTGACAGGTAGATGGTCTCGCCCGCGGGAATCACGACGCTTTCGTTCCAAGGCTGGTTGAGCGCCCTTCCGTCGACCGATACCACAGCCTACCGTAGCCAAGATGCTAAAGCGTCTGGCCGCCGAGGGCCTGGTCCAGCAGAAGCGCTATCGCGGCATTTTTCTAACCGAGGAAGGTGCCGGGCTCGCCGCGATGTGCCGCGACCGCCACCAGGTGGTGGAATCCTTCCTTCGTGCCCTTGGCATCAGCCCCGAGACGGCACGGCTCGATTCGGAAGGAATCGAACATCACGTCAGCGTTGAAACGCTGGATGCGTTCCGGCGCTTTGCAGCGGGGAAGCCAATCGGTGACGATCGATAGCGGTCTTCGTCCGCTAGAGGAGATCTTTCAGTACGCAATGCCCATTATCGACGATGGTTACGATTCCGGCATCTACCGAATTTATCGAAACCGCTCCCGAGTCGAGGTCGATCACCAAGCGGTGCTCCGGGGTAGCCGCTGTCTCCGATCGGCAGGCAAGGGTTGCCTTGCGATCGCCAATTTCCGTCGTCATCGCTCGCTGACCGCATTCGGCAAGACGCGATCCGTTGAAGGTGCCGTCCGACTCGCGGCGGATAACGATCTTCAAATTGACGCCTGACGTCAGATTACAGGTCGCTAGCGTGCCGCCTGCATGCGGCAAGGCGACTGACGGGATCAGCAGGAACAACGCGACGTATCGAAGCATGGCCAACTCCCAGGTCAAAGAATGCGCCTTGCTCTTCGGCGCGTCAACGACCTCAAAACAGTGCACGCCACACGTTCGAAGCAGCCGTACCAGTTTCAGAACAGGCAGTTCGGGACGGTGGTTTTCGAAAGCACACGTACCGGGACTTGAACCTCACCCTGCTAGAGGTCTTAAGAGCATTTTCAAGATACCGGATCAGGAACCCTTTGATGCTTTTTCTCCGTTTAGGACTGACCGCCGCCATCATCGCCTCCGGGTCGATCGCTCGACTCGATTTCGCCTTCGCAGCCGAGAGCGAAGTTGTCATCGAAGAGGCGAAGATTGCGATGCCTCCCCGGGGGGCACCCTCGATGGCCGGCTATCTCGTCATCAGGAACGGTTCGGACGAGGCCGTTGCCGTCGAGGCGGTCGAAAGCGAGATGTTCGGTTCGATTTCGATCCATGTCACGACAATCGAAAACGGTGTCGCCTCGATGCGACCCGCGCCCATACCGTTTCAAATCCCCGGTCATAGCGAATTGCAGATGAAGCCGGGCGGCGTCCATCTCATGATCGCGGACCCCAGCGCCGGACTTGAAGCCGGTGGCAGCGTCGGCCTCGACGTGCGGTTCACCGACGGAAGCGTCGTTAGAGCTGAGGCCGAGTTAGTCCCGTTCGGCGGGCGTCCCGCCGACCACCACCACGGAGCCTCGCACGAATGAGCGCCATGGGCATTTTCCGCGCCGCGGTATGGGGCCTGATTGCCGGATGCGTCGCGATCATCGTCTATTTCGGCGCGTTGCAACCGCGAATGACGAATGAACTGCCGCCCGCAGCTGCGGCAGGCGCGGATTCAACGTCGGGAATTGGCGGGCCGTTCACCATGACGGCGCATACGGGTGAAACGGTCACCGAAGCCACCTATTCCGGAAAGCCCTGGCTGATGTTCATGGGCTTCACCCATTGTCCCGACATCTGTCCCACGACACTCGCCGAAATGACGTCCTGGTTCGAGGAACTCGGATCGGATGCCGATCTCATCCAAGCCTTCCTTGTGACCGTAGACCCTGAGCGCGATACCGTCGATGTCCTCGCGCAATACATGACCTCCTTCGACGAACGGATTCTCGCTCTGAGGCCCGCGCCGGAGGAACTGGAACGGTTCGCCAAGGCTTTCAAGATCCACTACGAGAAAGTACCGTTCGGGGAAGACGACTACACGATGGACCATACTGCTGGCGTCCTGATGTTCGACAGCGAAGGAGAGTTCTCCGGAACGCTTGATCTCCACGAACCGCGCGACACCACGATCTCCAAACTGCGCCGCCTCATCGGAAAGGACCGAACGACATGAGCATATTCCGCATTCCGTTGGCCGCTGCCGCTCTTTTCGCCCTGACGGGCATCGCTGCAGCCGAAGCCTTGACGTTCGACCTGGCCAGGACGCAATCCTGCGGTTGCTGCCTCGCCTACGCCAAAAGGCTGGAGGACAGCGGTCACGTTGTCCAAGTCTCCGACCTGCCCATGGCGTCTCTCATGCAAATGAAGAACGAACTCGGTGTCCCGGCCGAACTGGCAGGATGCCATACGTCAAAGGTCGGCAACTACGTCATTGAAGGCCATGTGCCGGCGGCAGACGTCGAGCGGCTCGTCAGCGAAGCACCCGATGCGGTCGGCCTCGCAGTGGCCGGAATGCCGGTCGGGTCACCCGGCATGGAATATGGCGACAGACGCGACGCCTACGATGTCACCTTGATCCACCGCGATGGCTCGACATCCGTCTACAACAGCTATCCGGCAAAAGACTGAACGGACCGGTCGGCCAAATGAAGGGAACGCCAACCATGATGGACGGAATGGGCACCATGATGTGGGGTATGGGATTTGCCGGTCTGCTCGGGCTGGTCGTCCTGATCCTTATGGTTGCCGCCTTGATCAAGTACCTGTTCTTCCATCGGCCTTAGGATTCGCTATGTCGGCGCATTCGCACGGGCACGCGAGCGGGGCTTCCGGGGACCGACGGGTAATTTGGGCCATCGGGGTCAACCTTTTGCTGACGATCGCGCAAGTGGTGGGCGGTATCGTTTCGGGCAGCCTTTCGCTCGTCGCCGATGCCATCCACAACCTCAGCGACGCCATGGCCTTGGTGATCGCCTTCGTAGCTAGGCGGGTTGCCCGCAAGCCTGCCGACGAATTCATGACGTGGGGGTACGGCCGCGCCGAAGCGGTAGCCGCGCTCGTCAATTACACGACGCTCATCGTCATCGGCCTCTATCTCGTCTACGAAGGCGTTTTCCGACTTTTTGAACCCCAACCGGTGGGAGGCTGGATCGTGGTCGCGGTCGCGGGATTGGCCTTGGCGGTCGACACCGCGACAGCGGTTCTGACCTATGCGCTTTCGAAACGCAGCATGAATATCCGCGCGGCCTTCCTGCACAACGTATCCGACGCGCTCGGCTCCGTCGGCGTTATCGTGGCGGGCACGCTCATCATCCTCTATGACTGGCGCATCGTCGATCCGATCGTAACGCTGATGATCGCGGCCTACGTGCTGTGGCAATCGTTCCGGGAGATAGGCGCGTCCATCCGCCTGCTCATGATGGGAGCGCCGGCGGGCCTTGATCTTCGAAGCCTGGTCGCTGACATTTCAGCGATTGAAGGTGTTCGCGCCGTCTATCACATCCATGCCTGGACGGTGACCGAGGAGACAAGCGCGTTCGAGGCCCGCATCGTCATTTCCGACGACCACTCGCCCAAGGATGTGCGCGAACAGGTCGATTCGCTGCTTAAGGAAAGGCATGGCATCACACATGTCAGCCTCGCGATCGAGCGCGGCCAAGGCAGCCACGGCGAACATCCTGTCGTGGGTCACCGCCAAGAGTGAAGGTCCGTGGCCGGGTTGCGGCTAGTCACTGCCCCGCCACGACAGCAGCCGCATCGCGTTCGCTGTGACAAGCACGGTCGCGCCCGTATCCGCCAGGATTGCTGGCCAGAGGCCCGTGACGCCAATGACGGTCGTGACGAGGAACACGGCTTTCAGCCCGAGCGCTATCGTGATGTTCTGGTAGATGTTCCGCAAAGTCAGTCGAGACAGAAGGACCATGTCGGCGACGTCCCTCACGCGTCCGTGCAGGACGGCGGCGTCGGCCGTTTCGAGCGCGACGTCCGTGCCGCTTCCCATGGCGATACCGATGTCGGCCGCAGCGAGAGCAGGCGCATCGTTGATGCCGTCGCCGACTTTCGCGACGAAGCTTCCCGACTGCCGCATCTCCGCGACGATGCGTTGCTTGTCCTCCGGCAGCAGTTCTGCGCGTGCCTCGATGCCGAGCGTTTGCGCGATCGCCTTGGCGGTTCGCGCGTTGTCGCCGGTCAGCATGATCGCATCCGCGCCGATTGCGCGAAGAGCCGCCACACCCTCCGCCGCGTCGTCTCGCGGTTCATCCCGCATGCCTATAAGGCCTGCAACCGTGTCGCCGACCATCAGAACCGAAACTGTCTTGCCTTGGTCGTTGAGGGCTTCGATCTGCATGGACAGATCGTTGTCCATGGCGATGCGCTGGGCTGCGGCACCGGGCGAACCGAGGAACAGCCTTTCCCCGGCCAGCGTCCCCTGGACACCCTTGCCGCCGAGCGCCGAGGCCTCTTGCGCAGCGGTGATCTGGATGCCGTCATCTTTGGCCCGGGCAAGGATAGCTGTAGCGAGCGGATGGCTCGAGCCGACTTCGAGCGACGCCGCCAACCGAAGAACCTCGCCGCCCAAACGGCCAACGGCCACGATGTCCGTGACCACTGGTTTGCCTTCGGTCAGCGTTCCCGTCTTGTCGAACGCGACGCGATCGACCTTTCCCAAGCCTTCCAGAACCGCACCGCCCTTCATCAAAAGCCCGCGCCGGGCCCCCGCCGAGAGTGCCGCCGCGATCGCCGCAGGCGTGGAGATGACAAGGGCGCAGGGGCACCCAATCAGCAGAACCGCGAGCCCGCGATAGACCCACGTCGCCCAATCCTCCCCAGCAAAGAGCGGCGGCATCACTGCGACGAGAGCCGCCACCACCATCACGCCGGGCGTATAGTATTTGGAGAACTTGTCGATGAAGCGCTCGGTCGGAGCCTTCGATTCCTGCGCCTCTTCGACGAGTGCAATGATGCGGGCGATCGTGTTGTCGGCGGCACCCGCCGTCACCTCGACGCGCAGCACGCCGTCGTGGTTGACCGTTCCAGCATAGACCCTGTCGCCTTCTTCCTTTCGCTTGGGCACCGATTCACCGGTTACCGGAGCCTCGTCGACCGTGCTTTCTCCCGAGGCGACCGTTCCGTCCGCCGGGAGCCTGTCGCCAGGCCGCACGATCACGATGTTGCCGATCGCAAGGCTATCGGCGGGTACTGTTTTCGTGGAATCTCCGTCCTCGAGGAGGGCCGTCCGGGGCATCAGCTTTGCGAGGGCACGGATGCCCGCGCGCGCCCTGCCGGCAGCGACGCCTTCGAGCATTTCACCGACGAGGAAAAGGACGACGACGACCGCCGCCTCTTCGGCCGCATTGATGAACACGGCACCGACCGCCGCGACCGTCATGAGGGTTTCTATGGAGAACGGACTGCCGTTGACCGCGCCTGCGACCGCCCGACGCGCGATGGGCACCAGTCCCACCGACATGGCCAGGATAAAGCCCCAGGGTTGCGTGGCCGGAACGAGATACGAGAAGACGAAAGCCACAGCCAGAGCGAGGCCGCAGGCAATCGTCAGCCGCGCCTTGCGTCCCGACCACCAAGCTCCTTCCGGGTCGATTTCCGCATGATGGGAGACATTGGCCGCGCTGCCGGTCACTGCGTCCGGATCGCGGGTACTCTTGCCCTCGGCTCCCGCCAGAAGAGCAGCTTCGTAGCCCAGCGATTTCACCTTCGTTGCGATCTCTCCAAGGTTCGCGCCGGGCCCGTGCAGGACTGTCATCGAACCCGACACCACCGAGACCTGAACGTCTTCGACCTCCGCCATCCGGCGCACTGCGGTATCGACCTTCGACGCGCAAGCGGCACAATCCATTCCGGATACACGGAAGCGGGTCGTCGTTTGTCGTTGCATGGCTTGGCTCCTGATAGCGAGAGCATAGCCATAGGACCTCTAGTACCTATAGGATCAAGCGTAATTCGTCAGAGGGGCGGATGATTGCACGATGGACAAAAAACTATGTCCGGATACTCACTCGCGTTGATCCGCTGCGTTGCGGCCGCATTTCTGGCCAGTCAGGCTCCCGACGTAGCGGCAACCGGTAGCGAAAGCCCGCGCGCATATCTCTACCATCCAGACCAGCAGGAAGCGCCTACGGAAGCGGACTGCGTAGCTGCCGTGTCGCGAACACGCGCATCGACCGAGAAGGCCTTGGCGTCGCTCTGGGGACGAAATCCCTACGGGGCCGAGCTCGAATTCTATCTGGTGATATCGGACGGTCGAATGGATACGACGTTCGCCGCCGAGGGCGACTATGATTCCGGAACGGTGAATTTCGGTCCGACGATTCTCGACCGAACGCCGTTCCTGCTTGTACCCGACGACCATCCGAATCTCCGCCTGCGCGGCGAGATTGCCTCAAGTCCCGGAAGTCCCGTCGTGACGGTCATTCTTCGCGACGTCCCGTCGGTTTCGGGCGCTGCGGACCGCACGAGCTACTATTGCAGCTTGGACGACGGGACCGTGACCTGAAACCCGGCCTTGGCTAGTGGTCCGTTTGGCAAAGGTCGTGGTTCGATAGCGATTGGATGACGTAGCAATCCCGCACCTGTTCGCCGTGACAGCACGAGGAGATGCGGCCCAGTTCCCGTTCGAGACTCTGAAGCTGGACAATCTTGGCGCGGACAGCTTCGAGTTGGCGTGCGGCGATCTGGTCTGCATCGGCGCACGGCTTCTCCGGATGCGCGGACAGTTCCAGGAGTTCCCGGATCGCTTCGATGGTGAAGCCGAGATCCCTGGCATGTTTGATGAACGCGAGCCGATTCCTGTCTGCCGATTCATAGCGGCGCTGGTTTCCGCGCGATCGTCCCGCCTCGTGCAAGAGGCCCATTTGTTCGTAGTAGCGGATCGTGGGCACCTTGACCCCGGTGTCGCGCGCCAGATCACCGATTGTCAGCATTGCTCACCCCCGAGCTTGACCGTGCTGGACCGCCTCATCTATTCAAGCCTTCATACGTGATATCGGCCGAAACACCCATCTCGCGCTGCGCATGATCAATGCTAAAGGCGTACATCGCGCCGGTTACGGCAATTAGAGCGGCCCCGATCCACAGGTTCGATCTGGACCTTGTCCGGCCTATCTGTCTGGTATCGTCGACACTCAATTGCTTCTCGATTTCCATGTATGGCTCCCTTGGATCATTCGGCTGTTCGATCAGATAGAAGGTGATGGTGGTTTCCCAGAGGCGCGCAAAGTGCGGTCGATTGCCGCTGGCGCTGTCGGTATACGCCATGTTAACCAAACCGGTGCGCAGATGTGCTGTCGATCCGAAAGCGACGACAGACGGGACGGAGACGATGAAGCGACTGATCACGTTGGCGGCCTTCGGTTCGCTCCTGTTTCTCGCGGGATGCGTGACGAGCGTTCTGGACGTGGAGTCCCGTGGCACCCAACCGGTTCCTTCGCGCCTCCTCGCCGAGATGTCGGCGAAGTCGATGCAGCCGGCGAGCCCGGTCCTTGTCCGCATCTTCAAGCAGGAAAGCGAACTCGAGGTCTGGAAAACGGACCGCAGCGGCCGATACGCCCTCCTCAAGACATATCCGATGTGCCGCTGGTCGGGAAAGCTCGGACCGAAAACCCGCGATGGGGACAGGCAAGCGCCTGAAGGATTTTACCACGTCTCCTCCGCGATGCTGAACCCGACCTCGCAATACTACCTGTCTTTCAACCTCGGGTATCCCAACCGCCTGGAATCGGCGCTTGGCTATACGGGCGAGGCGTTGATGGTCCACGGCGCATGTTCGTCCTCCGGTTGCTTCGCCCTTACAGACGAGGGCGTCGCCGAAATCTACGCCGTCGCGCGAGACGCGCTGAAAGGCGGCCAGGCATCCTTCCAGGTCCAGTCATTTCCATTCCGGATGACGGCGACCAACATGGCCAAACACAGGCAAGACCCGAACTTCGCCTTCTGGACCGATCTCAAGCGTGGCCACGACCTGTTCGAAACCACACGCCGCCAGCCAAAGGTGTCTTATTGCGGCGGCCGCTACGCATTCGACGTAGCCTTTGCCGGAACCGACCCGCTCGCTGCTTGTCCTCCGGAGGCAGACACACCGCCGCCCGCGATCGCCGCGAAATTCGAGGCCGACCGGATCAAGGCGGATGCGTTGATCAGCACGGGGACGGCGCTCTCGGCCCATGCCTATTCCGATGGCGGAATGCACCCCGTGTTCCGCAAATTGCTCGCGCGCGATGGTGAGAAGTCGCTGGCGAAGCGGGTGTCGACTTCCTCCGTTCCCATCAGCAGACCGGCGGCGGCGCTCGCCGATCCGCATTCGCCGCGCGAGTAGACAAGCAGTGAAACTATTGGCCGCGCTCATTGCCTGTCTCGTCTGCCTGCATCTTGCGGCACCTTCGAGTGCCAGCGAGGAAGTCAGGCTAAGACCGCAAGTGGATGCGCAGGAAATCGGCTTCGATACCGCTATCGCGGTCAATAGCACGCCTGACACCGCCCACTTCAAGGGAGGCAAGGTCGCCGCGGCTTGCGGCGACCATTGCCATGCCACGGCGCAATCTTTCGACCCGTCCGTAGGCGACATGACTGCTGCTCCGGCGATGTCCTCGATGCACGCCTTCAGGCCGACGCCGGTCCGTCTGCTCGTTCCCCCTCCACAATAGATCGACTTCGCCGGACGGACAGCCAACTTCGCCTCCCGCATCCGCGCGGGCTGGAGTGCTGTCGCCGTTCAAGACAATCCGTCCGCGACGCGCGGACGTGACCCAAGCGAGCGATCCATTGAAAAGCAGAATCCTTGAGACTCGACACTCCCGACGCACGTTCCTGTCGCTGGCGGCAACGTCCGCGGCGGCGCTAACTTTGCCAGGGTGTACGACGGCCGGCGATGCCCCATCGGAACCCGCAACAAGCGCGCCGACCATAGATCCGTCCTACGTTGCCATGTATCGGGCGATGCCGGAGGAGGAATACCCGCTTCCCGCCGTCGATTTGACACGCCTGGACGAGCGGTTCTTCCGCCAGATCGTCGACGACCCCACAGGCGAGCGCCCGGGCACCATCGTCGTCGATACGGAAGCTTATTTCCTCTATCTGGTCCAGCCCGGCGGAAAGGCGCTACGCTACGGCGTCGGCCTCGGCCGCCAGGGGTTCACCTGGTCGGGTAACGGGGTCATCCAGTACAAGCGGGCGTGGCCCACGTGGACTCCTCCCTCCGAGATGATCGAGAGGCAACCGGAACTGGCAAAGTTCAGCGCCGAGAACGGCGGCCAGCCACCGGGGCTGGACAACCCGCTCGGCGCGCGTGCGCTCTACATCTTCCAGGACGGCGAGGACACGCTTTACCGCCTTCACGGCACGCCGGAATTCTGGACGATCGGCAAAGCCGTCTCCAGTGGCTGCGTGCGCCTCATCAACCAGGATATTATCGATCTCTACGGCCGCGTCTCCGTGCCGTCTCCGCTTGTGGTCAGGGGCGGCCCGCGATCCGCGTGATCCCTCACAATTCGGCCTTGCCCCTCAAGGGGCTAGAGGTTGCATTCAGAAAGAAAGCGAAAGGAAAAGCGATGAAACGTCGTGAATTTATCATGCTGATGGCAAGCGCCGCGGCCTCGTGTTCGATACCCTTGGCAGCGAATGCGCAGCCGACCGCACAGGATCTTCTAGAGTCCGGCGATCTTCCCGAAATGACGCTTGGCTCTGCCGACGCTCCGGTGACGGTCATTGAATACGCATCGATGACCTGCGGACATTGTCGGACCTTTCACCTCAAGACCTGGCCGAAATTCAAGGAGAAGTACGTCGATACCGGCAAGGTTCGGTTCATCGTCCGGGAGTTCCCCTTCGACCCGCGCGCATCGGCCGCCTTCATGCTGGCCCGGTGCTCGGGCGACGACAAATGGTACCCCACCATCGACCTCCTATTCCGCACCCAGGATCGATGGGCGCGCGCGCCCGAAGGTGGCGAAGCGTTGAAGACCGTCATGGGCATGACGGGGATGAACGCGGCGGCCTTCGAAGCCTGTCTGGCCGATGAGGACCTGCTCGCCAAGATTACCGCCGTGGCGGATCGCGGCAAGTCGTTCGGGGTGGATTCCACGCCGACGTTTTTCGTCAACGGCGAGATGCACAAGGGAGCGCTCTCGATCGAGCAGTTCTCGCAGATCGTCGACCCCCTGCTCGCCGCCGTGAAGGGTTAGAACCGTGACTGTTGAACTCATTTCCAAAAGCACCCTACGGGGTGTGCAGACGACCTTCGCCACGATCCTTTTCGGCGTGTCGCTGTTCTGCGGGCAACCCGCAAGTGCGCAGGACGACAGGGCGGTCGCTCGTGTCAACGGCGACGAAATCACGGAAGCCGATCTGGCGTTGGCCGAAGAAGCGTTCGCGCCACAGCTCGGCGAAATGCCGGAGGACGCCAAACGCTCGATCCTCGTGGACGCCCTTATCGATATGCGCCTCGCAGCGGATGCCGCGAAGGCGGACGGCGTTCTCGAGCGCCCCGAGGTCAAGCGCCGCCTGGCGTTCATGGAGCAGCAGACGTTGCGGTCGATCTATGCCGACGAAGCCTTGGCCGACGCTGTACCCGATGACGCCGTCCGCGCCCTTTACGACGAGCAGATGGCCTCGATCCCGGCGCAAGAGGAAACGCGGCTGCGTCACGTCCTTGTTGGCACTGCAGCCGAAGCCAGGGCCGTCATCGACGGAATTGCGGCGGGCGAGCCATTCGAGGATGTCGCCCGGAATAAGTCTCTCGACGAAATCTCAAAATCGGAAGGCGGTGACCTTGGGTACCTGACCGAAGACGAAATGCTGCAGGAGATCGCTTCGGCTGTCGCCGGTCTCAAGAAGGGCGAGCATACGGTCGAGCCCGTCGAGACGGCTTTCGGCTTCCACGTCGTCAAGGTGGAGGACATTCGCGACCAGCCGGGTCCGGCTTTCGAAGAACTCGCGCTGCGGATCAGGCAAGCGCTCGAGGCTCGCGCGCAGAGAGAACTGATTGCGGGCCTGCGCGAAAGCGCGGAAATCGAGAAACTCGTGCCCGACGTCGCGCCACCGCCGCCCGATGACGGTCATCAGCACTGAGGCGGCGGTATGGATACGGGAACGGTTCTCGTCGTGGGGGCGGGTCAGGCGGGCCTCGCCGCCGGATATTACCTCCGTGCTTCCGGAACGGCTTTTGCGATCGTCGAGGCATACGATCGCGTAGGCGACGGCTGGCGAAGGCGCTACGACGGGCTCACTTTGTTCACGCCCAGGCGGTTCAGCCGTTTGCCGGGATTGGCCATGCCGGGCGATCCTGCTGGCTACCCGACGAAAGACGAGTTCGCGGATTACCTCGAAGCCTATGTGCAGAAGTTTCGGTTGCCGGTCCGGACGGGCAAGCGCCTTGTGCGTTTGGTAAAGGAGGACGAGCTCTTCTCGGCCTCCTTCGAAGACGGAACAGTCCGACGCGCCGAAAGAGTCATCGTCGCGACGGGAGGTTTCCAGAAGCCGGTCGTGCCTCACCTCGCGTCCGGGTTCGGCTCCGAAGTTTTGCAACTGACGGCCGAGGACTACCGTAATCCGCTCGACCTCCCGTCCGGCACCATCCTCGTCGTCGGCGACGGCGCGAGCGGCCGCGACATCGCCACCGAGTGCGTCGGGCGGGGCCGGGTCCTACTAGCCGTCGGAAACCCTCGCAGGTTGCTGCCGGAGCGCGTGCTCGGCCAGCCCATCTGGTGGTGGCTCGACGCGAGCGGCCTGCTGCGTGCAGGCCCCCAGTCCATCGTTGGCCGAATGTTGCGCAAAGCCGATGCGTTTCCCGATCGCGGCAACAGTCTCGACGCGCTGGCGGCAGCGGGTGTCGAGATCATGCCGCGCTTGGTGGGCGCTGATGGGAATCTGGCGACATTCGAGGACTGCCGTTCATCCGACATTAGCGCCATCGTTTGGTGCGTCGGCTACAGGGACGAGACTGGCTGGATGCAGATCGAAGGAGCCACGGACGGGAACGGAGCGCTTCTGCACGAGGAAGGCGTCTCTCCGGTCCCGGGTCTCTACTTCGTAGGCAAACCGTGGCAGCGGAACCGCTCTTCCGCCCTGGTCATGGGAGCAGGACCGGATGCGCGGGCAGTGACGGAAAGCATTCGTCGTGCGGCGGAGAATCCAGCAATCCGGAGCCGGTCTTATGGTGCTCCAAGATGGAGCCGCCAGTGAGAACCGGAGCCGTGCCGTCATCCGCAATCATCGGCCTCCTGTGCCTGGCAACAACGTTCACGCTGGACTTCTTTTCGAAGACGCTGATCGTCGAACTGGTGATGCAGCCGCCACGCAACATTCCGCTCGCGAGCTTCATGAACCTCACGCTCGGATTTAACGAGGGGATCAGCTTCGGCCTCTTCGCCGATTTCTTCCGGTCGTTTCCCACACTGCTCGTGGCCATCACCATCGCCCTGACGACAGGAATCCTGGTCTGGATGATGCGGTCGACCAGCAGGCTCGAAGCAGCAGGCTTGGGAGCGATCGCAGGGGGTGCGATAGGCAACATCGTTGACCGCGTGTCCCGCGGTGCGGTCGTCGACTATCTCGATCTGCACGTGGCAGGGTGGCACTGGCCAGCGTTTAATCTCGCAGACGTCGGCATCGTCATCGGCGCGCTCGCCGTCACTGCCGCATCGCTGCTGGAATGGCGCACCCGCGAGCGTCGTGGTGGATAGGCGCGGAAGAATCGACCTGGTCGATTCCGCCAGGGGTCTCGCGATCCTGGGCGTCGTGCTGTTTCATGTCGTGTGGGACCTGGAATATGTGGGATTGATTTCGGGCATCGTCCGGAACGAATGGTGGCTACTGTTCGGCAGGTTCCTGGCGATGTCCTTCATGTTCCTCGTCGGCGTCAGTCTGGTACTGGCCCACCGAGCAGGTTCACGGCCTGGCGCATTCTCGAAGCGAGTCTTCGTCATCATGGCGGCTGCCGCAGCCATTACGGCTGTCACATACGTCGTGTTTCCGCAGACCTTCATCTACTTCGGCATCCTGCACGCCATCGCAGCCGCCAGTTTCATCGGACGCCCGTTCGTCACGATCCGGCTCCGGATATGTGCGGCTTCGATCGTGCTCATGTTCGCAGCGCCCTTCGTGTTCGACATGGCATCTTTCGACACGAGGTGGCTAGCATGGACCGGTCTTGCGGCGAACCCGCCTGCCAGCAATGACTTTGTACCGGTTCTACCGTCGGTGGCCTTTACGCTGCTGGGTATCGTTGCAGCGCGCCTTTTGCGCAAACACACATTGGCGGAAGGCCGCATTCGATCGGTTGCAAATTGGGCATTTCTCATATGGATGGGAAGAAACAGCTTGGCGATCTATCTGCTCCATCAGCCAATCCTGTTGGGGGTCATTGTCTCTGCGGCGACCCTTGCGAACTGATTGCGCTCATGGACCGCCTGCCGGAACAGACAGCGGCCAGAATTGTCTCGCTCAGGCGCGAAGGTAGGCGGGTCGTGACGGTTGGTGACGGCGTGAACGAAGCGCCCGGGATAGTCGAGTCCGATCTCGGCATCGGACCGAAGTTGGAACGGATGTCGTCCTCAATTCCATGCAGCGACCTAAGGGATGTCGCTACGGTACTCGGTCTGTTCCGCGCAACGTATCGACGCAGCTGCCATTCCGATGGCAGCGTGGACACGTTCGCCACCTGACTCCCAATGACCAGTCGTAGGGGAACCTTTCATGTCGTTCAGCACGGTCAAAGTCATCGTGCGCGCAGTTGCTTATATTTATCGAATGCAGCGCAACCACGATCGACGATCGTCGCGATGATAGGGAGCGAAGCGGACACCGCAGGGTGCCCGCCCCGAATGAATTACATGCCGACCTTGAAGGGCAATGCATAAGGCGTGTTGTCGGGACGCATTCCGGGCGTGTCGACATCGGTCATGCCCTCGGCGAAGTCGTACGTGTCGTTGTCGTTGGTCTCGTAGTGGATCATCGCAACGTAGTCGGTGCCTTCCATAGCTCCGCCTTCGATCTCGACGGAAACGTTTTCGCTATCTCCAGCGGATACGGCAGTATGTCCGATCGACGCCGGGATGACAGGTTCGCCGCTCTCTACTGCATGGATCACAACGTAGCCGTCCTGGTCGATCTTGACGGCCGGAAAGACCACCGAATTGCCTTCGATCGTCGCGCCCTCGACATCGATATTCAGATGGTCGGCGTGAGCGACGGCCGGAACGGCCGCAATCGCGGTGACGAGTGCAATCTTGATAAGGTTCATGGAACTCACTCTCTTCTCGTTTGACCGCGCAGGTACGAGCGGCATACGCAACAAGTTTCAGAGGCGGAAGGTTGAGAACAGCGGGCGAAGCTTATGCAAATCGTTTTGCCGCGCTTGCCGATACCGATAATGTCAGCTTCTTGGGCATTGCGACGTGAAAGCCGACTGGCAGGAAACCACCCCTTTGCCGAAGTTAGCTCGCACCGAGGTCATCATTTGCGAGGGATCCATTTCCGTGGTTTTCGGCGTGTCTGCGAACGACGCGATTCTGGGATATGCGTCGCTGTAAGCGGCCGATAGTCCCGCGAAAATGCCTTACTAAGTTCCGCTTGATCCATGGCGGCGTTCCCAGCGCTGTCCTCGTCTCCAGTCGTCGCCACGGGCCCGGCCGGTTGAGATTCGCTCTGCGCCGGATTTAAGGCGACCCAGTGTTTGCCGGGAATTCAAGCTGGCGCTGAGAAACTTCAGCCACGCCCTCCAGAGCCCCTGGCAGTGCCGAGCTCTGGAGGCGGCAGCGACGGCACCGGTCTCACCAACTGTCGTGCTCGCTGCCATCCCGCCCCCCTGAGGGGATGAATGACCGGGATGGGGGCGCAAAGCAGCCGGATTAATCGCGGCGATAGCGCACCTATTGTCGGGAAAGCATCTGCTCTCTCGCTTCAATCACGCACTCCATCAGCCTGTTCAATTGGCGCAATGATCCACCGTCCCAGACACTTAAAATGGCTTGGCGTTCGATCTCATCGAGAGGAATCGCCCATCGGTGATCGAAGCCACGTTCGCTATAGATTCGGCTCAAGATGCTGCCGCTGAGCGCAGCCAAGTGACTCCGGTTAGGTCGCGGAAAGCGGACGACGCGACATCGGTCAAGCAGCGGTTTTGGAACACCTTCTAGGTCGTTCGCTGTCAGTATCCACGAAACCAAAGAGAGATCGCATTCCATCTGAAGGTATGGGTCATACCACCGCCGCGCCGTTTCATCCTCAAAAAGACCAATGAGGACGGCATGTATACTTCCACCATGACCACCCGTCGCGACCTTTTCGAATTCATCAAGAATGACGCCCGGGCCACAGCTGTTCGCGCGACATGCAGCGCTTATCGCGATACATGGCGCGCCAGTCTTCCATCGTCGGGGCGTTCCGCCAATGGCGCTGTCGCTCGTCCCTCCACAGGAAACGAGAGTGTAGGCCATCCCCAATTCTTCAAAAAGGCGTCGTGCAAATCTGGTCTTCCCGCTGCCCGGTTCGCCAACCAGAACCGTTGGTCGTACGCGAGGCCTGTTTAGACCCGACAGTTGTGCGAGAATACCTTCGATTGCTTCAGACGCATAGGGAAACTCCATCACGAGGTTTTGACGGACATGGGTCGAATTCACCATCGCCGGATAAGGCAGGCGAGTTCCTACAAACGCGCTGAAGCTTGCCGAAATGTCCCGTCCTTCCGATGTCAGCTTGTTGCCAATTGCCGGGATTACGACGACCCCACCTTCGTCAGAATGGTTTGCGGGCTTTTCCTTTGCATGCTGCGGGTCGGCCAGGCGGGCCGTCGAGGGTAGCGCCACTTTAAAGACCCCATCGAGCAATTCATCGCCATTGCGGATGATCTCTTTCATCATGTTGGGCGACATTGAAAACTTAAGGAACTCGCTGTCGAGCGACACCGCAAGATGACTCCACGCCAGCGCCCGTTTGAACATGCTTGGGCATTCTGCGGAAGGCGTTATCTCCAACGCGTCTTGTGTCAAACGTCTTGAGACAGCCCACGCGGAGTCTGGGTCTCCAAAATAAGCAAGGTAGATCTGACACCTCAACATCGGATTGGCGACGTGCCGCGACTCTGTAGGCGGCATCTCGATCAAGGCATGGCGGAGGTGATCGACTAATTCTTGCCGAGGAGAAATAGCCAAGGCACCTGCCAATTCTGCCAACGGCTGGTATTTACCGCCGACTTTGGCCCACGCCGAAGAGTATCTGGTTGCAGATTCACGGATGTCGCTCGCGAGCAATGCCTCGAAGAAGTTCATTCCATATGCCAGCTCGCGCTCGGACGGCAAATAAGTTCCTTGAGTAGCTTTCCGATCGCGCGCTTGAAATCGCGCAGAATTAGGATCTAGCAACTTCACGCGGAGCGCCCATCGCAACGAGTTCCGCGTCTTCGTCCAAGGCGGTAGTAGCGGGACAACGTGCGCGCGTATCCTTGTCCCTCATCGATATGAAGCAACAGCGACGTGCAAATGGGACGCGCGTATCCCGTCAGCTGCGGATGCCCGTAGACGAGGCCCTCCAGCCGCGGGGAGGAGAGTTCGTCACAGAATATCTCCCACTCGGTCAAGATCGGCATTGATGCGGGCTGCTGCTCGACAATGCATTCGAACCTCCCTTCAACAATTAACAAGCGATGGAGGGAATCCCTGGCTAATCGAAATTTTTCGAGATGCACATCCGCCCCGGCTATATTTTCGGCGGCGATTTCACTGATCGAAAGGTCAAGCTGCCTTACCAGTTCGTCGAGCGTCCACTTTGTCGAACCACGAAAGCGCTCGTACCCCTGAAATCGGCTCGTCCCGATCTTTGAGTTCAACATTTCGTCGGCTCCAGGCAACGATTTTCGGAGGGCGGGGACACGGCTGAAAAACTTGAAAAGAAGCATAATGCCTCTTTTATAGAGCCTATTTGCCTCAGTTCAAGGTGTGGGTCGACAAATTGTTGACACCGTGCCCGGTACTGGACACCTCGGACCAATGGGTCCACGTTTTAGCTCCGACAGTATTCGCGCCGCGCGCGTCCTCGCCGATTTGAGCCAAACCGATTTGGCCAAGCTAGCGCGCGTTTCTCGTGTCACCGTTCAACGAATTGAACAGGAACCGAACGATATTAGGAAGAATTCTTATGATCGCGTGATTGCAACTCTGGAGAGCCGCGGGGTTAGGTTGAGACGCGATCAAGACGATCCAAAGCTAGAGTGGCTTGGTAAACGGACCGACTGGGATGGTTCTGCTTAAATGTCATATAGGGTCAAATCATACCCTGAGCCATCGATGAAGCGCGAGATCAATCTCGCGAGCTTGCTGACGCTCGAGTGAAATGCGGGCATGGAAACGCCGAACCATCGCGAATCGGCAGCTGCCCGCAATCCAATCAGTGATTATCGACAAGCGGATTCGGCCCCTTCCCTGAAAGGAGACACATCTCAAGGCTCTAAGGCCAGCACTAAATCAGCGGCCTTTTTTTTGCGCCGTCATGACTGGCCGCAAACCAGCTGCAGACGACGAGTCGCCGAGAAAGCCCCTCCTTTCAGTCGGGGTCCAACAGCCAGGATGGATTCGGGGGCGGGCTGCGGCTTGCAGTTGAAGGCCTCCCCAGCCCGCCCCCTGATCGGCAACGCAGGCGTTATCCAATGCAACACCCGCTCACACTAGACCTACATGCCGAGGGCGTTCATGTAGAGTTCGACCAGCGCCTCTTCTTCCTGGCGCTCGTTCGGGTCCTTCTTGCGCAGGCGGATGATGGTGCGGATCGCCTTCGTGTCGTAACCTGATCCCCCCTGCTCGAAAAGTGTAGCCTCAAATGAACAGGGGGCGGGACGGGGAGCTAATCAAATAGCAAGCGCCGGCCCGCCCCCGGGTCCAGCTGGCGAACGGACCCCACCGCTTGCGGTGGGGCTTTCTCAGCCGTGGATTGATCGAGAACGATCCAGCGCCGAGAGAACCATTCTGGAGAGGTGAGAAAAGCTGAGGCGCTTGATGCCTGCTTTCCGAGGATGACCGAAAATGGCCCGGCGGGAACCAAGCTCGCCGCATCAGATGAGTTCCGTGCATGACGGTATAGACGATGACAGAGGTTAGCGCCCAGAACGGGGACATGACGCCGCCCTCTTCGGGAGTGTCACCGCAGCACTTTTGCACCCCAAGCTTGCTTCTCAGGTTTCAGCGCTTTCGACGACCGCATTAGAGGCGGACGGAACCTCCGCCCAGCTTTTGTCGGCGAGGTGAGCTGAGCACGAGGGCGGTTACAGCTGAATTCTTGCTCGAGGGCCAAATCGCCTGGCTTCGTGCGGCGAGGAGGCGACGCCATTCAAGTAGCTAGATATGACGAGGCCGGCTCTAGCGGAATAGGCCTTCATTCGTACTCGCAGCTAATTTTCTCATAGACAATTAGCCTGCGCGCATCTCATGTTGTGAGGTTGTTATATTGATTTTCTAATAGTATTCTTCTCCGGAAACTTAGTATTGATTTTCTTTTCTATTGCTATCTGAAATAATAAGCGTTAAAGACGTCTATCACTTCGATAGAGGTCGACATGGTAAGGACTTGGGAGAGAGCATTCTCGATCGTATGCGTGCCTTTGGTCATTGACGGCGCAAAGAGCCAGAAGAGACAGCTGATCGCGAATGTCCCGTTGATCTTCTTGACGATCGACGGCCAGCCGTACTTTCCGCAGGTCCTGAACAAGTATCTCGTTAACGGCGCGCATCGAGGCTTTTCACTAACGACCTTGACCAGAGACGCCCGAAGCTTGGGAAGGCTTCATGAATTTCAAGTCAACGCTGCGCCGGGAGCTATAGCGGATCGGGCGTCGGCAATGCGCGTCCTGTCAAGATTCGCTGCTTTTCGTACGTTGCCGCAAAGCGAAGAAGACCTTGCCGACATCTGCCCCTGGGAACGCGCCAGCCCGGAAGTCGCCAAAATGGAACTGCACGCAATTGAGAAATTTGCGCGGTATCAAAAGGTCCATCATCCGAATGACCGGCTGCTTTTCGATGGCATCGTTGACGCTTCGCTCGCGGGTCCACCAAGCCCGTATGGCTATCGTCCCGATCGGCTGTTGGCACATTTGGATATCGTCGATCGTCTCAATGACAAGAACGTCCTAAACTCAGGAGCCGGCAGGCATTTCGGCACGCATCTGACTGCTAAGCGCAAACAAGGAGGTCGGCTCCGCGGCACGACTTCCCTAAATGCCGGGCAGATCGACGCGATCATCGAAAATGAGAAAAACCTGACGTTCCGTGCGCTATGGATACTGCTTGCATTCGGCGGGGTTCGCCTGAGCGAGGGACTGACACTCTTCGTCCAAGACGTACTTCCCGGTCATATGAGCTCGACATTTGGCGATGTCGAAATGGGCGGACTGCCATTTGTTATTTTGGCACATCCGACTTTGTGCGGCTACAACGGCGACGCTTCGCATTTCTCAGAAAAAAGAATAGATTATCTCTATAGAGCATACAAATTGTCGCCACGCCTGCATCAAAAGAAAAAGAAACGCGCCGGGCACAAGGGATTTTTGTATTTCTCTCCCCTTGTACTTTCTTGGGTGTATTGGGTCAAAGATTCGCGTGCAATGGAGTTCGCGACTCTAGTCCAAACCATGTTGCTCAAGCGAATTTCATTCGGCGTTACCAAGCGACATCCGTATTTGTACGTCAATTCGGTTGACGGTGAACCGCTGTCGATTGGTGCCTGCGAAAAGGCCTTTGCCCGAGCAATCAAGCGGGTCGGCATATCGCCCTCGCTGCCCGGCGCTTCAATCCATGGCCTTCGGCACTTCTACAAGTGGTACGCCGACAAAAAGCTGAAGATGTCCCGATCAGATCAACAAATCATGATGCGTTACGTTCGCGAAGACAGCCTGGACGACTACGGTCGCCGGGCATCCGAGTGCAACGCAACGCTGAAATCAGCAATGGCGAGGCTTGCAAATGGTTGAGTATCAGTCGGAACGGAACTTGCGACGGTCCGACAGCGGCACCGGCACCTACGTCAACGCGTCGGAAACAGCTGTCATGATCCGAGTTCCAAGCCCCAAAGAACTCAACAGCCTGCTTAACCGATTCATGAAGACTCTCACTTCTGAGATTCTCACGCTATTTTCGATGCCGTTTGAGGAGTACAAAGGCAAATATGGCGGTCAGCAACTGCGGTCAGAGCAAGATGGTGAGCGGCAAGGAATCGCGTACGGTCTGATTGCGGATGGTGGGCTTAACAACTTTGTTAACGTGAATCGACCTGCCGTTTCGAAAATCCTCGCCGGGCGGCGTGCTGAATTTTCGGCAGCAGGCCGACGCGGACCAGCCAAGTTGTCGTCGGCGGCCCAGATATACGAAATGCCCCTAATGGAACAGGTACAGATTGTCGAGAAGCTTGTCACAGACAGCAAATCGATCGACGATTACCTGCGCTTCGCACAGACTGGAACGTTCGGTTGGGCGAAATTAAAGAGCGATGTCAGGAGTGTCACTGACGTCGGAGGTTATCTTGCTCAGCTTGAGCGGGAGCTTGCCGATTGCCTTTTCGAGCAGCAAGCGACCGGAAAAGACGGAAAATCCGGTCGCGGCACCGGACGAGAGTACGGACCTTCATGGTTTGCGATGTACTTGGCATCGCAGGGCATCTGGGCGTTGCCTGCAAAGTTTTTGGGTCCTATCCGAAACCTTCTACCACCGCGCCTGATGCCGGTAGTATTGCGCTCCCTTATGCCTTCGCGTCATCGGGCTTTGGTTGACCAGGTCATCGGTCTTCAGGAGTTATCCCGCCACACAAGTGCGACGATGGTGTTAAATTGCTTAGCCATCTCGCAGATCTCGAGCAACGTCTGGCAGCATGACGATTTCGATCCCGAGCCCCTAATGCGCTTGAAGGAATGGACGCAGCACTCGGGCTCACAAATACACTCGTCATCGGTTAATGCTCTTTACCGTCTCGCCATGGACCATTTCTGCTTGGACATCGCACATGATAAGTTTGCTCCGTTCTTCACGATGCAGAAGCGTTTGGCAAAATCGGGTGCGAAAGCATACGATTGGGTCTTCAACCCTAAACCGCGCAATACGCAGTTGGCCGAACGGTGCCTTGGACGACCGGTTACTGAAGTGGAGGATCACGTCAGGGATTGGGCCGAACAACTTCGAGAGTTACTGCCCTTGGTACGAAAGAAAGCGCTGCGATCGACAGTTAACAACTCGAATCCGTGGCTAATATACATTCAGTCTTTGCCGCTCGATGCTGCGCCGAAGACATTCAGAGATATAAACCGCAGGTCACACGTCAACGATTTTCTCGAAGGTGAGGGCGGTACTTTCGTACATTTCCTAGCCAAGCATTTCTCAGAGCATGCACGCAACATCTGTCGCGAAGCCATCAAGGAAATGCGCGACTTGTGGTCCATCGCCGCCCGCCGCGACGGCTTTGCAGCAGATCTTACTAATCCTTTCGATCCGACAATCGACCAGATCGTGCCACCGAAGCCCAAGTCAAATCACACCCACCGACCTGCTCTGAGCTTAGAGGCTTGGAGAATTCTCATCGAAGAGAACCGAAAGGACAACTACGCTTTTGCGCGAAATTTGGATCGGAATAGCCACTGGATCAAATTGAAGGATCCCACTACCGGGCGCATGAAGAGACTATTCTGGCCCGCCGTTCCGATCGCGCTCGATGTCATCTTGCATTTCGGCACTCGGAACAAAAACACCCGATTCCTCGATAGTGGGGAGGGAGATGAGTACCTGATAGACATCAAAAACCTTGATCGTCTAGCCAATCCCCTTGAAACGGCAACCAAAGACCGAAGCGAGGGATGCTTAAGAATTTATGATATGGGGCACGATGACGACAAGGTGCTCGGTATTTTCATCAACACTAACAAAACGGGAGGTGTCATCCCAGTCCCGTTCATACCAGAGCGGCTCGCTGCGTCCCTTGTGCAACTGCGCGATCTGCAAATGAAGTACAACCCTCTGAAGCGTCTCGTGCTTGCGCGCCAATCTGACACGACCGACGACTATGTAGATGAAACTCTCTTCGAACTGGTCGCACCGCTGTTCCGCTGGCCCGATGATCCTTTGCAGATGCCAATATCCGAGAGCCGCCTGTTAACCTATTTCAAGGCGCTCTTGAAGCACTGCCAGCTGATCGTCAACGAGAAGCTGGGTTATGATTATCCCTTGTTCGCCGACGACAAGGCCTTTTTTGACCTTCACTCGATGCGGGCCTCGCTCATCACGCTGCTCTATGAGGCCGGTGCTGATGAAGACGTAATCGTTGCCCTAGCCGGGCATGCCTCGCCCCAAATGTCCCGATATTACCGTGTCCTCCGACTAAGGAGGGTGCGTGAGACACTAATCGCAGGGTACGAACGGCTCGAAAACGAAGAAATCGCTATCGGGAAGGGTCGCGAACTCGAGAAATTGGCCGAAAGCGCCGTCTTTCCCGATGACGAGATTCAGCGTACCGGCGTCGAATTGGTCATGTCATCAGATTACCGCTCCGGTCATCACATACTTTTCATGCACGGGTTATGTCCGGTTATGAACTGCATGGACGGCGGTAACCGCATCGCCGGAAGTAAGTACGCCCCGGTCTGGAGACCAAATGCATGCTCAAAGTGTCGGTACCGGATAACTGGCCCGCACTTCATTGAAGGGCTTCGTGCGCGAGCCAACATGCTGATGTACGAATACCACTCAACCTTGAACAAAATGGCCGATCTTGGAAAGAAGATCGAGGAGAAGGAGCGCTTAACCGGTGAGCGTTCAGTCGAACTACGGCGCATCAGAGATAGAGACTTGCTGTTGCAACACAATCTAAAGGAGGAATGGGAGTCTGAACTAAAGGTCATTCGCATTTGCGAGGGCTTAATAAAGCGTGCGGAAGAGCAGCACTCGTCTGCCTCGAACTTGGTCCTGCCGATGAATGCAGATTTTGATCGAGATACTGCAATTTCCTGTCTGGAGGTTGTTCATGAATTCGAGCTGATGCACGCCATGATGGTTGACACGGTGATCATGCCGAGTTCGATCATGGATTTGCCGTCAGACGTTGAACTCCGTTGGAAGAGCTGGATACGCGAATTTGCCAATTCGCAGGGTTATCCCGTCGCTTCAACACTGTCGGAAAGCGAAAGCGATTCCTACATTCGGGTGGGAAACGCGATCGTGGAGCAGCAGTGGGCACCAGAAGAGCTCGAGAAGCTTGTCCGAGGGCTGATGACGCTCGAGGGGGATCAGGTGGTGCATGAGTCCCTCTCCAGGCTGGCACATGGCTGAGGCCTCCAAAACTCAACTGGATGCCGAACGGCTCTTTAAGAAGCTCCATGACGATGCAAGTCGCGGGGGCGGTGAGCGCCAGATCGGCACCCTGGAACGGTTGGAAGCAGCCTGTACGGCTCTGATTTCCGGTGAAGCATACCGACTGGGCCAGACCATGGGCACTGACCAGCCGTCCTGGATGCCACCACTTCGAAAACTGAATTCAGGCATGATCGAAGGCTATGTACGCTTGCGCCAGAGATCGGAGGGCGTTGGATCTGCGTGGACAGGCCCCACAGCGGTCACCATTCGAAAGAACCCTGAATTTCAGCGCTACGTCAAACTGCGCGAAGCAGAACTGGCGGTCGGACGGGTCAAGACACGCTCAGATCGTGCGGCGCTGGTGGAGCGAGCGCTCAATTCTATTCGAGACGAGAATTCACGATCGTTCCTGAGACTGAGGCTTGAAGAGTGGCGAATGGCTGCAGAAGAACTTGCGATTCTGAAACAGGCCATACAGAACCTTCCCGCAATTTCTTCAACCGCCCTGTTTTCAGATGATCAGCGTCAGGAAGGAATCGTTGATCGCTCGTTGCTGAGGAGCTTGTGTGCCAGACTGGATGACGAACGCTTCCTAGATTTCTTCGACTTGGAGAACCGGAATGGCCGCATCATCCAGCAAGCCGGCGCGGGAATGGATTTAATTTACCCGGAGGAGTTGGCTGCACTTCGACAAATTTCCGGCATAGGATAGCGGACAATATATTTGTTGATACCCAGCCTTGCTTCCTGGTGAGCTTTTTGCCAGCAGAAAATCAACTGCTCATCGCAGCAATGAGTATTGGACTCGGCTACTCGGACTCAATTTCGCATCTTCGCAGGCTTGTTAATCGCATATCGGCAGCGCTTCCATCACGGGCCGCTCAACTGTCTACGCTTTAACATCACGAGAGAAATGGAAATGGATGCCAATACGGAAGCACTGATGCTGCAGCAACAAGCAACGGACAAATTTTTGAATAGCTGGTACTCGGCCGTTAGCACCCTCTCCGCGACGCCCCGTACAAACGGGCGAGGCGTGCTGGTAGATGAGACCGGTTTGTCCGGGAGGTTGCGAGAAGCCGAAATAGCGATCGACCAAGCTAGAAAAGCAATAGCACTGTTGCGCGCGGCCCCTCGGCACCATCTCGATGATGAGGAAGACGACGAGTTCTAAGGCCGGTCACCGTCCATCCAGCTGCCTGCTCCATATCGCTTTCGGCCATAAGGCGGTGACGTCCTAGCGACTGATTTGGAACCGCTGTACATCCACTTTGCACCGACGGTGGGCCGTCCGCCAAAGGTCGTACAACCATCATTCTTTTACCAGTCTTCGTCCAGATGTGGGCAGTCCGTAGACGGCCACACGTTGCACCGTAAATCGATTTTCGGCCGGTATATTACTTGGCTGGCTTCGGACTTCGGCAATGGGGTGGTTTCCTGCCTGACGGCTTTTGTACCCGGAAGTTAGGAAGCGGTCATTGTCTTGGGCGCAGCACTTCGACAAGAGCGCGGCCTCGTTTCCGCCATTCAGCAAACAATGCTGTCGCCTGAAACCGGAGGTTTTGAGCCGTTTCGGCGAAATGCGGCGATGCGCTCCCATTTCACTGATTCTCTTGATGAGGCGGACGGTGAACGCGTCCAGACCGCAGCGCCAGAAGCGGCTGTCCAAGCAGTTCCTCAGCAGCGCGGCGAAGGATTTGGGATATCCGCGTCGAGCAGCGGTCGAGTGCCTACGACCGTTGAACCGTCAGCCGATAACGCTGAAGATATGAATTCGCGTGGAAGCGACAAAATGATTAAACCATCACAATAGACGAGTGAGTTCGAGCGTGAAATGTTACGCGGGTAGCACGGAGCAAAGATTCGGGATCTGACTTCGGGGGGGGGCGTAAGTTGACTGTCAGTGTTCACAATCCTGATCAACATATGGCGGCGTTGCGGACGATCATCGCGCAGGGCCGCAAGCGGATTGGTTTATTGGTTGGTGCCGGAGCTTCTGCTGGCATGGCCAAGCCGGATGGTACTTATCCGCTTATTCCGGCGGTTGCGGGGCTGACAGATCAGGTTCTGACGACCCTTGCCCCGACCTACCAACAACAGATTGACGGCCTGAAAGCCGAGCTCACGCAGCATGATATCGAGACGATTCTTTCTCGGATACGCTCTCTGAGCAAAGTAATCGGATCGGCGAAAGTTCATGACCTCGATGGCCCCGGCTTTGCCACATTCGGTGAAGCGATTTGCTCTGAGATCGGCAAGATCGTCAACGTCAGATTGCCAGAGACCGGATCGGCTTATGCTGATCTCGTGAACTGGATCACAGGCACAATGCGTGACTATCCAGTCGAGATTTTCACTACGAACTACGACCTGCTGTTCGAAGAAGCTTTCGAGTCTGTACGAGCGCCGTACTTTGATGGCTTCACGGGCGGGCGTGAACCGTTCTTCGACCCCGTGTCAGTGTCGCGCAGCGACCTTCCCGCGCGATGGACGCGGCTTTGGAAGCTCCATGGCTCGCTCGGTTGGCGTGCAAGCTCGAAGGGAGAAGTGGTCCGAACGGGACAAAGCTCGGCAAGTCACCTCGTCTTTCCCGAACATCTGAAGTACGATCAGACGCAGAAGGCCCCCTACGCCGCGTTGCTCGATCGCCTTCGTGCGTTCTTGCTCACTCCCGATACGCTGCTGGTCTCTATCGGCTTTTCCTTTGCCGACGCACATATTGCAGCTCGGTTGGATGAAGCGCTCGCAGCAAACCCATCCTCCAGCGTCTTCGCGTTCGCATACAAAGTAATCGAGGAGGAGAAGTCGGCATGCGATCTTGCGCGCCGCCTGCCAAACTTCAGCGTCTATGCGCGTGACCAAGCGATGGTGAACGGAATTCGTGGCGCATGGAAGGCACCAACCGAACTTCCGAACAAAGATTGGGGGCCGATAAGGTCGACCTATCTCGACGAGAGCGGAAACTTCACGCTCGGAGCAATCGAACCCTTCGCCCGGTTCTTCGCGGCATCGCGCTCGATTCAAGCATTTCCCACACCACCGTTGCCGTCAGAAACAGCGGCGGTAGCGTCACTGCCAACAGCCAGAACCGCGTCGGTGGCCTGATGAACGCTCCGACCCTTCTCGGCCATGTCGGCTCTGTCGCGGGTGCGACCGTTAGCGTACGCCAGTTCGAAGGCGTGGCCTCGGGAATTGCGATCATCGGAGGGCGGAGCTACCGGGTCGGTCAGGTCGGCAGCTTCGTGCGGATACCTCAAGGATATCATGATCTCTACGCGATCATTTCCGAGGTCGGGGCAAGTGCGACACCAACGACGTTGACTGATGCGCTCGACCGTGGCGAACGTTGGCTGACCGTTCAACTCGTCGGTGAGATTGTCGAGGCTTCGTTTGAGCGCGGCATCAGCCAATATCCGAACGTGAACGATGAGGTGCATCTCGTCACCGAGGAGGATCTCGCCAAGATCTACGGCGCGGAGTTTGCCGGACAGGTTGTGGTGGGGCGGCTTGCCAACGCCGAGAGCATTTCGGTCCGCTTGGACCTCGACAAGTTGGTCACGCGTCACAGCGCAGTGCTTGGCTCAACCGGGTCGGGCAAGTCCACGACCGTCGCCAGCTTGTTGCGATCGATCTCAACGCCCGGCGGAGCGGGTTTTCCGAGCGCGCGCATCCTCCTGCTCGATATACACGGCGAATATGCCCAAGCGCTCGGCGACAACGCTGAGATTTTCCGGATCACGCCCGGAGACGGTGAGAACCAGTTGGTCATTCCGTACTGGGCACTGCGACCGACCGAAGTCCTGAACTTCCTGTGCGGGAAGATGGACGATCGTGCAACGACGGCAATCCTCGACAAAGTCTTCGCGGCTAAAAGCACAATAGCACAGGCAGACAATCTTCAAGGGGTCGACCTCAATTCCATGACCGTCGACAGCCCCATTCCGTACAGCTTGCGAAGCCTGTGGCTAGGGCTGATCGATCCTGAGGTCAAAACCTGGCTCGACCAGGCAAAGACGCAGCCGGCTATCGTGCTCCCCGGGGACGCGGCTACGCTTCGCCTGCCGACCTACCAGCCGCACACGACGACGAATACCGCGCCCTACCAGAACAATATTGGTGTGCTCGGCATCCGCAAACAGCTCGATCGTATGCGGTCACGTATGCTCGACCGTCAGTTCGAGTTCTTGCTCAAGCCTGGCGACTGGGAGCCTGACTTGACCGGTCATGTGACGAAGGACCTTCCCGCCCTTCTCGAAAGCTGGATCGGGCACGATAAAGCGATAACCGTATTGGATCTGTCAGGTATCCCTAGTGCCGTTCTCCTAGATTTGATCGGCGCGATTCTGTCGATTATCTATGAAGCACTCTTCTGGGGTCGCGAGCGCGACGGGGGTGGTCGAAAGCGGCCTCAACTTGTCGTTATGGAAGAAGCGCATAGGTATCTTGGCCGGGAAGCCAACAATCCGGCGCGCGAGATGGTACAGCGCATCGCGAAAGAAGGCCGCAAGTTCGGCATTGGTGCAATGATCGTCAGCCAGCGTCCTTCGGAAATTGACGACACCATTCTTTCCCAGTGTGGCACTTTCATCGCGTTGCGCCTCACCAATTCCACTGACCGCAGCAAGGTACAAGCCGCTTTGCCCGATAACCTGAGCGGTATCGCGGATAGCCTCTCAGTTCTGCGGACAGGAGAAGCTATCATAACCGGCGAAGCAGCGCGGCTGCCAGTGCGCTGCCGCGTAACCCTGCCACCCGAAGACCGTCGCCCAGACAGCGAAGATCCGCTAGTCGCAGACAGCTGGAAGCGCGTCAGGGGGGCTGAGGATTATGAGCAGCTTGTCGCAGTTTGGCGTGCACAGGATCCAAAGTGGAAACCGCTAGAAATTGAAGAGGGCGAGGGGTGAGCTGATGGAACGACAACCTGTAACGTCCAGCAATTTGGCCGAGGTCGGATATGACCCCGAACTGGAGACGCTCGAGGTTCAATTCAGGCACGGCGGCGTTTATCAATATTTCAACGTGCCCGCGTTCATGAACGAGCGTCTCATGAACGCGGACTCATTAGGTCTCTTTTTCAACGCGGAAATCAGAGGTCACTACCCTGAAGCAAAGCTCTAGCGCTCCGCATTGACGCCTCCTGATTTCAACACTAACCCAAGTTGGGTTGGCCACCGGAGACCGCGCAACGTCAGCTATCTCCAAGGCTCGCCCTAGACCTACCAGTCAGGCTTCGGCCGCGATTATGCCGGTGAGTAGGGGCGCTGGGAATGGCCGCTTTCGGGAGGTCGTCCGTGACATTTTGAACGACGAGAGTGGGGTCGACTCCTGCCAGTCCACGGGCAGTGTGCGCGGCGCACGCCGGAATGGCTCGGTGGGGTGGGTTGCGGACAGGCAGCTTTCGACGCGCTTACGCCAGCTTTGCGCAAACAGAGGACATCCGGCCAAGGGTGCGCCTGCCGCTCGCGATCCTTCATGTCGGCATTGGCACGCATTCGCGCAATCGTCTCTCCGGTCGCGTCCGTTCCTTTGCCATCTTCGCGCTAGGTGGTGGCGACGCCTCGCCGACATGCACCGAGGATCGGGCAAAGCCCGGTCTGGCAGAGCGTACGCGTCTGACCAGTATTCGTGTTAGGGAAAGAGCTATTGTCGGAAAGCGGCGTCACTCTGTCTCTTTGATTGTTGAAAAATGCGCCTTACTGGATCTGTCAGTCTTCGCCCTATGCGTCTGGGATTTCTGGTGCCACCGGACGACCTTTCGCTCGTTTCGCGCGTGGCGAGGCTCGCAGCGTGCGTCTGGGGCGGCAGATACTGTCCCATCATCCCGTTCTTCGAGAATGGTGGCGAGCACTGGAGTGCGCCGTACAGTCTGTCCAAAGGTCTCGATATCGCACGGGGATACATCGATTTTTTCGAGCCCGACGCGCTGGTCGAAGCTGTTCCTGGCATGGCGGAACAGCTAGGTTGGAGAGATAAGCAGGTCCACATGGGTCTACCACGCGTCGTGTCATTGGAGAAATTCTTCGAGGTCAACGAACGCGGTCGAGTGAATTTTGCGGCAGGCATCGACATTCTTGAGGTCATGCAGGAGTTGTACGACCGCGAGTTCAAGCACGAGCGACGGCACAAGCAGCCCTTCGCGATTGTCGATGAGAGCGAAGGAGACGCATTCTTCGACCTTGTCGGCGGACGGTACCCACTAGACGAGGCGCTAGAGGAAACTCGGTACGCCTACAAGGAAGTGTTCTCGGCTGAGCCTTTACTTGCCAACGCGGATGCCGCGCTCAAATTCGTTTGCGAAGGCAACGCCGGTCCCCTGTGGATCACGCGACATGGACTGGAAGAGTCGCTCGGTCGCGGCAGCCGCGACGACACGTTCTTCATCTTCGATCCGAAGAACGCGGGAGATGCCATCGACTACTGGAATTTCCGGCTGGTCGAGCGGCATGTCACGCCGATTAATGTCGAATGGCTGGCCGAGCATCGCGACTTTGTCCGCGAGCGCATCCTCGAGACCTTCCGGCCAATTCCCGGCAACCCGTCGGGTATAAAGTTTCACACGACACTGGTCTTTGGAACGTCGATTTCCGAGGAGCGGCGCAAGGCGCTTTGGACGGAGCATTTCTCCGGGTTGCCGGATTGGTCTGTTGTTGGCGCTCATATGCCGACGCTTTCAGCGCATTCTCGGCGGAACCACGGACCGCGCGAGGATAAGATAATTGTGTCCGCCGCAACGGCGTCATTCGACGAGACGGTGAGCCCAGATGGGTACGTCAAGCTGCCCGCGCCCGTGCCGGCCTTTGTGAATGCCACGAAGACCTACCGGCGCGCGCGCTGGGTCAATGTCATCGCCACTGGCTCTTCCGTATACGGCGACGAGGCGGCGACGGTGTACCCATCCAATCTCTGGTCGCCCGTGTATCCCCGCCTGGTTACGGGCGATACGTTGCGGATAGGCCGTGAGGGCTGGGTGCTCGCCAAGGAACACCGCATCGATTACTCGCTGGTGCGTCCGGAAAGCGGGCGCGATGCGGTAATTGGTTGGCTGAAGTCCCAAGGCGTCGAAGCCCAACCATCTTCTGAAGGCCAAGTCGCCGCTCAGGTCATTGCTGCCGTGGGCGGCATTGCGCAAGCGGCAATATTCGCTGATCGCAGAACCATCGAGCTGCTGGGCGGGATGGCCGAGAACCATGCCGAGGTTAGCCGCGACGGCAAGCGCGTGATCTCGACAGTTCCAGACCGCGCGAAACACGTCGGTGTCATCAAAGAACACTTCGACGCACGCGCTAAGGGTGCGTTCGGTCTCTGGAATGGACTGGAACAATTCCTTAAGGCCAACGTCTTTCGGGCTGGTCTGAGGGTGCAATGCCCGGTCTGCCAGTACCAGAACTGGTACGACCTCGACTCGCTGACCTATCGCCCGACCTGCACGCGCTGCCTGAACCAGTTCGACTTCGCCCAGACGCCGGAGGCCCTAAACCGGGTGAACTGGTTCTACCGCGTCATCGGCCCGTTCGCTGCGCCTGACTACGCTGGCGGCGGATATGCTGTGGCCCTAACCCTACGTACTTTGACTCATCCCAACCACGCCGAGATGACCTGGTCCACGGGCCTTCGTCTTCCGCAGCTCAACAGAGAGGTCGACTTCATCGGATGGCATCGTCGCGAGGGTATCCTCCGCGACGAACGCGAAGAGCCACTGCTGGTGTTCGGCGAGGCAAAGAGCTTTGGTCGCGGCGCGTTTGACGCGAAAACGGTCGACGGGCTGAGGCAGGTCGCCGCACGGTTTCCTGGCTCAGTGATGGTTGTCTCATCGCTCCGCCACATATCCGAGTACATGCCGCAGGAACTGGCGGTTTTACGTGAACTTGCGCTGTGGGGACGACGCGACGTATTTCATGGCCATGCCTGCAATCCGCTGGTGGTGCTGACAGGGACAGAACTATTTGCCGGATACGGGATATTCCAGGCGTGGCAGGAGCAGGACGGTGAACGCGTGCATTCGGTTTACGACGAGTCCGACCTTCACGAACTCTCCGATCTGACGTTAGCGCGCTACTTGGGCCTGCAGGGATACTGGGCAGAGCGGTTCGCGGAACGGAGTCTGTCTCATCAGCGCGCGCGTCTGACTAGGTTAATCAGAGCGCGTGCTGTAGGGAATAGCCGTTGCAAGGCGGGATCAACGACGTCGGGCCCGCCTTTCTAGTATCGGCACTAGGCGGTCATATTCTGGAATGGCAAGTCCGCTTGGGCTAAAAGCGGTCCTAGTGAAAGCGGATGCTGAACGACCGAGATGGGGTCGACTCCTGCCAGTCCACGGGCAGTGTGCGCTGCGCACGCCGGAATGGCTCGGCGGGGGTGGTTTCCTGTCAGTCGGCTTTCAGGTTGAAATGAACTGAAAGCTGACGGCTTCGTATCGGTAAGCGCGGCATCGCGACTTGCATCCGATTTAGCCCATTGTTCTCAATCTACCGGCTCTGAAACTTTCTCGCTTTTTCGCTCGTATCTGCGCGGTCAAAACTAAAGGGAGAAAATTCCATGAACCTTATCAAGATTGCACTCGTCACCGCGATCGCCGCCGTGCCGGCAGTGGCCCACGCCGACCACCTTAACATCGACGTCGAAGGGGCAACGATCGAAGGCAACTCGGTGGTCTTTCCGTCAGTCAAGATCGACAAGGACGGCTACGTTGTGATCCACGCGGTCGAGAACGGCGAACCCGTCATTCCGGCGTCGATCGGACATACGGCCGTGTCCGCTGGAGACAGCGAGAATGTTTCTGTCGAGATTGAAGGCGGAGCGATGGAAGGCACCGATTACGTTGCGATGATCCACTACGAAACCAACGACAACGGCACTTATGATTTCGCCGAAGGCATGACTGACGTCGACACGCCCGGAATGCGTCCGGACAACACGCCCTACGCGCTGCCCTTCAAAGTCGGCGGCATGTAAGTCATCCGGAGCGGGCACCCTGCGGTGTCCGCTCCGTTCCCTGCCAGGGGGTTAGTCGCCGGGCTTGGTTGCCACTGTTTCCGCGATAGAACCGGAGCAACTGGGCATTGACGGCGACGATGATGGTGCTGAGCGACATGAAGACCGCACCGATGGCGGGCGTCATCAGGAACCCGGTGCCGAAGGTGATCCCGGCCGCCATCGGAATGGCGACCGCGTTGTATCCCGTCGCCCAGATCAGATTTTGAACCATCTTCCGATAGGTGGCCCGGGACAAGCCAAGTATCGCGGCGACGTCCCTCGGGTCGCTGCGCACGAGGACGACGTCCGCGGACTCGACGGCCACATCCGTTCCAGCTCCGATTGCGATTCCGAGATCGGCTTCGACCAGCGCGGGCGCGTCGTTCACACCGTCGCCGACCATCGCGACCCGTCGACCGTCGCGCCTAAGCGAGGCGATCTTTGCCGCTTTCTGGTCCGGCAAGACTTCGGCATAGTATTCCTCGATCCCGAGTTCGGCCGAAACCGAATGCGCGACGCCTTCGGCGTCCCCGGTCAGCATGATGGGCCGGATGCCCAGAGATCGAAGTTCCCGTATCGCTTGCGCCGATTCCGGCCGTACGACATCGGCCATGGCGAACAGGGCGCTCGGCGCGCCGTCGACGGCGAGAACGACGACCGTCTTGCCCTTTGCCTCCAGAGCGGTCAAAGCCGGGTGGCTTACTCCGTGTCCGTTGCGTTCCAGATGGCCGGGACTTGCGATGACGATCTCTCTTCCCCCGACATTCGCTGCGATGCCTTCGCCCGTGATGTTCAGCACGTTGTCTGAGCGTGGGATCGAAAGGCCTCGCTCGCGCGCGGTCGTGACGATGCCGTGCGCGATGGGATGTTCCGATCGGCTTTCGACCGAAGCCGCAAGCGCGAGGGCTGCATCTTCGCTGATGGATGTCAGAGGAACGACATCGCTGACGCCGAACCGACCTTCGGTCAACGTGCCGGTCTTGTCGAAGACAACCGCGTCGAGACTGCGGGCTCGTTCGAAGGCTGCCCGATCTCGTATCAGAAGACCGTTGCCGGCACTGAGGGAAGTGCTGACCGCAACCACCAGCGGAACGGCCAACCCTAGCGCATGCGGACAGGCGATCACCATGACGGTCACCATCCGTTCGATCGCGAACTCCCAACTCTGGCCGACCAGGGTCCAGTATCCGAACGAGGCAAAGCCAACCGTCAGGGCGATATAGGTCAGCCAACCAGCGGCGCGGTTGGCGATGTCCTGGCTGCGTGAGCGGCTGGCCTGGGCCTTCCTCACCATGTCGATGACCTGCGCGAGGTAGGTCGCGCCGCCGGTCGCCGTGACCTCGATCGTCACCGCGCCCGCGCCGTTGATCGCCCCTCCGATCGCCACGTCGCCTGCCTGCTTCGGCACGGGACGGGATTCGCCCGTCAGCATCGATTCGTTGAACGAGGACACGCCCTCGACCAGCCGCCCGTCGACCGGCACCTTCCCGCCCGGGCGGACCAGCACCCTGTCGCCTGGCGACAAGCCGCTGATGGGGACCTCCCGTCCGGTGCCATCGGCATCCATTCTGGTGGCGGTGTCAGGCAAGAGCCTGACCAACGCTTCGAGCGCGCGCGACGCGCCCAGGACTGACCGCATCTCGAGCCAGTGGCCGAGCAGCATGATCGTGATCAGCGTCGCCAGTTCCCAGTAGAACGACATGCCCGGGACGCCGAAGGTGACGGCAGCCGAATAGAAATAGGCAACTGAAATCGCCATGGCGACGAGGGTCATCATTCCCGGCCGTCCGCTTCGCAACTCCCGCGCAAAGCCCGACAGGAACGGCCAACCGCCGTAGAGATAGACTGCCGTCGATAACAGGAACAGGATTGCGCCGTCTCCCCGGAAGGCAGACGAGGCTCCCAAGCCCATCCAGTGCCGGATCATAGGAGACAGGAAAAGGATCGGCGGCGTCAGGAGCAAAGATACCCAAAAGCGGCGGCGGAAATCATCGACCATCATCCCGTGGCCAGCATGATCGTGTCCGGTGGTCGCGGCGGCGACAGCCTGTTCCGGCGGCCGAGCTTTGGCGTGTTGATCGTCATCATGATGCGCGTGGGTATGATCGGAAACCATGGCTGGTCCTTCCGCGAAGTTCGTGCAACTTCGTGAGCGTGCCCCTTACCGCCGCTGGAAGGTCAAGGCGTGAATTTTCGCGTATCATCGTGCATCGGCATCTCGGCAGGCCCCGATGCTTGTCCGAGTTCGGCCATCAGTGCTCGAACCGTCCGGACAATCCGTCGATGATCGGGCAGTCCGGCCGTGCGTCGCCGTGACAATTGTCGACGAGATGGCCGAGCATCAACCGCAGCCCCGTCAATTCCTCGATCTTTCGGTCGATCTCGGCAAGCTTCTCCTTGGCGATCGCCTTGACGTCGGAACTGGCGCGCTCGCGGTCGGAATAGAGCGAAAGCAGCTCCCTGCACTCCTCAACTGAGAAACCGAGGCCCCTGGCCCTTTGCAGGAAGCGGAGCCGATGGACGTCCTCCGTCGAATAGTCCCGGTATCCGTTCAAGGCACGATCGGCCGTCAGAAGACCGATCTCCTCATAATATCTGATCGTCTTCGACGGCAGGCCCGACTGGCGCGAAGCGGCTCCGATGTTCATTGCTTGGGTTCCCTGGCAAGATCGTGGGACCGAACGATAGTCCTTCCAGCAGATGGAAGCTCAAGCACAAAGATGCGGCACAAGGCTTCCGCGCGGCATTCGCGCCGCGCGGAAGAGAGACGATTAGTTGGCGTTTTCGGCCAACCAGCTCGTCATGTCTGCGATTTCCGCTTTCTGGGCTTCGATGATTGTTTCGGCCAGCGTCCGCAACTGCTCGTCGTCACCATGCTCGAGCATCACTTCCGCCATGTCGATCGCGCCCTGGTGATGTGCGATCATCCCGCAGGCGAAGGCCACGTTCGGGTTCTCGTTCATCATCCCTTCGTGCATCGCGGGCATGGTCTGCATCATCTTCTGCATATTTTCGCGGACATGCTCGGGCATCGCGTCCATATCCATGTTGCCCATGCCCATCATCGCGCCCATCCCGCCTTCGGAAGAACCACCGGACATCTGGCCCATGCCGGAATGACCCATTGATGCACTATCCGCAGCCGAACATTGTTCGGGAAGCTTGAAGGCGTTGCTATCCTCCTGCGCGAGCGCGACGTTCGAGAGCGACACAGCGGCGACGACGGCCGCAAGAATTGAAGCGAAGTGTTTCATCGGAATTCTCCGTAAATCTGAACTGATTGTTGCTAGGGGTTCAGATTGCGGACCGGGGCGGCGGCAGCTCGAGTTCCGGGAGAATGCCCGTTCCTTCGCGAAGAAGGCCGAAATCATGCACGTATCGCGGCTTCGAACCAGACATGGATACAGGCATCGCCGCCACGCCGGGGTGACAGACGGACATGCTGCAAAGGCGCAGGCCGGTTTCATCCTGCGACGAATGGTGTTGGTCGCAACCCGAATGTACCGCTGAACCCATAGGCGTTACTGACCCCGCCATCCCGACGACCGGTGCCATAGCGAACGCCAGGACGATGAAGGCGCAGAATACCGCCTGCACGCCGGGAATGTATCGGATCGTTCGTCTCAAAGGTTCACCATTCGGCCCGAGGTTCTCGAATTGACAACGGAGCCGCCGTTCCCTGCGCCGCACCCGGCTTGCGTCAAGCGACCGCAGGATCGTCCCTCGGATATGGGTAGGGGAGGCCCAGCGACAAGTCCCGCCCGCCATTCGGTGAGGTTCGAAACGGCACGTTAGGCAATTTCGATTAGTGGACGCAGGATGCGCATTCGACGATCGTTCATGACTCATCTCGACCGATATATCCCTTGGGCGGCGGTGCTGCTGGCGCTTCTTTCCGTCGCATTTCTGGTCGACTTTCACGCAATTGACCGCTTGCTGCTCATGGAACTCGGCACGCCGGACGGCGCGCGTGACGGGTCCGGCATCTTTTTCTGGCTGGCCTGGATGTTCACGGCTTTCGGGAGTCCGCGTTTCGTGGTTCCCATGTCGGCGACCCTCGTCGCCATCCTCCTCGTTCGCAAGGAGATGTCCCGCGCCTGGTTCGCATTCATATCCTTGGCAGGCGGCGCGGCCCTTGCCTACGTCACGAAGGCGGCGTTCGCGATGGCGAAGCCCCATCACCTGCCGGGCTCAAACGAGATGGCCGCCACGAGCTTTCCGAGCGGCCATGCCGTCCTGTCGCTTCTTCTCGCTTTGACGATGCTCGTCTTGTGGCAGCCCCGCGACCTGAACCTTCGGCGATTGATGCTTGCGATCGTCCTGGCCATCGTGCTCGCAATCGGCGTGAGCAGGGTCTTCCTCGGAACGCACTGGCCGTCGGACGTTCTCGCGGGATGGCTGTTCGCGGTGATCTGGATTTCTGCAGCCCATCGACTGGCATTCGGTTTCGGCAAAGCCGCTTCGCGCGGATAGGCGCTCTTAGCGATTTTCCCACCGCGTTCGGATTTCGATTGGCCAGGTGGAGGCGATCCAGTCGATGACGGCTTCGATCTCGCCATCATCCAGAACATCGTCGAAGGCAGGCATGGCAGAGCGATAATCGTCGAGGTCGGCCGCTTCAGCGACGCCGTATTTCGTTATCGCCACAAGGAGATCCCGTTCATGATGCCATGTATGGCCGCTTGCGTCATGCGGCGGCGCGGGCAGCAGGCCATCCGCGTTCCGGACTTTCCAATTCGGTTGGCCTTCGAGATCGCGTCCATGGCAGGACGCGCAATGAACGGCGTAGAGATTACGCCCCTTCGTCAGGTATCGACCTTCCAGAAGGCCGGGACCGAGGACGAGCATCGATCCGGCCGCGAAAGCCGCCATTGCCAGGATAGCGACCCGACAAAGGGCCGGGTTCACCGCTTGCCGACACTCATATAGACGGACGTCCGTCCGTCCTCATCGACCGCAACGACGTCATAGGCCGCTTCCGGATCATCGCCCATACCGAGGGAGCCGGACGGCATCCCCGGCACGGCCAATCCGCGGATGGCGGGGCGTTCCTCGAGAAGCTTCGCGACCGCTTCGAGCGGCACGTGCCCTTCGACGAAATACCCTTCGATCTCGGCCGTGTGGCAGCCCTCGAGATCGTCGGCGATACCCGCGTCCTTTCGCACGTCGGTCAGGTCTTCCATGTCCGTCAATTGAACGTCGTAGCCGGCTGCGCGAAACGCCTCCGCCCAGGCGGTGCAGCAACCGCACCACGGCGTCTTGTAGACCTCCAGGACGGCCGCCATCGCGGGGGTTCCGGCCAGCACCGCACCGGCGGTCGCGAGGGTTAGCATGAGTTTGCGAATTGCCATGATTGTCTCCGTCTCTCTATGGGCAAGGATACGTGGGTCCGTATGGAACGAACCCCGCCCAAGGGCACTCCATTCAGGAGTGCGGCAGTCCGCCCATGAGGTCAATCCCGCTCCACCTTACATATTTGTAAGGCAGGCTCGGAGCGATGGACAGCATCGTCGCCTTGGGCTAGCGTCGTCAAATGCGCAACTGGACCAGATCCCTGCTCCTGTTTCTCGTCGTCGCGTTTGCGGCGGCGGCCTCCGTGCAGCCTGGAGCCGCCGCATCGATGTCCGTCGACATGAACGCGTCCTCCATGGAAGCGATGGACATGCAGGGATGCGACGATTGCGACGACAGCGGGATGCCCGAACCGTCCTGCGTGACGGCGTGCGCTTCAGCCTGTGCGGCCATCTTTTTCCAAGCCGCCGAAGCCGATCCCTTGCAGCGCCTTTCGCACGATCTGATGCCCGCGCTGATTTCGTTCGGCATCGCCCGTACGCCCGACCCATTCCCTCCCCGTCACTCTGCATGATGGTCTGAATCGCCGAAAGTTTCCTTCGACGAAATCGCTGGTCCTTCGGGTCCGGGTTTCGCGGTTGGCATCATCCGGTTGATCGAGTGAGTTCCCTGACGCGCCGAGCCGAACACTCGCGTCGGTGGACAAAAGCTGGGATTTGGCGCGCCGAGTGTGGCTGCGCTCCGCAAGGAACATTCACATGATGGACATGAACGGAATGGGTGGCGGCATGGGCATGATGATGTGGGGAATGAGTGCCTTCTGGCTTCTCGCCTTCATCGTCCTCGTCCTCGTTGCCGCAGCACTGGTCAAGTATCTGCGCGACGGAACACGGCGCTAGACGCACTCTCGGGAAAGAGACCCATGAAAATGATCGAATATCACCGGCCCGCGCCTGCCGCAGGCGGCCATGGTTCGCTGCGCCTGCGCCCACGGTGGCCTATGGTCGCGGGAGTTGTCGCCACCGCAACGGGCGTCGCCCTTAACTGGAATTGGCTCGCGGCCGCCGGTCTTGCCCCATTCTTATTGGGTACCCTGCCCTGCGCGGCGTTGTGCGCGCTGGGGCTGTGCATGAAGGTCCAGTCTTCAACGCAAACGAGCGTCGGCGAGGACACGCGATGAAAAAACCGCTCGCCCTCCTGGCTGCAATGGCGGGCTTTGCCGGGGTAACGTTCCCGATCCCGTCGCTCCTCGCCGCGGCCAGCGACTACCGATTCGAAATCGTCGAAACCACGGCAAATGTGGGCGACACCACAGTGACGCTGAGGCTCGTCGATGCCGACGGCGACGCGGTCGAGGCGGCAGTCGTCTACGCTCTCAGGCTCGACATGGCTCCCGACGGGATGGCGGCCATGACCGCCCCTCTCCGGCCCGTCGACGAACTTGGCAATGGGCGGTACCGCTTTCGCGCCGACCTCATGATGGAGGGCAACTGGCGTCTCCAGATTGTTGCCAAGATACAGGGTGAAACCGAGACGGTGACGGCGGAACTGCCGTTGAAGGTGATGCCATGAAACCCGCAAGGATAGCGACGGTCCTGGCACTCATCCTCGCGAGCGGGGCGGCAGGATACTGGGCGGGGCGCGAAGGTCGTCCGATCGCCGTGCCTCCCTCTGCCGCAAGCAGCAGTGGGGCATCGTCCGCCAAAGGCACCGAGGAACAACAACCCATCCTCTACTACCGGCATCCGGCAGGGGAAGCCGTCTATTCGGCGACCGCCATCGAGACGGCCGAAGGACAGCCGTTCGTCGCAGTGCGGGCGGGAGAAGACGTGACGCTGGGCGAACAAGGTCTGATCGCTCCTGAAGAGGGATCTGAGGCTCCGGCAGCAAGCGGAAAGGTTCTCTACTATCGCAATCCGATGGGCCTCGCCGACACGTCTCCGGTCCCGAAGAAGGATTGGATGGGAATGGACTACATCCCGGTCTACGAGGGCGAGCAGCCGGACGACTCTGCCGTCATGGTCTCCGCCGGCAAGATTCAGCGTACCGGGGTGAAGACCGAAAAGGCCGTTGTCGGCGCGATCGGACGATCGATCGGCGTTCCCGGCACCATCGCGCTCGACGAACGGCTGACGAGCGTCGTGTCGCCGCGCGTCGACGCTTTCGTGGAGACTGTCGCTGACGTCACGACGGGCGACCGCATAGAGGTCGGCGACGAACTGATGCGCATCTACTCCCGCGACATCGCGGCGGCCGGAGCCCAGTTTCTCCTGGACCTGGGCAGCGGCATTCCCGCGAAGGCAATGTCCGGCAGTCGCCTTCGTCTGAAGAATCTCGGCGTGCCGGACGCCGCGATCCGCGACATGGAAACGACGCGGGCAGTGCCCGAAAGCATCGTCGTGACCGCTCCTCTCGGCGGAGTCATCCTTGAGAGGTCTGCCGTTCCGGGCATGATGGCGGAGCCGGGCGACGTGCTGTTCCGGATTGCGGATGTTTCGCGGGTCTGGGTGATGGCCGACGTCCCCGAATATCTTGTCGCGGATGTCGCCGTCGACGCAAAGGCCGTGGTGCGTATCCGCAGCCTTCCCGGCCGGGAGTTCGAGGGCACGGTCGATCAAATCTATCCAGAGGTCCGCGCGCAAACGCGCACGACGAAGATTCGCATCGAATTGCCAAATCCCGAGGGCGTCCTTCTGGCGAACATGTACGCAGAGGTTGCGATCGAGGGTAAAGCGAATGCCGGAAGCGTCACCGTTCCGGACAGTGCGGTGATCGACACGGGGAACCGCCAATCCATTTTCGTTGATCTCGGCGAAGGGCGCTTCGAACCGCGCGACGTCGCGGTCGGGATCAGCGGCGGCGGCCGCACCGAAATCCTGAAGGGCGTATCCGAAGGGGAATCCGTCGTCGTCTCCGCCAATTTCCTGATCGACGCCGAAAGCAATCTCAACGCGGCTTTCGGTGCGTTTGAACCGGTCGGGGCGGAACAATGATCGCGCGCGTCATCGACTGGTCGTCGCGAAACCTTTTCCTCGTCGTCTTCGCGGCCCTGTTCGCGTCGGCCGCAGGGCTCTACGCGCTGCGAACGCTTCCCCTCGATGCGATACCGGACCTCTCGGACGTCCAGGTGATCGTGTTCACCGAGCATCCCGGGCAGGCTCCGCAGGTCGTGGAAGACCAGGTCACCTACCCCTTGACCACGGCGATGCTCACCGTGCCCCAGTCCAAGGTGGTTCGGGGATTCTCGTTCTTCGGCGTGTCGTTCGTCTACGTCATCTTCGAAGACGGCACCGATCCGTACTGGGCCCGAAGTCGTGTCCTCGAATACCTCAACGCCGCCGCCAGCCGCCTGCCCGGCGGCGTGACGCCGACGCTCGGACCGGATGCGACGGGCGTCGGCTGGGTCTACCAGTACGCGGTCGTCGCCAAAGAACTGACTCTGGCCGAACTGCGCTCGCTGCAGGACTGGGTGTTACGATTCGCCGCCTCCGAGGCGGACGGTGTCGCCGAGGTGGCCAGCGTGGGAGGGTTCGTCAAACAGTATTCCGTGGTCGTCGATCCAGCTCGCCTGCGAGCCGCAGGCCTGTCGCTCGACGATGTCGCGGACGCCGTGCGCGACAGCAACATGGACGTCGGCGGCCGCACGGTGGAGCTTTCCGAGTTCGAATTCATGATCCGCGGCCGCGGATATCTCGAAGGCGCGGGCGACCTCGAAAACATCGCCCTGATCGCCGAAGGCGGCGTCCCGCTCCGACTTGCCGACGTGGCCCGCGTGGAAGTCGTCGCCGACGAACGACGCGGGATCACGGAGCTCGATGGCGAGGGCGAAGTCGCGAGCGGCATCGTGCTGCAGCGCTTCGGCGCGAACGCGCTGGACGTGATCGACAACGTCAAGCGGAGCCTGTCGGCGATCAAGGACAGCCTTCCGGCCGGAACCGACATCGTACCGGTCTATGACAGGTCCGAGCTCATCGAAGCCGCAATCGCGACGCTCAAGACGACGCTGATCGAGGAATCGATCGTGGTCGCGCTCGTGACGATCGTGTTCCTCCTCCACGTGCGCAGCGCCCTGGTTGCCATCATCATGCTGCCCGTCGGTATCCTGATGGCGTTCGCGGCGATGAAGTTCCTCGGACTCGGCGCAAACATCATGAGCCTGGGAGGGATCGCCATCGCGATCGGCGCGATGATCGACGCGGCGATCGTCATGGTGGAGAACGCCCACAAGCATCTCGAACGCGCGCCGCCGGAAAAGCCGCGTATCAACGTGCTGATCGAGGCGGCCTGCGAAGTGGGTCCCGCACTGTTCTTCAGCCTCCTCATCATCACGGTCTCGTTCCTGCCGATCTTCACGCTGGAATCGCAGGAAGGCAGGCTGTTCGCGCCGCTTGCGTTCACGAAGACCTTTGCCATGGCCGCCGCCGCCATCTTGTCCGTCACCCTTGTTCCAGCTCTCATGGTGATCTTCGTGCGGGGCAAGATCGTTCCCGAGCACAGGAACCCCGTGAACCGAATTCTGATCGGAGCCTACAGGCCGGTCATCCGCGGGGTCCTTAGGGCGAAGGGCGCGACGATCCTGGTCGCCGTCCTCGTCCTCGCGGCAACCGTCTGGCCCGCGCGGGAACTCGGCAGCGAGTTCATGCCGGAACTGGACGAAGGCACGTTGATGTACATGCCGACAACCCTTCCCGGCCTGTCGGTGACCAAGGCCGCCGAACTGATGCAGATGCAGGACCGGATCATCAAGTCCTTTCCGGAAGTCGATTCGGTCTTCGGCAAGGCCGGCCGCGCGGGGACAGCTACCGATCCGGCCCCGATGGAGATGTTCGAGACGATCATCAATCTGAAGCCCAAGGAGGAATGGCGGCCTGGCTTAACGGTCGAAAGCCTGAAAGCCGAAATGGATGCCGCCCTGCAGTTCCCGGGCGTCGCGAACGCCTGGACGATGCCGATCCGGGCACGGATCGACATGCTCGCCACTGGCATCCGTACGCCTATCGGCGTCAAGGTCTACGGGCCGGATCTCGAGGGAATCGAACGCGTCGCCCGGGAGGTAGAGACGGTCTTGAAGACCGTGCCCGGAACGTCGAGCGCCTATGCGGAACGCGTCATCGGCGGCTATTATCTCGACATCGTTCCCGACCGTACGGCGCTTGGCCGTTACGGTTTGTCCGTGGCGGACGTCCAGGACGTGGTGTCCATGGCGTTGGGCGCGGAAGTCGTGACCTCGACGGTCGAAGGCCGCGAACGCTATGGGGTGTCAATCCGCTATCCACGCGCACTGCGTAACGATCCGGATTCGATAGCGCGCGAAGTCGAGGTCGCGCTTCCCGGCGGCGGAACCGTCCCGCTCGGCGAAGTCGCCGCGGTCGAGCTCGCCCGCGGCGCGACTTCCATCCGCACCGAAAACGGGCGTCTTGCGGCCTACATATTCGTGGACATCACGGGGCGCGATCTGGGCGGTTACGTCGCCTCGGCGCAAGAGGCGGTCGCGCAGGCCGTCGATTTGCCCGCGGGATATTCGCTCGGCTGGAGCGGTCAGTTCGAATATCTCGAACGCGCCACGCAGCGCCTGATGATCGTGGTGCCGTTGACCTTGGCCCTCATTTTTCTCCTGCTTTACCTGAACTTCCGCCGCCTGACCGAGACCTTGATCGTCATGCTGTCACTGCCTTTCGCGCTTGTCGGAGGTATCTGGCTGATGTGGTGGCTCGGCTTCAATACGTCGGTGGCGGTCGCCGTCGGGTTCATCGCGCTGGCGGGCGTTGCAGCCGAGACCGGGGTGATCATGCTGATCTATCTCGACCACGCGCTCGCGGAGGCCAGAACGCGATGCGACGTTGAAAAACGTCCCTTCCTGCGCGCCGATCTGCACGCGGCGATCATGGTCGGAGCCGTCGAGCGCGTACGGCCGAAGATGATGACGGTGGTCGCCATCATGGCGGGCCTGCTTCCGATCCTTTGGAGCACGGGTGCCGGATCGGAGATCATGCAGCGGATCGCGGTGCCCATGATCGGCGGCATGGTGTCGTCGTCGCTGTTGACCTTGATCGTCATCCCGGCGGTATACGCGCTTGTAAAGGGATGGAGCTCAAGGGAAGGCATTCCATCCAGGTCCGGCAGCAAGTTCCCGATACCCGCCGATCCCGCCCGGACGGCTGCATGACCGACACGAGCCTGCTTTACGGGACTGGAACCCAGCAATATGCGGCCGGAGCAGCGGGTTGACCTGGTCAAGCGGTCTCGACAATGGCGAGAACGAAGCGCCCGTCGATGACGACGGTGGTCTCGTACGTGTCGTCGCGGTTGAAATCCGCCTCGATGAGGGTCCGCGTGTAGCCGTCAATCTCTTCAATACGCGTGCGCACGGCAAAGTCTTCTTCATCGACCTTGTCGCCGTAAACCTTCTCGAACTGGTCCTCCAGGTCGTCGAAAACTCGTTCGAAGAGGTCGTACTTGTCCATCCTGAGGCGGTCGCCGGCCTTGAAATCGTGGATCTCAAAGACAAGTTGCCGGGCCGCCTCCTCGCCCGGGCCGCGAAACTCGAACAGGTTCTCGCCAGCCCCGCCGTAAAGCGACACTGCGGTCGGACCGACAACGAAATGGTCATCGCCCGATCCAGCGATCACGGTCTCGAAGCCGATGATCGTGTCGTAGCCGATCTCGATGCCGCTGGCCCGACCGTCGGCGAGGTCGATCAGCAAAGTCTCGTTGGCGGCCGAATAGTCGAGTACGTCGCCGGCCTCGCGTGACGGCTGCACCCCTGTTGCGCCGCCGCCGGGCGAACCGAGCTCGCATGTTGCGTGTTCGGTTTCCATCGCGAACTTGAGTTCGGAAATGGAAGCTTCGACCGTGTCGTAATCGCGGCCGCCATCGTAAACGTCATCCGCGCCGTCTATTGCGGCGATGACGACATCGTCGCCTGTCCCGCCGAGGACGAGGTCGGCTCCGTCGCCGTCCGACAGAATGTCGTTTCCCGCGCCGCCGTCGATTCGGTCATTGCCGTCGCCACCGTCGAGATAGTCGTCGCCGTCGTCGCCCTGAAGGACGTCGTCGCCCGCCCCGCCGTAAAGCATGTCACGGCCCGTGCCGCCGGAGAGAAAGTCGTCGCCGTCCTCGCCCTGCAGGATGTCGTCGCCCGCCTCGCCGAACAGCCGGTCGTCGCCCGCCCCACCGAAGACGAGGTCGTTGCCGCGCCCGGCGAGCACGATGTCGTCGCCCGCTCCGGCAAAGACCGTGTCGTCGCCGTCGCCGGCCAATATGTGGTCGTCGCCCGCCCCGCCGGCGATGACGTCGTTCCCGGCCCGGCCGTCGATCAGATCGTGGCCCGAGCCGCCCTCGATGTCGTCGGCGCATTGCGAGCCGGTCAGTGTGTCGTCGCCAGCCGTGCCCTCGACCCAGCCGCGGTCGAGCACGGTAAAGTGCGCGGTCTGCGCGACCGACAGCGCGCCGTCGGTGATGGTGTAGGTCAGGGTGACCGGGCCGGGGGCGAAGGGAGCGGGCTGGAAGGTCCAGCCGAAGCTCGTCGCCGCAAGCGTGCCCGACGAGGCGGACAGCCCCGCGATCTGCAGCCCGTCGCCATCCGGGTCGCTCGCCCCGCGCAGAAGGTCGAGAAGCCCGATCGCCAGGATGGCGCAGGCGGTGATGTCGTAGAGATGGACCGGACCGGCGACGCGCAGCGCGCGGTTGACGACCTCCTGGTCGTCGTCGTCGTCCTCGTCGTCGTTCTCGTCCGGATCATCCGGTCCAGGATAGTTGGGGCCCGGATCGTCCGGTCCCGGATCATCTGGCCCCGTATCCGGGTCCTCGCGCGGCGACGGCATCGCCCCGCCGCTGCTGCCGCCGCCGCCCGCGAGGAAGTCGGGCAGATTGTCGTTGGTGGCGCGCAGGGTTTGCCGGTACGGCTCTACCAGCGTGAAGGCATCCGGATCGGCCGCAGGCGCAAAGAAGTTTGCTCGCGGTGAATCAATAGGAGCGAACTTTGCCGAGGGCTGAAGCGCTACCAAGGTCCCGCCTGAAAAAGCACCCTGCCCCTGGTCGACGCCTGGAGTGCCTGTGGTCATGTCCTCCTCGCCCTCGGGCTGGCCGATGGCCGGGTCAAGCTCGGCGACCTGCGGCTGGCCTTTGTCGGCTTCTTCGGGCGCGGCGTCAGCCTCCTTGATTGTCCGCGACCAGCCGGGGAAGATCGACTTCAGATAAAGTCCGACTCCCATCAGTACGAGGAAGAACGCATAGGGCGCTTTCGATTTCTCATACGCGTTCTTCAGGACGTACGCCTCGGCGGGGTCGGCAGGCCGAGACTGCGTCTGGGGCTGGGTCGCCTTTGCGGTGATGATCATGTCGCCGCCAGCGCGATGCTGTCGCCGCGCTCCTCAATTAATCTATTCATAAAAGACAGCCACGTCGTCCGGCTCATGGCCCTCGACTTTCCATTTCCCAGGCCGATGGTGGCGACAAGTCGCCAGCCGCGCGCCGCCCGGCCGCTGGACGGGATCGCGGCATCAGGGCGGACTGGGCAAGCGCTACGTCCGGCGCGCCGCGCAAGCGAGCTACTGGGCAGCTTCCAACTTGTCCTCGGGCCAATCCTGTAATCATGATGAAATCCCCATCTCGGACAATGGGACTCCCCTTAACCCGAGTCGAACCCCATAGGTCGGATCAAGCTTCAGACTTTGGGCCTGCTCCTACCCGCCCGGAAGTGCAGCGCTCATCTGACCGTCGGTCCCGGCGAAGCAATTGTCAGCGCAATGCGCATTGGATCACATTGCATTGGCGTTTGCCCACGACGAGACCTAAACAAATCAGTCCAAGGATTGCGACCTCCTGGATCAAGCCTCGCTATCTGGTGAAAAGGTATGGATGATGAATTGACGCTTGCCGTTGCCGGTCGACGGCAGACGCTCGACGCTGACTGGAGTAAAGGAGATTGCGTGCGAAAGCCGCCGCTCCAGGTGGTCGATCACGCGCCGGGCATCTCTGTCGCATCCGTCTCTCGCCAAGACGTAGCGGAAATTGCAATGGCCAGGCGCGTCTTGCTCGAACTGCCATTCCGCGAGTCCCGCTAGGAGAACAGGGCTCTCCGGGACGAGGTCCGTGGCGACGATGCGGCTCATCCCGGCCGAATAGAGATAATCCGGCCGACGTCGGGGTGCCAGTCCGTCGACCGAAAGTCGCCAGCCGTTTTCCCGGGATGGACGTTCGACGAGCCGGGCGCGGTCACCAGTGTCGTAACGGATAAACGGCATGCCAGTCGAAACGAAGCCCGTTCCTATCACCCGGCCTTCGTGGCCGGCTCGCGTGATTGCGATACCGGCGTCATCGACCAGTTCCGCCACTCCATAAAGCGGCACAAAAGTGTAGACACCCGGAAAACCGTCCTTCTCCACGGCGAAAGCGACCTTCTCGCTCAGTCCATAGAAAGGAACCACAGCCGCGTTGGGGAATACCGATCCGAAGAGCCGTCTCTGGTGATCGAAGAGCGGCTCCGAGACCGGGAAAACGCCTTGGATGGCGGATCCGAGTTCCGGGTCGATGGTGACCAGATGCCGGCAGAAGATCTCGATAGCCGACGGATATCCATGGATGAACCTGATCTGGCGTCGTCTGATTTCGCCAATCATCCCGGCCACCTGATCTCGTTCGAGCGGGTACACCGCCAGCCGCAACTCCGCCAAGGCCGCGTCCCACAGGAAAGCACGGCCTCCCTTCAAGGTGAACCCGCGCAGGACCGCTCGCGCGTCGCCCGTTCGGAAGCCTGCCTTAGACCATGCCGACGTGACGAATGCGTATTCGCGGACGCTGCGATCGGCGTCCACGAAGAACTCGAAAGGCGGCTCTCCGTTGGAACCGCTGGTCGTCGCCCTGACGAGACCGCGTCCTCCGTCGACGCAAGCGGCCGAACCGGCGGCCGAAAGCGTCTCCTTCGTCGTGATGGGAAAGTCCGCCAGGACATCGAGGGTGAAGGCCTGAATGTTCCGATCTGCGATAACGTCCCGCCAGTAGGGGCTTCCATTCTGCGCCTTGGCCAGGAGGTTGCGCAGTTGCCGCTCCGTTCGCTCGACCGCGAATGCAGGATCCTGCCAGGATCGCCGGATGTCGTCGGACCAGTCGCTAAATGTCTTTCCGTATCTGAGCTTGCGCGGCACGCGTGCGGCGATCGGAGCCAGCGCCCTTCGCAATCCCTCCGGGGAACCCCGATAAGCGCTTCGCGCGCGATCCCAAATGCCCATGACAGCCCTCTGAATTGGTAAAGTAGATCATCCATTTCCGGCCCGCTACAAAGCGCTTTAGTCAACTTCGTCGGCAGATGCGCGCAACGGACTGCAACGCAGAATCACCAGACGCCGCGCTTGAAGCCGGCCTTCAGGTATTGCGTGGGAGATGGCTGATAGCGATGAGCCCCGGAAGGCCGGATGTCCGGGCAGTGGGGGACACGGCGCTCGACGACATCCTTGACTGCCAGAACGGCCAAAGGGGCGGCGAGAAGCGCCAGTCGGGCGTGGTAGGTCAGTATGGTGTCACCCGGCAGGGGGCGTCCGCGAACCTGCCGGACGATCGTGCCCGTATCGGCTCCGCTGTCGACGAAGTGGACAGTGCAGCCGAAATTGTCGCAGTCCCCTGAGGCGAGGGCCCAGTAGCCGCCATGGTGCCCACGGTACTGCGGCAAGATCGCCGGGTGAAGGTTGAGCAAGGGCGCGGCGATCTGATCGATCGTGGACCGCGACATCAAACGGCATCCTATGCACAGCACCACGTGCGGCGAAAGCCGATCGATCGTCGCGGTCGTTTTCAGGCTGTTTACGGTTTCGACGTCGATCACGGCATAGTCCTGGCGACGTCGGATATCCGCGCCGCCCCGCGCGAAAACCTCCGATATGCGTGGGGCAACCAAAATACGCGCGGCCGATAGCGCGCACATCGCGATGAATTGGCCCGCCGCCGCCCGCGGTCCGCACAAGCGGAGCCGCCGCCGGAGCATCAAGCGCTTCGGCTCCCTTTTTTCGACGATTACGGATACCGCCGCGCCATGATCCGCGAGGTGGTTTATGACCGACCAGGCCTCCGAACCTCCGCCGGTGACGACGCAAATGCGGATCGAGCCGAGTTCTGCCGCTGCCATGACGAGTCACCCGATCCGGACGACCGTATCCGAGATGAACTCGAACGGGGGAATGGCGAGGTTCTCGGGGGCCGGCCCCGTCCGTATGCGCCCGGCGGTGTCGTAATGCGATCCATGGCAGGGACAGAACCAGCCGCCAAAGTCCCCAGCCTGGCCGAGCGGGATACACCCTAGATGGGTGCACACCCCGATCATGATGATCCAACCGTCCCGTCCTTCCCCGGCCGACCGGGCAGCGTCCGTGGCGGGCGCATCTTCACCGAGATTGGCGTTGCGGGCCAAAGGATCCTTTAGCGAGTCGATCGGTGTCTCCAGGGACGCCTCAATTTCCGCAGACGTCCTGTTTCTGACAAAAACCGGACGCCCGCGCCATTTCGCCGTGACCGACATGCCTTGTTCGATGCCGCTGATGTCGATGTCGATCGTGGCAACGGCAAGCGTGGATGCGTCGGGACGCATTTGGTCGATGAACGGCCATGAAGCCAACGCCGCTCCGACTGCCGCCGTCATGCCTGTAGCGATGTAAAGGAAATCCCGCCGACCGGACTGCTCATCTTTTACCATGCGTCACCTTCCTTTCCGCTAACAAATCAGCCGGATCCGGCAGACGCCTCAGCGAACAGTGCCACATTCATATCGCCACTGCATGGCGACGATTCCAAGGCGGGCGGGCCGACCGCCCGCCTTGGCAGGCGCTAGAAGTAACGCTGGACGCGAAGGAAGCCGGACGTCGTCCCGCCGAGGCCATCGATCTTGCTGTAAGCGATTTCGTTGGTGATCGCGAAATTTGTCACCGGTGTCCATACGGTCGAAATCTCGGTCACGAAGGCGTCGAGATCGGTCGTGAGCAGGCCGTCGTGCAGGTTGCGGTAGTAGTGACCGCCAACGGACACCGAGAGATCCTCGGTGAACTGGTGCCTATAGGATGCAAGGGCCGACCATTCGGCGCTAATCGCGTCGAACTGCCCGGTAGCGTAGATGTTCGCGTTGTTGGAGTACGATCCCACGAGGCGGAGCGACGAGCCGGGGCTGTTCGGCATGTTCAGTTGCATGCCGAGCTTGGCGGCATATCCGTCCGTCCCCTGGAAGTGCTCGTCATAGCCGAACTGGCCCCATACGCCGCCCCAGCCTTGATTGACGCCAATCTTGGCAACCACATCGGGGGTGTAACCGCCGCCAGCCAAGGCATCGTCTTCAAGCGACAAAGTCGCAAAGTATCCAGGGCCGAACGTATGCGTGTAAGAAATCAGCGGCCGCTGCTGGTAGCCGTAGCCGAGTCCACCCCACGAATGGGTGCCGGGGAAGTTGGATACGCCGCCGGACTGGGTGGCAGTCCAGGCGGACTCCGTATAGCCCGCGCGAAAGCCGCCGAGTTCCAGGAAAGCCTGATCCATAAAGGCGGGACCATCGCTGCCGCCACCGATTCCATTGGTGCCGTTCCAGTTGGCTTCGACACGGACGTAGCCGCGGAGCGTGCCCCATTCGGTGTCGGAACGTGCGTCGAAATTGACGCGGGTGCGCACGCTCTTGTACCAGCCTTCCGTGGTGGCGCTGCCGGGGTGGAAAGTGAGGGGCGGCGTGTCACCCACGTCTCGGCTCTCGGCACCGACCTGGTACCAGACGTAGCCCCCGATCGAGAGGCAGGTTTCGGTTCCGGGGATATAGAAGAAGCCGGCACCATACATGTCGCAGACACGCACATATTCGACGGGTTCGGGCTCTGCATAGACGACCGCGTCAGCGGCTTGCGCCTGGGAGACGCCGACAAGCGCGGCAGCTGTGCCGAGCAGGAGTTTGGTATTCATGGTCCCACCTCCAGATAGGGGTTGAAAATCACGACGCAGATCGAAAAAGAACCGCGTCAAGTGGGACTTGGCCGTGTGCACTTGTCACCCGCCTTGCAGCGAATTTACATCAGTGTAAGGAACTGCCCACAGGTGCGCTGCGATCCGGGGGTGTTGCCATTCCGCAACGCACGATCAACGGTTTTGGCGTGAAATGGCGCGATATCGACCACCGTAAGGTGACGCGCGCTGAAGACACGCTAGATTTGCTTTGTTTCCAGAAATGTAAGGTTGGCGTCAAACGCCGTCAAATTCCGGCATGCAATCTGCTTTTCAACGCCGGGCGATCCGGCGTCCCAGGCGCATCCTCCCTCCGCGCCAGGCATCAAAGAAAGGCAAAAACAATGTACCGTCTCACGATCATCGCTATCGCCCTGAGCCTCAGCGCCTCGGGCATCGCCACCGCTCAGGAAGCCCCTGTCTACGGGCTCGATTACAACCCACCGGTCGTCCGCACCGGCCACGATTCCAAGCCCAAGCACTACGGCGCTCCCGGACGCCAGGTCCGCGGCGACCATGCCGGCAGCCATGCCGATATCAGCGGTGCGATCGATACCCGCACGACGGCTTCGATCGATACCGGGGTCAACAGCAATCACCAGCCGCACCGTCCGTACGGAAACTACGGTCCTCAGGTGACCGAGTGGGACCTTCGCAGCGGCCGATAGCGTCGTGGGGTGCTTCCTGCCGCGAATCCAGCTTCTGGAGAGGCCAGGCCGGGAACGCCCCCGAAACCCTTTGAAAACTGGATGTCCGCCCTCAACGGGATGAGCGCTTGCGGGATGCCGTTATCGACATTCGCATGACCAGCAACTGAGCGCTGGCGATGATCTGCCGCGCAATCAATCCGCCACTCAACGGAGATAGTACCGATGAAGACAGCATATGCGACGGCAGCGATCCTGTTGCTTTCCGCCAGCCTTGCCGCCGCGTCCCCCGGACACTCCGGCGGTCATAACGACATGGCCGTCGGCGGACCTGGCGACGAGGCGAAAGTCACACGGACGATTGACGTCACGATGTTCGAGAACGACGACGGCGAGATGCTCTTCCAGCCTAACACGTTGGAGGTCGAGCAAGGGCAGACGATCCGCTTCAATATCGTGAATGACGGGGAGATCAAGCATGAGTTCGTCCTCGACGAGAAAGAGAAGAATGTCGAACACCGTGAACTCATGTTGCGGTTTCCGGAAATGGAGCATGACGACCCCAACGCCCTTCAGTTGGACGCGGGAGAAAGCGGCAGTATTGTCTGGACGTTCACCAATGCGGGTACGTTCGAGTTCGCGTGCCTGATCCCCGGCCATTACGAGTCGGGAATGTATGGAACTGTCGAAGTCTCCGCAGCGCCTGCCGTGGTCGCGGTGACGCAGGAATACACCAAGGGGACGGTCAAGGAGGTGAAGACCGGGCAGGAAAAAGTCACTGTCATCCACGAGGAACTCAAGAACCTCGACATGCCAGCTATGACCATGGTCTTCAACGTTGCCGATCCGGCAATGCTTGACACTATGAAAGAGGGCGATGTCATCGAATTCATCGCCGACCGCGTGCGCGGGAGACTGACGATCACCGACCTGAAATAGCCCACTTCTCCGTCGAAAAACGCCACCTCCGGCAACCGGAGGTGGCGCACCCCATGCCTCATCGGAACCCTATTCGAGCGCACCCTCCATGAATCAACGGCGTTTGGCGGAAGCGTACAACTTTTTCAGATCATGGCTCCGTGATCCTTTGCTCGTCGCCGCTGTCGTTCCATCGGGACGTGCACTAGCCGAGCTTATCACCTCCGAGATTTCGCCCGCCACCGGACCGGTGATAGAGCTGGGACCGGGAACTGGTGTATTCACACGCGCGTTGACTGGTCGCGGCGTCAGGCAGCAAGATCTCGCGCTCATCGAGCTCGAACCCCATTTCGCCATCGCCCTTCAAAGCGACTATCCGAATGCCCACACCTTCCAGATCGACGCCGCCCGCCTATCGAGGGTTGACCTCTTCGATGGAAGACCGGCCGGCGCTGTCATCAGTGGGCTCCCGCTTTTGACTATACCATCTCCGCAAGTTCTGGCGATCCTCATCAGCGCGTTCGGCAAAATGCGGGCGGACGGGGCCTTCTATCAGTTCACATACGGCCCGGGGTGCCCGGTTTCACCGCTGATACTGGACCGCCTCGGGCTAAGGGCGGAACGTATCGGCGGCACATTTGCCAACTTTCCTCCTGCAGCGGTCTATCGGCTTCGCCGACGGGCTGAAACGAGCCATTCGCTTCGGGGCAACTTGTAGCTGTTTCCAACGGAGAGGACAGAGCTCTTCATGTTGGAAACTCACAACACCCCTTCGCGCGGCGCGCCGTGAAGCGAGTGGAGAGCGATTCAGTTTGGTCCCGAGAACATGCAGTTTCGTCGCTTACATATTTGTAAGTTTGCCGACAAACAGCCACAAGAAATTGCCTGCATAGTTCACCTGTATCCACGTTGACGTAGCATCCCTGCCTCGTCGACCTTACTGCCCGCCTGTGTGACTGACCTCCACAGGCGGGCTTTTTTTGCCGCGGTTTTCGAGAGTTGGCGATCACGTCGAAGTACGAAAGACCAATTGCTAAACTTGTTGGCACTTCGGAAACACCACCCGAACAGCCAGACCCGGCGATCGTTCCGTCAGAACGATGTGCGCGCCGTGCAGGTCGGCCACGGCCTTAACGAGGCTAAGACCAAGGCCCGTTCCTTCAGTTGTTCTGCTTTTTTCCAAACGGTAGAATCGCTTGAAAACCTTGGCTCGTTCCGCTTCCGGAATTCCCGGGCCGTTGTCGGCGACGATGATGAACGGCCAACCTTGTTCGTGACCGCACGTGAGTCCAATTTTCGCGCCTTGCTGCGTGTGGCGGATGGCATTGGCGATCAAGTTCGCACACATCTGCCGCAAGAGGTCCTGGTCGCCGAGAATTTCGATCCGGGGGACGCCCCGTCTGGGGAGCAAGCTCAGTTGCTTGCCCGCTTCCTCGGCAATCGGTTGGTGGATTTCCAACATTTCCTCCAAAAGCTGGTCGAGGCGCACAGGGCCAAAACATCCGCGGCGCGCACCAGCCTCGATCTGAGAAATTCTCAACATGGCTTCGAAGGTGGAGGAGATTTGCAGAACTTCGCCAAGCGCGGTCTCAAGTCGCGTCTTCGCCTCAGCATCCGTCCCTGCCTGATCGATGGCTTCTTCAAGCGTTATGTAAAGTCGGCTGATCGGTGTCTTCAGATCGTGCGCAATGTCCGTCGTCACCTGCTTCATGGCGGCAACGCTCGTTTCCAACTGTTCGAGAGCCACGTTGACCTCGACGGCCAGAACGTCGAGGTCATCTTCCCGTGCCGAGACCGGTAGCCTGGTCTGCAATTGCCCAGCGCCAACGAGTTTCATTGTTTCTGAGAGAATCGCAATGCGCCTCCGGGTGCGGAACGCCAACAGGGCCCCACCTCCGAGTCCGGTGCCCAGAACGATAGCGGTTGCCCATCCGAAACTCACCAACGCGATGCGTCTCAGACGATTTGTGTCGTCGTAGCTGACGCCAACCACAAGCTGCTCTTCCCCGAGCGTCCCGCGGTAGAGCCTGTAGTTCGTGCTAGATCCGCCCTCATTCTCGCCGGTAAAGGTGGAAAACCCCGGTGGGACGGACGGTACTCTGAAGTTTCCTGCAAGGAATTCCCCCTCGATTCCGCGGAGGAGGTAAAGCGTCTCCTGACCGTTGATGGCTGGACCGTGACTGCCGATCATCGCGGCAGCGCCTTCCACTCCGCGCGCTTCATAAGCGGACTGAATCTCTCGGTAACGCTCCATAACGTGCGTGTCCAACCGCTCGTAGAGATATGTCGCCACCATGTTGTAGGCGACAATGTTGCCCCCGGACAAGGAGACGAGAAACAGTGCCACGTATAGGGCCGCCAAGCGAAAGGGCGTGCTTCGCGCCAGCTTACCGAGGCGCATGCAAGCTATATCCCGTGCTTCGAATCGTATTGATCAACTGTGTCTCGAAAGGCTTATCGATCTTGGCTCGTAGCCGGCTGACATGAGTTTCGACGACCGTGCTCTGCGGATCGAAGTTGAAATTCCAGATCCGCTCCAAGAGCATCGTCTTTGTCAGCACGCGGCCTTCGTTGCGCATGAGAAACTCCAAGAGCGCAAACTCGCGCGGCAGCAACTCCACGATTTGACCGGACCTCTTTGCAACCCGACGTGCCAGATCGAGTTCCAGATCCGCTACGCGTAGAACCGTCTTCTCCTGCGCTATAGGGGGCCGTCGGCCAAGCGCGTTCAGGCGCGCGAGCAACTCGCTGAATGCGAATGGCTTGGCGAGATAGTCGTCGGCTCCGGCGTCGAGACCTTCCACACGGTCATCGACGCCACCCATCGCGGTAAGGAGTATGATGGGCAGTTTGCCACCTGCGGCCCGAAGGCTGCGCACCAACGACAAGCCGTCCAGTCCGGGGATCATGCGGTCGACGATGGCTATGTCATAAGGCTCACGCAGTCCCGCAGCCAACGCGTCCCTGCCGTCCGGCAGCACGTCGATGACGTGACCAGAAGATGCAAGACCGTTGGAAATGTAATCGCTTGTTCGTTTGTCATCCTCGACCAGCAATACCCTCATCATCAAACGCCCTGTTGCGGAGAAACCTTCCGCGGTGATGACCTCATGCGATTCCCAAGCCGATTACCGAGTGCTCGGGCGGCCGTATCCATCGGAAATTTTGTGATTTTTTTGGCGGCATCGCCGCATTGAATCGATTAGCGCCGCCCCGGCACGCGGAGGCGGCGCTGTTGTCTGGAACCGAAGCTACTTCACGTCGGTGATCGTCAGCTTTCCGCGCACGCGGTCGGCCACGAACTCGATCGTCGCGCCTTCCGTCATGTCGTCGAGCATTGCCGCGTCTGCCACGTTGAACACCATGGTCATGGCGGGCATGTCGAGGTTCTTCAGCTCTTCGTGGATCACGGTGACCTTTTCCTGGTCCGCCTTGATCTCCTTCACGGTCCCCTTGGTGTACTCCTGCGCGACCGCGGGCGCGGCCGAAACCAGAGCGGCCATGGCCGCGGCGATGATGAGTTTGGTTTTCATGTCGGTACTCCTTCGGTTCGGGTTACTTGGCAGACACTTCGACAGCGCCGTGCATGCCGGACTCGTAGTGGCCTGGGATCAGGCACGCGAACTCGAACGTGCCCGTATTCGAAAACGTCCAGACGATGTTGCCGCGCTTGCCTGCTTCAAGACGGATCGCGTTGGGATCGTCATGCTCCATCTCTGGGAACTTCATCATCAGCTCCCGATGCTCGGCATTCTTCTCTTTTTCGTCGAGCACGAACTCGTGGTCTATCTCGCCCTTGTTCAGGATGCTGAAGCGGATCGTCTGTCCCTTCTTCACCTCGAACGCGTTCGGCTGGAAAAGCATTTTTCCGTCGTCGCTTTCGAACATCGTGACATTGATCGTCCGAGTCGCCTTGGCGGCATCGCCAGGTTCGCCGACGGCCATGTCGTGGTGGCCACCGGAATGCCCGGGAGCGGCGGCCGCGAGGCCAGCGGAAAGCAGCAGGATCGCTGCCGTCGTGTATGCTGTCTTCATCAGTACAGTCTCCGTTTGGTTGAATTTCATGAAGTGATCGACCTTCATCAGCCGTGCCCGCCGTGGCCGTTCGCCCCAGCCGGTTTGGCCGGTGCCTGCGTTCCCGTACCCGGCGCGGAAGCCGCGTCGGGCAGTTCGCCCGTCCACTCGTAAGCGACCGTGCCCGCGGGATGCTCGTAATCGCCCGGATCCGAGTAATCGTCGGACGCGATGCCTTCGCGGATCTTCACCACCGAGAACATCCCGCCCATCTCGATCGGACCGAACTGGCCCCATCCGGTCATCATCGGGATTGTGTTGTCGGGTATGGGCATAGACATCTTTCCCATCTCGCCCATGCCCGTTGTTCCCATGGGCATGTATTCGGGCTGGAGGCGGCGGATCATCGGGGTGACACGCGATTTGTCAGCGCCGATGAAGGTTGGAATGTCGTGTCCCATGGCGTTCATCGTATGGTGCGACTTGTGGCAGTGGATGGCCCAGTCGCCCTCATAGACGGCGTCGAACTCGTAGGCGCGCATCGCGCCGACCGGAATGTCGATCGAGACTTCCGGCCAGCGCGCTTCTGGCCGCACCCAGCCACCGTCCGTGCACGTGACCTCGAAATCATAGCCGTGCATATGGACCGGATGATTGGTCATGGTGAGGTTGCCGACGCGCACCCGGACCCGGTCGTTTTTCGACACGACCAGCGGATCGGTATCCGGGAAGACGCGACTGTTGAAGCACCACAGGTTGAAGTCGGTCATCTCCATCACGCGCGGAACGTAAGAGCCGGGCTCGATGTCGAACGCGTTGAGCAGAAAGACGAAGTCGCGGTCGACCCGCATAAACTGCGGGTCCTTCGGATGAATGACGAAGAAGCCCATCATGCCCATCGCCATCTGGACCATTTCGTCCCCGTGCGGGTGGTACATGAAGGTGCCGCTCTTCACGAGATCGAACTCGTAGACGAAGGTCTTTCCCGTAGGGATGCCTGGCTGCGTCAGTCCCGTCACGCCGTCCATACCGCAGGGAAGGATCATCCCGTGCCAGTGGATGGTGGTCTCCTCGGGCAGTTTGTTGGTCACGAAAATACGGACCCGGTCGCCCTCGACTGCCTCGATCGTCGGTCCTGGCGACTGGCCGTTGTAGCCCCAGAGATAGGCGGTCATGCCTTCACCGATTTCGCGCTCCACAGGTTCGGCGACGAGGTGGAACTCCTTGACGCCATTGTTGACCCGGTGGGGCAGCGTCCAGCCGTTGAGGGTAACAACGGGCTGATAGTCCGGGCCGCTCGTCGGATAGAGGGGCGGTTGCATTGTCGCGCTTTCCATGGACGGCGCGTCGGGTAGGCCCATGGCGGAGGTTTTCGTCCAGGCAGCGGCCCCGACGATGGTCGCGCCGGCACCGAGCAATTGTCTTCTATTGAGCATTGTCGTGTCCTTTCTCAATGACCGGCTGCTTCGCCTGCGTCGGCGATCGCGGCCCCACCTCCACCCCCTGACCCGCCGCCGGAGCGGCCTCCGTAAATGGTCGGCGCGAGATTGGCTTCTGCGAGCCAGAAGTCGCGCTTTGCATCGACCGACAGGAGCACGGAATTGATCCTTGCGCGTGTGTCGGCCAGCAGCTCGAAAGTGCTGGTGATCATGGCGTTATATGTCAGCAGGGCTTCTTCATCGATCGTCGTGCGAAGCGGGAGGACGTTGTTCCGATAGTGGCGGGCAATGTCGTAGCTGGACTTATAGGTGTCGTATGCGGAGCGTGCCTCGGACCGGACGTTGACCGCCCGGTCGGCAAGCCGATTGGCCGCCGCCATGTATTCGAGTTCGGCTCGGCGCATTCGGGCACGACCGCTGTCGAAGATCGGAATGGTAAACTCGACCTCGAGATCCACCTTCGGTGACACGGAAACGTCCCGCTTCCCATCTTCGATCTCGCCTTCGACTTCCAGGCCCGCTACCAACGCGATGTCGGTCGCGTATTTGGTGGCTTCGGTCAGGCCGTACTGCTTCGCCAGCGCCTCGAGATCCAAGGCAGCCGCCTTCAGATCGGCCCGGTGGCCCAAGGCGTCGGTTTCGATGGTCTCAACCCGGGCGAGCGATTTCGGCAGCGAGGGCAACTGGTTCGGCACCTCGTATTCGATGTCCGATCCCCAAAGCCCCATCAGGCGGGTGAGTTCGGCCTTGGCGGTTCGGGCGGCAAGTCTCGCCCGCGCCGTTTCGCCCGCCAGCTCCGCATAAAAGACGTGCTCGCGCGCCTGTCCGGATTTGTTGAGCGCACCAGTTTCGCCGAGCCTGGCCGCGAGTTCCGACGAAGCATCGGCAGCGGCCTTAGCCTGATTGAGGTAAGCGACGCGCTCCCACGCTGAGGCAGCCTCGATCCAGGCCCGCCTCGTCTCTGCGGCCAGCGACAAGGTAGCTACGGCGGCGTCGAGCTGTGCCTTCCGGAAGCGCGTGTCGGCGATGTCGATGCGCCGGTCCCGCGTCACGAGCGCGAAGATGTTGTTGACGATCATCCCTTCGAGCGCGCGGAAGGCACCGAGCTCCGGCGCGCCGATGCCGAGCACCCCGATCGAAGCCGTCGGGTTGACGAACATCGTCTCCTGCCAGGCGTCGGTCGCCGACAGCCCGAGTTCCGCATAGGCGGCCTGCAGGCCCCTATTGTTCAGAAGGGCGACCTGGACGGCGGTATCAGCGCCGACGGTCTTGCCCTGGACCATGCCCCGGACCTGCGACGTCGTCCTGTCAGCCGTCTGCCTGTCCTGAATCCATACGGCGTTCTTCCCGGTCGCCGTCCGGGTAGCAGCCTGCACCGTTCCGAAACCCGCAAGCGAATCGCCGTAAAGGGCCTCCTGGGCGGTTGCCGCACACCCGCCCACGAAGAGCGGCAGGGCAAGGATCGACGCTGTTCGCGCAAGGCGATTCATTGGCCGCCTCCCGGCCCTTGGGCATCGTTTTGCTGCCGCCACGGGCGCGGCTCGACCGGGACACGATGGGTGTAGGTTCCGATCGGATTGTGATGATGGAGGCGACTCGCCTCGTAGGGCAGTGCAGGCGAACGTGTCGGCGTTACGTCGGCCGGGAAGGTCGCCGCGCATCCGCCCACAAATAGCGGGAGCGCGACCATCGAAACGGTCTTCTTCATATGAATTACCTGATCTTTGAATTCGACGAGCGCCGACCGCTGGCGGATTCCCGGCGGTCACGGCCTCAGGAGGCGGAATTCAAGTCAGGCGTTTGGAGGACGATGCGGCAGAACCCACTCGCCGGGCGCGACGTCGGCGTCGAGCACGTCATGCGAGACACTCACCGGCTCCCGCGATGCCAATGCGTAGGTGGGAACGATGCAAGCGACGCCCATGCAGAACAGGTCACAGCACTTGTCGGCCAACTTGACCGGACCGGATCCTGCCTCTGAGTCGGTTGCGGCTTCGGCTTCGGGATGATGCTCGTGCGCGGCCGCCTCGTGGCCGCCGGCGTCCATAGACATGGCGGCATGGTGGTCTGGACTTGCGGACGGGCCGCCCGCTGATGCGGCCTGGGCGTACGGACCGACCAGAAGCACGAACGCGACCAGCAACTTCGTTGCAAGTCGCAGCACGCGTGTCGATATCCGGCGCGATTCATCCATGTTCTGATGCTATGCGCGAACCCCCGTTGATGGTCAAGTGCACGGTTCTTTACAATTTTGTAAGCTGAATGACTGCGACGGGGCCGCCGCCTCTCGCCTGCGGCAAACCAGGCCGTTGCCGCAGGGGGCTCAGTTCATGCGCCGTCTTGATCAAGCCGCCATGCGGCGGCACGATTCCGCGCAACGGCGGCAGGCTTCTACGCATTCCGCCATGTCGCCGACCCGCTCGCAATCATCCGCGCATTGGGTGCAGATTTCCGCGCATTCGGCACAAACATGTTTGTGATGCTCCGAACCGATCAACATGAAGTGGGCGGCGGTCCGGCAGATTTCGGCGCACGCCATCATGAGCGTGAAGTGCTTCTTGGCGGTGTGCTCGCCGCCCATCTCCAGGCAGTGCCCAATCGCGTTCGACAGGCAGACGCCGTAGCAGTCCAGGCACTCCTCGATGCAACGTTTCATTTCGGGGTCCATGTGATGCATGCGGTTTCTCCTTTGGATCGGTGATGGACGGGACATGCCTTCGAAGCTTGGCCCACCCGCTATCCAATAGATGGAGATACGGGTTGTTCCCCCGATCGAAGACGCAGCCGTCTTGCTCGCAAGCAGGAGACCCTCCCCGCCGTCCTGTTCGATGCCCAAACGAGAACCGCTCCAGCCACGGATGAACACCGCGCGCGGGAACATGGAGTTTATCACCGACAACCAGCCTTCCTCGCCTGGAATCGGCGTGAACCGCACGCCACGGTCTGTGGCGCGGTTCACGCTGGTTGTCCTACGTCGCCTCCCAAGTCCCAAAGGCTCAGCAGCGATCTCCCGCCGTCGGCGGGAGATCGTTCGCGTACAACCTTCGGGATTGAGATAAAGCGTCTTCTGCGCCGCCTCGCTGCTGGATGCGACCAAGACTGGTCTATGGCTGGCGGTCCAGCCGCGCAGCGATGCGATCCATCTGGTCGATCTCGGAACGTTGCGCCTCGATGATCTCCGCGCACAAATCCACCAGTTCTTGGTCGGCCAAGGCCGCTTCGCGGCACATCAGGATGGCCCCCGAATGATGGGGGATCATCGACGCGATGAATTGCCGGTCGTCGATCAGCGCCTGAGCGCGCGTCGCCCAGAACGATCCGATGGTCAGGGCAACGAACGCCCCGTACATGACCAGGTTCAGGGCTTTGCGGCGGTACATGCCGCCCATGGTGGCGAGCATGAAGACGCCCATCGGAGCCCACATCGTCACGGCCATGTAGGCCATGTTCAGGTTGTTCCGAAAGTCAGCCGGACCGTCGATCATCGTGAACATCACGACGTACATGACGACCAGGCTGAGCGCCATGTTGACCCAGAGCATCAGATAGGGCCGCGCGTGGCCGGAATGGCCCTTGGAATGCGCATGGTTGTCCATGTTTCCTGTTCTCCTTCTGTCAGTGGCCAAGGCCCATGCCCATTGGCTTCAAAAGCATCCAGACTGCCATGGCGACCATCATCAGGTTCTCCGTCAGGGAGACGAAGCCGAGCGGAACGTTGCTGTCGCCGCCGACGCAGGCGCACTTCAATTCGCGCTTGTCGACATAGACGGCCTTGAACACGGAAACCGCGCCGATCGTGCCGATAAACAAGGCGACTGGGATCGAAAGCCACATCAGGACACCGGCGATCATCAACACGCCCGCCAACCCCTCGGCGAACGGATAGACATAGGCGTAGCGGACCCAGCGTTGCGCCAGGAGGTCGTAATTAAGGAACATCGTCGCGAAGCCGTCGATGTCCTTGAGCTTCTGCAGCGCGAGAAGACACATGGCGATGGCGATGAACCACTCGCCCGCAGCGATGGTGAATGCACTCCCGAACGCCGCCCAGCTCGCCGCAAAGGCCATCAGGGCGGCCATCGCGAACAGGGCGATGACGGGCGTATAGGTGACCGCGTCCTTGTCCTTCGTCTCCTTGCCGAAATAGGCCCGCAGGTCGTCATATCCGCCGACCCGCGCGCCCTCGATGAAGGTTTGCGGCGTCGTCTCGACCCCATGCTTGGCCTTGAAGGCGTCGATCTCGTCGCGGGAGGTCAATTGATGATCCTCGACCTCGTAACCTTCGCGCTTCAGGAGGTCGAGCGCCTTCAGACCCCAAGGACAGGTGTGTTCCGGCGTGACCATCCGGTAGAGGTCAGCACTTTTGTTTCTTCTGACATCCATTGCCATTCCCTTCCCTGTGTGAAGTTGCCCGACGCTGCGACTGGCCGAAATCGGACGTCGCCGATCCCGGCCGGTATTTCGCGCCGACTGCGCCCATCATTCCGTGTCGACTGGATTGCCGGGTTGGGCGCTGCCGTGATCGTCATGTCCAGGCGCAGCGTCGGTCGCCGTAGTCGCGCCGATCTGGCTCTGGGCGTAGGCGAGGCCTGCGGCCGCAACGAGGGAGGCCGCGATGAAGATGGGGGTCAACTTCTCCATCGCGCCCTCCGTCAAAATGGTTGGGCCGGGTAACCGGCGTCGGCCAATGCGCGTTCGACCGCGGGGGCGCTGGCCGTGGTCTCGATCTTTACGGTCCTGGCCACCGTGTCGGCCTCCACCTTAGCTGCCGGATCCATCGCCGTGACGGTTGCCGTCACAGTCTTCACGCACCCGCCGCAGGCCATTTTCTCGATCTTGAACTGCATGTCGGTCTCCTTTTTCCTCGACTAAGGAGGGCTTATGCGGCTTCCCGCCGCTGGAAGGTCAACAGACGTCCGGGAAGAAAAGTCGCCATTTGTGATGATAAGCGAATCGGCCGGAATGAACGCTTGACCTTCCAGCGACCGGAAGCGCCATCGTTGCTCAAAATTGAACGCCCACAGAAGGAGAAGCGGCTGTGAACGCTCCGTTCCGCGACAACCAATCCCCGTCTACCACATCGCTGGCTGTGGACGGCATGAGCTGCGCGTCCTGCGTGGGCAGGGTTGAGCAGGCCTTATCGAAAGTCCCGGGCGTCGAGAATGTTTCCGTCAATCTCGCGACCGAGAAGGCTACCATTCGCGGAACGAACCTCGACCGGAATGCGCTTGCAAAAGCCGTCGAGGCCGCAGGCTATGCTGTGGCGGCCGAACATTCGGTCTCCATGGCCATCGACGGCATGAGCTGCGCCTCGTGCGTCGGAGCCGTCGAAAGAGCACTGCGGCAGGTCCCCGGCGTTACGGACGCATCAGTCAATCTCGCGACGGAACGGGCGACGATCTCCGGTTCGGCGGACGTGCGCGACCTGGCGGCAGCGGTCACGGCTGCCGGTTATGAAGCACGCGCCCTCGAAGAGGCTGGAACGGCGACTGATAGCATCGACGAGCGAAAGGACGAGGAGCGCCGCGAATTACGGCGCGATCTCATGCTCGCCGCCTTGCTCACGCTGCCCGTCTTCATTCTTGAGATGGGCTCGCATCTCGTACCGGCGATCCATGAACTGATCGCCAATACGATCGGTATTCGGGGGAGCTGGTACATCCAGTATGCGCTCACCACCCTCGTCCTGTTCGTGCCGGGCATCCGCTTCTACCGGAAGGGCTTTCCCGCCCTGCTGCGCGCGACACCCGACATGAATTCGCTCGTCGCCGTGGGGACGATCGCCGCCTATGGCTATTCGCTTGTAGCCACCTTCGCGCCCGCCTTGCTGCCCGAAGGCACCGTCAACGTCTATTACGAGGCGGCCACGGTGATCGTGACGTTGATCCTTCTTGGCCGCTATCTCGAAGCGCGGGCAAAAGGCCGGACGTCGGAGGCGATCAAGAGGCTCGTCGGATTGCAGGCCAAGACCGCGCGCGTGCGTCGCGGCGAAATGACGGTCGAACTGCCGATCGCGGACGTCGCAGCGGGAGACGTCATCGACGTTCGTCCCGGCGAGCGCATTCCGGTCGACGGCGAACTCGTCGAAGGCGAAAGCTATGTCGACGAATCCATGATCACGGGCGAACCGGTCCCGGTCGCCAAGTCGCCCGGCAGCGGCGTCGTGGGCGGCACCGTCAACCAGAAGGGCGCGTTCGCTTTCCGTGCGACCGCCGTCGGCGGTGGGACCGTACTGGCGCAGATCATCCGCATGGTTGAGGAGGCGCAGGGTTCGAAACTGCCGATCCAGGCCTTGGTTGACAGGATCACGATGTGGTTTGTCCCGGCCGTGATGGCCGTCGCGGTCCTGACCTTCGCGGTCTGGCTAGTCTTCGGTCCGTCACCCGCACTGACCTTCGCCCTCGTCAACGCCGTCGCCGTCCTCATCATCGCCTGCCCCTGCGCCATGGGGCTTGCAACGCCGACATCGATCATGGTCGGCACCGGCCGCGGCGCGGAAATGGGCGTGCTTTTCCGCAAGGGCGAGGCCCTGCAGTCTTTGAAAGACGCCCGGGTCGTCGCTTTCGACAAGACCGGGACATTGACCGAGGGCAAGCCGACGCTCACTGATTTTGAGACGGCGGATGGGTTCGACCGCTCCATGGTCCTGGCACTGGTCGCCGCGGTGGAGTCGAAGTCGGAACATCCGATCGCCGGTGCGATCATCGACGCGGCGCAGGCGGAGGGCATCGCGCTTCCCGAAATCGAGTCTTTCGAATCGGTGACGGGCCTGGGCGTCCGCGGTGTGTCCGACAGCGTGCGGACCGAGGTCGGTGCAGACAGGTTCATGGCAAAAATCGGCGTCGACGTTTCCCGCTTCCGCGTCAAGGCGGACCAGCTCGCCGTCGAGGGCAAGACGCCACTCTATGCCGCGGTCGGCGGCAGACCGGCTGCCGTCATCGCGGTCGCTGATCCGATCAAGCCCGCGACACCCCACGCGATTGCCGCGCTTCACCGCCTCGGCCTTAAGGTGGCGATGATCACCGGCGACAATGCGCGTACGGCGCAGGCGATTGCCGACCGTCTCGGCATCGACGACGTCGTCTCGGAAGTGCTCCCCGACGGCAAGGTCGAGGCGATCCGCCGCCTCAAGCGCGAGCATGGCGCGGTGGCGTTCGTCGGTGACGGGATCAACGACGCTCCGGCGCTCGCCGAAGCCGACGTGGGTCTGGCCATCGGAACGGGAACGGATATCGCGATCGAGGCAGCCGATGTGGTCCTGATGTCCGGAAGCCTGCAGGGAATCCCGAACGCCATCACCCTGTCGAAAGCGACGATCGGCAACATCCGGCAGAACCTGTTCTGGGCCTTCGCCTACAACACGGCGCTGATCCCGGTCGCGGCGGGCATCCTGTACCCCGCGTTCGGAATCCTCCTGTCGCCTGTCCTCGCGGCCGGAGCGATGGCCCTCTCGAGCGTGTTCGTTCTCGCAAACGCGTTGCGCCTGAGGCGATTCACCTCAAATGTCGCTCTGGAGATCGACGATGCCTTGCACGAGCGTCATGGATAACCGTCACCGCGAGCATCTTGCCCAAATGCCCATCACGAACGCGCCTGCGGCCACGAGCCGTGAAGATCGTCGATTACGAAGACGTGGGCGTGGCGATGGCCGTTCGGCCGTCCTTCATTCCAATGCGGGTGCGACGCAGGAAGGCCATCATGCGCATGTTCTACGATTTCGGCATCGCCTGCCGGCCACACGCGTAGCGCAACAAAAACGCCCGCCGCGGCAATCACCGCCAGCAACACGGACGTGGCGGGCAGCCCCAGGCTCGCGCCCGCCCATCCCGCAAGCGGATAGGTGACGAGCCAGCAGGCGTGCGACAGGGCGAACTGGGCCGCGAACAGTGCTGGACGGTCTTCGGCATGGGACGAGCGACGCAAAAGCCGTCCGGAAGGCGTCTGCGCGAGGGAATAGCCAACACCGACGACGAACCAGACGAGAAGCAGCAGCCGGTAGGATTCGATTGCGGCCGCAGCCAGGGTTGCGACGGCGAGAGTACCCGCCCCCGCGAGCATCACCGGGCGGTCGGGCAGGCTGTCGAGGAGTCGGGGCAGCGCCAGTGCAACAACCATCGAGCCGCCGCCGAAGGCAGCCAGCGCCATCGCAGTCTCGCGCTGGCCAAGGCCGAAGACGGCCTGCACGTAGACGACTGTGTTGACGATGACGACCGCGCCGGCGGCGGCAACAGCCATGTTGATCGCCAGCAGCCCGCGCAGGCGCGGCGTCGCGAGATAGATGCGGATGCCGCGCGTGGTGCGGTCGTAGATACCGCGCGGGGCGCTCGGCTTCGGGCTCGGCAGGACGACGGTCAGCACCAGCGCGGCCGAAACGAGGAAACCGACGACCGTTCCGGCGAATAGGTTGTGGAAGCTGATGACCGTCAGAAGCGCAGCGGCGATCATTGGGCTGAGGAGGCTTTCAAGGTCGTAGGCCAGCCGCGAAAGCGACAGCGCCCGCGTGTACTCCTTCTCGTCCGGAAGCACGTCCGGGATCGTCGCCTGGAAGGTCGGCGTGAACGCGGCCGAGGCCGATTGCAGCGCGAAGATCAGGACATAGACCTGCCAGATTTCGGTGACGAACGGCAAAAGCACCGCCACGGCCGCCCGGACGAGGTCGAGCCCGACGAGCGTCGCACGCCGCGGCAACCGCTCGGCAAAGGCCGCGGCGACCGGCGCGACGCCGACATAGGCCACCATCTTGATCGCCAGCGCCGTCCCGAGCACCGCCCCGGCATTCTCGCCCGCAAGTTCGAAGGCAAGCAGGCCAAGCGCCACCGTCGCCAGCCCCGTCCCCAGCAGCGCGATGATCTGCGCCAGGAACAGGTGACGGTAGGTGCGGTTCGCAAGGACGTTCAGCATGTCGGACCTTTGACAGATGTTTGCCGAAGCATCGTGGACAATATCGTGGCCATTCTACGGGGCAACGGCCTTCATCTCGCCCCAGAATCACTGGAAAGGTTTCGTTAACCACCGAGGGGTATCGCTGGCATCATGATCGACCGTCTGCAAAGCGTCGCGTTGCGCATCGTCATCGCCTGCGCGATGGCGGTGTCGCTCCTGCTCGCGCCGACCGGCGGTTCCTCTTCGCACGACGCCCACGCACTCGCCCAGATCGAAGCCGAGCGCCACTTGGAACTCGCCGTCGAGATCGCCGAGCACGGTCACTTGCATGACGATGGCTGGGATAGCGAAAGCAAGCCCGGCCATCTGCATGGCCATAACGCCGCGGATCACCTTCACGACACGCCGACCTATCCGCCGTCCGTGGCCACGCTCTTCGTCCGGACAATCGACGCTTGGCGCATTAGCGCCTTTCCCAAATCTTTGCCCGTCCGAATCTTCGAATTGGACCGTCCGCCGCGTGCTTGAGTGACCGCTGCCCCTGGATCAGGGGCGACGTTCCTTTTCAACACGGACACCATTTTCATGAGACGACCACCATCTGTGGTGGGCAGCCGGACGCTTCGCGCGTGCGCTCCCCACCTGACGTCTGGGCTACTTGCCTTTGGGCTCATGCTCGCTTTCGCGTCCTCCGCCTTCGCCCATGCGGTGACGGCGGGCGATCAGGGCTACATCCAGGAAATCAGCGGGGTGAATATCATCCCGTTCATCTATCTGGGGGCCAAGCACATGGTCACCGGCTACGACCACATCCTGTTCCTGCTCGGCGTAATCTTCTTCCTCTACCGGATGCAGCACATCGCCATCTACGTGACGCTGTTCGCCATCGGTCACTCCACGACCATGCTGCTCGGCGTCTATTTCAACATCGGCATCAACAGCTACATCATCGATGCCATCATCGGTCTGTCGGTCGTCTACAAGGCGCTCGACAACATGGGGGCCTACCAGCGCTGGTTCGGCTTCCAGCCCAACACCAAGGCTGCGACCCTTATCTTCGGTCTGTTCCACGGCTTCGGCCTGTCGACCAAGATTCTCGAATACGACATCGCGCCAGATGGCCTCGTGCCGAACCTGCTCGCCTTCAATGTCGGCGTCGAGATCGGCCAGTTATTGGCCCTCGGTGCGATTTTGATCGTCATGGGCTTCTGGCGGAAAAGCACGAGCTTCTTCCGTCATGCCTACACGGCCAACGTCGCGATGATGACCGCAGGCTTCCTCCTCTTCGGCTACCAGGTAGCCGGCTACGTCGTTTCCTGAATTTCCAGAAAGGACCTCAGATGTACAACACCGACATGCCCACCCGCGCTGAACTTCCCACAACCGCCAAGCTGCTCCGCTCGACCGGGATCGCGATCGTGACCGCAGGCGCTCTGCTCGTCGCCGTCGTTCTCCCGTCCGAGTACGGCATCGATCCGACAGGCATTGGGTCGGCCCTGAACCTGACGGAGATGGGCGAGATCAAGACGCAACTCGCCGAGGAGGCCGCAGCCGACGCGGCCATGGACGCCGCCGCCAGCGCAAACCCGGCCGCTACGTCCACCAGCACGACTCCCGCGCCCGCGGCGTCCGGCACACCAGCACCGATGGTCGCTCCCGTCGCGCCGCCCGCTCCTCCGGCACCGCCCGCACCCGAGCGTCAGTCCAGCCTCTGGGGGACCATCGGCGCACTGATCATATCGCCCGCTGCCGCGCAGGAGCAGCGCCAGGACGAGATGACCATCACGCTTGCCCCCGGTGAAGGAGCCGAGATCAAGCTGACGATGGTCGAAGGCGAGATCGCCGCCTTCGCCTGGGCCGTCTCCGAAGGCGGTGCCGTCAACTACGACACCCACGGCGACGGCGGCGGCCAGAACATAAGCTATGAGAAAGGCCGCGGTGTTTCGTCCGACGAAGGTCAGTTGGAGGCTGCTTTTGCGGGCAGGCACGGCTGGTTCTGGCGCAATCGCGGCGATGCCCCGGTGTCGCTGACGATCCGCACAAGCGGGACCTACACGGCGATCGAACGGCTGGTGTAGTTGCCAGGCGGGGTGGCGCAAGGCGCGCCATCCCGCCTCAATGTTCGGTTTCGAGAGAGGCTGAGGAGCCCGTCTACGTCGGCAATGGGGTCGACAGCCGACCGACGGTTCAGGGGTGGGAAGCCGAACGGCAGCTACCAGCAGTCAACTCTTCCAAGCGGACGTTGGATGTAAGCTGCGCAAGGCGCAGTTTATTAGTTCCTCGTTCGTATCGGAGACAGGCTCTCAATTATCCTGCAATCTGCGACCAGACCGCATCCACATTGGTCGATCATCCTGTCCAATTCCGACTTGAGCGCAATCAGGTCTTGGATTTTTCGCTCAACTTCCTTCCGGTGCTCCTTTGCGATCGCATCGACCGCGGCGCAGGACTGCGAACGATCGTCAGCGAGCTTGAGAAACTCCCTGATCTGATCAAGCGAGAAACCGAGATCACGCGCGCGCCGAATGAAGCTCAGCCGATTAAGGTGATCCTGCTCGTAGGCACGATAGTTGCCTTCGGTGCGGTAGGGCTGCGGCAGGAGGCCGCTTTTCTCGTAGAACCGGATCGTTTCGACTTTGGTACCGGTTTGCCTCGCAAGATGGCCGATCGTCAGAGTTGAAGAGTTCATTGTATGACCCTGTAGAGAATACAGGGTTGATGTAGGCTCGATCTGGGCATTTGTCGATCTTGATGGCTCGCCTATTGTGTCGCTCTGGCGCTCTCCACCTCTTCACGCACCAGATCGTAGAGTTGCTGCGGGCCAAAAGATTCCAACGGTCTGCCATTGACGAAAAAGGTAGGCGTCTGGTGGACATTATTGCTCTGAACATCGGCCAGGTCCTGCTCAAGAACAGCGTCGATCTCGGCTGAGGACATATCACGTCTGGCCTGCTCGACATCAAGCCCCGTCGACGCTGCGATCTCCCAGGCTTTGTCGAGATCGGGCGCACCATGCACGGCCCATTCCGGCTGTCGCGCCAGCAGCGCTTCCAGCACGATTTCGTAGCGGTTCTGAAGACGGGCCGTTTCCAGAATTCTGACGGCTTCCTCTGATCCCTCATGGAAAGGCGTGTATCGGATCACAAGACGCGTCTCGTCAGGGAAATTCGCCATGATCTGCTTTACGGCTGGATAGAAGGCTCGGCACGCCTCGCAGGACGGATCGAGAAATTCCACTATCGTAACGGAGGCATCCACCGGGCCGATGATCGGTGAATGCGCCCTGACAAGCGCATCGTCTTGCGCCGCTGCAACCGGCCGTGCCGGGTTGCCGCCGTAGCGGTCGTAGAAAAAGGCACCGCCGGCAAAGACGATAAATGCGACAAGGCCGGTGAGAAGAACGATGGACCGTCTGGTCATGCTGAACGCCTCCGGCGCGCGAGAAGGAGAAGAAGGGCGATGCTCAAGAAGGCGGCGAGCGATAGGTAAGGGAGCGGCAAAACGCGGAGGATTGTCATATCCGCGCTCGAACAGGATGGGCCGTCTTGTCCACATGGCTCGATGGCTGCGGGAATGATGCCCGCATAAAGCAGAGAGTGGAATGCCGCGATCGCCGCGCCAAGGGCGGCCAATGGAAGTCCGTACCAAGAAACGCTGGCATCGCCTCTAAAGCTAGCAACGGCCAGGATGATCGCCAGCGGGAACATGAAAGCGCGCTGATGCCAGCACAGATTGCACGGCGTCTGCCCCATGATCTCGCCAATGAACAAAGCGCCGAGCGAGGCGGCAAGCGCGATGAGCCATGCCAGAAACACGAAAGCCCAGCTATTTGCAGCCGTGCCCGCCCCGGTGGTCATAGCACTCGCTTTCGCATCGTTCTGTTTCGCTCCAATCAAGCTTGCTTATCGAGCCTTTCTGCACCCTATACCCACTACAGGGTCAAGTCTCTTGCATGAAGCGGTGCGGCGAATTCGCACGGATTGCCGCGCAAAAAGGATTAAACAGGGTCGGCTCTTGACCCTGTAGTTGCTACAGGGTCTATCTGCGGTGTCACATCTAATGTTCGAGGTGACACCATGACGGCAGCGAGCCCCTATAGACTGCGTGTAGAAGGCATGGACTGTGCATCTTGCGCGTTGAAAATCGAAACGGCGATGCAACGCCTGCCGGGCGTTAGCGGCATCAATGTCAGCTACGCCAACGAGACGCTTGCATTGCACCTGGACGAGGACCGCACGCCCCTCGCCGCCATTGAGCAAAAGATCCGAGCGCTCGGCTATAGCCCAGTGATCGAGCAGGCCGAGCCAAAGGCGAGCCCGCCTCGGAAGCGCATCACAGAGGCATGGTGGAAAGGCAGCAAGGGTCGGCTTGTCCTCCTTACCGGCGGGCTGTTCGTCCTTGCCTTCGCTCTCGCACGTATCCTGCCGGAATGGGAACAATGGCTCTATTCAGGCGCGGCGTTGATCAGCGTCATCCCGTTCGCGAGGCGTGCGATCGCCGGCGCGATGTCTGGTTCGCCCTTCACCATCGAGACACTAATGACGGTGGCAGCACTGGGCGCGGTCGCCATCGGTGAGGCGGAAGAAGCTGCTGTCGTAATCTTCCTGTTCGCAGTGGGCGAACTGCTTGAAACCGTCGCGGCTGGCCGCGCGCGGGCAGGCATTGAGGCGTTGATTGATCTCGTGCCCCGAGTCGCTTTCCGCGAGCGTGATGGTGCCGTTGAGAAGGTCGCTGCCGAAGAGCTGGCCATCGGTGATGTCGTCGTTGTGCGGCCTGGTGACCGGGTACCGTCTGACGGCACGGTGATCGACGGTGTATCTGAGGTCGATGAGGCGCCTGTAACAGGTGAATCCGTGCCCGTGCTGAAAGAAGCCGGCGCAACTGTCTATGCCGGCAGCATCAATGCCAATGGCGAGCTGCGGGTGTCGATCAGCCATGTCGCGGCCGACAACACCATTGCCCGCATCATCCACATGGTCGAGGAAGCACAGGAATCAAAGGCTCCAACAGCCCGCATGATCGACCGTTTCAGCCGCTGGTATACGCCAGGCGCGATGGTTGTGGCGGCTCTGATCGTTGTCGTGCCGCCGCTCGCCTTCGATGGTGACTGGATGACATGGGTGTATCGCGGCCTCGCGACGCTGCTCATTGCGTGCCCCTGCGCGCTCGTGATTTCCACGCCGGCGGCCATCGCTTCCGGTCTTGCCGCCGGCGCGCGGCAGGGACTGCTGATCAAGGGCGGCGCGGCACTGGAAACACTTGGCAAAGTCGTAACCGTTGCCTTCGACAAGACGGGAACGCTGACGCGCGGCCGTCCCCAGGTGACAGACATTGTGCCGATCAGAGGTGACGAGAACTCTGTCCTCGCCATCGCGGCGGCTGTCGAGCGCAGCACCAGCCATCCGCTCGGGGTTGCAATCGTGGAGGCGGCAGAGGCGCGCCGGCTCGAATTGCCCGCCACCTTCGGAGGCGGCATGGCCACACCCGGCAAGGCCGTCACAGCGCGGTTGAAGGACGGCTTCGCTTCGGTCGGGTCTCCCCGCCACGCCGCCGAACAGGCTGCCCTTGAAGAGAGCATCGCCCAGACTATCACCACGCTGGAAAGCCAGGGCAAGACGGTCGTCGTGCTTATGAAGGGCAAGGCCGTCGAGGGATTGATCGCGTTGCGCGACGAGCCACGCGATGACGCCGTCGAAGGTGTGAAGCGGCTGACGGATCGCGGTGTGCGCCCTCTGATGCTGACCGGCGATAACAAGCGCACGGCCGACGCCATCGCGGCTCACCTCGGCCTTGAGGCGAGAGCCGAACTTCTGCCCGATGCCAAGCTTGCCGAGATCGGCCGCCTCAAGACTGATGGGCCAATTGCCATGGTGGGAGACGGTATCAATGACGCGCCGGCGCTTGCTGCCGCTTCCGTTGGCATTGCCATGGGCGCGGGCACCGATGTTGCGCTTGAAACTGCCGATGCCGCGCTGCTCAAAAACCGGGTGACGGGTATCGCCGATCTCATCGGGTTGTCGCAGGCGACGCTCGGCAATATCTGGCAGAACATCGCATTAGCCCTTGGGCTGAAGGCTGTTTTCCTCGTGACGACTCTGTTGGGAGTTACCACGCTCTGGATGGCCATCCTTGCCGATACGGGCGCTACGGTCCTCGTTACGGCCAATGCGCTGCGCCTGCTGACGTGGCGCGGCACCCGCGACAAATGAGCTTAAACAGTGAGCGCGTGCAGGTTGCGGCTTCTGCTTCCTGCCGAGAAAGCCGATGTGTAAATAATGAGTAATCAGCCCCGGAATGCAAAATCATCTGAGAAGAGCGAACAATGGGCGCTCGCATGGGTGCTTGCGATCAATACTGCCCAGGCGGCCATTGTAGGAGGCCTGGGTTGGTGGGCTCAATCAACAGGGCTGATGGGCTCTGCGCTCGACAATCTAGGCGATGCATGTGTCTACGCCATCAGTCTGTTCGTTGTAGGGCGCGGCTTGGCGGCGAAGATTCGCGTTGCCCGGTTGTCGGGCATCCTCCTGATGGTATTCGCCGGTCTCCTTCTGCTTGAAGTCGGCCGACGCTTCTTCACTGGCTCCGATCCCATAGGGCCGATCATGATTGCCGTGGCAATCGCAAGCGCCCTTACGAACATGGTCTGCATGTGGTTCCTGAAATCTCATCGGGAAGGCGGCGTGCATCTGCAAGCCTCATGGATTTTCACGACAAACGACATGCTCGTGAACTCGGCGATCGCTGTTTCGGGTCTTGCCGTGATCCTTTTCAACTCGCCTTACCCGGACCTGATCATTGGCCTGGGTGTGGTTATTGTCGTTGTCAGAAGCGGCTTCGAAATCCTTGAAAAAGCCGGGGAAGCTGGAGAGAAAGGTAAACAACATGACTAGTTCACGAGCCCTATCCGCCGCCTTTCTTGCCCTTGCAGTGTCGATCTCTCCTGCTGTGGGTCACGACTTCCAAGCCGGTTCGATCACCATCAATCATCCGTGGTCGCGCGCGACTCCGCCGGTCGCGCCGGTAGCAGGCGGCTATCTGACGCTGACGAACGATGGCGGCATGGCCGACCGTCTGGTTTCGATCTCATCGTCCCTGTCAGAACGGGTGGAGATCCACGAGTCGGCCGTAAGCAATGGGGTTGCTAGCATGAGGCCAGTGCCAAATGGCGTCGAGATCGGGGCGGGCGAGACGGTCGAGCTTCAGCCTGGCGGTATGCACATCATGTTCATGAAGCCATCGCGTCCTTTGAAGGAAGGGGAACGGTTTGCCGCGAAGCTCACATTCGAGCAGGCCGGAACCGTCGAGGTCGAGTTTGCCGTGCAGGGTATGGGTGCAGGTCCGGCCACAACGAACGAGCATGACGGGCACGGGGAGCCGGCGCAATGAGCGGCATCAAACTCTTCCGTCTCGTTACCTGGATTGCCGTCGCCGTCGTCGGCGGGCTCTTCATCGGCCTGTCTATGTCCAAGCCCTGGCAACAGCAAACCGTATCGGTAGCGTCCTCGACAGGCATCGCAGCCATCGGCGGCCCGTTCCAGCTCACATCCCATCGAGGCGAGACGATCGACAATGCCGCGCTGGCTGGACAACCCTATCTTGCCTTCTTCGGCTTCACCCATTGTCCTGATGTGTGCCCGACGACGCTCTTTGAGCTAAGCGATCTCATGAACGAGCTCGGGCCGGTGGCTGACCAGTTCAACGTACTGTTCTTCACCGTCGATCCCGAACGGGACACCCAAGAATTGCTGGCTCAATACATGACAGCCTTTGATGATCGCATCCTCGCACTGCGGGGAAATCGACAAGAAACGGACGCCGTGGTGAAGGCCTTTGCCGCCTATGCGCGAAAAGTGCCTCTGGAGGGGGGCGAATACACGATGGATCACACCGCCGGCGTCTACATGATGGATGCCGAAAGCAATTTCGTGGGCACGCTCGACATGCATGAGCCGCGCGAGACCCGATTGCAGAAGCTCCGGCGTTTGGCGGGGGGTAGCGCATGAACGATTATGTGATGATGACGCCCACTGTCAGAGGTGCCTTTGGGGCTTCTGCGATGCTCATCTCAGCGAGCGCCGCGACAGCGGCGCTGATAGTCGCTTCGGAGTAGATGGATTTGGATTTCACGTTTGTCGGCCTACTAACGGTGTTTGCTGCGGGGGCGGTCTCCTTTCTTTCGCCGTGCGTTCTGCCCCTTGTTCCCGGCTATATTTCGTTCGTCACTGGTGGCGCGCGCATGGAGCCTGCTGTTCAAAATCGTCTGAGGGCAAACTGGCAGGCTCTCGTCAACAGTCTTTATTTTGTCCTCGGGTTCACAACGATCTTCGTGTTGTTAGGGGCTACTGCAACTGCATTGGGGGCCTTATTTCGCTCCTACCTGTACGAAGCCAACCTAATAGGCGGCGCGGTCGTTATCATTTTCGGTGTGGTAACAACAGGTTTGGTGCCTATCCCGTGGTTTGATCGTGAAATGCGATTTCATCCCCGGCCGCACGTTGCTGGCCCTTGGACGAGCTACCTGCTTGGATTGGCCTTCGCCTTTGGCTGGACCCCGTGCATTGGGCCGGTACTAGGCTCTATTCTAACTCTTTCAGCTGCAAATGCGACTGTCGGAACCGGCGCAATCCTGTTGACTGTGTACTCCTTGGGGCTCGGAGTGCCATTTATCTTGGCAGCTCTTTTCATGCAGCGCTTCATTGCAGGCATGCCAACCTTACGTTGGGCTGGCCGATACTTACGAGTGTTAGCGGGCGTGATTATGATTGTTATGGGACTTGCCATGATGACCGGTCAACTCACGCGCTTCGCTATTTGGCTCCTAGTAACTTTCCCCGCTTTGGGTCAAATCGGCTGACGATGCGTGGAGTTCTAAAATATACATCGCTAGCGGCCGCCATCGCCTTCGGAGCTGACCAGTTATCCAAGTGGTGGGCGATCCAAGTGATGGAAGGCCATACGGTAATATCCGTCACGGGCTTCTTCAACTTGGTCCTGGGGCGCAACACAGGTGTCAGTTTCGGACTTTTCAACGAAGCGCCGCCTTGGCTCCTTGTCGGAATCACCCTGGCAATCGTGCTTATGCTTTTGGTATGGGCGAGCCGGGAAGGACAACCGATAACGGCCGTGGCTCTGGGCCTCATAATTGGAGGTGCCTTGGGCAATATGCTCGACCGGCTACGTCACAGCGGCGTTACCGACTTCCTCGATTTTCATATCGGAGGAATTCATTGGCCTGCCTTCAACCTTGCTGACACGGCGATCGTGCTCGGGGTTATGCTCTTATTATTCGATGCATTCAGGAGGGAAATACGTTTCCTGACACGCCCATAGTGGCTCGGCCCAATGGAAAGATCCAAGCTCCGGCGTCTGGCAGGCAACAATCAACCCCAAAGGTGCTCTGATGGTCCCGGCCACCAGGAGCGTGATTGCAGGTATCCATGACCCAAGCTTTGCAGGAAATAGACGTTCTGGTGATCGGCGCTGGTCAAGCGGGGCTCGCTGCCGGCTACCATCTTGCCAGAACAAAGCTTTCATTCGTAATCGTTGATCGCCATGCCCGCATTGGCGACAGTTGGCGCTGTCGCTACGATTCGCTGACCCTGTTCACCCCGCGCGCATTTAGTACGCTGCCCGGTCTTACGCTCGACGGCGATCCGGAAGGCTATCCAGCGCGAGATGAGTTTGCAGACTATCTCGAAGCCTACGCCAGCCATTTCGACCTACCCGTGCTCTCCGGAAATGGCGTGGCTCAGCTCGAACGCCAAACTGATGAGCGTTTCGCCGCGCAACTCGATGATGGCAGGCACATAATCGCCAAGGCGGTGATCGTCGCGACGGGTGCGTTTCAGGAACCGATTCTCCCAACGATCGGTACCGACTTCGACAGTGCAGTTACGCAACTGACACCGGAGAGCTATCGCAATACTGCTGACGTCCAGACTGGCACCGTTCTCGTCGTGGGAGATGGAGCAAGCGGGCGCGACATTGCGGCGGAACTGTCCGCTACCCATGACGTCGTACTGGCTGTTGGACGCGGCCGACGACTGTTTCCGGAGCGTATTTTGGGCAAGAGCACGTGGTGGTGGCTGCGCGCACTCGGCTTGATGAGAGCAAGGTCCGGTTCGGCGATAGGCCGCCTGATGCGGCGCGCCGACCCATTTCCTGACCGGGGACGCAGCCTTGGTGACCTGCAACGGATGGGCGTGGCCATCTCAGGACGCTTGGTGTCAGCAAACGGCCGAACCGCTACCTTTTCCGATAAGTCGAAACGGGCGATTGATTCCGTCATTTGGTGCATTGGATACCGCGACGACAGCGCTTGGCTCCAGATTCCAGGCAGTACGCATTCCAACGGAAGCTTTCTGCAAGAGGGCGGGTTAGCTCCAGTACCTGGCCTTTTTCATCTAGGTCGCCCATGGCAGCGGAATCGTGCTTCAGCCCTCGTTATGGGTGCCGGCGAAGATGCTTCCGTAGTTGTCCCCTTGTGCGTGCAATACTGCTTCGGCGACGATAGGGGCCGATGACGAGGGCCAGCGGAAGTCCGGTTTCAGGAGTGACGACTGACCACACGAGCGACTGGGATGGGGTCGAAAGCCGACGCGAAAACGAATGCGTTCACAGCATCCTTTTTCCGGCACACAATCTCGGTTGTTGAGACCACTATGTCATTATCGTGGTCTTAAACACGCACGTGGGGTACGAGGCGGAACCCTTCCCCTCTATCGCCCGTCGCGGGGAGCCATTCGATGCCTTGGAGCTCCAGCGCCGCCACGACTTTGACGTAAAGCGGGCGGCGCACCGATGACGCATCTGCTTCCAACTTTTGCACGGTGTCCTTGGAAACACCGGCTAGGGTAGCCAAATCGTCTTGCTTCAAACCAAGAGCGACCCGGGCAGCTTTCAGTAGCTTAGCATCGTGGATAACAACCATGGCAGCCACCGGTGGGACCAGCCCTTGGTGGTGTCAAGAATCCAAGGATAAAAACCCTTGCATACCCGTTTCATGCGGGTTATTGCCTGCTTGCAGCAGGTTTTAATCCTTGCCATACGACCGCAGCCCGTCTTTTGGATAGGTGCCAAGTTCGTGGAGCCCACGCAGGCATGTGGAGTGCGATGGCCATAGTTGCTTGAGGTCGAAACATGACTACTGACTGGCGAAAAGTGGGTACTGGACGGTTCAAAGGATCCGAACGCCTGGCCGGATCAAGAAAGTGGAACCTACGAGAGCTGTTGGTCAATCTGGAGGAGGCGATCCATGAGCTTGAAGCCGAACGGATCGAATGGGCCGAACCTTCGATCGAAAAATTTCGACGCGCCAGGCAGGCAGTCTCGAACCTGATATCGGTTGATGGCCGTATCGGTTCACTGCTGCATGAGGGGGATCAACCCCCACGACTATCCGACTGGTCCATTTTCGAGGACGAGTACGACAATCCGCGTTTGAAGGGATTGGTCTACGGCCATCCGTTGCTCACAGGAACAGGGCGGCCGATCTATACTTCGCTACTGCTCTACGTCGATCTTGAACAAGGCTTCGCACGAACTCTTTCGCGCTTCTACATGCTTGGCGGACAATCAGGGAAAAGGCACGATGCTTGAGGCTGTCGATGTTGACCGTTGGACCTTGATCAGTTTCCGCTCAGCAAGCGAAACGCCATTTTTTGTCGTTATAGGCCTGGACTTCCAGGGCACCGGGTTGTGCTCGGAAAGGTTGGAAATGCTTACATTGCCGGTTGACGGCGAAGTTGGCCAGCAATTGGACGTCGAGCACCCTGTGCACCATGGTTCGTGCCTCACAGTCACGGACTCCCTACATGCGCGATACAGGCTTCTTGGGCGGGCCCCGAAAGGTGAGATTTCATGGCCAGCCCTCGAGGCGCTCCTGAATTGGTGTAGTGACAGGTACGGGGTTGGGGATTTCGGGATCGGGACTCTTTCGGGGTTGAAAGATACGATCTCGCGGTCAGGAAAACCTAGCCCGGCGGACCATGCGAACCCCGTTTCACCCGGTATCGCTACCAGGCTGTTGGCCCAGCAGCATAAGCGCGGAAGCGATCGATCACTGCAAGAGGATGCAGGGCCTAATGAGATCACCTGTCTTGACTGCGGATGGATCTCCTACGCAGTAACGCGCGCCGAAGCGGAGAGGATGATCGAGTCCTTCAACAGGTATTTCGATCGCCTCCCATCTAAGGATCAACAACGCTTTTATGCTGGAAGGCGCGCCGACCTGTCATCCTACCGGTGCATAAACTGCGGGAACGGTGATGACTTACGCTTCCGTCCTGCAAGAGCATCCGACAGTCCGTATGGGGTCACGGTGAACCCTGTCGTATGTGACCGCCTCGCTGCACCGAACGCCGAATAGATGACACAGGCTCTAATCGAAATTCCACCAGTCAAACGCCCGCACCCGCGAACTTGAGTACACGTTCCCCCAAGCTCCTCAGGACGAGGCATAACGGAGAGGCCGGCTCATGCGACTGTGGATTTGGAGTGACCTGCACTGCGAAATGCAATCCGTGCAATATCCGCTCCACGCTCCAGCTGGGGTAGACGCTATCGTCATAGCGGGCGACCTGACCCACGCCGAAAGAGTAGGGGCTGAACTGCGGATGATTGTTGATCGCTACGGCCTGCCAGTGGTCTTCGTGCCGGGCAATCACGAGTATTATGTTCACCCTCATCGCTCAGGCTACCGCCGTGGAATCCTGAATGATCGCCTGACTATGAGCCGACTCTCCCACGACCTCCGTGACGCGGGCCAGCTCGTGTACGTTCTCGATGATAGCGAAATGGTTCTCGGAGATGTCCGATTTCTTGGTGCGACGCTTTGGACAGATTTCGCTCACCACAACAATGGAAGTGGCATTAGGAACTGTCCGAGGAGAACCATTGCTGCAAACATGAAGGACGCCGAAGAATCGATTCCGGACTATGGGCGAATACCCGGTTTGGACGCGCAAGCGGTTCTCACCATGCATCGAGAATCCAAAGCGTTCCTGCGGTCATCCCTTTACGGGCAACATGCCGGAAAAACGGTGGTGGTTAGCCATCATGTTCCACATCCGGCAGGTGAGCCGCCATTCTACCGGAATTCTCGGCTGAGTTGTTGCTTTACGAATTCGGCAGATGCATTCGGTGACATCCTGTCAGGTGGACGTGGTCCCGAACTTTGGGTGTATGGTCACACACATCGAGCGCACAGTCAGACAGTTGGCCGGACATGCCTCGTTTGCAATCCCTACGGGTACAGGCATCGCTCGGACGAGCAGGACAACGGATTTTCGTGGCATATCACGATTGATCTGTAATCCGGCGAATTGGCAAAGAAACCTATGCAGAACTGATCAGCGGGCCGACGTGAAATCGAACCGAAGTATTCGTGATGGTGAGGGGCCCTGGCAAAGGCGGTCGGCGATCCGCGCGGTCGTTGCTCGGGGTCCTTCACATGTCACTGCATTCTAGTTGAGGCTGGTGCCGATCTACATGCCAAGTGCGGCCTTGTAGAGTTCCAGAATTGCCTCGGCCTCCTGGCGATCCGAAGGGTCCTGCTTTCTCAATCGGACGAGCTGACGGATGGCCGAAACTTCGAACCCGGTGCCTTTGGCCTCCGCGTAAACCTCCTTGATGTCGTCGGCCAGAGCCTTCTTCTCTTCTTCGAGACGTTCGATCCGCTCAATGAATGCGCGGAGTTGGCCGGCCGCTACCTCATGCGTGCTGTCAGAAACTTCATCTACCACTTGTCTGTGTCCATTTAACCGTCTTGGAGGACCTAAGGTCCTGATTGCTCGAAACTACAATAGCGCTGCGTACAACAGCTACATGTAGCGTGTTAAGCGCCTGAAACTAAACACGTGCTACAGATTTGGGGAGGGATCAATAGCCGCGGCCCTTGGCTTCGGCCATCACTTCCTTGATGTCGTCCTGAAGGGCGGTCTTTTCCTCTTCGAGGCGCTCGACGCGCTCGATCAACTGGCGCAGTTCTGCCGCTGCGACCGTATCCTGCGTTGCTGTTACGTCATCCATTGTCGACCTCGTCTGCGCTGCGGCGCATCGCCCGCGCCTTTGAATGGGAACTCGCCTCGCCGGACCTGTCGAGTCGCGGGGCGAGGGATCGGGCGCTTGGTTGCCTCAGTGCCGCCAACGGGTCAATGGTCTTTCGGGCGGTTCGTCTCGAATGCGGCCAATTGTGATCCGCTCGCCTCTTTCTGGTGCGTCGCCTGCCACTCGGCATAGGGCATGCCGTAGACGATCTCGCGCGACTGGTCCTTGGAAAGCGCGACACCGTCGGCCTCGGCGGCGTCGCGATACCAGTTGGAGAGGCAGTTGCGGCAGAAGCCCGCGAGATTCATCATGTCGATGTTCTGGACGTCGCTGCGCTCGCGCAGATGGGAAAGCAGCCGGCGGAAGGCCGCCGCCTCGTAGGCTTCGCGTTGCTTGTCGGAAAGGTCCGTCATCACTTTGCTCCTTCGACTACCGGTCCTGTGCGAGAACCGAACTGCTGCGCGACATGAATGTCGGGATCGGCATTGATCGCGTCAAGGATCGGCGCCAACCGGTCGGACCACGCATCGGCGCCGGGCTGGTCCGCGATCAGGTCCTGCCGGATCTCGATCAGGAGATGGGCGTAGCCCTCGACGATGGCGTGCTTGAACATCGTGTCGCCGCGCAGCGCGCCGTCATAGGGCTCGTTGTCACCGACCGTCAGCGCCGGGTCGGCGCGAAGCGCGGTCAGCATCGGTTCGACCGCGCGCGGGTCCGAATCCCACAGGATGCCGATCTCCCACGGACGGCGCCTGCCCTGCATGTGCGGCGTGAAGGAATGGATGGAGACGATGAAGGGCGCGGCGCCGCTCGCATGGGCGACGGAGGAGACCAGCGCACCCACCGCGTCGTGATAGGGCCGGTAGTAGCGCTCAAGCCGTCGCTCGCGTTCGGCCCCGCTCATCGGATAGTTCGCCGGAACGATGGTGCCGTCATAAAGCTGGCGGATCAGCGTCGGATCGTCCTCGCCGCGATTGGGATCGATGAGGAGGCGCGAATAGGCGGCCATCGCCGCAGGGGCGCGAAGCCGTGCGGCAAGCCCGCGCGTGACCATCTCGACGCCGATGTCGTAGGCGATGTGGCGGGAGAATTCGCTCGCGGGCAGGCCGAGATCGCCATATTCGTCAGGCAGCGCATTGCGCGCATGATCGGCCAGCAGGACGAGGCCGCGCGTGCGATCCCCCTCGACGAGTTCGACGGGATTGAAGAGAGCGTCGCGCGTCATGGAATGGCGGGTCCTCGTGGGGCTGGTGCAGCGTCGTGCCTGTCATGGACGAAAGATCGGGTGCGGCGCAAGGCTGGTGCAATGTCATCCATGCGACAAGATCATGGCTGACGATCGGCCTAAATCGATTTGTGCTTCGCCCTTCGCGCGTTGACAAGGTCCGGCCGATTGCCGAAAAGGTTGAAACCATGCTGATTTCACGCTTCCTGCGCGCCCCACGATCCATCGTCCGATGGTGTCGCGGCCGCGTGCCGCTTCTGGCGATCGCCGCGGGGCTCGGCCTTGGCGCGGGCGCCACGCCCGCCCTCGCCGATTTCCGCGTCTGCAACGCGACGCAAAGCCTCGTCGGCGTCGCCATCGGCTACCGCGCGCAGGCGGGCTGGGTGACCGAGGGCTGGTGGCACATCGAGGCTTCGAGCTGCAAGACGCTGATCGAGGGCGCCCTCGCCTCTCGCTACTATTATCTCTACGCCGAGGACGCCCAGCGCGGCGGGCGCTGGGAGGGCGAGGTCAACATGTGCGTGGCCGAGCGCGAGTTCAAGATTTCCGGCCCCGGCGACTGCTTCGCCCGCGGCTTCCAGCGCGCCGGCTTCCAGGAATACGACACGCGCGAGCAGTCGAGCTGGATGGTGCAATTGACCGACGAGCCTGCCGGCGACGGCCTTCCCTCCGTCACCGGAGGCACCCCGCCACGCAATGGCGCGACACCGAACGGCGCAACGCCGAGTGCGGCCCCCAACGGCGCAACGCCGGGTGAGACACAATGAGACGCAGCCGCAAGGTCAAGATACTCGCGACGCTCGGGCCGGCATCGTCCGACGAGCCGATGATCCGCAAGCTCTTCGATGCGGGGGCCGACGTCTTCCGCATCAATATGAGCCATTCGAGCCACGAACTGATGCGCACGCTGGTCGCAAGGCTGCGCAAGGTCGAATCCGAGGTCGGCCGCCCGATCGGTATCCTCGCGGATCTGCAGGGACCGAAGCTGCGCGTCGGCAAGTTCGCCAATGGAGCGGAGACGCTGGAGATCGGCCAGAGCTTCACGCTCGACGACGACCCCGCGCCGGGAACGAACCGCCGCGTTCAGCTCCCTCACCCCGAAATCCTGTCCTCGGTCGAGCCGGGGCACCGGCTGCTGATCGACGATGGCCGCCTGGCGCTGCGCGTCGAGAAGACGGACGGCAAGAAAGTGCGCTGCATCGTGCTTTCCGGCACGAAGATATCCGACCGCAAGGGCGTGTCGCTGCCCGACACCGAACTGCCCGTCGGCGCGCTGACCGAGAAGGACCGCAAGGACCTCGACGCCGTTCTGGCGACCGGCGTCGACTGGGTGGCGCTGTCCTTCGTCCAGAGGCCCGAGGACATCGCCGAAGTGCGCAAGATCGCACGCGGCCGCGCATCGATCATGTCCAAGATCGAGAAGCCGCAGGCCGTCGCCCGGCTTGCGGAAATCATCGAACTGTCGGACGCGCTGATGGTCGCGCGCGGCGATCTCGGCGTCGAAATGCCGCTCGAGGCGGTGCCGGGCATTCAGAAGCAGATCACGCGCGCCGCCCGCCGCGCCGGCAAGCCCGTCGTCGTCGCGACCCAGATGCTGGAATCGATGATCTCCGCGCCGGTGCCGACGCGCGCGGAAGTCTCGGACGTGTCGATCGCCGTCTTCGAGGGCGCCGACGCCGTCATGCTCTCGGCCGAATCGGCCGCCGGGCAATATCCGGTCGAAGCCGTCTCGACGATGAACGCGATCGCCGTCCAGGTCGAACGCGATCCGCTTTATCCGGGCATCATCAATGCCCAGCGCACCGAACCCGACGCGACCGGGCCGGATGCCATCGCGCTCGCCGCGCGCCAGATCGCCGACACGCTGAACCTTGCCGCCATCGTCTGCTACACCGGATCGGGCACGACCGGCCTGCGCGTCGCGCGCGAGCGCCCGCAGGTGCCGATCATCGCCCTGTCGCCGGTGATCGAGACTGCGCGGCGGCTGTCGCTCCTGTGGGGCACGCACTGCGTGGTGACGGAGGATGCGAGCGACCTCGACGACGTCGTCGACCGCGCCTGCCGCATCGCCCACCGCGAGGAATTCGGCGGACCGGGCGACCGGATCATCATCACCGCCGGCGTGCCGCTCCGCACCCCCGGCGCAACCAACATGCTGCGGATCGCCTATATAGGCTCGGACGGCAAAGGCGGGTTGTAAGCCGGCTTACCGCGACAGCGCCGCGACGCCCGGCAATTCCTTGCCTTCCATCCATTCCAGGAACGCGCCGCCGGCCGTCGACACATAGGAAAAATCGTCGGCCGCGCCCGCAAGGTTGAGGGCGGAGACGGTGTCGCCGCCACCGGCGACGGAGACGAGGTTGCCGGACTTCGTCTCGGCGGCCGCGAAGCGTGCGGCTTCCATCGTCGCCTTGTCGAAGGGCGCGATCTCGAATGCGCCGAGCGGGCCGTTCCAGACCAGCGTCGCCGCCCGGCCGATCCATTCCTTGATGCGGATGACGGATTGCGGGCCTGCGTCGAGGATCATCGCATCGTCCGGCACGTCCTCGACGGGAACCGTCTCGCTCGCAGCTCCCGCCTTGAACTCGCGCGCCACGACGGCGTCGACCGGCAGGATGATGGCGCAGCCGGCCTGGGCGGCTTCCGTCATGATGGTCTTGGCAGTGGCGGCCAAATCGTGCTCGCACAGCGACTTGCCGACATCGGTGCCGCGCGCGGCAAGGAACGTGTTGGCCATGCCGCCGCCGATGACAAGCGCGTCCACCTTGGTGACGAGGTTCATCAGGAGGTCGATCTTGGTCGAGACCTTGGCACCGCCGACGATCGCGACGACGGGCTTTTGCGGCTTGCCGAGACCCTTCTCCAACGCCTCCAGCTCCTCCTGCATGGTGCGGCCGGCGAAGGACGGCAGGAGCCGCGCCAGCCCCTCGGTCGAGGCATGGGCGCGATGGGCGGCGGAAAACGCGTCATTGACGTAAAGATCGCCATTGGCGGCGAGCGCCTTGGCGAATTCCGGATCGTTCTGTTCCTCGCCCTTGTGGAAACGCGTATTCTCCAGAAGCAGGATGTCGCCATCGTCCATCTGCGCGATTGCATCGGCCGCCTTCGCACCGATGCAGTCCGGCGCGAAACGGACGGCGCGGTCGAGCACGGTTTCCGTCGCACGCGCGATCGGCTCGAGCGACATCGCCGGGTCCGGTGCGCCCTTCGGACGGCCGAAATGGGCGAGCAGGATGACCTTGGCGCCCTTGTCGGAAAGCTCGATGATCGTGGGGGCGACGCGCTCGATGCGGGTGGCGTCCGACACCGTGCCGTCCTCGTTCATCGGCACGTTGAGGTCGACACGCACGAGCACGCGCTTGCCGTGGGCGTCGATGTCGTCGAGCGTGCGGAAACCGGCCATGTTTGGTCCTTCGATGGGATGGATTTGGGCGGGACAATACCGTCTGTCGCCGCCGGCGCAAGCCTTCAGGCGCCGGGGTCCCTGTCCGCCCCCGGAGCGGAGGCCGGGCGCAGCCACGCCCTGACGAGCAGGAACATCTCGCGCAGCGACAGGAATGCGGGGATCTGCGGCTCGCGCTGCTCGGGCTCCAGCGAGACGCCGACCGAGATGATGTCGCCGTCCTGGTCGGTGTCGCGCACGATCAGTTCGACCGGGCCGAGCGTGACCCGGTCGGCATATTCGGCCCGCCCGCCGAGGCGGGCGACCATCAGCTCCCCGATCGACATCTCCTCCTCGCCTTCGCGCAGGGAAGGGCCGTAGGCCGCCTCGAGATCGCGCGCCGGCCGCTTCGGATCGATCGCGAAGGCGCCGAAGAATTCGGCATCGTCGCCATCGACGGGCGCGGGGCTGGCGAACAGGCGGTCGAGCAGACGCGGATAGCGCGAGGAGATGAAGAGATAGACGTAATCGCCGGCACGCAGCCTGCCGGCATACTGGTAGCGCATCGACTGGCCTTCGCGGATGACCAGCGAGGGCCGCGCCCAGCGCGGAACCCGCTCGCCCTTGGCGACCGGCGAATTGCCGACGACGCGATAGACCAGCAATTCGTGATTGGCGGTGCCGGGCAGTTCCAGCTCGACCTTGTCGACCGGCCCGATGCGCGCCGGCACGACGAGGCCGAGCCGCTTGGCGAGAGGGTTGATGGTCCAGCCCTGGACGAGCAGCGAGACGAGCACGATGATGAAGGCGTAGTTGAAGAACATCGAACCCGTGTCGAGCTCGCCGAGAAGCGGCACGAGCGCGAGCAGGATCGACACCGCGCCGCGCAGGCCGACCCACGAGATGAACGCGGTTTCCGCGCGCGGGAAGTTGAACGGCAACAGCGACAGCCAGACGGCGAGCGGACGGGCAATGAAGATCAGCACCAGCGCCAGCGCGACGGCGGAAACGGCGATCGCCGGAAAATCGCTCGGCGTCGCCAAAAGCCCGAGCATCAGGAACATGATGATCTGCGCCAGCCAGGACATGCCGTCCTGGAAGCGCTTGAGCGTCGGCGCGGAGCGGATGTTGCGGTTGCCGGCATAAAGCCCTGCGACATAGACGGCGAGGAAGCCCGAACCGCCGATGGCGCCGGTGACGGAGAAGACGAGCAGCGACAAGGCGAGCACGAAGATCGGCGACAGGCCCCGCTCCATCTTCAACCTGTTGACCAGGAAGACGATCATCGCGCCGCCCGCAAGTCCCGCCACGAGGCCGATGCCCATCTGGGTGACGAACAGGATCAGGATCTCGACGCCGATCGCCTCCAGTCCCGCGCCCTGGGCGATCAGTTCGACGAGGGCGATGGTCAGGAAGATCGCCATCGGATCGTTCGAGCCCGATTCGACTTCGAGCGCCGAACGCACCCGGTCGCGGATCTGGATGCCGCCGATGCGCAGCAGGAAGAACACGGCCGCGGCGTCCGTCGACCCGACGATGGCGCCGAGCAGCAGCGATTCGAGCAGCGAAAGGCCGATGACATAGTGCGCGAAAAGGCCGAAGAACCCGGCCGTCAGGACGACGCCGAGCGTGGCGAGCGTGATCGCCGGGCCGGCGGCCTGCCGGAACGACTGGATCGACGTACCGAAGCCGGAGTCGAACAGGATGACGGCCAGCGCGAGCGAGCCGATGAAATAGGCGATGCCCGCATTGTCGAAGCTGATGCCGAGCCCGTCGACGCCGGCTCCAAGCCCGATGCCGAGAAAAAGGAGAAGCAGGGGAGCGCCGAAGCGAAAGGCGAGCAGGCTCGAAAACGCGGCGACCAGCACGAGCAGCGTGCCGACCAGCGTGATGAGGTAGATCCCCTCGAGCATGCGCCTCTCTTTCCCCTCTGCCGATTGCCCCTGCGGGCCTGAACCGTGCTGTGCTCCCTCGCCGAATACGGCCCGAACCGCGCATTTCCTCCGCCCTGTCGTCACGATACGACAAGCCGGTCATCGCCCTGGAGCTGGAAAAGCGCGAAACGCGATTGCGTCTCTTATCTAGGAAAGAAAACGCCCGGTTTTGAGGCCGGGCGTTGGCATTCGTCGAAAAAAGTCGATCAGGGTCAGATCAGCTTGCCGAAGGCGACGGCGGTGTCGCTCATCCGGTTGGAGAAGCCCCATTCATTGTCGTACCAGGTGAGAATGCGCACCATCGTGCCGTCCATCACCTTGGTCTGGTCCATGTGGAAGATCGAGGAATGCGGATCGTGGTTGAAGTCGATCGAGACGAGCGACTCGTCCGTGTAGCCGAGGATGCCCTTGAGGCGACCATCGGCGGCGGTGCGAATGGCGTTGTTGATCTCCTCGACGCTGGTCTCGCGCTTGGCGATGAAGGTCAGGTCGACCACCGAGACGTTCGGCGTGGGAACGCGGATCGCGACACCGTCGAGCTTGCCCTTGAGTTCCGGCAGGACGAGGCCGACGGCCTTGGCCGCACCCGTCGAGGTCGGGATCATGGACAGGGCGGCAGCACGTGCCCGGTAGAGGTCCTTGTGCATCGTGTCGAGCGTCGGCTGGTCGCCCGTATAGGAGTGGATCGTCGTCATGAAGCCCTTCTCGATGCCGATGGCTTCGTTGAGGACCTGCGCGACCGGGGCGAGGCAGTTGGTGGTGCACGACGCGTTCGAAATGACCATGTGGTCCTTCGACAGCTTGTCGTGGTTGACGCCGTAGACGACGGTCAGGTCTGCATTGTCGGCGGGCGCGGAGACGATGACGCGCTTGGCGCCGGCTTCCAGATGCGCCGAGGCCTTTTCCTTGGAGGTGAAGATGCCGGTGCATTCGAGCGCGATGTCGACGCCCTCGGCCTTCCACGGCAGCTCGGCCGGGTTGCGCACGGCATGGACCTTGATCGGGCCGCGGCCGGCGTCGATGGCGTCGCCCTTGACCGTGACTTCGCCGGGGAAGCGGCCATGCACGCTGTCATAGCGCATCAGGTGAGCGTTGGTCTCGACCGGGCCCAGATCGTTGATCGCGACGACCTCGATGTCGGTGCGGCCGGATTCGTAGATCGCGCGCAGCACGTTGCGGCCGATGCGGCCAAAACCGTTGATGGCAACTTTCACAGTCATTCGCTGTCTCCCGGGAGAAGGTAAGGCGTGGATGCGCCGTCTTTAGCGGCGCAATGTGGAGGAATCCAGCGCCAGACACGAGAAAAGGGCGGGTGCAGACCCGCCCTCTCCGACTAAATCGTTTTTATTTTCCGAGGCTTGGCATTGCCCCGCGTCGGATTGATCCGAAAACCGGTTCCCACTTTTCGGTCCGACGCGTCAACCGCCGTTGGCGATGCGCTCCTCGACCGCCTTGACGGCTGCTTCGGCGGTGATGCCGAAATGCTTGTAGAGCTCTTCGGCCGGGCCCGACGCGCCGAAGCCCGTCATCCCGACGAAGATGCCGTTGGAGCCGATCAGGCGCTCCCAACCCATGCGGATGCCGGCCTCGATGCCGACCTTGATCGACGCGTCGCCGACGATCGCGTGGCGGTATTCGTAGCTCTGTTCGCCGAAGAGTTCGAAGCACGGCACGGAAACGACGCGCGTCGGGTGGCCCTTGGCCTCGAGGATCTCGCGCGCCTTCACCGCGATCTCGACTTCCGAGCCGGAGGCGAAGATCGTGACCTTGGCTTCGTCGCTGGCGGTCTCGAGTTCGTAGGCGCCGTAGGAAGACAGGTTGTCCTCGTCATGCTCGACGCGCAGCGTCGGCAGGTTCTGGCGCGTGAGCGCGAGCGTCGAGGGCGTCGTCTCGGATTCGAGCGCGATCTGCCAGCATTCGGCCGTTTCCACCGCATCCGCCGGACGGAAGACGTAGTGGTTCGGGATCGCGCGCAGCGCTGCCAGGTGCTCGACGGGCTGGTGGGTCGGGCCGTCTTCGCCGAGGCCGATCGAATCATGCGTCATGACGAAGATCGAGCGAATGCCCATCAGCGAGGCGAGGCGCATCGAAGGCCGCGCATAGTCGGAAAAGACGAGGAACGTGCCGCCATAGGGAATGATGCCGCCATGCAGCGCCATGCCGTTCATCGCTGCCGCCATACCGTGTTCGCGAATGCCGAAATAGACGTAGCGGCCGGAATAGTCCGACGGCGTGATCGGCTTGGTCTGCGAGGTCTTGGTGTTGTTGGAGCCGGTGAGGTCGGCCGAGCCGCCGATCGTGTCGGGCAGGATGGCGTTGATGACCTCGAGCGCCATTTCCGACGATTTGCGCGTCGCGACCTTCGGCTTGTCGGCCGAAAGCTTCTTCTTGTAGTCGACGATCGCCGCATCGAGCCCTTCGGGCAGTTCGCCGCGCATGCGGCGCTCGAACTCGGCGCGCTTCTCGCCATCCGTCTCGGCAAGGCGGCCTTCCCAGGCCTTGCGCTCCTTGGCCGAGTGCAGGCCGGCGAGGCGCCACGCGTCGAGAATGTCGGAGGGAACGGTGAAGGGCTCCGCATCCCACTTCAGCGCCTTGCGCGTGCCGGCGATCTCGTCCGCGCCGAGCGGCGAGCCATGCGCCTTGTTGGTGCCGGCGCGGGTCGGCGCGCCATAGCCGATCGTGGTCTTGAAGGCGATCATGGTCGGTCGGTCGGACTGGCGCGCGGTCTCGATCGCGTGGGCGATGGCTTCGGGATCGTGGCCGTCGGCGCGCAGCGTGTTCCAGCCCGACGCGGCAAAGCGCGCGACCTGGTCGGTGGAATCCGACAGCGAGACGGGACCGTCGATCGAGATGTTGTTGTCGTCCCACATCACGATCAGCTTGGAGAGCTTCAGATGGCCGGCAAGCGAGATCGCCTCCTGGCTGATGCCTTCCATCAGGCAACCGTCGCCGGCCAGCGCATAGGTGTAGTGGTCGACCAGTCCGTCGCCGTAATGCGCGTTGAGAATGCGCTCGGCGAGCGCCATGCCGACGGCGTTGCCGAGGCCCTGGCCGAGCGGGCCTGTGGTCGTCTCGATACCGGCCGCATGGCCGTATTCGGGATGACCGGCGGTCTTGGAGCCGACCTGGCGGAAATTCTTGATCTCGTCGAGCGTGATGTCCTCGTAGCCCGACAGATAGAGCAGCGAATAGAGCAGCATCGAGCCGTGGCCGGCCGACAGGACGAAACGGTCGCGATCGGCCCAGTGCGGATGCTTGGGATCATGCTTCATGAAGCGGGTGTAGAGCACGGTCGCGATGTCGGCCGCGCCCATCGGCAGACCGGGATGGCCCGAATTCGCCTTTTCGACCGCATCCATGGAAAGGAAGCGGATCGCATTGGCCATCCGGTCGTGCTTGTCGCGTGTCGTCATGATCGCTCTGGTCCTGCGAAGAATTGGAAGATTGGGAGGCGCGCTCGGCCCTTTCGGCAGGCGACACATAGCCGTTCGGGGCGGGGAGTCAACGCCGCGCGGGCGTGGCTCGCGGCCGAATGCCGGGGATAGTCGGCACGTTCGGTTGACGCCAGATTCGCCCGCCGCTTAATGTTTTCCGATTAAGACGTTCTCATGTAACAATGATTCGCGTCGGGGGCCTGAGCTGGAGCCATGACAGGGGAAACGACACTCAGGGAAGTCATCGGTCGCCTCGGTGCCGCGGTCGAAGCGCTGGAAAGCGCCGTCGCTGCACGTCTGGAAAACGACCAGGACTATCAGGAAGCCGATGCCGAGGCGCAGCGCATGAACGCCGACCGCTCGCGCCTCGCCCAGGAACTCGACGCGTCCGAAGCGCGCGCCGAGCGCCTCGAAGATGCCAACAAGGAAGTCTCGCGCCGGCTCGTGACCGCAATGGAGACGATCCGCGCCGTGCTCGACAGGTAGGGGACGATGGCACAGGTTACCGTGACGATCGACGGCAAGGCCTACCGGATGGCCTGCGACGAAGGCCAGGAAGAGCACCTGATCTCGCTCGCCAGCCGGTTCGACCGCTATGTGATGCACCTGAAGGACTCGTTCGGCGAGATCGGCGACCAGCGCCTAACCGTGATGGCCGGCATCATGGTCATGGACGAACTCGCCGAACTGCAAAAACGCACCAAGGGCTTCGAGACCGAGATCGGCACGCTGCGCAAGACCCGCGACGACGCGCTGACCAAGGCCGACAAGAACGACGCCGCCTTGACCGGCGCTCTGGCCGATTTCGCCGAGCGGATCGAAGTGGTTGCAAGCCGCCTGAGCGGCAGGCCGCGGCAGGTGTGATTCAGTATCCTTGAAACAGCATGTCGAGCGCCGCGACGATTTCGTCGTGGTGCTGGGCAAGGTTGGCAACTCGAGCCGCGACCAGCGTATCGGGCACAGCCGAGATCAGATGCGTGGCCAGAACGTGCGGCTCGCCATCGACGTCAAAGACGGGATGCAGCCGCGCGATCGAGCGCGGAGTCGATGACGCCGGCAGGAGCGGGATCACCACACGCGAGCCGACAATATCGAGAAGCGGCGACTGGACGTTGAGCAGAAGCGCATCGTCGGGCGCGCGGTAGACGTCATACCGCGCCATCAGAACATGCGATATTTGGCGAGGGGCAGGCCGTTTTCGTCGACCCAGGCCTTCCAGCTTTCGAGCGCCTCGCGGTTTTCCTCCAACCAGAGCCTTTCCTTTTCCGCGCGGACGGCTTCGGCGATGCCGGTTTCGGCGGCGCGGGAGACGTTGACCGAGAGTTCCTTCGCTTCGGCCAGAAGAGCGGCGTCGAGCGTCAGATTGGTCGGTTTGCGGGCGGCGGGTTTTTCGTGGCGCATGGTTCGGGCCTCGTTTCTGCGCATAGGATATGCGCATATGAACCGTGCCGCAAGCCAGGCGCCGTCCGATCGATTGACAGCCATTGATTGCAAGCGGATCATCCAATCAGGCAGCGATGTCGCTGCCTGGAGCGGGCGTGGGCCGGATGAGCCATGATCATGTCGCACGCGGTGCTGCCGCGGCCGGGCGGCGCGGTCTTCCTGACCGATGGCGGCCTCGAGACTTCGCTGATCTTCCATGATGGCGTCGACCTGCCGCTTTTCGCTGCCTTTCCGCTTCTGCTCAACGCCTATGGCCGCCAGCAACTGACGGACTATTTCGCGCCCTTCGTCGAGATGGCGCTTGCCCGCCATGCCGGCTTCATCATCGACACGCCGACCTGGCGGGCAAATCGCGACTGGGGCGAAAAGCTCGGCTTCGATGCGAGCGCCCTGGCCGAGATCAACCGCGAGGCGGTAAGTTGGGCGAAGTCGCTGCGCCGGGAACTCGGCGAGGGCAGCGACAAGATCGTCGTCAACGGCGTGGTCGGCCCGCGTGGCGACGGCTACCGTCCGACGTCCCTGATGGACCGCGACGGCGCCGAGCACTACCACCACGCGCAGATCGAGGCCTTCCACGCCACCGGCGCCGACATGGTGAGCGGCATGACGATGAACTATGTCGAGGAAGCCTGCGGCATCGCGCGGGCGGCAGCCGCCTACGGCCTGCCCTGCGTCATCTCCTTCACCGTCGAGACGGACGGCAACCTCGCCTCAGGCGCAAGCCTGCGCGAGGCGATCGAGACAGTCGACGAGGACACGGAGGGCGCGCCGATCTACTACATGATCAACTGCGCCCACCCGACCCATTTCGCCACGTCACTCGGCAATGGCGAGGCGTGGATGCAAAGGCTGGGCGGGGTCCGTGCCAATGCCTCGGCGAAGAGCCATGCCGAACTCGACGAGGCCAGCGAACTCGATCCCGGCGACCCGGACGATCTCGGCCGGCGCTATGGCGAGATGCGACGGCAGTTCGGGCAGATTTCGGTGCTGGGAGGGTGCTGCGGAACGGATCGCCGGCATATCGCGGCGATTTGCGAGGCGTGTTTGTAAATGGGGTAGATGGGTTTTGCGAAGCGGGACCCCCACCCTTTATCCCTCCCCACAAGGGGGAGGGA
>NZ_AYOD01000017.1 GCF_000497755.1 Aliihoeflea sp. 2WW
TCCCTCCCCCTTGTGGGGAGGGATAAAGGGTGGGGGTATTGAAGCGCGGAAACGCTGGTCGCCGCTTCCTACCCTTCGATCGCCTCGCGCAGCATCTCCAGCTCCAGCCACTCCTCCTCCATCCGCGCAAGGTCGGCGCGCAATCCATCGAGCGTGGACGCCGACTTCGCGAACCCGGCCGGATCGCGGACGTAGAATTGCGGGTCGGCCATCTTCGTTTCGAGCGTCGCCATCTTCGCGGAGGTCGCCTCCATCTCGCCCGGCAGCTTCTCCAACGCGAATTTCTGCTTGAAGGAGAGTTTTTTCGATGAGTTGGCGTTGCCGGCCGGCCGGGGCGCAGCGGGCTTCTCGCGCGGCTCTGACTTCGCCGGCTTTTGCGTGAATGCCTTCGTGCCGCGCTGGGTCAGCATGTCGGCATAGCCGCCGGCATATTCGATCCACCGTCCGTCCTCGTCGGGCGCGACGGTGCTCGTCACGGTCCGGTCGAGGAAGTCGCGATCGTGGCTGACGAGGATGACCGTGCCGGGAAAGCCCGCGACCAGTTCCTGCAGCAGATCGAGCGTTTCCATGTCGAGGTCGTTGGTCGGCTCGTCGAGCACCAGCAGATTGGCCGGGCGCGCGAGAAGCCGCGCCAGCACGAGGCGCGCGCGCTCGCCGCCGGACAGTTCGCGGATCGGGGTGCGCGCCTGTTCCGGCTTGAACAGGAAATCCTTCATGTAGGAGACGACGTGGCGCTGCTCGCCATTGACGACGAGGCTGTCGCCGCGCCCGTCGGTCAGGTAGTGCGAAAGCGTCTCGTCGAGGTCAAGATCGCGCTTCTGGTCGAGCGTTGCGATTTCGAGGTTGACGCCGAGCCGGACTGAGCCGGCATCGGGGGCAAGTTCGCCGGTCAGCATTTTCAGGAGCGTCGTCTTGCCCGCGCCGTTGGGGCCGACGAGACCGATCCGGTCGCCGCGCTGGATGCGGGTGGAAAAATCGCGGACGATCTGGCGCTCGCCAAAGCTCTTGGCGATGCCCTTCGCCTCGATGACCAGCTTGCCGGATTCGTTGGCGTCGCTTGCCTGCAGCGTCGCCTTGCCTTCGGCGCCCTGATGCGTGCGGAATTTCTGGCGCATCGAGTGGAGTTCGCCGAGCCTGCGCATGTTGCGCTTGCGTCGCGCGGTGACGCCGTAGCGCAGCCAATGCTCCTCGCGCACGATCTGGCGGCCAAGCTTGTGCTGGTCCCGCTCTTCTTCCTCCAGAACCTGGTCGCGCCATTCCTCGAAATGGGCAAAACCCTTGTCGAGGCGGCGCGTCTGGCCGCGGTCGAGCCAGACGGTCGCCTTGGAGACGCGTTCGAGAAAGCGTCGGTCGTGCGAGATGACGACGATGGCGGAGGTGGACCGGACGAGTTCGCCTTCGAGCCATTCGATGGTGGCGAGGTCGAGATGGTTGGTCGGCTCGTCGAGAAGCAGGATGTCGGGCTGCGGCGCGAGAACGCGGGCAAGCGCAGCACGGCGCGCCTCGCCGCCCGACAGGTTCTCCGGCGCCGCCGAACCGTCGAGGCCGAGGCTCTCGATGAGATAGGTCGCGCGGTGCGGGTCGTCGCTCGGCCCGAGGCCCGCCTCGACATAAGCGAGGACGGTGGCAAAACCCTCCATGTCCGGCGTCTGGCGCAGATAGCGGATCGTGGCCGAGGGCTGGCGGAAAATCTCGCCGTCCTGCGCCTCGACGAGGCCGGCGGCGATCTTCAGCAGCGTCGACTTGCCCGAACCGTTGCGGCCGACCAGCGCGATGCGGTCGCCGGCCTGCGCGGAGAGCGCCGCGCCGTCGAGCAGCGGCGTGCCGCCGAAGGTGAGCTTGATGCCGTCGAGATTGAGAAGCGGGGGCGCCATGGAATTCCTATTGGCCGGACGGATGGGCGATGAGGATCGCGCGGCCGGAGATCAGGTGAACGGTCAGATCGCCGGTGACCTCGTTGGAGAGTGTCAGCGACGAGCCGAAGGGAACGTGCCGCTTGTCGAGCGGCCAGCGCACGCCTTCGAGCGTCAGGCCGGCAAGGTCGGTCATCGCGACGACCGAGAACACGGTGCCCGGCAGATAGTCGAGCCGCGATGCGCCTTCAAGCAGTGGAACGCCTTCCTGCGTGCCGTTGGTCAGCAGGATGGAAAGCCCGCGCTCGGCCAGTCGCACGCCGAGCGCCAAGTGCAGGAAGGCATGGTCGGCGCGCGGGCCGCCGAAGGCGCCGACCAGCGTCAAGGCGGTCGCGCCCCGTGCCAGCGCCGCCTCGACGGCGATCTCGCCATCGGTCAGATCCTTGGCGGGCGGGAAGATCTCGCGCGGGATGTCCGGGTGGGCGGCATCGAGCGCCGCGTCGACGGAATCGAAGTCGCCGGTCCAGAGTTCGGGCACGAGGCCAAGCGGCCCGGCGTGGCGCATCCCTGAATCCGCCGCGATCACGCGGCTGCCGGCAACCTGGCGGGCGAGGCGCGGGGTCGGCTCGGCATCGCCGCCGAGAAGGATGGTGAAATGGGACGCGATCATCGTGCGCCCCCTTAGCAAGGCTGAATGGGGAAGGAAACAGACGGCTTCCATACGCGCGACAACCGCTCTAGTTTGCGCGCCATGTTCATTCCGTTCTTCCTCGAATTGAAGGCCGCGCGCATTCCCGTTTCGTTGCGGGAATATCTGTCACTGCTCGAAGGCATGGACGCCCATCTCGTCGACTATGACGTCGAAGGCTTTTACTACTTGGCGCGCGCGGCGATGGTGAAGGACGAACGCCACATCGACCGGTTCGACCAGGTCTTCGGTCAGGTCTTCAAGGGCGTCGAGGCGGTGTCGGGCGAGAGTGCCGTCGACGTCGCCAACATTCCCGAGGAATGGCTGCGGCGGCTGGCCGAGAAACACCTGACCGACGAGGAAAAGAAGCTCGTCGAGAGCCTTGGCGGCTTCGAAAAGCTGATGGAGACGCTGAAGAAGCGGCTGGAGGAGCAGAAGGGCCGCCATCAGGGCGGGTCGAAATGGATCGGCACCGCCGGCACCTCGCCCTTCGGTGCCTATGGCTACAACCCGGAAGGCGTGCGGATCGGCCAGGAGGGGAGCCGCCACCGCCGCGCAGTAAAGGTCTGGGACAAGCGCGAATTCAGGAACTTCGACGATTCGGTCGAACTCGGCACGCGCAACATCAAGGTCGCGCTGAAGCGCCTGCGCCGCTGGGTGCGCGAGGGCGCGGACGAGGAATTCGACCTTGGCGGCACGATCAAGTCGACCGCCGAGCACGGCTATCTCGACGTCCAGACGCGGCCCGAACGGCGCAATGCGGTGAAGCTGCTGATGTTCTTCGACGTCGGCGGCTCGATGGACGACCACATCCGCATCGTCGAGGAACTGTTTTCGGCCGCGCGGGCCGAATTCCGTCAGCTCGAATATTTCTACTTCCACAATTGCGTCTACGAGGGCGTCTGGAAGGACAATACCCGCCGCCACTCGGAGGTCATCCCGACCTACGATTTGCTGCACAAATACGGCGCCGACTACAAGGCGATCTTCGTCGGCGACGCCTCGATGAGCCCCTACGAGATCGCCTATCCCGGCGGCGCGGTGGAACACTGGAACGCGGAGGCCGGCATCGTCTGGCTTCAGCGCGTGCTCCAGCACTGGCCGAAGGCCGTCTGGCTCAACCCCGTGCGCGAAAAGCACTGGGGGTATACGCACTCGATCCAGATGATCCGCGAGATCTTTTCCGAGCGCATGTTCCCCCTGACGCTGAACGGCCTGGAAAAGGCGACGCGCGAGCTTTCGCGCAGCCGCTGAGGCATCACCGACATCGCCGAGGCTTGCGCGAAGTTTGGCCGGGCGCCACCTTCCCGCTTGCCGTCAAGCGCCTTCGCCAGTTATGATTAACAAATCATGAAGACGCTCTCGATCGACATTCGCAAGGCCGACCCGCACGACGCGGATGCGATCGCCGGCGTGCATCACGACGCCTGGGTGGGTGCCTATGCCGGCCTGATCCCGCACGGCGCGCTGAACTCGATGCTGTCGCGCCGCGGCACGCAGTGGTGGGAAAAGGCGATCCGCCGCGCCGCGAGCGTCCTCGTCGTCGAGATCGACGGCAATGTCGTCGGCTACGCCACGCTCGGCCGCAACCGCGCCCGCGACCTGCCGCAGGACGGCGAAATCTACGAACTCTACCTCCTGCCCGAATATCAGGGCATCGGCCTCGGCACCCGCCTCTTCAAGGCCGCCCGCGACCGGCTGAAGGCACATGGCCTTTCCGGCCTCGTCGTCTGGGCGCTGGAAGACAATGACGGCGCCCGCGCCTTCTACGAGGGCGCCGGCGGCCGCGACGTCGCCGAAGGCGTCGAGATCTTCGACCAGAAGGCGCTGAAGAAGGTCGCCTACGTCTGGAATTGAGGCGTTGGCGCGGCAAGATCCCGAAGGGTGAGTCAGGCGCGAGGGCGAGGCCTGGATTCCTGTGACGAGCACAGGAATGACGGCATCAGGGGTTGAGGCCAATCGTCAGCGTCGGTCAAACATCGACGCCATCCATGCCACCGTCATTCCTGTGCTCGTCACAGGAATCCATGCCTCGACGTTGACGACGGGCAGAACCCTGCGACCATCCCAAAGCCGCCGAGGCCGCCGACCAGCCGCCCCCCATGTCACCCCTGAGACGCGACGTGACCCGGCGCTTCCTTGCATTGCAGCATGAGACGCGCTAACCGCTTGCGCACATTTTCAGAACCTTGCGAAGACAGGATCAGCGCATGCGCCTCGACGCCATTTCCATCGGCGACAATCCGCCCCACGACGTCAACGTCCTCATCGAAGTGCCGGCCGGCGGCCAGCCGATCAAGTACGAGATGGACAAGGAAGCCGGGGTGCTCGTGGTCGACCGGTTCCTCTATACGCCGATGCGCTATCCCGGCAATTACGGCTTCGTCCCGCACACCCTCTCGGAGGATGGCGACCCGATCGACGTCCTGATCTGCAACACGCGCGAACTCGTGCCGGGCTGCGTCATCAATGTGCGCCCGATCGGCGTCCTGATCATGGAAGACGACGGCGGCAAGGACGAGAAGATCATCGCCGTGCCGACCCCGCACGTCACGCGCCGCTACGAGAACGTCCACGACTACACCGACCTTCCCGAAATCACGCTGAAGCAAATCGAACACTTCTTCGAGCACTACAAGGATCTGGAGCCCGGCAAGTGGGTGAAGATCGGCGGCTGGCAGGGCGCCGAGACGGCGCGCGCCATGATCGTCGAGGCGGTCGAGCGGGCGAAGAAGACGAAGGCCTGAACCGGAAATTGAAAGAGAGCGCCCTGGCGCTCTCTTTTTTACGGGTTGACCAGCCCACGTAGCCCGGGATCGGCGATGGCGCGCTCGTCTGACCCGCAGTCGAAATCGCGCGCGGTCTCGTCCGCGATGCGTCGGGCCTCCTCGTTGGCCTGCGCATTTCCCGACGCCATCACGAAGCCGACGAAACACGCCGACCGGTCTTCCATGGTTGCGACCTTGCTGACGGTCAGGATTTCGATGTCGCGCGCGCCTGCGTCGCCGATGTTGAGGAACCAGCGATGGATCGCGGCGAAGGGCGTCTCGCTGCGCTCCTGCCGGTCGATGCGCCATTCGATCCGCGTTCCGGGATGGTTGAAGGGGTGAAAGCCCGACTGGCGCGGAAGTTCGCCTTCGGGCGGAAAGCCGTAATAGGCGACATAGCGCAAGTCGGTGTAGGTGAGGATCACCGGATAGCCGCGATAGCCGGCACAGGCGAGGTCCGCCCAGTCGCCCTCATCGTCCGGGGCCGTGCGATACGCGCTGCAGCCCTTGTCTGCGTCGAACTCGGTATATTCCGAGACGATTTCCGCATGGGCGGCCGTTGCGCACACAAGCGCGGCGGCGATGAGAAAGCCACGCATCACAATAGCACCACTCCGGCCTTCTGCATTTCGGCCTTCATGGCTGCAAGCGAGCCGCCGAGGTCGATGGCGCGGCACGCCTCCAGCGCGACCGTGACGGAAAAGCCGAGCCTCGCCGCATCGAGCGCCGAATAGGCGACGCAGAAATCGGTGGCGAGGCCGACCAGCGTCAGGTTGCGGATGCCGCGTTCCTTGAGGTAGCCGCCAAGGCCGGTCGGCGTCGGGCGGTCGTTCTCGAAGAAGGCCGAGTAAGAATCGATCGCCGGCCGGAAGCCCTTGCGGACCACCAACTCGGCGCGCGTCCAGTCGAGGTCGGGATGGAACGCCGCTCCCTTCGTGCCCTGCACGCAATGGTCCGGCCAGAGCGTCTGCGGGCCGTACTCCATCTCGACCGTCTCGAACGGCGCCTTGCCCGCGTGCCGCGAGGCGAAGCTGGAATGGCCGGCGGGGTGCCAGTCCTGCGTCAGAATCACGTGCGGCGCCGCCTGGATCATCCGGTTGACGACCGGCACGATCGCGTCGCCATCCTCGACGGCAAGCGCGCCGCCGGGGCAGAAATCGTTCTGCACGTCGATGACGATCAGTGCTTCCTCGGCCATGCGCGCGTCTCCCTGTTGCCGGCCCGCACCGTAGTCAGCGACCGCGCAGAGGGCAACATTTCCGGTTCCCATGCCGCAAGCCGCTGGCTAGTCTGCGAGAAGCGAACTGGAGACCATGATGCCGATCCTGAACCGCGCGAGCGAACTGCATGATGAAATCGTCGGCTGGCGCAGGCACATCCACCAACATCCCGAGATCGGCTTCGAAGTTCACCAGACGGCGGAATTCGTCGCGCGCAAGCTGGAGGAATTCGGCGTCAACGAAATCCATCGCGGCTTCGGCGAGACGGGTGTCGTCGGCGTGATCCGCGGGCGCCTCGGCGACGGTCCGGCGATCGCGCTGCGCGCCGACATGGACGCGCTGCCGATCGTCGAGGCGACGTCGCAGCCGCATGCCTCCACGGTCGAGGGCGCCATGCACGCCTGCGGCCATGACGGCCACACGGCGATGCTGCTGGGCGCTGCCAAGTACCTCGCCGAGACGCGCAATTTCAAAGGCTCCGTCGTGCTCGTCTTCCAGCCGGCCGAGGAAATCGGCGGCGGCGCCAAGGCGATGATCGAGGACGGGCTCTTTGACCGCTTCGGCATCGGTCATGTCTACGGCATGCACAACATGCCAGGGCTCGCCACCGGCCACATCGCGCTTCGTCCAGGCTCGATCATGGCCGCCTCGGCCAAGTTCACCATCCGCGTGACCGGGCGCGGCGGCCATGCGGCGCGCCCGCACACCACGATCGACCCGATCGTCACCGGCGCGCAGATCGTCACCGCGCTGCAGACGATCGTCTCGCGCAACACCGATCCGGTGACTTCCGCCGTCGTGACGGTGACGAAGTTCGATGCCGGCACGGCTTACAACATCATTCCCGAGATCATCGAGCTGTGGGGCAGCGTGCGGGCGCTCTCGATGGATGTGGCGAAGGAGACCGAAGACCGGATCGTCCACATCGCGACCAAGATCGGCGAGGCCGCGGGTGCGAGCGTCGAGGTCGACTACAACCAGACGATCGCGGTGACGCATAACGACCCCGACGAAGCCGCCTTCTCGACCGCGGTCGCGCGCGAGGTCGTCGGCGAGGCGATGGTGGACGCCGACGTGGCGCCGGTGATGGCTGGCGAGGATTTCTCGCGCATGCTGGAATTGCGGCCGGGCACGCTTGTCTTCATCGGCAACGGCAAGTCGGCCGACCTCCACCACCCCGCCTATGATTTCGAGGACGAGGCGATCCCGGCGGGCGTTTCCTATTGGGTCCGGCTGGTCGAGCGGAAGCTGGCCGCATGAAGGACGACGACGAATCAAAGCGCATCATCCGCCGCGTCGGCCAGGAAAGCGAAGCGACGATGGCGACGCGCATCCGCCGCCACATGAGCGGTGCGGACGCCGACCCGGACGACTGGGTCGAAATCTGGGGCACGCGCATCGGCCGCGTCTTGAGCGTCGTCCTCGCCGCGGTTCTGGTCTGGTGGCTGATCGATTTCATCCGAACCCTATGACGAAGCCGGCGATCCTCGTCATATCGAGCCATGTCGTGCGCGGCACGGTCGGCAACCGCGCCGCGGTCTTCGCGCTCGAAATGCTCGGCTTCCCGGTCTGGGCGGTGCCGACGGTCACGCTGCCCTGGCACCCCGGCCACCGTCCCGCGACGCGGATCATCCCGCCCGCCGACGCCTTCGCGGCGATGCTGGCCGACCTCGAAGACGCGCCTTGGCTGGGCGAGGTGGGCGGCATCCTGACCGGCTATCTCGGCAGCGCCGAACAGGCCGCGCCAGTCGCGCAACTGATCGAGGCGGTGAAGGCACGCAGCCCCGACGCGCTCTATGTCTGCGACCCGGTGATCGGCGACCGCGGCGGCCTTTATGTACCGCAGGCGACCGCCGAGGCGATCCGCGACTATCTCCTTCCGCTGGCCGACATCGCGACGCCGAACCGGGCCGAACTCGACTGGCTGTCGGGACGACGGAACGACGAAACGCTGGACGAAATCGCGGCGGCGGCGCGTAGCCTGCCGCCCCAAGGCATGCTCGTCACCTCCGCGCCGGCGGGCGAAGGACGCATCGGTAATCTCTGGGTCGAGGAGGAGATGGCGCTTCTCGCCAGCCACGACCTCGTCGCGAAACCGCCGAACGGGCTCGGCGATCTGACGGCGGCGATGCTTTTGGCGCAGCGTTTGGAAGGCAAAGGTGCAGGCGAAGCGCTACGGCACGTCACCGCCGCCGTGTTCGACGTCCTGTCGCGGGCGGCAGAACGCGGCGCGGACGAACTGATGCTGGAAACGGATGCGGCGAGCCTGACTGCGCCGAAGTCCTCTGTGAGCGTTAGATCGTTGGGCGACGAGCCTGACATGCCAGTATGCGTCGGCGTCGATGGCTGCAAGGGCGGCTGGATCGCGGTGGCACGCGGCAAGGCTGGAGTCGAAAAACCTCGGGTCTTTCGAAGCTTCATAGAACTCGTCGAAGCCTATCCTGACGATGCAATTGTCGCTGTGGACATGCCGATCGGCTTACTAGAATTCATTGAGGGCGCTGGCCGTGAGCCCGAGAAACTGCTCCGACGAATGCTGCGGCAGAAAGCTTCAAGCATATTTCCGACACCATCGCGAAGAGCCGTTTACGAGGCTCCGCGCAGTTACCCCGGAGCGGAGGAATATCGTCGCGCTTACGAGCGCGTGAAAACTGTGGCACGCGCAACATCATCTCCACCTTGGGCTCCGTCGATTTTCTCCTTCGCATTGATGCCGCGTATCCAGGAGATCGATGTCATTCTCGAGGCCAAGCCCGAGCTCAAACTGAGAGTCATCGAATCTCACCCCGAAGCAGCATTTTTTGTGCTCAACGGAGAACGGGAGATACAGGCTTCAAAGAAGTCCGAGGAAGGACGGACAACGAGAAGGCAAATTCTAGTTGCGAATGGAGTCGAAGCATACGCAGTGGATGCTCGAGCACCGAAGGGCGCCAAGACGGATGACCTGCTCGACGCCTTTGCGATGCTGCTCGTCGCTGAGCGCTACGCTACACGACAGGCGAGATGTTTCCCGGAAAGACCGGGAACGGACAGCAGAGGAATTCCCATTGCAATCTGGACATAGCGAGCCGCGACTGCGCGCCCTCCACCATGCTGCGCATGGTCCCCCTCCCCCGCTTCGCAGGGGAGGATTCATCACCGTCACTGGGTGCGACGCGGGTCCTCCCCCGTTCACGGGGGAGGTGGCCCGAAGGGCCGGAGGGGGCCATCAGTGGGTCCTTCTTTAACCCATACGGAAATTTCCGTGTTCTATCCGTTGATGACACGGGAATTTCGGCCTAAGCCAAACCCATGAGCCATCTGCCTGACAATCTCCTCACCGGTTATCGCGATTTCATGAGCGGTCGTTATGCGACCGAGAGCGAGCGCTATCGCACTTTGGCCAAGGAAGGCCAGAAGCCCGAGACGCTGGTGATCGCGTGTTGCGACAGCCGCGCCGCGCCCGAGACGATCTTCAACGCCAGCCCCGGCGAACTCTTCGTCATGCGCAACGTGGCCAACCTCGTGCCGCCCTACGAGCCCGACGACAAGCTGCATGCGACGTCGGCGGCGCTGGAGTTCGCGGTGCAAAGCCTGAAGGTCAAGAACATCGTCGTGCTCGGCCATGGCCGCTGCGGCGGCATTTCGGCCGCGCTCAATCCGATGAGCGAACCGCTGTCGCCCGGAGATTTCATCGGCCGCTGGATGAGCCTCGTCGCCCCTGCCGCCCAGATGGTCGCCGGCAACGACGTGATGACTGCCAGCGAACGCCAGACTGCGATGGAGCGCATCTCGATCCGCTTCTCGCTCGCCAATCTGCGCACGTTTCCTTGCGTCGACATTCTGGAGAAGAAGGGCCGGCTGACGCTGCATGGCGCCTGGTTCGACATTTCCTCCGGCGAGCTTTGGGCAATGGACCCCGCGACCGGCGATTTCGAGCGCCCCTGATCGGGGCTACTCGGCCGGCGCCGCCGGAGTGATCACGGTGCGCGCCAGCGCCGGTTCCGGATAGCGGCTCCACAGGAACCACGACAGGATCGCGAAGAAGCCCATCGCTGGGATGACGGTCGAGATGCCGATCACCGGATCGCCGACGAGCGCCGCGACCATGCCGCCCACGAGCCCGCCACCCATCTGGATGAAACCGCTCATCGAGGCGGCCGCGCCTGCCATGTGCGGGAACGGCGCCAGCGAGGCCGTCGACATGGCCGGCATGACGAAGGCGATGCCGAACGCATAGACCCCGACCGGCCCCATGACGAGCAGGAAGCTCGGCTCGAAGAGATGCAGGCCGAAAGCCAGAAGCACGCTGCCGGCGCCGATGAACCACAGGCCCGGCTTGACGAGCTGGTACGCACTGCGCGTCCCCATCAAGCGGCGCATGATGACTGCGCCGATGAAGAAGGCGCCCGACTGCATCAGCATGCCGAGGCCGAACTGCGTCGGCGTCAGCCCGACGCGATCCATCAGGACGAAGGGCAGGATGGTGGCGAGCGTATAGAGCGCGCCGACGGAGCCGCCCATCACCAGGCTCGACCACATGAAGTAGCCGCTGGTCGACAGCGACCTGTAGGAGCGCACGAGGGCGCGCGGCTTGACCCGCGAGGGATCGCGCACGACCGTCTCCGTCATCGCGAACTTGACGACGAGAATGATGGTGACGCCGAAGGCCAGCATGAAGGCGAAGATGGAGTGCCAGCCGAACAGCTCCATCGCCACGCCGCCGATGGTGGGCGCAAAGGCCGGACCGATGCCGAGGATCATGCCGATGAGGTTCATGATCCGCGCCGAGCGCTCGTTGGTGAAGAGGTCGCGCACGATGGCGCGCGAGATGGCGACACCCGCCGCCGCTCCCACCCCTTGCGCGAAACGCGCGACAATCAGCAATTCGATCGTCGGCGCGAGGATCGCAGCGACGGTCGCGACAAGGTAGATGCCCATGAAGGCGATGGTGATCGGCTTGCGGCCATAGCCGTCCGACAGCGGCCCGCAGACGAGTTGCGCGAAGGCAAAGCCGGCGAAATAGAGCGACAGCGTCATCTTCACCGCCGCGTCCGTCGTTCCGAACGCACGCACGATCTCGGGCATGGCGGGCGTGAACAGCGCCATCGAGATCGGCCCGATGGCGACGAGAAGCGCGCCGATGATCGAGACGCGTAACTCGCTCATGACCGGTTGGGACGCGACGGGTTGGGCGGGCTTCATGTTCATGCTGCCGAGCTCCGCGCCTCGATACGCGCATCCGAAAGGTTGCAGCGCACCGTCTTCAGCACCTTGAGCATCACTGCCCACTCCCCCGGATCGACCGATTGCGCTGCCTGCCGGCGCGCTTCGTCCGCGAAGACCTTGACCTGGTCGAGCACCGCATCCGCCGCGTCGGTCAGCGCGATCAGCTTGGCGCGCCGGTCGGACGGATCGGGCAGCCGCTCGATCAGTCCGCGCGCTTCCAGCCGGTCGACATAGGAAGAGACGGTCATCGCCTCGACGCCGATGCGCTCCGCGAGGACGGACTGGCGCACCGTGCCGGCGCGCGCGGCCTGCGCAAGGAGGCGCACCTCGCCGGGCGTCAGCTCCATGCCGGAACCGGCGATGCGACGGTCCATCTCGGCGCGCAGCATGCGCGCGAGGTCCGTCACCAGGAAACCGAAGGATTCGGGGTCGATCTGTCTGGGCATATGTTAAGTAAACCTTATTATCTGGTCTACTTAGTATTTGTGCGCCGCAGCGTCAAGCGATGCCGGTTGCGGCGGGTGGAGGAGGTGCCTAAATGTCGTTGAAGCCAATTCGCCCGAGGATTTTCATGACCATCGATCTTGCCCGCCACCCGCTCACACATTGGACGGGTCCGCTCGGCCTGCCCGCCTTCGAGACGATTACCGATGCCGATTTCGGGCCCGTCTTCGACGCGGCCCTGACGGCGCACCAGGCGGAGATCGACGCGATTGCGAATAATCCCGCGACGCCTTCGGTGGAGAACGTGCTGGCGCCGCTGGAGCTCGCCGGCGAAGCGCTCGGCCGCGTCTCGGCGATCTTCTGGTGCAAGGCCGGCGCCGACACCAACCCGCAGATCCAGGCGATGGAACGCGAGATTTCGCCGAAGATGGCGCGGCACTTCTCCGCGATCCACATGAACGCGGCGCTGTTCGCCCGCATCGACGCGCTTTACGCCCGGCGCGACACGCTCGGCCTCGACGCCGAGACGCTGCGCGTTCTCGAAAAGACCTGGAAGCGCTTCGTCAAATCCGGCGCGAAGCTGGACGAGGTTTCGAAGACCCGGCTCGGCGCCATCAACGAGGAACTGGCCTCGCTCGGCGCCGCATTCGGCCAGAACGTGCTTGCCGACGAGGCGGGCTGGGTGCTCTTCATCGACGAAGCCGACCTCGACGGGCTGCCTGACTTCGTGCGCGATGCGATGGCCGAAGCCGCCGCCTCGCGCGGTCAGGAGGGGCGCTATGCGGTGACGCTCTCACGCTCGATCTACGAACCCTTCACCACCTATTCGACACGCCGCGATCTGCGCGAGGAAGCCTGGCGAGGCTTCACCTCGCGCGGCGAGAAATCGAATGCGGACCTCGTGACCAAGACGCTGGCCCTGCGCGCCGAAAAGGCGAAGCTGCTCGGCTACGAAAGCTATGCCGCGCTGAAGCTCGACGACACGATGGCGAAGACGCCCGAAGCGGTTCTCCGTTTACTTGAGCCGGTCTGGGAAAAGGCCCGCGCCCGCGCGGCCGACGACCAGCGCGAGTTGGAGCGCCTCGCGCGCGAGGCCGGCGCGAACGAGCCCTTCGCCGCCTGGGACTGGCGCCACTATGCCGAAAAGCTGCGCGCCGAGCGCTACGCCTTCGACGAGGCGGAACTGAAGCCCTATCTCCAGCTCGACCGTATCATCGAGGCTTCCTTCGACGTCGCGACGCGTCTTTTCGACGTGACATTCGAGGAGAAGACCGGCATCGCCGCCTGGCATCCGGACGTGCGGGTCTTCGAGGTGAAAAACCCGGATGGCTCGCACCGCGCGACCTTCCTCGCCGACTATTTCAACCGGCCGTCGAAGCGCTCGGGCGCGTGGATGAGCAGCCTGCAGTCGGGCTTCGACCTCGGCGACGGCCAACCGCCGATCATCTACAACGTCATGAACTTCGCCAGGCCGCCGAAGGGCGAGCCGGCGCTGCTGTCCATGGACGAGGCGCGCACGCTCTTCCATGAGTTCGGCCACGCGCTGCACGGCATGCTGACCGAAGTCACATGGCCGTCGGTTTCGGGCACGTCCGTCTCGCGTGACTTCGTCGAACTGCCCTCGCAGCTTTACGAGCACTGGCTGACCGTACCGGAAATCCTGAAGGCGCATGCGGTGCACTACCGCAACGGCGAGCCGCTGCCGCAGGACCTTCTCGAAAAGATGCTGGCAGCGAAGAATTTCGGCCAGGGTTTTGCGACGGTGGAATTCACCGCCTCCGCCCTGGTCGACATGGCGTATCACGCCAAGGCCGACGCACCGGCCGACCCGTCGGCGTTCGAGGCGGAAAGGCTGAAGCGGCTCGACATGCCCCCCGCCATCGCCATGCGCCACCGCACGCCGCACTTCCTGCACGTCTTCTCCGGCGACGGCTATTCGGCCGGCTACTATTCCTACATGTGGTCCGAAGTGCTCGACGCCGACGCCTTCGCGGCCTTCGAGGAGACCGGCGACGCGTTCAACGGGACGATGGCCGAAAAGCTGAAGACGCACATCTATGCGGCCGGCGGGTCGAAGGACCCGGAGGAACTTTACCTCGCATTCCGCGGCAGGATGCCGACGGCGGAAGCGATGATGGCGAAGCGCGGACTGGTGTGACGCGGATTCAGTGAAGCGAGCCGTGGGCTCGGAGTTTTTTGTCGAGACCCCCACCCTTTATCCCTCCCCACAAGGGGGAGGGAGG
>NZ_AYOD01000018.1 GCF_000497755.1 Aliihoeflea sp. 2WW
CCTCCCTCCCCCTTGTGGGGAGGGATAAAGGGTGGGGGTCCCAACAGAAGAGCGGCGTAGCCTCCGCCTACATATGGATCGGCTTGAAGAACGTCGCCAGCGCCGCTTCCTTGACCGCTTCCGACATGGTCGGATGCGCGTGGCAAGTCCGCGCAAGATCCTCCGACGAGCCGCCGAATTCCATCAGCACCGCCGCCTCGTGGATCATCTCGCCGGCGCCGAAGCCGACGATGTGGACACCGAGCACGCGGTCGGTCGACGCATCGGCGAGCACCTTCACGAAACCGTCCGTCTGCTGCATGGCGCGCGCGCGGCCATTGGCGGAGAAGGGGAACTTGCCGGCCTTGTAGGCGATGCCGGCCTTCTTCAGCTCTTCTTCCGTCTTGCCGACGGAGGCGACTTCGGGGCTCGTGTAGACGACGCTCGGGATGACGTCGTAGTTCACGTGACCGGCCTGGCCGGCGATGATCTCGGCGACCGCCACGCCTTCATCCTCGCCCTTGTGGGCGAGCATCGGGCCGCGAATGACGTCGCCAATGGCGTAAATGCCAGGGACGGAGGTCTGGAAATGATCGTCGACCGCGACACGGCCGCGCTCGTCGAGCGCGACGCCGGCTGCTTCGATTCCAAGCCCGTCGACATAGGGCCGGCGGCCGGTGGCAACCAGCACGACATCGGCGTCGAGCGTCTCCGCATCGCCGCCCTTCACCGGCTCGAAGGTGACCTTCGCGCCATTGCCAGCCGCCGCCACGCCGGTGACCTTGGCGCCGAGCTTGAAGTCGAGCCCCTGCTTGGCGAGAAGCTTCTGGAACTGCTTGGCGACTTCGCTGTCCATGCCACCAAGGATCGTGTCGAGATATTCGACCACCGTGACCTTGGCGCCGAGGCGCGACCAGACCGAGCCGAGCTCGAGCCCGATGACGCCGCCGCCGACGACGACGAGCGTGCCCGGCACCTTTTCGAGCGCCAGCGCGCCGGTGGACGAGACGATGACCTGCTCGTCGAACTTGACGTCGACGCCCGGAATGCCGGCGACGTCGGAGCCGGTGGCGATGACGATGTTCTTCGCCTCGATCTCCTTTTCCGCGCCGTCATCGCCGGTGACGGACAGCTTGCCCTCCCCGACCACCTTGCCGGTGCCGCGCAGCCAGTCGATCTTGTTCTTCTTGATCAGGAATTCGAGGCCCTTGACGTTGGCGTCGACGGTCGCCTGCCGATGGCCGAGCATCTTGGCGAGGTCGAGCTTCGGCTTGCCGACATCGATGCCGAGCGCGGCGAAGGAATGGCCGGCCTCGGCGAACATTTCGGATGCGTGCAGCAGCGCCTTCGACGGGATGCAGCCGATATTGATGCAGGTGCCGCCGGGCGTCGCGCGCTTCTCGACGAGCCCGACCTTGAGCCCGAGCTGCGCCGCCTTGATGGCGCACACATAGCCGCCCGGCCCCGCGCCGATCACCACAACATCATAGCTCATTGATCCGTCCTTCCTGATGATATGTTAGCGCCCGCCGCCGACGTCGAGCAGCGCGCCTGTCGTGTAGGATGCCTGGTCGGACAACAGCCACAAAATGGCTTTCGCCACCTCGTCGGCTGTGCCTTCGCGCAGCATGGGGACCATGCCCCTGACGCGCGCGACACGATCGGGCTGGCCGCCCGAGGCATGGATTTCAGTGTCGATGATGCCGGGCCGCACCGCATTGACGCGGATGCCCTCGGCCGCGACTTCGCGGGCAAGGCCGAGCGTGAACGTATCGATCGCGGCCTTCGAGGCGGCGTAGTCGACATATTCAGCCGGGCTGCCGAGTTTTGCGGCCACCGACGAGACGTTGACGATGGCACCGCCCGCGCCGCCATGGAGCGTGGAGAGGCGCTTCACGGCTTCCCCCGCGCAGAGCATGGGCCCGACGATGTTGGTGCGCATCATGCGCGTCAGCCGTGCTTCGCCCATCTCGTCGACGCGCGACTTGGCATCGACCACGCCGGCATTGTTGACGAGGCCGGCAAGTTTTCCGCGCGCATCGGCAGCAGTGAAGATCGTGGCGATGCCGGCCGTAGTCGAGGCGTCGGCCTTGACCGCGAAGGCGCGTCCGCCGGCGGATTCGATGGCGGCGACGACGGAGGCGGCGGCATCCGCGTTGGAGACGTAGTTGACGAGGACGTCATAGCCCGCCGCGCCGGCAAGCCGGGCCGTGGCCGCGCCGATGCCGCGTGAGGCGCCGGTGATGATGAGGATGCGGGGGGTCATCGCAGAGTCTCCGGGAGCGTTGCATCACCCCCCTCTGGCCTGCCGGCCATCTCCCCCTCAAGGGGAAAGATTAGTCTCGTCCTCGCCGCGCATGCCCGGTGACGGTGGTGGCGGACCGATGGAGTGCGTAATCTCCCCCCTTGAGGGGGAGATGGCCGGCAGGCAAGAGGGGGGTGCGACGAGGCGAAAACATATCCACTCATCTCCCCCTCCCCAACGGCGCATTGAACGCCCAGACATGGCCGAACGGGTCGCGCAGCTTGGCATAGCGCGCGCCCCAGAACACGTCGGCCGGCGCCATCACCACATCCGCCCCCGCCTCCACGGCCCGCGCAAACGCCGCATCCACCTTCTCCGGCGTCGCCAGGTTGACCGAAACCGTCATGCTGGCGCCGCCGCGCGTGTCCGGTCCCATCACGTCGCCGCCAAGTTCCGGAAACTCGTCATGCAGCATCACCTCGGAGCCGAACAGCGCAAGGTTGGCGTGCAGGATGCGCGTTCCGTCCTCGGCCATCTGCTCGTAGGTCTCGACCGCCTCGAAGGCGGTCTCGTACCAGGCGACGGCCGCCTTCCCGCCCTTGACGCACAGGTGAACCTGGATCGGCGGAATGTCGGGATCGTAGGCCATCGCGGGAGCCTCCCAGACCTCGCCCTACAAGTCGAGGACGAGGCGCTCGGGGTCCTCCAGCGTCTCCTTGACGCGCACGAGGAAGGTCACGGCTTCCTTGCCGTCGACGATGCGGTGGTCGTAGGACAGCGCGAGATACATCATCGGGCGGATGACGATCTGGCCGCCGACGACGACGGGACGCTCCTGGATCTTGTGCATGCCGAGAATGCCCGACTGCGGCGCATTGAGGATCGGCGTCGACATCAAGGATCCGTAGACGCCGCCATTCGAGATGGTGAAGGTGCCGCCCTGCATGTCGGCCATGCCGAGCTTGCCGTCGCGCGCGGCGACGCCGAGGCGGCCGATTTCCTTCTCGATCTCGGCGATCGACATGGCATCCGCATTGCGCACCACCGGCACGACGAGGCCCTTGTCGGTACCGACGGCGACGCCGATATGGGCAAAGTTCTTGTAGATGATGTCGGTGCCGTCGATCTCGGCATTGACCGCCGGGATTTCCTGCAACGCATGCGTCACGGCCTTGGTGAAGAAGCCCATGAAGCCGAGCTTCACGCCGTGCTTCTTCTCGAACAGATCCTTGTACTTGGAACGCAAATCCATGACCGGCTTCATGTCCACCTCGTTGAAGGTGGTGAGCATGGCGGCGGTGTCCTGCGCGTCCTTGAGGCGGCGCGCGATAGTCTGGCGCAGGCGCGTCATCTTCACGCGCTCCTCGCGGGACGCGTCGTCACCGGAGGACGGCGCGCGGGCAGCCTGCGGCGCTTCGGCTTTGGCGGCCGGACCTTTCGCAATCGCGTCGAGCACGTCGCCCTTGAGCACCTGTCCGCGCTTGCCGGAACCCGAAACCTGGTCGGCCGAAACGTTCTTTTCGGCCATCAGCTTGGCGGCGGACGGCGCGGCCGGCATGTCGCCGGACTTCGCTGGCGCGGCCGCCTTTTCTTCCTTGGCGGGCGCCGGAACAGGCTTTGCCTCTTCCTTCTTCGGCGCAGCGGCGGCTGCCCCCGAACCGGCGGCGATCATGCCCAAAAGCGCGCCGACCTCGACCGTCTCGCCTTCCTGGACGGTGATTTCGGAGAGCGTACCGGCGGCAGGCGCGGGCACCTCGACGGTCACCTTGTCGGTTTCCAGTTCGACGATCGGCTCGTCGGCGACGATCGCGTCGCCGGCCTTCTTGAACCACTTGCCGATGGTTGCCTCGGAGACGGATTCGCCCAGGGTCGGGACGCGGATTTCGGTGGCCATATCGGATTCCTATCCGTTGAGTCTGGAATGAATGTCGGTCGCGAAAAAGGACCCCCACCCTGTATCCCTCCCCACAAGGGGGAGGGAGGGCATCAGCGTCTCATTTATCGCTTCCCTCGATGCGAAGATGACGGTGCGCGCGCAACGCGCATGGCTCCCTCCCCCTTGTGGGGAGGGATAAAGGGTGGGGGTATGACAAGCGGAGACGTTCATCGACCTATTCGCCGAGCGCGTCTTCGAGGAACGCTTCGAGCTGTGCGAGATGCTTCGACATCAGGCCGGTAGCCGGCGACGCCGAGGCCGGACGGCCGGTGTAGCGCACGCGCTGGTGCTTGGCGTCGATATGCTGCAGCACCCATTCCAGATAGGGATCGATGAACGCCCAGGAGCCCATGTTCTTCGGCTCTTCCTGGCACCACACCATCTCGGCGTTGCGGAAGCGCGAGAGCTCATTGATCAACGCCTTGGCCGGGAACGGGTAGAGCTGTTCCACGCGCAGGAGATAGACGTCGTCGATGCCGCGCTTTTCGCGCTCCTCGTAGAGATCGTAATAGACCTTGCCCGAGCACATGACGACGCGGCGGATCTTGGAATCCTTGACCAGCTTGATCGGCTGGTCGCCCAGATACTGCGCGTCGTCCCACAGCAGCCGGTGGAACGAGCTTTCGCCCGACATTTCCGACAAGGTCGACACGGCGCGCTTGTGGCGCAGGAGCGACTTCGGCGTCATCAGGATCAGCGGCTTGCGGAAGTCGCGCTTCAACTGACGGCGCAGGATGTGGAAGTAGTTCGCCGGCGTGGTGACGTTGGCGACCTGCATGTTGTCTTCCGCGCACATCTGCAGGAAGCGCTCGAGGCGCGCCGAGGAGTGCTCCGGGCCCTGGCCCTCATAGCCATGCGGCAGGAGGCAGACGAGGCCCGACATGCGCAGCCACTTGCGCTCGCCCGACGAGATGAACTGGTCGAACACGACCTGCGCGCCATTGGCGAAATCGCCGAACTGCGCTTCCCACAGCGTCAGCGCGCGCGGCTCGGCGAGGCTGAAGCCATATTCGAAGCCCAGCACCGCCTCTTCCGAAAGCATCGAGTTGATGACTTCGTAATTGGCCTGCTGCGGCCCCAGATTGTTGAGCGGGATGTAGCGGTCTTCGTTGCGCTGGTCGTAGAGGACGGAGTGGCGCTGGCTGAACGTCCCGCGCTCCGAATCCTGGCCCGAAAGGCGGATCGGGTTGCCGTCCATCAGGATCGCGGCAAAGGCGAGCGCCTCGGCCGTCGACCAGTCGATGCCCTCGCCCGTGTCGATCATCTTGCGACGATTGTCGAGGAAGCGCTGGATGGTCCTGTGCGCCTCGAAATCCTTCGGCACCTCGGTCAGCTTCTTGCCGATTTCCTTCAGCGACTTGACCGGCATCGCAGTCTTGCCGCGACGCATCTCGTCCTGGCTGTCGGCGGTGCGAAGACCGGTCCAGGCGCCGTCGAGCCAGTCGGCCTTGTTGGGCTTGTAGGCCTGGCCCGATTCCCATTCCTGTTCGAGATGGGCGCGCCAGTCGGCCCGCATCTTCTCGACCTCGCCATCCGAGACGACGCCCTCGGAGACGAGCTTTTCCGAATAGAGCTGCACGGTCGTCCGGTGCTGGCGGATCGACTTGTACATGATCGGCTGCGTGAACGCCGGCTCGTCGCCTTCGTTGTGGCCGAAGCGGCGGTAGCAGAACATGTCGATGACGGCCGGCTTGTGGAACGTCATGCGATATTCCATCGCGACCTTGGCCGCGTAGACGACGGCTTCCGGATCGTCGCCGTTCACATGGAAGATCGGCGCCTCGATCATCTTCGCCACGTCCGACGGGTAGGGCGAGGAGCGCGAGAAGCGCGGATTGGTGGTGAAGCCGATCTGGTTGTTGATGATGAAATGCAGCGTGCCGGCGACGCGGTGGCCGCGCAGGCCCGACAGGCCGAGGATTTCGGCGACGACACCCTGGCCCGCGAAGGCCGCGTCGCCGTGCAGCAGCAGCGGCAGCACTTTTGCGCGGGCCTCGATCGGCACGACTTCCTCGCGTGTGCGGCCGAAGATCTGGTCCTGCTTGGCGCGCGCCTTGCCCATGACGACGGGGTTGACGATTTCGAGGTGCGACGGGTTCGCGGTCAGCGACAGATGCACCTTGTTTCCGTCGAACTCTCGGTCCGACGAGGCGCCCAGATGGTACTTCACGTCGCCCGAACCCTCGACGTCGTCGGGTGCGAAGGAGCCGCCCTTGAACTCGTGGAAGATCGCGCGGTGGGGCTTCGCCATCACCTGGGAAAGAACGTTGAGACGGCCGCGATGGGCCATGCCGAGGACGATCTCCTTCAGGCCCATGGCGCCGCCGCGCTTGATGATCTGCTCCAGCGCCGGGATCAGCGCTTCGCCGCCATCAAGGCCGAAGCGCTTGGTGCCCTTGTACTTGACGTCGATGAACTGCTCGAAGCCCTCGGCCTCGATCAGCTTGGCCAGGATCGCCTTCTTGCCGTTGGCGGTGAATTCGATGCCCTTGTCCGGCCCCTCGATGCGCTCCTGAATCCAGGCCTTCTCCTCGGGGTTGGAGATGTGCATGAACTCGACGCCGAGCGTCGAGCAATAGGTGCGCTTGAGGATATCGACCATCTCGCGGATGGTCGCGAATTCGAGCCCCAGAACGTGATCGATGAAGATCGGCCGGTCGTAATCGGCTTCGGTGAAGCCGTAATTTTCCGGCGACAGCTCGTTATAGTCTTCCTTGGCCTCGGCGAGGCCGAGCGGATCGAGATTGGCGTGCAGATGGCCGCGCATGCGGAAGGCGCGGATCATCATGATGGCGCGAACGGAATCGCGCGTCGCCTGCATGACCTGGGCGGGCGAGAGCGCGGAGGTGCCGTCCGCTGCCTTTGCCTTGAACTTCTTGTCGAAATGCTGTTCGAGCGCGCCCCAATTGCCATCGAGCGCCGAGACGAGTTCGCCATTGGCGGCAACGGGCCAGTTCTTCTTGGACCAGGACGCGCCGGCCGCGCCCTTCTTGACCGCCTCGGCATCGTCCTTCAGTTCGGCAAAGAACTCCCGCCATTCCGGCTCGACGGAGCTGGGGTTGTCCTGCCAGGACGCATAGAGCTCGTCGATATAGGCGGCATTGCCACCATAAAGGAACGAGGTGAGCGATGCCCGGTCGTTTGCCTGGTCCTGACGTGCCATTTTCTTCAATCTCGGAGCGCCGCGCTCCGTCTCCTTTTTGAGGTGAATGGGAAAATGGTGAATGGTGAATGGTTCGGGCCGAAGCGTGGCGGCCGATCCATCATCCCATTCACCATTCACAATTCACCATTCACTAACCCTTCAACGCCTCGACCAGCGTCGTGCCGAGACGTGCCGGCGAGGGGGACACGCGGATGCCCGCCGCCTCCATCGCCGCGATCTTGTCTTCCGCGCCGCCCTTGCCGCCCGAGATGACCGCGCCGGCATGGCCCATGGTGCGGCCTTCCGGTGCCGTGCGGCCCGCGATGAAGCCGGCCATCGGCTTCTTGCGGCCGCGCTTGGCCTCGTCGCGCAGGAACTGTGCCGCGTCTTCCTCGGCCGAGCCGCCGATCTCGCCGATCATGATGATCGACTTGGTCTCGTCGTCGGCGAGGAACATCTCGAGCATGTCGATGAACTCGGTGCCCTTGACCGGATCGCCGCCGATGCCGACGGCCGTCGTCTGGCCGAGACCCGCATTGGTGGTCTGGAACACTGCTTCATAGGTAAGCGTGCCGGAGCGCGAGACAACGCCGACCGAGCCCTTCTTGAAGATGTTGCCCGGCATGATGCCGATCTTGCACTCGTCGGGCGTCAGCACGCCGGGGCAGTTCGGGCCGATCAGGCGCGAGGACGAACGGTCGAGGCGCGCCTTGACCTTCACCATGTCCATGACCGGGATGCCCTCGGTGATGCACACGATCAGGCCGATCTCGGCTTCGATCGCCTCGAGGATCGCATCGGCCGCGCCTGCCGGCGGAACGTAGATCACCGACGCATCGGCGCCGGTCCGCTCCTTGCCCTCGGCGACGGTGGCGAAGATCGGCAGGCTCTCGCCCTTCGATCCGGTCCACGTCTCGCCGCCCTTCTTCGGGTGGATGCCGCCGACCATCTGCGTGCCGTGATAGGCGAGCGCCTGCTCGGTGTGGAACGTGCCGGTCTTGCCGGTGAGGCCCTGGACGAGAACCTTGGTGTCTTTGTTGACGAGGATGGACATCAGGCTCAGGCCCCCTTCACTGCATTGACGATCTTCTGCGCCGCGTCGTCGAGATCGTCGGCGGAGATGACGTTGAGGCCGCTTTCGTTGATGATCTTCTTGCCGAGCTCGACATTGGTGCCTTCGAGGCGCACGACCAGCGGCACCTTGAGCCCGACTTCCTTGACGGCCGCGATCACGCCTTCGGCGATGACGTCGCACTTCATGATGCCGCCGAAGATGTTGACGAGGATGCCCTTCACAGCCGGATCGGCCGTGATGATCTTAAAGGCAGCCGTCACCTTCTCCTTGGACGCGCCGCCGCCGACATCGAGGAAGTTGGCGGGCTCGGCTCCATAGAGCTTGATGATGTCCATGGTCGCCATGGCAAGGCCGGCGCCGTTGACCATGCAGCCGATATTGCCGTCGAGCGCGACATAGGCGAGGTCGTACTTGGACGCCTCGATTTCCTTGGCGTCTTCCTCGGTCGTGTCGCGCAGTTCGACGATGTCGGCCTGGCGGTAGAGCGCGTTGTTGTCGAACGAGACCTTGGCGTCGAGAACGCGCAGGCGGCCATTGGTCATGACGATCAGCGGATTGACCTCGAGCAGCGCCATGTCCTTCTCGGTGAAGGCCTTGTAGAGGATCGGGAACAGCGTCTCGCCGTCTTTCGCCGCATCGCCGGTCAGTTCCAGCGCCGCGTTGAGCTTCGTCACGTCGTCGGCGGTGACGCCCTTTTCGGGATCGATCGCGACGGTGATGATCTTTTCGGGCGTGTCATGCGCGACCGTCTCGATGTCCATGCCGCCTTCCGTGGACACCACGAAAGCGACGCGGCCGACCGAACGGTCGACGAGGATCGAGAGATAGAGCTCGCGGTCGATGTCCGCGCCGTCCTCGATATAGAGACGGTTGACCTGCTTGCCGGCATCGCCCGTCTGCTTGGTGACGAGCGTGTTGCCGAGCATTTCGTTGGTGTGGGAGACGACCTCCTCGACCGACTTGGCAAGGCGCACGCCGCCCTTGGCGTCCGCGCCGAGTTCCTTGAACTTGCCCTTGCCGCGCCCGCCGGCATGGATCTGGCTCTTGACCACGTAGAGCGGGCCGGGCAGCGACTTCGCCGCCGCTTCCGCCTCGGAGGCCTTCATGACGGGAACGCCTTCGGCAACCGGAGCGCCGAACGACTTCAGGACCTGCTTGGCCTGGTACTCATGGATATTCATGCCGGGAAATCCTTACTGCTTCAGTGCGGGCGCGATTTCGGAGCAGGCGTCGCAAAGGCCCTTCACCGATTCCACCGACTTTTCGAACATCTTCTGCTCGGCCTTGTTGAGGTCGATCTCGATGACGCGCTCGATGCCGCCGGCGCCGATCACGGTCGGCACGCCGACATACATGTCCTTGACGCCGTACTGGCCCGACAGATGCGCCGCGCAGGGCAGGACGCGCTTCTTATCCTTGAGATACGCTTCGGCCATCTGGATCGCCGAAGAGGCCGGCGCGTAATAGGCCGAGCCGGTCTTCAAGAGGCCGACGATCTCGGCGCCGCCATCGCGGGTGCGCTGGACGATCTTGTCGAGCTTGTCCTGGGTGGTCCAGCCCATCTTGACGAGGTCGGGCAGCGGAATGCCGGCGACCGTCGAATAGCGGGTCAGCGGCACCATCGTGTCGCCATGGCCGCCGAGCACGAAGGCGGTGACGTCCTCGACCGAGACCTTGAACTCGTCGGCGAGGAAATAGCGGAAGCGGGCGCTATCGAGCACACCGGCCATGCCGACGACATGGCTCTTCGGCAGGCCGGAGAACTTCTGCAGCGCCCAGACCATCGCGTCGAGCGGGTTGGTGATGCAGATGACGAAGGCATTCGGGGCATACTTCTTGATGCCGGCGCCGACCTGCTCCATCACCTTCAGATTGATGCCGAGAAGATCGTCGCGGCTCATGCCTGGCTTGCGCGGCACGCCGGCGGTGACGATGCACACGTCAGCGCCCTCGATCGCCGAATAGTCGTTGGCGCCGGTGAAGCTCGCATCGAAGCCGTCGACCGGCGAGGACTGCGCGATGTCGAGGCCCTTGCCCTGCGGCACGCCCTCGGAAATGTCGAACAGGACGACGTCGCCGAGTTCCTTGAGGCCGATCATGTGGGCGAGCGTGCCGCCGATCATGCCGGAGCCGATGAGGGCAATCTTGTTGCGAGCCATGTATGGAAATCCCCTGGATTGGTTTGCGACGGCGCGGAGCCGAAGATGCGTTTCAACCATTTAACGCGGGCACGGGAGGTCGCCCGGGAGTGGGCGTCGCATAGACCGATCGGCCAAAAAATTCAACCGATTCTTTGGCCGCCATATCTTTCAATCGGTTAGATCAAGGCGGACTTACGTAAACGTCAATTTACAGGGTTGTTGATGCGAGCAGTCCTGTCTAACAGGACCAGCGGCGTATTGCTAAGCGACAAGGTCCCAACGCAATTGCACGGATGACGCAACCACATGATCGAAACACCCAACTTAATCCTGCGTCCTCCAATACGGCATGACTTTGAGGCGACGGCGCTCATGTTTGCGGACCCTGTCGTCACGGCGCATATCGGCGGCAAACCCGTACTCCGCGCTGATGCATGGACCCGATTTCTTCGCGACGTAGGCCATTGGACCATCGAGGGCTTCGGGCTGTTCTCCATCATCGAAAAGTCGACCGAGCGCTATGTCGGCAAAATGGGGTTCGCGCGTTTCGAGCGAAATCTTGGTGAAACAGTTGGGACGGACGTTGAGGCGTCCTGGGTTCTCGCATCTACTTTCCACGGGCAGGGCTATGCGCGCGAAGCGGCCAGCGCGGCGCACATATGGTTCGATGCGGTTCATGATCGCCGCATCGCCTGTCTCATCGCAATCGAAAATCGAGCTTCGATCCGTTTGGCCGCTATCCTTGGATATGAGCATATCGATCAGATTGAAGGGCCTCACGGCCCCGCCGATCTTCTGGTTCGATGAATGCCGCAGCCGCAACAGGCTCCATCGCGCGTCAAGCCGCTCGCGCACTTGACGCCCATTCCGCGCTCTGCATCTCGATCAGCCGGGATACCGTGCGGTCGAATTCGAACGCCTCGGTGCCGCTGCGCGCATGGTAGAGATCCTGCGGCGGGACTTCGGCCGAGAGGATCAGCCGGGTCTTGCGGTCGTAGAACGTGTCGACGAGGAGAATGAAGCGTTTGGCTTCGTTTCGCCGGTCCATGTCCATGGCCGGAACGCAGTCGACGAGGATGGTGTCGAACTCCGCGGCGATGGCGAGATAGTCACGCGCGCCGAGCGGCTGGGAACACAAATCCGCGAAGTTGAACCGGGCCGCCCGCCCGTTCGCATGCGGAACCGGGATTTCCCGCCCCTTGACGCGGATGGTCCGCGGCTGGGTCTGGTGGCCGGAGCCGGCGACGTCCCATGCCTCGTCCATCAGGCGTTCGCCATCGCCGGTGCAAGGGGTGATGTAGACGGGAATGCGGCCGAGCTTTTCCAGCCGGTAATCCGTCGATCCGTCGAGCGGCAGGATATCGCAATGCCGCTTGAGCACCGCAACGAAGGGCAGGAACAGGCCACGATTGAGCCCGTCGCGGTAAAGATCGTCCGGAGCGACGTTGGAGGTGGCGACGAGCACCACGCCGCGCTCGAACAGCGCCGTGAACAGCCGCGACAGGATCATCGCATCGGCGATGTCGGTGACGGTGAACTCGTCGAAGCAGAGCACCCAGGCTTGGTCGGCCAGCGCTGCGGCGACAACCGGAATGGGGTCGCTCTCCTTCGTCTCGCCGCGCTTCAGCGCTTCGCGATGCCGGCCGATCCGGTCGTGCACGTCGGCCATGAAGTCGTTGAAATGGGCGCGACGCTTGCGCCTGACCGGCAGCAGCTCGAAGAAGAGGTCCATCAGCATGGTCTTGCCCCGACCGACACCGCCGTAAAGGTAAAGCCCCTTCACCAGTTCGCGCGCCTCGCGGCGCTTGCCGAACAGCCAGCCGAGCGCGCTCGACTTGGCCGCGAGCCGCTTGGTGCGGATTTCCGCCGTCAGCCGGTCGAACCGGTCGGCCAGTGCAAGCTGCCTTTCGTCGCGCGACAGCGCGCCATGCGCCACGCGGTCGAGATAGGCATCCCGGACCGAGCGGAATTCGGGCAGGCCGTCATGCGGCATGGGGCAGAGCGTCCGGCGTCTAGCGCGACAGCGAGAGCGGCTGACCCGTCGTGGTCTGGCCGTTGAACGACCCGCTGCCGGCCGACGACAGATTGGCCAGCGCGCCGCCATTGGCGTCGTAGAGCGTCAGCGTCGAGCCCGACACATTCCACGAGCGCACGCCGTCGAGCGGCGCCGGGCAGCGCAGCGGGCCGGCGCGGAAGCCTTCGCCGAAGCGCGTCTGCGGCGTCGCGATGCGGCAGGACTGACCGGCGACCGAGGCGTTCCAGACGCCAGCGACACCGCCCGCCGAAACCGGCGCACCGCCGCCGGCCGGGGGAAGCGAGGCGACCTGCGCGCCGCCCGCATCGGAACCGGGTGCCGCCGGGAAGGCGCCCTGCGTCATTCCGGGCTGGATCGGGCCGGGATTGGTGACGCCGGGCTGCGTGGGGGGCGGCAACTGGCTGGACGAGACCTGTCCGGCCGGCGCGGCCGTGATCGGCGAGGGCGCGGTCGCGACCACCGCCGGGCGGGTGTCGACGCGCGAGAACCGGTCGCTCGTGCAGCCGGTGACGGCGAGAGCGGAAACTGCGATGAGTAGCGTGCTTTTAGTCAGAGTCATTGATCCACCTCCGTCGAAGCAACGCCCGGTCACTCCGCAGGTTCCTGTCTGTGCGTCCCTTGATGCGCCCAATGGCGCGCAACTGTGGCGACGGTCGGGTCATATTCGGCATAACAAGGTTAATTTACGATGTGCTGTTGCCGAAATTCAACAGTCTCATGGGCTTAAACCCACGCTTATGTCATTTGCGCATGACGAACCATCGGATAATTTCGCGCGCATGAAGATGAGCAGGCGGCGCATGCTGACATGGCTGGGACTGGGCGGGCTGGCGGCGATGGCCGGCGGCATCGGGATCGCGAAGGCGCAAAGCGGAAACCGCTACTATAGCGGCCCCGTCAGCGACCATTTCGACGGGCGGGTGTTTTTCAACCCCGGCGGCGAGGAGCCCCGCGGTTTTTCCGACCTCCTGCGCTGGCAGTTCCAAGAAACCAAGGCAAGCTGGCCGGCCGAGTTCCCAAGTCCGTTTGCCGGTGCCGTGCCCGACGCGGCGGTCGAAGGTGACGCGATCCGCGTGACGATGATCGGCCATGCGACGATGCTGATCCAGGTATCCGGCCTGAACATCCTGACCGACCCGGTCTTCTCGACCCGCGCCTCACCCTTCCAGTTCGCCGGCCCGGCACGCGTCAACGCACCCGGCATCGCCTTCGAGGCGCTGCCGAAGATCGACATCGTGCTCCTGACGCACAACCACTACGACCATCTCGACCTCCTGACGCTGTCGCGCCTGAAGCAGGATCACGACCCGCTGGTCGTCACCCCGCTCGGCAATGACGTAATCGTCAAGACAGACATTCCGGACATGCGTCTCCACGTGCAGGATTGGGGCGACGCCTTCGAGTTCGGCCCGCTCATCATCCATTGCGAGCCGGCGCACCACTGGTCAGCGCGGGGCATGCGCGACCGGCGCATGGCGCTGTGGGCGTCCTTCGTCCTCGATACGCCGGCCGGCAAAATCTACCATATCGGCGACACTGGCTTTCATTCGGGCATCAACTACCGCGCGGTCGCCGAAAAGCATGGCGGCTTCCGCCTCGCCATCCTGCCGGTCGGCGCCTACGACCCGCGCTGGTTCATGGCCGCCCAGCACCAGGACCCGAACGAAGCGGTGGAGGGCATGAAGCTTGCCAATGCCGATTTTGCGATCGGCCACCACTGGGGCACGTTCCAGTTGACCAATGAGGCGATCGAGGAGCCGCGCGATTTGCTTCTCGCCGCGCTCGACACTGCCGGCATCGCCCGCGAACGCTTCCGCCCGCTCCAGCCCGGCGAGGCATGGGACATTCCATCAGGAATCGCTTAAGCTGGCGACGCACTTTCGAAGGGGGCTTTGAATGTTCGGCTGGTTCGTCTTTTTCGTCGTGGTTGCGGTCGTCGCCGGTGCGGTGGGCATGCGCAGCGTCTCGCGAGTGGCAAGCCGCATCGCCTTCGCGATCGCCGCACTCGCGATCGCGCTGTTCGTCATCCTGCTCTTGATGTTCGGCTGGGCGGATTCCGTCCAGCTCTGACCGGCGCCGACACTGGTAATTCAGCGTCGTTTCCGCCATATAGCGGCGCATGAGCAATCTGGCGCCATTCGCGAAGATGAACGGGCTCGGCAACGAAATCGTCGTCGCCGACATGCGCGGCCGCGCGGGCCGGGTGACGCCGGCCGCCGCTGTTCGGCTCAACGCCGATCCCGCCACGCGCTTCGACCAGATCATGGCGATCCACGATCCGCGCACGCCCGGCACCGCGAACTATGTCGAGATCATCAATTCCGACGGCTCGATGGCGCAGGCCTGCGGCAACGGCATGCGCTGCGTGGTGCAGGCCTTGGCCGCCGAGACGGGCGAGCGCGTGTTCACCTTCGAGACCATCGCCGGCATCCTGACGGCGAAGGAGCACGAGGACGGGCTGATCTCCGTCGACATGGGCATTCCGAAGTTCGGTTGGCAGGACATTCCGCTGGCCGAGGAATTTCGCGACACCCGCATGATCGAACTCCAGATCGGCCCGATCGACGCGCCGGTGCTGCATTCGCCCTCCGTCGCTTCGATGGGCAATCCGCACGCGATCTTCTGGGTCGACGAAGACGTCTGGTCCTACGATCTCGAACGCTTCGGGCCTTTGCTGGAAAACCATCCCATCTTCCCCGAGCGCTGCAACATCTCGATCGCAAAGGTCACCGCGCGCGACGCGATGACGATCCGCACCTGGGAGCGCGCCGCGGGCCTGACGCGCGCCTGTGGCTCTGCCGCCTGCGCCGCCGCCGTCTCCGCCGTCCGCACACGCCGCACGGATCGCGTCGTCACCGTGACCGTCCCCGGCGGGCCGCTGCTGATCGAATGGCGCGAGGACGACCACGTACTCATGACCGGCCCGGCGGAATGGGAATTTTCCGGTATGTTCGATCCGGCGACGGGAGCGTGGAGCCGAGACGAGACGAGCGCGGCATGAGGGGTTTTTCCGAATTGACCCCCACCCTCTATCCCTCCCCACAAGGGGGAGGGGGACGTGAGCGTGGTGTTTGTATCTTCATCCATGCGCCTAGCGCAGCGATGACGACCTCCCTCCCCCTTGTGGGGAGGGATAAAGGGTGGGGGTATGCAGCCCCCAACGCATCCACATGACCAAGGGCCTCGACATCGTCACCTTCGGCTGCCGCATGAACACCTACGAATCCGAGGTAATGCGCCGCGAGGCCACGCAAGCCGGCCTTGGTGAGCTCGCCGGCGGCGCCATCGTCTTCAACACCTGCGCCGTGACGTCCGAAGCCGTTCGCCAGGCGCGGCAGGCGATCCGCAAGGCGCGACGCGAGAACCCGGATGCGCGCATCATCGTCACCGGCTGCGCAGCGCAGACCGAGCCCGGGACCTTCGCGCAAATGGGCGAAGTCGACCTCGTCCTCGGCAACGAGGAAAAGCTGAAGGCCCACAACTACCGCGCCTTGCCGGATTTCGGCGTCAACCAGTTCGAGAAGGCACGCGTCAACGACATCATGTCGGTGACCGAGACGGCCGGCCACATGGTCGACGCCATCGAGGGCCGCGCGCGCGCTTTCGTGCAGGTGCAGAACGGCTGCGACCACCGCTGCACCTTCTGCATCATCCCCTATGGCCGCGGCAATTCACGCTCCGTGCCGATGGGCGCGGTGGTGGAGCAGATCAAGCGCCTCGTCGGCAATGGTTACGCGGAAGTCGTGCTGACCGGCGTCGACATGACGAGCTATGGCGCCGACCTGCCGGGCGCGCCGCGTCTCGGAAAGCTCGCACGCACGGTTCTGCGGCAGGTGCCCGACCTTTCGCGCCTGCGCCTCTCCTCCATCGATTCCATCGAGGCCGACCCGGAGTTGATGGAGGCGATCGCCACCGAGACCCGGCTGATGCCGCATCTGCATCTGTCGCTGCAGGCCGGCGACGACATGATCCTGAAGCGCATGAAGCGTCGCCATCTGCGCGACGATTCGATCCGCTTCTGCGAGGAAGTCCGCGCGCTGCGTCCCGACATGGTGTTTGGCGCGGACATCATCGCCGGTTTCCCGACGGAGACCGAGGCGATGTTCGAGCATTCGCTGAAGATCGTCGAGGAATGCGGGCTGACGCATCTTCACGTCTTCCCGTTTTCGCCGCGCGAGGGCACGCCCGCCGCGCGGATGCCGCAGGTGCGGCGCGAAATCGTCAAGGACCGCGCCGCGCGCCTTCGCGCCGCCGGCGACGCCGCCTATCGCCGCCACCTGGTCAAGCTGACCGGCACGAGCCAGCGCATCCTCGTCGAGCGCGACGGGATCGGCCGCACCGAAGGCTTCACTATGGCCGCCATCGATGCCGGCGCGCCCGGCGAGATCGTCGAGGCCGTCGTCACCGGCCATGACGGCGAGCGGCTGACCGCAACAGCGCGCGCGCAACGCGCCGCCTGAAGGGAATTCGATGGCAGGTTTCTTCAAGAAGATGTTCTCCTTCGGCCGCAAGGACGATGCCGCCGAGGAAGCGCCGCGCGAGGAGATCGCATCCACGACAGCCGGCCCCGCCGTCGATGCGCCGGCCCTGCCCGACTTCCTGCGCCAGCGCGCGGACGAGCCCGAGCCGACGCCAGTCTCGCCCGCGCCGCAGCCCATCCCCGAAGTGCCGATCGAAACGCCGACCCAGGCCCCCGAGCCGCGCGAAATTCCCGAGCCCGATCCTGTCACGCCGCCGAGCGAGCCGGAGCCCCTCACGCCACCGGCCGAAGTTCCGGTCGAAGAGCCAGCGCCGGAGCCTGCTCCGGTCAAGGTTCCGCCTGCCCCGCCGGAAGTGCCTGAACCGCCGACGGAAATTCCGCCCGCGCCTGTCGAGGTGCCACCGGCACCCGTCCCGGAAATCGCGCCCGAACCGACGCCTGCCCCGCCGCCGCAGGCCGAAGCGCCGGCCGTTCCCGAATTCCTGAAGCGCACGGTCGAGACCGAACCCGACGCTTCAGCGCTGGTGCGCGTCTCGAAGACCGTCGAGCGCGGCCCCGCCACAGCGCCCACCGCCGCGCCTTCCGTCCAGCGTCCCTGGTTCGACCGGCTGCGCGACGGCCTGTCGCGCTCGTCGCGCGAGCTTTCGACCAACATTTCGGGCGTCTTCACCAAACGCAAGCTGGACGACGACACGCTGCAGGACCTCGAAGACGTGCTGCTGCGCGCCGATCTCGGCATGGAAACCGCGATCCGCATCACCGATTCCTTGAGCGAAGGCCGCTTCGGCCGCGACGTCTCGGACGCCGAGGTGCGCACGGTCATGGCGAGCGAGGTCGAGAAGGTGCTCGGCCCGGTCGCCAGGCCGCTCGAGCTCGACCTCTCGCATAAGCCTCACGTCATCCTCGTCGTCGGCGTCAACGGCACCGGCAAGACGACCACCATCGGCAAGCTTGCCGCCAAGCTCGTCGCCGGCGGCCTCAAGGTCACGCTCGGAGCGGGCGACACGTTCCGCGCCGCCGCCATCGAACAGCTCAAGATATGGGGCGAGCGCACCGGCTCCGAAATCGTCGCCTCCAAGCTCGGCGCCGACGCGGCCGGCCTTGCCTGGGACGCGTTCGAGACGGCCAAGGCGAACGGCTCCGACGTGCTGATCATCGACACCGCCGGCCGCCTGCAGAACAAGGCCGAGCTGATGGCCGAACTGGAAAAGGTCGTCCGCGTCCTCGGCAAGCACGACCCGGAAGCGCCGCACACGGTGCTCCAGACGGTCGACGCGACGACCGGCCAGAACGCGATGAACCAGGTCGAGATCTTCCGCAACGTGGCGGGCGTCAACGGCATCGTCATGACCAAGCTCGACGGCACCGCACGCGGCGGTATTTTGGTCGCAATCGCCGCCAAATATCGCCTGCCCGTCTATTTCATCGGCGTCGGCGAAGGCATCGACGACCTCGAACCCTTCGAAGCACGCGATTTCGCCCGCGCGATCGCTGGAGTGAATTGAGTTGATGGACTTAAGGCTGGAAACCGCAGCGTTCTCTCGCGCCCCCCTCTGTCCTGCCGGACATCTCCCCCGC
>NZ_AYOD01000019.1 GCF_000497755.1 Aliihoeflea sp. 2WW
GCGGGGGAGATGTCCGGCAGGACAGAGGGGGGCGCCGTCGAGCGCCATCGTTGCAAGCGTCACATCCCGCGCGAAAGCACCAAGCATGAACAACATCATCGAACGCGAGCCCGGCGACCCCAGGAAAACGGAGATCAATCCGCTCCTGAAATTCGCGCTCGAACTCGGGCCGCTGCTCGTCTTCTTCTTCGCCAATTTGCGCGGCGAATGGCTGATTGACACATTCCCGGCGCTTGGCTCGATCGGCGACCCGATCTTCCTCGCCACCTTCCTGTTCATGGTCGCAACGGCGATCGCGCTCGCCGTTTCCTGGGCGCTGACGCGCACCTTGCCGATGATGCCGCTCGTCTCGGGCGTCGTCGTCCTGGTCTTCGGCGCACTGACGCTCTATTTGCAGGACGAGATTTTCATCAAGATGAAGCCGACCATCGTCAACGGCCTCTTCGCCGCCGTGCTGCTCGGTGGACTGATGTTCGGCAAGGCGCTGCTCGGCTACGTCTTCGAGGCGGCCTTCAAGCTCGATGCCGAGGGCTGGCGCAAGCTGACCCTCCGCTGGGGCCTGTTCTTCGTCTTCCTCGCCATTCTCAACGAGGTTGTCTGGCGCAATTTTTCGACCGATTTCTGGGTCGCCTTCAAGGTCTGGGGCACGATGCCCGTCACCATCGCCTTCACGCTTTCCCAGATGCCGTTGATCATGCGCCACTCGCTGCCCGAGCCGGGCAAGAGCCGGCCTGCCGAATAGGATTTCCGCCATGGAATTCATCACCAGCCGCGAAGGCCTGCGCGCGCACTACAAGCAGGCGAGCGACGGGGCCGTTCGCAAGGAACTGCCCGCGCTCGACGCCCATGCGCGCCGCTTTCTCGAACGCTCGCCCTTCGTGCTGATCGGCTCGTCGGACGGTGCCGGCAATGGCGACGTGACGCCGAAGGGCGACCGGCCCGGTTTCGTCGCCATCCTCGACGACCGCACGCTGGCGATCCCCGACCGGCCGGGCAACAACCGGCTCGACACGTGGGAAAACATCGTCGCCAATCCGGCGGTCGGCCTGCTCTTCCTCATTCCCGGCATGAATGAGACGCTGCGCATCAACGGCATCGGCCGCATCACGGCGGATGCCGAGCTGTGCAACCGCCTCGCCGTCGACGGCAGGCCGGCGATCAGCGCGCTCGTGGTCGAGATCCGCGCCTCCTACATGCACTGCGCCAAGGCGTTCATGCGCTCGGCGCTGTGGAAGGCCGAGACCTGGCCTGCGCGTGAAGAGATGCCGACGCTGGGCGAAATGCTGCGCGACCAGCTCGCCTTGTCCGTCGCCGCGGACGTGATCGACCGCGATCTGGACGACGCCTACAAAAAGTCGCTCTGGTAATATCCACGTCACATCGGCCGGCGACATTCGGCCCGGCGATCCAAGGAGTGTGCCTCGATGAAGATTGCGGTTCTGGGCGGTGACGGTTTCGTGGGCTGGCCGACGAGCCTGCATCTGTCGAATGCCGGTCACGAAATCCACATCCTCGACAATCTGTCGCGCCGCTGGATCGACACGGAGCTCGGCGTCCAGTCGCTGACGCCGATGGATTCGATCCAGGAGCGCACCCGCATCTGGTATCAGGAGACCGGCCGGCGCATCCATTTCCACCTGATCGACCTCGCGCGCGACTACGAAATCCTGAAGACTTGGCTCGCCGCCGAACGGCCCGACGCGATCATCCACTTCGCCGAACAGCGCGCCGCGCCCTATTCGATGAAGACGGACCGGCACAAGAACTACACGGTCAACAACAACGTCAACGCGACCCACAACCTGCTCAACGCGATGGTGGAGGTCGGCCTCGACGCGCATCTGGTGCACCTCGGGACCATGGGCGTCTACGGCTATTCGACCGTCGGCGCGGCGATCCCCGAGGGCTACCTGCCGGTCGGCATCGACACGATGGCGGGCGAAACGGTGAAGCAGGATATCCTCTATCCGGCCAATCCCGGCTCGATCTACCACATGACCAAATGCCTCGATCAGTTGCTGTTTCAGTTCTATGCGAAGAACGACGGGGTGCGGATCACCGACCTGCACCAAGGCATCGTCTGGGGCACCCATACCGACCAGACGCGCCGGCATGTGCAGCTCGTCAACCGCTTCGACTATGATGGCGATTACGGCACGGTGCTCAACCGCTTCCTGATCCAGGCCGCGATCGGCTACCCGCTGACGGTGCACGGAACGGGCGGCCAGACCCGCGCCTTCATCCACATCCAGGATTCGGTGCGCTGCATCGAGATCGCGCTTCAGAACGCGCCGAAGCGCGGCGAGCGCGTGAAAATCTTCAACCAGATGACCGAAACGCACCGCGTGCGCGACCTCGCCGAACTCGTGGCGAAGATCGCCGGCGCCAAGGTTGCGTATCTGCCGAACCCACGCAAGGAAGCGGCGGAAAACGAACTTGTCGTGCGCAACGAGCAGTTCATGGCCCTCGGCCTCGACCCGATCCGGCTCGCCGAAGGGCTCCTGTCGGAGGTCGTGGACGTGGCGAAGAAATACGCCTACCGCGTCGACCGCTCCCGCATCCCCGCAATCTCCGCCTGGACCAAGGACATCGCCCCCACGCTGGATCGCGACCCGGAAGGCAAGGCGCTGAAGAGCGTTTCGTGATTTGACTGAGATGTCAGCGCTCGACGTTGCCCCCCTCTGGGCTGCCGCCCATCTCCCCCGCAGGTGGGGAGATCACGCGCGTCAACGTCGGCGACTGGCTGATCTCCCCCCGTGCGGGGGAGATGTCCGGCAGGACAGAGGGGGGCGCGACAGGGCGCTGACCGATACGTGATGGCGGAGAAATTCGCCTACGCCACCCTCGTCACCAATCCCGACTACGTCCTCGGCGCCACCGCCCTCGTCCGCTCGCTGAAGCTGACCGGCACGGCTGCCGACATCGTCGTCATGCACACCGGCGGCGTCGACGCCGCCATGCTCGCGCCTTTGACCGCGCTCGGCGCGAAGCTCCACCGTGCCGACCTCCTGTCCACCTCCGATGCCTTCAACGAGCGTCATTCCCGCGCCCGCATCCACGCCGAAAAACCCTTCACCAAGGGCCGCAAGCCGGACTTTCACACTCCGCTCGACAATTTCGCCAAGCTGCGGCTGTGGGAAATGGAGGCGTATGAGCGGATCGTCTTCATCGACGCAGACGCGATCGTTATCCGCAACATCGACCGGCTGTTCGCCTACCCCGAATTCTCCGCCGCGCCAAACGTCTATGAAAGTCTTGCGGACTTTCACCGGATGAATTCCGGCGTGTTCGTCGCGAAGCCCGCGCGCGCGACCTTCGACGCCATGCTGGCCCGGCTCGACGCGCCTGGCGCCCACTGGCCGCGCACGGACCAGACCTTCCTGCAGAATTTCTTCCCCGACTGGCACGGCCTGCCAATCTTCGACAACATGCTGCAATATGTCTGGTTCGCGCTACCGGCGCTGTGGGACTGGGAGTCCGTCCGCGTGATCCACTTCCAGTATGAAAAACCGTGGGAAACCGACCATCCGAAGGCCGAGCGTCTGCGCCCGCTGATCGATCTGTGGCGCGCATATCTCACCGGAGAGAACATTCCGGACATCGACACGCTGGCCAACCCGTCGCCATGACCCGCGTCCTCGTCACCGGCGGGACGGGCTATGTCGGCCGCTTCATCGTGGAACGGTTGCTGGCCGACGGCGAAGCGGTGACGGTGTTCGGTCGCAATCGACCGCCTCCCGGCCTTTTCTCGAAGCCCGTCGATTTCGTTGCAGGCGACCTCGAACCGCGAACGTTCCGACCCGAAAACTTTAGCGGCTTCGATGCGGTCGTCCATGCGGCTTTCCACCATCTACCAAGGAAGTATCGCGGCGGTGAGGGCGATGACCCCAAGGGTTTCGTCCTGCGCAACCGAGATGGCTCGATCGCGCTCTTCGAGGCGGCAAAGCAGGCCGGCGTTTCGCGCGTGATCTTTCTCTCGACTCGGGCCGTTTACGGACCCAAAGCCCCCGGCACGGCGCTCAACGAAGACACGCCGGCGACGCCGGACACGCTTTACGGCAAGGTCAAGCGCGATGCGGAACAGGCATTGCTGGCCATGATGGACGGAGATTTTGCCGCCACCGTCCTGCGCGTCACCGGTGTCTACGGCCCTGCTGGCCCGGGCCGCCGGCACAAATGGGCCGACCTCTTCGACGATTATCTTGCCGGCAAGGAAATCGCGCCCCGCGCCGGCACGGAAGTCCATGGCGAGGACGTCGCCGCCGCGATCCGCATCGCGCTCGACGGGCCAACGCCGGCGATCCTCAACGTGTCCGATCTGATGGTCGACCGCCACGACCTGCTCGCCATCGTCAAGGCTGCGACCGGCGTGCCCAATCCCCTGCCCGGCCGGGCGGACGCGTCAGCGATCAACGAGATGGATTGCGCCCGGCTGAAATCACTTGGCTGGACACCCGGCGGCCGCCCCCTGCTCGAACGAACCATCCGCGCGCTTCTCGCCTGATCAGCCGCCGCGCGCCTTTTCGATCGCCGGCATCAGTCCGTCGCGCATCGATTGCGCCGTGAACGGGCCGACATGCTTGTAGAGGATCGTCCCGTCAGGACCGACGAGAAAGGTTTCGGGAACACCGTAGACGCCCCAGTCGATCGCGGTGCGCCCCGAGCCGTCGACGCCGATCGCGTCATAGGGATTGCCGAGTTCGGCGAGGAACCCGCGCGCCTGCTGCGGCCGGTCCTTGTAGTTCAGCCCGGCGATGACGAGGTTCTCGTCCTCGGCGAGGTCCATCAGCAGCGGATGCTCTTGCCGGCACGGCGCGCACCATGACGCCCACACATTGACGAGCGTCAGCTTGCCGTCGAAGGCGGCGCTCTCGATGCCGGGCAGCGGCGAGCCTTCGAGCGGCGGCAGGTTCGTCTGCGGCGCCGTCGCGCCGATCAGCGCGGAGGGCACGACGGAGGCATCGCGCCCGGACAGAAGCTGAAACAGGAACACGCCGGCAAGGCCGAGGAAAAGCGCGAGCGGCAGCAGCGCCAGCCAGGGCAGGCGTCTTTTCGGCGCTTCGGCCTCGACGCTCATGGCCGCGCCTGCGAACGGCGGCGCACGCCCCGCGTCTCGAGTTCGGCAAGCTCGCGCCGGCGCGCGCGATGGTCGGCGACGAGCCAGACGGCGATGCCGGCCAGGACCAGGAACGCCGCGCCATAGGCAGTGCTGACATAGGCGAGATGGCTCATGGCGTTTGGCCCTGGATGTTTGGGCGAGGTGACCCCCACCCTGTATCCCTCCCCACAAGGGGGAGGG
>NZ_AYOD01000020.1 GCF_000497755.1 Aliihoeflea sp. 2WW
CCCTCCCCCTTGTGGGGAGGGATACAGGGTGGGGGTCCCCATTCGCAAAAACCCGATTCCGTTCAAACCCGCACCTCCGCATCCGCCCGCCGCGCTGCCAGCCGGCGCATGGCGGCGACCCGGCGGCGCCAGATTTCGGTGCGCATCGCGGTCAGATGAAAGGCAAGGAAGAGCACCGTGAAGCCGAGCGCCATGACCAGCAGCGGCCACAGCATCGAGGAATGGATCGTCGGCCCGTCGAGGCGGATGACGGAGGCCGGCTGGTGCAGCGTGTTCCACCAGTCGACCGAGAACTTGATGATCGGGATGTTGACGAAGCCGACCAGCGTGACGATTGCAGCCGCCTTGGCAGACCGTCCCGGATCGTCGAGCGCGCGGGTCAGCGCGATGATGCCGAGATACATGAGGAAGAGGACGAAGACGGAGGTGAGCCGCGCGTCCCAGACCCACCACGTGCCCCACATCGGCTTGCCCCAGATCGAGCCGGTGGCGAGCGCGAGCAGCGTGAAGGCGGCGCCGAGCGGCGCGGCCGCCTTGAGCGCGACGTCGGCCAGCGGATGGCGCCAGACGAGCGTGCCGAGCGCCGAAACCGCCATCAGCGAATAGCACATCATGGCAAGCCACGCGAAGGGCACGTGGATATACATGATCCGCACGGTGATGCCCTGCTGGTAGTCCTCCGGCGCGGAAAAGCTCAGGACGAGGCCGACGGCCAGCGTTGCCGCCGCCAGTCCGTAGATCCACGGAAGCAGGCGGTCGACGATGCCAATGAACCGCGTCGGATTGGCGATATCGGTCAATCTGGCTTGAGGGGCGCTCGTTTCGCTCATCGCTTCCAGATAAACCGCGGCGGTCGGCCGTGCAATCGCCGCATGATCACGCCCGTGTGCGTGAGTTCGTCGCGCGCCTCAGGCGCCGACGAGCTTCAGCTTGGAATCGAAGACGTTCAGGACGCGTGGCAGTTCGTGTCCGCGTTTCAGGATGGCTCCGTTCGCGGCCACGACCGAGAACGCACCCTGCTTGCGCGCCAGAGCCGGCGTCTTCACGATCTGGAAGAGCGGAACTTCGCTCGTTCGCCGAAAGACCGAGAACAGCGCCTTGTCCTTGAGATGGTCGATGGCATAGTCCCGCCATTCGCCGGCGGCGACCATGCGGCTGTAGAGACGCAGGATCAGGTCGAGTTCGAGACGGTGGAAGGTGACGGGAAGCTCCATGCGCTCGCGGCGGGCCTCATGAAGCGGGATGAGTATTGCGGAGGAATCGATGCCTCCGCCAAATCCGCCATCGGTCATCGGCGAACCTCCTCGTGACAGTTTCGCGACGAGGAAGGGTCGCGCGGGCGGCTGGAGATTGCAAGGCCAAATGTACTGTTGCCCGGCAGTCACACTGCTTTCACGACGCGGGACAGTCTGTCCGAATTGGTGATGACAGGGCATAATTTCGCCACAATTAATCCCATTTGCGGCCCCAATCCGGGGACAGTCTGCAGCCGTTGCCTGAGACGGTTCGGTCCGACCCGGTTTCCGTAACCCCAAGCCCCCCGCCCACGGGGCCGACGTCGGATCGAACCAACTCCGGTCAACAATCCCCGGAAATCAACCTCTGAAAATCAATGCAGTCGCGGTCGGGTCAGGAGCCCCGCTGATGATGGATCATCGCCGCGCCGCGGATCGTTCCCGGCAGCCCGTTGGCGTTGATCTCCTGCACGAGCACGGCCACGCCGCCGCTGCTCTTCTTCTGCACCTCGTGCAGGGGCATCCGCAATTCCTGGCTCTCGCCCTGCCACATGCCCGCCGCGTGATAGGCGCGAACCGGGTGGACGTAGCTGTGCGTCTGGCCGCGATTCTTGCCCTGCGTGATCGCGACCTCCGCCCGTTCGTCGAAATAGACGATGACGATCGCGGCCTCGGCCGCCACCTTCCCGTCCCCGATCCCGATCAAAAGGCTGTCGTCATCGAAGGCGAGATCGACGTCGACCGGCAGCGAGTGGCCCATCTGTGCCCGACGCAAAGCCGATTCCACCCGAGCGGGCTTCGAGCCCTTCACGTCGATCGAGCCATTGACCACGATCTGGGGCGTATAGACCGAACGGTTGCCGAACATGCGCGAATAGTCACGCTGGCGTTCGGTGTTCTCCGGCCGGGCGAGCGTGTCCTTCCAGCCCAGATAGTCCCAATAATCGACATGGAAGGCGAGCGCGACGACGTCGCCCCGCTCCGCCAGTTCGCCCAGCAGCGAATCGGCGTTCGGGCAGGAATTGCATCCCTGGCTGGTGAAAAGCTCGACGACGGCGACGGGCCGTTCGACATCCGGCGTAGCCGATGCCGCAAATGCTCCAAGGCTGGCTATCGCAAAGGCGATGAGCCCGAATGCGCGTCGCTTGCCCATGATCGTTCCGGTTGCGAGCGGTCGAGCCGACATGGCACCGCCCTTGAGGGATAAGGTTAGGCCCGCGCGAAGGTCAACGGAAAGTCACGTTGCGGTGAAAGTTTTGCGCCAAACGACGTCAAATGACACCGTTTTTCGTGTGTTCTCGGCGTTTTGGCGCGCGCAACGAAAAAACCGGGGCGCGAGGCCCCGGTTTCGATCACGCGAGCTTGATGGTCGCGCGGATGGTCAGGCGGCGAGATCGCGCAGCACGTAGTGCAGGATGCCGCCATTCTTGAAGTAGTCGAGCTCGTCGAGCGTATCGATGCGGCACCAGACCGGAACGTCCTTCACGGAACCATCCGCATAGGTGATCTTCGCGGTCATGAGCTGGCGCGGCTTGATCTGGTCGAGCCCCTCGATGGTGACGGTCTCGTCGCCCTTCAGGTTCAGGTCCTTCCAGCTCGTGCCGTCCTCGAGGCAGAACGGGATGACGCCCATGCCGACGAGGTTGGAGCGGTGGATGCGCTCGAAGGACTGGGCGATGACGGCGCGCACGCCGAGCAGGTTGGTGCCCTTGGCCGCCCAGTCGCGCGAGGAGCCGTTGCCGTATTCGATGCCGGCGAAGACGACGAGCGGCACGCCCTCGGCCTTGTACTGCATGGCCGCGTCGTAGATCGACATCTCCTCCTTCGAGGGATAGTGGATCGTGTAGCCGCCCTCGCGCCCGTTCTCGCCCAGCATGTGGTTGCGGATGCGGATGTTGGCGAAGGTGCCGCGCATCATCACTTCATGATTGCCGCGGCGCGTACCGTACTGGTTGAAGTCGGCGACGCCGACGCCATGCTCGGTAAGGTAAGCGCCCGCAGGCGACGCCGCCTTGATCGAACCGGCCGGCGAGATGTGGTCGGTGGTGATCTTGTCGCCGAAGAGGCCGAGCACGCGCGCTCCGGCGATCGGGGCGATCGAGCCACCTGCCTTCTTCCCCATGCCCTCGAAATAGGGCGGGTTCTGCACGTAGGTCGAATCGTCGTCCCAAGTGTAGGTCTGGCCCGACGGCGCCTGCACCTTCTGCCAGTTCTCGTCGCCCTTGAAGACGTCGGCATATTTCGACGCGAAGAGTTCGCGGGTGACGTTCCGCGCGATGAAGTCCTGGATCTCCGCCGAGGTCGGCCAGATGTCCTTCAGGAACACGTCCTTGCCGTCCTTGTCCTGGCCGAGCGGCTCCGACGTCAGGTCCTTGGTGACCGTGCCGGCGAGCGCATAGGCGACGACGAGCGGCGGCGAGGCGAGGTAGTTCGCCTGCACGTCCGGCGAGACGCGGCCCTCGAAATTGCGGTTGCCCGACAGGACGGCCGCGGCGATGAGGCCCTTCTCGTTGATCGTCTTGGAAATCGGCGCCGGCAGCGGACCGGAATTTCCGATGCAGGTCGTGCAGCCGAAGCCGACGAGGTTGAAGCCGATCTGGTCGAGTTCGGTCTGAAGGCCGGCGCGCTCGAGATATTCGGCGACGACCTGGGAGCCCGGCGCGAGCGAGGTCTTGACCCACGGCTTCTGCTTCAGGCCGAGCCGGTTGGCGTTGCGCGCCAGAAGGCCGGCGGCGATCAGCACCGACGGGTTGGAGGTGTTGGTGCAGGACGTGATCGCCGCGATGGCGACGTCGCCATGGCCGATCTCGTATTCCTCGCCCTCGACCGCGTAGCGGCGGTCGGTGTCGACGGTCTTCTTGTATTCGCCGCCGAGCGCCTCGGCGAAGCCGGAGGCGATGCCTTCCAGCGCGACGCGGCCCTCGGGGCGCTTCGGGCCGGCCATCGACGGGACGACGGTGCCCATGTCGAGTTCGAGCGTGTCGGTGAAGACGAGGTCGGAGCCGTCGCCGTCGCGCCACATGCCCTGCGCCTTCGAATAGGCCTCGACCAGCGCGATGCGGTGCTCGTCGCGGCCAGACATGGTCAGGTAGTTGACCGTCTCGCCGTCGACCGGGAAGAAGCCGCAGGTGGCGCCATATTCGGGGCCCATGTTTCCGATCGTCGCACGGTCGGCGAGCGTCATGTTGTCGAGGCCGGAACCGTAGAATTCGACGAACTTGCCGACGACGCCCTTCTTGCGCAGCATCTGCACGACGGTGAGCACGAGGTCGGTCGCGGTGACGCCTTCCCTGAGCTTGCCGGTCAGCTTGAAGCCGATGACTTCCGGCAGGAGCATCGAGACGGGCTGGCCGAGCATCGCGGCCTCGGCCTCGATACCGCCCACGCCCCAGCCGAGAACGCCGAGGCCGTTGATCATGGTCGTGTGGCTGTCGGTGCCGACGCAGGTGTCGGGATAGGCGATGGTCTCGCCGTCCTCTTCCTTCGTCCAGACCGTCTGGCCGAGATATTCGAGATTGACCTGGTGGCAGATGCCGGTGCCGGGCGGCACGACGCGGAAATTGTCGAACGCCTGCTGGCCCCACTTCAGGAACTTGTAGCGCTCTTCGTTGCGCTGGTATTCGAGCTCGACATTGCGGGCAAACGCCATCGGCGTGCCGAACTCGTCGACGATGACCGAGTGGTCGATGACGAGGTCGACGGGGACGAGCGGGTTGATCTTCTCCGGGTCGCCGCCGAGCGCGACCATCGCATCGCGCATCGCGGCGAGGTCAACGACGGCCGGAACGCCGGTGAAGTCCTGCATCAGGACGCGCGCCGGGCGATAGGCGATCTCGACGCCGGCCGTGCCCTTGTCGTTCAGCCACTCGGCGACGGCCTGGATCGCTTCCTTCGTGACGGTGCGGCCGTCCTCGTTGCGCAGCAGGTTTTCGAGCAGCACCTTCATCGAATAGGGCAGCTTGGAAACGCCCTTAAGGCCGTTATTCTCGGCTTCGATCAGGTTGTAGTAGGTGTATTGCGTGCCCTGCACGTCGAGCGTACGGCGGCAATTGAAGCTGTCGAGAGATTTTGACACGTGCGTTCCCTAACTGTCGGTGCCGATGGGGGACGAACGCCAGTGTGCATCACGCGCAAAGGTGCGGGTACGGTCATTTCCGCTGTCCGTCACCTCGCAACCGGGCCGTTCAAGGCGGCGCGCATGCTGGTTCGGCCAAAATGATCTGCACGCCGACCGCTGGCGTGGTTGCCGGTTCTATAGAGAATTTCGTAGAAGAGTTCTAGAGAGCGGCGGGGCAAAATTCGCCGCAAAGATAGATATTTGGCAGGGGGTCCGCCATGCGGCTCGTGGCAACAGGGCTGAGCGGCGAACGGGCCGGCGAACACGTGTTCGGCCCGCTCGACTTCGCGATTTCGGCCGGCGAGGCGCTTGTCGTCACCGGCGAGAACGGCTCGGGCAAATCGACCCTCCTGCGCGTCGTCGCCGGGCTTCTCGCGCCGTCGGCGGGAAGTGTTTCGCTCGAAGGCGCCGGCGAGGAGACGATCGCGTCCTCGGGGCATTATCTCGGCCACCAGAACGCGATGAAGACGGCGCTCACCGTCGAGGAAAACCTCAAATTCTGGCGCGACTTCGAGGGCGAGCCGCATTTGGAAATCGACGAGGCCCTGGACATGGTCGGCCTGCCCGACATCGGCCACCTCCCCTTCGGCTATCTTTCGACCGGCCAGAAGCGCCGGGCGTCGATCGCGCGCCTGCTGGTAAGCTATCGCCCGGTCTGGCTGCTGGACGAGCCGACGGCGGGGCTCGACGCGCGTTCGGAACGGCAATTCGCGGGGCTGATGGCGGCGCATCTGGAGGATGGCGGGCTGATCATGGCCGCGACGCACGTGCCGCTGGGAATTGCGGGGGCTTGGGAGATGGTGATGGGCGGCGCTGACGCATGACGCAGCGCAAGCACCCCCACTCCGTCCGCCTTCGGCGGCCACCTCTCCCCCTTCCCGGGGGAGAGGAAATGCGCTGCCGCATCGTCGGCGTTTTTCCAGCTTGGCTTCCTCTCCCCCGGGCAGGGGGAGAGGTGGCCCGAAGGGACGGAGTGGGGGTGCTTCGCGACGGTAACCGCCCATGAACTGGTCCCTCGCCTTCGAGCCCCTCCTCGCCTGGCCGTGGCTCGCCGCGCTGCTGTTGCCCGTCGCAGCGCTCGTCGCCTGGGGACTGTTCGCCCGGCAGCGGGGCGCCTGGGTGCGGCTGGCGGCGATGGCGGCGTTGGCGCTGGCGCTGATCAATCCGGTCCTGCTGGACGAGGAGCGCGAGCCGCTGAAGAGCGTCGTCGCGCTCGTCGTGGACCGCAGCCAGAGCCAGGAGATCGGCGACCGGCGGGCGACCACCGACCGGGCGCTGGAGGAGATGCAGGCGCGGCTGGCGCGGTTCGACCAGTACGACGTGCGCGTGGTCGAGACCGGCCAGGCGGACGCCGCCGACGACCGCACGCAGACGCGGCTCTTCGGCGCGCTGGATTCGGCGCTGCGCGACGTCGCGCCCTCGCGCGTCGGCGGTGCGATCATGATCACCGACGGACAGGTGCACGACGTGCCGGAGAGCCCTGGCTTTTCCGGTCCGCTCCATGCGCTGGTGACCGGCGAGGAGGACGAGTTCGACCGGCGCATCCGCTTCGAGCGCGCGCCGCGCTTCGGTATCGTCGACCGGCCGGTGACCATGAGCTACCGGGTGCTGTCGACCGACGGCGCGAGCGGGCCGGTCGAGGTGACCGTGCGCGTCAATGGCGAGCATGTGGTGCGCCAGACGGCAGTGATCGGCGAGGAGACCGAGGTCGACATCGTCATCCCCAATGCCGGGCGCAACATCGTCGAATTGGAATTCCCGGTGGCCGAAGGCGAACTGACGGCGACCAACAACCAGACCATCGCGATCCTCGACGGCATCCGCGAGAATCTGCGCGTGCTGCTCGTATCCGGCGAACCGCATGCCGGCGAGCGGACTTGGCGCAACCTTTTGAAATCCGATGCGGCGGTGGACCTCGTCCACTTCACCATCCTGCGCCCGCCCGAAAAGCAGGACGGCACGCCGATCAACGAACTCTCGCTGATCGCGTTTCCGACGCGCGAATTGTTCGTCGACCGGATCAACGATTTCGACCTGATCATCTTCGACCGCTACCAGCACCGCGACGTGCTGCCGATCCTCTATTACGACTACATCGCCGAATATGTGGAGAATGGCGGCGCGCTGCTGATCGCGGCGGGGCCGGAATATGCCGGCAACCAGTCGATCTCGCGCACACCGCTGATGGCGGCGCTACCGGCGATGCCGACTGGCGAGGTGGTGGAACAGGCGTTCTTCCCGCGCCTGACGGAAACCGGCGAGCGCCATCCGGTGACGCGCGGGCTCGAAGGCTCGGGCCAGGAGCCGCCGCAATGGAGCCGCTGGTTCCGCCAGATCGGCATCGAGCGGCCGCAGGGCGAGGTGGTGATGCAGGGCGCGGACGACATGCCGCTGCTGCTGCTCGACCGGCAAGGCGAAGGCCGCGTCGGCATGCTTTTGTCCGACCATGGCTGGCTGTGGGCGCGCGGCTTCGAGGGCGGCGGCCCGCATGTCTCGCTCTATCGCCGCATGGCGCACTGGCTGATGAAGGAGCCCGAACTCGAAGAGGAACGGCTGACGGCGAATGCGCGCGGCATGACGCTCGAGATCGAACGCCAGACGATGGAGGACGAGGCCGGCGAGGCGAGCGTGACGACGCCTTCGGGCGAGACGCTGACCGTGCCGCTGACGGCCGGTGCGCCGGGCACGTTCGACGGGACGGTTGAGACCGACGAGATCGGGCTCTACAGGATCGCCAATGGCGACCTGGAAACGCTGGCCCATGTCGGGCCGGTCAACGCGCCGGAATTCACCGACACGGTGTCGACGACGGAAAAGCTGCAGCCGGTGGCCGATGCCAGCGGCGGCACGGTGCGGCGCATCGAGGCCGGGATGACCGGCGCGCTCGATTTGCCGAACATCGTGCCGATCCGCCCCGGCGCGGATGCGGACGGGCGCGGCTGGGTCGGGTTGCAGACGACGAATGACAGCGTGCTGCGCTCGGTCTCGCGCGTGCCGCTCTTCGCCGGCTTCTTCGGACTGGCGCTGCTGCTCTTCGCCTTCGGCGCGACCTGGTATCGCGAGGGGCGCTGAATTTTTCAGATGTCCGCTGTCGGGATCGGGTGTGACCGGCCGTCCTATGCGCAGACATCAATCAGGGAGCTTTTCCATGCGCATGATCTTCGTCAATCTGCCGATCAAGGACCTCGCCGCCAGCCGCGCCTTCTTCTCTGCGCTCGGCTATACGTTCAACGAGGAGTTCTCCGACGACACGGCTGCCTGCATGGTGGTCGCCGACAACATCTTCGTGATGCTGCTCACCCATGAGAAGTTCAAGGGCTTCATCAATGGCGAGATGGCCGACGGTCACAAGGTGACGGAGGTGCTGACGGCGCTTTCGGCCGACAGCCGGCAGGAGGTGGACGACATTCTCGCCAAGGCACTGAAGGCCGGCGCCAAGCCGTGGAAGCCGGTGATGGACATGGGCTTCATGTATGGGTGTTCGTTCCAGGATCTGGACGGGCATGTGTGGGAATATGTGTTCATGGAGCAGGCGGCTTAGGGCTGCCTGATCCGGAAAACTAGCGGCAGACCCCCACTCCGTCGCGCTTCGCGCGCCACCTCTCCCCCTCAAAAGGGGAGAGGAAATGGCTGCCGTGACGGCGGCGCATTTCCAGGCTGGTGTCCTCTCCTTACGCGGGATGGAAGAGAGGGTGCGGCAGACCCCCACTCCGGTCCTGCGGACCACCTCTCCCCCTCAAAAGGGGAGAGGAAACCAAGCTGGAAAAGCGCTTACATCGCGGCAGCGAGTTCCTCTCCCCTTTTGAGGGGGAGAGGTGGTCCGAAGGACCGGAGTGGGGGTCTGCCGTAACGGTCAGGATCTTCTAAGCCCCAGCCACATCCGCATGGCTGATCGCGCCATGTAGCGAAGCCGCCCCTCCCGGCACCAGTTCCAGCACCAGAAGCCGCGCCGGGTCGACCGGCCAGGGCATGGTCATCGTTCCCGGCTTGACCGGGACATAGCCGAGCGGGCCGTAATAGGGCGCGTCGCCGACGAGGACGATGGCGCGGGCGCCCCTGGACTTCGCTGCGTCGGCAGCCATCGCCATGAGCTTGCGGCCGATGCCGAGATTCTTCCAAGACGGGCGTACGGCGAGCGGGCCGAGGAGCATGGCGCGGCCTTCGCCGACCGCGATCGGCGTCAGGCGCACCGAGGCGATGACGTGGCCGTTTTCGGTGGCGACGAAGGAGAGGTCGCGCACGTGCGGCCCGCCTTCGCGGATCTTGTGGGCGGCGCGGGTGAAGCGGCCGGGGCCGAACGCTTCGGCGTTGATCTCTTCGATTTCAGCGTCGTGGGATGGCAGTTCCGGCGCGTAGGCGACGTCGGCAAGGGTCATGGCGGGATTTCCGGATCGGCGTTGGGAAAGGCAGGGCGGAATGGCGTCAGCCATCGTCCGCGCTTACGCGCGGGTGCTCTTTCGTCGTCGCTCGATGCGGATGGTCGGCATGGATTTCCCCCGGAGATTCGCTGCTAGCATGAGAATGGAGGGGCGTCTATCGGGATTTGGGGTGAGCGGAAGCGTCATCCCGGCCGAAGTCCGAGCAAAGCGAGGCGAGAGCCGGGAACCATTCCGTGCGGTCGACGATCACGGAATGGTTCCCGGATAGCCGCCCGTCGCTTCGCGCCGAGGCGGCTTCCGGGATGACGCCAAGGCAGGTATTGACGATCTGTTCAATGCGCAAAGTTTGGCACCGCCCGCCCCCTGCCCTAACTCTTGGTCAACAAGAGGAGATACGCATGGGACTTCTGGTCGACGGCAAATGGCAGGACAAGTGGTACGACACGTCCAAGACGGGCGGGCGCTTCGAGCGGTCGCAGTCGCAGTGGCGCGACTGGGTGACGGTCGATGGCGAACCGGCTGAAGGGCGCACGCGCGGCTTCAAGGCCGAGCCCGGCCGCTACCATCTCTACGTCTCGCTCGCCTGCCCCTGGGCGCATCGGACGCTGATCTTTCGCAAGTTGAAGAAGCTCGAGGACGTGATCTCGGTCTCCGTCGTCCACCATTTCATGGGTGAGAACGGCTGGACTTTTCTGACGGACGAGGCGGCGACCGGCGACGATCTCTATGGGCACGACTTCCTGCACCAGATCTACACCAAGGCCGACCCGAACTACTCGGGACGCGTGACGGTGCCGGTCCTATGGGACAAGAAGGAAGAGACGATCGTCTCCAACGAGAGCGCGGAGATCATCCGCATGCTGAACTCCGCCTTCGACGAATGGGGCGACGGACGGCTCGATTTTTATCCCGAAGAGTTGCGCGGCGAGATCGATGCGGTGAACGCGCGCGTCTACGACGCGATCAACAACGGCGTCTACAAGGCCGGCTTCGCCACGAAGCAGGAGGCGTATGAGGAGGCGTTCGACGATCTCTTCGCGGCGCTGGACGAGATGGAAGCGCGGCTCTCACGCCAGCGCTACATCGCCGGAAACGTGTTGACCGAAGCCGACTGGCGGCTGTTCACGACGCTGGTGCGCTTCGATGCGGTCTACTATTCGCACTTCAAGTGCAACGAGCGCCGTATCGAGGACTACGCCAACCTTTCCAACTATTTGCGCGAGCTTTATCAGGTTCCGGGCGTGGCGGAGACGGTGAACATGCACCACATCAAGAGCCACTATTACGGCAGCCACGAAACGATCAATCCGACGCGGATCGTGCCCAAGGGGCCGGAACTCGACTTCGCCCGGCCGCATGACCGGGCGAAGCTGAAGAAGGCGGCCTGACGGAGGCGCCAGGCCGCGCCGATCAGATTTCGATCATCGGGTTCTGATCCTGCCGCTGCGGGATTTCGAGCTGGCGGCGGATGGACTCGGGGACTTCGCGCTGCGGGAACATCAACGGCTCGTTCTGGAGCACCAGGACGGGCGTATCGATCGCGACGCGGGCGTAGAGATCGATGATGTCCTGGTTGAACAGACGGATGCAACCCGAGGAAACCGCGAGGCCGATCGACCACGGCTCCGACGTTCCGTGGATGCGGTAGAGCGTGTCGCGGCCACCCTCGAACAGGTAGAGCGCGCGCGGCCCGAGCGGGTTTTCGAGGCCGGGGGGCATGCCGCCGGCCCACTGGGCGTTGCGGCCGGGTTCGCGCTCGATCATCGCGGCAGTCGGGGTCCAGGTCGGCCACTGCGCCTTACGGGCGACACGGGCCTCACCCTCGAATTCGAGGCCGGCACGGCCGACGCCGATGCCGTAGCGCATCGCCATCCCGCCTTCCTGGACGAGGTAGAGGAAGCGGTTCTGCGTGTCGACGACGATGGTGCCGGCGCGCTCGGAACGGTGATAGCGAACCTGCTGGCGGAAGAAGCGCTCCTCGACATTCGAGATGTCGATGGCCGGAAGCGGAAAGCGCTCGTTCGGCTGCGGGCCGTACATGGCGAGGAAATAGGGATCAGGACCGGGCTTCACCGCCTCGATGGCGCTGGTCGAGGACATGCAGCCCGAAAGGACCAGCGGCGCGACCGCGCCGAGGGAAGCGGCCTGAAAGAGGAAGCGACGTCGAGACACACACATGAATTGTTACCCATCACTGAATTCTTGAAGACGGACCGGCCGCCGAGACGACCAATAGCCTCTTGAATGGAAACGAAGTGTGGCGCCTGCCGGGACGAATTGCGGCGAAAACGAGTCCGGCCGACGTGTGTGTTGTTTGTGTCACAGGTTGAAATAGGGGGAAATGTGACGTGATCGGGGCGCGGTCGCGACGGCGCCGTTCAGGCGAAGGGCACCGCAGCGGTGCCGGGCGGAAGCTTCGCCTCGTGGTCCGGCTCGACATGGATGACGACACGGACCGAGGGGATTTCGTTTTCGAGTGCCGCCTCGATCCGGTCGCAGATCAAATGGCTGTCGCCGACCGACATGCCCGCATCGACGACCATGTGGAACTCGATGAAGGTGGCGCGGCCCGCGATGCGGGTCTTGAGGTCGTGGATTTCGAGCGCCCCTTGGGAATTGGCCGAGATCAGGTCGCGGATGCGCAGGTGGTTCTCATGGTCGACGGCCCGGTCCATCAAGCCGTCCAGCGAGGAGGCGATGACCTTCCAGCCCTGCCACAGGATGTTGAGCGCGACGACGAGCGCGAGCAGCGGATCGAGCATCCACCAGCCGGTGGCGATCGCGGCGAGCAGGCCGATCAGGACACCGAGCGAGGTGACGACGTCGGTCAGGATGTGGTGACCGTCGGCCGCCAGCGCCGGCGAGCGGTGCTCGCGGCCGTTGCGGATGAGAAGCCATGCCCAGAACCCGTTGACGCCGGCGGCAGCCGCATTGATGGCAAGTCCGAGGCTAGGCGCATCGAGCGGCACCGGATTCTGCCAGGCACGCCAGACCTCGGCGAGGATCAAGAGCGCGGCGACGACGATCAGCACGCCTTCGAGCACGGCGGAAAAGTATTCGGCCTTGTGGTGGCCGTATTGATGGTCGCGGTCGGCCGGCTTGTGGCTGACGGAGATGGCCCAGAAGGCGGCGAAGGCGGCGATGACGTTGACGATGGATTCGAGCGCGTCGGAGTAGAGCGCGACGGAGCCGGTGAGCCACCAGGCGACGAATTTCAGGCCCATGACGGCGAAGGCGACGACGATCGACCAGGCCGCGAGGCGGCGGATTTTTTGTTTGGGGGTCATGACGCAGATTGACAGGACAGCCCTCGACGTTGCCCCCCTCTGCCCTGCCGGGCATCTCCCCCGCAGGTGGGGAGATCACGCGCGCCAACCTTTGCGACTAGCTGATCTCCCCCCTCGCGGGGGAGATGTCCGGCAGGACAGAGGGGGGCGCGAAGGATTGCGAACGTCACGATATCGTCCCTAAGCCGCTTTCGTCTTCACCTTGCGCGGCAGATGCGCGACGACGTTTTCGATCATCCGCATGCCGGCATTCTGGCCGAGCGTCATGATGGATTCGGGGTGGAACTGCACGGCGGCGATCGGCTCGGACTTGTGCTCCAGCGCCATGATGACGCCGTCCTCGGTCTCGGCGGTGACGAGAAATTCGGGCGGCAGGCGCACCGGATCGGCGAAGATCGAGTGGTAGCGGCCGACGGTGACTTCCTTCGGCAGGCCGGAAAAGACGATGCCGGGCTTGGTCACGCGGATGCGCGACGGCTTGCCGTGCATCGGCTCGTGCAATTGGCGCAATTCGCCGCCATACGCCTCGGCGAGTGCCTGCAGCCCGAGGCAGACGCCGAAGATCGGCAGGTCGCGGGCGCGTGCCTTCCTGATCGTCGCCTTGCAGTCGAAATCCGACGGCATGCCGGGACCGGGCGAGAGGACGACGAGGTCGGGATCGACGCGGTCGAAGACTTCTTCCGGCACCGGCGAGCGGACGGTGGCGACCGTCGCGCCGGTCTGGCGGAAATAGTTCGCCAGCGTGTGGACGAAGCTGTCCTCATGGTCGACCAGCAGAATCGAGACCCCCTCGCCCACCTTGGCGCTTTCGCGCTGGGCGGCGGCGGAATTGCCGAGCGATGCCTCGCGGATCGCGGCCAGCATGGCGGAGGCCTTGAGTTCGGTCTCGGCCTCTTCCTCGGCCGGGTCGGAATCGTTGAGCAATGTCGCGCCGGCGCGGACCTCGGCGATGCCGTCCTTGATGCGGATGGTCCGCAGCGTGAGGCCGGTGTTCATGTCGCCGTTGAAATGCACCATGCCGATGGCGCCGCCATACCAGGCGCGCGGGCTCTTCTCGTTGGCTTCGAGGAAGCGCATGGCCCACAGCTTCGGCGCGCCGGTGACGGTGACGGCCCAGGCGTGGGAGAGGAACGCGTCGAACGCGTCCATGCCTTCGCGCAGGCGGCCCTCGATGTGGTCGACCGTGTGGATGAGGCGCGAATACATCTCGATCTGGCGCCGGCCGATGACGCGCACGGAGCCGGGTTCGCACACACGGCTCTTGTCGTTGCGATCGACGTCCGAGCACATGGTGAGCTCGGACTCATCCTTCTTGGAGTTGAGCAGCTTCAGGATCTGTTCGGAATCCGCGATCGCGTCCTCGCCGCGCTTGATCGTGCCCGAGATGGGGCAGGTCTCGACGCGGCGGCCCGAGACGCGCACGAACATCTCCGGCGAAGCGCCGATCAGATATTCGTTTTCGCCCAGATTGATGAAGAAGGAATAGGGCGACGGGTTGATCGCCTTGAGCTTGCGGCTGATCTCCGAGGGCTTGGAGACGCAGCGCTCCATGAACATCTGGCCCGGCACGACCTCGAACAAATCGCCGCGCCGGAAGCTTTCCTTGGCGCGGGTGACGAGGCCGGCATATTCGCCGGGCTCGTGGTCGGAGCGCGGCGGGACGGTGTCGGCCGGCTTGAAGAGCGCCTCGGCACCGCCGCGCGGCAGGCCCTCGGTGGAAAAGCCTGCGCCGGAAAAATCGTAGCGGTCGTGCCAGGCCTTGGCCTGATGATGGTCGACGACGAGGATTTCGTCGGGGAGGTAGAGGACGACGTCACGCTGGCTCTGCGGCCGGTCGAGCTTGAGCGCGACGGGGTCGAACTGGAAGGCGAGATCGTAGCCGAACGCGCCGTAGAGGCCGAGATTTGCGTCTTCCGGCGATTTGAACAGCGAGACGATGACGCGCAGGACGGAAAAGACGGTGGGAACGCGGGAGCGCTCCTCCTCGGCAAAGACGCGCGTCGGTTCGGCGACTGTAAGCGTGACGAGCGCGGGGGCGCGGACGAATTGAGTGACCTCGTCGAGCGCTTCAACGACAGGCGCGATGCCGTCGAGCAGCTTTTCGCCGCGCGCATTCAGCGCCTCGATGCGCATGTCGCGGCCACGCGCCGACACGACCAGCGGCGGATCGACGATCGCCGTGTCCCAGCGCGTATAGCGGCCCGGATATTCGTAATTGGAGGAAAAGACGCAGCCGCGGCGCGAATTCAGCGCGTCGACATAGGTCTCGATCGCGCCGACATAGGGCGTCTCGTGGCGCTGTCGGGTGACGGTGACGCCGCCCTCGGTGCGGTAGCGCTCCGCGCCGTTCTCCAGAAGCTCGGTGCTCATGATGTCCTTCCCCTCATCTGTCAGGTTCCGGATCGGCAGGTCCCAAAAAGACGAAGGCCGCCCGGAGAATTCCGTTGCGGCCAAACCTTTGAAACGCGCACGCAAGTGCTCATGGCCGCTGTTAGCGGGTCCACCACCACTTGTTCGTGTGCGAATGCGCGTTCATGGGAAATCTCATACAAACGATCCGCCGCCGCGGCAAGCGCGATTGTGTGGCTTGATCTTCCAGCGACTGGAAGGATTAGCGTGGCGCTCCTATCTCGAGGGTCGATCAGGAGTTGCCGCAATGAACATCGGAACCGCCGCCCGCCGCTCGGCCCTGCCGGCCAAGACGATCCGCTACTATGAGGAAATCGGCCTTTTGCGCCCGGCGCGGGCCGACAATGGCTATCGCGACTATTCGGATGCCGATATCCACCGGCTGAAATTCCTCCAGCGCGCGCGTGGGCTCGGCTTTTCGGTCGAGGAATGCCGGCAGTTGCTTTCGCTCTACGGCGATTCCCACCGGGCGAGCGCCGACGTGAAGGCGCTCGCGGCGACGAAGCTCGACCAGATCGAGCACAAGATCGCCGAGCTACAGAGCCTGAAGAAGACGCTGACGCATCTGGTCAGGACGTGTCACGGTGATGCGCGGCCCGACTGTCCGATCCTCGACGAGCTTTCCGGCGCCTCCGCCTGACCTCGCTTTCGCTCGCGGTAGAAGCGCAGGGCCGAGACGGTGAGCCAGGCGGCGCTCGCCCAAGCCGCGCCCATCGCCCAGCCGGCCACGACGTCGCTCGGCCAGTGGACGCCGAGATAAACGCGCGAGACGCCGATCATCAAGGTGAGCAAGATCGCGACGGCGAGGACGTAGACGCGCACGCGCAGATTGTCGACGAAGCGGACGATCAGCGAGCCGAGCGTCAGGTAGACGATGGCCGAAACCATCGCGTGGCCGGACGGGAAGCTCGGCGTGTGGGTGTTGACAAGGTGCTCGACGAGGTCGGGCCGCGGCCGCGCATAAAGCTCCTTCAGGAGGTGGCCGACCAGCGTTCCGGTTCCGATCGACAGGAAGGTATAGAGCGCGGGCCCGTATTTGCGCGAGACGACGAGGAAGCCGATGACGGCCGCCACCAGCACCAGGATGACGGTATAGCCGCCCAGCGCCGTGATCTCGGCCGCCGTTTCCTGCAGCCATTCCGGGCCGATCGGCGTGCCTCCGGGCGTGTGGAACCACAGGAAGATGCGCTCGTCGATGGCGTTGAGTTCGCCATCGTCGAGTTCGTCGGCGATCGACAGGAACAGCGAAATCCCCGCCGCCGCGATGGCGAAGATCGCCAGCGGCAGGAATGCGGTCTTGTGATCGCGCATGCCGCGCACGAGTTCGGTGATCGATCGGTTCATGACGCCCCTGGAGATTGCATGTGCCGATAAGGATGGGGCGGGGAAAAGGTTGCAGCAAGGGTGTGTGTGGGGGAAGTGGTGTCGGTTGAGACGACAGCGCAGTTTGGCTCGACTAGGCGGAAATCGGCTGTGCGCGTGGTCCTGAAATCTCAGTGCAGTACCCCCACCCCTTACCCATCCCCACAAGGAGGAGGGGGGCGCCGGCGTGGCGATTGTTCGTTAGATGA
>NZ_AYOD01000021.1 GCF_000497755.1 Aliihoeflea sp. 2WW
TACCCCCACCCCTTACCCCTCCCCACAAGGAGGAGGGGGTCGCCGGCGTGGCGATTGTTCGTTTGATGAAGCTCCAGGCGGAAAGGCCTAGCGCGGCGTGGATCGCCTGCGTGGGGCTTGTCCTTGGAAAGATTTTATAGCTTTTCGCCCGGCAGCTTCGCGGCCTGCGACACCCAGTCAACAAACTGCGCCTCATCGAACGTGCCCTCGAAAATATCGAGGTAGCGCGTGTCGGCGTGTTTGGAGGGGCCGGGTGGGATCGGGTCGAGTGCGGCGCCGCGGAAGAAGGTGACCTTCACGTATCTCGTGAAGCAGTGGAAGCTGGCGAACCAGACATCCTTTTCGGGTCCGTAGAAGGGCGAGTTCCATTTGACGGCTTTGGCGACACCGGGGACGGTTTCTTCGATCAGGGCGTCGAGGCGGTGGCCGAGGGCGCTTTTCCAGCCGGGCATGGCGGCGATGTAGGCCTGGACGGGTTCGTTGCCATAGCCCTTGGCGATCTGCGGGTTGCCGCCGGACAGGAGCACGACTTGTCCGCTCGCTGATGCCGGCTTCGTCTTCGACGTTCTCTCTGCCATGGCGTCTTCTCCCCGGGCCTGGTGGCGCGCAACTGACCACGTGGCGCGGAACGCGGCAAGCGCGGGTGCGACACTCGCGCCCGTTTCTCCGCCCCGGTTTCGATGCTACCGGCACTATGTCGAGGGGAAAATCGATGCGACGCGCAAGCGGAAGAGTGTTGGGCAAGGGGGTCGCGCTGGTCGCGGTCTATATGCTCGTGCTCCAGGCGCTGTTCGGTGCGTTCGCGGTCGGCGCTTCTGCCGGCGTGCCGATGCTCGACGATTTCGGCAATCCGCTCTGCATCACCAGCCACAAGCCGGCGCCGACCGGTGAGGGACGCGATCATTCAAGCATGCCCGATTGCTGCGCGCCGGGCTGCAGCATGTTCGCGCCGGTGACCGCCGGCGACCGCGAGCCGAACGCGCTTTCAAACCCGCTGCGGGTCACCTTTGCCATCGCCATCGCGGCGCCGGCAATCGTGGTGGCGCACGACATCGCGCGCCGGCCGGGCAATCCCCGCGCGCCGCCGCTCGCGGCCTGAAACACCTGTTGCCATTCGACTGACGGAACGTCGCGGCCTGCGCTGCGCGACCGTCCTCCCTGCCCCGCGTCGCGCGCCGCAAACCAGCCGCACGGGCGCATTCCATATGATCTGAAAGAAACACCGATGTTCAAGCACATCATCACCGCTGCCGGCCTTCTCGCGCTCGGCACGTCCGCCGCTTTCGCCCACGTCTCGCTCGAAGGCAAGGAAGCCGCGATCGGCTCGACCTACAAGGCGGTCTTCCGCGTGCCGCATGGCTGCGAGGGCGAGCCGACCAATGTGGTGCGCGTTCGCATCCCGGAGGGCGTGATCGCGGTCAAGCCGATGCCCAAGCCCGGCTGGGAACTGGAAAAGGTGCGCGGCGACTATGGCACGACCTACGAGTATCATGGGTCTGAGGTGAGCGAGGGCGTGACGGAGATCGTCTGGAGCGGCGGCAACCTCGCCGATGACGAGTATGACGAGTTCGTGCTGCGCGGCTACCTCACCCCTGCCCTGGCGGCCGGCGAGACGCTTTACTTCCCGGTCGTGCAGGAATGCCCGGGCGGACTTGCCGAGCGCTGGATCGAGGTGCCGGCCGAGGGCCAGTCAGCCGACGACCTCGAAATGCCGGCGCCTGGCGTCGCCATCATCGAGGCGGCCGGCGGTCACTGACGGGTCAAAGGCGCGGCGGCCGGCACGATGCGTGCCGGCCGCCCGATCGCAGCTTCAGGTGGACGGACCGATGCAACGAGTGAAAAGCGGACCAGGTTTGACAAGATGGATCGCGGCGCTTGCGCTGCTTCTGGCGCTTGTCGGTGAGGCCGCGGCGCATGCCTCGCTGACCGGCGCCGAGCCCCGGGACGGCGCAGTGATCGCGACTGCGCCGGAAGGCTTCCGGCTGGATTTCAGCGAGCCCGTATCGCCGCTGGTCCTGCGGATCGTACGACCGGACGGCGAGGCGGTGGACCTTGGCGACTTCGCCGTGCGGGACCGCTCGGTGGAGATCGAGGCGCCGGCGGGCCTTGAAGACGGCACGCATGTCCTGACCTGGCGCGTGGTCTCGGCGGATGGGCACCCGGTCGGCGGATCGGTGGTGTTTTCGATCGGCGCGCCAGGCGCCGCGCCGCCGCCCGTTCCCGAACCGGTCGACTGGACGGTGCGGACGGCCGTGTGGCTGGCGAAGATCGGGCTTTATGTCGGCCTCTTTCTCGGCGCGGGGGGCGCATTCGCGCTCGCCTGGTTCGTGCCGGTCTCGCGCGTGGCATCACGGGCGGTGCTGGCCTTCGTCGCGATCGGGCTTGCGGCAGCGGCGATTTCGCCGGGCTTGCAGGGCCTCGATGCGCTTGGTGCGCCGATCACCCGCTTCGCCGACCCGGCCATCTGGCAGGCAGGGCTGGAGACGAGCTTCGGCCTGACGGTCAAGCTGGTGCTCGCAGCGCTCGTCGCGGCCGGCATCGCCGCTCTGTCAAAAAATGCCGGACTGTCCCGCATCCTGGCGACTGGTGCGCTCGCCGCCGGCGCCTATGCGCTGACCGTCTCGGGCCATGCGAGCGCCGCCGAGCCCCAATGGCTGACGCGGCCGGCCGTCGCGCTTCACGCGGCGACGATCGCCGTCTGGGTCGGGGCGCTGGTGCCGCTCGGCCTTGGGCTTCGCGCGAACGCTTTCGATGCGGCGCGCGGGCTGGAAAGGTTTTCGACATTCATCCCCTTTGCCGTCGCCGGGCTCATCGCGGCGGGCATCGTGCTCGCGGTCATCCAGGTGGAGACGCCGGCGGCGCTGGTCGACACGGCCTATGGCCGGTTGCTCCTTGCCAAGCTCGGCTGCCTGACGGCGCTGTTCGCGCTTGCCGCCGTCAATCGCTGGAGGCTGACGCGGCCGGCGCTGGCGGGCGATGCGCGCGCGCTCGTCCGATCGATTGCTGCGGAGACGCTGGTCGTGCTCGTCATCCTCGCCATCGCGGCAGGCTGGCGCTTCACCCCGCCGCCGCGCGCGCTCGCCCTCGCCGCCGCGCAGCCGGCCTCGGTGCACATCCACACCGCCGAAGCGATGGCTGACGTTTCGGTGACGCCGGGACGGGCCGGCGCCGTTTCGGTGTCGGCGATGATCATGACGGGCGATTTCGGCCCGCTCGATGCGAGGGAAGTCGCCTTTGTCTTCGCCAATCCCGATGCCGGCATCGAGCCGTTCCGGCGGCAGGCGGAAAAGCCCGGCGACGGCACGTGGCGCGCAGACGACGTGATCCTGCCGCTGGCCGGGCGCTGGACCGTGCGGCTCGACATTCTCGTCACCGATTTCGACATCGTGCGGCTGACGACAGAGATCGACATCAGGCCGTGAAGAAGGCGTCGGAGCGTGGCTCGCTCCGACGTCGGCGCGCCCAGCGCTCATTCGGCAGCGGATGCCCGGCGCGGTTCGGACGCTCGCGCCAGCCGCGCCTCGATCCAGCCAGCGATATCGGCGAACACGGTCTCCTTGCCGATATCGTTGAGCAGGTCGTGGTAGTGGCCGTCATAGAGCTTGAGGGTCTTGTCGGCGGAACCGGCATGCTCGTGGAAGAATTCGCTGCCCTGACAGACGGTCGCCTTGTCGGCCGTTCCATGCAGGATCAGGACAGGCAATTCGATGTCCCCGAACGATTCCTTCAGCCGTTCGTCGGCGCGCACTAGCGCAGCGACGGTGGCGGCAGGCTGCGTCTCGCCCTTGGTCAGCGGGTCCGCCTCCAGGGCGGCCAGCGCGACCGGATCGCGGGTGAAATCCTTCATGTGCAGCGTCAGCACCCCGAGGCGCGGCGCGACATGGCTGAGCCCCTTGATGGCCGACAGGACGAAGCCGGGCGCGGGCACCTGGAAGGCGAAGCTTTCGCAGATCAGCCCCTGGATTTCGGCCTGATGGTCGAGCGCGTAGGTGCAGGCCACCACGCCGCCGGCGCTGTGGCCGAGCACGTAGACGGGCAGGCCGGGATGGCGCTCCTTGGCGATGTCGATCGTGCCGGCGAGGTCGGCCACGTAGTCGTCGACGTCTTCGACGAAGAACCGTTCGCCCTGCGACTTGCCGCGTCCGCGAAGATCAAGTGCAAAGGCGGCGAAACCCCGGGCTGCGAACTGTTCCGCGGTCCAGGCATGCTGTCCGCCGTGAGAATTCACGCCGTGACAGATGACAATGACGGCTCGTGGCGCGCCCTCGGGCATCCAGGAACGAAGATGTATTCTGACGCCGCGGCTGCTGAAATCTTCCTCACGCATCTTTCCAGCTCCTTTTTTCATGTGCGGGATTGCCGGCTTGCTCGCGCGAAGGCGGGCGGCCGCGTGGCTATTGTGGCCGCGTCAGGTGGGTTCTGATATGATGGGCAGTGTCAAACTATGGGCCGAAAGCGACAATCATGACCGATCGCGGCACGCAGACGGAGATCGGAATCGTCGTCTATCCGGGCGCGCAACTGGCAGCGGTTCACGGACTGACCGACCTCTTCGGCCTTGCTGGCCGGTTCTCCGCGGAGATCGATCGAAGCGGCGGCGCCTTGCTTCGCGTAAGCCACTGGAGCCTCGGCGACGGGGCCGTCTCCTGCGTCTTTTGCAGCGAACCCGCGGCAGAGCCCAGACCGGACATCCTGATCCTGCCGCCGACATTGGGAGACCTGCCCGAACCCGATAGCTGCGCGGAGATCGGGCGCTGGCTGTTGGGAGAGCACGCGAGGGGCGTGCCGCTGGTGACGATTTGCTCCGGGGTCTTCCTGGCTGCCGGTACGGGGTTGCTCGACGGGCGCATCGTCTCGACACATCGCAGTTGCGCGCAGGCGCTGGCGGAAAGCTTTCCGCAGATCGCCGTGGATGTCGGCGAACGGATGATCGAGCATTCCGACATTCTCACCGCCGGCGGCTTCATGGCGTGGGTCGACGTGGCGTTCGTGCTGATCGAACGGTTTCTCGGCGACGCGGTCCGTGCCCGGACGGAGCGTTTCGTGCTGGCCGGCCACGCTACAGGTCAGGCGGCGCATTTCACGGCCATCGCGCCCGGTTCGACGCATGGCGACGCCGCCATTCGCAAGGCTCAGGAATACGTCCATCTGAGGGATGGCCAGGGCATCTCGCTGGCCGCGCTCGCAGCCGTCGCACGGCTGGAGCGGCGCACGTTCCTGCGTCGGTTCCGGAACGCGACGGGCATGACGCCGATCGAGTATTGCCGCGCGATCCGCATCGCACGCGCCCGCGAAGTTCTCGAAGCCGGCAACATGCCGTTGAAGAAGATCGCGGAGACGCTGGGCTATGTGGACCCCAGCTCATTCGCCAGGGCCTTTCGCCGTTCGTGCGGCGTGCCGCCCGGGGCCTACCGAAACCTGCATGGCGGCGCATTCCAAAGCCATGCGTCCGACGGGCGCCGGTCAGCGGCGGGAAGCTGACCCGACGACGAGGTTCCGTGGCTGAACGTCTTCGCCGCAGAACCCCGAATGTCAGTCCCTAGAACAGGCCCTCGATCTGGCCTTCCTCGTTGAGGAAGATCTTTTCCGAGGACGGCGTCTTGGGCAGGCCCGGCATGGTCATGATCTCTCCGCAGATCGCAACGATGAAGCCGGCGCCGGCCGACAGGCGCACCTCGCGCACCGGCACGACGTGGTCGTTGGGGGCGCCGCGCAGGTTCGGGTCGGTCGAGAAGGAATACTGGGTCTTGGCCATGCAGACCGGCAGGTTGCCGTAACCCGCCTGCTCCCACTGGTGAAGCTGGTCGCGCACCGACTTGTCGGCGATGGCGTGCGAGCCGCGGTAGATGCGCTTGACGATGGTGTTGATCTTGTCGAAGAGCGGCATCTCATCGGGATAGAGCGGGGCGAATTGCGACGAGCCGCCTTCGGCAAGCTCCACGACCTTCTTCGCCAGATCCTCGATGCCGGCCGAGCCCTGCGCCCAGTGCTTGCACAGGATCGCTTCCTCGCCCATCGAGGCGACATAGTCCTTCAGCGCCTGGATTTCGGCGTCGGTGTCGGAATAGAAATGGTTGATCGCGACCACGGCCGGGACGCCGAACTGGCGCACGTTCTCGATATGGCGGCCGAGATTGGCGCAGCCCTTCTTGACCGCCTCGACATTCTCCGTGCCCAGATCGTCCTTCTTGACGCCGCCATTCATCTTCATGGCGCGCACGGTGGCGACGATGACGGCCGCGGCGGGCTTGAGCCCGGCCTTGCGGCACTTGATGTCGAAGAACTTCTCCGCGCCGAGATCGGCGCCGAAGCCGGCCTCGGTGACGACATATTCGCCCAGCTTCAGCGCGGTCGTGGTGGCGACGACCGAGTTGCAGCCATGCGCGATGTTGGCGAACGGGCCGCCATGGACGAAGGCCGGGTTGTTCTCCAAAGTCTGGACGAGGTTCGGCTGCATCGCGTCCTTGAGCAGGACCGCCATCGCGCCGTCGGCCTTCAAGTCGCGCGCATAGACAGGGGTCTTGTCGCGGCGATAGGCGACGATGATGTCACCGAGGCGCTTTTCGAGATCGGCGAGGTCCTTGGCCAGGCACAGGATGGCCATGACTTCGGAGGCGACGGTGATGTCGAAGCCGGCCTCGCGCGGGAAGCCGTTGGCGACGCCGCCGAGCGAGCAGGTGATCTGGCGCAGCGCGCGGTCGTTCATGTCCATCACGCGGCGCCAGACGACGCGGCGCTGGTCGATGCCCAGATCGTTGCCCCAGTAGATGTGATTGTCGATCAGGGCCGCGAGCAGATTGTGCGCGGTGGTGATGGCGTGGAAATCGCCGGTGAAGTGGAGGTTCATGTCCTCCATCGGCACGACCTGCGCCATGCCGCCGCCGGCCGCGCCGCCCTTCATGCCGAAATTCGGCCCGAGCGAGGCTTCGCGGATGCAGACCACGGCCTTCTTTCCGATCCGGTTGAGACCGTCGCCGAGGCCGACCGTCGTCGTCGTCTTGCCCTCGCCGGCCGGCGTCGGGTTGATCGCAGTAACGAGGATCAGCTTGCCGTCCTTGTTGCCGCTCACCGATTTGATGTACTCGGCCGAGACCTTAGCCTTGTCGTGGCCATAGGGCAGGAGATGCTCGTGCGGGATGCCCAGGCTCGCGCCGATCTCCATGATCGGCTTCTTCTTCGCGGCGCGCGCAATCGCGATATCGGATTTCACTTCGGCCATTTAGGTCCCCCAGGAGGCTTCTAGCTCGGTTCTGTTCGCGACGGCCGGGACCGCGCGCTTCGGTTCGGATTCATGGCGGTTGCCGCTGTTGCGCGCCGTCTCAATAAAGCCGCGCAATGCACGGAATGCGACAAGGCGAAAGCGGTATCCGGCCCGGATCGAAAAGCTGTATACAACTGCGATGGCGGGTCCGTCTATTCCCCGGCGGTGAAGCCGACAAGGTCTTCCGGCGGCAGGCGGCCCATCTCTTCCTCCCAGTGCCGCCGGCACAAGGAGACATATCGATCCTCGCCGCCGATCGCGACCTGATCGCCCTCGAGCAGCACCTTGCCGTTCGGTCCGAGCCGCACGACCATCGTCGCCTTGCGCCCGCATTTGCAGATGGTGCGCACCTCGCGCAACTCGTCGCCGATAGCCAGAAGCGCCTTCGAGCCGGGAAAGAGTTCGCCGCGAAAATCGGTGCGCAGCCCGTAGCACATCACCGGCACGCCGAGCCTGTCGGCGACACGGGCGAGCTGCCAGACCTGCTCTTCCGAAAGGAACTGCGCCTCGTCGACGAAGACGCAGTGCAACGGCCCGCTGCGGGCGAGCGCGTCGATGATGGCGAAGAGGTCGGTTTCGGCCGAAAAGAGCTCGGCATCGGCGCCGAGCCCGATGCGCGAGGCGATGCGTCCGACGCCCGCGCGGTCGTCGAGGGCGGCGGTGAAGGTCGCGGTGCGCATGCCGCGTTCGCCGTAATTGTACGACGCCTGCAGGAGCAGCGTCGACTTGCCGGCATTCATCGCGGAATAATGGAAATAGAGCTTGGCCATGCGTGCCTTTTAGGCCGGTTGGGCGCGGGAGCGGGAGTGCCACCGCGCAACCGTCCACGAAAAATCGCTGCACACGTGCAATTTCAGGCTTTTCGACATGGTTCTTGAATCATCGTGCAAATGATGTTTGGCTTTAGCAACTCGTGAAAGACCGCGTTTCGAGCGGTTTTCCATAAACCCGATGGGAGACGATTTCGATGTTGCGTACCCGCACATTCCTCACGACGCTTGCCCTTTCGACCGCGCTTTCGGCCGGAGCCGCGCTGGCGCAGGACCCGGAAGCCTGCCAGACGATCCGCTTTTCCGACGTCGGCTGGACCGACATCACGGCGACGACGGGCACGGCGACGGTTCTCTTGAAGGCGCTCGGCTACGAGACGGACGTGCAGGTGCTCTCGGTTCCGGTGACCTATGCGTCGCTGAAGAATGGCGACATCGACGTCTTCCTCGGCAACTGGATGCCGACGATGGAAGCCGACATCGCGCCCTATCGCGAGGACGGGTCGGTGGAGACGCTGGTCACCAATCTGGAAGGCGCCAAATACACGCTCGCCGTCCCGAAATACACCTATGACAAGGGCCTGACGAGCTTCGACAAGATCGCCGAGTTCAGCGACGATCTGAACGGCCAGATCCTCGGCATCGAGCCGGGCAATGACGGCAACCGCCTGATCCTCGACATGATCGAGGCCGACCAGTTCGGCCTGTCGGGCTTCGAGGTCGTCGAGAGCTCGGAAGCCGGGATGCTTTCGGCCGTCACCCGCGCCGCCCGTTCGCAGCAGGACGTGGTTTTCCTCGGCTGGGAGCCGCACCCGATGAACGCCAATATCGAGATGGAATATCTCGAAGGCGGCGACGAGGTCTTCGGGCCGAATTTCGGCGGCGCGACGGTGCATACCAATGTGCGCGCCGGCTACACCGAGGAATGCCCGAATGTCGGCAAGTTCCTGACCAATCTCGTCTTCTCGCTCGAAATGGAGAACGAGATCATGGGCGCGATCCTCGATGACGGCGCCGACCCGGAGGCGGCCGCGACCGAATGGCTGAAGGCCAACCCGGACGCGCTGACGCCCTGGTTCGAAGGCGTGACGACGGTGGGCGGCGAGGACGGCGAAGCCGCCGTGCGCGCGGAACTCGGCCTTTAAGGCCGCGTCGACCGTGTGATTTCGGAGCGGCCGGCAATGATCCGGCCGCTTCGCGTTTGAACTTCGAGGGGATGAGGCGATGGACCCGGTTTCGGATTGGGTGGCGAGCGAGAAGATTCCTGTCGGGCGCTGGGGGCAGACGCTCTTCGACTTCCTGATCGGCAATTTCGCCTGGTTTTTCGATTCCATTTCCAATGGCTTGCGCACGGTTCTGGATTCGATGGTGAACCTCATCATGTGGTTCCCGCCGGTCGTCGTCGTCCTCGCCATCGCCGCGCTCGCCTTTGCGCTCAAGCGCTCCTGGAAGCTGTCGCTGGGGGTGATGCTGGGCCTGCTCTTCATCATCAACCAGGGGCTCTGGTCCGAGACGGTGCAGACGCTCGTGCTCGTCGTATCGGCCGCGACCGTGTCGATGGCGATCGGGGTGCCGATCGGCATCTGGGCGGCGCATAACGACCGCGTCTATGCCTGGCTGCAACCGGTGCTCGACCTGATGCAGACCCTGCCGACCTTCGTCTACCTCATCCCCGTCCTGATCCTCTTCGGCCTCGGTATCGCGCCGGGCCTGATCGTCACCGTGATCTTCGCCTGTCCGGCCCCGATCCGCCTGACCTATCTCGGCATCAAGTCCGTGCCCCGGCCGATGCTGGAGGCGGGCGAATCCTTCGGCGCGACGCGCAGCCAGTTGCTCTGGAAGGTCGAACTGCCCTCGGCCCTGCCGACCATCATGGCGGGGCTGACCCAGTGCATCATGCTGTCGCTGTCGATGGTGGTGATCGCGGCGCTGATCGGCGCGAACGGGCTCGGGCGGCCGGTCGTGCGGGCGCTGAACACGGTCAACATCCCGCTCGGCCTCGAGGCGGGCCTCGCCATCGTGGTGCTGGCGATCATTCTCGACCGGATGGCGCGGATCGGCCAGGAGAAGGCCAAATGAGCACCGCCGTCGAGTTCCGCCGCGTCGACATCGTCTTCGGCACGCAGGCCGAACAGCGCGCCGCGCTGCCGCTTCTGGATGCGGGCGCCAGCCGCTCGGAAATCCTGGAAAAGACCGGCGCCGTGCTCGGCTGCTGCCAGGCGGACCTGATCGTCCATAGCGGCGAGATCTCGGTCCTGATGGGCCTGTCGGGTTCGGGCAAGTCGACGCTGCTGCGCGCCGTCAACGGGCTCAACCAGGTGACGCGCGGCGCGGTGATCGTGCACGACAAGGACTGGCAGGCCGACGTGGTGAGCTGTTCGCCCGCCAAGCTGCGCCAGATCCGCCGCGAATGCGTGGCGATGGTGTTCCAGCAATTCGCGCTCCTGCCCTGGCGCACCGTGGCGGAAAATGTCGGCTTCGGCCTCGAACTGGCAGGCGTGCCGGCAGCCCAACGCAAGGAGCGCGTCGCCGCCCAGCTCGACCTCGTCGGCCTGACGCAATGGGCCGACAAATACGCGCACGAACTGTCAGGCGGCATGCAGCAGCGCGTCGGCCTTGCCCGCGCCTTCGCGACCGACGCGCCGATCCTCCTGATGGACGAGCCCTTTTCCGCACTCGACCCGCTGATCCGAACCAAGCTGCAGGACGAGCTGCTCGACCTGCAAGACAAGCTGAAGAAGACGATCCTGTTCGTCAGCCACGACCTCGAGGAGGCGCTGAAGATCGGCAACACGATCTCGATCATGGAGGGCGGGCGGATCGTCCAGACCGGCGCGCCGGAGGAGATCGTGCTGGCGCCGGCGAACGACTATGTCCGCGACTTCATCGCCAATGTGAATCCGCTCTCGGTGCTGACGGCGTGGAACATCATGCGCGACGCGCGCGACCTCGACGCGGCCGGCGACAACTGGCTGTGGCTCGACCGCCGGCACACGACGCGCTTCAAGTTCGACGAGAACATGCTGGTGATCGACGCCGAGCGCAACGGCACGCCGGCGATCTGGGTGTCGTGCGAGAACATGGAAGACCTGCCGGCCGACAAGCCGCAGGTGTTCTGGGCCTCGCCGGGAACGCCGCTCAAGACCGTCATGGCCGCGATGCACCGCTCCGCGACCGCGCCTGTCGCGCTGTTCGACGACCAGTCGCGCTTCGTCGGCTCGATCGGCGTGCGCGACGTGCTGAAGGCGGTGATCCGGCGCTGACGCCTAAGCGGCGCGGCTTGCCGGCGGGTTGCCCTTGTGGATCGCCTTGGCGATTTCCGAGCGGAACTCGGGCGTGTCGTGGTGGCCGTGAACGGCGACGGCGTGCTGGACGGCAGCGTCGACGAGTTCGCGCTCATTGTCGGCGGCGATCGCGACGGTGCAGTTCATCTCGCTGGGGAATTCCCGGCAGTCGATGTAAAGACGTCCCATGTGAACCTCCCGGAACCTGCGCCCATCGGGCGCGGTGAGAAGGATACGCCTGCGGCCGATGCTGCGAAATAGATCGATGGATCGTCGCTGCGACCCCGGGCAAGCGTCTCCCCTACCCGTACGGAACCGTGCAATTCAGCCAAACCGGCTATGCGCAGGGCCCATGAGAAGCACGTGAACACGTGCTTGCACGCCGTCCTCGTGCCCCGCTAAGATGGGGGTCGATTGTTCTATCTCATAACATTTCCGGAGGAATTTTCATGAACCCATCAGGTCACGTCGCGGTCGTCACGGGCGGCGGTTCGGGTCTCGGCGAGGCGACGGCGCGGGCGCTGGCAGCCAAGGGCGCCAAGGTCGCGCTGTTCGACGTCGGGCTGGAACGCGCGCAGAAGGTGGCGGCGGAGATCGGCGGCATCGCGGTCAAGTGCGACGTGTCGAACGCGGAAGCCGGTGAAGCAGCGTTCAAGGAGGTTTCCGAAAAGCTCGGCGAGCCGCGCATCCTGATCAATTGCGCCGGCATCGCCATCGCGATGAAGACGCTGAGCAAGGACGGCGTCCACCCGCTCGACGCCTATCGCAAGGTGATCGAGGTCAATCTGATCGGCACCTTCAACATGATCCGCCTGATGGCCGACCGCTGCCAGAACCTCGAGCCGATGGAAAGCGGCGAGCGCGGCGTCATCGTCAACACCGCCTCGGTCGCGGCCTATGACGGCCAGATCGGCCAGATCGCCTATGCGTCCTCGAAGGGCGGCGTCGTCGGCATGACGCTGCCGGCGGCGCGCGACCTCGCGCGGTCGGGCATTCGCGTGTGCACCATCGCGCCCGGAATCTTCATGACGCCGATGCTGGCCGGCCTGCCGGAGGACGCCCAGAAGTCGCTCGGCCAGCAGGTTCCGTTCCCGCCGCGCCTCGGCCAACCGGCCGAATATGGCGCGCTCGCGGTTCACATCGTGGAGAACCAGATGCTGAACGGCGAGACGATCCGCCTCGACGGCGCGATCCGCATGGCGCCGAAGTAAGGCGCGGGCGTGGGGGAGGCAACGCGCAAAGGGCCGCTCGCCGGCCTCACCGTCATCGAGATGGCGGGGCTCGGCCCCGTCCCCCTCGCCGGGCTGATGCTGGCCGAACTCGGCGCGCGCGTGGTGCGCGTCGAGCGCAAGGCGAAGGCGCAAGCCTTCCTCCACGTGCCGCCCGAATTCGACCTCGACCGGCACGGCCGCGACATCGTCAAGGTCGATTTGAAGGACGAGCGCGGCACGGCGCTGGTGCTCGATTTGATCGCAGGCGCGGACGTGGTGATCGAGGGGTTCCGGCCGGGCGTGATGGAGCGGCTCGGACTCGGGCCTGACATCTGCATGGCGCGCAACTCGAAACTTGTCTTCGCGCGGATGACGGGCTTCGGGCAGGACGGGCCGCTGGCCGACCGCGCCGGACACGACATCACCTATCTCGCCTATTCGGGTGCGCTGCATGCAATCGGCGAGAAGAACGGCAAGCCGGTGCCGCCGCTCAATCTCGTCGCCGATTTCGGTGGGGGGACGATGTTCCTTCTGACCGGGCTGCTGGCGGCGCTGGTCGAGCGCGGGATTTCCGGCAAGGGCCAGGTGGTGGACGCGGCGATGATCGACGGCGTCGCCATGCTGACCGCGCCGTTCCACTCGTTCCTGGCGACCGGGTTCTGGAAGGACGAGCGCGGCTCGAACCTGCTCGACACCGGCGCGCCCTTCTACGACACCTACGAGACGGCGGACGGACGGCACGTCGCCGTCGGCTGCCTCGAGCCGCAATTCTTCGCCGAATTCGCGCGGTTGCTTCCACTCGATGCGGCGTTCGTTCCAAGACAGTACGATCTGTCGTGCTGGGGTGAGATGCGCGCGGCGATCGCGGCGCGGTTTCGCGAGAAGACCCGCGACGAATGGGCGGCGATCTTCGAGCCGACCGAGGCCTGCGTCGCGCCGGTCCTTTCGCTCAGCGAGGCGACGCGTCATCCGCACAATGTCGCGCGCGACGTGTTCGCGGCGAAGGGCGCGATGACCCGGCCGCGCCCTGCCCCGCGCTTCTCGCGCACGCCCGGCGAGGTTGCGGAATTGGGGGTTGCGGCGAGCCTTGCCAGCTTGGGCATTGCGGCAGGCCGGATCGAGGAACTGACCGGCGCGGGCGTGATCGGCTGACCATGACGGACGCGAAGAAGGACGTGCTGCGCCCGACCGACGCCGAGGCGATCCGGCTCAGCCGGACGCTTCTGCGCGCTGCGCGCCATGGCGCATTGGCGGTGCTGGAGCCGGAAAGCGGCTGGCCGCTCGCGAGCCGCGTCTCGGTCGCGACGGACTGCGCCGGGCGTCCGCTGATCCTCGTCTCGACGCTTTCGGCCCATACCGGCGGGCTCTCGGCGGATGCGCGCTGCTCGCTGCTTTTCGGCGAAGCCGGCAAGGGCGACCCGCTCGCCCATCCGCGCATGACGCTGAAATGCCGCGCGGAACGGATCGGACGCGAAAGCGAAGACCATGCGAGCGTCGCGCAGCGCTTTCTGGCGCGTCATCCCAAGGCGGCGCTCTATGCCGATTTCGCGGATTTCTCGTATTTCCGGCTGGAGCCGGAGGAAGCGAGCCTCAATGGCGGCTTCGGCAAGGCGTATCGGCTGACGCGCGACGAAGTGATGAGCGATGCGGCGGTCGCGCGGGAGCTCGAACAGGCCGGCGCCGGCGCGGTGGCGCATATGAATGACGACCATCGCGACGCGATCGCGCTCTACGCGAAACACTTTGCCGGCATCGACGACGCGCTCGACTGGAAGATGACCGGGATCGACCCCGACGGGTTCGACCTCATGGCCGGCGACCGCGCGGCGCGTGTATTTTTCGCAGAAGCCCTGAAGTCAGCCGGCCAGATGCGGGAAATGCTCGTCCAGATGGCAAGGGACGCGCGCGGCCGCGAAGCAGGCTGAACCAGTGTCCCGATCCGTTCAATTGATGCAAAGTTTTGTGATTGCGCGCAACCTGCGTGGCCGCCGGACGTTGTCCGTCAAATTCTCTTCGAATTACCGAGGGGTAGGATGGTATCCGATGAACTCGTCAGGAATGCCGGCAAGGCCGCCGGGCTGCTTGGCGTCCTGGGCAACGAGAAGCGCTTTGCCATCATGTGCCACTTGCACGATGCCGAGCTTTCCGTAGGCGCAATCGCAGAAAAAGTGTCGCTGAGCCAGTCGGCTTTGTCGCAGCATCTCGCGAAGCTGCGCGCGATGGACCTCGTCCAGACGCGGCGAGACCGGCAGACGATCTTCTACAGTTGCGATGCGCCATCCGTGCAACTCCTGCTTGAAACGATGGAACGCATCTACGGCAGCGCCCCCAAGCGCCGGCAGAACGGCGAACTGCACGACGACCGCAAGGCAAGCTGAAGCGGTTCCCAAACGGGCACTTGACCTTCTGGCGACTGGAAGCCCTATCTCCTGTTCAACAAGGAGAATGGCCAATGCAAATCGATCTCGAAATCGGCGGCATGATTTGTGGCGGGTGCGTCAGATCCGTGACGCGGGTGCTCGAAGCCGTGCCCGGCGTGAAAGCGGCAGATGTCGAACTTGAAAAAGCCCGCGCCCGGATCGAGGGCGAGGCTCTCGATGCCGCAACGCTGATCGCGGCCGTCGAGGATGCGGGCTTCGACGCACGTCAAGCCGGGTGACCCCGATGACGACCCATTCGCTCGACATTTCCGGCATGACTTGCGCCGCCTGCTCGGCGCGCGTTGAAAAGACGCTCGCCCGGGTGCCGGGCGTGACGCGGGCGAACGTCAACCTGGCGATGGAGCGCGCCTCGGTCGAGACCGGGACGGACGTCGCCGTCGATGCGTTGATCGCCGCGGTGAGCAAGGCGGGTTACGAGGCGCGGCTGCGCCGCGACGACTTGGCCGCGCAGCGCCTTGCCGACGAAAGGCGCGACGCCGAACGACGCGCGGACGAGCGCCAGACGCTGCTGCGGCTCGTCGTCTCGGCGCTCCTGACGATCCCGCTGGTGATCGGCATGCTGCCGATGATGACCGGCACCGGCCATGCCTGGTTCGGGCCGTGGACGCAGACGTTGCTGGCGACCGGCGTTATGGCAGTGGCCGCGCCGCGCTTCGTGCGCGAGGCGCTTGCCGCGCTACGCGGCGGCAGCGCGAATATGGCGGTGCTCGTCGTGCTCGGCACCGGCGTCGCGTATGCCTATTCGCTGGTGCTCGTGCTTCTCGGCGAAACCCACGCCCATCTCCACTACGAGGCGGCGGCCGTCATTTTGACGCTGATCACCGCCGGGAAGTATCTCGAGGCGCGCGCCAAGCGCTCGACCTCCTCGGCGCTGACGGCGCTCGGGCGGCTGGCGCCGCGTGAGGCGGAGCGGATCGGGCCGAACGGGGCGGAGATCGTCGCGGTGGAAAGCCTTGGCGCCGGCGACCGCGTGCGCGTGCGGCCCGGCGCGATCATCCCTTGCGACGGGCGCATCGTGACGGGACAGTCGAGCATCGACGAGGCACTGGTGACCGGCGAAAGCCTGCCGGTCGACCGAAAGCCCGGCGACGTCGTCATCACGGGAACGGTGAATGGCGAGGCCGTGCTCGACATCGAAGTGACGGCGGTCGGCGCCGATACGCGGCTTGCCCGCATGACGCGGCTCGTCGAGGACGCGCAGATCGGCCAGGCGCCGATCCAGAAACTGGTCGACCGTATCTCGGCGATCTTCGTGCCGACCATTCTGGTGATCGCGGCGCTGACCTTCCTCGGCTGGTGGCTGATCGGCGGCGACGCCGTCGCGGGGATGGTTTCGGCAGTGGCGGTGCTCGTCATCGCCTGCCCCTGCGCGCTCGGCCTTGCGACGCCGACGGCGCTCGTCGCCGGAACGGGCGCAGCCGCGCGGGCGGGCATCCTGATCCGCGACATCGAGACGCTGGAGCGCACGGACGCGATCCGCACCATCGCCTTCGACAAGACCGGAACGCTGACGCTGGGCGAGCCGGAACTGGTGGAGATCGCGGTGGCGGAGGGCAGCGAGGCCGAATTGCTGGCGCTTGCGGCGGCGGTGGAGGCGCAAAGCGAGCATCCGCTCGCCAGGGCGCTGGTGCGGCGCGCGGGTGCGGATTTTCCGGCAGCGGCCGAAACGCGCGCGATTGCGGGACGCGGGCTTGCCGGCGTCGTCGGCAACCAACGCGTCGCGGTCGGCAATGCGAGGCTCGCGGCGGAGGAAGGCGCGGACCGGGCGTCGGTCGATGCGTTGACTTCGCGCCTGACGGCGCGGGGCACGACCTCCTTCGTGACGACCGACGGGCGGCTGGCGGGCGCGTTCGTCTTCGCCGACAGGGCACGACCGGAAGCAGCCGGCGTCGTAGGCGAACTTCAGGCGCGCGGGCTCTCGGTCGTCATGCTGACCGGCGACAACGAGACGGCAGCAGAGGCGATTGCGGCCGAGGCCGGCATCAGCGACCACCGCGCCGGCCTGACGCCGGAGGACAAGGTCGCGGCGGTGCGCGAACTCGGTACGCGAAGCGACGTCGCCTTCGTCGGCGACGGGCTGAATGACGGACCGGCGCTGGCGGCCGCGAAGCTCGGCATCGCGCTCTCGTCGGGAACGGAAGTGGCGCGCGAGGCGGCCGGGATCACGCTGATGCGGCCCGACCTGCGGCTGGTGCCCGCCGCGCTCGATGTCGCGCACAGGACCAAACGCACGATCCGCCAGAACCTCGTCTGGGCATTTCTCTACAACGTCATCGGCATTCCGCTCGCCGCCTTCGGCATCCTGTCGCCGGTCTTCGCCGGCGCGGCGATGGCGCTGTCCTCGGTCTCGGTGGTGACGAATTCGGCCCGGCTTGCACGGTGGCGGGCCGGCGTGAAATAAGCCGGCGATGACGCCGATAAAGATCACCGACCCCGACGATCCCCGCATATCCGCCTATCGTGACGTGCGCGAGCGCGACCTTGTCGGAAGGCAGGGGCGCTTCGTCGCGGAGGGCAAGGTGGTGCTGAATGTCTTGTTCGGCGCGCGGCGGTTCGAAACGGAATCCGTGCTGATCCTCGACAAGCGGCTGGCGGGCATGGAGGAGACGCTGGCGGCAAAGCCCGCCGATACGCCGCTCTATGTCGCCGACCAGGCGACGATGGACGCGATCGCGGGCTTTCACATCCACCGCGGCATATTGGCGATCGGGGCGAAGCGGGCGCCGGAAGATGCCGGCGCGATGCTCGCCGCCCTGCCCCGCGACGCGCTGGTCGTCGCGCTGGTCGGCATCGCCAACCACGACAATGTCGGCGCGATCTTCCGCAACGCCGCCGCGCTTGGCGCCGATGCGGTGCTGCTCGACGCAGCAAGCTGCGATCCGCTCTATCGCAAGGCGATCCGCGTGTCGGTCGGCGCGGCGCTGAAGGTGCCCTATGCGGTTCTTAGCGATGCAGCGGCCATGTTCGACGCATTGGACGCCACCGGCTTCGAGCAACTGGCGATGACGCCGCGCAATGCCGAGGATCTGGCAAATATCGCATCGGTCGGACGGCAGGCGATCTATCTGGGTGCGGAGGGGCCGGGACTGCCGGAAGATCTGATGGCGCGGATGCGGCGGGTGCGGATCGACATGGAGACCGATTTCGACAGTCTCAACGTCGCGGCCTCCTCAGCGATCGCTCTCCATCGCCTCCGCCGGAACTGAACGGGCGCGTTCCGAAGCCTCGCGCAGTGCGCGGATGCGCTCGGCAAGGCTGACGGGCAACCCCTCGCCCGCGGCCTGCGCAGCCTCGATGGCCTTGCGGATCGGCGATTGCGGGCCTTCGAGCGTGGCGGTCAGGTTGACCATCTCGGCGGCGAGCTGGTGAAGCTGGTCGCGCAGTCTCGCATCGTCCTCACCGGCCGGCTTCGACGATGCGGCCTGCGATTTCAGCTTCTTGTTCTCGCGCGTCAGCGTAGCGAGCTTCTTTTCGAGGCGGTCACGCTCGGCAGCGATCTTGTCGGCGGCATCCGGCGCGGCGGAAAGATCGGCAGGCGCCTGGCCCTTGAGGCGCGCGATTTCGTTTTCGCGCCGCTCCAGCCTGTCCTCGCGATCGGAGAGGTCGGAAAGCAGGCGCTCGATCCGGCGATTGGCATCCTCGGCCTTGCGCGTCTCGACCTTCAGCGCCTCGCGCATCGCCTTGTTGTCGGCAGTCACTTCGCGCAGCTTGCGCTCGGTCTCGTTACGCTGGTTGCGCAGCGAGGCGAGATCGGTGGCAAGCCGGTCGATCTCGGTCTCGCGCGCGACGATTTCGATCTGCCGGCTGCTCGACGTCAAGCTGGCATCCTCGTAGAGCGCGGACAGCCGGTCGAGTTCGCTCTTGCGGGTGAAGGCGTCGGCATGTTCGGAGACGAGCCGGTCTTCCAGATGCGCCACCTTCTCGTCATGGCCGGCGAGCGTCCCGCGCATTTCCTCGATCTCGGCCTCGAGTTCGGCGATGCGCGTGTCGCGCGTCAGCATCACGTCGCCGCTCGAGCCGAGCGCCTGGCGCTGGCGGTCGAGCTCGACCATCTGTTCGGCGATGCGCGCCCGCGCGGCCTTGAGTTCGATCTCGACCTTGCGCTGCTTGAGCGCGGCTTCGGCGCGGATACGGTCCTTGTCGGCCTGGATTTCCTCGCGCGTCAGCGGCAGACGCGCCTCGATGCGGCGCGTCGTCAGGCGCTCGGTGCGCCGGCGCAGCGCCGGGGCGAATAGCAGGCCGATGAAGGCGGCCGTCAGAAAACCGAGGCCGAAGAACAAGAAGGTCTGGATCACAAACGCTTTTCCATGGACGGCCCGATGACGATACTGACGTGGTGGACCCTGATCCCGTTCTGATCAAGCCTTACGCGCAAATTGCGGCGGAGAACCGCCGCAAGACTGTTGATGGCCGCGTTCTTCGCGTCAGAACGGGTTCCAGGTCGGGCTTTGCGTGACCTTGAGGTAACCGACATTGACGCCCAGTCGCGCGCCGACGCCGGTGCGCACCGGAACGAGCAGGATGTTGCCGTTCTTCATCACGTTGAAGCCGAGCCCGGCGACGAGATAGGCCGAACCCGCGACGCCTGCATAGCGCTTGCCGTAAAGGTTCGGCACGGCATCGAGATTGTAGACGAGGACCATGGTGCGCGAGCCCTGCCCGCCGGCATCCCAGCCGACCGACGGCCCCTGCCAGTAGACGCGATGGTCGCCGACATTCTTGGTGTAGAGCGTGCCTTCGCCATAGGTCAGGCCGCCGATGAAGGCGCCGCCGGCTTCCTCGCCGAGGATATAGCCGTTGGGCAGGCCATAGCTCTGGAAGATCTGCTCGACGACGGTCGCGAGGCCGCCCGAGGTGGAACCGAAGAACTGGTGGCCCGAATCGACGATTTCCTGCGCGGTATAGGGCTGGTTCGCGCGCGCCGGCGCGGCGGCCACGAGCAGGGCGGCGAAAATCGCGATCACGATCGACAGGCGCGAAAGGAGAGCTGCTTGCATATGCGGTCTCATGGCGAACCTCCGTAAGAAGCGGGCGCCGCGCTCCGGTCGTGATCCGGCAGCGGCGCATTTACGTTTAAGGAACGGTAACCCGACAGGCTTAAGGAAAGGTAAGGCCCGCGGTTAAGGCGGGCTTTCTTGATGGACGCGGCGGGCTGTGTCACGACGATTGCAAATGACGTCGATACGATTCGCGCTGAGCGGGACCCGCGGCGGTCATCCGACATTTCGCATGCCAAACGAGGGGCCGATTGCATGTCCGAACTCTTCACGCTGACCGCGACCGATCTGGCCGCACTCCTGTGCAGCCGCGTCTGCCACGACGTCATCTCGCCGGTCGGCGCGATCAATAACGGCCTCGAACTCCTCGACGAGGGCGGCGCCGACGAAGACGCCATGCACCTGATCCGCACCAGTGCGCGCAATGCCTCGGCAAGGCTTCAGTTCGCGCGCATCGCCTTCGGCGCGGCCGGCTCGGCCGGGATGCAGATCGACACCGGCGACGCCGAAAGCGTCGCGCAGGCCTTTTTGAAGAACGAAAAGCCCGAACTCGAATGGACCGGCGAGCGCGAACTCCTGCCCAAGAACGCCGTCAAGCTGATCCTCAACCTGCTGCTTGTCGCCAATGGCGGCATTCCGCGCGGCGGCAAGATCACCGTCAATCTGGAAAACCTGAAGGTGAAGCCGAAATTCACGCTGACGGCCAAGGGGCCGATGGTCCGCGTGCCGGCAAAGTTTCTCGAGATGCATTCGGGTCGCAAGCCCGAGGAGGCGATCGACGCCCACTCCGTGCAGGCCTATTACACGCTGCTCCTGGCCCGCGAGGCCGGCATGGAGATCAACATCCGCGCCAGCGCCGAGGACATCGTGCTGACCGCCGAATAGGCGCCAATTAACCCATTATTCAGCCAACCGCTTACCCGCTTCTTTACCCGGCCCGCGTAGCGTCCTCCTGACAGACAAGGCGGGGGCCGATCGATGGACGGAAGGGATTACGGGATGAAGCGCTGCATGATCGTGGACGATTCCAACGTCATCCGTAAGGTCGCCAAGCGCATTCTCGCGACCCCGGAAATGGCCGTCGTCGAAGCCTGCGACGGCCGCGAGGCGCTGTCGCACTGCGCCGTCGAAATGCCCGACATCATCGTCGTGGACGCGCAGCTTCCCGACATGGCGACCGTCGACTTCATCCGCCAGGCGATGGCGCTGCCGACCCAGGCCAAGCCGCGCATCGTGATCTGCATGACCGAATTCGACGTCGGCGCCATCATGCGTGCAAAGCGCGCCGGCGCGAAAGGCTATATCCTGAAGCCCTTCAACCGGCCGATTCTGCTGGAACGGTTCCGCGAAATCCAGATGGCGGCTTGAGGGCTGCGGGCGTCGCGTATTTTCCCACGCAGTAAGTGATCGCTTGCACGTTCTTCCAATACGGCAGGCCAGCGCCTATGCTGAACCGGAAGGAGCGACGCTGATGAGCGCCTTGCAAAAGACATCGCCTGCAGTGAAGAGCGAGATCGTTCGCGACCCTTCGGTCATGAGCGGCGACCCGGTCATTCGCGGTACGCGAGTTCCCGCCATGACAATCGTCGCTTACCTCCGCGCCGGACGAACGAACCGGGAGATCTTTGAAGATTACCCGACGCTTCCGGTAGATGCGATCGAAACGGTTACCGCCTGGGCCGACGACGAACTCGGACCCGATTGGCGCCGGCTGGCAGTCACATCCCGCATCGGCGCTTGATGCATCGGTTCTTCATCGATGAATGCCTGAGCGCCGGACTGGCGGCACTTTGCAAGGACAGGGGACTGCAAGCCGATTTCGGCCCACACGTCGGTATGGCCGGCTGGCAGGACTGGAACATCGCCAGGTTCGCCTTCGAACACGGCTACGTGGTCGTGACCAACAATCGCCGCCATTTCCTTCGGGAATACGCGAAATACGAGGTCCACAACGGCCTTGTCGTCATCGTGCCGAATGTCGACCGCGACCTCCAGATCGATCTGTTCTCACGCGTCCTGGACTATTTGTCGGAACTCAACGATTTGCCGACGAACAAGCTGATCGAAATCCTCGCCGATGGCTCGATCCATGCGCGGGATTGGTCGAGCGAAGATCACGACATCGGCCATGTCGGCGACCCCTCGTGGACCGCCCGGTAATTCAACTCGGACCAGCAAACGAAAAAACCCGGCGCGAGGCCGGGTTTTTCGTGAATCGTATGCTGGCCGGTCAGGCGCTGACGCGCATTTCCTCGGGCTCGCGCAGCACGTAGCCGCGGCCCCAGACCGTTTCGATGTAGTTCTGGCCGCCGGAGGCGAGGTCGAGCTTCTTGCGCAGCTTGCAGATGAAGACGTCGATGATCTTCAGTTCCGGCTCGTCCATGCCGCCGTAAAGGTGGTTGAGGAACATTTCCTTGGTCAGCGTGGTGCCCTTGCGGAGCGAGAGCAGCTCCAGCATCTGGTATTCCTTGCCGGTCAGGTGCACGCGCTGGCCACCGACCTCGACTGTCTTGGCGTCGAGATTGACGATCAGGTCGCCCGTCGTGATGACCGACTGGGCGTGGCCCTTCGAGCGGCGCACGATGGCGTGGATGCGGGCGACGAGTTCGTCCTTGTGGAACGGCTTGGTCATGTAGTCGTCGGCGCCGAAGCCGAGGCCGCGCACCTTGTCCTCGATGCCGGCCATGCCGGAGAGGATGAGGATCGGCGTCTTGACCTTCGAGAGCCGCAGCGTGCGCAGCACCTCGTAGCCGGACATGTCCGGCAGGTTCAGGTCGAGAAGAATGATGTCGTAGTCGTAGAGTTTGCCGAGGTCGACACCCTCTTCGCCCAGATCGGTCGAATAGACATTGAAGCTTTCCGACTTGAGCATCAGCTCGATGCTCTGTGCGATCGCACTGTCGTCTTCAATCAGCAAAACGCGCATTTCATTCCCCTTCTCCGCCAACAGCCCCGTCAGCTCGGCACCGAAGCGTTGATTTGCCTGAATCGCAGGATGCCATCGAAATGGTTAACAAACTCTGATTCAGGCTGGCAAGAGGCCATCGCAACATTCAGCAGTTTGTCGTAGCACCCTGAATCAAAAAGACGAATCTGCCATCCGCACCGTGAATCAGAACTTCAGGATTCCCCCGCAAGCGACTCATGGAAAGGCGCTTTGCGACCGTGACTTCATGTTGGGATTTTTACCCCGCCTTAAGTCCTCGTCCCTATGATTAACAATGCACGTAAACGAATGGTTACTTTCCGGCGCGATCGGGGATGGTCGCGAAGAAAAAAGTAACGATATCGACGTAGCGTGCGGGTGGCGTTTCGGGAGCGTTGAGTATGAAGTCACGTGAGAACCTGGTCCGGCTGAAGCAGTTTCAGGTCGGCGAGAAGCGCAAGCAATTGCTCCAGCTCGACATGATGATCGCCGAATTCGACAGGATGGCGGGCGAACTCGACGCGCAGATCGTTTCGGAGGAGAAGAAGGCGGGCATCACGGACGTAAACCATTTCGCCTATCCGACCTTCGCCAAGGCCGCGCGCCAGCGCCGGGACAACCTGCATAATTCGCGCAACGACCTTCTTTCGCAGCGCAGCGCAGCCGAAGAAGCCCTGACCGAGGCGGAAGCCGAACTCGCCAAGGCCGAAGCGCTCGACAATCGCAACCGCGAGACCGACTATTCGGGACGCGCCGCCACCGGCTGATCGTCCTCGCATCGAAATCAGGAAGCCCGCCCCGGCCTGACCGGGGCGGGCTTTTTCGTGCCCCAACGATTGGCGGATCAGCCGCGGCGATCGTCGCCGCGTTCATGGCGCGGGCCGCGATCGTCGCGGTCCCGGCGCTCCTCGCGGCTGTTCTCGCGGCGGTCGCCGCGGTCGCGCTCGCCGACAAAATTGCCGATCGCGTATTTCTGCGCCTTGTATTCCGACTTCAGGACCTGGCCGGAAAAGCTGACCTCGAGCTCGACGACGTCGCCGCGCGAATTGCGCGCCATGATCTCGTATTCGTCGTCGTCGCGGTCCTTGACGAAGAGCATCTCGTAGCCGGCCGCCTCGATGTTGCGGCGGATGTCGGCTTCGCTGGCATAACCGCCGAAAGACGGACGCGCCCAGCCATATTCGACTTCGATCTTGTCGAGATTGCCCCAGCGGTCGACCTTGATCTCGACCCGGTTGCCCGCGTCGTCGGTCGTGTAGGCCTCGATATGCTTTTTCTTCTGTTCGACGAAGGCGACGTCTTCGTAGCCATGCTCGCGGGCGATGCGGTTCATCATTTCGGTCGCCTGGTCGCGCGAGGCGCCGAACCCGTTCTGAAGCTGGGCGACGGCAGGAACCGTGGCGACGCCGGCAAGCATCGTGCCGGCAAGGGCAACGGCGGCGAGGCGGGTTTTCGTGATGGTGGTCATCGGTGATCTCCTTTGATCGGTTGACGATGACCGGACACTAGCCGCGCGGCCCCCAACCGCCCTTGAACCGCGCCGTTCAGCTCGCGTTCAACAATCGGGCAGCCCCGAAACGACAAAACGCCCGGCAGGCCGGGCGTTTCATCAAGTCCATACCGCTCTTGTCAGTGACGGTATTGCTGGATGCGCGTGGTGCGCAGGCCGGCAAGACCATGATCGTCGATGGAGGCCTGCCAGGACAGGAACTCCTCGACCGTCAGCTTATATCGCTGGCAGGCTTCATCGAGGCTGAGCAGCCCGCCGCGAACGGCAGCCACCACCTCGGCCTTCCGGCGAATGACCCAGCGACGTGTGTTGCTGGGGGGCAGATCGGCAATCGTCAACGGGCTGCCGTCCGGCCCGATTACATATTTGACACGCGGTCTAATAAGATCGGTCATCGTACTCTCTACAACATCAAAGACCCAATCGACGGCCACACTACCGCCACAGCTTTAAGAAAGGGCTAAATCACCGGTAAGCCTACCGTAACCTTCGTGAACGGCGTCTTTCACCGGAATTTCGAATCTTAACGAGTAGGCGATTGCCTCGCGCGGGGCTGTTGGCAGCCCCTGCCCGGCTCGCCTATATAGAGCCCGACCGCCCGGACCTTGAATCCGGACCGATTAGCCAAGACGCATGAGCCGCCCGATGAACAGTCTCGATTTCGACAAGCGCCCCGAAGACACGCGGGTCGTCGTCGCCATGTCCGGCGGCGTCGATTCCTCCGTGGTCGCCGGACTGATGAAGGAACAGGGCTACGACGTCGTCGGCATCACGCTGCAGCTTTACGACCATGGCGCGGCGGTGCATCGCGCCGGTTCGTGCTGCGCGGGCCAGGACATCGGCGACGCGCGCGCGGTGTCCGAGAAGCTCGGCATTCCCCATTACGTGCTCGACTATGAGAAGCGTTTTCGCGAGGCGGTGATCAACCCCTTCGCCGAAAGCTACATCGCCGGCGAGACGCCGATTCCGTGCGTGGCCTGCAACCAGACCGTCAAGTTCGCCGACCTTTTGCAGACCGCGCGCGAGCTGGGCGCCGACGCGCTGGCGACCGGGCACTACATCCGCAGCCGCGCGAACGGCGCACGCCGCTCCCTTTTCAGGCCGGTCGATGCGGACCGCGACCAGAGCTATTTTCTCTTCGCCACCACGCAGGAACAGATCGACTTCCTGCGCTTTCCGCTCGGCGGCATGTCGAAGCGCGAAGTGCGCGCGGCGGCCGAGCGCATGGGGCTGACCGTGGCCGCCAAGCCCGACAGCCAGGACATCTGCTTCGTGCCGCAGGGCAAATATGCCGACATCATCGCCAAGCTGCGGCCCGAAGCCGCCCAGCCCGGCGACATCTACCATGTCGACGGCCGGCATCTGGGCCGTCACGACGGCATCCTGCGCTATACGATCGGCCAGCGCCGCGGGCTCGGCGTCGCCTCCGGCGAGCCGCTCTACGTCGTCCATCTCGACGCGCCGCGTGCGCGGGTGATCGTCGGACCTAAGGAAGCGTTGGAGACGCACCGGATCGTGCTGCGTGACATGAACTGGCTCGGCGACGCGCCGCTCGCCGCGCTGCCGGCCGAGGGCATCGAGCTTTTCGCCAAGGTGCGCTCCACGCGCCCGCCACGCGAGGCGAAGCTGTTCGTGCGCGACGGCCAGCCGATCGTGGAACTCGCCGACGGCGAAGCCGGCATCGCGCCCGGCCAGGCCTGCGTGCTCTATGCCGACGAGAGCGAAGAGACGCGCGTCCTCGGCGGCGGTTTCATCGCCCGCACCGAGCGCAGCAGCCGCTCGGAGGAAATGCTGGCGCGGCTGGAAGCCCTGCCGGCGGCGTAAAGCTCAAATCAATCGTGAAGGACGGTTCCGGCCGTCAGGATCTTGAGGACGCCGATCGCCTCCTCGCCGGAGGTGCGCGGCTCCTCGCGCGTTTCGATGCACTGGATGAAGTGCTGCAATTCGCGCGTCAGCGGCATGCCCTGCTCGACCGGCACATAGGACGGCTCGTTCATGGTGAACGCCCACTGACCGCTGTCGCGCCAGATGGCGTGGCGGTAGACGGCGAGCTTTCGCTCCCACGGCTCGACATCGTCGAACACCGCCATCGCCTTTTCGCCAACGACCGTCAGCCGCCGCTCGCGATAGGGATTGAGCCGCGAAGCGAAGAGATGGCTGCGCAAATCGCCGGGAAAGCGCATGTGCAGATGCGCGAAATCGGACAGATGATCGAGCAGCGCAGCGCCCTCGCCGCGCACCTCGATCGGATGCGCGCCGGTGATCGCGAGGATCATCGAGAGATCGTGCGGAGCGAGATCCCACAGCGCGTCGTTCTCGGTGTGGAACTTGCCGAGGCCGAGACGGTGGGAATGGATGTAGCGCACGCGGCCGAGTTCGCCGGCGTCGATCAGCGCCTTCAGCCCCTCGAAGCCGGGATGGAAGCGCAGGACGTGACCGGTCATGAAGACCCGCCCGCAGGCCTTTGCGGTTTCGACGGCGCGGGTCGCATCCTCGACGGTGAGCGCGATCGGCTTTTCGACCAGCACGTCCTTGCCGTTTTCGACCGCGCGGATCGCGGCCTCGGCATGGAACTGCGGCGGCAGCGCCATGACGATCGCGTCGATGTCGTCGCGGGTGAAGATGTCGTCGATGCTCACGGCCAGACAGCCATGTTCGGCCGCGAAGCCTTCCGCGCGTGCGGGATTGGCATCCGCCACCGCCTGAAGCGCGCCGAGCGACTTGAGCGTTCGGATATGGTTCGATCCCCAATATCCGCATCCGAGGACGGCGATGCGCGGTTTCATCTGGCTTTCTGGTTGACGGGTTCGTGCGCAGACATAATGGGCGGACCCGCGGAACTCAACCCTTGCCGACCGCGCGCGCCGGATGTCGTGCGCAGTTGACATTGGGGAATGTGCAAGCGGCGCAAAAACCGCCCCTCCGCGCCCCGCCCTTGCTTGACAGCGCCGCCACCCGCCCCTTATATCCGCGGCACTTCGCGGCGTTCACCGCCGCCGGGGCGGAGTAGCTCAGTAGGTTAGAGCAGAGGAATCATAATCCTTGTGTCGGGGGTTCGAATCCCTCCTCCGCTACCAAAAAAATCCCAGAAATCCGCGGTTTTTTGGTTTTTTGGTAGCCTACTTGCTGTGGCTTCCGAAGTCTTCTTATGCTTCACACCAGCCTGACACCAGTTTGAAGTTGTGCAGGCCCCACCTGGGTTGGTCAACATTCTTGCGCCTGATCTCGTCAATGAACATGCTAAGTGTGCTTTGGCGACGTGCAAGATTCGAGGGTGGGGACATGATGAGATACGGGCTGATTGCGACTTTGCTGCTGGTGACGTCCCAAGCGGCTGCTCAAGATCACGGTCTGTACCGCTGCACTGCCATGAGCGGTGTCGACGCTGCCGCCGATGGAACCCTGACTGTCCTCCCGGAGGACAGTCAGCTTTACGGGTTCTGGACGGAGTTCATCATCGACATCCGAACCGGTTCTCTCAGAAATTTTGGTGAAGACGATGCCGCTCTCGAGCGGACATATTATATCTGGCAAGAGGGCGGCGGCGGAAACGACTTCGTCTTCACCCCGTTCAGATATGAGCAATACGGGAGCACGCTCCCGCATGATGCTATTCGTGTAAGGACGTGGAACGGTGCTCCTGTGACTTTTGAAGCCCAAGAGCTAGGACGCCTATTCACAGGGACATGCGAGGCTGCGTGACCAGTTCGTATAGTCAGTAACTACGCTTTTCCTGCAGGTTGCCGACTATACGAACCCGTCATGCAGCCTCGGCGACATGCACGGCATCCGCATCAATTCGCTGAGCCCGTTCGACCAAGTCCGCCATCGTCGCCGACTTCCCGTCGACTTTGAAAAGCCTCGCATTTACAGCTTCAACGCAATACCCCGCATTCCGCAGGAGGTCCATGAGCTGGCCGAGATCGACAGGCCTTGTTGATCCCCCATAACGATGTGCATCGAGCACGATAGCCGCAGCGGCACCCCGGTGATGCCCCACGGCGTCCCTCCAGTCACCCCGGTTATCAGAGTGCTGCGTGTGACTTTCCCGCTCGGCGAGATCGTCGACGGTCGGTATAGGAATGATGATGCCGCCCCCTGGGATCAGCAGGGTCTCCAGTTCGATCGGGTGACAGCTGACGACCGGAAAACCGAGAGAGCTACCATACAGGTTGAAGGTCACGGCAGCGGATTTCGCCAGTCTCGCAGGCACTTTACGGGTTGCCTCTGGGTCGGGATAAATCCTGATCTCACCGGGCTTCACCACCTCAAACTCGCAGTTGCCGCCCTCATCCAGACCCGCCCTCTGCAGGTCAAGGAGAGGGCGTCATCCGGACTTTCGATTTTGACCCTGCTTCGACAGAGATCGACAGCGTCAATTTAGTTTTCTCGATATGCATCACGCTGTCTCCCTATGAGCGGCGACTTCGTTCATGCTTTGTTCGCTGTGGTATTGGGCAAGCCGGCTGCCGATGAAGTGCATGCACGGGACGGCCATGGAGTTACCCAAGGCTTTGTAGCGGGGGCTGTCCGACATGGGCTTTCCGCGGAAATCGACTGCGGTCCAACCGTCCGGGAAACCTTGGAGTCGCTCCGCTTCGGTGGGGGTGATGCGTCGGACTACCCAGCCGCAGTCCTCATCATCGCGATGAACAACCATCTGCTTGTGACCGCCGCCCGTCGGCCAACCGGCGAGCAACGTGTATGCAGTGTCGGTAGACGCTTTCGGGGTGTAGCCGTCGTACAAACTGTAGACGACCGCCGGTGGATTGTGGCCGTTCGAGGCTTTCAAGCCGTGCATCTGGCCGCGGGAAATAGAGTCTTTCGAGTCCATCCCCAGAGCAATCACTTCACCGATGCGAGCGCCGTCTCGACATCCGCGGGCAGCTTCTTCCCTCGTGTTCTGGTTCTCCTCAGGATTCCATCCGCTGCCCGCTTGCTCAAAAAGTACGATTCCGGGGTCGAGGTCTGTAAAACTTGCGACAGCGAAGATTCGCTCGCGTGACTGGGCGACACCCCAGAATTTGGCATTGAGCACTCTCCATGCGATTTGGGCATCCGGTCCAGCAATATGACCTGCGTCCGTCCAGCGACCCCTTGGTGCGACCAATTCAACTTCTTCTCCGGCAAGCGCTGCCAGAAGATTTCCGAATCCATTTGTTTCATCGCTGAGTGCTCCCCTGACGTTTTCCCAGACCACATACTGAAGGTTGTTGATGCGGCGCATGCGCTGTGCCAAACGGCAGAATTCCAAGGTCAGTTGACCCCTGCTGTCTGCGAGTCCTTTCCGAAGCCCTGCTACGGAGAACCCGTGGCACGGCGAGCCGCCCTCGAGCACGTAGACCGGCCCGAGTGCTTCGAGGTCCTCGTCCGTGATCTGTGAGATGTCGCCCAGGTTCGGAATGCCGGTTTCCGGCAAATCGGCCACCTCGCGGATGGCCTTCGCGCGAGCTTTCCGGTCTCTATCGGAGATGCCCGGCTCGTCGGGTCGCGGCATATATCGGGGTCTGGAAGCCCCGCAGCGTTCAGTCAGTATGTTGCACGGTTGAGACGTAATCTAGCTGTATGCTGCAAATGTGAAACAAAAGGGCTTCCACGCGACCGTCGCCGCCGAGATTCCGCTAAATGTAGACATCACTCGTAATGTTATCGAATTTCCCCTCGGATTCTTGTTCCGAATTCAAGGATTGATCGGCCGGCGGATTTATAAAAGTGGGCTCAATTGCCAACTATGTTGACGAGCACTTGCTATGCCTGGATTGGTATACTGACTTTTTTTGCGTGGTGACTGCACTTTTCTCTTCCGGGAGACAAAAGATCCCGGTAAGCCCTCTGCCAACAAGAGGTGTTTGACATGTCAAAGAACGAAGGAATGAATGTTGCGATCGGCGCAATCGCCGTAGGCGGTATCGCGGGCGGTCTGCTGGCACGGGGTTTTCAGAACGGCATCGAGAGAGCAAATGCTCGCCGCCAGAAGCAGGAAGACGCCGCATACGACCTTGCTGTCGCGGAGGCTCTGGGAGATGCCGAACTTCTCGGACGGGCTGCCCGGAAGTTAGTTCAGGAACTGGCTGCTGAACGTGCGGAGAACGCTCGTCTCCGCACGCTCTTGAACCAGCGCCAGGCGTTCATCGACCGTATGCGAGGCCGCTCCGGTTCTGTTTGATCCGCTCGTACATGAGGTCCCGGATGTCCGCGGTTCTTCCACGGATCTGCTCGGGAACCGGCTCTCTATAGAGTGTCAGTCCGACGACCCCGCATCGTTTCCCGGATACTGCCTTCTCGCATGCTGACGGTCCTGCTTTTGCGAGACGCCTGAGGTCATCCTCGGACAGCATCATCAGCCAGTCCTGTTGAGACGGTGTCAGAGCGCTCAAGTCGACGGCTGACCGGATCATCGGCTCTGGAGCAGCGGCATAGCGGTGCACCGTACTGCCGATGTCCGAGACGATATCGAGACCTCTGCACATCTCCCGCGAATGTGCCTGACGGTACGCATCCTCCAAATCCGCAGGCTTGGTCGACAGTTCCGGACGTCCGCGCGACACGGGCGGCTGCACTCCGAGCAGACGGCAGATCGACGTGATGAGAGCCATCACCATCCTCAAGATCGCGGCGGCGAGCTGAGCGGCGAAATCAAACTTGTTTTTCACAAACTGCATTTTATCCTCCTGAATCCTTCTTTCAGGAGTTTCGCCGGCGGATTTGCAAACAACCAGACGACCACCGGCGCAGGTAATTTCTAAGGATTGGATTTTTATTTTGTTGACGACATCAGGTAGCGCCTGCCGTCTCAAATTGCTGACACTTATTATTGCAGTTTCATTTTGCATTGGGGTTGTCATGATCGTCATTACAGCCAATCATTTATTCATGAGCAGACGGGAATTGACCCGATGCCAAGTTCGAGGGGAACGAAAATGCATTTCACGAGCGATGAAATGAAAGCACTGCCGAGCATCATAGGAGCCGAGAAAGCGGTCGACGCAGCGGACTATACCCGCCGGAAATTCCTCGCGAAGGTGTGCCAGATCAATGACGACGCAGCGGCGGGGCATGATGGTGATGCTGGCATCGCGGATTTCGAGCGTGGTGTCAGAAGATGCCTCGAGCAGACCTCCGCCGAATGGTGGATCGTGGAGATGGAGTTTTGCCTCGCGCAGATCGACCGAGCCTTCGCCTACACAATGCGCGAGGTAATGAGCGCGGGTGCAGGAGCAATCAAACTCACGCCGACGATGCCTGCTGATCTTCCTGATCTTCAAGGGACCGAAAAGCAGATCGCTTGGGCCGAGGATATCAGAATCGCTTTCTATGGCCGTAAGGCCCGTGCTGACGTCGCGCTGGCCTCTCAAGAGGTGCCCGTCCCAGCAGATAGCGAGCCACTGGCAATCTACAGACAAGGGGTAGCTGACGCTCTCGGGACCGCTGATGCCAAATGGTGGATAGAAACTGGTCGTTTTGCAGGTGGACGCCACTTCGACCGGCACCCTGAGGATTTTGTCCACGAGATGGTCGAGAAAGGCTCGAAGCTCCAAGCAGCCTGAAACGGAAGCCGGGATCACTCCCGGCCTTCCCCCGAACGGTCTCTTGACCGCTCCGGACAGGGCCGAAAGCCCAAACGCCCAGGAGCCAACCATGAAGACCATTTTAGACGAAGCCGACAGGCACCGCATCATCGACCGCATCGTTGACGACGCGGCTATCCTCAGCGGGAAACTGCCGATGTTCGAGCTGCCCGACAGCTACCAGCACCCGACGAAATTCGGCAACCCGCAGCAAATCCGCGATCATTTCGTGGAACTGCGAGACGGCTTGTATGCATGGAATTCGGGCTTCGACAGTTCGTCACTTGCGGACCTCTGCGGCGTGAAGCGCCAAACTTTTTATCAGTACGGATTCCAGCCCACGTCACGCGGTGCCCGAGTAATCCCCGCTGCCGCCCTTGATCGGATGAGAGTGGAGTTCGTGAAGTGGAGGCTTTCCAGATTGCACATCCCGGCCTTCCTGCCGCGTGACGAATATACGTGGATCGTAAAAGAACGCGGTGAGGTCATCCGGGAGACCACCCAAGGCAGTCTCGCCCGTTTCGAAGCCGCGGTCTCGGGAGGACGCCTGATATCTGAACCTGGACCCAAGTGCTGCCTGCCTGCTGCCGCCTTGGATGAGGGTGACCGCAGAAGCCAGCGCTGGCTGGAGATCGTACACTCAGGTTTCGTCGACGCCGACGACACGATGCAGATCACCGGCCTCGGCCGCCATGATGTCGGCACCATCGGCTTGACGGCGATGGGCTGGGGCGTCGAGCCGACAAGGACTTGGCTTCGAAAGGCGGAAGCGCTGTGGGCAGAGAGGTACCTTCAGAATGCTTCGTAAGTTCCAGCACCCAGTAGCTTCAGGTTTTGCGGCTACCCCCTCGCCCGAGGTGCCGACGCCAGAGAAATCGGCACCCTCAGCTTCGGCCCAGAAGACTGTTCAACGACGCCAGAAGCTTTCTATTCCGATGACCGGAGGTCCGACAGAGATGCCCGCAGTGAAGCGACGGCCGGACTTCGTGCGATGGTCACGACGGCCCGATGGTACCCTGCAGTGCATACGACAACCCGGTTTCCTTGCTGGCGGTCCGAGTGCTGGTTTTGTTGTCGAAGGGTCCACGGAAGAAGCTGAGATCAGGGCAGCGTTGGAGGCCGACCGATGAAACGATTCAGCATCGACTACTGGCGGATGCAGCGAGATCCCGGCGAGTCTAAGCAGGACTACCTCGATCGCTTGGAGGCTTTCGTCGAAAAGAAGCGATCTCGCACGACGACATCCCTCAGCGACGAGGATGTCGACATGATCCGGAAATCGAAGATGTCTTCAGGGAAGTCCTACGATCTCGACGACATCAGGGACGACTGACCGGCACCAGGTGCGTCGTCGCGTAGTATGACAGCGCTCGCAACTTGTCGGCCATCTGGGAAGCGAATTCAGGATCTTTGCCCTGCTCGTCGAGCTTCTCGGCGATCGCAATGAGCATGTCTTGTCCGCTGAGCATGTCCGACGGATCGAGATCACCGTTTGCGATGGCCTTTTCAGTTGCTGCGAGCGTCAGGACGCCTTCTGCGGGAAGCCCCGTCTCTTCAGCCGTCTCTCGGACTTTCGCAGCAGTTTCGGAATCCATGTCGAAATCAAGCGATACGTACTTATCAGTCATGCAGTCTCCAATCTTTGGGGACTGCGTACCGGATCAGCTATTGCTGAACAAGGCGTCGGACGGTTGCCCGAGATCCGATGGCCGCTTTCGACGACAGGCCTTTGGTCGGTGAAACTAGTTCCCGGGCACGGTGCGCCGCATGCGATTGAATGGCTCGAACGGGGTGGAGAGCGGACCGGCAGCTTTAGGGCAACGACACGGTGAAAGCCGACTTCCGCAGCGAGCTTTGCCGCAGCATTTTAATGGCCGGCCAGTTGAAGCCCATGATGTTGCAGCGCTTCAGGCCAAGCACTGAAACGCGTAGACGCCGCAGCTCGATGATCTCTTCCCCGTGAGAAGTTCACCGAATGCCACGGTTTTTCATCGCTAACAGTTAACCTGTTTTGTGAATGCACGAATGACAGCAATCGACTGTTTACCCCGCGGCCTCACGATCCTGTGATGCAACAGGTCTTGGGGGCAAGCCATGCTGAAATCGTTTCTTTCGTCACGTTCCGGCAATATCGCGATCATGTCAGGGGTACTGCTGATCCCGTTGTGCTTGGCGGTTGGAGTGGCTGTTGACTACTCCCGCTACACATCTGCGCAGCGGCATTTGCAAGAGATGGCTGATGCGACCTCTTTGTCGCTCGCATCGACGCAGGAGCGAAGCAACGCCAAACTGACACAAATGGCGAATGATTTTCTGACCAGCAATCAGAACACCAACCGCGTGCAGCAACTGCGGCTCGATGGGCTGGATACCTCAACAGAGATGATCGACGTCACTGTTGGAGGATCGATCCCGGCGACGTTCATGGCGTTGGCGGGCTACGACCGATTGCCTGTCAAAGCTTCTGCTCTCGCTGAGCGAGCCGTCCGGGGCAATGTCGAGGTCTCGCTCGTGCTCGACAATACGTGGTCTATGTCGGAAGCTGACGGCAGCGGTCAGACCCGAATGGAAGCCCTAAAGGATGCAGCCGCTCGTCTCGTAGACGAGTTGCTCATCGCGACAGATAATTCTGTTCGCATCGCGCTCGTGCCCTATGCTGACTACGTCAATGTGGGGGCGGATAACCGCAATGCCTCTTGGCTGAACGTTCCAAATGATTATTCGAATACGAGCACGTCCAAAGAAACCTGCGTCACCGAAACGACCGTTTGCCTGGCTCGCAACCCGAAACGGACGTGTGAGCGGTACCGCGATGGGGTCCTCGAGACCTACAGCTGCGGTAATGAATGCACCAAGACCGAGGTTCGCCAACTCGACCAGCCACAGTGTTCCGGTGGCAAAACCTCGACCACTGCCTACAAATGGTTCGGCTGCGTGGGATCCCGGACCGGCGGCAACAACAGGCTCGGCGACCACAATAAGAATGTAAAATATCCGGGCTACGTCGAAACCAGCCAAAACTGTCACAATCCGATCGTGCGATTGACCAATGACAAGAAGCGGCTCAAGGACGCGATCGTCGCCATGTCCCCGAACCGGGGCAGTTATAAGCCATACACCTATATTCCCGCTGGCCTGATCTGGGGTCTCAACACCATCTCGCCGACGGAGCCGTTCGCTGATGGCTTGGCGTACGATGCCAATAATGTGCGTCCGCGCAAGGTGATCGTTCTCATGACGGATGGCGAGAACACCCTCCTTTACAACAAGAACAACGGTAAGCATGCGAGCGGCAGCGTCCCGTCGCTGAACGTCGCAGAGAAACAAAGTGCGGTTGTTGCCACGGTTACGGACTGTACGGACGCCCACAACAATTGCGGCAACGGAAAAGGCAAGCTCAAGGATACCAGTTCCTACCAGCAGACGAATGCCGACACCCTCTCGCTCTGCGCTTACGCGAGCGCCAACCAGATCGAGATCTTCACGGTCGCCTTCAAAGTCGACGACGCGACAGCGCGTCAGATGCTTCAACTGTGCGCGACCGATGAGGCGCACTACTACGAAGCATCGGATTCAGCCAAGCTTGCCGCCGCCTTCTCAGGCATTGCCCAGTCGTTGCGCGTGGTGCGGCTGGCTCGCTAGTCGAACCGCGGCTCGCTGTGAAGGGGAACAGAATGGATGAAGCAGCGTCACTGGCCGATGAACTCCAGCGCTCTTTTCCGACCACCAGCGGGCGTCTGCGGTTCACTGAAATGCTCGAGGCTCACTACGAACTAGAGACAGGCCCGGCCCGATGCCGTCATCTTATCATCTGTGGGATCGTCGCCCTCTTCCTCTACGACTGCTTTTTGATCTCTGACTGGCGTCTGATACCGGACATCTTCCAGACGGCGCTGGTCGTGCGCCTGGGAGTGGTCACGCCGATAGCCCTCTTAATCGTCGCGATCCTGCTCAGCCGCCCGTCGGCGCGGATCCGCGAGGCGTCACAAGCAACAATCAGCGTGATCGTCGCCGCAAGTGTTCTGTATCTCACCTCAACCAGCCAAAGCCCGCTCGTGATCTTCCATCACTATGGGATCATCCTGGTCGTGCTGTTCGCAAACGTCGTGCAGCGGCTTCATTTCCCATACGCCGTCGCGGCATCGACCACGATCGTAACGATGTACGCCATTGCTGTCGGACGAATGTCCGGTTTGCCGTCACAAGCAGTGCTTAGCAGCGTGATGATCCTCAGCGGCGGCGCGGTGTTCACCCTGGTTGCCAACTACACTCTCGAACGCCAGTTTCGCATCGGTTATCTTCTTCGGCTGAAGGACCGGCTACGACGGGACGAACTGGAAGGATTGTCCAGACAGGATCCTCTGACTGGCCTGGGCAATCGCCGCGAGCTGGATCGTCATCTCGAACGTCTTTGGCCGGCATCGGGACCGGCACGAACGATCAGCATGATGATGGTCGATGTCGACCATTTCAAATCTTACAATGACGGCTTTGGACACTTGGCTGGTGACAAGTGCCTGCAACGCATTGCTGCTTTGATCGCCGGCGAACTTCGCGGTCCAAACGACAGAGCCTTTCGGTACGGTGGCGAGGAATTTTTAATCTTGTGCGAGGGGATGGATATGGCGCGGGCGGTCTCCATCGCCGAGCGCGTCCGTCTTGCCGTCGATATGGCAGCCATTCCGCACAAATACAGTCTGGTCGCACCAAACGTTACAGTCAGTATCGGCGTAGCCGCTACGCCATCGCGAAGTGCGCTCAGCTGTCAGGATTTGATTCGAAACGCCGACGCGGCTCTGTACCGCGCCAAGCAGAGCGGGCGCAATCGGGTCTGGCCCCCAGCGCATCGTTCCGCAGAAATCGCCGAATTCCCATCTCGTAAACGCCTGCTGCCTAGTGTCGGCAGTTAATTCCACTGGATAATATTAATCTAGTATCAGATTGGTTCGGTTAGGCCATAACTGGTGTCAAATCAATTAGAACCAATACTCTTATTGCGGCGGTTCAGGTTTGTTGGAACCCGGAGTTGATTATGCTGCGAAATATCATGTTACTTGGCTCAGTCGTGACGGGTATCGCACTGGCGGTCCCGGTCATCCACGAGACGCAGCCGGGCTTAATGCCTGGCATTGCCAAGCTATTCCTGGGATCGGACAAAATCGAAGAAATCCCGGCGCTGGCCATGTTTGAGCGCGATCCGAAGAACGCACCAACGAGCCGCCGCGTGAGGCTTGAGGCCGACCAAAGCGGCCATTTCACTGGTAGCTTCCGGGTCAATGGACGCTTGGTGGAGGCCATGATCGATACCGGCGCTAGCGTCGTAGCTTTGAATGTGTCCACTGCACGCCGGTCAGGCATATTCGTGTCAACTGGCGACTTTACCCAAGCCATTACCACCGCAAATGGTCAGATCTACGCTGCACCCGTGACGTTATCGAAACTGGAAATTGGCGGTATCACTATTCGGGAGGTCGGGGCAGTGATCTTACAAGATTCAGCACTTTCAGGCGCGTTGATCGGCATGAGCTTTCTCAAGGGACTGAAACGCTATCAGTTCGAAGACGATCAACTGATTCTCGAACAATAACGAGCTGGCAAAGTAGCCAGTCCTTTTGGACCAGCCCATCCGTACCGAGGGTTGCTGCCAGACTAAGATTGGGAACGAAAAGTGGATCAACGCTACATGTTGTAAACAGAGGTTTCTTCCGCTTGCGGGATGACCGTGTTGCGACTTACATGACCTCAACAAGAGAGGCTTTTGTGTCGCATTTTGTCAGCACCGTTTCGCTCAGGCGGTATCTTTATCTGATCGGCGTGGCTGGCCTGGCTCCTGTGGCCATATTTTCGCTGGTCCTCATCTGGTTTCTGGCAGATTGGGAGCGCAGCCGCATCGAGCGCGCGTCTATTCGAATTGCCGAGCAGACCTCCACAATCCTTGAAAGCGAGCTGCGGATCCTATTGGCGGAACTCGCCGGATTGGCTACCTCGACAAGCATGCGCGACCAGGACTTCCGCGGCCTTCATCAGGAAGCGCGACGCCTGGTTGCCGGACATGACGAGGTCGTGTTGCTGCGGCGGCTGGACGAAACGCAGTTGCTGAACACCCAGGTGCCGTTCGGCGCGCCACTGCCTCCCGCAGTCCCGATACCGGACGAGACCAAGCAACTGTTCCGGCAAGGGTCCGCGTCGGTAGGCTCCGTCTACAAGAGCCCGATCAGCGGCGAGTACCGGGTTCCCGTTGTTCTTCCGGTCCAGCTCGACCATGGCGACCCCCTTCTGCTTGCTGTCACCGTTCCTACGACAAGATTTGCCCCCTTATTGGCCAATGCAGCGCCGCCTGGCTGGGTAATTGGAGTTGCAGATGGAAACGGCACCTATGTTTCACGATCCCAAGAGCACCAGCGGTTCACGGGGACGCCAGGTGTACGAGAGTATCTCCAACTTGCAGTGGGAGATCGCGGCAGCTTCGTCAGCAGCAACCGTGACGGGCTGGAGTTGCTCGCGGGCTTTGCGCGGCTCGATTTCGCCGGCTGGCTCATCGCTGCGAACATCCCGCTAGTAGAGGTGCACGCGCCACTGCGGCGCACGTTGCTCCTCATCGCGCTCGGATTTCTTGCGGCCTTGGCCGTTGCTCTAACTACAGCGTTCGTATTGGCACGTCGGCTCAGCCGCGCAACCAACATTCTCATGACCTCCGCGGCCGAAGTTGGAATGGGCCGTACCGCTGCCGTCGGATCGGGATTTGCAGAACTCGACTCCATCGGCGACGCTTTTGTTCAAGCCGACCGAAAGATCGTCGCGCGGACGCGGGAATTAGAACGGGTCTTGGAGGCTGTACCTGCAGCCGTCTGGTACAATTTTGGTACTGAGGTTGAAACGACAGCGGCAAATCCCGTCGCCACGCAATTGAAGGCCGTTCAGCCCCCATCCTCGAAAGCGGAAGGCGACACAATCGGACCGCAGTCTGCTCCAAGCGACATGCTGATCGATGCGCTCACCGGGGGCCAAGCCGACCAGCAGGAGCGGGAATATCTGCGCGACGGCGAGAAAGTCACGCTTCTTGTGTCTTCACGCCCCCTGTTCGATAACGACGGCCTTGTTCATGGCGCGGTGGCAGCCGGTATCGACATCACCAGACGTAAGATCGACGAAGAGAAGCGGAAACTGTTGATCAATGAACTCAACCATCGAGTCAAGAATACGCTCGCGACTGTTCTCTCCATAAGTCAGCAGACGATGCGCCTCACGGCCACCAAAGACGAGGCGCAAGAAGCCTTGACGTCCCGGCTTGTTGCCCTCTCTCGAGCCCACGACATCTTGAACAAAGAGAGCTGGCACAGTGCTGATGTGCGCGATCTCGTTCGCGAGGCATGCTCGGTTGGCTTTCAAGAACGCGTGACTTGCGAGGGTCCCCCGACAAGACTGCATCCCGAAACCAGTCTCGCGCTTTCGCTTGCTCTCCACGAACTGGTCACGAACGCTGCCAAGTATGGAGCGCTGAGCAATGGCGGCGGCCGCGTCAACATTACCTGGGCACGGCATTTGATCAGCTTGCGAGAGCGTCTCGTTATCCGGTGGGAAGAAGAAAATGGGCCGATCGTACAGCCACCCACCCGCAGAGGCTTCGGCTCGCGTCTGCTGGGCCGGGTCTTTGAAGGCGAAGATGGCGACGGTTTATCGATAGAGTATCGACCCTCTGGCGTAATCTGCATCATGACGATGACGCTGCGCGCCTCATCCAGATAGAGGATCAGGCCAGCCGGCTCTCAATGATGGTCAGCTGTCGGCAAGTCGCCAGTACAACTTAAGTTTCCGAAATGGGGTCGTGTGCTGACCAGGCAAACTTTGCCTTACAAAGCGGGACCCGATGCGGCAGCTAACTGCCAAGCACTTCCCAAAAAGCGGACCGTCCGGAGACGGCCCCCTTTTGCGACGGAAATCGATTTCCGCTTGGTTGGTGACGCGGCCGGCTTCGGACTGCAGAAATGGGGTGGGTAACTGACCGTCCGCTAATTGCTGGGACGCCATCGAACCAGACATTGAAGCGCTCCAAGCATCCGCATTTTGATCGAACGTGCCGACGCAATGGTAGCCTCCAACTGCGATACACGAAATCGAGGCTTCGGATATCGCCACTCGGCGATCCCAGCTCCTTTCAAGCTTCACAAATGTTGATCCGGCAGCAAGCGGTTGATGGCCGTGAATACCCGGGCTGCGGCGCGTTCCATGGGATGAGACCCTGATCCGGGCCGTCGCGGTCGGTAAGCTGTGAAGAGCCGCGGATACGGTCAGGCGGATGCAATCGCCAGGAGTTGGATACACCGTCGATCCCCGTTTGAGGGTTTCAAAGTGGACCCGCGGCGAGGATCGTCGTTCTCCGATGTCATCCTCGTTCTTGTCGAAGTCGTAGGCGTGTTCTTTCGGGTCGAGCGGTGGTTTCTCGACTTTGGCTGCCCAACGAGAGGCCGGCTTCGCGATGCGTGAGCGTTCACTTCTTCTGTGGCGGCTTCCGCTCGATCCCCGACATGCTGTTGCGATCGGGATCAGAGTTGTTTTCACCCGCGGCGTCGCGATCGCTGTTGGGATCGTCTTCGGCCGGGAGATAGCCGCGCGGGCGGTTCTCGGGTGGACCTTCCCATCGAGGCCGTTCGTCGGTAGATCCCGCAATCGGCTTTCTCGGATTGTTCGTCATCGCAGTCTCCATTTGCTGGAATGAGATGAGGGCCGCCGGCTGGATGTCGACGGCCCTGCTGTTCATGCGGCCTTTGCCATCTCGTTGGCCTGGCTATCGGCCAGCTTCGTCAGGTCGCCGTCCGTCTTGGATTCCTCCTGCAGCGTCTGGTCGAGAAGCTTTGCCGCATCGTTCATGCCGAGGACAGTCGCCCAGCGCTTCAGAGTTCCATAGCGGGTGATCTCGTAATGTTCGACGGCCTGAGCCGCCGAAATCAGCCCGGCATCCAGCGCCGCCGTCCCCTTGAACTCGTCCATGATTTCTTCGCCTTCGGCGATGATGCCTTCGATGGCGTCGCACGTCTTGCCGCGCGCCGGCTTGCCGAGAAGTTCGAACACCTGCTGCAGGCGCTCGATCTGCATCTCGGTCTCCTCGCGGTGCTTGGCGAACGCAGCCTTCAGATCGGGGGACTGCGCCGCGCGCTCCATCTTCGGCAGAGCCTTCGAAATCTTGCGCTCGGCGTAGTAGATGTCCTTGAGCGTATCGAGGAACAGGTCGTCGAGTGTCTTTTCCCTGGCCATTTGAAACTCCTTCGGTCACGGGTGTTTGATGCCTGCCGAAGTGCCCGTCGCCACAAATGTTCCGTCGCAGACAAATCCGCGTCCCGTCGAACATTCTCCCCGTCCGGATGGTTGGGACATCTCTAGGTAAGGAGATCGAAATGACCACGAAGACTGAAGCCGCACGGCAGCGCAAGGTGCAGAAGGAGGTGGACGGCCGCGATGCCAGAAAGAGCCGCGGCGGGTCAAAGCCGCCGATGCAGGCCGGTGCGCGGGAGTACCCCGTGCCGCCCTTTCCCAAGCAGCACCAGCCGAAGCCCGGCGACGAGCGGCGGCTCGATCCAGCGCCGATGTACGACGCGCCCTTCTATCGCGGTTCGGGCAAGCTGGACGGCAAGGTCGCGATCGTGACCGGCGGCGATTCCGGCATCGGTCGGGCCGTGGCAATCCTGTTCGCGCGCGAAGGTGCCGACGTCGCGATCATCTATCTGTCCGAGCATGCAGACGCAGAGGAGACGAAGAAAGGCGTCGAGGCGGAAGGCCAAAAATGCATCCTGCTGCCTGCCGACGTGTCGGACATGTCCGCCTGCACCAAAGCGGTCGCCGCGACCGTAAAGGAATTCGGACGGCTCGACATCCTCGTCAACAATGCCGCCTTCCAGGTCCACGAGCATGATTTCGAGAACTTGACCGCCGAGCATTTCGATCTCACGATCAAGACCAATCTCTATGGCTATTTCTACATGGCAAAGGCGGCTGTTCCGCATATGAAGCCTGGCTCGGCCATTTTGACCACCGGCTCGGTGACGGGCATTTCGGGAAGCGGCGGGCTGGTCGACTATTCGACCACGAAGGGCGGCATCCACGCGTTCACGCGGGCGCTGTCCTCCAATCTGGCACCCAAGGGAATTCGAGTGAACTGCGTCGCCCCTGGTCCAGTCTGGTCGCCATTAAACCCGTCCGACAAGGAGGCCGATGACGTCGCCGAATTCGGCGCGGACACCACCATGAAGCGCCCGGCGCAGCCGGAAGAAATCGCGCCAGCCTACGTGTTCCTGGCCTCGCCTCAGTGCTCGAGCTACATCACCGGAGAAATTCTCCCCATCGTCGGAGGCTATTGAGCAGCGAAAGTTGGGGGCGGCCGGGCCAAGTCGCCCGGCCGCCGCGCTCGTTCAATTCCGCTTGTCGCGGGCCGACAAATGGTCGGTGGCTTTGTCTGCGGTATCGCGAGCCTGATGAAGACTGGCGTCGGTGGCGCTTTTGAGCTCGCCCCCGGCCGACTTGGCGACCTCGGCGACCTTATCGGCCACGGGCCTGTCGCCGGGCATCAGACCCTGTCGGTCGGCTTCGGCCTTTGCCGCTGAATAGACGTCGCCCGCGACGTGTTTGGCCTTGTCGAGGCCCTCCTCGAGGGCGGCCTCTGCGGTGTCACGCGCCTTGCGGCTCACATCGCCGAGATATTCCTGTTCAGTCCGGGTGGCCGGAAGCATCGCGCCGATCGCAGCACCCACGGCGACGCCGAGCGCGCCGAGAACGAGGGGCTCTCGTTCCAACGCGTCCATGAATGTCGACCTCAGGCGGTTGCCGGCGTCTGCACTTGCCTGGGACGCACTCGACATGTAGTCGCCTGCTGCGTCACGCAGATCGTGCGCCGTGGCAGCCACGGAGTCCTTGGCCGACGACGCGGAATGCCCGATCGAAGCGGCGACGGATGCACCTTTGTCCCGCACGGCGTCCGCTCCCTTTGCCATCGTCGAACGGTCCGAACCTTGCGTTCCGGACCGAAGCGACGTCGAAGCGTCCACGGCTGCGGCAGGTCGATATTGCGGGGTCGTTGGCATCGCAGGTACACGGGACGCGGATGACGTCTGCGTCGCAGGACCGGATCCCATCATCAGCCATGCCAATCCGCCGCCGACCATTGCCAAAGCCAGCGGGTTGTCGCGGACCTGGGTCTTGAGATTGGCAAAAAGCTGATTGGCATCGCCGTCCTTGAGGTAGTCGACGACCTCGTCCATCAACTGGCCCGGCGACATCTTGTCCTTCAAGTGCTCGGCCGTGTCGGCGATCTCGGCACGGACGCGCTCTGCCTCGCGCTCCAGCTCGGAGGGTGATCGGTCGGAAGCTGCATGGTCGGTCATCGTGTTTGCTCCTGTGCGAGTGCGGCATCCTTGCGCAATTGATCGGTCGTTCGCGTCGGGGCGAGTTCCGAGGGCGACATGTTCGTCGTCCCCCGCCGAACGAGGATGACGCCGATCACCGCGACGACAACGCCAACGAGCAGTGACGCCCACGCCGGGTCGAGCCCGAGATTGGAGAGGGCCACGATCAGCGCCTGAAGAAGCACGATGAGAGCTGCAAGGAGAAGCAACGCTCCCGCCGCGACTTCCATCGCGCCATTGCCGACCTTATGGGCGCTTTCGGTCAGTTCGCTGCGGAGCAGCTTTCCTTCCGTCTGGACGAGAGAGGAAAGCTGCTGGACGAGATCCGAAAGAAGGCTGGGGATCGATCTGGAATCCTTATCCGGTGTCATCGGCCGACCTCCTGGCCCCGGATCGGGCCGGTTCCACCAGCAGGCGTCACCGTTGATCTTTGCCTGTCATCTGCGCCTGCCGGAGCGGTGGTTGCGACGGACGCGAAGCGGCCGAGAGCAACTCCTGCCAGGACGGAGCCTGCGAGGAACCCGACCGGGTTTTCACGGCCGAACCTGCGCACCGTCTCGATCATCTCGCCCGTGGATTGGCCGTGCAGCGACCGCGTCAGACCCTCGAGGCCCGAAGCGGCGCTGGAAACCATTTCCGCAGCAGGCCCGCTCTGGTTCCTGCCGAGCTCGTCGCTCGCCGCCCGAAGCGCGTCGGCAAAGACGTCGAGGTGGGACGCGGCTGCCTCTTTCACCTTCTCCGCCTGCTCTCCAGCCATTTCCTGTGCCTGCGCGCCGACCTGCTTGGCCTCCTGTCGAACGGCTTCGGAAGCTTCAGAGAGTTTCGACTGTGCCTCGGCCTGCTCGACCTGAAGCCTATCGCCCAACCCCGATCCTCCATAAGAAGCGGGTTGCGGCTGCAACCCCGCGCCGCCTGGTTTGTCGTTCCCGTTCATTTTCAATGCTCCTCGAATGGCTCCGGAGGCGGATTGCCGGACCGGATATTCACGCTTGGAATGGATCCGACAGCCACCTCGGGCGTCCGACCCTTTCAGGGTTCGAACCTCGCTTTTGCGCCAATGTTCCTGCGTGGGTGACGGGGAACTTCCGAACCATCGCCGTGTTGCCAATCACGATTCATACAAGGGCAATCTCCATGACCGTTCATGGCTCGCCAAATCTTCCTGGCCTCGACGTCTCCAGCTACAGCCTGACGCTCGCGGACGGGGGCGGCTTCATCGGTGACCACGCGAGCGGCCGCGCATTCTTTGGCATCCTTGATGAACTGCGCAGTCCCCTGTGCCGCGCAGGAACGGACCCATTTGGTGGCAAGGACACCGACGACCTCTCGCACAAGGACATCGACAAGGCTTGGCGCAAGGGAGACGCATTCGCCGCGGGACTGGTGCACACCTCGATTGAGGAATTCGCACGGCGGCTGGCAGAGGTGGTGCGCGCTTACCGGAGCGCCGACGAGAACTGGGCCAAAGTCACACGGATCGTGGTCGGCGGCGGTTTGCGCGACAGTCGTATCGGCGAGATCGCCATCGGGCGTACGACGGCGATCCTCAGGTTGGAAGGCGTGGCGGTCGACCTCGTTCCCATCAAGCGAGATCCTGACGAAGCGGCCCTTATAGGCGGACTGCGGCTGATTCCGGGAGAGCGTCTGCGCGGCTGTTCGCAGTTGCTGGCAGTCGATATCGGAGGTTCAAGTATTCGCGCGGGCTTGGTCAACCTCTCGGCCAAACACCCCCACAATCTCGCCAAGGCTGCTGTCGTCGCACACGCCCAATGGAAATACGGTGACGAGAAAAATAAGCCGAGCCGGGACGAGGCGATCGGCAAACTCACTCAGATGATTGACGGCTTGCGGAGGAAGGCCGGCGACGATCTCGCCGAGGTTATCACCGTCGCATGTCCCGGCAGCATCACGCCCGACGGTGACATTCGGGACGGGGCGCAAAACCTGCCTGGGAACTGGGAGGCAAAGGACTTCAACCTGCCTGCAACGCTTGCCGCCGCTTTGGATGATGAGTTCGAGATCGTTCTGCACAACGATGCCGTCGTCCAAGGTCTCAGTGAAGCGGATCGGATGAAGGATGTGCGGCACTGGGCGGTGGTGACGATCGGCACGGGTCTCGGCAACGCTGCTTACCGCAACACCGCGAGTTGAGTGGCAAAGCGACGCCGCGCGTCGCTTCGCCACGGTGTTCAGGCCAGCTTGCTGGCTTCGCGTTCCAAGGTCGCACGGTCATTGCCGTGCTTCTTGATCAACTCGCGCACTTGCTCCGGTGAGATGCGATTGGCCTGCGCAAAATATTGGACCTCGTGATCTTGATCGGCTGCCACGCGGGACCGGTCCTGATAGCCTTTCTTGTTTGGATCGTCGGACATGATCGATGCTCCTTGATTGTTTGCACTGCCCGCCGAATCCCCGGACGGGCTGGATGTTCCGATGCGCTAAGGCGTCATGACCACCTTGATGCAGCCATCCTTCTTGTCGCGGAAATCCTTGTAGAGTTCAGGACCCTGTTCAAGCGTGGCGCGATGGGTGATGACGAAGGACGGGTCGATCTCCCCCCCGACAACCTTGTCGAGCAACGGCTGGAGATATCGATGCGTGTGCGTCTGGCCCATCTTGAAGGTCAGTGCCTTGTTCATGGCCGCGCCGAACGGGATATGGTCGAGCATCCCGATGTAGACGCCCGGAACGGAGATCGTGCCGCCCTTCCGGCAGGAAAAGATTGCCTCGCGCAGGACGTGCGGTCGGTCGGTGCCGATGTGGAGCGCAGCCTTCGCCTTGTCGAGCATGGCGTCAGCACTTGCGCCAGCGTCCGATTCCGTTCCAACGCAGTCGATGCACCGATCAGGGCCGCGCCCGTCGGTCATGTCCATCAGAGCGTCGTAGATTTTGACGGCTCCGAAATCGAGCGTTTCGGCGCGGCCATAGGTCCGCGCCATTTCAAGGCGTTCGGGAACGGTATCGATTGCGATTACCCGCCCTGCTCCAAGCATCCAAGCGCTCTGGATGGCGAACTGGCCGACAGGACCACAGCCCCAGATCGCGACCGTGTCGCCGTCTTCAATCCCGGCGTTTTCCGCTGCCATGTATCCAGTCGGGAAGATGTCGGACAGGAACAGCACCTGATCGTCGTCGATCCCGTCGGGCACCTTGATCGGACCCACGTCCGCGTAGGGCACACGAAGGTATTCGGCCTGCCCCCCCGCATACCCCCCCAGCATGTGCGAATAGCCAAACAGCCCGGACGGCGAATGGCCCATCGCCTCAATGGCCTTCTCAGCGTTCCGATTGGAGCGGTCGCACAGCGAGAACAGTTCCTTCTTGCAGAAGAAGCAGTTTCCGCAGGCGATGTTGAACGGGACGACGACACGGTCGCCGACGTTGAATTTGGTGACGGCTTTCCCGACTTCGTTGACCTCGCCCATGGTCTCGTGCCCCAGCACGTCACCAGATTCCATCGTCGGCATGTAGCCGTTCATCAAATGCAAATCCGAACCGCAGATCGCACACGACGTCACCTTGATGATAATGTCGCGGTCGTCTTCGATACGTGGGTCCTCCACTGTATCGCAGCGGATGTCGCCTTTGCCGTGCCAGCAGAGCGCCTTCATTTTTCTGATCCCTTCGATTGCTTTTCTACTGGGTGAACAACAGGTGCAGGGCAATGTTCCGCATAAGCTGTGGCGCAACCATTTGCGTTTGTGAGCAAACCTTCGAAGCCGTACGAAAGGGGACGGCGGAGGGATAGGTCATGAACAAGCCTGGAAGCATCGACGCCAGTCTCGACGAGGCTGATCTAAGGGTGCGGCTCGCCTTGCAGGCTGCACGGATCGGCATTTGGGAATGGGACATTGCCACCGGTGCAATGGACTATTCTGCACGGGCGCGCGAAATCTGCGGCTTCCCGCCGGGCGGCGAAATTTCCATCGACGACGTTCGCAAGGTGACCCACCCCGAGGATCTGCCGAGAACATCCGACATGGCGCGGCGCGCGCTTGACCCCGTCATCCGCGAGAAGCCTGTCTTTGAATATCGCATCCTCAAAGCCGGGACAGGTGAGCTGCGTTGGGTGCGCGCACATGGCGAGGCCATCTTCGGCATGGACGATGCCGGACTGCCAGCGGCGATGCGCTACGTCGGCATGATCTGGGACATCACCGACCGCAAGGGTCTCGAATATTCGCTGGAAGAGGCCCAACTGGCGCAGCGGCTGGCGATCGATGCCGCGCATATGGCCGTGTGGGAGCTCGACATCCGGCGCGACGCGCTCACGACCAGTCCGGAACTCAATAGACTGTTCGGTTTCGCAGAGGACGAAATGCCCTCGGTCGAACAATTCCGGCAATGCTATCTGCCCGGCGAAAGGGAAAAGGTTCGTCAGGCGGCGATGTCGGCGCTCGAACTCGGCCAAAGCCAGTTCGAGGTTGAGTTTTGTATCCAGCGCCGCGACAAGGCTGCCCGTTGGCTCTTACTGCGCGCGGAAATCTCGAAGGATACCGACGGCAATTATGACCGGGTCGTCGGCGTCGTGATGGATATCGACGACAGAAAACAGTCCGAGGAACAGCGCGAAATCCTTCTGCGCGAACTGAACCATCGGGTGAAGAACTCGCTCTCGGTCGTACTGGCGATCGCGTCCCAGACGTTCAGGAACGCATTGCCGATGAACGATGCGCTGGACGTATTTCGCGGCCGCGTGCAGGCGCTCGCCGCCGCTAACGACGCAATCGTCAAGAACGATTGGACCGGGTTCAGCATCGGAGGGCTCGTCGAGCAAATTGCCGCGCCCTACCGCCAGAGGGACTTCGATCCGTTCGTCTTGAGCGGGGAAGACATCGCCTTGCGCCCTACGATGAACGTTCCGCTTGCCCTCGTCCTGCACGAGCTCTGTACGAACGCGGCGAAGTACGGCGCGCTTTCTGTGCCAGACGGCACGGTTGCCATCCGTTGGACCGCGAACGATCACCTTCTCAATCTGACTTGGCAGGAAGTCGACGGCCCTCCCGCTGCCGAAGGTGCGGCAGGCTTTGGAACGAGACTGTTGCGCGACCTCTTAACGCGCGAATTCGAGGCATTTTCGCTGGAGATCCAACCCGCGGGCGCAGTTTGCGAGATGACTATCCGTATGTGATTGAGCGCCCCCTGAAAGGAATAAGGTTACCGCATCTAAGTTTGGTGGCGGACTCGGGCTACTGTAGAGCGGTGCTGATAGGGCTGACGACGGCGTGTCGTTGAAAACGTTTAAGTAACGTCATTTGCAGAATGCCAAATTTCCAGTTATTGCCCCAGCTGAATTGTCACAGATTCTACGGGGCATAAAATGCAGACAACAGATAAACCTGACCTGGCATTGGTCGAACTGACGACCGAGATCGTCAGCGCCTATGTCGCAAACAACCCGGTACCAGCAAATGAACTGGCAGCGCTAATCGAAAGCGTCCATCGCACGATGATTGGCCTCAGCAGCCAGCAGCCGGAGCCAGAGGCGGAACAGCCGCAAAAGCCGGCTGTGAACCCGAAGCGATCCGTGTTTGACGACTACATCGTCTGCCTGGATGATGGCAAGAAGTTCAAATCCATGCGCCGTCACTTAATGAAGCTCGGCATGACGCCAGAAGAATACCGAGCAAAGTGGAACTTGCCGCACGACTATCCGATGGTGGCTCCCGCCTATGCCAAGGCGCGCTCCGACCTGGCCAAGTCCATGGGGCTCGGGCGTAAGCCGGGGACGTCCAAGAAAGGCATAACGCGCAAGAGGGCCGCTTAGCGGGGTCCGCAGCACGACTACCCTTCCATTTGATAGACAGCCTGGAAAGCGGGAATTAACCCGTCGCCGTCATGAATGAACCTCATCGACGGGGGTTATCATGGCAGCTTTTTCTATCCGTGCAGGGCGATTTGCGCGACTGATCGCGGTTCCGGCGATGCTTGGGGTTTGCGCTGTCGCTGCACTGGTTGGCGGGCTCCTGGTGTGGGCTGGGCAGGAGGCGGATGAGGTCGCGGTCGACCGACAGGTTGCACTGGCAACGCTTGTTGCCAGCAACCTTCGGGAGACGATCGCCCACAATCAGGAAAGCGTCACTGTATGGGATGATGCCGTCACCGCTGTACGGCAAGCATCGAGCGCCGAGTGGATCGACTATAATCTGGGCAGCTGGATGCACACTTATTTCGGTCATGACGGAGCCTATGTCCTCGATCCCGCCAACGCTCCCATTTATCAGTTCTCAACTCACAGCGATGACCGGCCTTATGCCGATGTTGAAGAAGTCGCGAAGCCCTTGGTCGCCAGCTTGCGCCAGCGGTTGCTCAGCGGAGATGAAAGCGGCGTTTCCGATCGAATTCTCAGTCTTGGAGAAGCAGACATAGGCGTCGTTGCTGGACGCCCTGCCCTTGTGAGCATCAAGCCAATCGTCTCCGATACCGGTGAGATCGAGCAAACAGCGGGCACGGAATATCTGCATGTCGCAGTTCGATTTCTCGATAGCGATTTCGTGGCAGCTTTGTCGCGGGACTATCAGTTTGAAGATCTACGCTTTGCCTGGGAGCCGTCTTCGGAAAGGAGCGAGACCAACCTTCCCATAGTTTCATCGTCGGGCGATACGATCGGATACTTCGTCTGGCAGCCCTACCGTCCTGGGGCTGCGGTCGTTAGTCGGATTGCGCCTGCAGCAACGGCGGCGTTGGCAATGATGCTCGGTCTCGTCGGTGGTCTTCTGTTTCTTCTGGATCGTCGTTCGCACCGATTGGCAGAACGTGACGCCAGAATGAAGCACTTGGCCCACCACGACTCGCTGACCGAACTGCCAAATCGCGCCTTGTTCCACGATCGCCTTGACGCGGCTTTGAATCAGTCGGCAGGCGAGTTGGTCGCGGTGCTGTATCTTGACCTCGATCACTTCAAACAGGTCAACGACACCCTGGGCCATCCGGCGGGCGACGCCGTCATCATTGAGTTCGGTAATCGCCTGTCCGGTCTCATTCGCTCCACCGACACACTGTCGCGCTTGGGGGGTGACGAATTCACGGTCGTCATCCCTGCTCTGCGCCATGTGGAAGATGTCGAATTGCTGTGCGACCGGATCATCGACACCATTCGGCAACCGTTCGACATCGAGGGCCATCAGGTCTTCATTGGGGTAACGATCGGGGTCGCCATTGCGCCACGCGACGGAGATACGCGGATTGAACTATGCCGCAAAGCTGACATTGCACTCTATCATGCAAAGACTTCCGGTCGCAGTCGCTACGCCATGTTTGGCGCAGAGATGGGTGCAATCCTGCAAGCCCGCCGCGACATCGAGCGGGATCTGCGGGCGGCTTTGGCAAGAAGCGACCAGCTCGAAGTTCACTACCAGCCGTTGCTAAATGCAGCCACGCAGAGGATCGTCGGTGTTGAGGCGCTTCTACGCTGGCGGCACCCCGCCAACGGCTGGATATCGCCAGACGTATTCATTCCCATCGCAGAGGAAACCGGCCAGATCGAAGCAATTGGCGATTTCGTCTTGCGGGAAGCCTGCAACGCCGCAAAGCTCTGGCCGTCGCTCTCGGTCGCTGTGAACGTTTCGGCCATCGAGCTGCGCAGTCCGGCCTTCGCCACGAAGGTCGCTGCCTTGTTGCTGGAAACCGAAATCGATCCACGTCGTATCGAACTGGAACTAACCGAAAGCGCTCTTACTGACCCGAACGGGATTGGCGATCAAAACGTCAAAGCGCTCCGAGCATTGGGCGTGCGCATCGCGCTTGACGATTTTGGCACAGGCTTCTCCTCCCTCGGCCGCCTCCAGCAGCTCGAGGTGGACCGTATCAAGATTGACCGAAGCTTCGTCAGCGGCTTCGGGCGGCTCAACGGCGATGAGGCCATTGTGCAGGCGATTATTGAACTGGCGAAGGCCCGCGGGCTCAGAACCACGGCGGAAGGTGTGGAGACGGTGGAACAAGGCACCCATCTCCGGTCAATCGGCTGCGACGACCTACAGGGCTTTCTCTATTCTCGTCCGGTGACGCCTTCGGAGATCACTGCTTTGCTCGCTCGTGGCAGCTCTCTAGTGAAACAGGCCTGAGGCGCTCTGGTCGGGTTCGGCCCGGCTGTCCTCGCATTGCGGTGTCCGACAGCGCGAACGTGGTTCCCCGCCCGTCATGTTCTGGAACCAGCCCTTGCCAGTCGTGTAGACAAACACGCAGTCCGACCCTCAACGCCGCCGAAGATGTTCCGCGCCATCACATACAAAGCTTGCGGTGCCTTTCCATGTGGCAGGCATCCCGGTCCTGGACAGGCAGTTGATTCTGAACAGCAAGGAGCGGTCGTCCGAAGGGCGATCGCTACGACCGCTTCCGAGCCGAAGGGTCTGGCCGCTGCGTTGAAAGGGAAGCGGCGCGAACTGAACTCGCTATCGCCAAGTTGTTCCGCAGTGGGATGACGGCTAGCGCGCTGCTTCTGCTGGGGGGCGGTTACTTCGCGCCAGCCGTCGGCGGATGAGGATCCGCAGGGCAATTATGCCCCTATATTCTACGGCTTCATAGGCTGTCGCTCTATCAAGCAGTCAGTGTTGATGCTCGGGCAGTGCTTTGAGCTCATCTTTCGTCCAGGTCGTCACGGCATGCACCGTGTGCGCTTCGTCCCGCATGAAATCCAGCCGGCTGATTGGGATCCCCACCGGCTTTGCGCCGATGCCAAGGAAACCACCAACGTCAACCACCACTTGCGCATCCGAGCCAGCGCCGTGAAGGTGCGACACCTGGCCAATCTTTTCGTCACCAGGTCCATAGATCGTCGCGCCCTCGAGGTTGTTCTGTGTAAGTTCGTCGGCCTGCAGTCGTACGTGATTGGAATGATCCATTTTTGTTTCTCCTCTTTGGGTGGAAGGAGAACAGGTGCGGAGTCGGATCGTTCCACAATTGCGCAAGCTAAGGATCCCGGCAACATTCTCACACTCCAACGGTTAAGACAGTGAGCGTCACAGGGTCTGCTTTCTTCCAGTATAAAATTGGACTTGGTGCGCACGACGGAGCACAGGGTAGAATAGAGGCGGTCCTGGCAATGCGTTTTAATAGTGGCATTGGGGTCGTAACCGAACGTCTGATCTCTCGCTTTCTTGGCCAGACCGGACCGTCCGATGACGGCCCCGTGCGAGCCGAAACCCGGGTGCCTTTGAATGGCGGGTTTCGGGCCACGGGCAAACCGAACTGAATGACCAGGATGGGGTCGTAAGCAGACCAGGCAGACTTTGCCTGATCAGGCGGGCCCAGAACGGCAGCTTACCACCGAGTGCTTTCCAAAAGCGGACCGTCTGGTTCGGAGCGGCCGCTTGGAATAAAGTCATTGACGATCGGGATTTGAGGTCGTCCGGCGGGCCGAAAATATAGTGCAGAGGCTGCGCGTTACCTTCCAAGACTGTTTGACTGCAGAGGATCAACCGGGGGCCGAGAACGCTAATCTGGAGACAGGCAGCCCGGGCCTCGTCGACTGAGGCGATCCCATAGCCCCGAGGAAATCGATGTCTGGCTGCGCGTGTCGTGGGGCGAGGCGAAATCTCTGCAACGGCCCCTGCCCGATCATCAGCTTGTCGAGATTTCGGCAGATGTTTGAGACAAACTTCGCAAAACTTACTGTCGACCAAAAAAGGCCGGGATTACTCCCGGCCCTGTGTTCTGAGTGTGGCTCAGAAGTATGCTTAGAATTTGAAGCTGACGCCTACGCGAACAGCATGTTCGTTGACGTCGAAATCGCCAAGGCCGAGGCCGAAATCGTCGCTGCCATAGTCCGAATAGCGATACTCGACCCGAGCCGAAATCATGTCCGTAAAGGCATGCTCAACGCCCGCGCCAACAGTGTAGCCAGTGAGCGTTTCAGACTCATCCACACCGGGCCCCTCGACAAAGCCGTTGGTAATCGCAAGACCGGCGGTGCCATAGATCATCGTGCGGTCGAATGCGTAACCAAGACGGCCACGAAGCGAACCAGACCAATCCGTGCCCACTTCGTACGTGTCACCGAAGAGGACATACTCGTTCTCGTTCCACGTGTAGTTGATGTCGGCCTCAACGCCGTAGACCAGATTGCCGTTCTGAGCATTCAGCCCAACGTGGGCACCCAAAGTGCCGCCGTCGAAATTCTCGTCCGCAAGGCCGAAGCCCGCCGGGAATTCGAGATCAGTCCAGACATAGCCGCCCTGGATACCGATGTAAGCGCCCGACCAGTCATAAACCGAGGCAACGATGGGAGCGGTCGGTGCCGGGTCATAGATGACTGCGTCAGCCGCGAAAGCAGGAGCGCTGATGACGCCAAGAGCCGCCGAAGCAAGAAGAAGGTTCTTCATACGAATGGTTCCTCGTAATTCAATAGCTTCTAAATACACGAACCGCCACCCGAAGTCTGTCACCCGATTGCCACATTGCTGACAATAAACAACCTGAGCGTGCTGCGGACATCAGAGCACGCTAAAATATCCAGAATTTCCAACGGTGAGCGAAATGCGGGGCCGACATCTTCAAGCCTGGAGGGTTAAGTCATCGACCCCGCTGGCGATTGCTGCGTCGCCGTCAAGAATACTGCTACTTCGAGCACCAATGTCAACCGCGCGCGCTAGGCCCGCTCGTCGCCCCTCAGACCGGAAACTCCGCTACGGTGACCGGCTCTTGCTGAGCTCAGGCATTGGGCGGGGTAGTACCGTACGGCTTCCAATGTGTTTGCCCATGCCTTCCACCAAACCAGTCGGCATCATAGTCGTAGCTGTAGATCGGCAAATCACCGAAGCGGATTTCCTGCATTTGCAGTTCCGGCGGAGCGGGGCGAACAAGCGCTTGAGCGAGCTTTCGGTTAATCGAGCCCTTAGCCAGGCTGCCGACAAAGTATCCGACCTTGAAATCTGCCATCTGATCCTTCCTGATCACACTCTCAAACTGGGGCCATGCTGGGCGACGGTTGGCTGCTATCATCATGATAGCACGGCTGACCGTCGCCACCTATTGACCGTGGGACGCGGAGGTGGCGTCATCACTGACAACGGCGGCACCTCACGGTGTGCTATCGCGTCGTCGAAAACTGCATGACGTTGCATCCAAGAGGACGGACACGGCAGTGCCTTATGCAGGAAACTTCGAGCCTAAAAAACGTGGTGCGCCAGCGACGAAGCGTTACTGAAAGACCTGGACGCATCTGATCACAAATTGGCCTCAAACGAGGTCCTAGTAGACAGGATAATCAGCGAGCGGGAGAGAGTCGGTACGCCGACCGCCGAAGGAGCAACCGCCCCGGAAACTCTCAGGCACCCGGACCGCCCGCCGATCAACACTCTGGAAAGCGGAGCAGCAGCTCCCGCCGAAGGTGTAAGCCGCCGTCGCCTGAAGCGTGGTCGGCCAAACTCTCAGGCCAATGACAGAGGGGGCATGCATGCTGTGCACGCATCGCTGCCGGGGGCTTTTGATGAACATCTTACCCTGAGCGTCGGGCTCGACCCCATCGTCGTCCGGTTCTCGAACGTTATCCGATACATTCGGTCCGGACCTTCTCTGTCCGCCCAGTCCTCCACCTGCCCTTGAGCTAGCGCTCTTCGTGGGTGTCTGCGGCTGTGCGCGTTTTCCTTAAGATGACCCGAATGACCATCACTCCACGATCCCAGATGAACAGGCGAACCGTGCTCGCCTCCATGGGCAGCGTTCTCGCGCTGACGCTCGCGGGCTGCGCGACCACTGCTCCGACGCCACCCGAAGTGCCGGTTCCTCCTCCAGCATCGAAACATCCTGACCACGCGCTCCTGATGTACCGGGCGATGCCGGAAGAAGCATTCCCAATCCCGGCCGCGGACCTCTCGCGCCTCGATCCACGCTATATCCGGGAAGTGGTCGAATACCCGTCCCACGAAGAGCCAGGCACGGTCGTCGTCGATACGGCCAACCGCTACCTGTACCATATCCAACCTGGCGGAATGGCGACCCGCTACGGTGTTGGGATAGGTCGCTCCGGCTTCGAGTGGTCGGGCCGCGCGCATATCGCCTACAAGCGCGAGTGGCCTGTCTGGACGCCTCCGTCGGACATGATCAAGCGCCAGCCTCAGCTGGAAAAGTGGCGGCATGGCCAGCCTCCAGGCATCGACAATCCGCTCGGCGCAAGAGCGCTGTACATTCATAAGGGCAACGTCGACACGCTCTACCGCATCCACGGCACTGCAGAAGCATGGACTATCGGGAAGGCGGTCTCGTCGGGATGCGTACGGCTACTGCATCAGGACGTGATCCACCTACACGACAATGTCCGATCCGGCTCATCGATCGTCGTGCTGACGGATACAGCAACGTCCGGTCTCGTCTGAAGGGAAGAACGATGATCGACGCTGCCGTTGTCCTCCTCGACTGGTTCGGGGTCGCCGTGTTCGCCGTGACGGGATCGCTTGCGGCCTCCAGGAAGCGGATGGATATCGTTGGCTTCGTACTGCTCGGCACGGCGACCGGTATCGGCGGCGGGACGATCCGCGACGCAGTTCTCGGGGCCACACCCGTCTTCTGGGTGAACAGCCCCGGCTACCTGCTCGCCTGTGTGGTGATGTCGGTTGCCGTGTTCTTCCTAGCCCATGTGCCGCAGTCCAGGGAAGCCTTGCTGCTCCGCTTCGACGCGGTCGGCCTAGCGCTTTTCACGGTGCTGGGCGCGGACAAGGCACTCGCGATCGGAGCCGGGCCAATCCCTGCCGTCGCGATGGGACTGGTGACGGCGACGTTTGGTGGGATTGTACGGGACGTGTTGAGCGGCGAAATTCCTGCCATACTCAGTCGCGAGATCTATGCAACCGCAGCGCTTGCCGGAGCTATGGCGTTTGTCCTGCTCAACGGTACGGTTGTGCCTAGAGAGACCGCGATCGTCGCTGGCTTCGTCCTGACCCTTGCGATCCGTTTCGGCGCGCTGCGTTGGAGCTGGTCGTTGCCACGATACGGCCAATCCAGCGATCTGTGATTGAGGACATTGCGCCACCATGAAACCCGACAGAGGCAGGACAAGATTGGCTCGCCATCAGTTACCGAAGGAGGGCAGTATGATAATCGGGTCGCAGTGCAGGGCGGCAAGGGCCCTGGTCGAGATCACTCGCGGCAAGCTCAGCATCCGCTCTGGCATCGATGAAGTCGTCATCCAAGACTTCGAGCGCAAGCTCGACGTACCTGACGACAGCACCATCGCAGCGCTGCAGGCTGAGCTGGAAGATCTCGGCGCCGTTTTCATCGAAGAGAACGGTGGCGGCATCGGCGTGCGGTTGAAGTTCACGGAATCTGAAGCGAAGCGTATCGCCCGTTTGGAGGACGAAGGAGGAATAGTTGCCAATGACAGGGTGCCTTGATTTGCTACAAAAGCTGCCCGCTCTGGTCCAAGTGAGAATGTGCAACACGACTTGGGCTACTTCCCGATCGATTGATAGTTTTCGACGTGACTTGTATCGCGTGCACATACAACTCAAAAGAGACGTAGTCTCCCGGCCGAGCCTCTACTTTTCCGTTCGACGCTGGCGCGATCGCTCCGCGTGCCATTCCCGATCGATGGAGCCCTCTTCCGCTTTGTGAAAGAACTGCGAGCAGACCAACCAGCCTTTCAGCGGCCTAAGCAGCAGGACGCAGGAACCCACGATGAGAGGCAGCGTAGTGATGACGTGCGCCCATAGTGGAGGGTTGAAGGAGGCTTGTAGCCAAACGGCGAAGGCCAAAGCGGGAATCGTCGCAATCGTGATCGCAAAAAAGGCAGGCCCATCTGCAGGGTCGGCAAACGAATAGTCCAAGCCGCAGACTTCGCACTGCTGCGCCATCGCCAGGAACCCCTTGAAAAGATGGCCCCGCTGGCAGCGAGGACACAAACCCTTAATGCCCGTCACCATGGGGTTGTCGGTAGGAGTGTAGGATTCGGCCATTTCGAACTCCATCATTCGTCCAATCACTCGCGATTGGTCGATGTTCCATGATCATGATTGGCTGCCAGCCGATGAGCGAGGGTGAAGCGCTACCGCCGGGTGTCTCATTGCAATTTTGTCACGTGCGCTGGTCGCCACAGGTGTTGTCTGTCTTGATCAATCGGGCTCTTGCGGACTGCCAAAACTAGCGCGGCGGACACCCCGACGCGCCAACCACGCTTCCATCTGCCGAATCTCGGTTTCCTGTTCCGCGATGACATGTTTGGCAAAGGACCTGGTCTCCGCGTCCGCGCCGAACTGCAGTTGCACCCGGGCCATATCGATCGCGCCTTGGTGATGTGGGATCATGCCCAACATGAAGGCTACGTCTGGATCAGGGTGGCGCATGCCTTCAATCATGGGTCCGTGCATCGTAGTCATCGTCGCCTCATATGCAGCAGCGGCGGGCCCCTGCGACAGATCTGTTGTATCTGCCCCGCCGTCTTTTGCGACGTGTATGTCCGACGCCGGTCGATCACCGATTTCACCAGACCCCATCGGTCCATGCGGACTTTCCGGATTGTAGGAATGCGTCGCCCGTTCTGCCACTTCCTGTGGCGCGCCGTCCGGCCCGTAGAATGCGCGATGCAGGCCCCAGTAGCTGCCGACGAACAACACCAATGCGATCGCAAGCCCCGCAGGAACGCTGTGTAGTGACTGCTTGAGCTTCGGGACAAAGTGCAGCTCGCGCGTGTGGTCGGCAGCGATAGCGACGATGATCGCCATGATCAGCGCGTGGCCCACGAGGTCGATGCGGCCGAAAGGATAAACCGCCGCGTTGAAGATGATGAACAGCGCGACGGCCGACAGCCGTCTCACCAGAGGTGTCCACAACAGACCAAAGCCCATCGTGAACTCGGCCACCCCTGCCATCGGAATGAACACGTCACGCGGCATGCCAAAGGTGAGAAAGGGCTTTTCTTGGACAAGGGGGTAGAACCAGTCTGGATATGCAAACTTCTCGAGGCTGGACCACATCAGGGCAATGGCCACGCCCCAGCGTAGAACTTCAAAGCGATGCTTGCGCCAATCTTCATTGCGGGACGCGGCCAGAACGAGATAAGCGGCGACGGCCACGCCCAGCGCCAGGTAATCAAGAAGATGGAAGAAGTCGTAGTCGCGGAGCGCTAGCGCCCATAGCAAGATGATGCCGGCGGCCGACAGTGGCATTGTCTTTCGGGAGAATACCCCGAAGGCGATCAGCAGCTGCAACCACGAAACCCACTCGGCCGGGGTCTGCAGGTCGGGCGTAAGATATACCCCGCCGACTGCAAAAACAGCGACGAAGAAGGCACCGATTACAACTCGGATGAAGTCGTCGAGCCTGTTCCAGAGCGGGTCGCTAACCCGGTCCATCCCCACGAGGATACTTTGTCCGACAGGACCTCTTTCAATTGCCCTCGTCACGATGAAGAAGATGAGAACAAGGCCGATCGCCGCCCAGAACCAGAGGTTGGTCAGCGTATTGCCGATCGGAGCCGGAGAAGCACCCACGATGTAGGGTGCGAACCACTTGACATGTGCCTGGGCGGGAGAGGCTGCGAGGAGCGCAAACAAAGGGACTCCCGCAGCAACTGCCAGGGAATGCATTCCAATTTGGCGAGACATGGTCCTACCTGCTTTCTGTCTCAAACTTTGTAAAAGGTCTTCGCGGCGCGGCGCGGTGGGAGGTCAAGCGCTTTCAGTCCGATGTTCAGGCCGATCTGCAGGCTCTCAGCGATGCGCTGTGCTCGATCGATGAGAAACGCTGCGGCGTCGGCCGTGCATAGCTCGGATACGGTCGTCTCGAACAGCTGGAGCCATCGAGCGAAATGGGTGTGCTCGAGAGCAAGCCCCTGATGAGCGGCATGAGGCCTACCAGTGTACCGCCCGCTTCGCATCGCAACGGTCGACCAGAAGGCAACCATGTTGGCGAGATGTGCATCCCACCGACCGCCGAGTCTGGCCTCGAAGATTGGCCCGAGCATCGAATCCTGTCGGACGCGATCGTAAAAGGTATGCACGACGCACTCGATCAGTTCTTCAGTCAGGTTAGTGGGTCGTTCGTCGGTGAGCATTTCTGGCGCTCGCGAGGTCTTGATCGTTCCGCCTCTTCATCTAGCCGAAAAAAGAGGTATTGTAGATGCATCATTTTGTAGCAGGCCTGCAATGCGTCTCACCACACATACCGACTACGCCCTTCGCGTGCTCATCGCGCTGGCGGCTCTGCCGAACGGACAGCGGGTAACCGTTCATGATCTGGCTCGACGACATCACGTCTCCTCAAACCATCTGATGAAGGTCGTCCAGCGGCTGGTGCGAATGGGTCTGGTAAAGGCCGCGCGCGGACGGATCGGCGGGCTGTCGCTTGCTGTCCCTGCAGAGGAGGTTCGGATGGGTCAAGTCGTTCGCGCGCTCGAAACCGACACCCAGCTGGTGGCCTGTCTTGGGGACGATACTGCAGCAAGTTGCGTGTTTACAGGCATCTGTGGCCTGACCGGTGCGCTACGTGGAGCATTGGCAGCATTTTTCGCAGAGTTGGACCGTCTAACACTTGCCGATGTTGCTGCACGTCAAGCACCCCTGCAGGAGCGGCTAGGGTTCGAGGCTGTGCGAGAAAGGACGCTGGACCGTGGCCAGCAGTGAGTTGGAGCTGTGCTCTGTCTGGTCTGGAGCAACTGGAATATGCATTGAAGCCATTGATCAAAGCGTTCGTGACGTTATGCTGCACGTGTTTACATCTTGCCGATGAGCAGCTGACGTGCCTCTCCCGCGATTGACGGACAGAAAGCTATCGAGAGTTCGCATTCGGTTCATGAACCATGCGGGATCTCTCATCGCGTGCATCTAGCCCTGGCGCAGCCGCGAGGCTGTCGACCGGGGGCCGGAAATCCAATCAAGCCTAAAGTTCGGTTCTGATTTCCGGGCCCGCCACGGCTGGCCTGGCGGAGATGCACTATGACAAACACACATTTACGCCGCCCGTCCGCGGCATTGCTTACCAACGTCCGCTGGCGGCGGACATGAGGGTTCTAGTCGTCGGCAGCGGCGTTATCGGCGTCACCACCGCTTGGTATCTCGCACAATCGGGACACGAAGTGACCGTTTTCGACCGTCAGCCTGGCCCCGCGCTCGAAACCAGCCATGCCAATGCCGGGGAAGTTTCTCCTGGGTACTCGTCGCCGTGGGCCGGACCAGGAATGCCACTGAAGGCGGTCAAGTGGCTCATGATGAAGCACGGTCCGCTCGCGATTCGTCCAAGGCTTGATCCGGCCATGTGGTCTTGGCTGGTGAGAATGTTGGGGCACTGCACGTCGGCACGATACGCGGTGAACAAGGCGCGCATGGTGCCGATCGCAGAATACAGCCGCGACTGCCTCCAAGATCTTCGCGCCACCACCGGAATTGCCTACGACGAGCGGTCCATGGGCACTCTGCAGCTGTTTCGAACCCAAGAGCAGCTTGACGGCATCGATGGAGACGCAGACGTCCTGCGGCAATTCGGCGTCGATTTCGAAATGCTTGACCGTTCCGGATGCATCGCGGCGGAACCGGCACTTTCTCGGGTGGAGGAAAAGTTTGTTGGCGGCCTCCGGCTTCCCGGAGATGAGACGGGGGACTGTCGCATCTTCACCGAGAAGCTCGCGGCTCTCGCCTCTGCCGCGGTCAATTTCCAGTACGGCGTTTCCGTAGATGGAATTGTAACCAATGGAGGGACTGTTGCCGGGGTCAGGACTGAGCAAGGCCTATGGCTGGCTAATGCCGTGGTAGTCGCCGCAGGAAGCTACTCCCCTCGCCTGCTCGCTCCTCTAGGCATTCGTCTCCCAGTCTATCCGGTCAAGGGCTATTCACTGACGATGCGGTTGGTCGACGCGGACGCAGCTCCCGTATCGACGGTCATGGACGAGACCTACAAGATCGCCATCACGCGTCTTGGCGATCGCGTACGCGTCGGCGGAACAGCTGAGATATCCGGTTTTGATCTTTCGCTGCCGCGTTCGCGTCGAGCGCCGCTCGAGCACTCGGTGACGGACCTATTCCCCGGCGCAGGTCACGTGGAAAATGCCACGTTCTGGTGTGGCCTGCGCCCGATGACGCCGGACGGACCGCCGATCGTCGGAGCTACTGAAATTTCCGGTCTTTTCGTCAACACCGGCCACGGCACGCTGGGTTGGACGATGGCATGCGGCTCGGGTCGGGTGCTTTCGGACGTGTTGTCCGGCAGGCCTCCGGACATCGATGTCTCGGACCTCGGCCCCGCGAGGTATCAACGATGATAGGCGACGTCTTGCGGGAGGGGGCGATCCTAACCGTCGACCTCGATGCGGTCGTGTCAAATTGGAAACTGTTATCCGCAGCATCGAAGCCTGCCGAATGCGCGGCGGTGGTCAAGGCAGATGCCTACGGACTGGGAGCGGCTGAAATCGCACTCTCGCTGCAGGCGGCCGGCTGCCAAACCTTTTTCGTCGCCCATCTCGACGAGGGTCTCGAACTGCGAAAGGCAATCGGCTTCAGCTCGCGTATCTTCGTTCTTAACGGCACGCCGCGAGGGACTGAATACGATTTCTTGAAGTCGGTCTTGATACCGGTGGTCAACACGGTAGGAGAGCTCGCGGCTTGGCAGCATTGCGCCGGAGCGGCTGGCCGCAGCATGCCCATCGCATTGCAGCTCGACACTGGAATGACCCGTCTGGGTCTAGCGCCTGGCGACATCGCCATGCTGGCAGCCGATCCGGCGCTCCTCAAAGGCCTGTCCGTCGAACTGATCATGAGCCATCTCGCTTGTGCCGATCAGTTCGCGCATTCCGCCAACGATCGGCAACGGCGCGAATTCGCCAAGCTCAGATCTGTACTCCCTAAGAAAGCCGGTTCCTCTCTCGCAAACTCGGCGGGAGTATTCATCGGACGCGGTTTCCATTTCGATCTCGTGCGCCCGGGAGCCGCATTGTACGGGCTCAATCCGACCCCCGGAAGGCCAAACCCGATGAAGGAGGTCGTCGGACTGTCGGCACGCGTCATCCAGCTGCGTGATGTGCCGACGGGAACCTTCGTCGGTTACGGGCATACGAAGCGGACGGCACGCCCCTCGAAGCTTGCTACGATTTCGCTTGGATACGCCGACGGATGGCCACGTTCCGCGTGCACGTCGGCCTTTTTCGACGATACAGCAATGCCGTTCATAGGACGCGTGTCTATGGACAGCATCGTCGTCGACGCGACCGACAGCGCCGGCACCCTTCGAGAAGGGGCCTTCGTCGATATCGTCTGTTCCGAACAGACGGTCGACGATGTCGCCTCGGCGTCCGGCACGATCGGCTACGAGATTCTCGTCCGCCTCGGTCGCCGTTTCAGGCGCGAATACCGAAGCCTAGCCATGCTCGATGAAAGGCCCGGCAAGTCGGGCGAGCATGAGCTGTCATTGAACCGAAAAGTAGAGACATGATGCCCGAACACTCCCTGCTCGACGAAGCCTTGGTCCGCCTCGACGAGGCCGCCGCCCACCTCAATATCGACCCCGACGTCATCGAGAAGCTCAAATATGCGCGTGAGACGACCAAAGTCCGCTTGATGATCCGCATGGATGACGGATCACGGAAATCGTTTCTTGCCTGGCGGTGCCGGTACGATGACACGCGCGGGCCGACAAAAGGCGGAATACGCTTCCATCCCGAATCGACTGCCGACGAGGTAGAAACGCTGGCGTTCTGGATGACGTTCAAGTGCGCGGTGATGAACCTGCCGTATGGCGGCGGCAAAGGAGCTGTCCAAGTCGATCCGCGAACCTTGTCCAAAGCCGAACTCGAACGGCTGTCGCGTGCCTATATCCAAGCGTTTGCGCGGATCATCGGGCCGGACCGGGATATTCCTGCCCCGGACGTCTATACGAACTCCATGATCATGGGCTGGATGGCCGACGAGTACGCCCAGATCGTGGGGCAGCACGAACCCGCCATGATCACGGGCAAGCCGATCGCGCTTGGCGGATCGCTCGGACGCGGCGACGCGACCGCGCGAGGCGGATATTACCTCGTGAAGCACTTGGCCGGCGATCTCAAGCTAGGCGAGACGATGCGCGTGGCGATCCAAGGGTTTGGCAATGCAGGGCAGCATATCGCGCGGCTGCTCGCAGCTGACGGGCACAAGATCGTGGCCGTCTCGGATTCGCAGGGAGCGGTCTTTTCCGCGGCCGGTCTGCACATCGACCTGTTGACGCACGCCAAGTCAATCGGAATGCCGGTTGCCAGCACTGCAGGCAACGGAGGCCACGAGCGGCTAGAGGCCGACGAGCTTGTGGGGATCGAATGCGACTTGCTGGTCCCCGCGGCACTCGAAAACATGATCCACGAAAACAACGCCGCCATGGTCAAGGCAAGTCTGGTGTTGGAACTGGCCAACGGTCCGATTACCCCTCCGGCGGACGAGATACTCGAAGCGAACGGAACGGTCGTGCTCCCCGACATTTTGGCGAATGCCGGAGGCGTTACGGTGTCCTATCTGGAGTGGGTTCAGAACCGGCAAGGGTTCTACTGGCCAGTCGAGGATATCCATCAACGCCTGCAGACGATGATGGAGAGCGAAGGCAGGGCGGTTTGGGAGGTCGGCCGAGAAAAGGGTGTCACTCTGCGCACCGCCGCCTACGTTCATGCTCTAGGACGGCTTGCCGAAGCCATAGAAGCGCACGGAACGCAGAGCTTCTTCACCAGCTGAACCGCTGATTGCAGGCGCATGGAGGTGCAAATTGAGGCTGTTGCTCACCCGGCCGCGAGAGCAAGCGTTTGCCTTGGCTGCAGCACTGCAAGCTGAGGGGCATGTCGTCCATATCGCGCCGCTGTTGAAGGTCGGACGCTCGCGTCACGATCGGGGCGCTCTCGAACAGGCGGCAGCGGTGATCCTCACGTCCGCGAACGCCGTGCCTGCCCTTGTCGGTCTCGATCTGGACGTGCCGATTTTTGCCGTCGGCCCCGAAACCGCCGCCGCGGTGAGAGAGGCAGGCTTCCGTCGCGTGGAAGCCGCGCTTGGTACAGCCGAGAGCCTTCTAGACCTGGTGCACGCGAGTTTGAGACCAAGCGACGGGCTTCTTGCCTATGCGAGCGGCCACCACGTCTCCGTCAACGTCGCATCCCGTTTGACCGAGCGAGGGTACCGTTGCAAACAAGTCGAGGTCTACCGCACGACTAAAGCCGGATCGCTCCCAAAGTCGGCTCGCCTCCGGTTGCTGGGAGGCGAGTTGGATGCCGTGCTGTTCATGTCGGTGCGGACGGCCGAATCCTTCTGCGAAATCGTCGCCGACACGGGGCTGTCCGGCAGTTGTCGATCGACGGCCTCTGTGTCGCTGTCAGGAAAGATCGATGCTCAGCTCCGACATTTGCCATGGAAAGATTCCCAGATTGCCGGGTCGCCGACCAGGGCCGGACTGCTTGAGGCCGTCGCCGCGCTCGATCGACGCCACCGAACTCGCGTCTTTTGAGAGCGTCGTCAGTTCGATTGGCTGCGGCCGACGCCAATTGGCGCATCGGCCGCCGCCTCCAGCACCATCACGGGAACAAGAGTTCGCGGTCGTCCCCGTTCTCGCTGATATGACTCGACAGGCCGAGCTGACCCAGCAATCCGAGAAAGGGGCGCGGCGGAAGTTCTTCCACGTTCGCCATTTTACGAACGTCCCATCGCCCGGTAGCTACCAGGATCGCCGCAGCGACGGCGGGAACGCCGGCCGTGTATGAAATGCCTTGGCTTCCCAGTTCTGCGAAGGCTTGCTCATGGTCGGCGACATTGTAGATGAAGACCTCCCGTTCCCGGCCGTCCTTGACGCCCTTGACCAGGTCCCCGATGCAAGTCTTGCCCGAATAGCCATCCGCCAAGGACGACGGGTCGGGCAGGACTGCCTTCACTACCTTGAGCGGAACGACTTCTAGGCCCTCGGCGGTCGTGACGGGTTTCTCCGAAAGGAGTCCGAGGTTCTTCAAAACGTTGAACACGTTGATGTAGTGGTCGCCAAATCCCATCCAGAACCTGACGTTCGGTATGCCGAGGACTTGGGACAGCGAATGCACTTCGTCATGCCCAGTCAGATATGCCGTTTGGCGGCCGACGACGGGAAGATCCCAGTCCTTGCCGACTTCGAACATCCGATTCGACTTCCACGCGCCGTTTTGCCAGGACCAAACCTGCCCAGTGAACTCCCGGAAATTGATTTCTGGGTCGAAGTTCGTGGCAAAGTACCTGCCGTGACTGCCCGCGTTGATGTCGATGATGTCGACGGAATCGATGCGATCGAAATACTCGTCATGGGCGAAGCGCGCGTAGGCGTTGACGACACCGGGATCGAAGCCTGCACCCAGGATCGCGGTGACGCCGGCGCTAGCGCACTCGTCACGCCGTTTCCATTCGTAGTTCGCGTACCACGGCGGCGTCTCGCAGACTTTCAGCTGATCTTCGTGGATAGCCGTGTCGATGTATGCCGCGCCCGTGGCTACGCATGCCGACAGCACCGACATGTTGAGGAAGGCCGAGCCGACGTTGATGACGATCCCAGCGCCGGTTCTGCGGATCAATTCGGTTGTCGCGGCGACGTCCATGGCGTCAAGTTGGTGCGCCTCCAGCAGACCATCGACCTTAAGCGCCGTCCTGTGCCGCAGAGAGGCGACAATGGCCTCACACTTCCCGAGCGTCCGCGACGCGATGTGTATGTCGCCGAGAACGTCGTTGTTCTGCGCGCACTTGTGCGCGACGACCTGTGCGACGCCACCAGCGCCGATGATGAGAATATGTCGCTTCATTTCGAGGGGGGTATTCCTTGTTTCGTTGGGGTCGGAGGAAGGCTTACGAAAGGCTCGCTTCGTAATCGGCGTAGCCGAACTGGCGGATGTTCCGGATCGAACCGTCGAGCTCGCGTACGGCGATGGATGGCATGGCAACGCCGTTGAACCAGTTTTTCTTCACCATGGTGTAGCCGGCCGCGTCCTGGAACGAGATCCGGTCGCCGACCTTCAGCGGAGCTTCGAACCGGAACGTACCGAAAACGTCTCCCGCAAGGCAGGACTTCCCACAGACCATGTATTCGTGCGGTCCGGTGTTCGGGACAACTTGAGTCTCCTCGCGGTAGATGAGCAGGTCCAGCATATGGGCCTCGATGGAAGAATCGACGACGGCCAGGTGCCGGCCGTTGACAAGGGTGTCGAGCACGGAAACTTCCAGGGTCGTGCAGTCGGTGACGGCCGCTTCGCCGGGCTCCAGGTAGACCTGCACGCCGTAGCGCTCGGAAAATGCACGCAGACGATCACAGAGCGCGTCCAGGGGGTAGCCGTCCGCGGTGAAATGGATACCGCCGCCAAGGCTAACCCAGTCCAGGTACCGCAGGAGCTCTCCGAAGCGTTCCTCGATCCCGTCGAGCATCCGAGAAAACAGTTCGAAGTCGTCGTTCTCGCAGTTATTGTGGATCATGACCCCGTCGATCCGGTCCAGGACGGTTTCGATCCTGCCAGGGTCGCTTTCGCCGAGGCGGCTGAACGGCCGAGCCGGATCTGCAAGGTCAAATGAAGACGAGGATATGCCCGGGTTGATACGCAGCCCGCAGGCGATCCCTCCCGCGCGAGGGCTGAAGCGATCCAGCTGCGCGACGGAGTTGAAGATTATCTTGTCCGCGTGTCCTACGGCTTCATCGATCTCGTGATCAGCCCAGGCGACGCTGTATGCATGGGTCTCGCCGCCGAACCGCGTCCGCCCGAGCCTGACTTCGTTCAGCGACGACGAGGTGGTGCCGTCCATATACGGCCGCATAAAATCGAAGACGGACCACGTCGCGAAGCACTTCAGGGCGAGCAGTGCCTTCGCGCCGGACTTCTCTCGCAGGTACGCGATCCGCTCCAAGTTGCGGAGCAGCTTCGCCTTGTCGACAAGGTAATAGGGCGTGTTCATCATGATTTGCTTCTTTCTCTCGCTACGCCTCTCGAAAAGGGGTCTGTCACTCCAAGGCCCAGGATTCTTCGCTTCATGGACCGCGCCGCCAGCGACACGTTGACGGAGGCCTTCATGGCGTAGGAGGCGGCGTAATTGGGCTCTGAGCTACCCCATACAGGGCTTTGCAGCATCGCGGGTGTGCGTTCAGCGAACCTGTCGGGAGCCGTGCGGAAACGACCGAAGGAAATGGAGCCCATCCATTCGCAGATGTGGTCGGCCGGTTCACGAAGGCGGCCTAGAAGCTCGAGATATTCAGCTTGAACCTCGGGCGTCGATTGACGCCGGTTCAGCATGTAGAGCCGATGAAGCTCGCTGGCGAAGAGATAGGGATCCCGCCGCGCCCGTCGCCAATAGACCCGTCTGCCGTCGGCGATGTCGAGGTATTCATCTATCGCGGCTACGGGTATCGCCTCTGGCGCGTGCGGAACGAACAACATAAAGGGATCGACGGCAATATCGTCGCCTGCAGCCTTAACGGTGGCCAAGCCCGGTCGTTCGGGCTTCGGCGCAAAATCCAGCACCTTCAGCAAGGATGCCGTTACCTGCCAACAACCCGCGGTCACCGCTGCCGCGTCTTGCACGGCCAGTCCGCACACCGTTACGAGGGCGTGGGCGATCGCCAGCTTGACGCAGCCGTGAGGCCCGTGTCTTCGAGCCGACGGATCCGCAGACGTCGTCGTCAATGAACGGCTGGTCCACGCTTCCACGATGTCGTGGATGGTGTCGACTTCGCAATCCAACGATTCGGCGATGTGCTCGTCGGTCACCGCCCCGTCGCGCCAAAGATTTGAGCGACCGGCGGTCTTGGCGGCGTTCATGGCCGGCCCTCCATTTTTGCAGTCCGAGCGGCAGGCGCTGTCGGTGGCAGCCCGCCCGCAAGCTGGTTCGTGGAATGGTCAGAGGCGGTTTCGATGCGGGCGATGATCTCGTTTGGAGATGAAGCCAGGCGCATGCCTTCAAGGATGTCGGGATCCGACAATACACGGCAGACGCGCGCGAGCGCTCGCGTGAATTCGGTGGACAGTTCCAATGGCGAAATAATCCCCAACACCACATCGACGGGCTGATCGTCCGGAGCCCGGAACCAAATGGGACGTTCCAGGATGACGAGCGTCGCGAATGGTTTGGAGAGGCCTCTTAGAAGGGCATGGGGAACGGCTATGCCCTTCTCGATTCCCGTCGAACCCAGGCTTTCCCGGTTGAGGAGTGCCGTCAGCACTGTGTCATCCGATAGGCCTGACTGGTTCGCAAGAGTGGCGGCGATCGCCCTGAGCAATGGACGTCGCGCTTCTGCAGTGGCGCGCACGAAGATGTCCTGCGGATGCAGGAGGCCAAGGATATCCATGATTTGTCTCCACGCCGGCCCTTGTCGGACCAGACGACCGCGCCGCTATGGGCGCAAGAGTCGGTATCGGGTAATGCAATCCTGGCAGGCCCGGACGCTGAGCCAGGGGTCAGGTGGCGTCCGGGTCAGGGTCCTGCTTTGCGCAGGCGCGTGCCCTTCGGGGGCAGGAATGCAGGCGTGGTCAACATGCGCCGAACCTATCCATTCCGGCCTGCGAAGCAACCCCCGCCGACAATTTGGGAAGACTTGCCTTGCACAAACCGATGTTGGATGCGCGATTCCCGTGCGCCGTCGGCGACCTTGACGACATTGCAGCGATCACGGCCGTCAGACCTAGTTCGGCGACAAGAGCGGCAGCCTCGGCCGCAGTCGCCCAGTGCCTGACCACCTTCATCTCGGCGGGCCAACTGGTGTGTACGCGCAGAACGGATAGCCCATACACAACGACATTGACGCCTTGTTCGTCGCCACATGTCCGACGCCTGTTGTGGAAATACCTGCCGAGGGGCTCCGGTCCGAACCGGCCGGTGACGCCTGCATCGCGGAACGCCGCGCGATCGGCCGCCTGAACTTCCGCCGCCCAGTCCGAACGGACCTCAGCCGGAATAGCCCAGCTGTCCTCCCACTCTTTGCGCATCACCAGGATCTCCAGCGTTCCCTCGCATCCGATGCGCCAGGGCAGAGCCGCGATCTCGGTCGAAATCGACGCGGCTTCGGTGATCCTGCTCGGTCCGACGTTCATCATGGCCACACCGACCGTCCGGTCGCCGACCGCGCAGGCGCGGTGTCGAATGCGAATGGGTAGTGAGCAGGCTCCAACCTCGGCGACAAGCACCACGGACATCTGCTTGCCGACTTCGGGACCGAACGATTGCAGGGAAGACATAGCAGGCGGACGCGAGGAAATCTCATAATACGCTCCATCGATGCGGCGCGCTGGCCGCATGTGTAGACCGCGATGTGGGCGAGAGTTCCCGGAGAGGCTCAGGTGCGGAATTCTGGTTGAGGAAGCCTGCTCCGGGAGGGAACGCGTCCCTTACCGGCAAGCCTCGACACCTTGATGAACGTCCTCATGCACATGGCGCTTACATAGCCGTTCGGATTGTCACTTTGCAGGTGACGTTATGTCGCTCGCGAAGCTCTGGTCGGGATCGATGAAGGTTTGACTTTGGTGCGGACCTCCTTTCAGTGGGGGTATGACCAAGTTGTCACAGATCATCCGGCTTCGCTTCCGCAAGCGGCCCCAAATCGGCCACTAGCCCTGGCTCGTCTGCGCTGAGCGCGACAGGCCAGGGAACAACGAAAAGTTTGTTCAAGCAGCGCGGCGGGTGCAGGGCATCCGCACGTCGCGCATCGCCGGAAAGGATCTGTTTATGACCAAGAGAAATGGCAACAGGGAAGCGCGTAAGCCCAAGCAGGACAAGAAGAAGGAGCAAAAGTCCAGTTCCGTTTCGGAACTGGCGGCAGGGTTGTCCGTGACGCCGAGGCGCAAGTGAGTTCAGCCTGCACGCGGCTATGGATGCCGCGTGCAGGATACCTGTTTGCGTCAATAGACGGCAAACGCGAGCAGCATCAGTCCGAAGATGCCTGTCGCGATGATAACGGTTGTGACCGTGTCCATGGAGTATTCATCTCTATCTAATTGCGAAACGGCCACTGGGCCTTGGACGACTGCTACTTTTCGAGGGAGCCTCGTTTGACCGTCCTTGCAATGTCGTTTCTGATGAGCCCGATATCCCAAAGTTCCCGGTCACTGAGCGCCTCAAGTTCCTTGATGGCTTTCCTGTGCCGCCATCGATGAACGCCGAGGGCGATTAGGCTGCGAATTGGCGATCTGGATCTGTAATCCGACATGCGGTTCTCCGTGATGAAGGCGCACGCTGCCGCGACGTAGTCGCGGGCACTTTGAACGGTTATCCGGACAGCCCGGCAACGGCCGTGCGACGCCGTCGCCGACATGGCGTCGGGATGCGAAGGTCGTCACCCCGGCGGACTGGCTGCTAGGCCCGCCGCCGGGGCGGAACCCGGGTCAGCAGCGGGCCTGATCGGATCAACGAACCCACAATCATGCGAATGCTCGCCAGAAGAACGCGATGCTCATCGTCGCGCCGACCAGGACGACGATGAATTTGACCACCTTTGCGGGTAGCGCTCTTGCGACCGGCGCGCCCGCATATCCGCCGACCGTCGCGGCGATCATCATCACGATCGCCTGACGCCACTCCACGATGCCCGCGACGGCGAAAGTTGCGACCGAGATCGCCGAAAGCACGAACGACAGTCCGGTTTTCAGCCCGTTCATCAGGTTGATGTCGCGCATGCCCCACAACGAGAACAGCGCCAGAAGGACGATCCCCAATCCTCCGTTGAAGTAGCCGCCATAGATCGAGACGATGAGCGTGCTCCAAGGCCCGTCACTATTGCCAAGGCTGTGGCGGGCGGCCCAGGTCTGGATGCGCGAGCCCAAGGCGAAGACGATCGTGGCGAGCGCCAGCAGGAACGGCACAACAACGGAGAAAGCCTCGTTCGATGACACGAGCAAAAGGACCGAGCCGATAAGGCCGCCGATGGCCGTCACGCCAACGATCTTCAGCAGTCGCTTTCGGTCGAAAGCAGCAATCTCCTGCCTGAAGCCGAGCGCGCCGCCGAGATAGCCGGGGAATACGGCGACGGCACTCGTCGCGTTCGCTGCCACGGGCGGCACCCCGGTGTAGACGAGTGCCGGGAACGTCAGAAACGTGCCGCCGCCGGCAACCGTGTTCAGCATGCCGGCTAGGAAAGCGGCCGCGGCAAGGATGAGATACTCTGTCATTTTCGTTTTCCTTGCCGCAGCGGCATTCAGGCGGCTGAAGGGCCAGGGTCATCGAATCCGTCATGGCCTGTCGGGACAAGACGTGGGCTGTCCTGGAGCGAGCCGCGGATGACCCTCAAATTCGGCTTTCGTGGCATTCCCGCGGGCATGCCGACGATCGCCTCCTTCTCACGCTTCGCAGCCTCGGGCTGGTACAGCACCCTTTCAAGCAAGACGCGTTCTGTCTCGCCATCGCTGTTCGTCAGCGAGAACTCCTGTCCTTCGCTGAGGCCCATCAAGGCCAGACCGCGCGCCGTGGTGATCGGCAGGAACAGGCCGACCGAAGAGTGCATCCGATCGTGGGAAATGATCCGGCTGTCGGAATCGCGCCCGTTGACGCTGAATGTCACGCGGCTGCTGAGCGTGGCGACGTTCACAGGCACGTCCTCGCGGAACATGACCGTCGCCGAGCCTAGCTTCCTGTCGAGAATAGGCTTGAGCGGATCGTCGGTACCGAGGCAGCGGTCGCGCATGACCTCGAGAATGGTGAAGTCCTTGGTGGTGAGGATGCAAGCATCGGGATTCATCGCAGTTCTCCATCGCTCCGCGGAGCGCATACGTTGATTACGCGTTGGAGACCCCTGGCCGCGAAATGCGGCGCAGGGGCTAGGATCCTGCGAGCAGACACCCTCCGAACAAGGCAAGACGGCACTGCGGCATGACGTCGGTCATGACGCGGTCTGCGCTTCCGGCAATGCCGACGCTTCGACCGTGACAGAGGGCGCGTCGACTGCCTGCACGGTGAGACGGTGGGTACGGCCATCGCGCGCGGTCCAGTCGATGGACTGGCCGGCCGAAAGGCCGATCAGTGCGACGCCGATAGGAGTGATCACAGAGACCTTGCCTTGCGCGATGTCAGCCTCGCCTGGAAACACCAGCGTGACACGACGATCCTCGCCCAGATCGCTCGTGAAACGCACCGACGACCCCATACGCACGACTCCGTCGGGGATACGGCCGTCGTCGACCACGCGAGCCCGCTCGAGTTCAGCGAACAACGTCTCGGCCACCTCCGGACTCCTGTCCGAAAACGATTCGGCAAGCCTCCAGAGCCGGTCACTATCGGTGCGAGCCAGCGTTATCGCCGGCTTGCGGTTCTTATTCTTCGTTGGAGCCATGCCTTCGGCCCTCATAGTTGTAGACCGCCGCAGCCAGTTAAGGAGCGGACGGAATCTAGTGAAATTGAGAAGTGATGCCGCTTGTTGGGACCAAACCGCGATTGCGATAATCAGCCTATGCCCCGCGGCCGGGGCGCGACGCGACCTGGCCGGGGGTCAGATGCCCGCGATGGGGCATACCCTGAAAGAAACCGAAAGGTGGCGTGTGAACTTGCGCATGGCCAAGACGTGGGCTTTCGGGCGAAGAAAGTCAAGCCGCCCGGAGCAGCCTCGTCGCCGCTGGCTGGAAAACGCCTACGACGTGTCGCTTTCAGGCCAGATCCCTCCAGAATGGCGACCTACGCTGCGCACGGTCCGGTCAACAAAGATTGTCGCGATTATTTGGTAAACACTACGATCTTCGCTGCATTGCTGTCTGGAATTTTCTTGATGAAGATGGTCGCCAGGCTTCCAACGTCCTTATCCTGCTTCGTTCATCGGTCCGCTGTGACTGGCGAAGTCTCTCGACGAGTTCGCGGCTGTGCCCGCCTGCGACCGGTGTTGAAAGAAGCGCTGGGCCGCGAATTTGTATGGCAGCTTGAGAACATCACCGAGATCGGAAGTGTGATGATGCTCAAGAGCGCGCCGTGCAACGTGCACCCGATCGTAACCCATTCCCAGCTTGAGCAGTTTCGCGGATGGAATCTCTATTATTGGCTCAGCATCTTTTTGCGGAACGCTTCAAACCTGCTCGATGCTGAACTAACGGCTGCGTTCATCGTGGAGTCAACTGCGCTCGCCAGAAGCCTGCAATTCGCTATCTGTGCCCCAGTAAGAGCCACTGATCTGAACGGCGGGGAGACGGCGATATGAAACCTCGCTCGACTGATCCCTTCCCCGATGCGGTCGCCGGGTTCGTGGCCAGTGTTTGGTTGGGAATGATAGTTGGCGTTTCTTTTTTGGCGACACTCGCGAAGTTTCAAGCCGCATCCCTCGACCCCGCTGTTGCGGTAGAAGTCGGCCGACGCACCTTCGCGGTGTTCACGAAAGTGGAGTGGGGCCTGGCGACGCTCCTCGGCATTGCTGTTTTCTTTCCAAGAGCGCCACGTGCAGAGATCGTTTTCACAGCCATCACCGTCGCAATCGTAGCGGTGCAGGCATTGTGGCTGCTTCCGGTCCTTGACTTGCGTGTCGAAGCGCTGATCAGCGGACGGCCTATGCCTTCCTCACCCCATCACATGCTTTACGCCGTGCTGGAAGCCGGAAAGGTGTTGACGCTGGCAGCCGTCGCGCTTGTTGCCCTGTTCAGATTGGGATGGCGCGACAAACCAGCGATTGATGGCGACAACCAATGACGAGCGCCATTAGCCCAAATCCTCATGTGCGGATCACGGATCGTGCCAGCAGCGGCGTAGGTTCAACAATGGAAGGGAACGCGTTAATGACAAATGGGGACGAAAACGCCGCTTATGCTTCGCCGCCGTGCTTCATGCATGAGCTCGATCCAGAATACTCAGGCCTCGCCCCGGACGAACAAGCCGCGATCGACGTCGCGCGATGGCGGAGGGCAAAGCGATCGCAGTTGATCACGCAAAGGCTCGCTATCCCGGTAGATGCTCGCATGGATGCTTCTCGGCGAATTGCCAAACGGCTGGATCACGAGATTGGAATCGCAAACGGACTGACAGTTGGCGTCTACTGGCCGTTTCGAGGCGAACCTGATCTCCGCGAATGGTCGGGCAGTGTTTGTTCCTGCGGAGCGCGACTGGCTCTTCCCGTGGTGATAGCGAAGGGTAAGCCACTTGAATTCAGATCTTGGTCACCGGGTGAACAACTGGAAAAGGGCGTCTGGAACATACCAGTGCCAACTAATGGCAAAACAGTGACTCCAGACGTCGTCGTGGCCCCGGTGGTTGGCTTCGACGGAGCCGGGTACCGCCTCGGCTATGGTGGCGGTTTTTACGACCGCACACTGGCCGGTATGGCGGCGAAGCCGGTCACCATAGGTGTGGGTTACTCACTCGCAGCGCTCTCGACCATCTATCCGCAGTGGCACGACATACCCCTCGATAAGATGGTCATCGAGGCAATTTATCCTGCTGCGTCAATGGCTCCGGATCAGGTGGTAGGGAGCGGATAGACGACTTTTCCATCCGCTGTTTTCTGGGCTCCACGCGTAATCTTCGCTGTTTCCGTGCGACCAGGCGACATGAGATGGTCAACGGCGTGGCCGTTCATCAGCAAATAATCCGTGATGATCCGGCGATGACAGCGCCACCAGACCGCTTCTGAACACATTAGTGCAACACGGCGCTCGCCACCAAGACGAAGCAATTTGTCAAAGCCGTCCGCGAATTCGTCGCTCAGTGCATAATCAGCGTAGTTGTGAAAGCTTTGGACACGCCACATCGCATTCATTTTGTCATCCACATCGGGCTGCCTGGGTCGTCTCCCACCCAACGCCGGCAGATGGCGGTACCCGATCTGCACCTTTGCGAGATCGTGCGGCAAGCTTTCGATGTTGAAACCGGGGTTGGTGCGCGATCGTGGAAATGACCGAACGTCGACCAGCAGTGCTACCTGCGCATCCCTCAACATGTCTAGAAATTCGATGACTTGACGATTGGAATGCCCAACCGTCGCGAACTGAGCAGTCATCGCTGGATCTTCGTCAGCGCCTTCTCTTTATGCGCAGCTACGTGATCGGACTGGTCGCTTTTGATTTCGTACTGCGGGTCCTGCCTCGACGCTCGATGAGTATGTCCCTTATACTCGAAGTCGGCATGATGAACTTTGATGACCTTACCGGATACGCGGCCCGCTTCTGAATTCCAGGCTACGTGATCGCCAACAGAAAACTTGCTCATATCGGCCTCCTTTAGATTCCAAATGCCTTGGTGGCCGCTTTGTTTCGGTTGGAACCTCAGACTTCGCTATCAGTCGCGCGGTTTCGACTTGAGAAAGGCCGGAACAAGAGATTGGCTAAGTGAGGCTTGCCGGGAGCTCAATTGTCATCGGCGCAAGTCCATAGAATTCTGTCGTTTGGATGGGCCCCGGTAGCTATGTGCGAGTTGTGTTCACGAAGCTCTGACACTCATGTGATCCTCTAAAGTCGCCAGCAAGCGAACCGCATGCTTTCAAGCTCCGTATCGGGGTGTCAGAGACGGCCATACGGGTCGCTCATGTCTTGCTATGAGGAAACGATGATGATCAAGAAATTCTTGCTCGCAGGTGCAGCTGTGGTTGCAATGGGGACTTCGTCCTATGCCGCAGATATCGTCGACACCGCCAGTGAGGCAGGGAGCTTCACAACTCTGATCGCGGCCGTCGAGGCGGCTGGTTTGGTGGAAACCCTCAAGGGTGAAGGTCCATTCACGGTTTTTGCCCCGACCGATGAAGCGTTCGCCGCGCTTCCCGAAGGCACACTCGACGACCTGCTGCTCGAGGAGAACCGGGATCAGTTGGTCTCCATTCTCACCTACCATGTCGTGCCGGGCAATGTTGCTTCTAGCGACCTGACCGAGGGCATGACCGCGGCCACCGTCGAAGGAAACGAAGTGACCTTCACGCTCGAAGGCGGGCCAAAGGTGAATGACGCCAATATCACGCAGCCCGACGTGGCCGCCGATAACGGCGTCATCCATGTGATCGACGCGGTCATCATGCCGCCCATGTGACATCAATTACGCCTAAGAACCGACTTCGGGGCGGCATCTGTCGCCCCGTTTCGTCCCGGAAAAGGCTAATTCTCGGTTGACCCGAGCTGTTCGTCCGGCAGCGCAGCTTCGATCTCGTAGAGGACGCCAGCTGGCCTATAGTTGATTTTCGCGGTCCCGCCCAAAGCAGCCGACACAACGCCTTCCACTAGACGTGTTCCAAAGCCCTTTCGGCTAGGCGGCACAACCGAAGGCCCGCCCATCTCACTCCAATGGAACTTCAATTTCTGCGGGTTGCCGGGTAGAACATCCCAGTGAATCGTCACAGATCCGGCTTCTGACGATAGTGCGCCATACTTCGAGGCATTGGTCGCCAGTTCGTAGATTGCGAGCGACAGGGCTGAAACGGCCTGCTCATTTAAGACCACACGTGGGCCACCGATGCGAATGTCCGCTCCCTGAAAAGGTTTGAGCGCCTCGTAGACTAAGGCTTTGAGGTCCGCAGAACGCCACCCTTCCAACGTCAGCACATCCTGAGCGGCAGCCATTGCTCCAATACGCCCGAAGACGATTGCCTTGGCCTCTTCCAATGAGTTCGCAGTGCTCAGCGAGCGGGAAACGATCGATTGCACTGTGGCAAGGGAGTTTTTGACGCGGTGGTTGAGCTCTCTCGCCAAAAGCTTGCGATGTTCCTCCGCTTCCTTGCGTTCGGTGATGTCCTGAGTAATGCCGGTCATGATCCGGACTTGCGACCCATCCGATGAAAGATGCTGACCACGCACTTCGATCCAGCGTCTCTCGCCCTTTGGGGTTCTGATCCGATATTCGACCTGAAATTCGCCGTGGTTGGCAATCGCCTCGGTCACGGCCGATTGCCACCTCTCAAAATCCTCGGGCTCGATAGCTGCTTTAAGATCAGCATAGGAAAACGACTCGTTGGGCTCTCGCCCAAAGTTTTCTTTGCAGCGGGCGGAACAGATCAGGCGCTCGTTATCCAGTTCCAGTGTCCACGTTCCCATGCTTGCAGCATTCAGGATGAAGCGAAGACGGTTCTCTGACGCGGTCAAATCGAGAACCCGCTTCTCGACTTGCCCTTCAAGTTCCGAGTGTGAATCGTGGAGTTCCGCTAATCGCCGTCTCTCAGGCGTCACGTCGAACTGGCTGGCGAAGAAGTATGTCAGTTTGCCGTCATCATCGAAGACGGGTGAAATCAGGACGCGGTTCCAGAACGTTGTGCCGTCTTTGCGATAGTTGAGAAGATCGATCTCGATGGCTTCTCGACGGGCGATGGCGTTGCGGACCTTGGTGATGTCATCGACGCTCGTCCCTGTGCCCTGCAGGAAGCGACAATTTTGGCCCATGATTTCTTCGCGTGCATAGCCTGTGAGACGAGAGAACGCGTCGTTTGCAAAGACGATGGGATTGTCCGGCTGCGATGGATCGGTAATCAACATCGGCATCCGCGTGGTTCTGACAGCTGCGGCGAAGGGGTCGTGCGAGCGAGCAACCCGATGAATCTCTTGATCTATTCGCTGCTCTTCCTTTTTGCTCATTAACGCGCCCTAATTTTGCGAATGCTTGTGTGACGGTGGAGATTTATTGCTCGGCTGGCTAATTCGCTACGTAAAAAGACATCGATCCGGATGTTCGCGATCAAACTCAGGTGAAAATGTCGGGCAATGTTGAGCGGGTCTTTAAGGCTCGTTGTCATGCCTCCACGACAGGCAAGTCCGCCAACCGCGTCGTATATCGCGGCGTTCGCATCTCAGCTTTGAGGTGCCAGCTCTTCTCACGGAACCCTTCGCTAGCCAGCACAAGCGACTTCTTACCGAAGCGGTCATTGACCTGGTCGAGCGCATCCATCAGGCGGCCGTCGCGTGGCCGAATAGGCGCGAACAGCGTCTGCGGAGCTTGGTCAGGTCGCAGCAGATCGTCGAGGATGACGCCTGCCTTGGTGAAGCCGTAAGGCCTGTCAGTCCGCCATGACGCCCGCAGGCATCGCATTGCTGTCTCGACAAGATCGAACGTTTCCGCCGACATTGGCTTGAGCGCCATCGACTTGCTGGCATGGCGCTGCGGCCGGTCCGGTCGATGCGGATTGGTGTGGTAGAAGACCGTGAGGGTCCCGGCGACAAGACCATGACGGCGCAGCTTCTCTGCTGCGCGCGTGGCGTGAGCAGTGATCGCCCGGCCCATCGTGTCGATGTCCGTGATTGGCGTGCCGGGTGACCGGGTCACCGCCATTCCTTTACGCTGCGGTTCGACCTCTTCAACGTCAAGACATCGCACGCCATTCAGTTCGGCGACCGTTCGCTCCAGGACAACGGTGCCGACCTTGCGCGCCAGAGCCATCGGCATGTCGCGCAATTCTGCGACGGTCTTGACGCCCTGCGCCAGCAGCTTGGCCTCAGTGCGGCCGCCGACACCCCACACCTCACCGACCGCGATGTGAGGCAGGCACATGGCTCGGATCGTTGCGTCCATCATATCGCAGACGCCGCCGAAGACAGGGTTCTTCTTCGCGACATGGTTGGCGAGCTTGGCCAGTGTCTTGGTGGGGCCGATGCCGACGCAGGTCGGAATGCCTGTCAGCTGGCGCACCGCCTGACGCATGTCGCGCGCCTGTCCCACCATGCGACCACCGAAGCCGGAGAGATCGACGAACGTCTCGTCAATCGAATAGACCTCGAGCGATGGCGAGAAGGCATGAAGCGCGCCGACCACCCGGCGGCTCATGTCTCCATACAGCGTGTAGTTCGAGGACAGCACCTTGATGCCGTTGCGCTCGACCTTGTCGCGGAACAGGTGCAGCGGCTCGCCCATCTTGATGCCGAGGGCTTTGGCCTCGTCGGATCGGGCGACGGCACAGCCGTCATTGTTCGACAGCACCACCACCGGCACGCCAACCAGCCTCTGGTCGAAGACGCGCTCGCACGAGACGTAGAAGTTGTTGCAGTCGATCAGGGCCAGCGGATCGGCCATGGCTCATTCGACCGGATAGCGGCGCACGACCCCGGCAACGATGCCCCAGATCTCGCAGTCTTCATTCATACGAATGGGCGGATAGTTCTGCTTGCGCGAACGCGGCATCAGCCAAAGCTCGCCATCGCGCCGTTCGATCACCTTGACGGTAACGCCGCCTTCGACGACCGCCAGAACGATGCGGCCCGGCCGTGCCTTGCCTGCCTTGTCCACGGCAATCAGGTCGCCGTCGATGATGCCTTCATCGACAAGGCTGTCGCCCGACACCCGCCACCAGAACGTTGCGCTCTCATGCCGAACGACCCATGCGAAGGGATCGACCGTGTCCTCCTGATCATCGGCAGCAGGCGATGGAAACCCGGCCGCGACATTGATGCGGAGCGGCGGTCGATGATGTTCGGAATGCGGACGGGGCTGAGCATGAATACGAACATAACGCGAACAAACTTGCACGACTAGCCATCCTGTGTCTTACCTTGCGTCGAAGCGAAGGAAGCTATCTCGATGATTGCGGATGAACCACAGGTCGTTCCATACCTGCCCCAGACGCCAGCGGGCATCTTCGAGCACGGGTGCACGCATCCCGGCTTCGCACGCTGGGGGAGCTTTGGATTTGCGACCGGGCGCGCGGAGCCGCGCTGGTATTGCGGCGAGCATCGCGCGTTCGGCGAGAGCGTCCCGATGCAACTGGCCAGCGGCTGACGGGAGGGACGCGCCTTGTGCAATCTCTACAACATCACCATCGGCCCGCAGGCGATCCTTGAACTGACGCGCGCGATGACGAACCGGGTCGGCAATCTCGAGCCGCAGGATGTCTACCCCGACTATCCCGCTCCCATCGTGCGGCAAGGTATGGATGGCGAGCGCGAGCTGGTTCGCGCGCGCTGGGGAATGCCGTCTTCGAAAAAGGCGATCTTCGAGGCGACCGTGAAGCGCGTCGAGAAGATGCGGGCGAAGGGCAAGGACATTGATGACGATGAGTTCCGGCGCTTGCTCGCCTTGGAGCCGGATAGCGGCACGACCAACGTCCGCAACCTGACCTCGCCCCACTGGCGGCCATGGCAAGGCGTCGAGAGCCGCTGTGTCGTGCCTGCGACCTCATTCTCCGAATACGCCACGGTGCGCGGACCGGACGGCAAACTGCCGCTGCACTGGTTCGCTATCGACGAGATGAAGCCGCTGTTCGTCTTCGCGGGCATGTGGACGACATGGACCGGCGTGCGCAAGGCAAAAGAAGGCATGGTGACGGCCGACATCTTTGCGTTTCTCACGACTGAGCCCAACGCCGTGGTCGCGCCGATCCATCCAAAGGCGATGCCAGTAATCCTGACGACCACCGAAGAAATCGACGTCTGGCTGCGCGCGCCATGGGACGAAGCGAAGGCGCTGCAACGGCCCCTGCCGGACGATCAGGTCGTTGAGGTCGCGGCATGAAGATCAAGCCGCCCAGCGGAACAGACATCGTGTGTGCCAACAAGGCATACGGGCAGATCGCGACATGTCGAGACCTGCTGCAACGAGGATCTCGTCTACCTCGATGACTTTTTCAGCGTCGGCAGGATCACAGATCCAAGTGTGGACAGGAGTTTCTGTCGCGATGATGATATCGAATGAACAGCTCTCGGCATCTACAAACGTCGGAGCACCGGCGATTGCTCGCGTGCTCATCGTGACGTCAGTACGAGATGCCTTTCCGGCCATGAAAAATCCGCTCAAGAACGTTGTCTTCAGCGGATGGTGCGGGGGGTCTCGTGCAAGATACGAGACGCGGTCGGCAAAAAAATGGCCCCGGTTAGGAGGCCTTCTTTATGTAGGGACAGTCCGTCGGTGTCGGCCGAAAACCGTACTTCCGCTGAATCGACAACCGGAGTGCCTCGTGCTCCTCGTAGTCCGCGCCATTATCCCGATCCAGTTTCGGCTCCGAACGGATCTCGTCTGCGTATGACAGCCATCGATCGATGATGGCAGCCGGATCACTCAGCGCGAGCCGGTGGTCCTCGTCGAGAATCGGGATGCCGTATCCGGTCACATACTCGTCGTCGTCGCATTCGCGCTCGTTATCCGGAGGAAACGAAAGGAGCGTGTTGTCGTCGTAGAGACGATGGAAATATGTCCCGTCGGCTCTTTCTACGATGACAGTGAGGCTATGACCCCGGCCAGGAACCTGAAGCCTGATGAAACTGGTGATACCCAATTTCATCGTCAGCTCGCTGACGATGTTCATCGAGATGCACGTGTCGTACTCATCGGCTTCTACGGCCAAGATTTCAGCGGATTTCAGTACCGTGGTCATCGTCATAGCTCAGCTCACCAGGCGTACGTTGACCGACGGATCGAGAAGTCCCCACCTCTTCTTCAGTGCGACTATCTCCTGAAGGAAACGGTCATCGTCTTCCGCAGTCTGCGGCTCGTCGATGCGCTCCAGCTCGAAACGGTATCCAGTAATCGTCTGCAAGAAACCGGCTGGATTAGCCCGCGCGGCGGTAGCCTGGTCTTTGTCGAGATACAGCTCGTGAGTGTAAGAATGCTCATACCCGTCGGCATAGTCCGCGGTGATAGTGGCATCTCCGGATGCTGCCGGGATCGTCAGTCGGAGCCCTTCCGGCTTCAGATTAAGAGCAGCGGCGGTTGGCGCATCAATATCGAAAACGAATGTCGTCGCGCCTTTATCGCGCTTGTTGACAAGCGTGTCGCGGAGGTCGGCCTTCTGGATCGTTGGGGCGGTGTGGGTCAATATTTTCTCCTATTCTTAGAAAATGCTGACCGCAATTCTATTGACGGGCAACCCCACTAATTCATGTTTCGATTGCCCTTGCGGCAGCCCGCCGAGCCGCGCGCCTTTGCTCCATCTTTTCGGCTGCTGCCTGATCCAATTCGAGATCGATCGGCGGATACAGCGTGTATGCGAGACCATACGCGGAAGCCCGCTTCTGGTCTTCGATGCCTCCCTCGCCTCATCGGGCTTCTGACATCATTGTTGGTCCGCCGGCGGAAATTTCCTAATCAAGTCCTCCGCATCAAGAATTGTGGGTTACTGTGGATAGACGGGAAACCAGAGTCTTCATCTTGCTGTCCAGGCGATCCCGTCATTTTATCTCGGCATGACCGATTCTATTGCGAATGCTCGTAAATTCCTCGAAAGCCTGCAACGTCACGACTTGTCCAAGCTTCTGGCCTTCTCTGAAGTCGAGGTCGACATGGGTGAATGGTTTGACACCGTCATCACGATCACCTCCCCGAGACCATTCTCGGAAGCGCTGGAAGGACTGCAGGGTTTCGACAAGAAGCGCATCGCCGAGGCTATCGTCAGCGATGACCCGGGACTCACCGCGCCGTCTGGCTTCACATCACTAGCAGCTTCCGGCTCGGCCATTGAAGGTGCCCAGTCTATTCTGCCGGAACTCCTGATCCATCAGGAGATGATGATCGATGTCGCGACTAGAGGGACACAGATACAGGACGTCAACGACTACTACCTTGCCCGGCAAGTTCGCCTTACGAGCCTTTGCCCTGCGAGCAACGTTCCATACACCAACCCGCACGAAGATTTGTGGGCATGGTTTCATTATTGGAAGTCTGAAGGTTACGACAGCTATCGGGAGCGACGGCACTACATCAGAGAGCTGTTTAAACCTTCAATCCGTGCGGCTGCAGGCAGGGCGTTCGCGGCGGTTCACGAACGCGAGCCGACCGGCTGGGAACGGGTCGATCGGGGCTTGGTAAAGGCTCGTGCCGATCTTGATGTGGCTTCGGTCGAAGAAGCTTGGCAGGGTGTCGGCCTACTATGTCGGGAAGTCCTGATCTCGCTTGCCCAAGAGGTGCATGACTCGGACCGGCATCCCACGACAGACGAAACGGGAAAGATAATCAGCGATACTGATGCCAAACGTCTGCTCGAAGCATGGTTGCGCCACGAGTACGAGGGCGGCAGCAACAAGGAAATTCGCTCACACATCCGGGCATCGCTAGATTTGGCCAATAATCTGCAGCACCGGAGGACTGCAACGAGGCAGTTGGCTGCCTCTGCCTTGAAGCGACATCGTCGGCCGTCGCGGTTGTTGCAATACTGTCAGGCAGATGGGAAAAAAGATAATCGGAGGGACTAATTTGTGGTGGCGGAAAGAGATCGACCCCGACCTGCCATGGTATCGGCGGCCTGACTACACGGGCAATTTGACCGAGGCCCAGAAACGGAAGCTAGACGCGATCCGCGACCGCGACGTCCACCCGGCAGCTAAGCTCGCAAATTTACCTGATGAAGTCAAAAACTACATCGGCAGGCTAGAGCTGGAGGCCTACGACGCCAAGCAGAGCCAAACCGCGGCTGGTCCCATTCTGTTCATGCTGGCCATCCTGTGCATCATGGCCCTGAATTACTTCGGCATCGAAGCGTCAACCGACCGTTCACGGTACATCGTCGGCGCGGCAATGATTATTGCAGCGTGGATCGTTTACAGCCGAAAATGGAAGGCTAACGCCAAAGAATTTCTTCCTGACGGTGGCCGAGCTGAAGCGCAGGCCGATGAGGAATTCCGCCGGGAGTGGGAGCTGGAATACCTCTCGCTTCTGCGTAGGGAGGAGCGTAACGATTTAGATTCCGACAGGAGTAAATAGCTGCAAATTACAGCAATTAACCTCGTCGGATATTAAGTGTGCCTGATCCACGCAAATCAGCAACTTCGGGTTGACCCAATCTCCTGTGGCGGCGATTACGACCGCCCAAAGGAGAGAACGTTGACTGACAAAAAAATCCCCGAACCCTTCAAGCCATTCATCAAGGAAGAACTCGATCTTTTGCGTTTGCGCGCTGAAAATGAGATTGCGCGTTGCAAAAGCGACGACATGAAGGGCCATCCCCACAGCCATCCCGCAATTGTCGTCAATAAGGACTTCCTGAAAAATCTCGATCGCGCAGAGAAGAGCTTGGAGGGCAACCCGAGCACGCCCGTGCTCTGGGGTTTTTTTGAGAGCGCGTACAATGATCTCCGAAATGCGATCCAAGAGGTTGAGAACTCGAACGAAAAAGCTCCATCCGATTTCCAGTTCCGGTGTATCATGCTCTACAAGGGCAAGGCAGATGCGGCCCGCAGTGCTATCAGCGATGTTATGGGTCGGAGCAACAGGCGGGCTGAAGCCAAGGCCTTGGTCGAGCAGTACGCCGACGACTAAGCAGCTTCCCTTTCGACGATTTCGACCTCGTACCAGCACTCGACCCGGCTGCCGCGATCTCTTTCGGTGAGGACCGGGACGAGCGAGGTCTCGAGGACGTACAGCTCGGAAATCTCTCGATAGGAGAAGCCCTCTGCTAGCCGCTCGTCGATGAAAGCTTTGACCTTCTCATCGGCTTTCTTCAAGGCGGTCTTCAGGGCATCCTTCCGATAGACGTCGGGCATCGTCGTCCCTGACCTCGGCGACATATGATCCGTGATAAAAGCGGCCTCTGCAGATAGTGCGGGGGCCGTTTCTTCCTTGGGGGTTTCGGTTGTATGGGCTGTCTTATTCGTACGTGGCATGCTGATCTCCGGTTGTAGAACAGATCATATGCCGACCGGCGGAACGCTCAAAATCTCGAGGGTCATCGATGAACGACACGACGGTGCCATTACAGAAGCTGCACACCGTTGACTCCCTTCGTCGTCGAACGCTCGAGGAACGTGCAGCCATATATGACAACTGCTTGCGTCAAGGTGGCCCAGCCGCCGACGAAGTTATCGGCATGCTCCAGACGACGGGATTACCGTACACGAAGCAGCAGGAAATTTACGACGGGCACCCGATCTATCGAGCTATCGAACTCGTCATCGGCAAGACCGAAAACATCGAGCTGATGCTTGATTCGGCTGCAAAGGGTCGTCCGCCGGTCGAAGCCGTCGATCCCCTCATCGCCGCCGAACTGAAATCTGACTACGGTGCGCATAATGGCGGCACGGTCACCGCTGGGTATCTCGTAGGCCAGGTCATGTACTCGCGCGGATACGAGAAACAAGGACAGACGAAGCTGAAGACCGGCTGCGTCGCTAAGACGGGAACTCTCTTCAGAAAGCGCAAAAGCGGCTAGGCCGACATCCGTGGCCGCATCCGGTAGTCATTCAGCCTGACCACATTTGTGCTTTCCCAGCGGTCTGCGACTTCGTTCAGCTCGCCCTGCTCCGCAAGGTCGACCATTTCGTACATGACGCCACGATACCACGCTTGGATGTCGCGCATCAGCCCCAGATCGACCAGTGCATGTCCCTCCCGAGACCTGCCTGGTCGTAAACCGTACCGTTGTCACGAACATCCGCAGTCTCCTCGTTCAGACAAGGATTGGACGCGGTCCTGCAAGATTCCAGTTCGCCGGCGGGATTCAGTCGAACAGGTCGGTTTGTTCTGTGAAGCCCATCTCGAGATTCAGAGATGCCGGGACTTGGCGACGGTAACGCGCTGCCAGTTCGTGAACGAGCGCGGCGTACGCGGGGCTGCTCTGAATCGCATCGATCGATGCGGATGCGAGAGCATGACCGAGGGCAACGTCGGACCTCGCGAACCCCAAACCGTTTGCATCTTTCACGTGATCGGGGTCGCAACCAGCGACAATCCGGAGAGCATCGTGAGCTGCTTTGATGTGAGCACGTCCTGGAGAAGCTTGGCGGGCTTCCCGGTCGAGATCGGTCAGAGACATCCCGAAACGGGTCTGTGCCGCTTTAGCAGCCAGATGCCTCAGGCCACCCCGTCTACGGGTAGCCGTGCGGTGGTCGCGCTCCCGGAACCACGGGTCTGCGTTGTGCTCGCGAACGAAGTCTTCAGGATCGTCCCAGAGCGAGATTTCAGACATGTCGTCCTCCGTCTCTACGTGAATTTCTCATCTGACGATTCAAAACCGTCGAGTAACGGGGGGAACTGCCTTTGCCTGTGGCGTCTCGATGTGATGCTGAGACGGTCATGACGACTGCTCCCGAGCCGCATTGGCAGCCGACGGATCGAAACGGCCCAGGCGGCGAATAAGCGAGGTTTTGGCTGCTGCTGGCGAATAGCCCCGGGAGACGAGCAGGTCGAGTGAATCTGACAGGAGACGCCGGAAAACGGATTTGTCCGCAGACGCGTCACGCGACGCACCCTCGACCAGACGTGCCACTGCCTCGGCCACGGCAACGTCAACGGCTGACGCTTCCGGACGACCCAGATCCTGCAGGCGCTTACGATAACGGCGCTGGCGCGCCTGGTGTGCTGTGTTTGTTAGAGTTGCGTATCGCGGCATTTCCGTCTCCCGTCGTCACTACGTGTCGTCACTACGATGCGGACGCGGCTTGCAAGCGACAACCGGAATAAGAAACGGCCCCGAAAGGGCCGTTTGAGACGTGGTTTGGCTTGGGCGGGGTCAGACCACGTCGCACTGGAGTTTGCGCTTGAATGACCCGTTTCTGACGCTTTGCTCGATACGCAGCGCCGTCCCGGGAGTCTCGGAGAAGATCGACCGGATCACTTCGCGAATACGATCCGCCCCGGGACCATCTTCTTGCAGTATCGCAATAGCCGCGTCGGCAAGTGCGAGACGCATAAACTGCGATGTGCCGGGGAGTTTTCCCTGACTAATTTTCCGACGACCCGCTTCACGGCTCTCCCGCTTCTTCCGACGCATATAGTCACGTCGATCTTCGACGGACAGTTCCCGCACGGTGGGCTCACGCTCGACGAGCTTGTTGTACAGTGCAAGCAGGGCCTCGTCCTGCTCGGCCTGAGTATTCGTTTTCGCGGTCTTCGTCATGCTGCATCTCCTGCACGGCGTTCCCGTGCCACAGACACAGCATCGGTCGACCGGCGGACAAATTCAAGGACAATGTTTGACATGTCAAACTGAAAACGAAATGTGGAGCCTCTTTGACCGTTCCGCTAATTCCCCTTTGCACGGTCTTTCGAGATTAACCTCTACCTCCCCACCCATCCGACCTGACCGACTGATGAGGGCGAAGCCTGTCCACGGCCTTTACTTAAGAAAAAAATCGACCCCCGCACTGCCGACCTACGCGTCGGCTTCCGGACAACCGAAAATCCCCTGGAAATCCTTACTTAAGAATCTTTCCTAGTATCCCCCCACGATTTCGTTGACGAACGTAAACCCTGTCTTCGAAAACCCCGATTCTTTCTGTGACAGATTGTACAGAGTTGTGTCTTTGTGACACGTTTCTGACCTTGTCACTTAGACGCAAAATCCCTGCTTTTCGTGACATCTTGTCACTTAGACGTCGTCAACGCCTTCAACAGCATGTCTCTGTGACACATCCCGGACTCCGTCACTTAAACACTTTTGGCGTCTGTGTGACAAAGTCCGAACCTTGTCACTTAAACCGCTTGCTTCATTCCGCCGGCCGACCAATCCTTGAATCAGGGAACACGAATTGGGGGCACGGTCGATGTCCGAAGTCAGAAAATCGAAAACGAAAATCACCGGGGCAGACCGCAAGGGCGTGCAGGCGTCCGATCTCATCCGGCAGCTGACCGATGCTTACTCACAAGAGCCAGCCCCGACATCTGACAAGCCTCGTGTCCTAATTGAAACGCTCCGTATCGTCGGTGAGGACATCCTCACGGCACAGGACGCAGCCCTCTACGAACTGATGCTCGCGAACGCGCGCAACAAAGGCATCGACCTCGACAAGCACACCCTGCAGATGCCAGACGTCCTTTCGTTCCTTCGTGTCCGTCACACCGACCGCGTTCTCGACTCTCTTGAGCGCCTGACGAGGACGGTCGTTCGCTATGACATCGCGACATCCGAAACCCGACGTCGTGCACCGATCTCGATGATCTCCGCGGAATTCGTTGACGACCTGAAAACCGGGACGTCGATCCTGTCATATGAAATCCCCCGTTCTGTACGGGAAATTTTTTTCGCCGCTCGTCAGTATACGATGCTCGAGATCGCGGCGTTCGCCCGGTTCTCTTCCCGTTACGCCGGACGCCTCTATCAAAGGTTGGCGCTCCGGGCGGGCATGGACGGCGAGCATGGCAAGGTCTGGGAGATCGAGCCCAAGGAACTTGCGGAGCAACTCGGATATCCGACATCGGATGACGGCGGACTGCATCTTGGCAGCTTCATGCGCCGCTGTGTCGAGCCAGCCGTTGCCGATGTCCAGCAGCACGTTGAGCGGTTTTCTTTTGAGATGGATGTCATCCGCGGTGCTAGTCGCGGACGCCCGATTGATAAACTCGTCTTCCGCATTTCAGGTGTGCAGAAGCCCATTTCGCAAATGCAGGCGGCTCACCTTTCGAGCGTCGAGATGCGGGTGGTCAGGTCTGACGAGCCTACTCTCGATCCCGGTGATCTGCCGAGCACGCTCGTCGTAGGCAGGGCCGTGACCGCGACTGGAGTTGGTGCTGTCACGCTTTCGAATGAATGGCGAGCTTTCATTGCGGCCGCCAAGGAAGACCCGTTCGGGTCAGTCGATGGCAACATCCAAAACTGCAACGTCATTGCGAAACTACGCTCGACGGGCGTCGGGCACGCGTTCATGGATTGGGTCGATCAGAAATACCTGTCGTCGGTCCCGCCCAAGCAGCCGCCTGCTCCGACGACGGCGGTGAAGCCACAGCCGAGAAAGACACCGCCGCCGCCCGCCTTCATGGTGAAGACTCCAACTCCTGTCCCCGTCACTAAGGCCCCCGCAGTTCCCGTCACTGTTGAGGAGCCTGCCGCAGCAATTGAACCCCCAGTGATCCGCCGAAAAACCGAAGCTGAAAAGCTGGAGGAATCCAAACGGCTAGGTCAAAAATTCGCTCAGAACGTCCTCGATTACGCAGACGGGTATTATCCAGGCAGAGAGTTCGAGTGTTGGCCGAATGCGGCACTGCAGATCATGCAGTCATATGCAGATTTCGAAGCCCCGCCGTTTGACTCACTAAGCCGCCATATCAACGAGAAGACCTTCAAAGATCTGGTCGTCCCCGCCGTAGCTGCTATCCAGAAGATGGAGGACGCGCAGTTCAAGAAAACAATGGTGAACATCTGCATCGCGGTGCGCGACTGGGACATCCCAAAATTCTTGAGGATCTGCAAGGCTATCAAGTTGACCAACCCGATGTCGGCAGTCCGCGCAGCACCACTCCAGCGCCAGCCGTCCTCGACAAAGAGCCAGAACGCAACCCGGCAGGTCACGGAGACCTCGGCTGAGTACGATTTCGCGGATCCAGCCTACTCGTCGTTGGCATCCGGATTCGAGGGGGCCTATGAGAGCGAAAGCATCTTCGCAGACTGATCGTTTGACGCGTCAAACTTCTTTTCAGAAATCGGCCTAAGCCGGCTTGCCGGGGTCGGAGGATCCCGGTACGTAAGATCGCAACGAAGGACATCAGCAAATGACGAGGCTCTCGATACGCATAGCGAAATGAAGTCACCGCCCATCTCGGGCGAACCCATTTTGCTATCTGTCTGGAGCCATTCTTATGTCCGCGTTCACTCGCAAATTCTATGTTTCTGACACTCATTTCGGGCACGAAGCCATCTTGGGCTTCTGCAACCGGCCCTTTTCGTCCGTCAAGGAAATGGACGAGTTTATGGTCGACCGTTGGAACTCCGTCGTCCGCGATACCGACATCGTCTATCACCTGGGGGACTTTTCTTTTGGCTGCCCCGAACGTGCCGTAGCGATCCATCGGCGACTGAAGGGTCGGAAATACCTGATTCTCGGCAATCATGATCTCCGCCGCGGCGACAGCGTGTTGCCACACATCCTGCGCATGGAATGGGAGCGGCCTCCCGTACTCACGGCATCGACGTCAGACGGCGGAAATCGGCTGTTCTTGAGCCACTACGGCCACCGTACGTGGCCCGGTCAGAACCGTGGTTCCTATCATTTCTACGGCCATTCTCATGCTTCGATCCCGCACCTTGGGCTGTCGCGTGACGTGGGTGTCGACTGTGCGGACGTAGCTTTCACGCCCCGTACTTTTCACGAACTGACGGCAGCGCTTCCCGGCCTGACGTCCGCAGTTACGGCTGCGTAAGGCGGGGTCCAATCCCCCGCCTCGGACTACTGCTGCTGATCCGCCGGACAGCGCGAACCCCCGGAATTTCCATGACTAAGAAAAAGGGTAATACACCAACTATCATCGACCCCTCGTCGCCTGCCGCCAAAGCTTTGTTGAACATGAGAATCGCTCAGGGCAAGCGGGTATGGACTGATTATGCTGCAGGTGAAGAGCCGCCGTTCAACACGCTCCCGGAAAACATCATCTATCAGCAAATCAGGACCGCACTCGCGGACCTCCCCGAAATTTATGACCACAGAGTTCCTGTCATGCTCGGCGTTCAAGTCGGCGATGCCGAAGATCTCGACGAGCAAGTCGCAAAGGTTCTCAAAAAGATGTTTTGTTACGGCCCTCCTGCCGAAGATCCCGTCGATGCCACTCCGCGTCCAACTATCGTCGGTGATGTCGTCTATTTTTCTGACACGCCTTACCCGGCGCTGTTCAAGACGAAGATTGCTGCAGTCGTCCTCGAGTCTCGCATCGACAGGGTTTTCGTCGTCTCGCCCAACCGGCAGGGCTTCCCGCCGGATTTCGCGATGATCGCGGACGGCAAGATCGAAATCGGTGAGCCGACGCCTGACGAAGTCAAAGCTGCGTGCGCGATTTTCTACGCAGATGTCCTCGACGGGCCGATCTCCGATGACGATGCCGTGTTCATGTCGCAGATGCCCATGACGGACATCGGACTGGTTTTCCGACCGAACAGGCATTTCGGACTGGCAATGGAAAAGTGCCGAGCAGAACGCACGCCGTCGCCGGAAAAGCCTAAGGCTGTCGTAGTCCCGAAATCGGAGGTGCGGCTTGGTGATCTCGCAGGCTACGGCGAAGCGAAAAAATGGGGCTTTGCCCTGGCTCACGACCTCCGGGATTGGCAACGGGGTCTCATCAGCTGGGATGAAGTCGACCGCGGCATCCTCCTGTCCGGCGCACCAGGCACGGGCAAAACGACTTTCGCATCTGCTCTCGCCCGCACCTGCGACGTCGACATCGTCTACGGCTCCGTCGCGAAATGGCAGTCCGCAGGACACATGGGCGACTTCCTGAAGGCGATGCGGGCCGCGTTCAAGGAAGCGAAGAGCCGTGCTCCGTGTATCCTGTTGATCGATGAGCTGGACAGCATCGGCAGTCGTGATGCGCAGAATGGAGATCATGCTGCGTACATCCGCGAATGCATCAATGGACTCCTCGAATGTCTCGACGGCGCTGAAGACCGCGAAGGCGTAATCGTCATTGGCACAACCAACCGTCCGGACGACATTGATGCTGGCGTCCTGCGCCCAGGGCGGCTGGATCGTCACATCGAAATCCCTCTGCCGGATGCTAGTGCCCGCGATCGCATCCTGCGTTTTCATCTAAAGGGCGATCTGAACGGTGCTGACCTGACGCCCGTAGTCTCACGGACCGACGGCCGGTCGGGTGCCGATCTCGAGCAAGTTGTGCGCCTCGCAAAGCGGGTTGCCCGATACGCAAAGCGGGGCATCACAGTTGACGATCTCGTCTCGCAGCTGCCGAAAGAAACTCTGGTCTCGGCCAAAACCAGATACCTCCTTGCGGTCCATGAAGCCGGGCACATCGTCGTGGGCGGCGACCTGCATGAGATTCAGTCCGCAACTATCTCGCGGACATGGGAAGAGATCGCGGACGGCACAGGTGCCCACGTCGCTTTCCGGCAGTCGGAGCCTCTCGCTCGCCGTGACGACTACGTACGCCGCATGATCCGGCTTCTTGGAGGCCTGGCAGCCGAGCAAGTCGTTTTCGGTGAGCACACAGACGGCGCGGGCGGATCGGATGACAGTGATCTCGCGCAGGTCACCCGGCTTGCCGTTCTGATGGAGTGCAGCATGGGCTTCGGGGAGAGCATGGTGCACTACACGGATAACGACCCGGCCAACGTCTCGATGCTGCTGCGGATCAACGCCGATCTCCGGATGCGCGTTGAGGAGATCGTCAACGAATGCGTTCATGAAGCCAAGCGGATCGCACTCGAGCAAAGGGCCGAAATCCTGAAGTTGGCAGACGCCCTGCTCAAAGCCGACAAGATGTCCGGTGATGAGATCCGTGCCCTCCTGTCCCAGAAGAAGGTATCGACGATCTCTCCGGAGGAAGCCCGACAGTTGGGGAACTTTCACTGATGGGCTGGTTGAGGCGACAGGATCGCAACGGAGACGACCGGGAAGAATGGGACCTGCCATTGACCGAACAGGATCCCGGTTCTCCGGAACAGATGTCGATTTGGACGATCCTCGCGGCGGCAGTGATGTGGGGTCTGGTGGCGTTATTTGTCGTTGGGGGACAGTGGCGCTTGTTCGGTAACCATTCGCCTTAACGCCGCCGAAAGACGCGGTGGACCACAACCATGACGGGCAACAAAAAGGATAGACGATGAAGGCAACTTTCTTGGCAGGACTGGCATCAGTCCTGGTCACCACGACGGCCATGGCAGACCGAAGCGTTTTCGTGGGCGAATGGGCGGCAGCGGAGTTGTGTGCTGAAGGCATTCAATGCTGGATCGAGATCGAGCAGGCTGCCGAGGGACACAGCTTCACTCTCGTTTTCGCAGACAGGATGAATGCGCAAGACCGCAAATGTGAGGTTTCAGGTGTCTTGAGGAACCCCTCGTCGGAGCACGATTATAACATCTCCGGTTCGACTGATGCCGGCGACGTGCAGCTGACATGGAGCGCAGGCGATATGAGAGTGCAAACCACTGGCTGGAAAGCCTGTAGTCGATACGAGGTGCAGGAACACTGGTTCGCATTCGGGGATATGTAGGAGACCATGATGGGAAGTTCATTCATTTCGGCCGCCGTCATCTCGCTCGTGCTGTCGTCCGCTGCTCATGCAAATGTCGAAAACCTGCCCGAGCATGTTTTCGGCAGGTGGTCGGTAGACTGCAATGATCCAGGCGCTCCAGCGCTGACTGTCACCCGTGAGGGCATGACAACCTCGCATGCTGGCCAGGAATTCCAGTTCGATTTCGAAGTCAGTTTGACATATGGGGGCGGCGCTCGCGCCGATGGCAGCAAAGTCTGGATGTTGGCATTGATGCCGTCAGGCGATCGCTTCGCATTTATTGCCGAGGCAGCCTCCGAGATCAGAGCGCCGCTGTCGATCCAAGAAGGCTACGAATCTTCGGTCGAAGGTGCTGACTTCCTAGTGGATACCAATCCGCAGTTCTGTGGCTAGGCTAGGCGGTCATTGAAAACGAAGGGCGGCTTAACGGTCGAGGAGATCGTCGAGCAGGTCGCGGCGAATGCCCGCATCGAGGGTCATGAACTCGATGCGGAGACGCTGGAAGTTGTTCGCAAGATCGCGGGTGGCGAGATGTCAGCCGACGAGGTCGCCGCGTGGGGACAGGCACGGGCTGCTGAGGATATTCAGCAGCACAAGCGCTGATATCGCGCGGATTGGAAAAGTTCTTGTCGTCGTCGTGTGACCTAGAACAGCGTCGCCAGCCAAGGCCCCACGTTGCTGAGCGCTGATATCACAGCTTCCAGAATACCAGTGAAATGCCCCACGACGCCATAGCCAACAGCTTTTCCAAGCGTGCCTCCGAACTCCTTGGAGAAGCCAGACACTATGTCTTCTAGAGCCACTCCACACCTTCGGACTACGGTACGAAGAACTCGAGTGATGACGCTGGTCGACTTAGTGACATGTTCGACGTCAGGTACGTCTTCGCGCAGCTGTCCACGAATTTCATCAGCAGCCAGCCTAACTTCAGCCAGCTCCTCGTCCGTAAATCTTTCATCAGCCGGGGGGTTGTTGTCCCCGATACCACCACGCACTCGATCCTTCGGAGCAGGTGGAAGCATCATTGCGAGTTGATCAAACGACGACAGCATCCTCCGTCTGTTTGCCAACTCCGGATCTGTGCCGAACTGAGGTGCCTCCCCATTCGCTACTGCGAACCTAGCGGCTGCAAGCTCGCTCTCTAGATCGGAAATCGGGTCTGGTTCATCCTCATCTCGACCTTCATCAATGCGGTCAGGATGCGCCGAGGTGGGAGCCCAGTCGTAGGTACCATCGACTTGGATTTCATCGACTGCGGCTTCGAGCGCGTCCTCCGATATGCTCTCGCCAAACTCACCAAAAAGGGCATCTTGAGCGTTGTACGGCCCACCATGGATGTAGAGGTAGCCACCTTCACGCCCATTGTAGGGTGTCTCGTGAGCAGGATCTTCGTGATATTGGAGGAACCAGTAAACGAGGTACGGCACCTGTTCGTCGGTTGATAGACGGCTCAACTCGTCAGCAGTAACACCGACCTCATCGTCGTCAGACAGATAGCGATGTGGACCTGCGTCACGCGGCGCTGGCTCTTCCGCAGCCTGCAGTTCAAACGGCTCGTCATAGTCACTGGCTTCTGGAACGGCCACGAACTCGAAATCGTCGACGAGTGGTGGCTGCCGATCTCATGGGAAATGCCGTTGGTAACACCCACGGGATACTCCGAAAGTTCCCAGCGAAGAGGGCCTAGCTCTTCATGGATAATCTCGAATCCATAAATGTTTTCCAGCCCCATCGGGCGCTCTTCTGAAGAGATCGGATCCCATTCGATTTCATCAGAATCGATCTCGTAAACTTCACCAGTTTCGGCGTGGGATATGCGGGCAACGCCAGTAGCTTCGATATACAATGTCGTCACCGTCCTCGTGTCTAATGACGGATATACAGCAGCAAGAAACTAGGAATCCATAGGTTTGTTGCGTTAAGCGGTTGCAGATTTCTGACGCTCGTACTCGTCGAGCAATGCGTTCGTCCAAACCTCCATGCCCTCCGATTTCAGTTTGAGGAATTGCGCGCCGCCGTATGCCTGGCCCGTGATCCTGGCCTGACGCTGACGCATGAAATCCTCGCGCTGCTGCTGCGTCATACTGACATCCAAATCGACGTTGGATTTCACCTCGTGAGCCAAGATCACCGACGCTCCTCCCGGAATTCCAGCATCGTCCAACACAGTCTGCAGGCGGCGTCGGACATCATGACCGGACCACCATGCGATGCCGTTCTCCTCGAAGAGATCGCGGCTGTCCGTGCGGACCGGGAGCTTCTTCGGCGTGCCATCCTTCTTCAGTCGAGGCTCCCATCCTTCGGGCTTTTTCTGCTCGACTGTGTCACGGCCCGCTAGACGGTAAAGAACACGGTAGACGCCGGAAACAGTCGCGTGTTTGTCGGCATCGCGGTCGGATGGAAATGCCCATTGTTTCGAGCCGTGGTGCTTGGCCTTTGTCCTGATGTTCTCGATATGTGCGGCTGCGCGAGGAGGGATCGGCAGCATCTGCGCTTTGCCTCCTTTCATCAGGGAGTCCTCCCACGCGGCGATCCGCCAGCCGTTCCCGCGGTTTTCATCTGGAAGGAGGTTGTAGGTCTTCAGCGACAGAGCAGCATCGCCGCGCTGCACCGTCATGACGATCCACCACAAACCCGAAAGCACACCAGCCCCAACCCCGGCTTTGTCAATGGATCGGCCAGGTAGCGGCTTTTCAAGATATTCCTCCGCTATGATCAGAGACTTGACGATGTCCGCAATCTCGGGCTTCCGGGTCTTCGCAGTAACCTTGTACGGGGCGTGCAGCATCTCCCACCAAGTGTCCCGGATGTCGAGACCAGCATCGGAATGGTACTTTAGCGTCCACGCAAAAACGCTTCGCGTCCACGCGATTGCTTTCTTGGCAGGTGAGATCCCTGACCGTTTGCGAATATCATTTCGAGCTTTTTCGATATCGCTGCGAGTCAGGGCCGATATCGGTGTCTCCATGATTTCGGCGAACTCAGGCTTCTTGAACGTCGTGCGGATGTCTTTCTCGGAGGATGGCCGAAGTGGCTTTTCTGCCCCCTCCGCAGTCCGATCGAGGATCATCTGATCAATGCAGTCTTTGAAGAGGCGGCCGTCCATCGACGTGTCACGGATCTTCGCGAGGGCGTCATCGTGGCCGTAACCCGAATGGTACAAGGCGAGATACTCGTCGATGATATCGGGATCGGTTTTTAGAAGCGCCTTGATCCTGCCTCCCAACTCTCGGGCTTTCTCCGGGGCCGTCAGAGGTCGGTTGTGCTTTGGGTAGATGTAGCCAAGAGTTTTGGTGAACCTCTCGGTCTTGACGGCCCACGTCGCGACGCCGTTGGCGTTAATGAGCCGTAGACCTGGCAGAGCCATGTCAGATATGACGGTCATGGCGTTGCCGACGGTCGTCTCTCCTTCGGCTTTTGCCCTAGCCACAGCCTCAGCCGATCTTGCGGCCCGGTCCACATGGACCGCTTTTATAAACTCTTTCGTCGCCGCCATGCCTTCATCCAAAACTGGTGTCGCAAATCTCACACCAGCCCTACACCAGTCTCAAGTTTGTGGACAAGGGTAGATGGGCTCTTCGTTTTCAGACCGACTGGTGTAACACCAGCTTCAATTATCGATAAAATCCCTTGCAATGCAAGGCTTTAAGCGCAAATATCGTAGGTGTAGTGGGAGCTGGTCAACAAATTGGTTTTAGGTAATAATATTCGACCGTAGGAATCATAATCCTTGTGTCGGGGGTTCGAATCCCTCCTCCGCTACCATTATAAGTGCTTGTTTTTAATACGAAAACCGGCGTTCTTGGGTTTAGCCCATCCCGGCTTTAACGTGGCATATGCGCTAGCACAGGACTAGCACAGCCCGATTTTGAGCCCTTTTTAATCAGTGCGTTAGAGGGTGTCTCCAAAACGCGTTAGCACGGTCCTAGCACAGCGCTCGGCACCAACGTAACGCCATTGGACATCGCATGAGCAAGACCAGCAAACGCCCCTTCACTCTCTTCCAGCGCACCTCGCTGGGAGGCAAGCAGGTCCGGAAATCGCTTGGCACGGACGACGAGCAGGAAGCCGAGCAGCTCGCTTATCAGGCGTGGGGTGAAGCGCACTATCGGAGCAAGCACGGCCTTCAGCTGGAAGCGACCGCGTTTTCGGTGGTCGCCGAAAAGTTCATCGAGAAGATGCAGGCGGAAGCCGAACGCGGCGAGCGCAGCCCATATCACAAGAATGACTGGCCACCGATTATCCGACGCTACCTGATCGGGTTCTTCGGTGATCGCTCTGTCGATGGCATCCGTGACGCCGATCTTGAGCGTTACCTGGAATGGCGCAAGCACTATTGGTCGACAGGTCCGGGCAAAGACATCCCCTACATCGAGTACGAACGCGACGGCAAGAAGCTGCGTCGACAGCCGAAACGTGATGTGCCGTCCATCAGCCGACAGCGCGGTGAACTCGTGGCGGTTCGCGCGCTGTTTGATCAACTGGCTCGATGGGGCCACGTGACGCCGATATCGGGGATCAGCATTCGGGCCAACCGCCGCATTGATAATCGCAGACCCAGCTTCGAACCGCACGAATATGCCAAGCTGATCCAGACAAGTCTGGATCGCCTCGTGGATCCGATCATGCTGGCAGGAGGTCCCAAAGAGGTGACCAGTTCGGATGGCCGTGCGTGGAAACAGGTCAAGATTGACGACCACACACGTCGCGACCGTATCGCCCTGCACTGTTACGTTGAGCTTGCCGCGAACACCGGCATGCGTCCGACTGAAACGAAGAACCTCAACTGGGGTGACATCCTTGGCTACCGTGACATCATCAATAAACCGATCGGCGAACGTGATGTGCGCATTCGCGTCCGGGGCAAAGGCAAAAGCGGGACGCTGATCCCGCAACTCGCGGCGATCCCGGCTCTCGACATGCTGTGGCAGATGTTCGTCAAGGAGGTGGGACGTGAGCCACGGGATGACGAACCCGTGTTTGCGGATCCGAAGGGCCAGCGGGTCTTGTCATTTGCGAACGGCTTTCGGCAGCTATTGAAGGCCGCGGACCTCGAATACGACCATCGGGGTGTGCGCCGAACCCCCTATTCACTTCGCCACTTCTACGTGTCGCAGCAGCTCGCACACGGCGTTCCCATTCATGACCTCGCACGCAATACTCGCACGTCGATCCAAATGATGGACAAGCACTACGCTCAGGTGCAGGTCGAGCGAATGAAAGATAGCCTGCGGCCAGATTGGCGGAATTGAGATTCAGTTCCTTTAATAGATCAATAGATCTATTCGCCAGTCCCCTTCGATATACTAGGGTCCAGACTCATAACCAGTAGCTGACGGTTGCCGCGATGCAGATGGCGGCCAGGAAGTTGGTCGCAAGCCTGTCATAGCGGGTAGCGATGCGAAGAAAGTCCTTGAGGCGGCAGAACATGCGCTCGATGGCGTTGCGGTCGCGGTAGAGATAGGGCGAGAAGTAGTTCTTCCACTTCCTGTTTGCCTTCGGCGGTATGTACTTCGACAACGAAAGTTCGCGCTTCCAATCGCCAGTTCGCCGGCTGCCCCAAACATCCATCATCGAGCGGGTGTTCCATGCCGTCCGCCGACGAGACGTGACCCAGGGTCACCTCCGTTGAAGTTTTCATTCATCACTCGTTAACCATGACATACCATGAGTTGTATTGAGACCGAGTTGCCGGTTGCAGTGCATGGAGAAGATCATGGCAAGCATACTCACCAACTCTTCCGCCATGACTGCCCTGCAAACGCTCCGCAGCCTCAGCAGCGCCATGGCACGGGAGCAATCCGCGATTGCGACCGGGCTCCGCGTGGCTCAAGCATCCGACAACGCCGCGTACTGGTCCATTTCAGTGAGTATGCGATCGACCGTTGGTGCACTGTCCGCCGTGAACGATGCCCTCGGACTTGGTGCAGCGATCGTAGACATCGCGTATTCGGGGATTGGACAGACCAAAGACCTCATTTCGGCCGTCCGTGACCGACTTGTTTTAGCGTCATCCAGTAGCGATCATCATGTGGCAATTCAGGGCGAGATTTCGCAACTTGCCGCCCAGACCCAAGCGGTCGCGTCTTCGGCAACCGTCGGCGGCGTAAACCTCCTACTTACTGACGTCGAAGACATCTGGGAGGGCCGAATTGAGAACAGGTCTCAGTCCTTTCTATCATCCTATAGGAGCGAGGCTTCGGGACCGGCTCTCAGCCATATCATCCACGATCTCCAAGCCACGTCGCTTTTCAACGCCAATGGCGGGGGGATTTTGGAACGCGATCCGCGCAGTCCCCTGACCCTCGGCGGTATGCGGCTGACGTCTTCATCAACGGCCACAGGCTATTCGCCTTCTAATGATCGGATCGGGTTTAGTGCGCGGATCAGCTTCAATTTCGTCGGCCCGTTGGATTTCACGGGCGGCAATACCATGGAATTCGATCTGACCGTCGATGCCGACAATCCAGCACATCCCATAGATTCACCTTATCATCCGGGTCTCACCAACATCATCGCAATTGATCAATCGTTGGTCGAGGACGTCCTGCCCGGATCAGGAGGTATCGTCACCAATTTTCAGCAATTTCGCTCTGTCCTAAACGCCGCCATGATCGGCACTGGTGGCTATGCGAACTTTGTATCCGATGGTCACGGTGGCATCGTTCAAAATCGCATCAGTATCGGAGTGTACCCAAGCTCCGGTCTGGATGGTTCGCAGGTTTCAATATCGAACTTCGATTCTAGCGCAGGGAGCGGAGGTCTCGTTGACGCGACGCATTGGGGATCGCGCGGCAATTCAATCAATCTGAGCTTTCAGCCCTTCAAAGTCTACCGCGACGTCGCGGTACAATTTCAGTTTGTGGTCAACGACGAGCGAACCGACCACTTTCTCGACCAAGAGACGATCAATTCGATCCTTGGCCGCGACGATGGGCGTGTGGAAACGTCTACGGATATGGCGCTTTTGATTGAACACCTTGTCGGCCGGCCAGGCCTTGAGATTTCGGCGACCACGGCCACCACCATCTCTATCAATACAGACAGAAATGACCGCCTAGCTGGGAGCAAGAGCCAAATCGGGTTTACTAGCATCGGCGTCAATATTGAACCGATCCCCAATTTCGGCGTTTTGGATATCGATATCGTCGGCAATCCCGATCTTTTGCCATCCTATCTTGCTGCCGTCGACGCGATGCTTAAGCGTGTGATTACTGCTGGATCAACTCTGGGCGCGCTGAAAAATCGGATTGAGGGTCAGGCATCTAATAACTCCTATCGCATTGACGCCATCCATCGAGGAATTGGTCAATTGGTCGATGCGGATATGGAAGAAGCATCCGTGAGACTTCGCGCTCTTGAGGTCCAGCAGCAATTGGCGCTGCAGGCGCTAAACGTGGCAAATGACGCACCTGAAGCTTTGTTGCAGCTATACGCATAGAAGGCCGCGAGCGCGGTGGGTCGATCCAAAGCCTGCGCGGCTATTTCCTTGTCGGTTTTCAGCGCATAATCATCGAGCAAGCTGTTCAAGCCGCTTGCAGCGACCGGCGCGAAACTCGATGCCCCCGCTAGAAGCAACGCGCCGGTCGTCCAATTTTCGTCAAACGAATCTTGGAACGATCCGCCGGGCATAGACGGACTGCCGGCCACCCTTGGGGTGGTCGGCTGCCCCTCAGTCACGTGGCGTCCCTCGGACTCGAATCAATAGAAGATATCGACGCAAGTCCGGCAGCGGCTAACTAGTTCGCACAGCAGGAACAAGGCGAGTAAAAATGCTGAAAGTGAGCCTGCGCGAAGCCGCTCCATGGCTGTTGAGCTAATTGGTTATCCTGCTTCGCTTGTTCCAGAAGCGATGGCAGCAGAGGGAAGCAGGTTGGACCTTTCCTCGAACGGGATAGCCTAGCAAGCCTGCAGCGGAGCCAGTTCGTCCGTCCACGGTTGCATTCTGCTCCCGAAAAAACGGTCGCGGGCTTCTGCCGTAAAGAGTTCGGCGGGGAGAGTATGCACGCCGAGAAGCGATGCGACTGCAGGAAGTACTGCCTCTGGATCGCGCTGGTGATTAAGTAAGGCGGCGTGCCGCCGACGCGTCCCTTCTTCGTCGAATCCAGCACGCCATTCTGCTATGAGCCTCCCCATGAAGCGCATGCGCCTCATCCGCTCCCGCCGTTCCCGGACGTATGGTTGAAATTCGGCGCGTCCCCATCTGGAACTCGACGAGAGTATTTCCGAGACAAGGCGCGCGTCCCTGAACGCTATCGATAGGCCCTGCCCTGCGATCGGGTCGTTGTGACCGGCGGCGTCGCCAATGAGGACCGCTCCTTCGGCAGCAGGATCAGTTGACCAGACGTCTTCGTTCGGGTAGCCGCGGCAGGGTCCGTCAGGCCGAGCCGCGGCCAGCGCCTCACTGCCTTCCACGGTTCCAAACCGGAACGCCTCAAGGAACTTCCGCGCACCTTCGGCTCCGGCGAAACGGCCTTTCTGGGCTTTGGCGCATACGAGATAGAGGCGCGATCTGCCGCCGCCCTGCGGGAACACAAAATAAACGACATCTCCTTCCGTACCTATCGTTTGGGCAGTGTCCGGCCAGCCCTGGACCTCCTCCACCAGTAGGCCGGTTATCAAGTAGCGGGGCGGATCGGACAGTCGCCGGATACCCAACTGACGGCAGACTGAAGAACCGCGGCCATCCGCCCCCACAAGGAGATCGCAGGTCATTTCGTGGCGCACTCCGTCCCGCGTGAAGGTGATCCTTGAGGGCTTGCTCCCGATGAACTGCAATCTGTCGACGCCGCGGAGGAGACGGGCGCCTGCCTCGACCGCGGCTGCGTTGAGGGCGTTGCAGATCTGAACGTGCTGCATCGTCAGAGGACCCCGAACTCCTTCGACTACCGTCGACAGGTCCGAATGCAGAGGTTCCCCCAAACCGGTCTCCGGAAAGCTGAGGTGACAGGTGACGTGGTGCGCTCCCGCCCGGAGAAGACGGTCGTACAACCGGAGTTGCCGCGCCTCCAGAACGCCCCAGGGCGCTATCCATTCACCTCGAACGCGATCAACGTGAAAGCGGCTCTTCTCCAGCATCGTTGTTTCGATCCCGCGCGATGCGAGTGCAAATGCGAGCGCGCTTCCAGCAACGCCGGCTCCTATGATCACCACGGATGGCATTCGGCTCCTCCTATCGAGCGAGTTGACCTAGCAGATAGCGCATGACAGGCTTCGTCCTCCACTGCATTTCCGCCGTTCCGGAGCCTCGGCAGGGCCGTCGATGTTGGCTACGATCTCGGATACCTTCCCCATCTTCGGTGCGAGGGCAGGTCGAGTGAGGCATCCGATCTTCAAGATCTCTAATCTTCAGAGCTTTCAGAACGTCGGTCATGCTGGAGCGGCTTGCGTCGTCCAAGCAGTCATCCCCCAGAACAGCGTTTGCGATCTGAAACTGCCTATCGAACCTGACTGGGAGCTGGGCGACCCCGCGCAAGCGGATCGGCCGCCCAGATCGTTAATTGGATTTACTGCGCCGCTTGCGGCATATCGACGTTGTAAATGTGACGCGTAATCAGGAATTTGCCGTCCGGCCCAGGCTCGGCAAGAGTAAGCCAATCGCCAGCTACGGGCATCTCCCCATTCGGACCATTCACGGTCATGGAGTAAGTTCCGGACTGATAAATTGCGTCAGCCAGTTGTCGCGTCTCATCGACGGTCAGATCGAGGTCTTTCGCGCCCATTTGTTCGAACTGCATTGTTTGCCATTCAGCAACTCCATCCTTGCCTTGAACGCGGTCCGCATTGGGCGGGAGAACGACCGCGTCGTCCGCGTAGAGCTCGGCGATACCTTCCGCAGACTGCTCATTGAAAGCCTGCTTGTAAGCTTCGGAGATTTCGTTCGCCGTCGCCTCTGGGTCCTGTGCATGGGCAGAAAGGGGTACAGCAGCGAGCATGACGAATGATAGTGCAGTCGATTTGAACTTCTTCATATTCACCTCCCATTTCGCATTGCCATGAGGAAATACGCCCTTGCTAGAGCTCAGATAGGATGTGCCTATGGACATATTCCATCAAGCACAAAAGATATTGTTGAAGACGGCCGCGCACCATCAACGCAATCGCTTCCCACATTATTTTGGTCTAGATCGATATGCTGGTTCATAATTAATTCTTTTGTCTAGCTAGTTTATTTTCCTGTTCGGGTCGAAAAGTATGCTCATTACTCGCTATTTCTACGTTTCTAATTCTTCTCGCGCAGCGGGCGCTGTGACGGCCAGTTCACGCAGGGTACGGATCATCAAATCGCGATCGGCCAACAAGCCCTTGTAGTAGAGCTGCGGCTCATCCAGTGCTTCAATTTGATTGACGAACCCGGCTGCTATCGCAGCGCGCTTGGGGTGGCTTGCAAGGCAAGCTAACGGATCAAGATAAATTCGGATCGTGAAGAGAATGTCGCCGCTCTCCTTGAGTTTACACAGCGTCTGACGCTCGATACGCATAAAGACACGCTGAGCGACCTCACTTGGCGTCAGATCTCCAGCCGATCCGTCCTCGCGCTCCACCTTCTTGGCGTGCATGGCCGGGTGGTAGCGGGCTGGATTGTACTGTAGCGACCAGTTGAAGCGTTCTACCGGCTGGCAGACTTGCATCTGGTCAAAGATGCGCGCGATGAGTTGTGCCATGCGCGTGCCTCGCCCGAATTGTGGCACCGGTTCGTGGATATCGGGGAGCGGGCGATCGAACTTCTCGCTCAGCGACCATGATGATGGGAAACACAGACAGGCAGCAACTAGCCGCCAACCATCGCCGCAGTGGCGCATAAGCACCAAGTCTTCCTGTACGAGTCGAGCCGCAGTTTTCAGAGGCGCATCATCGTCAGCCTCTAATTTTACGGTACGGCCTCCGACTTTCGCGCTTCCGGTCGTGAAGTGATGAGTATTGCCATGGTAGGTTGTAAGGTTGCCGACGATAAGGTCCAAGGCTTCCCGCTGGGCATTCCTCGTATCGTCGCGCGCCACGAAAACGGCTTCTGATTTGTTGGCGAGAAGCTGGTCTTTCTCGTCAAGATACTCGTCCAGCCCCTCATCTACCTCGATGAGAAGGGTCGGATCGAGCGGGCGAAGTCCAATCGCGAACGGTTTCGCCGATCCGTCAAAAGGCGTGTGCCGCAACCTTCGAACCTCCTTGCCAGCTTGCGCACTTGGAACACGGCCCTGGCTGCCTCATCCGCAATTGCCATCGCTTTCAGGTTCGATGCTGTCTTGAGCTCGTTGACCGTGCGTCCTGACAGCTCATGCTGCTCCCACTGGCGGCGCAGCCGGCGTAGTGGCATTCTGCGAGAGGAGATGGGCCGCGACGGCAAGTGCAATTGCCACCAAACAGGCAACCATTGCGCTGACGTTGGCCTGCGCCGTCGCCAAATAGTAGTTCAACAAAATGGCGAATGCGGCGACACTGAATCCAACCGAAACTGTCGTCAAAGTGTTTCGAGCCCACCTTTCTCCGCGCCTGAAGGGAACAATGACGATGACGGCCAGCAATGCGGCCAAACCCAACATCGCCACGCCCATCATCGCGTAGAGCGCACGGAACACGGCCCAGTCACCTGGGGCAAGCGGCTGAGATATAGACAGCGCAGCAGCGTGGTGAGAAGCCAAATCCATTGCGAGAAGATAGCGCGCGCCGAACAGCGCCAAAAGCAGAACAACGAGACCATACAGCAGCGCTGGCAGTTGATTTCCCCGCATCACACACCTCGCTCACCAGAACAAGCGACGTTCCAGGATTGCTGAAATTCGGCGCCGCTACAACTAGACTGATTGGTTAGGTCTATTTTGCCGAGTGCGCGTTTCCACTTGGCAGACGAGAGGTTGCCCTTTGGCATCCCGGCTGTAGTCCGGACATCGGAAACGATGTTTAGGAGGACTTCAGCATGTCTCATCTCAAAGCGCTCAAGCTGGCAGCCGCTCAGCCGGCTCGTGCGAACGCCGATCCCGTTCAGCGTACGCGTGACAAGGTCGTGGCGGCTCTCACGGAACAGAAGGCAGCGGCAGAGGCCAAGATCGCCGGCAACCATTATGCACCCACGCAGATGGTGTGGCGCAAGAACGAAGCGGGCGAACGCGTCCAGGTGGAAAAGCCCAAGCGGCTGCGGCCGGGCTGGTTTCAGGATGCAGCTGGCAAATCCTATTTCTCGCTGCGCTACGCGGGCCGGCCGATCGAACTCGCCAAGGATAAGAACGCCGTCGAGGTCGCCGATTTCAAAACCCTCCCGGCTCTGATCGACCAGTTGATCGCGGCTGTACAGGATGGCGAACTCGATGCACAGCTGGCAGCTGCCGCCAATGCGCGTGGCGAACAGCTGCGCAAGGCCAAGGCATGAGCGATAGCCGCAACGAGGTCGACCAGATGCTGGTCGACCAGACCGTTTTGTTCGCGCGCATGCTCTCGGGCATTACCATGCTGGGTGACGTCCAAAAAACGATTGCCCAGAGCCTCATCGATGCCCGCATTGCGCCTGACCACAAAGTGCTCATTTCTGGCAATGTTGCCGTCGCCATAAACGCGCTCAACCGTGCTTCGCACATGATCATGCGTGCGAACGTTGACCTTTGCGATCGCTACGACGCGGATATGCGCGATGATGGCCACCAACCGCATTGACGACCGACAGCGCTTGTCATGCGCAGCATCAGCTTCAAAGAGCGTCAACAAGCGCCTTCCCAGCCATGATGCACCCCGCATGCAGGATGGCGCTTGGCGGCGCTCTTTGACGCTGGATTGGTGCCGCAGAAGCATTGTCCGACTTCAGTTGCGAACATCCTCGCCATGCCCCTCGCCCAGCTGATCCGGCTCGAGCTGCTTGTGGCGATCGCGGGCTTGGCGCTCGCCGCCAAACATCAGGGCACCGCGCTGACCACCCCCTGGCTCGCTGAAGCTGTCATACTCATCGTCCTGTTCGGTGCAGTCGCCGTCGCCATTTTCCTCGCCAGGGTCGTGTTCGGCGGAGCGGTCGGCTGGATGACGAGCTGGTTTGCCATCTTCGTTGCCGTCGTCATCGCCAATGAGGCGTTGAGCTTCCGATCGGTCATTCTGCCCCAGGGACGCCACTACACGCTGACCGACCCCACGGCCGTCAGCATCACCACGCAGGTGCGCGGCCGTTCCGAGATATGGGCCACCGTGACCAACCGCAGCCGAGATTGGCTACGCAATGCTGTGGTGCAGTGCCAGCTTCGCTTTGACAACGGCGATCCGATCGAGCGCGCCTACAGCTACGGGGTCGCCAACGGCTATCTCGGCGAAGGCGAAAGCACGACCAAACCCGTAATCTCGTCGCAGGAAGTGCGCCTGCGTCGCGCTCATCCCGAACTGACCCGATGCAGGCTCAAATATGCGCAGTTTATGGAGCGCCCTGCCCTGCCCGTGGAGATTGCCATCAGCTATGATCGCAACCACTACCGGCACATCTTCACGATCACTAACCGCAGCGACCAGACAATCAGCAATCTGCTGCTTCAGTGCCGAGACGAGAACGGCCTCAATCGAACCTTGCAGACGGTGGGCAGATGGTCAAACGATCCACGGGCAGATCAAGCGATCGTGCCTGGCGGCACGGCTGAACTGGTCACAATGGATCGGTCATTCGGGACGTTGGAAAATTGCGCCGTTCTCAGCCTGTCTTCAACCTCGTAGCTGCGACATCCTCAAAGCACCGCTCTTTCATCCGGTCGCAATAGGCTTTGATAGCGCCGACGCTTCGCGCGTGTTGCGCAACCGGGGTTTGCATGGGCCAATAGACAGTTGGCGCGAGAAGCCCAAAGACCGCGGCGTCATACGATCTTGGTTGATCGCCGAACATAAACGGCCGGTCGCCGAGATAGGCGGCAAACGCGTCGATGTCGGCTTTTCCCTTTGCCGCGATCACGTCCGGCGAGTGCCGTCCAATACCGCGAGCGTAGAGTTGCTTGCGCATATGTGACTGCATCATCGTGAAGACGACGGGTCCAATCACTGGCGGCATGGTTGCGCGCATGTCCGCCTTCATGAATTGAGCGCCTGCCTGGTGAACGAGCAGTTCCCATTCCAAGACCTGATGGAAATGCTCTTCGAACGCACGCCGCCACGCATGGCCCACAGCTTTTTGAGCCGGCGATAAGCCAGCGTCGAGATCAATTCCGTGTCGGCGGGAAAGCAGATCAATGATGAGCTCGGTATCCCCCATTGGCTCACCGTCCAGCAACACCCATGGGTTCTTCTTCTTGGGTGCCTTACGCGTGTCGTCCTCGAATTTCTGCTCGTATGGTATGCCGGCCAGATTGAGCCACGACAGAAGCTTCAAGTCGAACGGCCCGCCCGCTGGCAATCCCCAGTTCGGGCGGAAGGTGTAAACCTGCAAAGACATGGTTACCTCCTGCTTGACGCCGCAAGAGATAATTACCCGAAAGCTCGCCTACGAAAAGAGCCATTTTCAGATGACGTTCTTTCGTTCTGGATCACATATGTACACTGGGAGCAGCTCAAGGCAGCTATCCGGCAGCCAGTTCGTATCTAGTAACGGTTCTTTATACCTACCCTCATCAGGACCAACATCACCAAGACCCATACAGCCCGCACCAGCAGCAACACCCCCACATGCATCTGTCTTTTTAAAAGAAACAGACACATCTATTTCTTCCGAAGAAAGCCAAAGCTCAAAGTCCTCGTCAGTCTCTTCAGCGTTCAGCGGCTTGGGTGCCTTGCGACGCGCTCTCATGCTGATGCGGTCCTCTTCAAAGGCTCTCACCTTCGCATCATGCGCACCGCGTGCATCTCCTGCACGACCAATCTCAAACCTAAGACATCTGAACCCGCCTTTCGTCTGCTTGGCCCAACCCACGTATGCGGCGATGTCTTTGTCCGGCCACCACTGGCGTTGCCTGGGCTGGTCGTCTTCGTCCAGCTGCGTCACGTCCAACCCATAGCCGTCCTTATAGTCTTGTTCGAGCCGGAACTTGAGGCAGTAGCGGATCGCCTTCTTCAAGTTCTCGTTGACGGGAAGGTTTGCCCGAAACCCCTGCACGTGCAGCTGATACGCGGTTCGCCGGCCGTCTCCGCGAAGAGCTTTGCGAAGCTCATCCAACGACACCCCGCCAAGGTCCACGATCACATGCACATGCGGAATCCAGATCGTTCCACCCGCCATTGCCAGCACTGGCGCTCCCAACTCCCCGAGAGCCCGCTGCTTCTGCTGGCTGAGCTTGGGAAGGTCCAACGCGTCAATGCGGTCTATCTCCCAGAACCCCGTCATGTGGACGCCATTCCAGCGGCTGTCCTGGCGGCGCTTTCTTTTTAGAAGATTGATCAGGCGCCGCTTCTCGCGCTTCATGAGGTCGGCGACCAAGCCAAGTTGCGACGTCACTGGCAGCAGGATCGTGACGAATGCCAATCGCTCATTCGGCACACCCAGGAAGCTCTCGCGGATCGCCTTTTTTGTTTCCTTGCCCCGGCGCACCATCGAGCAGCGCGAGCAATGCGGGATGCGGCAGTAGCGCATGTTGTTGTGCGCATCGACCTCTCCGCACTCTCGCATCCGAGAAGACAGGTCATGACCCCAACCGAGAGCATCCATGATCCTCTCATTGTGCTCGTGCCGTCCCGGCGACAGCCACCGGATCCGTCGCAAGTCCCGTGGATCGAGTTGTCCGGTGCGGACCAGCTCCGCGCGCAATTCATCTAATGTTTTCATCGCCAATACCTCCATATTTTGCCCTGCTATTTATAAAGCAGGCCGGCATAAATATTAGCGTTCACGCATATGGAGGTGGCCATGGACATTCGCACAATCTACGAGACCCTCAACAAGCTCGGCTATGCCAACTCGCAAGTGGAGTTTTCGCGTTTCTGGCTGGGGAGAAGTGCCAGATACTATTCGCATCTCATTGCGGCTGGCCGAGAGCCGGGTTTGGGAACTTTGGTAGCTCTTGAATGGCGGCTCATGACGCTTCTGGACGGCCAGCCAAGGATCTGCGGATTACTGGAAGACCTCCGCAACCACATCTCCAGCCGTTCCATCACGGACCAGCCTACCCACGGCAAACGCTGCCACTTGAACTAATCACGCCTGGTCCGGCTTCGTAACCACGACCCGTCGTGGCCGCCCGCGCAGATGCAGTTCCACGAACTTCGTCCGATCCAGGAGGTGGGAACGCTTCCCTTCGCCATGCATGCGTAGGCCTTGCGCGGCATATCGGGCCGCGATGGCTTCATTGCCCACCTTCATGACTTCCGGCGCGTGCTTGAAATGGCTGGGTCCAGAAAACTCCTTCAGCACCATGTTCTCGCAGCGATAGACTGTACAACCATTGGCAACTGCCTCGATCGCGAAAAGCGTATCTTCGCCGTGAAGGGTGTGATCGGGCGGCGGCAGCACCGCCTTACGCCCGTCCAACCGAAAATTCCTGACCACGAACAGGCTTCCCTTTAGATCGTAGTTGGCTTCGAAGACATGACGCGTCTGATAGAACGCAGGCGCTTCAGCCCAAATCTGGTTCTGTCCCGGCAGCTTCGCAGGGTTTATGGGGTAAAACACATCAACGTCGCCATAGGCGGCGGCACCATTCGCGGCCATTTCGCTGAAGAATGCGCCTCCGCTGTTATGGCGGGGGCTATGATAGAGAATGGCATCGTCGTCCATCATGATGCCCCAAGGCACATCACTGTCATAGAACAGGCTCAGGCAGACGATGCGGTTCTCGATTAGAGACTGGCCGGGGATCGAGATAACCCGCCCTCCTCTCGCCAAGAGAAGCTTCAATTCTCCCTCAGCGGCAACTTCTTGCGCCGTCCAACCGGAAGCCAACACCGTGACGGCAACGTCCGTCATTAATCGCCACCAACGCAATTGCTTGCGCAGGTTGATCCTTCGGACAGCGCGATGCTCAGGGCTATCAGGAAGATAGCTGACAATATAAGCAACGAACATGCCGTTGCTGGCATAGGGCGCGTCGGGAAAGGCCACGGGAATGCGGCCATAGTTGTGGTCAATGATCGGCATGGGAAGCTCCAATTTTTGGATCGACGAGCGCTATCAGCGCGCGTCGTCGTCCATGACCGCACTTCCACCCGCATAGTGCGCGAGGAAGCGCTTGTACTTGGTGATCTCGGCCATGGGCGTCGTGCTGCCGAATATCTTGTCAAAGCCCTCCCATGCCTTGCGAATGTGCCAAGGTGTCTGCCCACGGTCAGTGGCTTCGGCCAGTGCGAGGAGATTTGCCTCGCGAAGGGCTGTTAGCTCCTTGAAGACCTCGTGATTGGTGAGCATCTGCAGGCCCAGCGTGTCCCATCCCGTCACGCTGTTATGGTTCGCCGGATTGAAATCACCGATACGGCAGATGTCGCCAAGTGGGCTCGAAAACGGAAATCGGGCATTCCGATCTAAGCCAGACCAGTGATCTGGAAACTGATAGCGGAGGAAGTTCATCTGCTCGCGGTCGTAGGCGATGCCCGTGGTAATCTGCTTGTTCGCCTGCACGATACGGAACGCCAGAGAACTGTCGTAGCTGATCGTGATCGACGCGTTCATGTGCTTGCGCAGCGCTCTTTGGAGACCCGTCAGCATGACACCGAAACCGGGCCGGGTTGTGCCTAGAACATGGATCCACCCAAGACGGTCCAACACGCCCGCATCGCGCATCCCGATGAGCTGCTTGCACCACAACGCCAGATCAAGCTTGGTGTCGCCTGCAAGGGCAACGCCCTCGAAATGACGCTGATACGGCTCCACGGCTGCGGCCCAAATCTGAGCCTCCTTCGCATTGCGACCCTGCATCACGGTCAGCAGGCGGAGGTCATCTGACGACCGATGGTCGATTGCGAACTTGATGCTTTCAATCGTGGTATCGAGACAATCTTGAAATCTCTTGGATGTCCCGCCAGCCACGTCCAGCGAGCGCGTGGGATCATCCAAGATCAGGCCGACGTCACATTGCGCTTCAAGCCAGTTCAGTGACTTTCTGCGAAAAGCTGAGAACGGTTCGGAAAGTGCTCCGCTGATTGCCGAATAACCGCCGCTGTCCCCGATCATGATGGTGCGACGACGGTCCCGCCGAGACACGACAGTCGGGGCATTGTCATAGACGCCGAAGGCTGCGCTATAGAGGCCAGCATGATAGTGAAAGAACGGGCTTGTGCGGTCGAGATAGTTCAGTTGCGCGGCACTGCCGCCATTGGGAAGCGCGCGGTGTTGGTTGGTTGAGTTTCCTGCCGCGAACCGAGCGAAATTCGAATTCAGGGCAGGCGTGAAAACGGCATGGTCCTCCATGCCGATCGTGAGATCGATGGTCATCTAATTCATCCATGGTGCTAGAAAGGAAGTAGCTGGGGCGCGCGCGGTACGCGCCCCGAGGCCGAAGGTCTATTCGGCGTTCTCAAAAACGCTGAACAATGACGCGTTCCTGTCGGCGGCGGTCGTACGGGACGGCACATACACCTCGTAATTGAACCGCGAGGTGCTGAAGGCGAGCCTCAGACCAGCATTTCGATCCGCCGCGTACCGGATCGCGGAGATCACGGGAAGCGCGGCGATCACCGAACTGACGCGCGCAAAATCCCCTTCCATCAGGGACACGGAGACAGCAGTCCCCTTTCCGCTTGCATCTCGTTCGTCGTCCTTCTTACCTGCCGAGATATTCCAGCGGTCGCCCGAAAAATGGTGGTCCTGCTTAGCCTTTGCCTGCTTCGCCTTACCCTTGGCGACCTTGGCAATGAACTCGTTGTGACGAGACCGCCACGTGCGTAAAGACATCTCACCTTCGCACTGCGCGTTGAACCGATCCGGATGGACGGTCAGCGGAAGGTTGCCCTGGGCAGACTGCAAAGGTTCAACCAAACATCCGACGTTCCTATCTCGGTCAGCTGGATCGGCTGCGGCACGGGTCGTGACGACGAGACGGACCACGCCATTGGTGACGCCAGCCTCCTGCCACTCCCCCTGGAACACGTGACGCCGCTGCGGGTCTGCAATGTTGGCATCCATGATCCGCCGCTCCCGGGTGCGCAGATGACAGCGCCTGCCAAGAGGATGCGGAAAGATTTCGTCCACAGGGTCAGCAAGAACGACCACCGACGAATGCACGAGAATGGGGGAAATCGTCACAGGCTCGCCGTCTTCGAACACAATCTGCCTATGGGCGACCCGAACCCCCTTCTCTGGGTCCTCGGGATCGTCCAGTCCGTCCTTCAGAAGTTCCGTGTCCTCTTCGGCCACCATCTCGCTGGCTTCGAGCAACTCGCCGACCTGCGCAATGACAGGATCGACGACATCGACGGACAGCAGCAGAGTATCAATCTGCGTCTGCGTTGCAGGAACAGTTGCGCGCAGGGTCGGCGCAGCGCCATCATGAGCAACAAATGCGACCTGAACGTCGTCAGCGGATCCATCGCCAAAGACAACCGCCCGCGCCTTTTCCAGATGAACCTCACGGCTCAATTCCGGATCCAGCGCAATCTGCGCCTCGCGCTGCGGTCGCGGCTTCCTCTTTGCCTTATTGTTCTTGCGCTGCTCAGCTGCCATTTTCGTGAGACCGCCTCGCTGCTTGATGACGCCCTCCAGGGCCATCACTCCGACCGACGAGACCGGATAGCTGACCGGATCCGACTGGATCGCTGCCGTCAAATTCTCGACTGCAAGCGCAGTCCGGTCGAGGAAGGTCGCCAGATCGTGCCGCCCCGTTTGGCCGATGGTGTTGGCTCCGAAAGTGGCGGCCGTTGCAGGCATGCAAGGATGCTTGCTCTTCGGAATGGTGACGCCCGCATCCATCGCTTCGGCCTTCCAGTCGTGATCAGGCCGATAGGCGATCTCAAGAGCGAGGTAGCTTACCGCCAGACGCAGCTTCTCGTCGGAGCTGACGTAGTCATCTTGGCTTTCCTGCCCGAGATCGCGTCGTTCGTGGGCCCACTCCGCCCAATCCAAATCCTCAGGAATTACCCCCGAGATGGGTTCAATAACATCCGTGTGGCTAGCCTCCTCCTGGGGGATCTCAATAGATGTTGCTTGCTGTGCAAGTTTCGCGTCGGGTGAAGTTTCGGTTGTGGTGGCGAGTTCGGTATTTTCGGTCGACATAGTGGCTCCTATCGGGTCGTCGTGTCGTTATCGACGTCCCGATAGTCCCGCGTTCAGCCGCAGCTACCTTACCAATCCTGAAAAAAGATACAGGCCTCTTTCCTGTTTCAAATCAATCGTTTAGTGCATTGAACAGGATTCTATTTCGTTTGCTTCTTTACGAGTTTCGGCCGGAGATGACGATCCAGACGTGCTGCCACCTTCCCGGCCAATTCGTTGTTGAGATGGAGGTTGCGGCGGGTCCCTTGAACTGAGCTACATGCGACCATCGCGATCACGATACGTGCGGCTCTCGTTTGAACGTACGGCTTGTTTGGAAGAGGCGGCAGCTTGTGCACAAGGTAGTGGCGCTCGGCCAATCGCAGATCGGCAGGAGAAAACCCTTTCATCTCGTGGACAAGGGCTGCCCAGGCTGCGGTCGCCTGATCCAAACATCGCTCCGTCCATCGCTCATGCGCCTCGATGAATTTCTTGCTTCGGGTCTCGGCCGGAACTATCCGAAGCTTTTCGTGGAAGCCGTGCAAAACGTCAAATTGCTCCCACTGCGATAGGGCACGGTACACATTGAGTGTTTCATGGGCGACCAGCGCGGGCAGAGGTTCCCCGAGATGCTGCTCCAACAAGTGCGTCACTCTGCGTTCGTGAGGCAGCATTCCGTCGTGGAGAAGTTGATCCAGCTGATCCTGCAGGCGGATCTTGCCCCAAAGGGTCGCTACAGGGCTTAATGCAACGACTGCTTCATCGTCCCAAAAAGTACTGAGCTTCGCGACAAATAGATCTTCATCGCTCATAGCCGAAATGGTTTTGACATATTCTGGAGCCGTCTGAGGCTTTTGGCCCCGCTTGCCATTGTACGCTCTCGTAGGCTTCGCGTTTCTATCCTCCACTCGTCGATTAATATGATCGCGTCGAGCCACCTGATGGAGGGCATAAAGGTGATCCAGAAGTATTGTGGCGCTGCTCTCCTGAGAACGCCTCTCCATGCCACGAAGGACGCTGCGAGATCTCAGCACCTGCCGAGCACGCGTCCCTTCAAAGACTGAGTTGAGAAGCGCGTGGGGAGACGCGGTCCGAGTGTGAGACATGGCGGAAAGAAACCTGCAGGACAACGAAACGGGGACATCGGCAAAATATTTGCGCAGCAAATCTTTTAAAAAGATTGACCAACGGCTGTAGTACCAACATAGCATTACGCAAAGATGGCCGATAAGCAGTCATCCATCAATTTGATAGTAAAAATGAGAGATTTTGATGGCGGTATGGGTGATAAGGGCGGGCGGCCATGGTGAGCAAGAACCTTACGCCATAGCCAATGACATGGCGGTAGTGGGATGGGATGAGGTGGGCGACCTGGCTAATCTGTTGGAGCGAAAATCTCTACTTCCCCTTCTTGTTGAAGTTTATCCAGATGAAGCTGAGAACACTCTCAAGAACTGGGAGACGCAGCTTTGGGCGTTCTCCCACCGGGTAGAACCTGGCGATCTCGTCATCTTGCCCCGTAAACGCACCTCAACCGTTGCCATTGGCCGCGCATTGGGCGCTTACCGCTTCGTTGAAGACGCCCCTTCAGGCTGCCGCCACCAGATCCCAGTGGAATGGGTCAAGAAGGATATTCCACGTCAGTCCATCGAAAGTGATCTGCGATACTCTATTGGTGGCGCCATGACCGTGTTTCAGGTTCGACGAAACCGTGCCGAAGATCGATTCCGCGCATTTCTTGACGGACGTACCCTTGCCTTGGGCTTCGACACCAAAGCGGCCGAAGAGTTGGATGCAGAGACTGAAGAGGTTACCCACCCCGATCTTGAACGACTGGCTCTTGATCAGATCACAGATCACATCAGCCGCAAATTCCGGGGCCATGAGCTGGAGCGTCTTGTAGAAGCCGTACTGATCGCGCAGGGGTTTGTCACAGACCGCACCAACGAAGGAGCTGACGGTGGCGTCGACATCCTATGTGGACGGGGTTCGCTCGGACTGGAACCCCCTCGTATGTGTGTTCAAGTTAAATCGCAGGATAAGGCGCTGGACGTGAAGGTCGTGCGTGAGCTTCAAGGCGTGCTTAGCACGTTCGGCGCGGATCTAGGGCTGATTGTGGCATGGGGTGGCTTTACCAGCAGCGCGGATCAGGAAGCTCGTCGGAACTTCTTCAAGATCAGGCTATGGGATCCGGACAAGCTGATCACGCAGCTCGTTTCCGTTTACGATCGCCTACCCGAAGACATCCAGAAGGACCTTCCTCTGAAGCGGGTTTGGACGCTGGTTCAGGGCTAGGCTTTAAAGCAGCTCCACAGCCGCGCGCGTGTGTCGGTCCGTAACTTCCACGTATCGTTGCGTCGTGCTCATATTTCTATGACCCGCCAAAGTCATGATCACCTTCAGGCTGACCCCAGCGTGTGCCAGCTTCGTGATGAACCAACGACGACCGCTATGGGAGCTTGCGCCATTCAAGCCAGCCTCTCGGTACAACTTGGACATGAGCTGGCAAAGAGTATTTGCGGAAAAAGCCGTCTGTTTCTGCGTAACGAGCAGAGGCGTATTGATCATAGGTGACCTCTCCCATTCCGCTCGGAAGCGATCGATCTCTCGGCGCAGCTTCTCCCCGATGAACACAACCCGCGCATGGCCGCCCTTCGTGACCGCCGCGCTCAACCTGATCTGGTCACGTACCTGCCCATCGCTGTCGATAACATCGCCGACCCGTAGCGATGCAATCTCCCCTACCCGCAACCCAGCGAGATGCGAAAGCATGATGGCGAGCCGGTTGCGCGCGGCGTGTTTGCTCAGCGCGATCACTGCCAGGAGCCGCTTCAGTTCGACGTCGGTCAGAACCCGTGCCTGCTTCATGGAAACCTCACAAACGATAGCGTTTCTGCGACTTTCGTTATGTTTCCAATTTGGTCGAAGGGCGAGCGCGACGAGCAGCGCGGATGATGCTCAACGGGATCAAGGCTTTGCGACGCGTTTCGGCGAAAACATCATGGAATGTGCGTTACGTGACATGCGGTGGCCTAGTCGGATGCTTGGCTGAAGCCATTGGAAGGCGTGTCGTCTAGGAGCATGTCCACGCAGCACCAATCTTTACGTTAGAACATACGTTTTATTAAACACATGCGCCGCGAACGCTCGATCGGCGGTCCAAACATGCATTAAATCACGGAATTTAACCGCCGTTTAATATGTGAGATAAGATTATGACCCGGGATAGATTTTCGGTCTAATCTGGGCGTGGGGCTTAAGATACCGATATAACATCCTCAAGACAATCAGTATTATCAAATTCTATGTTTGAGGCAATGGAACCATGACCGACATTTCTCCTAATTCAACTGCAATCCATAATAAGGCCCTCGGTTATGTTGCAGGCCTTCTAATGATTTTCTTCGCTCCTGCTGGAGTGATTCTGGCCTATATCGACCGGAGCAAGGCATCCACGTTGCTAGCATCCCACTACTCGTATCTCATCGGGACATTCTGGAAAGGGCTTCTTTTCGGCGTTGTCAGCAGTGTTTTGACCCTGGTTCTCATTGGGGGCCTCCTGTGGATCGCGACGGGCATCTGGTATTTGATCCGCTGCATCAAAAGCCTCGTTTATCTCCACCGTGACCAGCCGATCGCGAAGCCCCACTCGTGGTTGATCTGAGCGTGCGCGCCAACATCACCCGCGTTTCGGCGGTGGTAGTCCTTGGGGCCGCAGTCCTGTTGGGCGCTTGTTCGAATAGAGAGCCTTCCGCTGCAGACATCGTTTCGGCTCTCGAACGCGAAATGAGTTCCGAGCTGGAACAAATGCGAAGGGTCTCGTCTGGACTGATGGGCAGCTACGGGACGAATCCGATGGGCGGCCTGATGAATTTCAAGATTTCGAACCTCGAAAAAATCGGCTGCACCGAAAACGGCAAAACCGCCTATCGCTGCAACGTTAACTTCGAAGTGTCCGGAGGAATTCTCGGTTCAACCCGGCAGACCCGTTCAGGGGCGGTCGAATTGCTGCGAGCAAGCAGCGGATGGACCGTCAGCTCATTCTAGTTGCGGTCCGCATCCAAATATACGCAAGCAGAGTATCCATGAGAAACATTATCGCTACTATAGGAACCGTAGCCCTCCTTGCTGGTGCAAGTGCTGCCAACGCTAACGACGACAGCGTGACGTATTATTCAGGCAGCTTCTCGTGCTCGGGAAGGGACTATACGACCGACTGGACATTCGGACGGCAACTGGGCACAAACGCCTCGACCGCCACGGTATATTTTCAGCGCTCGGCTGTCGACCGCGTCGAGTGGCTCGATCTGGTCGAGCAGGCTGGTTCCGACGCCCTCATCGACGCCAATGGAAATCCGCGTTTGAGAATTGCGCGAGATAACGGCACCATCCTCGCCGACTGGCTGAGAGGGGCGCCGGATCAAGGGTGCGAACCGTTCGCCGTCAGCCAATCGAAAAGCCCGAAAGAGCGTTTCGACGAGCTTTTCACATTCCTTGAGACGTCCCGGCCCGACGCTGCGGCGGCGAATGCAGCGGCGGGAATGCTCGCATCCACGCCGATAATCTATGCCTTGCCCGAACTCGACCAGCAGCTTTATCTTCGCCGGTTAAGCGAGATGAGAAGCGCATTCTGGACTCGCTACCGCGACGGGCTGGTTTCGGACTTCGCCCAGGTGCCGTTGGAAACCGATAGCGACCGCAACGCGTTTGTGCAACTTCTCGCCGGAGCGCTTTCCGGCCCTATGGAGCTGATCGAGGGCCGAAACAATTTCCGCGATGCCTTTGCTGCCTTTCAGCAGGCGGTCGACCGCTATGAAGTCGCCGGGTCTTCTGCGGCCGCGGATATGTATCCAGGCGGGCAGATCGTCTGCCAGCGCTTTTCAGCGATTCAGGATGCCGCACCGGGCTACGATTTTGATAAGCTGGAGTTCGCGACGGGCCTTCCATCCGATTATTGGAGCCGCGATATTGCGGAGGATCTGCTCGAGACGATGCGCGAATGCCATCGCTCCTCGCAAGGCTATGCAAATGAACTTGCGCGCCAGTGGCCTGAAATGCAGAGGACGAGCGAGATTGCGCAGGCTCTTCGCCGGGAGCAGTCCCGCCTTCTCGGCCTACCAGTCGAGATGTCGACACTGATCGATACCAAGAATCTGCAACCCGACGCCGCAGTTGTCTCAAACGTCTCCACTTCCTCACAGATGTATCATCGGTTTTTCGGTCAACCACTCGAGCGAAGACGTGAAGAACTCATTCAAGCGAGCCTGGCATCGATCGCAAAGCAGTCGGAAAGCTACATGCTAGACGAACCCGAAATAGCCCAGTCGGTGTCGGACGCATGCGATGCCCTGAGGTCGAGCGTGTCGCGTGATCGTCGGGACGTGATCCAGCAGGCCTGCACGACCGCAACGAAAAGCATCTCTGACCGGCAGAGGACAGAAGCAACGGCTCAGATCGCCGCCGCTTTCGCCGACGCAGAACCTGGAACCGACGCAGCGAAAGAGGCGTTGGCGCTTTGCGAGAACCTACCCCGCACGCTATCGTTCGACGCTCGCGACGAGGTTTATCGAACGTGTCAGGAAGCCGGAGGCCAATTGCAGGCAAAGGAGCGGGCATTGAGATGCGACATAGCTGTAGCCAAGTCCGGCGCGTCGCCCGAGTTCCTGACGAACACCGTTTCTGTCCGCTCAGCTATCGGCAGCAGGAATGTGGAGCTCAAGGAACTCATTTGCCATGGCATTGAACGCGACGTGCAAGTGTCGTTCAGCTCGAGCGGATATCTCATGTGGAAAAAACAAGAGATGCTTCTCGATTTCCCCGGACCGGCGGAAAAGGTCAACGTTCTACGCCTCGTGCTCAACCCATCCGAGACAGACGCGGACTGGACGATTGACGTGGAAGATTCAGCGACACACGATGAACTCGCGCGTGAAGGCATCGACGTGGAATCCGTGACCGCATGCCTTCTGGGCAGGTGCTAGCCTCTGGAAGAATTGTCCGATCATGACTGGGCGAAGCCGCTGCATTCAGGCAACCGGCTTCGCCCGGATTTCTTCCGGTCGAAGCCTTTCCCCCCTCGCCGCCCGAATGGGTTATGCCGAGGTAGGGTAGAAATCTAATAAACTGATCACCCCCGCAAATAGAGCACGTTGCTGGCGAGACGCGTCGGTGAGTGCCAAGCCCTCAAAGGCGCAGCGGTTGGCAGACGTTGAGTTGCATATCGATGTTCGATCTCAAGCGTATCCCGCCCTTTGTCCCGCTTATGGCGCTGATAACATTCGTGTATCTGACCCTTGAGGTTCCTTTTTCAGTCCATCTTGTGCAAGTTCTGGGCAATAATCCGACACAGGACGAGATCGATCATATTGAGCGCTGTGGCCGCGTGCTGACAGGTCTGGCCGTTTCGATCTGGATCATGGGAATCTGGATATTTCCAGTGGCCTACAAAAGAGGCCAGCCGCTTTTGACAAGCGCGATATTTGCGGCAGCAATAGCCACTATAGTCACGTACTCTACCTATCGGTCGCTTGATGTATTTGCCGAGTATATCGCGGATCATTCCACCGCCGAAGTAAGACATGAAGCGTTCAAGGCGAACCTCGCAAAGGGGTACTTTGCCGCGCATGGTAAAGGTGATCTGGTCCCCTCAAACGAGAATGATTGGAATGCCTTCATATCGGTTGCAGCTGTCCTCTCGTCGCCAGGCAGCTTTGTGTCGGTCGCAGGCGCCAATGTGGAGGATAAGGCCTCGCTGGAGGCGGCACGTTTTCTGGGGACGCCTCAGCACTTCAGGGCGCGCGTGTTCGAGCCGATCTTCGGGGGCGTCCGAACGGCGTTTGACAGCTACGAAGAAGCGTCGATGGCACGTTCGAGCCGCCTTTCTGGAGCCGGTCAGGAGGCCGATCGACATTGGAATACATATCGAGATCGCCTGCGCAGACAGAACCTCGCTCATGTTACGAGTTGGAGTGGTGCAGGGGCCGCACGGGTGCGGCGACAGGTACAAGCCAGTGGTGTTCCGGTTCGAGACAACTGGCACCCAAATGACGAGCGCGGCTTCAAGAGAGCCGCCTCGGAGGAATTGCGGCGTCAGGTGGAAGAGCGCTATCGTAATGGCGTAAATAATTCGGCCGGCGGCTACATCGAGCCTGGCTTACGTTTCGAATCTTTTCTCAAGCATTCGGTCATTCAGAAAAGGATTCGCGAGGACATTGGATTGCCCGTGTCCGGCTCGCCCATATTACCCGAAATTTCTGATGGTGATTTTGTCAGCATCGTTTACGAACCGCGGGCCGCTTCGCTTTCCAAGGAGTTGGCGGATGCCTTCAATAGCTCCAGTGGCGAATTCTCCAACTACGGCAGATACGAGGTCTTCGGGGTTGCTGCGATGAAGGCGACCCGGCTACCGGCGATGGCGATACTGCTGTCGATTGCAGGCGCAGCGCTGCATATCTTCAAGTTCGTCAGCTATCTTTCCTGGATGTATGGCTTAAGCCGAAGCCTTGCTCACAAAAAAATGCTGTCTTTGCGGTATGGATCTTCACTCGCCCTTACGACATGCGCTTTTGGCTACATGTTCCTGGCTGGAAACGCCATCACGGGTACCTCAGCCTTTGCCGAGCTGCGCGCAAGGGGATTTTACAGCTCCGTTCTCGAGGGAGCTATTTCAATACAACCCAAATTCACGTTTTTGGGCAATGCGCTCAGTTTCGGTGCGTGGCAATTGATGGTCGCGCATTTGCCTGCGTCGGCGGATGAAAACAGCCGGCAAAACGCCATCGATATTGTCGGCGTCGTCAGTGACGCGAATTACAGGAATTTGCCGGACACGGGAGTTCCATTGCCAACGTCGCGGCCATCAATGTGATTGTTATGAGCTATCTTGATTTCGATTAGTAATTCGCGAGTTTGTTTTCAATATTTTTCAAGAGCCAATCTATTCCTTGCGCAGACAGGTCCGGCTTGCTCCATGGCCAGATGTCGACGCCAAAATATACCGTCGCGCCGCACAGAATAGCGACTGCTATGGGTATGACGCGGCCGTCGCGTCCGAGCGATACTTGTGTTTTAGCTCCTGTTTCGCGCCGTAGGGCTCGTTTTGCCGAGTTTCGAATAGTTGCGGCAGCAAGGAGATAGGCCGAGGCGGCAAATGCTCCGACGGCAAAAGGAAAATTAGCCTTGGCTGCCAGTTCAGGCAATCCCAGTGACTGGGAGATGGCCCATGCGCCGCCCACAACGAGCAGGGGGCGCCATACGGCATTTCTCACCGCATTCAGTTTGAACTGTTCGATGCATTTTTCGTAGTATTCGCAAACAGAAATTACATATTTGATCGAAACGGCGCCGAGAGTATTTTTCTCTACTGCGCGCGTGCAATCCTGCTTGCCATTTCCATCGTCGTATCCGCTTCTCAGAGCACTTAGCAGGCCCGGAAAGCGTGCCATTCTTTCAAGAAATTCCGACGGTCTGGCGGTGCTGGCTTCGACTGCGGCTGTCGTTGCCGCCTGGGCTTGACCGTCGAGAAACGGCGTGAACCAGGTCGTTTCTTTCGCGGCGTAAAGGTGCTTGAAGTCAAAAGTGTTTCCGACAATGGAGCAAGTGCCCGAAGCCAGCGTAGCGTTGGCGCGAATTTTCACCGAGGCTTTGTGGACGTCGTTTTCAGATGACAGTTCGACAGACGCCGAAGTGGCGTCAGTCCACGGCAGCCATTGGTCGTTGGCCTTGATGTCGCCTTGAAAGCCGCCGCTTGCCCAATCCATCATCAGGCTTTCTTCCTTCGGCGGCAGTGCGGCCGTAGAGGAGAGCGATCCGTCAGTTTTCACGCCCAAACTCAAAAGGCGCGTAAACATGCCGTAACCATTGCAAGGGCCGCACCTGATCTCGCCGTGCCCTCCGCAATTTGTGCATGAGACTTTTGTTGTTCCGTAGCAGGCATCGCAGTCGACCTTGCCGTAGTGACAGCGATAGCACTGGATGTTTCTTCCGTACGAATCCTGCTGGGTGCCCGATCCGGTGCACGCCGGGCAGGCTTTCTTTCCCATGAAACACCAGTTGCAATTCGTTTTGCCATGCCCAGAGCAATGGTGGCACGTGTTGGCTCCGGTTTCGTGGCAGGCGCTGCAACCATGTTCAGTTGCGACGACGGGATGCATCTGTTCCTGGCAACTATAGTTTCCCAGCTTGATTCGCTTGCGAACTTCGTTGACCGAGCGCAGCTCGCCGACCATGGCTCGCTCCGTCGAGGTCATCAGGTTAGCGGCGCTTTGTCGATCCAACACAGGGACGCCGTGGGCATGGCGGCCGGGACTTTCCTTCGAATACACCTGCGTGGTCACGCTGAAGACAGCTTCGAACGAAGATTTCAGACGTTCTCGTTTCCAGCTCTCGAGGTCGAGGGTTTCGAGATGCGTCTTTGCCTCGTCTGAGGGGTAATATACTGAGCGCGCCGTCTTAGCTGCGGCTTCAATCGTATCGCCGAGACGTTCCTGTATTCGGTTATCGCGCGCTTCTTCTTCGGCGTCCGCGCTTTGTTCCTGATCCATCTTTTTTCCGTATGTGCGCGAGAGTTTACTTTCGCATCCCGCGGCGCTTTTGTTTTCTGGATATTGTTTCGCGCGAAAACGTCGCTGGCCCGCGCCAGCCGGCCAATCCAGAGTTATGAGCATGGGGTTGCAAGCGCGGGATCCGAATTTCGCGCCATTCAGTCTCGAGGATACTGGACCGTCAGTGATGAGGTAGATCTATTACCAGCCGTGCGCTGGATGCGTCCCGCGTATGCTCAATGACTTCACATCCATCCCGAACCGGCGACGCGCCTTCAAGGATCAGCTTGTCGCTGTCATGCGGCCAATTCCCAAAGACGCGATATGGAGCCGGATGGCATCCCTTTTTGAAGACATATGCGACGCCGTCAAAGAAGTCTTGCGTGATATTTCCGCGAAACAGCACCTGTCCATACTCAATGAGGCCAGCCAGTCCCTCCCGAGGGCTCAGATATACGATTTCGCCGCGGCCATGATCGATCATCATCCCCGAACCGTTGTGGCCGGCAAGTTCACGGCTGGATGACATTTCGACTTCCGGGACGATCCCGGCTGAATATCGTAAGGAGTGCCAAGCGGACAGAGCAGCCGCCACTGTGCAGCGAGCGTGATGCCCCCATCCGCATTTGACGTCTGTACGACAGTTCCATCGGTCGCTCGCTTAAAGCGATATTGGCCTTCCCAAAGACCCATGTGCGAGTTTCGCCAGAAACCGTCCCAGACATATTCGTCGTCGGACGTCGATATCAGGCTGCCCGTCTGACAATTAGCTTTGGCTTCGTAAACTTTGCCGTGCTCGTTTGAGAGCACGACCGCAGCACAGTCGTCATCGTCGGGACGCCAGTTATCACACCATGCCGCCGCAGACTCTTCGCTGACACGAGCGCGTGCAAACGCACTATCGGTTCCGTACCCGCCGCCTTCGAAAACATACGCTGTCGGCTTTTGTGGATGGACGGGTAGCGCCAATCCAGCGTTCGACAACGAAGCCAGTCCGGCAGCAACGATAGTGACGTACATATTAATTCCCCATCTATAACCCGCTTAGGATCATGTGGTGTGTCCGTATAAATTTGATGGAGATCATTGCTCATTTTTCTGAGATCAGCGTCCATCAGTTTTATAAGAGCATTCCGCTAGCACATCCGAACGCCCGATATTATTAGCTCTCAACTTATCAGCGAACGAGTTGCTGAGAGACTTACTTGTCACGACGTCGTCGAGATGGGCATCGATCCACGCTTCGTTTCAGCAGCCGCTGACCGTCCCGCCGACTGAAATGCGTTGGCCATCTTTTTATGACACAATGGTCTGGAATGTCGTCAATGACCTCGCGATGATGCACGACCGGGCGATCGAAGCCTGGAACAACGGGATATTTTTTTGCCGAATCAGCTAACGAAGCCACAACTGCTACCGTGTTCCGCCGCGCAGATGGCAATCTAAGCCTATCTATGACGAGCGAGGTGTATTGGTGGGAGGACGGCGAATTAAGCGCAGCCAACGAAACCCGCAAGTCGCTGGTAGACAAATTCAGCGCGATCTGTACGTTAAATATTCGCATCGTCAGCGCACAAACGAAGAAACTTCTTGCTGCAAAGAGGCAATAAGTGTGGTGGCTGTAACAGAATAAAATACACCTCTCACTGCGCTCGCTCTTGCAAGCTCAGCTTTAGCGCAGATAGATGTATTCTGCGTAAAATAAAGAACTTATAGTTTCGTGTATTCAGATCATAATCCTTGTGTCGGGGGTTCGAATCCCTCCTCCGCTACCAACGGTGCAGCCCCCACGGGTTGGCCGTCTTCCTGTAAGAACGGGACCAGTGTCGCCTCTACCTCGATCGTCAGGCGTCCATCATCATCACGATCGAGCGTGATCGACCGGATCAGTTCCCGCACGATCGGTGCAAGCTCGCCCATGTCGTCCAGCAAGATCAGCGTCATTTCGAGACGCGCCCTTGGCGGCCGGAGAGGGTCGATCGCTTTCCCCATCAGCCTATTGGCGAACGCCTTGATGGCGGTCGGGTGCAGGACGACATTGTTGCCCTTTGGCAGGCTGGCGAGTTCCTGTTTGAGGTCGTCGCGCTCCGCACCTTGTGCCTTCATCCGGGCGTCAATCGCGTCCTGATCGCCGATGCCCTTCATGAGCAAGCCGAGAAGCTGATCGTTGTCCTTGGCGATGGCAGCAAGGCGGGCCTCGATTTCAGCACGGCGGCGATGCTCGTGCGCCCCTTGTGCATGTCGGGCCTCGATATAGCGTCGGGCGTACACCTCGATCTGTTCCGGGCTGGCGAGTTCCTTCGTCAGGCTGTGAATGACCAGTTCCTCCACGTCGGCGAGATAGAAGGTCTTCGGATCGGGGCAGGCTCCGCTGTTGGTGTGCGCCGAACAGCGCAGGCGCGTCCGACCGGATTTGTCGACGCCAGCCACGGCCATGCCAGCACCGCAAGCGCCGCACTTGAGAAGACCGGACAGGAGCCGCTTGGGTCGATTGTTGCCCCGGATCGGCCCGCCCTTGGCCGTCTGCGCGCGTCCGATTATTTGAGCCTGTACGGCATCGAACAACTCATCAGGGATGATGCGCAAGTCGGGAACATCGGCTGTCTTCCAATCATTCTCGGGATTGGGGCGGGACACGCGCTTGCCGGTCGATGGGTCTTTGATCATGTGGACCTTGTTCCAGACGATGCGGCCCACATAGATCGGGTTGCGCAACATGCCCGTGCCACGGGAGGCGGAGCCGTACAGCGCTGACGGAGCCCATAGCTTGCCGCGCGGCGGCTTCACATGCTCCGCATTCAACTGGCGACATATGGCCTTGGGGCTGGTGCCCTTCGCATAATCCTCGAAAATGCGCAGGACGATCGCAGCTTCGTCTTCCACGATCTGCGGCTTGCCGGGGTTCGTCGGGTCAGGGCGATAGCCGTAAGCTTTGCCGCCTGCCGATAACCCCTGCTTGATCAAGCCGCTCATGCCGCGCCTGACCTTGTGGACGTTGTCCTCACGGAATAGCTGGGCCACGAGACCACGCAAGGCGACGTTGATGGTGTTCGCCTCGCCATCGTTCACGGAGACGATACGAACGCCGATAAAATCCATGGTTTTGTGCAACGTCGCCATATCGGCGATGTCACGGGACAGACGGTCAAGCGCCTCCACGACGATCACCTTGAACTGACCGTCCTTCGCGTCCTGCACCATCCGGGCGAGGTCCAGACGCCCGTGCATGGATGCGCCCGACATGGCCTTGTCGGCATAGGTGCCGGCGACGGTAAAGCCCTCGCGCTTGGCGAAGGCTTTACAGAGGTCGATCTGGTCTTCGGTCGATCGCTCGTTCTGGAGGTCGGTGCTGTAGCGGGCGTAGATGGCCGCCTTCAAAGGTTCCACATTCATGGTCGGCACGTCCTCTCCCTATCGAAGGTACTTCGCCATTGCGGCGTGATCGTTCTCGTCAATGATGTCGACGTGATCGGGATCGGCTTCGGCTGCTATCTGCATTGCACGGGCGGCGTCGATCGCCTCTTTCCGCGAGTGGAACGGCCCGTCGTGCATGTCCGGTGACTGAGAGCCGGCGATCCAAAAGTGATTGATGTGATGGAAAACGGCTGTACGGCGTTCGACGGCCATCACGCGGCCTCCTGCTGATCGGCCGACATCGCCTGTTCCAACAAGAGCAACAATTCCGAGTTCATCGATCGTTTCGACCGCTTGGCGCGGGCGGTGAGCCATGCCTTCACGTCATCGGGCATCCGAAGACCGAAGGGCTTAATGGTGTGCATCTGCTGTTCCATGTCGTGCTCCTTTCGCATTGACTTCAATTTCATACATCATGAAGTCATTGCATCCAAGCGCTAAATGGCTTCATGTCCAAACATGATGAAGTCAGACGATAAGAAGGTCGCAAACATCACGCCGTTTGGATTGCGGTTGCAACCCGATCTGAAGCGGCGCGTGGAGGAAGCGGCAAGGGCAAGCGGCAATTCGCTGAACGCGGAAATCGCCATGCGGCTTGAAGCGTCGTTCGCGAAGGACGACAGCCGCCAAGGGACTGACGATCAGGTCAATGCTCTGCGCAGCGAGGTCGACGAACTGCGAGAGGACGTGCGGGGATTGCGCTCTATCGTGAACCTGATCATCGAAGTCGAGACTAAAAGTTAGCCTAGGATACCCGCGATGGACGTACCCACATCAGCACTAACCGGCGCGCTTCGGGTAGGTGTTCAGGTCATTGTCAATCAGAAGCGCCCGATGCTCGAAATCTATCAAACCATCCATAATGAATTTGGCCCCCCGTTCGAAATCGACATTCTGGACAGCACGAACACCAAAATACTGCGAACCGACAAGCACCGTCACCAAGACGTTTTCATCGATTTCTCGTTGGTGAACGTGGGTGGAATTAGAGCGGAAAACGTTACCTTTCAGACCTCCGGGGATTTCGTTAGAGAACCCCCGTTTGAAAAGCTTCCAAGTATCTTCAATACTAACGTCCGGCAAATTGCTCCGGGCCAGATGCTTCATCTTCTACGTGTGCGGCCCAGCGACCTTAACGTGTACGCCCCGGACGACCCCGAAAATCCTACATCATACAAGCCGGCTGGGTTCAAAAATGATACCCTATCTATAACGGTTCGCTATGAGGCACCGGCTACGTGGCTGAATTGGTCGCATCGTAGATGGCGTTCTTTTCGGGGTCTTTCGCAGTACGAAACCGACTTCACGTTTGACCCCATGCTGTTCGAAAGCGCGGAGCTACCCCCGGCAAAGTACAACGGCTGATCTGCAATGCCGGTCAGGATGAGAACCGCTTCCTCGCGATGCTGCCCTGCGGTCGCATCTCGTTCGTCATGGTCTCGGCGATCTCGGATTGGACCATCGCCCGGATGGTGTTGGCGGTGGCCTCAGCGTGTTCTCGATCCATCCGGGGATCACCGGATGATTGCTGATTGATAGTGATGTTCGGGGCGTAGGTGGTGTTCCGTGTTGAGGGCGCCCCGATATAGGAGTTGCCACCGACTGGCCCCCCGGCCGCGAAACCTCGGACGCCGCCGCTGTTGATTGCTTCGAGCAATGCGCCGTGCTGTCTGGTCGCCTTGGCGTTGACGACATACTCGCCATCGCTGAGCATCGCCGGAATGCTGTCGCTGGTCGACGTGCCGGGTCCACGGACATGACCGCCCGATGCGAGCTTCAATCCGCCGAAGAACGAGCCGAGCAATCCGCCACCGCCTGCCGTGCCGAAGACGCCCGCAAGCGGTCCCTGACCCAGCAAAGCGGCCTGCAAAGTCACCTGAATTAGGCTGTTCAATAGTTGCTGCAATACCTGTTCCAGCGTCGTCGTCCCGGTGGCGAGGCCGGTCAGAGCACTGGTGAAAGACTGCGCAAAATAGTCCTGCGCCTGAGCCATTCCCTGTGCGGTGTTGGCAGCGGCGACGGTCTCATTCGATAGCTGTTGGGTGAGCGTGATCTTCTCGCGCATCTGCACAAGCTCTTGGTCGGACAGTGTCAGGCCGTTGCGCTTGGCGTCCTGCTGGTACTGGAAAAGAGCGAGCTCGATCTGCCGTTGTTGGGCGCTGAGACCGGAAATCTGCTGTTCGAACTGAGCGAGTTCGAGACCCTGTTGGATCGCCTGATTTAGGGACTTGCGAGCTTCGGTCTGCTGATTGGCAAGGTCGATGGCCTTCTGCTGGCCTTCGGTCGGGGCGAGCTTCTGCGCTGCGACCGGCGTGCCGCCATACGCCTGCTGGATCGTGCCGGCGTCGACATTTCGAAGCCCTTCCCACTCGTTGCGCAGGCCGGCGACATCATTGCCGCGACGACGCAGGAGGGCACGGGCAAGCTCGTCTTGGGTGGCCTCATCGAAGAGACGATCCCCCGACAAGCCGAGTTCGGAGCGTAGACCGCGCAAGGTCTTCTGCACGATCTGGTAACGGCCGGCCGCGCTGGAATTGAAGCTGTTCTTCGGATGCCTGAGCATCTGTGTTTGCATGGCGTCGATCTGGTCGAGCGTCATGCCGGTGAGGTTGCGAGCACCGCCCGTGTAAGCGCCGTATCCGAGCGTTTCGTTGTAGCCGCGTCCCTTGTCGGTGCCTTCGGCGGCTCCGATCAGGTCGAGCATGTTGTTGTGGGAGCCGTAGGTGGCGATCGACTTGGCACGGCCGGCGATGTCCACCGCGCCCATGAGTTCGGACATGGTGCGGGCGTTGCCAGCGGCCTGCCGGAAGGCAGCGTCCACCGCGTCCAGTTTGCCAAGCTGATCGAGTTCGGCCTTCAACTCCGGGACGAGGTTCTTCAGGTCGTTGAGCGCGTTCCTGAAGTTGAGGGCTTGGGTCGAGGTGCTGTCGAAGGCGGTCCCGGCCTCCACGGTGATCGGGGCGAGTTCCGTTACGGCTTCGCCAAGCGAAGTGACCTGTTCCTCGGCGGCTTGGAGGTGGCCGCGCAAGATGCGCAGTTCCATCCCTCGCGTTGCGAAGTCGGGGCCATCTTCAAGCGCCTTGATCTGGTCGAGGATGGCGTCCCGGTTGCGCGTTGCGGCGGCAAGCTGGTTCTCGGGGGATATGAGACGCGCATAGGCATCCTCGCCAGCCTCATAGCCGGGGAGCCATTCGCCGCGAAGAGCGCCGATGATCTTGCGGGCATAGCCGACGCCATCGATCGCGGCCTGTTTGCTGTAGACCTGAACGTTCCGCCAGAGCGTTTGAAATTCGGCGTCGATCTTCTTGGCGGCTGCGATCTGTTCGTCGGTGAAGGTCGCCGCCTCGCCCCGTAGCTTCTGAATTTCGGTGACGGACAAGCCGAGCACCTTGGCCATCTGTTCCGCCCCGGTGCCGCCGAATATCTCGTCCAACGCACGGGTCTGACTGGCACGGTCGAGGGTTTGCAGCTTGCCGATGATCTCATCAAGAAAGCGGGAGGGGTCTTGCAGCTTCTTGCCGACTTCCTCGGCGGTGTAGCCAAGCCGCATGAACCATTCGGCCCCGCCACCCTTGCCGGTCTTCGCGAACTCGTCGCCCCGGATGTTGAGTTCCTTCAGGGCGTCGGTCACGCCGTCGATCGTCGCTCCGGTCGCAGCGGCGACATAGGTCCATCGTTGCCAGACTTGGGCCGTGACGCCAGCCTTGCGGGCTTCTCGATCGACTTCGGCGATGGAACTGGCGATCTGCTTGACGGCCATCGTTGCGCCGGCCACGCCCGCGAAGACGACGCCACCCCGCATGAACGGCGCGAACATGCTTTCCATGTTGCGGGACAAGCGGGAGGCTGACCCGCTCATGGCGCTTTCCATGCGTTCGCCGGACTGCTTGGCCCTGCGCTCGATCCCGGCGAAATTGTCGTTGGCGGTCTTGCTGGCCCGCTGGAAATTGCGCTCGAAATCCCTGACGCGGGCCTCCAATGCGATGACGAGGCGTTCCTGATCGGTGGACATGGTAGCTCCTACCAAACGAGGTCAGCGGCGCTGACTTCTGGATTGTCGAAAATGCTCTTCTCGTCACCACCGCCAGCGGCGGCACGGCCCACGGCCATCGCGGCGGCGACAGCGCCATCGATCCGATCCTTGGACTTGCCCTTGTCGAAGGTGACGTTGCCTGCCGGGTCGACCTTCGCCGCGACGTTGTCGAAGTTCCAGCGGAGGACGGGGTGCCCGCCGTGCTGGAACCGGCCTGCGACAATGGCGCGATCTAGCTCTTTGATGGCGGGGGCCATGGTGACCCAGCCCTGTCGCATCTCGATCGCCGGATAGCCGTCTTCGCGAAGATTGCTCATCATCACGCGGGCAAGGTGCGGATCGAATGCGATCTCGCGCACCTCGAACCGTTCGCAAAGATCGCGGATCGTGTCCTCGACTTCCCGGAAGTCGACCACGTTGCCGGGTGTTGGGATTATGTGGCCGTCTTCCGCCCAAGTCGGATACGGCACTCCATCATGCTCTGCTTTGCGGGCGAGGTTGTCGGCTGGACAGAAGAACCAAGGGTGGACGATGTAGCCGTCTTCCCCGTCCCGCCACGCGGCCACGATGCACGTTAGGTCTCGATTGGAGGAAAGGTCGACGCCGAGCCAGCACGGTTCATGTTCGAGGGCGTCGAGGTCGACGGGTTCGGCTCCCTTGTCATAGAGGGACATTTCCACAAACGGGCTGGTGCTGTGATCCTGCCAGATATTGAGGTGGTATCGCTGGAAGATCGCGCGTTCGGCGGGCTTGTGTTCCGCTTCCCGCGCCATTTGGCGAAGTCCCTCAAGGTCGGGGTAGCCGTGCTTCAAGCCCGGATTGACGGCGTGCCAAACAGCCTCATCGCGCCAGTCGGCATCGCGGGGAGCCTCAAACAAGACGGCAAGCGTGGCCGGGTCATCGATGACGCCCTTCGCGACCTTGCGGGCATAGTCCACGATGTCCCATGCGAGGTTTTCCTGACCGGCTCCGGCCGTGGTCGTGACGACGGTGAGAGAGTTCGAGACCTTTGCCGCACCGGCCCGCATCGCTCCCCACAAGGCGCGGGGGTCACGCTTCAGCCAGGCATGGCATTCATCGGCGATGATCAGGCTGGGGGTTCGACCTTGGGCGGTCCCGGCGTCGGATGACAAGGCCTCATATTCGATGCCGCCCGGAAAGCTGATCCGCGACTTGTACTCCCTGATCTTGGCTCCCCGCGCGGTGTCCATCGCCAGCGACGAGTTGCCGAGTTCGGTCGAAAAGTCGCCGTCGATCATCCCCGCGACTTCCTTGAAGACGCCCTTCGCCTGCTTCATGTCGACGGCCACCGACACGAGTTGCGCACCGGGCCGGCGCTCCGGTCCCTTGCCGTGGAGCAAGGTGATTGCGCCGGTCAACGTGGTCTTGCGGTTGCCGCGCGGGACGAGGATCACGACTTGCTTGACGACGCGGGTGCCGTCCGGGTGGCGGGGGCCGTATATCTGGCGGATGATCTTTTCGGCCCACGGGTCGAGGGGATAGGCGTTCCCCGGAAGCGTGGACAGGGGGTGTTTCAGCGATCGGATATAGTCGACTGCCCGTTGGCCGTAGCCGAACGGATCGGGGATTTCGGGATAAGTGTTGGAGCCCGTGCAGGCGACTGCACCGGGCTTCGGCTTGGCCTTGAACTTCAGGAGCATCGATCAGACCCCCTGTGCCACGCAACGGAGGTCGAGGCCGGCACGCCTGCCGAGTTCCTTGATCTCCTTCAGGTCGTGAGGGCGTCCCTGATAAGTTACGCGGTCGGCGGTGGTCAGCCCTTCGATGTTGCGGATGCGGAAGACGATCGCCGTCTCGGCTGACACGCCGAAGGACCGCATGAACTCTTCGGTGGTGGACTGGATGATCTGCGCTCGCACGGTGGCGACGGCGGTCCATTCCTCGGTCACCGTGCCGTACTCGTCCACGGTCGAGGCGAAGCGTTCGATGGTGATTGTCTTGTCGAGCTTGCCGGCGCGCATCATGCCACCTCCACGAGACGAGCGACGAGCGACAGGACGCCATGGCTATGGGTGCCGTTCGGGTCGCGCATGAACCGGGTCGAGGCGATGCGTAGGTCGACCACATGATAGCCGGCGACTGTCAGGGGGCCATCGTTGAGGGCTTGGCGAATGGCTCCGGCGATCTGTTTCGATCCGACGAGACCGCTTTCCTTGCGCCAGATATGGAGGTCCGCGAATACCTCATGACGGTTGCGGGCAAGGCCATCGTCGGGCAGCGTCTGACCTTCCCCGATGACGATGCCATTGTCGAGCGCAGGAGATGCGTTGCGGTCCACGATCATGGTGGCCGGCACGATCGAGGTCACGGCCGACGAGGCGACGAGCCGGGTGCGGAGTGCGACCTGCATGGCGAGACTGGGATCGATCATCGCTTGAATGCCTCCCTCACGGCCTTCGCCACGGCCCGCTTCGTGCGGCTGTTGGCGCGCTTCTTGAGCAACCGATACGCCGGCAGGAAGAACGGTTGCGGGACATGGGTGCTGGTCCCGAACTCTACCCACCGCGCATAGAAGGCTTCGTCCGATCCGGCGTAGACCGTGATGCGCAGGACCGCGCCCTTGGTCGAGGCGAGCACCATGGTTCCTTCGGGTGCATCGCCCCACGTCCAGCCGATGCTGTCCCGCAAGGCTCCCTGATCGACCGGACAGAGGCGACGTGCGAGGGCGACAATCTCCTGTGCCGACTTCTCCATGGACGTTTCGACGGCCTGCTTGGCGGCGATCGGGATGGCGTTGAGCTTCCGTTGCAGTAGGGCAAGTTGGGGCGATGTCATCAAAACCCCCACGCACGGTGCTGATCGATGATCTCCCGAAATCCCAACGGCAACTCTTCGGCGGATATACCGATCAGCATGGCCTCCCGGTTCTCATAGAGGTGGCCGACAAGCTGAAGGATGGCTTCCCTCAAGTCGGCCGGGACCGCGTTCATGTCTGCGAGCTTCACGTCCAGCCATCGGTCGACATAGGCTTCCGCCGCCGCGATCTTGCCAGCGATCAGCGTGTCGTCGGCGTCGTCGGTGATATTGAGATGCGCCTTCGCGGTCGCCACGGTGACGATGGTCATGCCGAAACACCTTCTGAATGAATTTCTCGACTACCCGCGCCGGTCCCGGTCGGATTGCGAAAAGTTGTCGATGACCCCCCGTCTTGCTTGCAGGATGCAATCAGGGGTCGATACACTTCGCCGCCCAATCTCGGAGACCTGAACGGATGATGGACTTCACCACCATTGAGAGTGTTCTTGGACTGGCAACCACTGCGTTGGGTGCGACGGGGAAGGCGGTGTCCACTGTCGAGACTGTAAAGAAGCTGCTCGCCTCGGACAGACAGCCTGACAACAGCGAAGCCCAAGCAGCGCTCAATACCCTTGCGACAGAGTTGACGGCCGCCAACATGATGAACGTCCAGCTTAGCGAGGCAATCAAAGCCCTCAGCCGAGAACTGAAGCGACAGGACGAGTTCGACAACGAGAGAGCGCGATACGAACTCTTTCAAACCGGCCAAAACGATATCGTCTTCAAGCTCAAGGACGATCAAGCCAATGGACAGCCGATCCATTTCATTTGTCCCGTCTGCCTGAATGCAGACAGGCAGATCAGCTACATCGTCGGCGAAAGGGACTACAAGACCTGCCAGAAAGACAAGCATCATCTTTTCAAGTTCAGGAATACGCCGATGCCACAGCCCAAGAGAAGCCAAGGCTGGGTTTGAGAAACGCATCATGTCGAGCGCTCCAATTGAAAACGCCGTTGCAAATGTAAGCTCTCAGCAATTTTACGAACGATCTGCGCATTGCGTCCGCGTCGGGTGATGGTTGCGATGTGATCGATGATGCGACGGTTGCGGTGGAGACGGACACGCTGTCCTCCATTCATAGGACGCTCGGTCAGTGCTCGCTCGATTGTCCAGCCCAATAGGTCGACGCGCTCGGCGATCGTCTGGCGAGGAATGCCCGTGCGCCGCTGCCAGCCAGCTAAGGTGTCTGTGATGCCGCGAAAGGTCAGCCGCCAATGACGTGGGTCAGGTTTGGCGAACGGGTCGGCGAGGTCATCCCCTTCCAACACTCTGTTGCCGCATACTCGGCTGTAGGCTGTGGTCTGCGATATTCCCGCAAGGTGAGCGATCTCGTTGATCGTGAGTTGCTGACCCCGAAACTCGTAGCGGCGGGGTGCAACGCCAATCCTGACCGGCCCCTCAAGAGGTTTGCCGCTATTGATGCGAGCATAGACCGTGGTCTCGCCCATGCCCGTGATCTTTGCGATCTCCTTGACAGTCATCCATTTCCCGCGAAACAGGTGTCTACGTCCTGTGCGTTGTGACAGTTGGAAGCGGAGATAGGTGCGCTCGTGCTGGTCCATGATCACGCCTCCACCTTGGCGAAGACACCCGCCATGCGACGGATCAGGTAACGATTGCGCAGGCGCTGTTGGCGTTCGGCGATCAGCATCTGCGATGAGCTAGGCTGGCTAGGTGCGAGCCATCGGGTCGGATGTATCGCGCTGGATTGTGTCACTGCCTCATCCAGCGAGACGCCATGCTGGGCCATGCGATAGCGCAAGGTCTGAACCTTGACACCGACACGGGCAGCGACTTCCGCCACCGTCAGCATCTCACCTTTGAAGAGATGACGCCTAGCTGGCTTTCCGATGGGGTTGCTAAGGTGGCGCGGCGTGATCGGCCGGGAGACGGCGTCCTGAACGGACATCCCGTAATAGTTCACGCGGCTATAGAGAGTACCGGCGTTCATGCCGGTGCGCTTGGCAATGACTGATAGCGTGAGACGTTCGCCTTCGAACGGGTACTGTTTGCGCTTCATCGCCTTTCCTCCCGCTGCTTACGGCTAGAGTGACAGGGCGTGCATAGGGCCTGCCAGTTCGACCGGGACCAGAAGAGTTTCTTATCCCCGCGATGGGGAAGGACGTGATCCACGACACGGGAGGGATCGCCGCACATGACGCATCGGGGGGTCGCCTTCAGATATGCGACCCGCTCCCGATCCCACTTGCTGTCATACCCACGCTGACGAGCGGTCGGCCGCGTCTGATCGAAAGCTGCTTTCCGCTCCCGATCACGCTGCACCATATGCTGGCATCGGTCGCCGGGTGCGACGACGCATCCGCATGCCCTGAGTGACGGGGCGCTCATCGGCATGTCACGCGCCCTCGCTGTCGGGACGCTTGAAGAGGTGCAACTCATACCCGAAGACGTCCAGCACGCATTCGAGTTTGATGACGTTGAGCGGCCCGCTCCCTTTCAGGAACCGGCGTAAGGTCGCACGGTTCACGCCCGCACGAGCCGATAGACCACGTTCTGACATGTTCTGTGCGGCCATCAATTCTCGGATCAGGTGCGGCCAAGACTGTGTCGGGCTGGTCATGCGGCCTCCTTCGTCGTGCCATGTGAGGCGAAGATCGAGCGGAATTTCTCGTTGAGGGGACGATCGTCGGTTGTGGGGCCGGTCTTCTCTCCCGATCCGAAGATCATGCGCAGGAGTTCGACACGGCCTTTATGCGCTTCGATGGTCTCGGCAGGGGCCGCATCCAACGTGTCGACCGGGGTCCAGCCAAGCCAACCCGTGCCAATCCGATAGAGTTGCGTGAGGTGTTCCGCGAACGGGACGGCCTTCGCCTTGGCCTTGCCCTCGGATGGTCCCGCGTCGGGATCGATGCCAGTCAGTGCGACGACGTATCTCAGCAACGGCTCTTTCAGCGTGGGGAGCGCATCAAGCACCTGAAAGTCGAGAGCGGGATGGTCGTGGTGATCGGCGATCAGTTCCCGCGCCGTGGCGAAGGTGTCATCCTCGATCTCTGCCATGAGCTTGGCGAATGAGCCGGGACGACGTTCGAGGCGGATGGCATGACGCAAAGCGGGGTGGAGGATGATTTCCTCCCCGGCCAAGGTGATCGTGATGTCATCCGCCAGTTTCATGGATCATCCGATCAGGGTGCAGTCGCGGAAGCTGCGACTTCAATGATCGGACCAGAGATGGCGAGCGCGAACGTGGTCGCCACGACATCATCCGCGCCACCGAAAGCGTTCTGGGCGCTGGCGACGATTGCCGAGAAGTAGAACTTCGAGTTCTGCGGGGACGCGCCGGTCGCCGGCTTGTCGTTGAGTTCGACACAGAAGTTATAGGCGTGCGGCGTCTTCTCGGCAGCGATCAGTGCCATGTAGCCGGCATCGCCGCTGTCACGGTCAACCACGAGGGACATGGTGCCGTTGTCGCGGGAGCCTTTCAGCTTGTGAGTGAAATCGCGGTCGACGTACTTGCGGACGAGGACTTCGGCTTCCGAGCCGGCTTCGCCGACATCGGTAATGTTGCCGATGCTCACATAGGTGTCGCCTGCATACTCGGTGGCGGTCGCGAAGGGCGTCGTGGTGCCGATCCCGACCTTGGTCTTGGCGGTTGCGGTAATTCCCATGGTGGTGGTCCTTCTGAATGGAGGGAGATGCGGCGGGGATTGACCCGCCGCGCTGTTGTCAGGATCAGGAAGCCGCCACGCGGACCTTCACGAAACGGTCGGGATGGGTGACATCGCCGCCGACGCGCTTGCGGGCGTGGTAGACGTTGATGCCGTTCTTCGCGCGGGTGAACGGGTCGACCAGCACGGACAGGCCGACGCGGTCTACGATGCGGTAGCCGGAGAAGTCGCCGAACACGATCGGATAGGCGTTCGCCGCAACCCCCGGCATGTCGACGGCTTCGATGACCGGACGCCCCAAGAGGGTCGAGGGCTGGCCCTGCTGAATGGACGGTTGCCAGAGATATGCGCCCTGTGCGTCCTTCAGCTTGCGGACGCCTGCCAGCACAGTGCGGTTCATGAGCCATGCACCGTTCTGCGCATGGATGGCCGGCAGCTTCGCCATCGCATCGATCAGCATGTCAGCCGGAGCGGAGCCGAGCGTGGAGGCGTGGCCGGTGACGATGGTCTGGATGCCGGTGGCGGTCAGGATGCCGCGCGGCTTGCCGTTACCGTCGCCATTGACGAACGCGGCCCCTTCCTTCGCGCCGAAGTCCTCAGCGAAGGCATCGCGAAGTTTGGCTTCGAGGTCATAGGCCGCATCCTCGACCAACTGCTTGCTGGCCTCCACGAACGTGGCCAGTTCGTGCGGTGCGAGGGTCAACTGACCATATGTCGGGGTGCTCTCAGGCCGGTCCTCGATCTCGCTGACCCACTGCGCATTGGTGCCGGTGAGGCGCTTCGGATATTTGATCTCCGGGCCGGCGATCTGGATGACCTTGGCGAACTGACGGATCGGCGAATACTCGGCGACGGCCTTCAGGATTTCGTTGCCGTAGGTCTCGGGAGCGAGATAGCCGGCGCTCGTGTCGTTCGCGACGGTGAGGGCGCGCTGTTCATCGCCATTCAGCGCCGCCGCACCCCGGCGAAGGTAGACGCCGAAAGCCCGCGTCTCAGGTGCCGGTTCGTTGGTCGTGCGCTGTTCCTGAGTGCCAGGACGATTGAGGCGAGTTTCCAGCGCGGCAATGCGTTCGTCGCGGGTGCGAAGCTCGGTCGACATGCGCGTGTCGAAGTCGGCACGATGCTGTTCGGCAGCGGAACGAAGCTCTTCCACCGCCTGCGTGGCGGCGGCGAGCGGGTCGTTCTCCTCGGAACGGGTTTCGATCGGCTGAGCCGAACGGGTTTCGATTTTCTGGTGGTGGGTCATGGTCAGTTCTTTCCTTTCAAGGCGAGCGCGGCGGTACGGCATGCGTTGACGAAAGCCGCTGCGCTCGTGACGCGGCCTGTTTCGGATGTGCGGATGGAGGTAACGGCGCTGCCGGGGACAGATGGCATGGCGACGAATGAGACTTCGCGGAGTTCAGCCTTGGTGATGTGACGGACGCCCCCCGATCTGGCTTCGTCCTTCAGACGACGGAAGCCGATCGACAATCCTGCGATATCACCCGCCTGAAGCATCGAACGGACTTCGCGGGCGCGCTGTACGTCGAGGTTGAGACGGCCCCTGATTTTGAGGCCGGCGTCTTCCACGACGATGGAGCGGACGGACCCGACGACATCGCCGGGATTGTGCGACCACAAGAGCGGGAGGCTTCGGCCCTCCCACGCGAAGGCGCTACGATCAAAGCTCGTGCGGTAGCTGTCGACGGTGTTGAACCGAACCGCGTAGCCCTCGATCGTGCCGTCTTCATCCGGGGTCGAGAAACGAACCTCGACCATATCAAGCGTGTCGCTGCGGATGGCTTCGCGGGTTTCGTGCAATTGATTGCACGGGGTCAGTGCAATTGATTGCACGAGGTCGGGCGTCTTCATCGCTTGCCCCTCTTCTTGGTCGGGTTTGCGCCGAACATGGCTGTTTCGATGATCGGCAGCGCCAGCGCGTAAAGCTGCATGACTGGCATCGTCGCGGCGTAGGTGGCGACCAGCGCGGCTGCTTCTTCCGGGTTCTCGCCCCCACCAATCAAACCAAGCCGGACGGTTTCCAGAAGCTCACGGTGGCGGAACTCGCCTGCGAAAAATCGACGGGACAATCCGCCGATGCCCGCATTCGTGACCCGTTCGAGTTCGAGGATCATCGCGGGAGGGAGTGCGAAGGTCTTCTCGGCATCACCGAAGAACGCGACGTGCGACGGGGTGTCAGGCATTGGTGCCACCTCCCGTCGACGTGTAGGGGTTTTCGAGCTTGTCCCCGTCCGGCTGGGCCGGGAGGTTTTCGAGGCGGCGCGCTTCGTTCGCGGTCATGACGCCTGCGGCTCGCCACTTGGCGACGGCTTCGGCGCGCTCGGACGCACTGCCCTGAAGCAGACCGTCCACGACAAATTCGATGCTGACGCCCGACTGGCGATCTTCGTCGGTGAGCAGGACGCGACGGTAAGCGGCTTCCCACGCCCGGAACCATGGCATCAGCGAGAACGTCACAAGCTGCCGGTTGGCCTCTGTGATGTTCGACCACGTTGCTCTGGAGAAATCAGCGAGGAAGGTGGGTGGGACGTTGAACGCGCGGGCAATCTCCACGATCTGAAACGCACGCATCTCGGCAAACTGCGCATCGACCGATGTCAGGGTCAAAGGCGTGAATTTCGCTTCGCCGTCTAGGACCGCTGTTCCACCGCTGCGCGTCATTGCCTGCCATGCGGCTTTGGCCTTTGCGTTCGCCTCGGCGGTCAAAGCTCTGGCGAAGGACAGGACGCCGCTGGGTCGGCCACCGTTGGCGAAGAGCTTTGCCGCATGCGCTTCGAGGACGATGGCGAGGCCGATGGCTTCGCGGGCGGTGCGGATGGGTGCTTCACCATTCACGCCGTCGAGACTAGTCAGCGGGGCGACATGGATGATGTCGCGGAAATCGAAGAACCGTCGCCCCTGACCTTCATTCAGCTTGTAGCGGGGTTCGCCGGTCACCGTGTCGAGTTCTACGGACATGGCGTCGGGTTTGAGGCGGATCAGTTCGACAACGTGACCATCGGAGGCGCGGTTGGCGTATGCGTATCCGCCACCGTTCAGCATGGCGTCGGCCGTGATCTGGGATCGAAGCGCTCCGGCGCTGGTCCACGGGTTGGCGGCATCGTGTGCGATGGCATGGGCGGGATGATCGCGGGCGACTTCCTTGCCGCCGTTGTCGGCGTGCTGGAACACCTTGACCGGGAGCGTGCCGCACGTCCCGGCGATCAGTTCAACAGCGGCGCGTACGGCGGGCACGGACAGAGCGTTGCGGGGCGACACGGTGACGCCCGATGCGACAGGCGTGGCCCCAAAGAGTTCGACCAGCCACGGCTCGGGGATCGCAAGCGAACGAACCTCATCGGTCTGTGCAATTGATTGCACGGCTCGCGCGTCTGTCTTCGGGGTCGTCGTGAATGGCCACATGTCGCAAGCATCTCGTTTGGAACGGTGCTTGCCGCTGGCCTGCGGCTCGATTGACGATCGTCAATGAAGCATCTTCTGAATAGCCGGCTGGATCGGCCCCGTCAACGCGGGTGGGTCTCTCGTGATCCGGGTCGCGGAAGGGGGGTGGGGGGATGGTCCCGACCTACGGGAGGGATTGTCTTCCCGTAAGCACATCCCCCGAAATCGGCGATAGCCCGAATGTGTCGCGATCAGCGGCACTGGTCTACAATTCTTCATTCCGAATAAGAGAATTGAATATGTATCTACTTTTGGAACTGCCACTCGATTTCTAAAAGAGCCTCGAAACCCTTATCCGACAAGGCTTTCAGGGCTTTGACTTTCGGGAAAACGGTGCACGAAGCGAACTGCCACTCAAAATTTCTAAACTTCACTGCCAGCCTAGCCCAAGCGCCTCATAGAGCCGAGCATATCGACGGCTCCCCTTCGGTGCGAAGGCCGTCTTCGTGTGCTTCGCACTCAGTTTGATTGGCTTGGTCAAGCGGTGCCATATGCCCCATGCCTGTTCAGTGTCGAGACCCGTTCCAGACGTTGCCACCGTCGCACGATACAACGCCATGAGTTCGGCCTCGATCGCGGCATGACGGGCCGACAGGCCGCGCGGCTTGTTTGGCGACTTGGGGGGCTTCGGCTTCTGGACTTTGGGCGCGTATGTCTCGCGCACGGCGTCCCAGCGGCCATCCTCGAATAGGATGCGCGATAGCTGATCGGTCGGCTTGACCCAAAGATGGGTGCGGCCTCGCCACAAATGAGAATGTGCCTCGATCAACCCGTCTGCGATCAATCGATCTTTCAGCCGATGGAACGTGCGTTCTGGTATGTCCCGACGCCATCCCTCCACCGACCGGACGCCAAACCGTTCCCAGCGAGAGAGGTTGGCATTCCACCGTCCGCTTGTCGATCGGTGATGAAGGAAACATACGTCATAGAGGAGGTCAGCGACGCGGCCTTGCGTACCGCGCGCGGACCAGTCGCCGTGCGCCCGACCGATCTCGCGCAGAATTTTTCGCCAGTTCTCCACACGCGGGAGGTCGGCGTCCGCCACCACGCACTTCGGAAGGACGGCGGCTCCTGTCGGCGACACGCTGGTCGCGGCTTTCGTTGTCGCGGTGCGAGCCCAAAGAGAGAGGTCGGAAAGCTCCTCTTCGGTCCCTGCGAAGCCTTCGGGGTCAGTTAGGATCGCGGCCTTCGCGTGAAGAGAGGCGAGGTCTTTTATGGTCTGCGCATGGGCTTTGATCTTGCCCGCTGCGAACGCCAGTTGAAGGGGAGATGCCTTGTCTTCCGGCGCGGAATTGCTACTATCGAACATGACGCGGGCCTCCTACGCCCCGTTGTTTTCTCAATGCCGATCGGTTCCCGCCGGTCGGCATTTCTCATTCTGTCATCGATTGCCGATTTCCGGAAAGCGGGCTGGCGCTCTGGTGAGCCCACCCCGACAAATCCCGATTGCGCGGCTGATCCGATCGGCTACGGTCAATCCGCTCTCTGGTGTTTTGGCTGACATGACGCCTCCCGGTTCCTCCGGGGGGCGTTGCTTTTGTAGGATGCTCGTGCAGAAAAGCGCCACGCTGCGGGGCTGGACCGTCTGCTTCGGTCCTCCGCTACCACCTGTTTTCCATCGAATTTTGGGTCGGTCGCGTCTGCGTTCGCTATGCGGCGCGGCCGTCGTGCGGTTCGCGTTCGCGGCTCCGTCATTGGCAGATCACGCAGACGTCAGCTCAATTTTTCAAAAGAGACAGGCCGGGTTCGAGTGGTTAACGTGCCGCCATGCGCGTCGGAGACGGCGCATTGCAAATCGATCGGAGTTTTTTGAATGACCGAATATACCCCGCCCAAGGTCTGGACCTGGGACAAGGAAAGCGGCGGCCGTTTCGCCAGCATCAACCGGCCGATCGCAGGCGCGACGCATGACAAGGAACTGCCTGTCGGCAAGCATCCGCTGCAGCTCTATTCGCTGGCGACGCCCAACGGCGTCAAGGTCACGATCATGCTGGAGGAACTGCTTGCCGCCGGCCACAAGGGCGCGGAGTATGACGCCTGGCTGATCAGGATCAACGACGGCGACCAGTTCGGCTCGGGCTTCGTCGCGGTCAATCCGAATTCGAAGATCCCGGCGCTGATGGACCGCAGCGGCGAAAAGCCGATCCGCATTTTCGAATCGGGCGCGATCCTGACGCATCTGGCAGAGAAGTTCGGCGCCTTCCTGCCGACCGACCCGGCGGCGCGCGCCGAATGCTTCTCCTGGCTGTTCTGGCAGATGGGCGCGGCACCTTACCTCGGCGGTGGCTTCGGGCATTTCTATGCCTATGCGCCGGCGAAGTTCGAATATCCGATCGACCGTTTCTCGATGGAGGTGAAGCGCCAGCTCGACGTGCTCGACCGGCAGCTTGCCGAACGTCGGTTCATCGCCGGCGAGGAGTATACCATCGCCGACATGGCGATCTGGCCCTGGTATGGCGGGCTGGTGAAGGGCTGGCTCTATGAGGCTGGCGAGTTCCTGCAGGTGCAGGACTACAAGAACGTCGTGCGCTGGGCGGACGAGATCTATGCCCGCCCCGCCGTCAAGCGCGGCCGCATGGTCAACCGCGCCTTCGGCGATCCGGCGACGCAATTGCACGAACGCCACGACGCGAGCGACTTCGACACGAAGACGCAGGACAAGATCGCGACGGCAGCCGAATAAGGCCGATCAGCCCTTCGCGAGCGAAGCGAGAGGACGGCCGAAATCATCGACGGGGCCAAGGGCGTCCGCGCCCTCGGCCTGCCGTTCCAGCGCGCGGCGATGTCCGTCGCGTGCGCGGATGCGGTCGAAATAGGCGCGTACATTCGCCGGGAATTCGGTCTCGAGCCCGATCATCGTCGCCAGCATCAACGCATAACCGACCGAGATGTCGGCGGCGGTGAAGCGGCAGGCGCAGAGGTAGTCGCGGTTGCCGAGCCGCGCGTCGACGGCGCGCAGGCGTGCCAGGAACCAGCGTGCATAATCGTCGGCCACCTGCGGCAGGCGGCGCCCCTCCTCCTCGAAATGGCGGTAGCGCAGGACAAGCGTCTGCGGGAAGGTCAGCGTCGCCTCGCCCATATGCAGGAAGTTGAGATAGGCCCCGTAATCCGCTTCGTCGGGTGAAACGGCAAGCGGGCTCGGCCCATATCGGGTCGCAAGATAATGGCAGATCGCGCTCGATTCGGTCATCCGTGTCTCGCCGTCGATCATCAGCGGGATCGTGCCGAGCGGGTTCATGTCCTTGTAGCCGGGCGCGAGGTAGCGTGGCGGGAACGGCAGGACGTGGAGCGCGTAGGCGAGGCCCATTTCCTCCAGCGTCCAAAGCGGGCGGAAGGAACGGGCGTTCACGCAGTGGTAGAGTTCGATCATCAGTCCTGTCCCTTGCCGCCGGTGAGGCGCTTTTCGAGTTCGTGCCGCATGATCTTGCCGGTGGTGCTGCGCGGCAGGTCGGCATCGGCGACGAAGTGGATTTCCTTCGGCACCTTGTAACGGGCGATTTCGTCGCGACAACGCCCAATCAGCGTCTCCGCCTCGAGCTTCGCTTTCGCCACCACGAAGGCGATCGGCACCTCGCCCCATTGCGGATCACGCTTGCGCACGACGACCGCGTCGGCCACGCCCGGCTGGGCGAGGAGCACGCGCTCGATCTCGGCCGGATAGACGTTCTCGCCGCCGGACTTGATGAGATATTTGCGCCGGTCGACGAAGGAGAGCGTGCCGTCCGGGTTGCGCCGGAAAACGTCGCCCATGTGGAACCACCCGCCGCGGAAATCCTCTGCATTGGCCGACTCATTGTTCCAGTAGCCGGAAAAGAGCGCGGGGCTGCGGATCGCAAGTTCGCCCGGCTCGCCATCCGCCACTTCGCGGCCGTCGGGATCGACGAGCCTGATCTGGCAGAACGAACTCTGGCGCTTGTCGAGCGAGGTCGGCACCACGCCGACCGGGATGGTCGAGAGCGAGGCCGGCGGAAAACCGGTCTCGGTCGCGCCGAACGTGTTGAGATAGGGTGCGCCGACCGCGCTCGTGATCTCGGCAAGCTGCTCGCGCGGGACGAGATCGGCCATGACGCCCACCCACCTGACGCCGCGCGCCGGCCGCCCGTCCGCCTTCATGGCGTCGAGGAATGCGGTGATCATGCCGGGCATCAGCGTCAGCCGGCCGAGCGTTTCGGTGGCGACGATCCGCGTGAGTTGACCGGCGTCGAACCCATCGGTGACGATCACCTTGCCGCCCTGGATCAGCGTCATGAACACCGTGTCGGTCGAGACCATGTGGAAGAGCGGCGCCCAGGCGACGAAGGCGTCGTCGGCCGTGTTGGACATGTCGGTCATCTGGATATAGGCGCGCGCGATCTCGGCCCGCTGGCTGATCAGCGCCCCCTTGGGCATGCCGGTCGTGCCGCTCGTATAGAGTATGACGAGCCCGTCCTCGCCGTCACAGCAGTCGGGGACCGGCGCTTCGCTCGAAGCGGCGAGTGCGGCCTCGTAAGCGGCGCCGAATTCCAGCGTCGGTGCGATGTCGGCAAGGGCTGCCGCGCGTTCGGAAAAGCGTGCGGAAGCGAGTATCAGCTTCGGTGCGACGAGGTTGACGCAGTGGCGCAGTTCGGCATCGACCAGCCGCCAGTTCTGGCAGGCGGCGATGATGCCGAGCTTGGCGCAGGCGATGAAGGTCTCGATATATTCGCAGCGGTTTTCGGAGACGATGGCGACACGCTCGCCGCGCGCGATGCCGAGGCCGGCGAGATGGCCCGCGAGGCGGTTGCTGCGCCGGTCGAGTTCGCGATAGGTGATCTGCCGCTCGCCTTCCTGCAACGCGACGTGATCGGGCCCGCCGCGCACGGCATTGGCGAAGAGCGCAGCCATGGTGAGGCCGGACGAGAGCCTGACGATGTGCGGATCGATACCGGGCGCGCGCGGTACGGGCTGGTCTTCATTCGTCAACGCATCACCTCCCGATTCACGCGACGTTCGGAAGGGAGCATGGCCGGGCGCCCGGCGCAACGCGTCAGTCGGGCTCGCGGGGATTGAAATTGACGAAAAAGCCCCAGACCGAGAGGGCGAAGAAGGCCGCGAAGATCAGGCCCCATACGGTGGCACCGGTCGAGAACTCGAAGATCGCCCAGCCGCCGGCGACCGCGCAGACGAGAAGCCTGATCCACAGCGGGCGAAAGAACGGATGGTCGGTGTCGAAGAGCTTCACGCGACGACCCAGTGGAGCGGGAACATCGGATCGAAGACGGTGATGTCGTCCGCGCCGGTGTTGCGCTTCCTTGGATAATCCCACGCCGCCTCGCGCTTCTCGAGCGTGATCGTCGCCTCGTTGGGCGGCAGGCGGTAGAAGGCCGGCCCGTTGAGCGATGCGAAGGCTTCGAGTTGGTCGAGCGCACCGTCCTCCTCGAAGACGTGGGCGAGGCAGGACATGGTGTTGAGCGAGGAATAAATGCCGGCGCAGCCGCAGGCGCATTCCTTCAGCGGGTCGACATGGGGGGCCGAATCCGTGCCGAGGAAAAAGCGCGCATCGCCTGAAGTCGCCGCCTTGCGCAGCGCCAGCCGGTGTTCCTCGCGCTTGGCGACGGGCAGGCAATAGTAATGCGGGCGGATGCCGCCGGCGAGGATCGCGTTGCGGTTGATGATCAGATGATGCGTGGTGATCGTCGCGCCCATGTTCTCGGACTGCGAACTGACGAAATCGACGCCGTTCCTCGTCGTCACATGCTCCATGACGATACGCAGTTCGGGCAGCCGCTCGCGCAGCGGGGCGAGAACGCGTTCGATGAACACCGCCTCGCGGTCGAAGATGTCGATCGACGGATCGGTGACCTCGCCGTGGACGCAGAGCGTCATGCCGATCGACGCCATGCGTTCGAGCACCGGCATGACCTTGCCAATGTCGCGCACGCCGCTTTGCGAATTGGTCGTCGCGCCGGCCGGATAAAGCTTCACGGCGGTGACGAGACCGGAGCGGAAGCCCGCCTCGACATCGTCGGCGCTGGTGCCTTCGGTCAAGTAGAGCGTCATCAGCGGCGTGAAGTCGTGGCCGGCGGGGATAGCTGCGAGGATGCGCTGACGGTACGCCTCGGCGTCTGTCGTCGTCACCACCGGCGGCACGAGATTGGGCATGACGATCGCGCGGGCGAAATGGGCGGACGTGTCGGGCGTCACGGCCTCCAGCACCGCGCCGTCGCGCAGATGGAGGTGCCAATCGTCCGGCCGCCTGATCGTCAGTTGCTTCATCTCGTCCTCCAGCCGCATCTTGCGGCCTTCCTTAGACGATTTCGGCAGCGGGCCGAAAGACCACCTATATGCTTTTCGAAGAATGGCGCGGGATCGAAAGCACGAGCCCGCGAATTCAGATGTCGGACAAATGGAAGGAGAGCGCTATGGACCGCAACGACCAGCAGGCAATCGAGGATCTGTTCGGCAAGCTTGCCGAGGTGGAACGGCAGGGGCAGCCGCGCGACGGTGAATCGGAGAACTTCATCCGCGATCGGATCGCCCGCCAGCCGGGCGCGCCCTATTACATGGCGCAGACCATCGTCGTGCAGGAAGAGGCGCTGAAGGCTGCGCAGGCCCGCATCGCCGAACTCGAATCGAGCGCGTCGCAGGGCTCCGGCGGATTTCTCGGCGGCCTTTTCGGCGGCGCGTCGCCGAACGCGCGTGGCTCCGTGCCCCGCGTCGGCCGCTCGCCGATGGGCGCACCTGCCATGCCGGCGCGTGCCGCGCAGGGCCGCTCGGGCGGCGGGTTCCTGGCGGGAGCCGCGCAGACCGCGATGGGCGTGGCCGGCGGCGTAATTCTCGCCAACATGCTCGGCGGCATGCTGGCCGGCGACGCCGAGGCTGCCGATGCAGGCGTGGACGAGACGGAAGCCGATTTCGAGGACCCCGGCATGGATGGCGGCGATTTCGGCGACTTCGACATCTGACGCTTCATGATCCGCGCCTATATCCGCGAGCGTATCGACGGGACGGTGCCGCTCGGCACCGTCTTCTGGCGCGACATGATGCTTGTCGGCACCGTGCTCGCCGTCGCCAGCACCGCCGTGGCGCTGGCGGTCTTCGCCGGCGACGCGCCGACGGCGCTCGGCGTCTTCGTCTTCCTGTCGCCGCTGCCCTACAATGTGCTGGTGACGATGGGTGTCTGGAAGGCAGCCGAGCAGGCGACGCCCGTCTGGCGCGACCTTGCCCGCATCACCGCGCTTCTTTGGCTGATCGCCGCGACGATCCTCTAGGCTGCGCTCCCTGTCGGCCAGAGGAAGGCCATGTAGGCGACGTAGCCGGCGAGCAGCAGCGCCCCCTCCCACCGTGCGATCCTGCGCCCGGTATAGGCCAGCACCACCAGCAGCAGCGATGCGGCGACCATGACGAAATTGTCGAAAGTGGCGATTTCCGCAGGCACTTCGCTCGGCGCGATCAGAACGGTCGCGCCGCCGATGCCGAGAATGTTGTAGATGTTCGAGCCGATGATGTTGCCGAAGGCGACGTCCGCCTGCTTGCGGAAGGCGGCGACGAGCGAGGTCACGAGTTCGGGCATGGACGTGCCGATCGCGACGATGGTCAGGCCGATGACGGTTTCCGAAATGCCGTAGGAGCGCGCGATGGCGACCGCGCCATTGACGAGGAAGTAGCCGCCGCCGACCACGATGGCGAGCCCGACGACGGCGGTCACGAGGCCCATGAGGGTCGAGCCGCCGGAGCCGGCCGTCAGCGCCGGATCGACGCCCTGCGCGGCGGCCGACTTGCCATGCGCGGCGCCATGATCGGGCGTACCGCCGCTTTCCTGACGGAAGGCCGTGAAGATATAGGCCGCCAGCGCAGCGAGGAAGGCGATGCCGACGGCGCGGCCGAGCGGCATGGTCAGCGCGAGCACCGTGAAGACGACCGCGACCGCAACCATCACCGCACCGTCGCGCCGCAACGCGCCCGACGCGATGGCAATCGGCGTGATCAATGCGGAAATGCCCAGAATCAGGAGAAGATTGGCAATGTTCGAGCCGACGATGTTGCCGAAGGCGATGCCCGGCGAACCGTTCAGCGCGGCCTGGACCGACGTCACCAGTTCGGGCGTCGAGGTGCCGAAGCCGACCAGCGTCAGGCCGATGACGAGCGGTGAGACCCCCATGTTGCTGGCAACCTTGACGGCTCCGCGAACCAGAAGCTCGCCGCCGATGACGAGCATGACGAGGCCTGCGATGAGCGGCAGCCAGGTTTCCATTCAGGTCTCCGTGAAACTGGCAGCATCATCGGCCGCCCGCGTGGATTTGGACGCGCTATAGATAAGCCATCTGACGATGTTTCAAGGTCACGCAGCGCGAGATTCGGCGGAAAGGTGCGCGGACCAGCGTTTCCCTGCTTGCGGTGGGCTGTTTGCCGTGAATAGGGTCGCGGGAGATTTCGCCCGGACGATCCGGATGAAGTCGCCCGTTGGCGCGTATTTCGCAGTGATGAACAGCATCTCGATCCAGAGCCTGGCTACAGATCGCCCGCAGCGCGGACCCGCGCTGATGCTGCGCTTCCTGGCGCTCGTCCTGATCGTCGCCTTCTGTCTTTTCGACCAGCCGCGCATGCGCGCCGCCGCCAATGGCGAGCCGATCGCCATGAACAGCATCGGCGAGCAGCTTCCGCGCGCCGAAACGATCCGCATCTGCGTCGCCTGTCTGGCCAAGCACGGCGATTTCGACATCCCGGCCGGAGATGGCGGCGATTTCGTCGCGCCGCGCATCGCGCGCATCGATGGTGCCGGGACCCGCCCGCAGCCGCCCAGCCGTCAGGCCGCGCACGCATTCACGAGCCCGCCGGACACGCTTCCGCGCGCACCGCCTGCCGCCGACCGAGCCTGACAATCCTCGGTTTTCGCGGAGCTGCGGCTCCGCCCGGCAAGGTATATCCCTCATGTCTACACTGGCTTTCCTGGTGCGCGCGCTCAGCGCCATCAACCGGTTGGTCGGTCATGTCTTTTCATGGCTGGCGCTCGGTATCGTCCTCGTCTGCTTCGCCGTCGTGGTGCAGCGCTACTTCTTCGCGACCACGCATCTTTGGATGCAGGACCTCTATGTCTGGCTGAACGGTGCGATGTTCACCGCCGTCGCCGGCTTCGCGCTGCTGCGCAACGACCATGTGCGCGTCGACATATTCTATCGCCCCGCCAAGGTGAAGACGAAGGCGCTGATCGACCTGATCTGCGTGTTCATCTTCCTCGTTCCCTTCTGCTGGATCGTCTGGGTCTACGGCTATCCGTTCGTCGCCCGGTCGTGGCGCATCTACGAGGCGTCGGCCAATCCGGGCGGCATGCCGGGGCTCTTCATCCTCAAGACGTTCATCCTCGCCTTCGTCGTGCTGGTCGCCCTTCAGGGCCTCGCCATGGCGCTGCGTTCCATCCTCGTATTGTCGAACAGCGAGCATCTGCTCCCCGCCGACCTGCGCTATGAATCCGACGGGAGCTCCCACTGATGGACCCGATACTTCTTGGCGAGATCCTCGCCGGCACGATGTTCTTCGGCATCATCGGCTTTCTCATGCTTGGCTTCCCGGTCGCCTTCTCGCTGGCAGGCGTCTCGCTCATGTTCGGCGCGGTCGGCATGTATTTCGGCGTCTTCGACCCGTCGAATTTCGGCGCTTTGGCCAACCGCTATATCGGCTTCATGACCAATGAAGTGCTGGTCGCGGTGCCGCTCTTCATCTTCATGGGCGTCATGCTCGAGCGCTCCAAGATCGCCGAGCAATTGCTGCTGACGATGGGCAAGCTGTTCGGCAAAATGCGCGGCGGTCTCGGCATCTCGGTGATCCTCGTCGGCGCGATGCTGGCGGCATCGACGGGCGTCGTCGGCGCGACCGTCGTCACCATGGGCCTGATCTCGCTGCCCGCCATGCTGCGTGCCGGCTACGACCCACGCCTCGCGTCCGGCGTCATCTGCGCCTCGGGCACGCTCGGCCAGATCATCCCGCCCTCGACGGTGCTGATCTTCATGGGCGACATGCTCTCGGGCATCAACGCGCAGGTGCAGATGGCCAAGGGCAACTTCGCGCCCTCACCCGTCTCGGTCGGCGATCTGTTCGCCGGCGCCGTGCTGCCGGGCTTCCTGCTGGTCGCCCTCTACCTGTGCTGGATGGTCTTCAAGGCGATCTTCGACCCGAAGTCCTGCCCGGCGACGCCGGTGCCGCCTGAGGAGAAGAAGAACCTCGGCCGTGAGGTCGTCGTCGCGCTGATTCCGCCGCTGCTCCTGATCATCGCCGTGCTCGGCTCGATCCTCGGCGGCATCGCGACCGCGACGGAAGCGGCCTCGGTCGGCGCGGTCGGTGCGATGATCCTGGCCGCGCTGCGGTGGAGGCTCTCCTTCCGCATCGTCCGGGAAGCGGTCATCTCGACGGCGACGATCACCTCGATGGTGTTCATCATCCTCTTCGGCGCGTCGGTGTTCTCGATCGTCTTCCGCCTGATGGGCGGCGACAATCTGGTGCACGAATTCCTGTCGGGCCTTCCCGGCGGGACGATCGGCGCGGTGATCGTCGTGATGGCGATCATGTTCCTGCTCGGCTTCATCCTCGACACGTTCGAGATCATCTTCATCGTGATCCCGATCACCGCGCCGATCCTGCTGAACCTCGGCGTCGATCCGGTGTGGCTGGGCGTGATGGTGGGCGTGAACCTGCAAACCTCGTTCCTGACGCCACCCTTCGGCTTCTCGCTCTTCTACCTGCGCGGCGTCGCGCCGGCGAGCGTGACGACGGGCATGATCTACAAGGGCGTCATTCCGTTCGTCTGCCTGCAGATCACGGCGCTGGCGATCATGTTCATCTTCCCCGGCCTCGCCACCTGGCTGCCGCGCTGGATCTATTCCTGATCCGACGAAAAGGCTCGCGGCGGCATCCGCCGCGGGCCATCACCCTGCCATCGCCAGCCCGCTCCGGTCGACGAGAAAGCGCTCGGAAAGCGGGATCGCGGCCGCGCCGAGCGTGCGCGCCTGCGGCCCGAGCGAGCCTTCGCCGAAATCGGGCTCGGCAATGCCCGACAGATTATGGCCGCGCATCCGCGCTTCGGCGACTTCGACGAGCCGCCTACGCACATCCGCCGGCATCGACCCGTCGATGATGACGGCGTCGAAATCCACCAGCGCGACCGCGGCGAGCGCCGCATCGGCGATGCCCTGCCCCGCCGCCTCGATCCAGCGATCGAGAATGGCGGCATCGACGTCCCATGCCGCCGGCGTTTCCCAAAGGCTCTCTGCCGGTCGGCCCGCCGCCTCCAGCAGTTCCTCCAGCCCGGAAATCGACGCGCGCTCGATGAGCTGGACGGTGCGGCCATCCTCGCCGCGCACCGGCATCGACCCGACCGCCCCGGCATTGCCGCTGCGGCCCGTATAGAGCTGCCCGTCGAGGACGATGCCGCCGCCGATGAAATAGCCGACATAGAAATAGAGGAAATCGCCGGCCGGCACCTCGTCGCCGAATATCAGCTCGGCGCCGCAGGCCGACGAGGCGTCGTTCTGCAGGAAGACCGGAAAGGGATAGGCGCGGGCGAGCTCGGCGCGGATGTCCAGCGTTTCCCAGCCGGCGAGATCGGCCGGCGGCGCGCCGATGCGTGCGGACCATTGCCAGAGCTGGAACGGCATCGCGACGCCGAGACCGGCAATGCGCGAGCGAAGGTCCGGCGCGACCTCGGCCACGACCGCATCGATCGCGCAATGGGCGAATTCGAGCACGCTGCCCGGTGTCGGCCAGCGATAAATGAGCGTGCGCCGCGCGCGGATCGTTCCGACGAAATCCATCAGCACGAGTTGGCTCGAGCGACGGCCGATCTTGAGGCCGAGGAAGAGAGCGCCATCAGGCGCAAGCGACATCGGCACGGAAGGCTGGCCGACACGGCCGCGCTGCGGCTTGCCTTTTTCGAGCAACCCGTCCTTCTCGAGAGCCCGGATGATGACCCAGGCGGTCTGCGTCGAAAGTCCGGTGACGCGGGCGATGTCGGCCTTCGACATGGGTCCCTGGCGACGCAGGATCGACAGCACGAGCCGCTCGTTCCAGGCGCGCATGCCCGACTGGTTGGAGCCGCGAAGCTGCGGCTCAAGCTGTGATGTCGTGTGCGGATCGTCCAGCAATGCGCCCTCCCAAGCGACGTTGCGACCATGCAGCTTGGCACGGCGAGCGTCAATTATAAATTAGATTGATTTATTAATTGACTCTCAAAGCCGATGGTGGTTCCCTGACGGCAGATTACGATGGCCGTTCGACGGACCGCGCAATGGTTCCGCCAGGAGGTGGCGGTCAGTTCAACGGAGGATTTTCGCGATGAAAACGACGCTCAAGCTTGCTTTGGCCGCAACCGCGCCGCTTGCCCTGATGCTGGCCGGCCCCGCCGCCGCGCAGGAGGAGGTCTCGGCCTGCCTCATCACCAAGACCGACATCAACCCCTTCTTCGTCAAGATGAAGGAAGGCGCGACCGCCAAGGCGCAGGAACTCGGCGTCAAGCTCTCCACCTTCGCCGGCAAGATCGACGGCGACCACGAGACGCAGGTCCAGGCGATCGAAAGCTGCATCGCGTCCGGCGCCAAGGGCATCCTGCTCACGGCCTCCGACACCAAGGCCATCGTGCCGGTCGTCCAGCAGGCGCGCGACGCCGGCATCCTGGTCATCGCGCTCGACACGCCGCTCGAGCCGATCGACGCCGCCGACGCCACCTTCGCCACCGACAATTTCAAGGCCGGCGAGCTGATCGGCCAATGGGCCGCCGCGACGCTTGGCGCAGAAGCCGAAAACGCCAAGATCGCACTCCTCGACCTCGCCCCCAGCGCGCCGTCGGTCGACGTCCTGCGCGACCAGGGGTTCCTCAGCGGCTTCGGCATCGACATCAAGGACGAGAACCGGATCGGCGACGAGGACGACCCGCGCATCGTCGGCCATGACGTGACCGACGGCAACGAGGAAGGCGGGCGCACCGCGATGGAGAACCTTCTCCAGCAGGACCCCGACATCAACGTCGTCTACACGATCAACGAGCCGGCCGCCGCCGGCGCCTACGAGACGCTGAAATCCTTCGGCAAGACCGAGGGCGTGCTGATCGTCTCCGTCGATGGCGGCTGCCCGGGCGTCCAGAACGTCTCCGAAGGCATCATCGGCGCGACCTCGCAGCAATACCCGCTCGACATGGCCGCGCTGGGCATCGAGGCGATCGCCAAATTCGCCGAGACCGGCGAGAAGCCCGCGCCGACCGAAGGCCTCGACTTCTTCGACACCGGCGTCACCCTGATCACCGACGCACCGGCCGATGGGGTCGAGTCCATCGACTCGGCCGAGGGACTGGATAAGTGCTGGGGGTGAGGAACCGGTTCGCGTGAGCGAATGCGTCGTGCCAGTGGCACGATGCAAGGTTCCGAACGCCGGGGCGCTGCCGAAGGCAGCGGATCGCCGGCCGGAGGAGCGTTCCGCGCAGCGGATGAAAAGCCAACGATTTGGCTTTTCAAGCGACGAACGCCCGGAGCCATAGCGAAGGGCCGGGCGACGCGGAAGTCGCATGTGCCATTTCCCCTCCCCCCGGTGCGGGGAGGGAAGCATCGCCGCTTTGACCGCGATGCCAATCAGGATCACACTCGCTTCGCTTTGGGAGGAAGCAGCCATGACCGACACAAGCGCCCTGCCCCCGCGCGGGCAGGAGTTCGAGGCGTCGCTGGACAAGAGCGACCGCTCCGTCGCCGCCTTCGAGGGACACGACAAGAACGTCATCGACCGGTTGCAGCATGCGCTTCATGCCAATCCGACGATGGTGCCGTTCATCGTGCTCGCCTTGAGCATCGTCGCCTTCGGCTTCATCGCCGGCGCGAATTTCTTCTCCGCCTTCAACCTGTCGCTGATCATGCAGCAGGTCTCGATCATCGGCATCCTTGCGGCAGCGCAGAGCCTCATCATCCTGACCGCCGGCATCGATCTGTCGGTCGGCGCGATCATGGTGCTGATGTCGGTCGTCGCCGGCAATCTCGCGGTTTCGATGGGCGTGCCCGCCCCGCTCGCCATCGGGCTCGGCATGGTCGGCGGCGCGGCCGCCGGCGCGCTCAACGGGCTGTTCGTCACGCGCTTCAAGCTACCGCCCTTCATCGTCACGCTCGGCACCTGGAACATCTTCTTCGCGCTGACGCTGTGGCTGTCCGGCGCGCAGTCGATCCGTAGCCAGGACATCGACGCGGCGGCGCCGCTCCTGAAATTCTTCGGCCAGAGCTTCCGCATCGGCGGCGCGCAATTTACCTATGGCTCGATCCTGATGGTGCTGATCTTCGCCGTCCTCTGGTACATGCTGAACCGCACCGCCTGGGGCCGGCACGTCTATGCCATCGGCGACGACAAGGAGGCGGCCGAACTTTCCGGCATCCGCACCAACCGCACGCTGCTCTCGGTCTATGCGCTCGCCGGCCTCGTCTGCGGCCTCGCCGCCTGGGCGTCAATCGGCCGCGTCGGCTCGGTCTCGCCGCAGTCTTTCCAGGAAGCGAACCTGCAATCGATCACCGCCGTGGTGATCGGCGGCATCTCGCTCTTCGGAGGGCGTGGCTCGATCATGGGGCCGCTGGTCGGCGCGCTGATCGTCGGTGTCTTCAACTCGGGTCTGCGCCTCGCCGGCGTCGACGTTCTCTGGCAGGTCTTCGCCATCGGCTGGCTTACCATCGTCGCCGTCGCCATCGACCAGTGGATCAGGAAGCTTTCGTCATGAGCACCCAGCCCGTTCTCTCCGCCCGCGGCCTCGTCAAACGCTATGGCCGCGTCACCGCCCTCGACCGTGCCGATTTCGACCTCTATCCGGGCGAAATCCTCGCCGTCATCGGCGACAACGGTGCCGGCAAATCCTCGATGATCAAGGCGATCTCGGGCGCGATCCGGCCGGACGAAGGCGAAATCCGCCTCGACGGGCAGATCGTGAATTTCAGCTCGCCGATGGAGGCGCGCGACGCCGGCATCGAGACGGTCTACCAGAACCTCGCTCTGTCGCCGGCTCTCTCGATCGCCGACAACATGTTCCTCGGCCGCGAGATCCGAAAGCCGGGCTTTCTGGGTCGGACCTTCCGGCTTCTCGACCGGCCCGCGATGGAGAAGATCGCCCGCGACAAGCTCTCCGAACTCGGCCTGATGACGATCCAGAACATCAGCCAGGCGGTGGAGACGCTGTCGGGCGGCCAGCGGCAGGGCGTGGCGGTGGCGCGGGCGGCGGCGTTCGGCTCCAAGGTCGTCATCATGGATGAGCCGACGGCGGCGCTCGGCGTCAAGGAATCGCGCCGCGTGCTCGAACTCATCCTCGACGTCAGGAAGCGCGGCATGCCGATCGTGCTCATCTCGCACAACATGCCGCATGTCTTCGAGGTCGCCGACCGCATACACGTCCATCGCCTCGGCCGGCGCCTCTGCGTCATCGACCCCAAGGAGCACACCATGTCGGATGCCGTCGCCTTCATGACAGGCGCGAAAGCGCCGCCGGAACTGGCCGAGGCGGCGTGACGCGATGATCCTGTGCTGCGGCGATGCACTGATCGACATGCTGCCCGTCGAGCTTGAGGGCGGGCAGCGCGGCTTTGCGCCCCATGCGGGAGGCGCGGTGTTCAACACCGCCATCGCGCTGGGGCGGCTCGGCGTCGAGACGGGCTTCTTCAACGGCCTGTCGACCGACCTCTTCGGCAGGATGCTGACCGACGAACTGAACGCGTCCGGCGTCGATTCCGCGCTCTCGCCGCGCAGCGCTCGCCCGACGACGCTCGCCTTCGTCACACTCGAGGACGGCCACGCAAGTTACCATTTCTACGACGAGGGAACCGCGAGCCGGATGCTCGAGCCCGCGGACTTGCCGAGGCTCGGCAATAATGTGCGCGCCCTGTTCTTCGGCGGGATCAGCCTCGTCGTCGAGCCCTGCGGCTCGGCCTTCGAGGACTTGATGGCGCGCGAAGGGAAGGCCCGCCTCGTCATGATCGACCCGAACATCCGTCCGGATTTCATCACCGACGAGAGAGCCTACCGCGCGCGGCTGACGCGCATGATGGCCGGCGCCGACATCGTCAAGTTGTCGGAAGAGGACCTTGCATGGCTCTCGCCCGACGCCGGCGCCTTCATCGACGAATTGCTTGCGACCGGCCCATCGATCGTGCTCGTCACCCACGGCGCGCGCGGGGCGACCGGGCACACCGCGCGCGGGACGATTTCGGTTTCGCCGCGGCCGGCGACCATCGTTGACACGGTCGGTGCCGGCGACGCCTTCAATGCCGGCTTTCTCGAAGCGCTGGAGGGGTTGGGCAGTCTCGACAAAGCTGCCGTCCGCACAATGGGCGACGGCGATCTGCGGCTTTGCCTCGACCGTGCGGCGGAGGTCGCGGCCGTCGCCGTCTCGCGCTCCGGCGCCAATCCTCCCTGGGCTTCGGACATCTCCGCGCCGGCCTGGCGGCGGGTCGCGGCAAGGGCCTAGAGCGCTTGCGGCCGCCAGAGAATATCGGCCGAGCCGCCCTGCGCCTGGACGAGATCGACATTGGGCATGTCGTTCGACGCGACCCAATGCGCCGCCTGTTCCTCGCTCCAGCCCAGATCCAGCCAGCGCCGCATCAGACGCTTTTCGAGTTCGGCGCGCGGCACGTCGATGAGCACCGTCACGTCGAAGAGCGGACGCAGCGCACTCCACGGCGCGGCGTCGAGCGTCAGATAGTTGCCCTCGACGATGACGAAACGCGCATCGCCCGCAATCCGCGCCGCGCCGGCCCGGGCGAGGTCGAGCGGGCGGTCGAAGACGGGCACGATGACGTCTTGGCCACCCCGGATGCGGTACAGGACGCTCTCCAGGCCTGCGACGTCGAACGTGTCCGGCGCGCCCTTGCGCTGGCGCCGGCCGAGTGTATCGAGGATCGCGTTGTCATAGTGAAATCCGTCGCCCTGAAGGATCGCCGCGTCGCCGAGCGCGTCCGCCAGAAGCTGCGACAGCGTCGACTTGCCGGCGCCGGGCGGCCCGGCGAGCGCTACGATGAAGCGGGCCGACCCTTGCGCCTTTTCGGCGATGACTTCCGCGATCTCCGATACGGACTGCATGGATGAACCTCTTGAATCGATTGTTGAGCTAAGCCGATGAAACGCTCTGAAATCAATGACATCATGAGCGAAGCCGATGAAATGATGCGTCGCTTTGGCTTCGTCCTGCCGCCCTTTGCCCGCTGGACACCGGACGAATTTCGAGCGCGGAGCGATGCGCAGGCGATTGTTGACGCGCGGCTCGGCTGGGACATCACCGACTATGGCGCGGGGCGGTTCGACGAGATGGGGCTGTTCCTGTTCACCTTGCGCAACGGCCGTCTCGCCGACCTGAAGCGCGGGGGCGGCATGTGCTACGCCGAAAAGCTGCTGATCTCGCGGCAGGACCAGTTGAGCCCGATGCACACGCATCGCCTGAAGGCGGAGGACATCATCAATCGCGGCGGCGCGACGCTGGTGGTCGAGTTGTTCGGTTCTGACGATGACGGCAATTTCGACGGAAAGCGCGGCGTCACCGTCGCCTGCGACGGCATCGCGCGCACACTTTCGGCCGGCGGCAAGCTCAAGCTCGCGCCGGGCGCGAGCGTGACGTTGATGCCCGGCGACTGGCACGCCTTCTGGGGCGAAGGCGGCGACGTGCTGATCGGCGAGGTCTCGACCGTCAACGACGATTTGACCGACAACATCTTCCGCGAGCCGATCGGCCGCTTCGCCACGATCGAGGAGGACGAGCCGCCGCTGCACCTTCTCGTCAGCGACTATCCGGCATGGCTTGTCCGCAATTCGTGATCGGCGCGGGCGACGGCGCGGCTGTTCAGGGTTGCTGTTCGGGCGTATAGCTCGCCGATCATTTTGTGTGGTTCGACAGCATCTTGAACACGCTCCATATTCGCGCCGTCACCTTCGTCGCGGCGATCTTTTCGGCCTATCTCGCCTTGTTCATGGCGCTCCCGGCGGTGGTCGACCTTTATGTCGGCAACCCGGACTGGCAGGTCTTCACGCTGTCCGGCCTTCTCGTGGGCGGCCTGTCGGCCGGCATCGCGCTCGCCACCTTCGGCACCCCGCCCCAGCTTTCGGCCCGCTTCGGCTTCCTCCTCGTCAACGTGCTCTGGGTCACGACGGCCATTGCCGGCGCCGTCCCGCTTTATGCGGCCTCGATCGGGCTCAGCGTGACCGATGCGATCTTCGAAAGCGTCTCGGCGCTGACGACGACCGGCTCGACCGTGATCGCGGGCCTGGATTCCCTGCCGCCGGGGCTGCTGCTCTGGCGCTCGCTCCTGCAATGGATCGGCGGCGTCGGGGTGATCGCGCTCGGGCTTTTCGTCCTGCCATTCCTCAATATCGGCGGCGTTTCATACCTGAAGATCGAGTCCTCCGATATCGGCGACCGGCCCTTCGCGCGCCTGTCGACCTATACGATCGCGCTTCTGGGCATCTACGGCGCGCTGACACTGGTCTGCGCGGTCGCCTATGCGGCCGCGGGCATGACCGCCTTCGACGCGATCAACCACTCGATGGCGACGCTGTCGACCGGCGGGTTCTCGACCCACGACGCCTCCTTCGGCACCTATGCCGACCGGCCGGCGATCCTGTGGGTTGGCACGATCTTCATGTTCGTCGGCGCCCTGCCCTTCTCGATCCTGATCCTGCTGGCGGTGCGTGGCCGCGTCGATCCGCTGGGCGACCCGCAGATCCGCGTCTTCGCAACTTATTGCGCGGGCTTCATACTCGCCGTCGCGATCTATCTGCGGGTGACCTCCGAAGTCGGCTTCGGCACGGCGCTGACCCATTCGGCCTTCAACTTCATCTCGATCATCACCACGACGGGATTTGCCAGCGGCGACTATTCGGCCTGGGGCCCGTTCGCCGTCGGCTGCGCCTTCGTCGCGACCTTCATGGGCGGCTGTTCGGGCTCGACCTCGGGCGGCATCAAGGCCTACCGCTTCTACATCCTCTACCAGCTTCTCGCGCGCGGCCTGAACAAGCTGATCTACCCGAATTCGGTCCAGTCGATCCGCTACGGCAAGCGCGTGATCGACGGCGACATGCAGCGCGCGACGACGCTCTTCGTCGCCGTCTTCCTCGTCCTTCTGTGCGTCGGCACGCTGCTCTTGACCCTGACGGGCCTCGACCTCGTCAGCGCCGTGACGGGCACCTTGACCGCGTTGACCAATGTCGGTCCCGGCCTCGGCGACATCATCGGCCCGGCCGGCAATTTCGTGCCGCTGTCCGATGCGGCAAAATGGGTGCTGATCGCCGCCATGCTGCTCGGCCGGCTCGAAATCCTCGCCGTTCTGGTCCTGATGTCGCCCGCCTTCTGGCGTCGGTAATCGGGAACATTTCACATTAGAGAATGTTCATGGAGCGAACGGCCGAACGGCCAACCGCCCAGCCAGAACAGGAGCATTCTCATGGCCAAAAGCGCCAAGGTTCTCGACACCAAGCCCCGTGACGTTGAGGTCAACACCGGCATCGACGCCAAGAGCCGCAAGGCGGTGGCCGAGAGCCTGTCGGCCATCCTCGCCGACACCTACGCGCTGCTCGTCAAGACGCACATCTATCACTGGAACGTCGTCGGTCCCCTCTTCCATTCTATCCACGTGATGACGGAGGAGCAGTACAACGACCTGTTCAAGGCGACGGACGAGCTTGCCGAGCGCATTCGCGCACTGGGCTACCGCGCGCCGGTCTCCGGCAATAAGGGCGCCGACATCGTCGTCGAACTCGGGGCGGAATCGAAGACCGCCCACGACATGGTCGCCGACCTGATCGACGGCCACGAGGCCGCCATCCGCAAGATGCGCGACGCCGCCGAACAGGCCGAGGAGGCTGAGGACTTCGTCTCGCACGACATGCTCGTCGGCCGCATGACCAATCACGAGAAGGTCGTCTGGATGCTGCGCGCGGTCGTCACCGAGTAGCAGCGGTCAAGCTGGCGGGCGAGCGATCGTCCGCCCGCTTTCAGCCTGCGATGTTCTGGATGATGAAGGCACGCTTGCCGTGCGCGCCGGACGTGATCGAGGCGACCTGCTCGATATTGAAGCGCAGGCGTCCGTCCGTTCGCCTTTCGAGCGCGTTCGCCAGCCGTTCCGCATTGCTCGCGCCGCCATTCGCCGCCGGCACAAAGCGGAGCGTCGCAACACCCGGCGAGCCCTGCGCGAACTGCCATTCGGCAAGCCCGCGCAGAAGCGTCACATCTTCCGGCACGAGGTCGGTGGCGACGATCTTGCCGCCATCGCCGGCAATCAGAAAATCCGGCTTGCGGCGCGGGGCGATGTCGCGAACCGTCAGCCGCCAACCGTTTTCGCGCGTCGCCGCCTCGACCAGCCGCGCCCGGTCGCCGGTATCGTAGCGGATGAAGGGCATGCCGGTGGAGATGAAGCCTGTGCCGAGCAATCGTCCTTCCGCCCCCGGTGTCGCGACAGGTTGCCCGGCATCGTCGACCAGTTCGGCGAGCCCGTAGAGCGGCTCGAACGTATAGACACCGGGCTCGCCCCGTCGTTCGACGGCAAAGGCGACCTTCTCGCTCATCCCGTAGAAGGGGACGACTTCCGCCTGCTGAAAGACCTTGGCGAAGAGATCGCGCTGGTGGGCGAAGACCGGCTCCGAAATCGGGAAGATACCGCGGACCGGATGGGCCAGCCGACGCCCGGCATTGTTGAGATGGCGTGCGAAAAGCTCGATCGCGGATGGATAGCCGTGGATGTAGGACACCCGGCGCCGCTCGATCTCGTCCGCCATCGCGGCTGCTTCAGCGGGCCCGAGCGGGAAGACGGCGAGGCGCAGTTCACCAAGCGCCGGGTCCCATTGATGGGACGCGTTCGCGTCGTCGAGGCGAAAGCCCCGCAGGACGGCACGCGCATCGCCCGGCCGGTAGCCCGCGCGGCCCCACGCCGTGGTGACGAAGGCAAATTCGCGCACGCTCCGGTCAGCGTCGATCAGGAACTCGAAGGGCGCCTCGGCATTGGAGCCGCTGGTGGTCGCCTGAATAAGCGCCGGCAACGCATCGACGCGCGCGGCGTCGCCCGCCTCGCGCATCATCTGCTTGGTCGTGATCGGCACGCTCGCCAGCGCCTCGAGCTCGAAGGTCGCGAAGGCGGCGGCGCCGAGAAGATTGCGCCAGAAGGCGCTACCTGCCGACGCCTTGGTAAGAAGCGCCTGCAACTGCGATTGCGCCCGGTCCACCGCGAAAGCCGGCTCGACTTCGGATCGCTTGATATCCCGCCGCCAGCGCTCGAAGGCCGGCCCGTATTTCAGGCTGCGCGGGACGAGCGCAACGAGCGGCGCCAGCCTGCGCCTGATCGGTGCGGGCGTGCTCGTATAGGCGCTGCGCGCGATGTCGACGATCCGCATGGTTCCGGGCTTTCAGTGCGACGCATTCTTCTCCACCCGAACGCATCACTGTGCCTGTTCGCCTCATCGCGCAATCGCAGCCTTAAGCAATGGTTAACGGACTCGGGTAGAGCGCGTCGACGTCTTGCCATCAATGGTTGTGGCCCGCATGCCCGCCCGGCCCGCCCATGCCTTCGACGGCGAATTCCACCTCGACTTCGCCTGCCTTTTCGAAGACCAGCGTGCCGGCGAAATTCTCGCCCTCGACGAGCTGCTTTTCGGGGCCCATGAACATGATGTGGAAGGAGCCGGGCTCGAGTTTCACCTCTTCGCCGGCCGGAATCTCGATGCCGTCGGCGAGCGGGCGCATCGTCATCACGCCATTGCCATCGACGGCCATCTCGTGGATTTCGGCCGAAGCGGCGAAGTCGCTGCGCACTTCGATCAGCCGGTCAGCCTCGGAGCCGTTGTTGGTGATGGAGGCGTAGCCGGCCGCCACCCGCGCGCCCTTAGGCGTCGCCCGCGACCACGGGTGGTCGATTGTCAGGTCGCCGGCGGCGAAGTCGTGCGCGAAGGCAGGCGCGGCCAAGAGGGCGCCGGCAAGGGCGATGTATCGGATGAACTTCATGCGCATCTCTCCTGAATGTGCTGGCGGTGGTTGTAACATTGGGGGAAGCGGATTTCCTGTGTGGCAAAACGCGCGGGTGGATAGGGCAGCGCGAGGCTACCCCCACCCCTTACCCCTCCCCACAAGGAGGAGGGGGTCGCCGACGTCGCACATTCTCTTCCGCCTGGAGCTTGGTTGAAAAAGGAACGCGGCGCTCACGTCCCCTCCTCCTTGTGGGGAGGGGTATGGGGTGGGGGTCGCCTTCGCCCAACCCCCGAAATCCTTTTCCCGCCAACCCGCCAAACTTGGAATGCAAATTCTCTACACTGCGTCCCGAATTTGCGCATTGTCGCGGCCGGAATGAAGGCGTAGTCACCGCGCCATGAAGACCAGCAATGAGACGACGACTGCGGCTTTTGGGAGGAAGCTGGCGGCTCGGAAAGGCAGCAACGATGAACTCCCCGCGACCGGCAGGATGGCCGGCATGAACATGGCGCCCCGCAATTTGAAGGCCGGCGAGGCCGCATCGCAGGATGCTATCGTCCGCTTCGAATCCGTCTCCAAGAGCTTCCCGGCCGGCCGCGCCTCGGGCGAGGTCATCGCGCTCGACGACATCGACCTCGCCGCCCCTCGCGGTTCGATCACCGCGATCATCGGCCGTTCCGGCGCCGGCAAGTCGACGCTGATCCGCCTCGTCAACGGCCTCGAAAAGCCCTCCTCCGGCAAGGTGCTCGTCGACGGGACGGACATCGCGCCGCTCGGCGAAAAGGCTTTACGCGAGACGCGCCGGCAGATCGGCATGATCTTCCAGCACTTCAATCTCCTCTCCTCGCGCACCGTCTACGACAACGTCGCGCTGCCGCTGGAGATCGCCGGCGTCGCCGCCAGGGAGATCGAGGCGCGCGTGACGCCGCTGCTCGACCTCGTCGGCCTTGCCGACAAGCGCAACCGCTACCCCTCCGAACTCTCCGGCGGCCAGAAGCAGCGCGTCGGCATCGCCCGCGCGATCGCCATGCAGCCGAAGCTGCTGCTGTCGGACGAGGCGACCTCGGCGCTCGATCCGGAAACGACGCTCTCCGTGCTGGCGCTCCTGCGCCGCATCAACCAGGAACTCGGCCTGACGATCATCCTCATCACCCACGAGATGGAAGTGGTGAAGTCGATCGCCGACCATGTCGCGGTAATCGAACAGGGCCGGATCGTCGAGAGCGGCACGACCTTCGACGTCTTCACCCGCCCTGAACACGAGACGACCAAGGCGCTGCTCGCCGGCATTCCCGGCATGACGCTGCCGGAATTTGTCGCCTCACGGATCAGGCCCGAGCCGTCACCCGGCAGCGAGGCGGTGCTGCGCATCGTCTTCACCGGCACCCACGCCACCGACCCGGTGCTCTCGCGCCTGTCGAAGGAACTCGGCCTCGAGGTCAACATCCTCGGCGGCGCGGTCGACGAGATCGCCGGCCGGCCCTTTGGCACGCTGATCGTCTCGTTCAAGGGCGACGACGCCAAGATCGCCGAGACCCGCGCCTTCCTCGCCGGGCTCGGACTCACCACGGAGGTGCTCGGCCATGTCGCCTGATATCGCCTGGCTCATCGTCCGCGCCACCGGACAGACGCTGCACATGGTCTCGGTCGCCGCCCTCATCGGGTCGCTGATCGGCATCCCGCTCGGCGTGTTCCTCGCCACCTCGGGACGCGGCGAACTCTTCCACGCGCCGATGACGAACCGCGTCCTCGGCGCGATCGTCAATGCCACGCGCTCGACGCCCTTCATCATCCTCGTCGTCGCGATCATCCCCTTCACCCGGCTCGTCGCGGGCACGTCGATCGGCACCACGGCGGCCATCGTGCCGCTGACGCTGGCGACGATCCCCTTCGTCGCGCGGTTGGTGGAATCGGCGATCCGCGAGGTTGATCCCGGCCTGATCGAGACCGCACGCGCCATGGGCGCATCACCTTTCCAGATCGTCTGGAAGGTGCTGCTCGCCGAAGCCCGCCCCGGCATCACGCTGGCGCTGACGCTGACCGTCGTCAGCCTGATCGGCTATTCGGCCATGGTCGGCGCGGTCGGCGGCGGGGGCCTCGGCGACCTTGGCATCCGCTACGGCTACCAGCGTTTCATGCCCGACGTGATGCTCGCGGTCGTGGTCGTGCTGATCGTGCTCGTGCAGCTCGTGCAATCGGCCGGCGACCGCCTCGCCCGCCATTTCGACAAGCGCGCCCGCCCCAGATAATTGGCAATGCGTTGAATCAATCCATCTGATCCCAAACGGAGACACTTGAAAATGTTGAAGAAACTCGCACTTGGCACGGCGTTCGCCGCCCTCCTTGCCGGTTCTGCCTTCGCGCAGGAGATCAAGATCGGCGTCACGCCCGGACCGCACGCGCAGATCATGGAGAAGGTGAAGGAAATCGCCGCCGTCGACGGGCTCGAGATCGAAATCCTCGAATTCTCCGACTATGTCGTGCCGAACCAGGCGCTGAACGACGGCGAACTCCAGGCCAACTCGTTCCAGCACAAGCCCTATCTCGACAACCAGGTCCGCGACCGCGGCTTCGAGATTGTCGACGTCGCCTACACGGTCAACTTCCCGATGGGCATCTATTCGGAGAAGCACGAAAGCTTCGAGGCACTGCCGGACGGCGCGACCATCGGCATCCCGAACGACCCGACCAATGGCGGCCGCGCGCTGCTCGTCGTCGCGGACTCGGGCGCGATCACGCTCGACCCCGACAAGGGCCTGAACGTCACCATCGCCGACATCACCGAGAACCCGAAGAACTTCAACTTCGTCGAACTCGACGCCGCCCAGCTTCCGCGCTCGCTCGCCGACACCGATGCGTCGGCGATCAACACCAACTACGCGCTCGAAGCCGGCCTCGATCCGGCCAACGACCCGATCCTGAAGGAAGGCGCCAAGGCGCCCTACGTCAATCTGATCGCGGTCAACACCGCCGACAAGGATGCCGAGTGGGTCGCCAAGCTGGTCGCGGCCTACCACAATGACGAGGTCAAGGCCTTCGTCGACGAGACCTTCAAGGGTTCGGTTCTCACGGCCTGGTAAGTCTCTGGAAGGGCGGCGAAAGCCGCCCTTTTCACATCCTCATCAGAACCAGGCCGGCGATGACGATGAGGATGGCGAGAACACGCTGCGCCTTGATCTTCTCGCCGAGGAACAGGACGCCAATGATGACCGCGAAGACGACGCTCGTCTCGCGCAGCGCCGCCACCAGCGCGATCGGCGCGACGGTGAAGCCCCAGATCGCGATCCAGTAGGCGCCGAGCGACAGCGCGCCGGCGATGAAGCCCGCCTTCCAGTTCTGCGCGATCATGCGCCCGGTCGCCCGGCCCTGCCGCCAGAAGGCCCAGGCCATGAGCGGGATGCCGTCGAGGACGAAGAGCCACAGCACATAGGTGTGCGGATCGCCCGCCGCCCGCGCCCCGATGCCGTCCGACAGCGTGTAGCCGGTGATGAAGACGGCGGTGATCAGCGCGAAGACCAACCCGCGCGGCGAGGCCCTCAGCGCCTTCACGCCGCCGTCGAGCGACAGCGTCACGATGCCGAGCCCGAGCACGACGATGCCGATCGTGGCGAAGGGCGTCAGGTCTTCACCCAGCAGCAGGATGCTGGCGGCGAGTGTCAGCATCGGCGCCGAACCGCGCGCCAGCGGATAGATCTGCCCGAGTTCGCCATGCGCATAGGCATTGGCGAGGAAGACGTTGTAGCCGAGATGAAGGCAGACCGAGAGCGCCAGCCACGGCCATGCTTCAGTGCGGGGAAAGTCGACGAAGAACAGCCCCGGCAGCGCGATCAGCGCACTCATCGCGGCCAGCATCGTCATCAGCGCGATGCGGTCGCCGCGAAAGCGCAGGACGGCGTTCCAGCCCGCATGCATCAGGGCCGAGGCAAGGACGATGGCGATGACGGTGAGGCTCATGGGTCCCGCACTATAGCCGGCGAAGGAAAAGGACAATCGGCCCGCTTGGCCCAAAGCACGCCACGCCCCTAGTCCAGATGGCAATGTCGCGATTGCCTCGCAGTCTATATGCTTTACTGCGAATCCAATGACTTGCGACCAGAAGGCGAATCGATCCCTGATGCAGAAACCGACCCCAATCTTCGACGGCCACAACGACACGCTGCTGCGGCTTCACCTGAGGAAGAGCGCCGATCCGGTGTCCGATTTCCTGAATGGCGGCGTCGGCGGCCATATCGACCTGCCGCGCGCGCTGGAAGGCGGCTTGCGCGCAGGGCTCTTCGCGATCTTCATCCCCTCGCCTGGCAAGGCGGCCGATGTCGAGGCGATCATGAGTCAGCCGACCTATGACGCGCCCCTGCCCGACCGCTGCACCGCGGATGCCGCGCTGGCCGAGACGATGGCGATGGCGGCGCTGCTGTTGCGCATCGAGGCGAGGTCCGAAGGCCGGCTGAAAGTCTGCCGCACGGCAGCGGAAATCTCAGCCACGGTCGGCGCCGGCAATTTCGCGGCCGTGCTTCACATCGAAGGCGCCGAGGCGATCAACGCGGATTTCAACAATCTCGACGTGCTCCACGCCGCCGGCCTGCGCTCGCTCGGCCCGGTCTGGAGCCGGCCGAACATCTTCGGCCACGGTGTGCCCTTCCGCTTTCCCTCGACGCCCGACACCGGCCCCGGCCTCACCGATCTCGGCCGTGAGCTCGTTCGCCGCTGCAACGCGCTGCGGATCGCCTTCGACCTTTCCCACATCACCGAAAAAGGCTTCTGGGATGTCGCGGAACTGACCGACGCGCCGCTCATCGCCTCCCATTCCAACGCCCATGCGGTGACGCCTCACGCACGCAATCTGACCGACGACCAGTTGAAGGCGATCGGCGAGACGAAGGGCATCGCCGGGCTGAACTAGGCCACCGCCTTCCTGCGCACCGACGGCCGCATGCGCCCCGACACGCCGTTCGAGATCATGCTGCGGCACATCGACCACATGGTCGAGAACGCGGGCATCGATTCGGTCGGCCTCGGCTCGGATTTCGACGGCGCGATGGTCCCGCAGGTGCTCGGCGATGCTGCGGGACTGCCGAAGCTGGTCGATGCCATGCACGCGCATGGCTATGGCGCGGCGGAGATCGAGAAGCTGTGCTTCGGCAACTGGCTGCGCGTGTTGAAGGAGACCTGGGGCGGTTAGCAACTTCGAACCCGCGCCCCCTCCACCGCCTGCGGCGGCCCCCTCCCCCGCTTCGCTGGGGAGGAACAAGATCGCGGCCGTCCATGACGGTCGATCCTCCCTGCGAAGCGGGGGAGGTGCCGAGCGAATGCGAGGCGGAGGGGGCGCTCCGGCGCTGAGCTCAAAGCTGCGTCCGAAACCAGCTCGCCGCCCAGTCCTTGGTCTTCTCCCACATCCCCCGGTTCCGCCATTCCTCCAGCGTCACCTCGTCCGACAGCGCGAGATCGGCGTCGAACACGTCGATCTGCGTCTGCGCGAAGGTCTCGTCATAGACGTTGAGGTTGGACTCGTCGTTCAGGCGGAAGGAGCGTTCGTCGAGATTGGTCGAGCCGATGGTCGACCAGTAGCGGTCGATGATGAGCACTTTCGGGTGATACATCGTCGGCTGATATTCGTGGATGCGCACGCCCGCTTCGAGCAATTCGCCCCAGAAATGGCGTGAGCCGTGGCGCACGATCGGAACGTCGGTGAGCGCGCTCGGCACGATGATGTCGACCTCGACGCCCCGCGCCCGCGCCTCGACCAGTTGCGCGATCGAGACGTCGTCCGGCACGAAATAGGCCATGGCGATGCGAATGTGCTCGGTCGCGCCGGCCATCGCCATCAAGAGCATCTGGTGCATGGATTTCGAGCCGCCGCTGGGGGACGACTTGACGTGCTGCGCCAGAAGTTCGCCGGCGGGCTCCAGTTCGGGATAGAAGGCGTCGCCCTGCAGCACCTCGCCGGTCGCTTCCAGCCAGTTTTCCGCGAAGGCGCCCTGCATGTCCGCGACCACCGGGCCCTCGACGCTGTAGTGATTGTCGCGCCATTCGGCCGGATTGCGCGCGTCGCCCAGCCACTCGTCGCCGATGCCGACGCCGCCGGTGAAGCCGATCCGGCCGTCGACGATCAGGAGCTTGCGGTGGGTGCGGTAGTTGACGCGGTCGAGCGTGTACCAGCGCACCGGGCGGAAACGCTCGAAGACGACGCCCGCATCGGTCATGATAGAGATGATGTCTTCATCGAACGGCAGGCTGCCGACCGCGTCGACCAGCACCCGCACCGGCACGCCCTCGCGCGACTTGGCGGCAAGCGCATTGGCAAATCTCAGCGCGATCTCGCCCGACCAGTAAATGTAGGTTTCGAAATTGATGCTGGTCTCGGCCGCCTCGATGGCTTCCAGCATCGGCGGGAAGATTTCCTCGCCATTGACCAGCGTCTGGATCGCATGCCCGCCCGCGATGTTGCCGTCGAAGACCGAGTGCATGGTGCGCAGGAAGGCCGGGTCGGAGACGGAGACGACATGCGGCACCGGCCGCCGAATGTCCGTTTCGTCCGGCATCAGGTTGACGCCAAGCAGGCTCAGCGCCGCCGTGGCGACCAGAAATGCGCCGATCTTGAGTGCAAATCGCCAGTCCATCGAACCCCCGCGCCGTCCCTTCCCCGCTTGTGCCATCATGCGGCATCGGTTGACAGCGCGAAATGCGGCATGGTCCACCGGATGGATCGACTGGCGCATTCCGGCGTTTGTCGGAACTGACCAAAGGCAACGATGTACGCGACCCTCCAGGAATACTGGCCCTACATCCTGTTCGTCCTCGGCCTCGCCTTCGGGATTCCGGCGGCGATCCATGCCGCGATGACGAAGGACGACGTGCGCGCGGCGATCGGCTGGGTCGGAATCATCCTTTTGTCGCCGATCCTCGGCGCGGCGATCTACGCCATTGCCGGCATCAACCGCATCCGTCGCGAGACGATCGGGAAGATGAAGTCGAGCGCCGAAGTGCAGGCGGCCGCCGGCGTCGAATCCGGCATGGCCTTCGAGGCGATCCACGCCGAGCCGCGCTTCCAGGCGATCAAGACGCTCGGCGACCGCGTCTCGCCCTTCTGGCTGACCGCCGGCAACGAGGTCGAGAAGCTTCACGGCGGCGACGAGACCTATCCGGCGATGATCGCCGAAATCGACGCGGCAAAGCGCTTCGTCGTAATGTCGAGCTACATCTTCGACAATGACGCGGCGGGCCGGCGGGTCGCCGATGCGCTGGTGCGCGCGCGCAAGCGCGGGGTCGAGGTGCGGGTGCTGATCGACGCGGTCGGCGCGCGATATTCGCGGCCCTCGATCCGCCAGCAGCTTCGCGACGGAGCAGTGCCGAACCGGCTCTTCCTCGGCAACATCATCGGCTTTCGGCTGCCCTATGCGAATTTGCGCAATCACCGCAAGATCATGGTCGTCGACGGCCGCGTCGGCTTCACCGGCGGCATGAACATTCGCGAAGGCTTCGTCACCTCGCCGGAAAACCGCGAGCCGCATCGCGACCTCCATTTCCGCGTCACCGGCCCGGTCGTCTCGCAGTTCTTCGCGGTCTTCGCGGACGACTGGTTCTTCGTCGCGAAGGAACGGCTCGACGGCCAGGTCTGGCGCTCGGCGACGCCCGCGCTCACCGGTTCGTCCATCGCCCGGGTGATCTTCTCTGGACCTGACACGCGGCTCGACGCCACCCATGCGATGGTGATGGGCGCGGCGGCCGTCGCCCGCCGCCGGCTGATGATCGCCTCGCCCTATTTCCTGCCCGACCTCCAGATCGTCGGTGCGCTCGCCTCGGCCGCACGGCGCGGCGTCGAGGTCGACATCGTCATCCCCGCCGCCAACAATCTGCGCCTCGTCGACTATGCGATGACGGCGCAGCTCGACCAGGTGATCGGGCCGGGCTGCCGGGTCTGGCGTTCGGACGGTCCGTTCGACCATTCGAAACTCCTGACCGTCGACGGCACCTGGTCGCTGATCGGCTCGTCCAACATGGACACGCGCTCGCTGCGGCTGAACTTCGAGTTCGACGTCGAAATCTTCGACCGCGACTTCGCCGCCGATATCGAGGCACACCTGAAGCGCCGCATCGACGGCGGGCAGGAGGAGACGCTGGCGACGCTGACCGGCCGGCCCTTCCTCAAGCGCCTGCGCAACCGGATCGTCTGGCTGGCGTCGCCCTATCTGTGAGGTAAACCGATCGTGACGCCGTCGCCCGCCGGATCGTCGTATTTGCAACGGATCAATGCGAATGGCGTTAGCATGACGCGATGCTCGACCAGACCCCGGATGATGTAATGAAGGCTTTGCGCCGGATCGGCAGGATGAAGACGATCAGGAACTCGCGGCTCATCGCCAATCTGCGCGACGCCCAGACCGTCTATGAACGCCATGACGGCGCGGGGGACAGCGCGGACCTCGTCGTCGCCTCCTACAACATTCACAAATGCGTCGGCACGGACGGCCGCTTCGACCCGATGCGCACCGCCGCCGTCATCGACGAACTGGGCGCGGACATCGTCGCCATCCAGGAGGCCGACCGCCGCTTCGGCACACGCGACGGCCTGCTCGACCTGCTCCACATCGAGGAAAAGCTTGGCCTCACCCACGTCCCCGTCGCCGCGCACGCCACCGGCCATGGCTGGCACGGCAATGCGCTTCTCTACCGCGAGGGCGCGGTGCGGGACGTGCAGAAGCTGAAGCTGCCCGGCGCAGAGCCGCGCGGCGCGATCGTCGTCGACCTCGAAGTCAAGGGCGGCGTCCTGCGCGTCATCGCCGCCCATCTCGGCCTCCTGCGGCATTCACGGAAGAGGCAGATCGAGACGCTGATCGCCGAAGTCTCCGAATGCGGCACCAAGCCGACGCTGATCCTCGGCGATTTGAACGAATGGCGGCTCGGACGGCGCTCGTCGCTGACCCGTTTGCCCGCGTCCTTCGGGCCGAGCGAGGCGCTGCCGAGCTTTCCCGCGCGCTACCCGGTGCTGGCGCTCGACCGCATCTTCGGCACGCCTGAAAGCCTCGTCGCCAAACTCGAAGTCCACGATTCCGACCTCGCCAGAATCGCCTCCGACCATCGACCGATCAAGGCCTTCATCGACATGAAGCCGGTTGCGCGGCAGGCCGAGCGCGATAGCGAGGATCGCGCCGCCTGACCCGGAACTCCTGACCCCGCCCGACGTTTGGTGGGATATAACAGGAGTTTCTGAAATGGCAGCCACACGCACCCTCACCGACCGCGACGAAATCCGCGACTGGGCCGCAGCCCGCATGGGCTCGCCGGCGATCAGCGAGGCCTCGCCCTCGGTCGGCGGCGACGATCCGGTCCTGTCGATCGTCTTCGACCAGGCGTCCTATCAGGATCAGGATCGCGGTGCCGACGCGGCCATGGCGCTCGGCGGGCGCGAGATCGTCGAATGGGACGACTGGTTCAAAATCTTCGAGGAAAAGCAGCTCGCGCTGGTGGTCTCCGAGGAAATTCCGGGCCGCAAGGATTCCTTCCACGAGATCGTCGCGAGGTAGGACCATGGCGCCGCGCTCGTTCTGGAAGGGTTATCTCAAGCTGTCGCTGGTGACATGCCCCATTTCCATGACGCCCGCGACCACCGCGAACAACAAGCTGCGCTTCCACACGATCAACGCCAAGACCGGCAACCGCATCGAAAGCCGCTACGTCGACGCGGTGACCGGCAAGCCGCTCGGCGAGCATGACGAGATCAAGGGCTACGAGATCGGCGAGGACAAGCACGTCATGCTCGACGACGACGAGCTCGACGCCGTTGCGCTCGAAAGCACCCGCACCATCGACATCGAGCAGTTCGTCCCGGCCGATTCCATCGGCTGGATCTGGCTCGACAAGCCGCACTACATCGCCCCCGACGACAAGGTCGGTGAAGAGGCATTCGCTGTCATCCGCGACGCCATGCGCGCGACGAAGAAGGTCGGCATCTCCCGCGTCGTCCTCTATCGCCGCGAACGCGCCGTGATGCTGGAGCCGCGCGGCAAGGGCATCGTCCTGTGGACGCTGCGCTATGGCGACGAGGTGCGCGAGGAGACCGAGTATTTCTCCGAAATCGAGCGCGAAAAGCCCGACGCGAAGCTGATGAAGCTGGTCAAGTCCCTGATCGACGATCGCTCGACAAAATGGGACCCGAAGCTGGTCGAGGACCCGGTGCAGGACAAGCTGCTCAAGATCATCGCGGCGAAGAAGAAAAAGAAGAAGCCGACGCTGGCGAAGGCAAAGTGCGAACCCGAGCCGGAGACGCCGTCCAACGTCGTTTCGATCATGGACGCGCTGAAGAAGAGCATCGCGAGTGAGAAGGCGGGGAAGACGAAGTAGCGTCAGCGCTCCCCCTCTCCGGCCCTTCGGGCCACCTCTCCCCCGTAGGGGGGCGAGGAACCCAGGCTGGTTGAATATCGCCGGATGATAGCCGCCACCGATAAGGGCGTTTCCTCGCCCCCTTCGGGGGAGAGGTGGCTCGGGCGACAGCCCGAGACGGAGAGGGGGACCTCAACCTCTCCGACTTCCCTTCCCCCCAATCACCGCCTCAGCCTTCCGAAAATCCGCCCACGGATCGACCTTCAGATTGTCGAGCCGCGCCATGGCATTCGCCACCGTATAATGATCCGCCCTGATCTCCGGCGACAATTCATCCCATGACAACGGCATCGACACCGCCGCCCCTTCCCGCGCGCGCGTCGAATAGGGCGCGACGGCGGTCATGCCGCGACCGTTGCGCAGGTAGTCGATCAGGATCTTCCCCTTGCGCTTCGCCTTGGTGATCGTCGCGACATAGGAATCGGGCTCGTCCGCCGCCATCTCCTCGGCGATCCTCTTCGTGAACGCCTTGACCCTGTCCCAATCCGCCTTCGGCTTCACCGGCGCCACCACATGCAGCCCCTTGCCGCCGGACGTCTTGACGAACCCAGTCAGCCCATGCGCCTCCAGCCGTTCGCGCACGGCATGGGCCGCCTCGATCACGCGCTCCCACGTGACGCCATCGCCGGGGTCGAGGTCCATGATGATCATGTCCGGCTTCTCGATGTCGGAAAGCGGCGCGCCCCAGGGATGGATTTCCAGCGTCGCGCCCTGGACGAGGCCGATCAGCCCGTCGAGATCGTCGATGGCGATGCCCGGCTCCTCGCTGTCGTCGAGCTTTTCGTGGACGGTGAGGATTTCCTTGCTCTGCCCCTTCCACGCATGTTTCTGGAAGAAGCATTGGCCGGAAATGCCGGTCGGGCAGCGCAGCAAGGCCAGCGGCCGGTTGACGACGAACGGCGCCATCAACGGCCAGACCTGCGAATAGTAATCCGCCAGTCCCTCCTTGGTGACGCCCGCATCCTTCCAGTAGACGCGATCGGGGTGGGTGAGCTTGACCGCGCTCTTCGGCTTGTCCTTCGCCTTCTCTTCAGTGCCGCCCTCGCGCACGATCTCGGCCGCAGGCTTGTCCTCGCGAATGCCGCGGAACGAGGCGTGGCGCACGTTTCCGTCCGCCGTCCAGGCGCGGAACTCGACCTCGGCGACCATCTTCGGCTCGACGAACACCGCGCCGCGCTTCGCCTCCGCGGAAAGCTTGCCGTCGAAAGGCGCCTCCTTCGCCTCGATCGCCTTCAACTGTTTGAACACATCCTCGGCGACGCTGCGCGAAAAGCCGGTGCCGACGCGGCCTGCATGGATGAGCTTCCCGCCCTCGTGATAGCCAATGAGCAGCGATCCGATCGCCTTCTTCGAGGTCGAGGACGGCACGTAGCCGCCGATGACGAATTCCTGCCGCTCGGCGCATTTCGACTTGATCCAGTCCCGCCCGCGCCCGGAGGTGTATTTGCCGTCGCGCACCTTGGAAATCACGCCTTCCAGGCTGAGCCGGCAGGCGTGGCGCAGGATCATCTCGCCGTCTTCCTCGAAATGGCTGGAGAAACGCAGCGCGTTCGGTGCGTCGGCGAGCAGCTTTTCCAGTGCCGCCTTGCGGTCGACGAGCGGCGTTGCGCGCAGATCCTTGCCGTCGAGATAGAGAAGGTCGAAGGCGTAGAAGACGAAGCGGTCGCTGCGCCCTTCGCTGAGGTCAGCCTGCAATGCGGAGAAATCCGACGCACCGCCATTGCCTTCGACGACGAGCTCGCCGTCGATGATGGCGTTCTTGAGCGCCAGCTTGCGGAAGGCATCGGGCACCGCCTCGCCGAACTTTTCCGTCCAGTCGAGCCCGCTGCGCGTGAAGAGCGTCACCTTGCGGCCCTGCACATGCGCCTGCAGCCGGTAGCCGTCGAACTTGATCTCGTGCAGCCAGCGCGCGCCTGACGGCACATGCGGCTTCAACGTCGCAAGCTGCGGCTCGACGAAGCCGGGATAGCCCGCCGTCTTCGCACCCTTGATGCGCTTCGGCGGGGCCTTTTTCGTCTCGATCTTGCCGGTCTTCGACGACCAGCCCGGCGTCTCGTTCGCGACGTCGGCGATCAGCCGCCCGGTCTTCACCGATTCCGGCCGTTCCTCCAGAATGTCCGGATCGTCCTCGCCGCGCGCGAATTCGTCCTCGCTCTTGATCATCAGCCAGTTATCGCGCTTCTCGCGCGGCTTTCTGGCCATGCGCACAAGGTGCCAGACGCCCTTGAGCTTCTCGCCGGAAAGCTCGATTTCCAGATGCCCCTTCTTGTACCCCTTGGCGTAGTCGAAGACCGGCTTCCACGTTCCGCGATCCCACACGATGACGGTGCCGCCGCCATACTCGCCCTTCGGGATCGTGCCTTCGAAGTCGCCATAGTCGAGCGGATGATCTTCGGTCTGGACGGCGAGACGCTTTTCGCCCGGAACGAGGCTCGGGCCGCGCGTCACCGCCCAGCTCACCAGAACGCCGTCGACCTCGATGCGGAAATCATAGTGCAACCGCGTCGCGTCGTGCTTCTGGACGACGAAGCTGTTGCCCTTCGATTTGGCCTTGCGCGCCGCTCCGGACGGCTCCGGCGTCTTCCTGAAGTCGCGCTTCTGCCTGTAGACGTCGAGTGCCATCTCAGCTTGCCTTGCGTCGCGGCGCCTCGGCCTTCGGCTTGCGCTTGGCGGCCGCCTTCTGCGCACCTGCGCTCTGGCGCAGCGCGTCCATCAGGTCGATCACCTTGCCCTTGGCCTCGCGCTTCGGCTTCCTGATCTCCTTGCCTTCCATCTTCGCCTTGACGAGGTCGGCCAGCGCCGCGTCGTAGCGATCGTCGAACTGCGACGGATCGAACGTGCCACTCTTGGTGCCGATGATATGCTTGGCAAGGTCGAGCATCTCGCCCTTGATCTTCAAATCCGGAATCTTGTCGAACGCCTTTTCGGCGGCGCGGACCTCGTAGTCGAAATTCAGCGTGTCGGCGACGAGCCCCCGCCCCTGCGCGTGGATGAGAACGGTGCGCACGCGCCGGAAGAGGACGGCGGTCGCGAGCGCCGCGACGCCCTTCGTCTTCATCCCTTCCCGGATCAACCCGAACACATCCTGCGAAGCATCATCGGCCGGCGCGAGATAATAGGGCTTGTCGAAATAGACCGTGTCGATGTCGGCGCAGGAGATGAAGTGATCGACGGTCAGCATCTTGTCGCTCTGCGGCGTCGCCGCCGCGATCTCGTCGGGCTCCAGCAGAATGTAGGCGCCCTTCGACGTCTCGTAGCCCTTGACCTGGTCGTCGTGCTCGACCGGCTTGCCGGTGTCGGCATCGACATATTCGCGCTTCACGCGATTGCCGGTCTTCTTGTTGAGGACGTGGAAGGAGACGCGCTCCGAGGTCGTCGCGGCCGAATAGAGCGCGATGCCGCAGGCGAGTTCGCCGATCTTGAGGTGACCTTTCCAGATTGCACGTGGCGCCAAGGGCTGAACTCCGAACGCAATGCCGCAATCACCAGAACTCGCAAGCGTCGTACCTGTTCCGCCCAAGCGATTGCGCCAGCACTTGCCCGGCGCGGAACGCCCGGCCTACGATGGGCCCAGGCAGTCGAAGGGGCAAATCTTGGCACAATCCGCCGAACTCATCGTCACGAACGCGCGCATTCTCACCATGGACGAGGCCGCGCCGCGCGCCGAAGCGATCGCCATCGCCGATGGCCGCATCCTGGCGGTGGGAGCGAACAGCGAGATCGAGGCGCTGGCCGGGCCGGACACGCGCCGCGTCGAAGGCAGGGGCCGCTCGCTCCTGCCCGGCTTCGTCGAAAGCCACATGCACCTCTTCTCCGGCGCGGCCGAACTCGACGACCTGCATCTCGGCGGCGTCAAGGGCTTCGAGGCGCTGAAGGCGGCGGTGACGGACTACGCGGCGCAGAACCCCGACGCGCCCTTCCTGATGGCGCAGCTTGCAGATTATGCGATCCTGTCGGAAAAGGAGCGCATCACCCGCCACCATCTCGACGCGATCCTGCCCGACCGGCCGTTCGCCATGTCCGCCGCCGACCACCACACGGTCTGGGCGAATACGGCCGCGCTGAAGGCTGCCGGCCTTCTCAACGGCAGGACGCTCGGCCCCGGCAACGAGATCGTCATGGGCGACGACGGCCTCGCCAATGGCGAGTTGCGCGAATCCGAGGCCTTCGGCCCGGTCGTCGCATTGACCGGCAAGGAGCGCGCGGGGCTCGGCCTGCGCACTGGCGGCGAGCCCGATCCCGCGCCGACGCCGGATGAGCGCGCCGCAGACCGGGCGATCTTGAAGAAGGGCCTCGACTATGCCGCGCGCCACGGCATCACCTCGATCCACAACATGGACGGCAATCTCTACACGCTCGAACTTCTCGCCGAGATCGAGGCCGAAGGCGCGCTCGACGTTCGCGTGAAGGTGCCGTTCCACTTCAAGAACTTCATGCAGCCCGACGCGCTCGACAAGGCCTCGCACATGGCGGCGACCTACAAGTCGGACTGGCTCTCCTCCGGCTTCGTCAAGATGTTCTATGACGGCGTTCTCGACGGCTGGACCGCCGTCATGATCGAGCCCTATGCCGACAAGCCCGGTTGGCACGGCGAGCCGCTTTTCTCGCCCGAACGCTTCAAGGAGCTGGCGACCGAGATCGACCGGCGCGGCCTCCAGATCGCCGTCCACGCCATCGGCGACGGCGCGGTGCGCGCGGTGCTCGACGGCTACGAGGCGGCCCGAAAGGCCAACGGCGCGCGCGACAGCCGCCATCGCATCGAGCATATCGAGGTGACGACAGCCACCGACATTCCGCGCTTTGCCGAACTCGGCGTCGTCGCGTCCAAGCAGCCGCCCCACCCGCCCGGCGCGATGGATTTTCCGCTGGAGCCGACCATCTCCGTCATCGGCCGCGACCGCTGGCCGTATTCCTACGCCTGGCGAACGCTGAAGGATGCAGGGGCGGAAATCTGCTTCGCCTCGGACTGGCCGGTGTCCGATATTTCGGTGCTGCGCGGCATCAAGGCCGCCGTCACCCGCGAGAAATGGGCCGACGACATGCCCGACCAGGCCTTTACGCTACACGAGGCGATCGAAGCCTATACCGCCAAAGGCGCCTATGCAGGTTTCGCCGACGACAGGCTCGGCCGGCTTAAGCCGGGCTACCTCGCCGATTTCGTCATCCTCGACGGCGACATCGAAGCGGTCGCGCCCGAAGCCATCGACACGCTCGCCGTCGCGTTGACGGTCTGCGGCGGCAAGGTCTCGTACGACGCGAATTCCACCCCCGGTTGAGTGGCGACAAAATCGCCAACGCCTTCATTTTGGGGGTGAATTCGAGTTTGAAACGGATAGGCTAGCCCTGCCCCACGGATACGGAGACGCGCTTGCCATCCTCAACGACCCGGTCGGACATCGAAGTCGAGAAACTCAGCAAGATTTTCGGGAGCGGCGAGGATGCGGTCCGGGCGCTTGACGACGTCAGCCTGACGATTCCAGAAAACGAGTTCTTCACCCTCCTCGGCCCGTCGGGTTGCGGCAAGACCACGCTCCTGCGGATGATCGCCGGCTTCGAGCAGCCGACATCGGGCCGCATCAAGCTCGGCGGGTCCGACATCGCCGACCTGCCGCCCAACAAGCGACCCGTCAACACCGTCTTCCAGTCCTATGCCCTCTTCCCGCACATGACGGTGGCGCAGAATATCGGCTTCGCGCTGAAGATGCTCGGCAAGCCGAAGGCCGAGATCGACGAGACCGTTACGCGGATGCTGAAGCTGGTCAAGATGGAGCCGATGGCCAATCGCAAGCCGGCGCAGATTTCCGGCGGCCAGCAGCAGCGCGTGGCGCTCGCCCGCGCGCTGGCCCCGCGCCCGCGCGTCCTCCTCCTCGACGAACCGCTCTCCGCGCTCGACCTGAAACTGCGCAAGGAAATGCAGGTCGAACTGAAGCGCCTGCAGGCCGAAACCGGCATCACCTTCATCTTCGTCACGCACGACCAGGAAGAGGCGCTGACCATGTCGGACCGCATCGCGGTGATGAGCGCCGGCAAGGTGCTCCAGGTGGGACCGCCGCGCGAGATCTACAACCACCCGGCCGAGCGCTTCGTCGCCGACTTCATCGGCGACACGAACTTCATCGCCGCGAAAGTGGAGCGTGCCAACGGCCGTTCGGCCACCGTGCGCCTGCCCTCCGGCGCGGCGCTCGACGCGGGCCTGCCCGAAGGCCTGTCGCCGGGCGAAGGCGAGAGCGTCACGCTCGTCGTGCGCCCCGAACACGCCAAGCTCGCCGCCGACGGCGCGCTCAAAGGCACGGTCGAGAATGCCGTCTATTTCGGCACCGACACCCATTTCCACATCCGCCTCGACACCGGCGACCTCTTCATCCTGCGCAGCCAGAACGCGGCGATGCCGAACGGCCTGCCCGACACCGGCGATGCGGTGTCGATCGCGATCCCCGAAGGCGCCGTTCAGGTGGTGCGCGGATGAGCGCGGTCGAACTGGCGCCGCATGGCGCGGATACGGACAAGCCGAAGGCTGCGCGCGGCGATATCGCCTGGCGCTGGTGGCTGGTCACGCCCGCGCTCATCGTGCTCCTGCTTGCCGCGTCCGGCCCGCTTCTGATCGTCCTCGTCTATTCCTTCCTCGAGCCCGGCAGCTTCGGCGGCGTGGTCTGGAATTTCTCGACCGAGGGCTGGTTCCAGGTCTTCTTCACACGCGACATCTTCGACGAGACGGTCGCGCCCGCCACCGCCCATCTCGACATCTTCTGGCGGTCGATCAAGCTGGCGCTCTACACGACGCTGATCACCGCGATCCTCGGCTTCCCGACGGCCTGGTTCATTGCCACGCGGGCGCCGGACGTGCGCCCGATCTGGCTCTTCCTCGTCACGATCCCGTTCTGGACCAACCTCGTCATCCGCACCTTCGCGATCCAGGAGGTGATCCGCAACGAGGGGCTGGTCAACAACATCCTGATGACGCTCGGCATCACCTCCGCACCGATCCAAATGCTGTTCACCGACTTCGCCATCCTGCTCGGCATGGCCTATGTCTTCCTGCCGCTGATGGTGCTGCCGCTCTATGCGAGCATGGAAAAGCTGGACTTCAAGCTGCTCGAGGCCGGCTACGATCTTTACGCGACACGGCTCAAGGTGCTCTGGCACATCGTCCTGCCTCTGGTGAAGCCGGGTTTCATTGCAGGCTCCATCCTCGTCTTCATCCCCGCCATCGGCGCCTATGTGACGCCGCGCATCCTCGGCGGTGGGCGCAATCTGATGCTCGGCAACCTGATCGAACTGCAGTTCGGACAGGGCCGCAACTGGCCGCTCGGCTCGGCGCTCGCGCTGACGCTGCTCGTCATCGTCGTCATCGCGCTGCTCTTCTACATCCGCTCGACCGCGCAGCCCGAGGGCCGGCGTCATGGGTAAACGGAACTTCTCCATCGCCAGCCTGCCCGGCTTCGGGGTGATCGCGATGATCACCTTCGTCTTCCTCTATCTGCCGATCGTCACGCTCGTCGTCTATTCCTTCAACGAGGCCGCCTCGATGGCGCGCTGGGAGGGGTTTTCGCTGCGCTGGTACGAGGCGGCGCTGAACAACCGGCAGGTGCAGGACGTGTCGATCCGCTCGCTCGTCATCGCCTCATGGGCCGCGAGCCTGGCGACGATCCTGGCGACGATGGCGGCGCTCGCCACGACCCGCAACGAGCGGCGGTTCCCCGGCCAGACCATGGTCTACGCGCTCATCAACCAGCCGCTGATGGTGCCCGAGATCGTCACCGGCGTCGCACTTTTGATCTTCTTCGCCATGATCAAGGTGTCGACCGGCTATCAGGGCCTCGGCTACCTAATTGCCGCGCACACGGCCTTCTGCATTCCCTTCGCCTATCTGCCGATTCGCGCGCGGCTGGAGACGATGGATTTGACGCTGGAGCGCGCCGCCGCAGACCTCTACGCGACGCCCCTGCAGGCATTTCGCCATGTGACGCTGCCGCTGCTCGTGCCGGGCGTCATCGCCGGCTTCATGCTCGCCTTCGTCACCTCGCTCGACACCGTCGTCATCACCGAATTCATCAAATCAGCCGGACAGGACACGCTGCCGACCTACATGCTGGGTCAGATGCGCCGCGTCATCACGCCGGAGATGAACGCCATCTCCACGCTCTTCCTTCTCCTGTCCCTGATCGCCGTGACCGTCTTCTTCCTTTTGTCACGCAAGAAAGCCTGAAAAACCGGAACCGAATGGGAGTGCCGAACATGAGAACCACACGATTGATGCTTGCGGCGGGCGCGCTTGCCGCCTCCACCGCCATGGCCGCCGCGCAGGATGGCGGCCAGCTCAACATCTACAATTGGGGCAACTATACGAGCCCCGAAATGATCGAGAAGTTCGAGGAGGAGACGGGCATCACCGTCACCGTCACCGACTTCGATTCCAACGACACCGCGCTCACCCGCATCCGCGCGGGCGGGCATGGCTTCGATATCGTCGTGCCGTCGAACAACTACGTGCCGATCTGGGTCGAGGCCGGGCTCCTGCAGGAACTCGATCCCGAAGAAATCCCGAACATGGCCAACATCGCCGAGCGCTGGCGCGACGTGCCGTGGGACCCGAACCGCACGCACACCGTGCCGTGGCAGTGGGGAACGACCGGCGTCATCGTCAACACCTCCGTCTATGAAGGCGACATCGACACCTCGGCCATCTTCCTCGACCCGCCGGACGAGTTGAAGGGCAAGATCAACGTCATTCCCGAGATGACCGACGTCATGAACATGACCGTCCGCTATGTCGGCGGCGAGCAGTGCACTGAAGACCGCGATATCCTGCGCCAGGCGCGCGACAAGCTGGTCGAAGCCAAGCAGCACTGGATCGCGCTCGACTACGGCACGGTCGACGCCTATGCCGCCGGCGACATCGCGGCCGGGGTCTACTGGAACGGCGCCTCGATGCGCGCCCGACTGCAGAACGAGGACCTGGCCTATGGCTATCCGAAGGAAGGCTACCCGATCTGGATGGATTCGGCCGCAATCCTCACTGACGCGCAGAACACCGAGAACGCGAAGAAATTCCTGAACTTCGTTCTCGAGCCGGAAAACGCAGCGATGATCTCCGAATTCGCGCGCTATGCGAACGGCGTCGAGGGTTCGGACGAGTTCATGCCCGAGGACATGACGACCGCGCCGGAGATCGTCGTCGCGCCCGAGCACGAGGAAGCGGCATATTTCTCCGTCACCTGCCCGGCCGAAACGCAGCAGCTCTACACCCAGATCTGGACCGAGCTCCTGCGCTAACCCGTTCTTCCGACTCGCCTTTTGAAAGCGCCGGCTCAAGAGCCGGCGCTTGTTCATGTGTTGCACGAAAGACTCACCCCTCCTCGCGGTCCGTGAAAGTCTGAAACTTCACGTGCCGAATCTTGACGCGAATCAAGCCTTTACGTACCTCTGTTGACAGGGATGTGTGGTGCTTCGCGAACCGCTACAGACGCCGGGCTTGGCGTTGGTTCGCAGAAGATCCCGCGGGGGCGACTTCGCTTTGTCGAGAGTTCAATGCGTTTTGCGACTGCCATGGCGACATGGCGGCGATGGGTTGGTGCGTCCTTCGCGCCGCCCGGCCGATACCGATTTGGGACGACGACACCTGCGATGACCGAAGCCTTCTCGACCTTCCGCACCGACCGCATCGCATCTTCCGGCCTGCGTGAACTCGGCGTCCTGATGCGCGGCTTCTCCCGCCGCATCGGCGCCGATGCCTACCTCCTTTTCGAACACCGTCCGCAGACCGGCAGCGTCGGCCTGATCGCCTGCGACTGGCCGTTCGACATGATCGCCGAGATCGGCTCGGACGGGCTCGACCGTCTCGCCAGGGCCGGCATCGCCTGCGCGCCGGGCGACGCCGCCGGCATCGTCGCGCTCGACGCGGCCTCGATTCCTTCCGACATTTCCGCCGCTGCGCGCGACAGCGGCTATGCGAGCCTCATCTGCCAGAGCCTTCCGGTCGGCGACGCGCTTTTCGTGGCCGTCTATTGCGCCGGCGACGGCACCGAACTTTGCACCGAGGAAGCCGAACTCGCGCAGATGCGCGCCATCTACGCCATCTCGCAGCGCCTGACGGCCAAGGCCGAGATCGCCTCGCCGCTTTCCGTGCGCGAGAAGGAATGCCTGAGCTGGGTCGCCGAAGGCAAGACGACCGAAGAGGTCGCGATGATCCTCGGCGTCTCGGCCAACACGATCAACGCCTACATCGCCAAGGCGATCCAGAAGGTCGCGGCCACAAACCGCGCCATGGCGATCGCCACCGCGATCCGAGCCGGCATGATCTGATGTTCGACGAAGGCCCCTCACCGCAGATCGCCGCCGACAGGATCGAGCGCGAGGTCTCGCGCGCGTTTCTGGACGTCGTCGAGCGTGGTCAGGAGCTTGCCGCAATGATGGGCGCCAAGCGTTTCGCGATCGTCTTCGCGGCCTACCGCGAAGGCCGGCTGGCGCTCCAGCCATTCCTGGACACCAGCTATCCCGGCCTCTCCGCGCTCTCGCATGCGCTGACCGCGCCGGGTGTCTCCGCAGAATTGCAGCAGGCGGTGACGCGCGCGCAGCCCACCATCTTCTCGGCCGATCGCGAATTGCCGGCGCATCATGGACAGGCGACCGTTCCGGCGCTCGTCAGCGAAGAGGCGAGCATCGTCCTGCCCGTCCATTCGCCCTGCGGACGGCGCGGGCTCGTCGCGCTGAGCGGGCCAGAGATGACGGTCGAGGAGGACCGCTCGATGCGCGCGCACCTGCGTGCCTTCGCGCTTTTCCGCGCCGCCTGCCAGTTGCGGGCGCCCGAGCCACGCGCCAGGCATGGACTGTCAAAGCGTGACATCGAATGCCTGCGGCTGACCGCCGACGGCCTGACCAGCGAGCAGATCGCCGAGCGCCTCGGCCTGTCGGTCCACACCGCCAATCAGTATGTCGCCGCAGCCGCCGAAAAGCTCGACGCCGTCAACCGGATGCACGCCGTCGCCAAGGCGCTGCGCGCCGGCATCATTTCCTGATCAGCTTGCCTTCCTGAGCGGTTCGCTTGCCCGGAGGCGGGCATCTTCGAGGCTGGTCTTCAGCCGCATCGTGTTGAGGTCGGCATCGTCCGACGCATCGTCGAACGAAACGTAGTTGAGCTCGACCGACGCCGTCTCGTCGGCGAGCGTCAGCGTGAAGAAAACCTTGGCGCCGCGCGGATGCAGTTCGAGGTCGAGCGCGATCCTGGGCGGCAGCGCCCAGCAGGCATGCGCCTCGCCGCCATGCCCGAGCCGCAGCGTTCCCGGCATGAAATAGAGCTCCGCCGCCGAATCCACGAGGTCGGCCACCGAGGCGAACCGCTCCATGCGAATGAAGGCGATATAATCGGCGATGTCGACGAGCCGCAGCTCGCTGACGACGTCGCTGATCGCATCGGCGACGATGATTTCGCGGGCTTCGGTATGGGGCTGCTTTATCATTTTTGTCTTCCCGCGGAAGGCTGTGCCTTGGCGCCGTAGACGATACGGACGAGTTCGGCGACAGCCTGATAGAATTCAGGCGGGATCACCTTATCGACCGAAACTTGCTTATACATGGAGCGGGCGAGGTCTACGTTCTCGAATACTGGTACGCCGTTCTCCTCGGCGATCTCGCGAATCTTCAGCGCGATCAGGTCCTGGCCCTTGGCGATGACCGTCGGCGCGGCCATCTCGTCGCGCGCATAGCGAAGCGCGATCGCATAGTGCGTCGGGTTGGCGATGATCAGCGTCGCGGTCGGCACCGCCGTCATCATGCGCTGGCGGGCCCGGTCGCGCTGCAGCGAGCGCAGGCGCGACTTGACGATCGGGTCACCGTCGGTCTGCTTGATCTCCTCCTTGACCTCCTGGCGCGTCATCCGCAGTTCCTGGCGCCAGTGGAACCGCGACCACAAGAGATCGGCCGCCGCGATCACGACCATGATCAGGACGATGGAAACGACGATCTCGATCGCGATCTGGCGGATCGTCCCGGCGAACACGTCGGGCGGGGTCAGCATGCCGTCAAGGAGCCGCGTCTGCGCCTCGCGCATGGCGAAGACGACGAAGCCGCCGACGATGAAGATCTTGCCGAGCGACTTGCCGAACTCGACCCAGCCCTGCTGGCCGAAGATCCTGTCCCAGCCCTTCTTCAGCGAGATGCGCGACAGCTTCGGCTGGATGCGATCGAGGACCATGCGCGGCATGTTCTGGATCACCGAAGCGACGATGCCCGCCAGCATCATCAGGACCAGAAGGGCGACCAGCACCTTGGCAATCTCCATCACCACCAGGCGGTAGATGTTGACGGCGTCGGGCTGGGTGGAAAGGCTCCACTCGTCGGGCCGCTCGAGGAAGATCGACAGGAATGCGCCAAGTTCCATCACCCCGTTCTGGGCGAAGAACATGAAGAAGGTCAGGATGGCGAGGAAGGAGGCGACGGACGAGATTTCCTTGGCGACCGGGATCTGCCCCTTGTCGAGGCTGTCCTGAATCTTCTTCTCGGTCGCCTCTTCTGTCTTGCTTTCCTTGTCGTCGTTCTCGCTCATCGCTCAGCGCGGTCAGGCCGCGTTGTCGAGGGACGGCAGTTCGACGAGGCCTTCGCCGGAAAGGCGTAGCGCCGTCGATGCGATCGACTTGCGCGCATTCATGATCGTATCGAGATTGACGTCGGCCGGGGCTGACAGTTCGGACTCGATCATGCGCCGCGAGCGCGCGCCGATCGCCGACAGAACCGCCTCGCGCAGCGCCCCGTCGCATTCGCGCAGCGACAGCGTGACGATCTCAGTCGACAGCCCGTCGAACAGCGCCACGCGCGACTTCTGGTCGAGCTTGAGGATGTCGTCGAAGGAGAACAGGCGCGAGCGAAGCGCGGCGACATCGGTCTGGCCGGACGCTTCGAGATCGGACATCACCTCGTCGAGCTCGGACTTGTCGAGTTCGTTGAGCAGGCTCGCCACGCGCGCCTGCGCCGCGCCGACATTCTTCGACTTCGACTGCTCGGCGATCCGGTTCTGCAACTGGCCTTCGATGAGCTTGTGCGCGGCCGGCTGAACGGTGTTGAGCGCCAGCATCCGGCGGATGATGTCGCTGCGCTCCGCCTTGGCGAAGGTCAGCACCACCTTGGCCGCGGCCGGCGGCTTCATGGCGGTCAGCACGACTGCGATCGTCTGCGGATGCTCGTCGGCCAGAAGCTGGTTGACCTTGGCCGGGTCCATGCCGTCGAGCTTCGACCAGATGGTCGGCGAGGTGTCGGAAATGATGCCCGGCTTGCCGCGCCCCATGATCACGTCGACCTCGTCCTGCGAGAACGTATCGCTCAGGAGGCTGTTCATCTTGTCGCTGGAATCCAGCAGGCCCGCGCCCTCGGTGAACTCGCCCTCGAACTCGGCGACGATCCGCTCCAGTTCGCTCTGCGAGATCGTCTGGAGCATCCGCGCGGCCTCGATCAGCGCCTTCAGTTCTTCCTGCTTGAAGAACTTCAGAAGCTTGCCGGCCGACGGCTTGCCCATCGCCACCAGGATGGCGGCTGCCTTCTGCGCCTTGGAAAGGCCATGCGTCGCCGCATGGGCGGCGCTGCGCGGGTCCTCGGCTGGGGCGTTGGCGTGTTTCATCAGCCTTGCTTGGTCGTGTCCACGATCTGGGTGAGCTTGACCCCGAAGCGCGACGGGTCGTCTTCCAGCACCGTGATTTCACCCGATGCGATCTTGCGGCCGTTGACGACGATGTCGACCGGCTCGCCGATGCGACGGTCGAGCGCGACGGTCGAACCCTTCTGCAGGGCCATGAGTTCGGAGACGGGCATCTCGGTCGAGCCGAGCACGATCTGCACGTCCACGGGGATGTTCATGATGATCGAATTGCCGGCCGGCTCGCCAGTACCGGCACTAACCGATGCGGGCCTTGCACCGCCGGCGATCTTGCCGGCATCGGCCGCCGCGGCGCCTTCGCTCTCGTTCAGCACGCCCCGCAGTTCCTCGATCGCGCGGTTGAGCTGATCTTCCTCGATGTCTTCCGGCTTCGCCGCCTGCGCCTTGGTCATGTCGTCCCCAGTCAAGTCCGTTTAGCCCGAGATCAGGCCGTCCATGAATTCCTTGCCCGCATCGTAGGGATGACGGACACGAACGGTGAAGTGATTCCCGAGCTTGCCGAACTCGCATACGAATACTGTCTTGCGCCGGGCTGACAGGCGCGTATTGGCCTGCGCATCCTGCGGAAATTCGATCACCTGTCCGACCCTGAGCTGGGTCAGTTCGGTCAGCGTCATCTTCGAGAGCGGGATCGTCGCCTCCAGCGCCACGCTGGAGCGCATCACCTCTTCGCCGAACCGCGCCTTCCAGGCGCCGGGCGTGGCGGCACCGGGGGCCGACGCCTGCGTCGCCTCTCCGCGATGGGTCAGCAGAACGCGCTGCGGCATGGTCACCGAGAGCGTCCCGAACCCGGCCGAGGACGACAGCTTGAAGGTGATCTTCACCCCCGGCCCGTCGCGCAGCGCCAGCTTGGCGAGATCGGCTCCGCTCGTCGGTGCCTCGAGGGGAAAGCGCAGGTCCAGCGCCCGGTCGCCCGAACCGTTGAAGGCCTTGGCGACGCTGGAAAACAGCGAGGCGACCAGTTCGAGCTCGATCGGCGACGGCTTGCGCGTGATGGGTTCGGCCGGCAGGTCCGGATCGCCGCCGAAGACGGCGCCGACGAGAAGCCCGACCAGATCGGCCCCGGCGAGGATCGCGAGCGCGTCCGGCGAGGACTTCGACTTCACGATCGACATCGCCTCGAACTGCGGACGCTTCGGCCGCGCTTCGCCGAAACGGACGACGTCGATGGCGTCGACTTCCATCTCGAGCGGGAAGGAGACCAGCTCCTCGATGTCGCTCAGAATCTGGGGGATAACCCGTATGCCCAGCGCCCGCGCCGCATCCGCGACGCGCTGCGGCTCGCCCGTTTCGCCGACGAGACGTTCGACGATCGGGCTGCGCACGGGCGCTGGCGACGTTGGAGCAGGCGGCATTACTGGACCTTGACGAGAATCACTTGGCGATTAGGCAGCCTTTTTGGCCGGTTCGCCACCCATATTCAAAGTGCTTTGTTCCACCGCGTCGATCGTCGGGCGGTCATAGGCGGAAATCGTCTTGCGGCCGAATTCGAGTGCGACCTGCGGCAGCGAGCCGTTCATGTAGGCGAGCAGCGTCTGCTTGACGATGATGTAGAGCCGGTTCTTCTTCTCGCGCACCACCTTGATCTTGGCCGCGACCGGGGCGACCACGGCGTAGTTCAGGAAGATGCCGAGGAAGGTGCCGACCAGCGCTGCGCCGACGAGGCCGCCGAGAATCTCCGGCGACTGGTCGATCGCGCCCATCGCCTTGATGACGCCGAGAACGGCGGCGACGATGCCGAGCGCGGGAAACGCGTCTCCGACGACCGTCAGGGCATGATAGGATTTCAGCTTGTCGTGGCGGATGGTGTGGATTTCCTCATCCATCAGCGCCTCGATCTCGAACGGGCGCGCATTGCCGATGATGATGATGCGGCAATAGTCGCAGATGAAGTTCATCAGGTCCTTGTTCTTCATCACCGTCGGATAGGCCTGGAAGATCGCGGATTCCTCGGGATTGTCGATATGCGCCTCGACCTCGTTGCGCGACTTGGTCTTCAATTCGCGCATCAGCGAGTGCAGGACGCCGAGCACTTCGAGATAGTCCTGCTCCTTCGGCACCGCGCCCTTGATCGCCTCCATGGTCGCCTTGCCGGCGTCCTTCACGGTCGAGAGCGGATTGGCGATCAGGAAGGTGCCGACACCGGCGCCGCCGATGATGACCAGCTCCCAGGGCTGGTAGAGAACCTCGAGATGGCCACCCATGGCCATGTACCCGCCCAAGACGCAACCGAAGATGACTACGAAACCAATGAGAATGCCCACGACGATCCTTCCCGTGCCAAGTCCGCTCCTCTCTAGTCCCTGCGCCTTGCGCGAGGCTTGAACGGCGGCACTGCCAGCTTCGCGCAAGCCGCTCGCGCTATGCCGCCCTATCGATTTGGATGATGAGGGGATTCGGCCGTGATCGGGACGCTTGCGACCTACCAGAACATCGTGCGCAATCTCGACCGCTCGCTTGAACGCATCGAAGCGCAGCCGGTGGTCCGGCGCGAGACCGACCATTACCTCGCCAACATCTCCAAGGTCACGACGATCGAGCAGTTCGTCGACGACTACCGCCTCTTCAACTACGCGATGAAGGCGTTCGGCCTGCAGGACATGGCTTATGCCAAGGCCTTCATGGTCAAGGTGCTCGAAGAGGGCGTTGAAGATCCCGATTCCTTCGCCAACAAGCTGACCGACAAGCGCTACGCCGAATTCGCCAAGGCATTCGACTTCGCCAGGCACGGCGCGGGCGCGACGACGTACAATCCGGCGCAGACGGGCGCGATCGATCTCTATGCACTCGCGGCCAAGCGCGACCTGATCCCGGCCGAGACGCAGAAGGCCGAAACAACCTACTACCTGCAGACCATCCCGACCGTCACCTCCGCCGAAGGCCTCATCGCCAACGAGCGCCTCTACGACTATGCGATCCGCGCCTACGGGCTGGAGGATCGCGCCGGCGATCCCGAATTCATCCGCAGGCTGCTTGCGGGCGGCGTCGAGGGCGTCGAGGCGCTCGCGAAGGACGAGGAGGAGGAGCCGAAGCTCCTCGCCTTCGTCCAGGCCTACAATTTCGCTGAATATGGCGAGAGCGCCACCACCTTCACCAAGGCAGGCGACCTCGCCGTCGGCAGCTATCTGCGCCAGACCCTCGAAGAAGATGCCGGCACGCAGAACGAGGGCGTGCGCCTCGCGCTCTACTTCGAGCGCAAGGCCGGCGGCATCTCCAACTGGTTCGAGGTGCTCGGCGACAGGGCGCTCGGCCAGGTCGTGCGCGGCGCGCTTGGCCTTCCCGACGCCTTCGCGCAGTCCGACATCGACAAGCAGGTGAAGTTCTTCGAAAGCCGCCTCGACATCGAGGATTTCAAGGACCCCGTCGCGCTCGGCAAGTTCCTCTCCCGCTTCGCCGCCATGTGGGAGATGAACAATCCGTCGAGCGCTGCGAGCAATCCGGCGCTGGTTCTGTTCCAGCAGCCCGAGTTCGGCATCTCGCAGGACGTCCTTCTCACCATCGCCCGAATGAAAAGCTGAGGTCTCGCCCGTGCAGCCCGGACTCTACGTCGCCCTATCCTCCCAGGTCGCGCTCGAGCGTCGCCTCACCACCATCGCCGACAACGTCGCCAATGCCGGCACGGTCGGCTTTCGCGCCACCGGCGTGAAGTTCGAGGACCTCGTCTCCAGCATGGGCAAGGGCTCGATGTCGTTCGTGTCGACCGGCGAGACCTATCTGTCGACCGCATCGGGCGGCATGAAGGAAACCGGCAATCCGCTCGACATGGCGATCAAGGGCGAGGCCTGGTTCGGCATCCAGACCCCGCAGGGCCTGATCATGACCCGCGACGGCCGCTTCACCATCCAGCCCAACGGCCAGCTCGTCTCGATCGAGGGCCATCCGGTCGTCGATGCCGGCGGCGCCGAGATCATCCTCGATCCGCAGGCCGGCCCGCCGGTCGTCTCGGCCGACGGCATCATCCGCCAGGGCGGCAATCTTGTCGGCGGCATCGGCCTGTTCGAATTCACGCCGGGCGCCGATTTCGTCCGCTACGGCAATTCCGGCGTCGTCCCGCCGACCGAGCCGCAGCCCGTCGTCGACCGGATCGATGTCGGCGTGATGCAGGGCTTCGTCGAGAATTCCAACGTCGACCCGGTGCTGGAAATGACGCGCCTGATCCAGGTCCAGCGCGCCTTCGAGAACATGGCGGCGCTGACCCGCAGCAGCGAAAGCAAGCTCGACGAAGCGGTGAAGGCGCTGGGCGCATAGCATGAGATCGATCCCGGTCCCGACCGCACTCGAAGCGCTCGAACGGCTGCATCTGCGCTTTGCCGATGCCGACGGGCTCGTGCGCTCCGGCGGACGCGTGACCGAAGTCACCGCCACCCACATCATGGTCGACGGGCTGACGCGCACCGCGCGCCTCGGCGACGTCGTCGAACTGCGCTCGCGCGCCGGCCTGAAGCTCGGCGAAGTGGTGCAGATCGCCTCGTCCGGCGTCATGGTCTCGCCCTTCGACCGCTCGGCGGACGCCGGCGTCGGCGAGACGGTCACGATCGTCGGCCCGCTCGGCCTCGCCCCCGACGTCTCGTGGCGCGGCCGCGCCATCGACGCGCTTTGCCGGCCGATCGACGGCTTCGGCCCCGTCGCGCCGGGAACCTCCGACAAGGCACGGTCCGCGCCCGCGGCCATGTCGCGCCAGCGCGTCGACAAGCCGTTCCGCACCGGCGTCAAGATCATCGATATCTTCACCCCGCTTTGTTACGGCCAGCGCATGGGCGTCTTCGCCGGCTCCGGTGTCGGCAAGTCGACGCTTCTGGCGATGCTCGCCAATGCCGACGCCTTCGACACCGTCGTCGTCGCGCTGATCGGCGAGCGCGGCCGCGAGGTGCGCGAATTCCTCGAAGACACGATCGGCAAGGCGATCAACAAGACCGTCGCGGTCGTCTCGACCAGCGACGAGAGCGCGATGATGCGCCGGCGCGCCCCCGAAACGGCGATGAGCGTCGCCGAATATTTCCGCGCCCGCGGCGACCGCGTGCTTCTGGTCCTCGATTCGATCACGCGCTACGCCCATGCCCTGCGCGAGGTCGCGATCGCCGCCGGCGAACCGCCCGTCGCACGCGGCTATCCCGCGTCGGTCTTCACCGACCTGCCCAAGCTTCTCGAACGCGCCGGCCCCGGCCCCGCCGGCGAAGGTTCGATCACAGCAATTCTTTCCGTCCTCATCGACGGCGACGACCACAACGACCCCGTCGCCGACGCAACACGCGGCATTCTCGACGGCCATGTGGTGCTGGAACGCACCATCGCCGAGCAGGGCCGCTATCCGCCGGTCGATCCGCTGGCCTCGATCTCGCGCCTGAGTTCCAAGGCATGGTCGCCGGACGAGCGCAAGCTGGTGACGATGCTGAAGGCGCTGATCGCCCGCTTCGAGGATACCCGCGACATCCGCCTTCTCGGCGGCTACCAGCCCGGCGCCGACCACGAACTCGACCAGGCCGTCCGGCAGGTGCCGCTCGTCTATGCCGCGCTCGCGCAATCCCCGCATGACGGTCCCTCGCGGGACCCGTTCGCCGATCTGGCCACCGGCCTGAAGCCCAAGGAGCAACCCGTTGCGCCCGCTGCAAACTGACCAACACGACACCGCCTGGAAGCGGTTCCTGCACCGGCGCGGGCTGACGAAGGGGGACATCGTCATCACCGCCGGCGGGCTCGGCCTCGCCTTCGCCTGCGCGGTCTTTCCCTGGTACGTATTCCTCAATCAGGATCAGTTCTCCCCGCCGGAAATGCGCTTTTCCGGCAACATGACGCCCGGCCGTCCCGATGCCTCGACGGTCCAGCCCCCTCTCGTCATGGCGCCGATGACGCCCGACGAGTTTCCGGTGATGGAGCTCGATCTCTTCGCGACCGGCACGCCGGGCGCCGACGAGCCGCGCGAAGCGGTCGCCGACCAGCCCTTCCCCGGCGAGCTTCCCGTCTATCGCCTCGTCCACGTCGCCAATGGCCGCGCTATGATCGAGGATGATGGCGGCCTGTTCGTCGTCCAGCCCGGCTCGCCGCTTCCCGACGCGACGACGGTCGCATCGATCGAACAGCGCGAGGGAAAATGGGTGCTCGTCAATTCGAGCGGGTCGATCTTTACCGTCGAGTAACCATCCGCAAGGCTGACGCAAGACTGGCCCGCTAGGTTCCTCGTCAAGATCGAGGAATATGTCATGCAACCAGTCAACCTGTTCTCGTTGGCCTCCGAACAGGCCAAGTGGCTTTCGGTCCGTCAGGCCACCGTGTCGGGCAACATCGCCAATGTGAACACGCCCGGCTACGCGTCGAAGGACATCGAGCCGTTCGAACAGGTTCTGTCCAACACGCGCGTCTCGCTGCAGCAGACGCATGTCAACCACGTCTCGCTGGGCGCAACGAGCCAGGATTTCCAGATCCGTGAGAATGAAATCTCCGGCGCCGAACTGCCGTCGAAGAACACGGTGGCGATCGAGGAAGAACTGATGAAGGCGGGCGAAGTCCGCCGCGGGCTGGAGCTCAATACGGGCATCGTGAAGGCCTTTCACCGCATGTATCTGATGACGACGCGAGGCTGACGCAGATGGACCCGCTTCTCACTTCCATGAAAGTCGCCGCCTCCGGCCTCGGCGCGCAGTCCGAACGGCTGCGGATCGTCTCGGAAAACATGGCGAACGCCCAGTCGACCGCCTCGACGCCCGGTGCCGATCCGTTCCAGCGCAAGACGATCACCTTCGCGGCCGAGCTCGACCGCGCCTCGGGCGGCTCCTTCGTCAACGTCACCTCGATCGCCAACGACCAGACCGCCTTCCCGCTCGAATATCTGCCGGGCCACGAGGCGGCCGACGCCAACGGCTATGTGCGCATGCCCAACGTCAACATGCTGATCGAGATGGCCGACATGCGCGAGGCCAATCGCGGCTATGACGCCAATCTGCAGGTCATCAAGCAGGCGCGCGAACTCATCTCCATGACAATCGACCTGATGCGGAGCACCTGATGCTGACTGCCATTCCCGGCCTCCAGAACATTGGCGGCACCGCCAAGCCCTTCGAAGCCGCTTTCGCGCAGCCCGCGCAGGCGCCCTCCATCGGCCAGAGCTTCACTGACGCGCTCGGCGACACCGCCATGGCGACCATCGGCAAGCTTCAGAACGCCGAGCAGGCCTCGTTCAAGGGCATGCAGGGCGGGCTGGAGACGCGCGAAGTGGTCGACGCGGTGATGAGCGCCGAGCAGTCGCTCCAGGCCGCCATCGCGATCCGCGACAAGATCGTGAGTTCCTACCTCGAAATCAGCCGCATGCAGATCTGACGGAGACGACACCATGAAAGCGCTCGCCATCGCGGCTACGGGCATGACGGCCCAGCAGGCCAATCTCGAAGTCATCGCCAACAACATCGCAAATCTGAACACGACGGGCTTCAAGCGGGCCCGCGCCGAGTTCACCGACCTTCTCTACCAGGTCGACCGCCTGCAGGGCGTGCCCGCGCGCGCCGATACCGGCGTCGTGCCGGAAGGCGCGAGCTTCGGCCTCGGCGTCAAGCTGGCCGCCGTCCGCAACGTCCACATGCAGGGCGCGCTCGCCACCACCGGCAACACGCACGACCTCGCCATCCAGGGCGGCGGCTGGTTCGAGATCGAGGGGCCGGACGGCGAGGTGCTCTACACCCGCGCCGGCGCGTTCAACCTGAATGCCGAGGGTGAGGTGGTGACGGTGCAGGGCATGCGCGTCCTGCCCAACATCGTCGTGCCGGAAAACGCGCTCGACTTCACCGTCAACGGCTCGGGCCAGGTCTTCGCCCGCATTCCCGGCCAGGAAGAGCCGGCCGAACTCGGCCAGTTGAACCTCGTCGCCTTCGCCAACGATGCCGGCCTTGCGCCGCTCGGCGACAATCTCTTCCGCCAGACCGGCGCTTCGGGCGACCCGGTGCAGGGCCTGCCGGGCATCGCCGGCCTCGGCACCATCGCGCAAGGGTATCTCGAAAGCTCCAACGTCGATCCGGTTCGCGAAATCACCGAGCTGATCAACGCCCAGCGCGGCTACGAGATGAATTCCAAGGTCATCACCACCGCCGACCAGATGGCGGCGACCGTTTCGCAGAACATGAGGTAGGACGCCATGTCGCGTCGCATGATCGGCATCGCCTTCGCCGCCCTCGCCCTCCTCGCCCCGGCCATCGCCGGCGCGCAGGAAACGGTCGTGGTGCCGACGCGCGTCATCTATCCGGGCCAGGAAATCGGCTTCGACCTGCTCGAAGTCGTGCCGCTGCGCCGCCAGCTTCCGAACCCCTCCATCTATGCGCTCGACATGGAGCAGTTCGCCGGCAAGGTCGCGAAGAACACGCTCCTGCCCGGCCGCATGGTCGCGGTCGCCGCGCTGCGCGAGGCCTATGTGGTGGAGGCCGGCAAGCCGGTCGAGATGCAGTTCGTGCAGGGCCCGCTCGTCATTTCCGTCACCGGCGTCCCGCTTCAGCCGGGCTCGACCGGCGACATCGTGCGCATCCGCAATCTCGATTCCGGCGCGGTCGTCTCCGGCGTCGTCATGGCCGACGGCACGGTCCGGGTCTCCGCATCATGAAGCGTATCGCGATCGCCATCCTCGCTGCGCTGGCAGCCTTCGCGCTGCCGGCCGGCGCGACCTCGCGCATCAAGGACGTCGCGACGCTCCAGAGCGCGCGCGACAACCAGCTCGTCGGCTACGGCCTCGTCATCGGCCTGCAGGGCTCGGGCGACAGCCTGCGCAACTCGCCCTTCACCGAACAGTCGATCCGCGCGATGCTCGAAAATCTCGGCATCGCCTCTCAAGGGTCGGCAGCGCGCTCGCGCAATGTCGCGGCCGTCATCGTCACCGCCAACCTGCCCGCCTTCGTCCAGTCCGGCGCCCGCATCGACGTCAACGTCTCGTCGATGGGCGACGCCGCCTCGCTGCAGGGCGGCACGCTGGTCATGACCCCGCTGCGCGCGCCCGACGGCGACATCTATGCGGTGGCACAAGGCGGCGTCATCGTCTCCGGCTTCACAGCGCAAGGGGCCGCCGAAACGTTGACGCAGGGCGTCCCCACCGCCGGCCGCGTGCCGAACGGCGCCATCGTGGAGCGGCAGGTCCCCGGCTCCTTCAATGGCGACGCGACGCTGACGCTGCAATTGCGCAACCCCGATTTCTCGACCGCAATCCGCATCACCGACGCGATCAACGCCTATGCCCGCCAGCGCTTCGGCACTGCCGTCGCGGCCGAGCAGGACGCGCGCACCGTCACGATCACGCGCCCCGCCAACATCTCGACCGCCCGCTTCTATGCCGAGATCGAGAACCTCGTCGTCCAGTCGGATACGCCCGCCCGCGTCGTCGTCGACGAACGCACCGGCACCATCGTCATCGGCCAGGACGTCAAGATCGCCCGCGTCGCGATCAGCCACGGCACGCTGACGGTGCGCATCACCGAGATGCCGCAGGTCGTCCAGCCCGACCCGTTCACCGACGGCGAGACGGCGATCGAGGACTTCACCCAGATCGACGCCCAGCAGCCCGACGCGCAGGTCGCCCTTCTCGACGGCCCGAACCTCGAGACGCTGGTCGCCGGCCTCAACCGCCTCGGCGTCAAGCCGGACGGCATCATCTCCATCCTCCAGGGCATCAAGACCGCCGGCGCGCTTCAGGCCGAGCTGGTCGTGCAATAGGCCGCGCGATGACACCTATGACCCTCTCTCATTCGCTGCGGCTTGCCGCGGTCGCCGGCTGCCTGCTCGCCTTTGCCGGCCCCGCCGCCACGCAGGACACGCCCGTCACGTCGAACGACGTCGAGCGCTTCTGCACCAACATCACCGACGCCGCGCGCGACCAGCGCTATGCGCTCCAGGCGGAGGAACTGCGCAGCCTCCAGGCCGAGGTCGATGCCCGCATCGCCGCGCTGGAGGAAAAGCGCGCCGAATACGAGGAATGGCTCGACCGCCGCGAAACCTTCCTGGCCAAGGCGCGGGAGAACGTCGTCGACATCTACGGCCGGATGCGCCCCGACGCCGCTGCCGAGCGCCTGACCGAGCTCGGGCCGGAGCTTGCCGCCGGCATCCTGATGAAGCTCGACGCCCGCAAGGCCGGCATCATCATGAATGAAATGGAAACGAAGGCCGCTGCCGGCGTCACGTCGATCATGGCGAGCGCGGCGCGCGAAAAGGACCCGTCATGATCGTTCGCAACGGCGCTGCCGCCCTCTCGCTTGTCATCCTCGCCGGCTGCTCGCAGACCGCCGAACTCGGGCGCGAGCCGAAGCTGACGCCGGTCGGCTACGGCGTCGTCTCGGGCACGAAGCAGACCATGACCTACCCGAACCCCGATGCGCCGCAGGTGCGTCGCAACTCGCTTTGGGACGACCGCCAGAGCCGCCTCTTCACCGACGCCCGCGCGCTCGACAATGGCGACATCCTGACGGTCCTGATCTCGATCAACGACCGGGCCGAATTGAACAACGAATCCGACCGCCGCCGCACCTCCAACCGCACGATGGGCCTGTCCGGCAACGCGTCGTGGGAAGCGGCATCCACCGGCGGTGGCCTCGACCTCTCCGCCTCGGGCAACAGCCAGAGCGCCGGCCGCGGCACCACCGAGCGCTCCGAACAGATCAACATGCGCGTCGCCGCCGTCGTGACCGACGTCTTGCCTAACGGCAATCTCCTGATCATGGGCTCGCAGGAAGTGCGCGTGAACGCCGAACTGCGCATCCTCACCATCGCCGGCATCGTGCGCCCGTCCGACATCGGCGCCGAGAACACGATTTCCTACGAGCGCATCGCCGAGGCCCGCGTCTCCTACGGCGGACGCGGACGCCTGTCCGAAGTCCAGCAGCCGACCTGGGGCCAGCAGGTCGTCGACACCGTGCTTCCCTTCTAGGAGATCGCAGGAATGGCAATCGCGATCGAAGACAAGACGGGCGAGAAGAAGAAGGGCGGCTCTGCCGTCGTGACCGGCATCGTCTTCCTGGCGCTGACGGCGGGTGCCGTGGGCGCCGGCTGGTTCCTCGGCGACATGCTGGGCTCGGAGGCGAGCGCCGCGAAGGCCGAAGCCGCCGAGGCGATCGCCGGCGCCGAGGCGGGCGAACATGAATCGAGCCTCGCGCTCCTGCCGCTTCCCGCCATCACCACGGCCCTCGCGGCCCCGGCGGATGTCTGGGCGCGGCTGGAAACCACGCTCCTCTTCGAGCAGGAGGTCGACGAACTCGTCGGCGAAGCCGTCCATCAGGACATCCTCGCCTTCCTGCGCACGATCAAGCCACACCAGATCGAGGGCGCGTCGGGCTACCGCCACTTCAAGGCCGATCTCGACGACATCGCCCGCATCCGTTCCGACGGCAAGGTGAAGGGCGTCCTGATCCGGACGCTGCTGTTCGAATGAAAGTCTTCGCTTACGCCATCGCCTTTTTCTGGCTGACGGGATCGGCCGGAGCCCAGACGCTCGACCTCGGCGCGCTGACCGGGCAGACCGACGGCTCGACGGTCGGCACCATCATCCAGCTCTTCGGCATCCTGACGGTCCTCTCCGTCGCGCCGGGCATCCTGATCATGGTGACGAGCTTCACCCGCTTCGTCATCGCGCTGTCGATCCTGCGTGCCGGCATGGGCCTGCCCTCGACGCCGGCGAATTTGATCCTGATCTCGCTATCGCTCTTCATGACCTTCTACGTCATGTCGCCGACCTTCGACACCGCCTGGCAGAACGGCTTGCAGCCGCTGATCAACAACGAAATCTCGGAAGAAGAAGCGGTCACCGAGATCGCCGAACCATTCCGCGCCTTCATGCTGCGCAACGTCCGCGACCAGGACCTCGCCCTCTTCGCAGACCTCGCCGCCGAGCGCGGCCAGGCGATCGCCGAGGGCGATGTCGTCGACATGCGAATCCTCGTCCCCGCCTTTCTCATCTCGGAAATCCGGCGCGGCTTCGAGATCGGCTTCCTCATCGTCCTGCCCTTCCTCGTCATCGACCTCATCGTCGCGACCATCACCATGGCCATGGGCATGATGATGCTGCCGCCAACCGTCGTCGCCCTGCCTTTCAAGATCCTGTTCTTCGTCCTGATCGACGGCTGGAACCTGCTTGTCGGCAGTCTGGTACGGTCGATTTCCTGACCGGTTTTCCTCCGAATTGACCCCCACCCTTTATCCCTCCCCACAAGGGGGAGGGAGG
>NZ_AYOD01000022.1 GCF_000497755.1 Aliihoeflea sp. 2WW
CCTCCCTCCCCCTTGTGGGGAGGGATAAAGGGTGGGGGTCCCCTCTCATGAAAAACCCCCTTCCCCCGAAAATAAGCAACCTGTGAAACACCTCGTTAAGACCTCGTCCCTATGAATCACAAGGCACGACGGACTGACGCTCAAATGAGGGGATGTCACAGGCATGATGCCGCTCCGTCGCACCGGTTGAAGCCCGGTATGTCCCGTAGAGTTTTCTGTACACACAGGGGCAACGAACATGACTTCGCTTCTCACCAACACTTCCGCGATGACGGCTCTGCAGACGCTGTCGCTCACCAACAAGAACCTCGCGACGACGCAGAATCGCATCGCCACCGGCGAGCGCGTATCAACCGCTTCGGACAATGCGGCCTACTGGTCGATCGCGACGGGCATGAAGGCTCAGAACAGCGCGCTCGGAGCTGTAAAGGACTCGCTGGGCTTTGGTTCCGCCGTCGTCGACACTGCCTATACCGGTCTAAACGAAGCGATTAAGCTCACAGAGCAAATTCTTGCCAAGACTGTTGCGATGCAGCAGGGAGGCGTCGACGAGACGGCTGTGCAAGCAGAGATTGATACACTCACTGCCCAGATTACTGCGATCTCGGTTGCCGCCGACTTCGAAGGCCAAAACCTACTAAGCGATGCCACCCCCACATTTGAGGTAGTTAGTGGCTGGACCAAAGGTGGAGATGAAGTCAGCAAACTCGATGTTGCAGGCTTCGACCTTGCGGTTGTCGTGACCGCACTTGAGGCAGCAGACGGTGATACCGCTGTAAACGCTGTCGAAGCGCAGTTGACTTTGATGCGGGGAGCCGCAGCCAAGATGGGAGCCTCGAAAGCAAGCATCGACTCTTCGCTTGATTTCACCTCGAAGCTCATGGACGCCATCGACCGCGGCGTGGGCGTTCTGGTCGACGCCGACATGAACGCCGAATCGGCTCGCCTGTCGGCTCTGCAGACGCAGCAGCAGCTCGGCATCCAGGCGCTGTCGATCGCCAACCAGAACTCGCAGTCGGTTCTCTCGCTCTTCCGCTAATAGCGGCAGCCGCGATGTGACATGGATCGGGCCGCGCTTGTCGCGGCCCGATTTCATTTTCGCACAAGCTTGAATTCATAAGGTCCTCGCAACCCGTACTGCCGGAGCGAGAAACCTTTGCCTGATCAGCTCAAGACCCTACTCGACAATCTGCGTGCCTTCGGCCCCCAGAAGCTCGCCATCATGGGCGGTGTCGGCGCCTTCGTCGTCGCGACCGTCATTGCGGCCTCGATCTATCTCAACAAGCCGACCTACGAGACGCTCTATGTCGGCCTCGACCGGGGCGACATCAACCAGATCGGCATGGTGCTGGGCGAGAACGGGATCGATTTCGACGTCGCCAGCGACGGCACCACCGTCATGGTTCCGGTCGGCCGCACCGGCCCGGCCCGGATGCTGCTCGCCGAGCGCGGCCTGCCGACCTCGACCAATGCGGGCTACGAGCTCTTCGACAATGTCGGCTCCTTCGGCCTGACCTCCTTCATGCAGCAGGTGACCCGCGTTCGCGCGCTGGAAGGCGAGATCGCGCGCACCATCCAGTCGATCGCCGGCGTCAAGGCCGCGCGCGTCCACATCGTCATGTCGGAGCGCGCCAATTTCCGCCGCGAGGAACAGCGCCCCTCCGCCTCCGTTGTCATCCGCACCGCCGGCAGCGATGCTACGCAGGCCGCGATGTCGATCCGTCACATGGTCGCCGCAGCCGTTCCGGGCCTTTCGGTCGAGGACGTCACCGTGCTCGATTCCGCCGGCACGCTGCTTGCTGCCGGCGACGATCCGAACAACATGGCGCTGACCCGCGCGATGGGCGTCGAGCGCTCGGTCGAATCCCAGGTCGAGGACAATATCCGCCGCGCCCTCTCCCCCTATCTCGGCTACGACAATTTCCGCGCCTCGGTGCGCGCCGAGGTCAACACCGACAGCCAGCAGATCGAGGAGACGATCTTCGATCCCGAAAGCCGCGTCGAGCGCTCGATGCAGGTGGTCCGTTCCAACGACCAGTCGAACCAGCGCGAAGCCTCGCAGGCTGCATCCGTCCAGCAGAACCTGCCCGAAGAGCAGGCCGCCCCCGGTGCCGGTCCCGAATCCTCCGAGCAGCGCGAGCGCCGCGAGGAAACGACGAACTACGAGATCAATTCCAAGCGCATCGCCACCGTCTCCAATGGCTATTCCGTCTCCAAGATGTCGATCGCGGTGGTCGTCAACCAGGCCCGCCTCGCCTCGGTCATCGGCGAGAGCCCGACACCCGAGCAGATCGAGGCCCGCATTGCCGAAATCCGCAACGTCGTGGCGTCCGCCACCGGTTTTTCCGAGGCGCGCGGCGACGTCATCACCGTCTCGTCCGTCGAGTTCATGGACGGCCTCGAGGGGGCCGATCCCGTCGCGCAAAGCTGGATGGAAGCTGCAGGGCGCCACACCGGCACCATGATCAACGCGCTCGCCTTCGTCATCGTCGTCTTCCTCGTATCGTGGTTCGGCCTGCGCCCGATGACGGCCGCGCTGACCCGCCCGCAGGAGGCCATTGCCGGCCCGTCCTTCGACGAGGTTCAGAACAGCCTGCCCGCGCCGGACGAAGCCGCGACGGCAGCGGCCTCGCAGGCCCTGCCCGGCCCCGCCGCCGGCAACGTTACCGACGATCTGCGCCGCAAGCTGAAGCCCAATCCGCAGGAGCGCCTGGCGCGCATGGTCGATCTGAACGAGGAACGAACCGCCCTCATCCTGCGCAAATGGGCGCATAAGGAAGCCGCCTGATGCGAACGCAGGCGCTCTCCGACGCCCTGCCGGATTTCGGCGCGGCATCCCTCGCCCCGCGCGCGCCACGGCTCGACCGCGCGACCGCGCGGTCGCCGACACCGAGGCGCGCATCGCCGCGTCGCTGACTGAGCGCCACGAGGCCGAACTCGAACGCCTCGCCGAAACCCATCGTGCCGAGATGGAAGGCCTCTCCCAGGACTTCGCCTCGACCATGGGCGCGACGATCGCCGCCCGCCTACAGGAACTGGAAGACCGTGTCGTCGACCTGACGGCGACCTCCGCCGCGCGCCTCCTTTCTGGGGTGCTGTCCGAAGATCTCGGCCGCAAGTCGGTGGATCGAATGGTCAAGGTCATGCGCTCGGCGCTGCAGGACAGCGACGCCGTCAAGATCGTCGTGCGCGGCCCCGCTTCGCTCTACGAGCCGCTGCGCGCGGCAATGGGAACGTCGTCGGAACGCATGCGCTTCGTCGAGGCGCCGGGAGCCGATCTCTCCGTCTCGATCGACGAGACCGTCTATGAAACGCGGCTCGCCGAATGGTCCGGCGCGCTGTCCGAGGTGATCGCATGAGCATGCCCGACGGCGACGATTCCAAGCGCGAGATCATCATCGTCAAGCGTCGTGGCGGCGATGACGATCACGGCCATCATGGCGGCGTGTGGAAGATCGCCTTTGCCGATTTCATGACGGCGATGATGTGCTTCTTCCTCGTCATGTGGCTCGTCAACGCCACCACCGAGGAAACCAAGGCCGCCGTCGCGAGCTATTTCAACCCGATGCGGCTGGCCGATCCGATCCCCAGCACCCAGCAGCAGGAAACGCCCTCCGGCGGTTCGGCGCAGGAAAGCGTCGAGGGCACGGCCGGCTGGCAGAACGAGAATCCGGCAGGCGACCGCAGCGCCATGGCCGGCCCGGCGCAGGAAGGAAGCGCGCCCGGCCAGCGCGACCAGTCCGAAACCAGCGACGCGCATCTCTTCGCCGATCCCTTCGCGGTTCTTGCGGAGATCGCCCAGCAGACCGCGACGATGCAGAACATTTCGGCGCGCGGCGATGGCGGCGCGCAGACTTCGGGTCCCGCGACCGGTGCTCAGGGCGGCGAATCCTACCGCGATCCGTTCGCGCCCGATTTCTGGTCCGAGCAGGTTGCGATCCCGCCCCTGCCCGACGCCGAACCCCTCGTTCTCGAAGAGGCGACCCCGCCCGTGCCGCAGGCACCCGCCATCGTCGAGGTGCCCGCGGTCGAGGAACTGGAAGGCGAGCAAGTCGCCGCCCTCGCCGCACCGGTTCCCCCGGCGCCCGTCGCCGCCACTCCGGACGGGCAGGAGGCCGAAGACGAAGACGAAGCGGCTGCCGAACCGCGTGACGCGGCCGCCGAACGCATCGCCGAAACCCTGCGCGGCGACCTTGCCGAAGCCTTCGGCGAGAACAGCAGGCTGAACGAATCCATCACCGTCACCCCGGTCGACAAGGGCATCCTGATCTCGCTCACCGACGATCTCGAATACGGCATGTTCCAGGTCGGCTCGGCCGTGCCCGTCGGCCAGCTCGTGCGCGCAATGGAAAAGGTCGGCGCCGCGCTCGATCAGCGGCCCGGCAAGGTGTCCGTCATGGGACACACCGATGGCCGCCCGTTCCGCAGCGCCGAATACGACAACTGGCGCCTGTCGACCGCCCGCGCCCATGCCGCATACTACATGCTGGTGCGCGGCGGGCTCGACGAGACCCGCATCGGCGAGGTCGCCGGCTATGCCGACCGGCAGTTGAAGAACGTCGCGGACCCGCTCGACGGGCTCAACCGCCGCATCGAGATCCTGCTCGAGGTCGAGGGATGAGAACCGCGCTCGCCAGGCTCGGGATCGCTCTTGCCCTGACCGGCGCGCTCACCGGCGCGGCGTCGGCGAGTTCGGCGCTGCAGCCCTTCCAGATGATCCGCTCGCTGCAACTCGTACAGGACCGCATCGCCAATGGCGACCACGCGGCCCTGCCGATGCAGCGCAAGCTTCTGGAGATGATCGACGAGCGCATGCGAAACGCGACGCCGGAGGATTTGGCCGACCAGCGCAACCTCTCGGCGCTGCTCGTCTATGCGATGAGCGGCGGCAACCCGGTGACGCTCGACCTTGCCTTGTCGAAGCTCGACGCTGAAAACCCGTCCAAGCCGCTTGCCGACGCCTTGCGCGCCTATCTCGGCGGGGATTTCCAAGCCGCGCGCGACGTGCTCGCGACCATCGCGCCGGTAACGCTGGACGACCATGCACCCTTCGTCGCGCTGGTCAAGGGAACGGTGCTGTCGAACGACGAGCCCGACGCGGCGCTGGTCAATCTCGACACCGCGCGCCTGCTTGCACCCGGCACGCTGGTGGAGGAAGCGGCCCTGCGCCGCTCGCTCCTGATCGCCGTCAGCGTCTCGAAGCCGGACGTCTTCGCGCGCACGTCGTCGACCTATGTGCGCCGCTTCCTGCGCTCGCCCTATGCGAGCCAGTTCGCCGAAGCCTTCGTCTCCGGTCTGGCCGCGATGCATGCGAGCCTCGATGCCGGCGAGATGGCGGACATCCTCGCCTGGATGACGCCCGAACAGGCCGAGACGATCGCGCTGCGCATGTCGCGTCAGGCGGCAATCGCCAACGACCCGGTCATGATCGCCTTCGCCGAACGCCTCGCGAGGGGCGAAGCGGCGCAGGACCCGCGCGCACTTCTCTATTCGAGCCTCGGCGGCGTCGCCTCGCCGGAAGTCGCCGACACGCTCTCGACGCTGCAGACGATCGACCGCACACGCCTGTCCGAAGGCGACCGCGAACTTCTCGACGCCGCGACCGATATCGCACGAACGGTCGTCGACCGGCCGGATCTGGCGCAGACGCCGCCAGCCATTCCCGCCGCCATCGACCCGGAAACGACCAGCGACACCGACAGCTACATCTCGTCGACCCGCGCCAAGCTCGACGCGATCGACCGCCTTCTGGAGGGTTCGAACTGATGCGCCTCGTCGACATGCCCGCCATGCAACCCCCTTCCGCCCGCACCATGCCCGGTCGCGAGGAGACGTCCGATGCGCGCGGCGCGTTCGGCGATTTTCTCGACCGCGATGCGCCCTCCAAGCGCACCGACGCCAAGATTGCGTCGAAGGAAAAGCCGGACGACACGGTACTGCCGGACGCGGACGAAGCGGAGCCGGCGATCGACGGTCTGTTCGCTGCCGCCACATCGACGGGCAGCGAAGACGGCAAGGATGGGCGCCCCGAGGTCGGCGATCCGAAGTCGACCGCAACACCGGCCGACCAGGAAACAAGACTGCGCCCGCCCGGCCGCGCGCATATCGACTGGCTAGCCCTGCGCATGCCCAGGGGCGACGACGCACCCGTCACGAATGGAACCGCTCTCGACATCGAGAACGCCGTTCCCGCCCCGGCCCCGACCGACGCATCCGAGCCCTCCGCCACCACGTCATCGGAAAACGCCGAGACGATCCCGGACGCTCGCCTTGCTGCCGCTGTCGCGCGCCGTGACGAACGGCTCATCGACGACCGCCAGCGCCCGTCGATGCGTTCCGAGCCTATCCGCGCCGGCGACGCGGCCCGCACGCAAACGCCATCTGCCGACGCGAAGCCGGTCGAACCCAGCCCGCGCGAAGCCACCGCTCGCGATGTCACCGTCAAGTCGACATCCGAGCCGCTCGTCACGCAGCCGCGCTCGGCGACGATGCCCGAGGCGCACGCCGGCGATCGATCCGCGCGTCCCGTCGCCACCTTGTCGGTCCAGACCATCCCCGCCTTCGCCGCGAGCCTCCAGAGCCCCGCGCAGGCCGTTCTGGGTGCGATCGGCGAGGAGGTGCCCGAACTCGCGCGGTCGGCCGCGACTGCCGCAGGCCAGCCCCAGACGGCCGAGCCGATGCGAGTCCTGAAAATCCAGCTTCACCCGCTGGAGCTCGGCGTCGTGACGGCAAAGCTTTCGCTTCAGGGCGGCGAAATGCGCGTCGAACTTCAGGCCGAGACGCGCGAGGCAACGTCCAAACTCGCTGCGGATTCGAACGAGATCGCCAAGGCCCTGCGCGGGCTCGGCATCGAAATCGACCGCGTGACGGTCACCCAGCAGCCATCCGCCCAGATGCAGTCGCAAGGCCAGCAGGGACAACAGAGCGCATTCGAGCGCGGCGGCGAGCGCTTCGCTCATGAAGGTGGTGAGAGCGGCCGCCAAAACGGCCAGCGCGGCGCGGGCAATGGTGCGGGCAGCTTCGAGGGAGAGCGCAATGCGGGCGAAAGCCAGAGCAGCCGCGGCGTTTATATCTAGCGTCGTCGCCTTTTCGCTTCCCGCATTTCCCGCCTTCGCCAATGCGTGCGAGGTCGAGATTCTGCGCGCGGCCGACCGCTACGACATTCCCGCCGGCATCCTCTATGCCGTCGGCCTCACCGAGACCGGACGGAAGGGCTCGATGCAGCCCTACGCGATGAACATCGAAGGCAAGGCCGTCTTCGCCGCCTCGTCGGCCGACGCCGTCCGTCGCTTCACAGCCGCCAAACAGGACGGTGCGCGCCTCATCGATCTCGGCTGCATGCAGATCAATCACCGCTGGCACGGCGAGAAGTTCGCCTCGGTCGGCCAGATGCTGGAGCCCGCCCGCAACGTAGACTACGCCGCCCGCTTTCTCGTCGAGCTGAAGGGGCGCCACGAGAGCTGGTCGATGGCCGTCGCGCGCTACCATGCGGGGCCCAACAACGACCCCGCGCAAAAGCGCTATGTGTGCCGCGTGATCACCAATATGGTCGCCACCGGATTCGGCCGCTGGACCCCCGAAGCAAGGCAGTTCTGCGACCCCTGAACCACCCCCGGAATCGAATCCCCAATTCTGACCTACAAGAATTCGTGGTTGTGCGTGATTCGCATGAAGCGTTAACCATAACACACGATATTACTTAACTGATTCGGGGGGCGGCCAATGATCGTGATCGTGGACGAGCGCGACCTTGTGAAGGACGGCTACCACTCCCTTTTCAACCGGGAAGGTGTTGCGAGCGTCGGCTTCGGCGCGCGTGAATTCGGCGAGTGGGTCGAAAGCGCGGCGGACGAGGACATCGGCGCGGTGCGCGCGGTTCTCCTGGGAGATTGCGACACCGAAATCGCGTCGCCGGCCCGCATTCGCGACCGGACGAGCGCGCCGGTCATCGCGCTGTCGGAACAGCCCTCGCTGGAAAACACGCTGAAGCTCTTCGAGGCCGGCGTCGACGACGTGGTTCGCAAGCCGATCCACATCCGCGAAATCCTCGCCCGCATCGCCGCGATCCGTCGCCGCGCGCAGGACGAGGCGACGTTCACCGATATCGGCCAGCTTCGCATCTTCCTCGACGGGCGCGACCCGCAGGTCGCCGGCCAGCCGCTGCCGCTGCCGCGCCGCGAGCGTCGCATCCTGGAATATCTGGCGTGCAATGGCGGCCGCCGGGTGACCAAGACGCAGATCTTCAACGCGATCTATGGCGTCTTCGACGAGGACGTCGAGGAGAACGTCGTGGAAAGCCACATCTCGAAGCTGCGCAAGAAGCTGCGCGAGAAGCTGGGCGCGGACCCGATCGATTCCAAGCGCTTCCTCGGCTACCAGCTCGTCGGCTGAGATGAGGCGGGCGCCCGAAACGAACCGGACCGCCAGCCTCGCGCAAGACATCTCGCCTATCCTCGCCGAAGGCAGATCGCGAACCTCGGGGAGACCGGAATGAGCCTTTACGGAATGATGCGCACGGGCGTGTCGGGTATGAATGCGCAGTCGAACCGTCTGGGCACGGTGGCGGACAACATCGCCAATTCGGGCACCATGGGCTACAAGCGCGCCTATACGGAATTTTCGGCACTGATCCTGCCGAGCGAGAACGGCACCTATTCGTCGGGCGCGGTCAAGACGACCGTTCGCAACTCGATCGCCGATCAGGGCCTGCTCCAATTCACCTCGTCGACGACCGACATCGCGATCCAGGGCGACGGCTTCTTCCTCGTGCAGAACGCCGCCGGCGACCAGTTCATGACCCGCGCCGGCTCCTTCGTGCCCGACGCGCAGGGCCGTCTCGTCAACGCCGCCGGCTTCTACCTACTCGGCACCACCAACATGGCCGCCGGCCTGACGCCGGACGATCTGCAGGTCGTCTCGATCTCGTCCACCGGCCTCACCGCCTCGCCCTCCACCGAAGGCGTCTTCGCACCGAACCTGCCGGCCCTCGCTGAGATCGTTCCGGCCGGATCACGTCCCAGCGATAACGTCGCTGGTGCCGTTTTCAGCGGCAAGACCTCGATGATCGCCTATACGGGCATCGGCGAAGAGCGCAAGATCGATCTCTATTTCGCCAAGACGGGCGACAACACGTGGGAAGTCAGCGCTTACGATGCAGCGTTGGCTGGTCCAGATGGCGGCTTCCCGTACAGTGAAGGTCCGCTTGCCACCCAAACGCTTTCTTTCAGTGCGACGAACGGTGCGCTCGAGAACCCCGAAACATCGACGCTCGTCTTTGACGTCAATGCCGATCCCACCGTCTTGCAGGAATTCACGCTTTCCTTTGCCGGCGCCCAATCGCTTGCGGCCGACTACACGGCCCGCGCACCGGCCGTGAACGGCAGTGGCACCGGGGGCTTCGACGCAATCTCGATCGATCTCGACGGCACGGTCTCCGCGCTGAACAGAAACGGCTCGGTCATCAACCTCTTCCGCATCCCGATCGCCACCGTCACCAGCCCGGACCGTCTGACGACGCTGCCCGGCAACGTCTATCAGGCCAACAACGGCTCGGGCGGCATGACGATCGGCGTCGCGACCACCTCGAACTTCGGCGAAATCGTCGCTGGCGCCCTCGAAGGCTCCAATGTCGACATCGCCGAGGAGCTGACGAGCATGATCGAATCGCAGCGCAACTACACGGCAAACTCGAAAGTCTTCCAGACGGGTGCAGACCTTCTGGACGTCCTGGTCAACCTGAAGCGTTAGGACCGGGCGTCGTGCCCGGCTGAAGTGGGAAATGTCACTATCGTCTGTCCTGAACACCGCGCAGTCGTCGCTGACCAACACGTCACGGCAGACGAGCGTCGTTTCCCGCAACATCACCAACGCATACAACACCGACTATACGCGGCGTCAGGCGGTGCTCGCCAGCACCGCCCCCGGCGCGCGCGTGGTCTCGATCACCCGCGCGGCCGACGCCGCGCTGATGCGCCAGAACTCGGACGCCCTGTCCGTCTGGCACGCGCAGAACACGCTGGCGACCGGCTACGAGCGGCTGAGCCTCTCGGTCAACGGCGTGGAAAATTCGACCTCGCCCGCCATGCGCCTGGGCGAATTGCAGATGGCGTTGCAGACCTATTCCGCATCGCCCGGTGACCGCAGCCTTGCGGTCAACGTCGTCAACTCGGCCGGCGACATGGTGCGCACGCTCAATGGCGGCACGACCGCCATCCAGCAATTGCGCACGGACGCCGACGGAGAGATCAAGCAGTCGGTCGACAAGCTGAACTCGCTTCTGGCCGACCTCGAGAAGATCAACACCGACGTCATGACCGCGACGCGCCTCGGCCGCGACGCCTCTGAATCGCTCGACCTGCGCGACGGTATCGTCAAGCAGATCTCCGAAATCGTGCCCGTCACCACGCAGTTGCGCGGCGACAGCGACATGGTGATCTTCACCAAGGACGGCGTCACCCTGTTCGAAACCGTCGCCCGCAAGGCGACCTTCGAGCCCTCGCCCCTGCTGCTCGCTGGGCAATCGGGCAATCAGGTCTATATCGACGGCGTGCCGCTTTCGGCCGGCCAGGGCGGCGATACCGATGCCGGCGGCAACATCGCCGGCCTGCTCCAGCTTCGCGACACCGTCGCGCCGCAGATGCAGAACCAGCTCGACGAGATGGCCCGAGCGCTCGTCGATAGCTTCAAAGAGGCTGAAGGTCCGCCCCGCGTCAACGGACTATTCACCTTTGCGTCAGCCCCGGAGACGGCCGGAACGCTGATCGTCAACCAAGACTACGTCAGGAACCCCCACGCCATTCGCGACGGTGCCGACGGTTCTTTGAATCCCGTGCCACCCCCCGGCACGCCCGAAGCTAGCTTCACCGGTCAGATCACCAGACTTATGGACGGCTTCGACGCCGATCGCACCTTTTCGGCAGATGGCGGCATCGAAGGCGCGCGCAGCCTGTCTGCCTACGCCACCGCGTCGATCTCGTGGCTTGAAAGCCAGCGCCAGCTTTCCTCCGTCGCCGCCGAAAAGAAGAGCGCGACGCTCGCCCGCACGTCCGAAGCGCTGTCCAACAAGACCGGCGTCAACATCGACGACGAACTCGCCAAGCTGCTCGAACTCGAACAGTCCTATGCGGCCTCGGCAAAGCTGATGCAGGTCGCCAACGATATGCTGTCAACGCTGATGGCGACGGTTAGGTAGTCCCATGAAGGCGATGTCCGTTTCCTCAAATGCGGTCAGCCAGGCGCTTCGCCTGCAGATGGCGCGCGCGCAAGCCGAAATGATCCGGGCCGAGAAGGAAGTGACGACCGGCCAGGTCGCCGACCGCGGCCTGCACCTGGGCGTGCGCACCGGCCACTCGGTCTCGCTCGACCGCGACATCGCGCGCCTCGACAACATCAAGAGCACCAACGGCATGGTTACGACCCGGCTCGACGCGACGCAAAATGCGCTCGGCGAGACCCGCGAGATCGCCCAGCAGATGCTCGGAACGCTGACCACGATGCTCAACGGCGCGCTCGAACCGGCCGTCCCGCGCACGCAGGGCATGTCGGTCCTGACGACGATGAACGCCATGTTCAACGCCACGATCGACGGCGGCTACATCTTCGCCGGCACCAACACCGACGTGCGTCCGCTCGCCGACTTCACCGATCCGGGCTCGGACGCGCGCATCGCTTTCGATGCCCTGGCGGCCGGCCTGCCCGACCCGATCGACGCCGCCGCGATGACGACCTTTCTCGCCGCCGCCGAAACGCAGATCATCGACAACTGGAACGTGAACTGGTCGCAGGCCAGCGACGAGACCATCCAGAGCCGGATCGCGCTGAGCGAGACCGCGAAGACCTCGGTTTCCGCCAACGAAGGCGGCATCCGCCAGCTTGCGATGGCTGCCGCGATCGTCGTCGGGCTCGTGGACCGTGACATGGCCCCGGACGCCAAGCGCCTGCTCACCGAAAAGGCGATCTCCCTGACCGGCGGCGCGATCGAAAGCCTGACCTCCATCCAGTCCGAGGTCGGCCTTGCCCAGAACCGCGTTTCCCAGGCCAATGACCGCCTGACGACGCAGGTCGACCTGTTCAAGCGCACCCAGATCGACATGGTCGGCGTCGACCCGTTCGAGGCCAGCACGCGGCTGACGTCGCTTCTGGCGCAGGTCGAGACCTCCTACACCCTCACGGCACGCATCCAGCAGCTCTCCCTGCTCAGGTTCATGTCCTGATGACCCACATCACCCGCATAGAAAGATCGGCCTGCTGATGTACCAGTTCGCTTACGCAGACATTCAGACAGATTCCGTCGCGGATGCCCGCGACCGCGAGAAGCAGGTACTCGCACGATCGATCGACCTCCTGGTCGAAGCCCGCGACGCCGGCACGCGCTCGATGAAGTCCATCGAGGCGATCTACTTCATGAACCGCGTCTGGACGTCCTTCATCGAGGATCTGGGCTCGGCCGAGAACGCGCTGCCCAAGGAATTGCGCGCCAACCTCATCTCCATCGGCCTCTGGCTGCTGCGCGAGGGCGAGGAGGTCCGCCAGGGCCGCTCGGACAATTTCGACGGCCTGATCGAGGTCTCGGAAATCATCCGGGACGGCCTGCAATGAAAAATACCTTGAAGATCACGCTCAAGCCCGGCGAAAAGATCTACGTCAACGGCGCCGTGATCCGGACCGACCGCAAGGTCTCGCTGGAATTCATGAACGACGTGCAGTTCCTGCTCGAGAACCACGTCATGCAGCCCGAGGCGGCGGTGACGCCGCTGCGCCAGCTCTATTTCGTCGTGCAGATCATGCTGATCAGCCCGCAGGAAGCCGACGACGCGCGCTCCATGTTCCGCAAGTCGCTGCCGCGCCTGATCGATTCCTTCTCCTCCGACGCCATCAAGGCCGATCTGAAGCAGATCGACCAGCTCGTCGCCGAAGGTCAGGTCTACGAGGCAATGAAGATGCTGCGCGGCCTGTTCCCCCGCGAGGACACCATCCTCGGCGCCACGCCTCTGCCGGTGCGCCGTGCGCCCGAACCCCAATTGCTCGCCGGAGAATGATGCGATGAACGTTGCAGCCCTGACCAGCGCCAGCCAGGCGAGCCCGACCAGCGCCACCAGCGCGGCCAGCGTCGACTACGAATCCTTCCTGAAGCTCCTCGTCGCGCAGATGAAGAACCAGGACCCGACCGCACCGATGGAATCGACCGAATACGTCGCCCAGCTCGCGACCTTCAGCCAGGTCGAGCAGCAGGTGCAGATGAACAAGAAGCTCGACGACATCCTGCAGGCCTCCGCGCTTTCGCAGGCCAGCGGCCTCATCGGCCGCGAGGTCGTCAGCCATGACGGCTCGGTCACCGGCAAGGTCAAGGAGATCAAGCTCTATTCCGACGGCGTCGTCGCCGTATTGGAATCCGGCGGCCAGATCCCTATCCTGCCGGGCGTCACCATTCGCTGATCCGGCCCGAACGCCATGAATGAAGCCGACGCGCTCGACATCGTCCAATACGCGATCTGGGTGGTGCTCGTCGCGTCGAGCCCGGCCGTCGTCGTCGGCATGGCCGTCGGCGTCGGCATCGCCCTCGTCCAGGCACTGACGCAGGTCCAGGAAATCACCCTGACCTTCGTTCCCAAGATCGTCGCGATCCTCCTGACCGTCGCCCTCACCGGCCCCTTCGTCGGCGCGCAGATCTCCAGCTTCTCCACGGTCATCTTCCAGCGCATCGAAAGCGGCTTCTGACGGGTTTCTCTCGAAGTGACCCCCACCCTCTATCCCTCCCCACAAGGGGGAGGGAGTTCGTCAGCGTCGCTCCCTTACTCCAAGCTAAACTCCAAACTGAGAGTCCGGCACGATGTGGATGCCCTCCCTCCCCCTTGTGGGGAGGGATAAAGGGTGGGGGTCACCTCAAAAAGAATCCGAAGACCGCCTCGCGCCGCCAAGTCGGAAGACACCATCGAAATCCCCCGCACCTTTCGCGCAAGCTTCATCCTCTAGCGTTCAGCCATCCCGGTCGCCCTGCGGCCGCATCAGGCATGGACGATTCGTATGGCGATGAACGAAGCACTGGGCGCGGCGCCGATCCGCAACAATGGCCGCGACATTTTCTTCGCCTTCGGCATCATCGTCATCCTGGCGGTGCTGTTCCTGCCGATCCCGGCCTTCCTCATCGATCTCGGCCTCGCCTTTTCCATCGCCGTCTCCGTCCTCGTCCTGATGGTGTCGCTCTGGATTCAGCGGCCGCTTGAATTCTCCGCCTTCCCGACCGTTCTTCTCATCGTCACCATGCTGCGCCTGTCGCTCAACATCGCGACGACGCGCGTTATCCTTTCCCACGGCAACGAGGGCACGCACGCGGCCGGCCACGTCATCGGCGGCTTTGCCAATCTCGTCATGGCCGGCGATTTCGTCATCGGCCTGATCGTCTTCCTGATCCTGATCGTGGTGAACTTCATCGTCATCACCAAGGGCGCGACGCGTATCGCCGAGGTCGGCGCCCGCTTCACCCTCGACGCCATCCCCGGCAAGCAGATGTCAATCGACGCCGATCTGTCGGCCGGCCTGATCAACGAGAAGGAGGCCCAGCTTCGCCGCCGCGAGCTGGAAGAGGAATCCTCCTTCTTCGGCTCCATGGACGGCGCGTCGAAATTCGTGCGCGGCGACGCGATCGCCGGTCTGATCATCACCGCGATCAACATCGTCGGCGGCATCGCCATCGGCTATGCCCGACACGACATGCAGATCGGCGAGGCAGCCGACGTCTTCGTCAAGCTGTCGGTGGGCGACGGCCTCGTCACGCAGATTCCCGCGCTCATCGTCTCGCTGGCAGCCGGCCTTCTCGTCTCCAAGGGCGGCACGCGCGGCTCGACCGACAAGGCCGTCTTCGGCCAGCTCGGCGCCTATCCGCGCGCGCTCTTCGTCGCCGCGGTTCTGCTCTTGACGCTCGGCCTCATGCCGGGCCTGCCCTTCATGCCGTTCGCCGTCCTCGGCGGCGCTCTCGCCGGCCTCGCCTACGTCATCTCACGCCAGCGCCAGCGCGACAAGGACGCCGCGCAGGCCGTCGAGCAGAAGCACAAGGAGGAACGGGACGAGGAGGAGAAGCAGTCGGTCAAGTCCTCGCTGCGCACCGCCGAAGTCGAGCTTCTGATCGGCAAGCAGCTTTCGACCAAGCTCCTGACATCGCATCAGGAACTCGCCTTCCGCATGGGCAAGATGCGCAAGAAGTTCGCCGCGCAATATGGCTTCGTCGTGCCCGAGGTGAAGCTGACGGACGATTTCTCGATCCCGCCGAAGAGCTATCAGATCAAGATCCACGGCACCGTCGTCGCGGAATACCAGATGCGCGTCGGCGAACTGATGGTGCTGGTCGGCACCGGCGACCTGCCGCAGCTTCCCGGCGAGGAAGTACGCGAGCCTGCCTTCGGAATGCGCGCCTTCTCGGTGCCCGAAATGTTCGCCGAGGACGTGAAGCGCGAGAAGCTGACCGGCGTCGACAACATGTCGGTGTTGCTGACGCACCTTTCCGAGGTCATCCGCAACAACCTGCCGCAGCTTCTGTCCTACAAGGACATGAAGGCGCTGCTGGAGCGCCAGGACCCCGAATACAAGAAGCTGGCCGACGAGATCTGCACCACGCACATCACCTATCCGGGCCTTCAGGCCGTGCTCAAGCTGCTGCTCGCCGAGCGCATCTCGATCCGCAACCTGCACTTGATCATCGAGGCCATCGCCGAGATCGCGCCGCATGTGCGCCGCACCGAGCAGATCGTCGAGCATGTGCGCATCCGCATGGCGCAGCAGATTTGCGGCGATCTTGCCGAAGGCGGCGTGCTCAAGGTCATGCGCCTCGGCAATCGCTGGGACCTCGCCTTCCACCAGAGCCTCAAGCGTGACGCCAAGGGCGAAGTGCGCGAGTTCGACATCGATCCGCGCCAGCTCGAGGAGTTCGGCGACCAGGCCTCGAAGGCGATTCGCGAGCAGATGGAAAAGGGCGAGCGCTTCGTCGTCGTCGCCGCGCCCGAAGCCCGCCCCTATGTCCGCATGATCATCGAACGCCTGTTCTCCACCTTGCCCGTCCTCTCCCATGTCGAGATCGCGCGCGGCGTCGAGATCAAGGTGCTCGGCTCGGTCTCCTAGACCGATATGGATTTACCGGCCTCCCTTGACGCCATCGTCATCGCCGCCTTCCTGGCCTTCTGCCGGATCGGGGCCTGCTTCATGCTGATGCCGGGCCTGTCGAGCATTCGCGTGCCGGTGCAGATCAGGCTGTATGTCGCCGTCGCCGTCACCTTTGCGCTGCTCGCGCATCTGTGGGACTTTCTCGTCCCCTTCGTGTCCTCGCGGCCCGATGCGCTCCTGCTTTTGATCGTCTCGGAGGTCCTGATCGGCGCGCTGATCGGGCTCGTCGCCCGGCTCTACGTCCTCGCCGTCCAGTTCATCGGTTCGGCGATGGGCATGATGTCGGGCTTCAACGCGATGGGCGGCACCGCCATCGAGGAGCCGGACCCGCAGGGCGCCCTTGCGGCCATCATCTCGCTGTCCGTGCTGCTGCTGCTCTTCGTCTTCAACTTCCATCACGAGATCATCCGGGCGCTGGTCGATAGCTACACCGTCGCGCCCGTCGAAACGCTCTACAATCCCGCCTCGGCGCTGGCCGACATTTCGGACACGCTCTCGGAAGCCTTTCTCGTGATGCTGCGGCTCGGCTCGCCCTTCATCGCCTATGCGATCCTCGTCAATCTGGCCATCGGCCTCATCAACAAGCTGACGCCGCAGATCCCGATCTATTTCGTGTCGCTGCCCTTCGTCCTTGCCGGCGGCCTGATCCTCGCCTGGTTCGCCATCGGCCCCTTCCTGTCGTTGGCGGTCGACGGCTTCCTTCCCTCGACGATTGCGAGATAGCCATGTCACGCCGCACCGACCGTCTGACCAAGGTCCTTGTCCTACAGGAAAAGCTCAAGGAACTGCACGAGACGCGCCAGGCCCTGCACACCGCTAATGCGCGGTTCGCGGCCGAAGAGGCGGAAGACGTGGTCAAGGCGTTCAACGCCGAAGGCTCGCTCTCGAGCGTCTTTCCAGAGATCTACCATGCACGCGTCGCCTCGGCGACGGCGGCCAAGCAGCAGCATCTGGCGAATGCCCATGTCGAGAGCCTCCGCGTCGCCAAGGCGTCCGCCCGGCTCGATGCGGTCGGGCGCGAGGTGGCGATCTCGCGCCGCGCCGACGAGCGCTTCGCCGACGAGCGCGACCAGACGGAAGCGCTCTCGCGACAGCCGGCAAAGCCGAAGTAAGGCTGCCACAAGCTTCTTGAACGATAGTCGCAAGACAGCGAACGGAGGAATTTCTTGGCCATCAGCCCGCCCGTCGACATCGTCCTGGACGTCGCCCGCGCCGCGAGCGCCGACGACGTGGCAGCCGCCCGCGAGCGTCTTGCCGCGCGCGTCTCGACGGCGAACGCACCCGGTTTCGAGGTCGCCTCGCCGGCAGCGCCGCTACCGGCAAGGCATGCAGACGCGACGCCCGAAGCCTTCCGCAAGTTCGAGGCGATGATGCTCCAGAGCTTCATCCAGTCGATGCTGCCGGAGGAAAGCGAGGCGGTGTTCGGCAAGGGCCTTGCCGGCAATATGTGGCGCTCGATGATGGCCGAGCAGATCGCCGGCGTCATGGCCGACAGCGGCGGCATCGGCGTCGCCGACCGCATCTTGAAGAATTACTACGCCCGCAACGAGGACCAGGCCGCTCTCGACGGCGCCGGCCGTTCGCTGGTCACCCAGTCCATTCTCCACCAGGCCCAGCGCATGGCGCTGCAGCCCGATCTGGCGGGAACGGATACAGGTCTTTTCGACAGTTGATTTGATTGCGATGAATCAGGATTTTGCTTCATGACGAGTTTTTCAGCACCAGCTCTTCAGCCCACCCCCGCGCGGGCGCGCGCTACCGCCGCGCCGGCCGATCTCGGCACCATCCTCGCCCGCATCGAAGAAGCGGTCGAGACGGAAACCGCCGCGATCCGCACCGACATGAATTTCGACATCGCCGCCTCGAACGCGCGCAAGAGCCGTCATCTCTATGATCTGACGCGCGCGATCCGGGGCCAGGACGATGCGGCGCTCGTCGCCACCTACCGTCCCGCCATCGAGCGCCTGCGCGACAAGCTCGCGGTGAACCAGGGCGTCATCGTCGCCCATCTGGAAGCGGTCACCGAGGTCGCGACCCTGGTCAAGACCGCGTTGCAGGACGCGGAGGCCGACGGCACCTATTCGCAGGCCGAATTCCCGGAAGTGAAGCGCAGATGATCAAGCTCGTCGCCGCCGCCGTCTGGATCGCCGCCGCAACGGCCGGCTCCGTCTTCTACGCCTTCCAGCAGGCCGGCGAAGTCGCGGCGGCAGCCCCCGCTCCCGAGGCCGGCGCGTTCGGCGGGCTCGATTACGTCCGCCTCAACGTCGTCTCCGTGCCGCAACTGAAGAATGGCGAGGTCGAAGGCTATTTCCTCGCCCGTCTCGTCTTCACCGCCCCGGCCGAGCGCCTGAAGCAACTCGTCGTTCCGGCGGACGCGATGCTGACCGACGCCGTCTACACGAAACTCTATGCCGACCCCTCGGTCGATTTCTCGCAGGTCGAAGCGCTCGACATCGACGCCTTCCGCGCTGGATTGCGCGATGCGGTCAATGCGAAGATCGGCGAGGAACTGATCACGGAAGTCCTGATCGAGCAGGTCGACTTCCTGTCCAAGGCCGACATCCGCCGCGCCAGCTTCCGCGGCTGGGACAGCGCCGCCGCCGCCGCCCAGACCGAGCCGAAGAAGGCGGATGGCGGCGGGCACTGATTCCCGGTTTTTCCGAATTGACCCCCCCCACCCTGTATCCCTCCCCACAAGGGGGAGGGAGTCGTCAGCATCGCCTCTAAACCTTGAATGCACCGCCCGGTTTGACGGGAAAAGCGCGACGCTGAT
>NZ_AYOD01000023.1 GCF_000497755.1 Aliihoeflea sp. 2WW
TCCCTCCCCCTTGTGGGGAGGGATAAAGGGTGGGGGTCCTCTTCGCAAAAACCTACCTGAAATTCGGCTTCCGCTTCTCCAGAAACGCCATCAGCCCTTCCTTCGCATCCGCGCCCGTCTGCGACAGCGCGGCGCTCAGGCTCTCCGCATAAAGCCCATCGGCCCGTGACATGTCGTTGATGCGCGCGATCGACTGGATGATGAGGTAGTTCACCAGAGAGGCATTGTCGGCGATGTCATTGGCAAGCGCGAATGCCTTGGCCAGCCCCTCGCCCTCGCCGACGAGATAATGCGCAAGCCCCAACCGCTCGCCCTCTTCCGCCGTGTAGAGCCGCCCGGTCAGCATCATCTCGGTCATCCGGTCCGGTCCGATGATGCGCCCGACGCGCACGGTCGCGCCGCCGCCGACGAAGATGCCGCGCTTGCCCTCGGGCAACTGGAACTTCGCCGAAGGTTCGGCCACCCGCACATGCGTCGCAGCCGCGATCTCCAGCCCGCCGCCCATCACCGCGCCCGTCAGCACCGAGACGACCGGCACGCCCGAAAGCTGGATCTTGTCCATGATCGCATGCCAGCCGCGCGAGTGACGCAGCACCTCGGAGGCTTCGCGCTCGGATTGCTCGCTCAGGTCCAGCCCGGCCGAAAAATGCCCGCCTTCTCCCGAAAGCACGATCGCGCGCACGCATTGCGGCACGTTGGAGAAGAAGCTGGCGAGCGCGGCCAGCGTCGCGTCGTTGATCGCATTGCGCTTGGCCGGCCGGTTGAAGGCCAGATGGGCGATCCGCCCGTCGATCGTCACGCGCAATACGTCATCCGCGCCGCTCTTTGACGAACCCGTCATCGCATTCATGTCGATTTCCCTCGCAGGCGGCCCGTCCGCGCCTTTTCGCTTGATTTAATTGTTCTGTATCATAACAATCGAATTTCGTTCAAGCTGCAGGGAGGAAACCGGCAGCTTGCCACGGCAAAACTGTCTGGCCAAAATGTCTGGGAGGACATCATGAAGCTCGTGAAGACCGCAATTCTCGCGGCGCTCGTCGGCACGTCGACCGGCGCCTACGCGCAGGAAGAAGTGAACCTGCGCCTCGCCCACTGGCTGCCGCCGACGCATCCGGTGCAGGAAATCGCGATGACCGACTGGATTCAGTCGATCACGGAAGCGTCCGAAGGGCGCATCGGCATCACCATCTTCCCGTCGAGCCAGCTCGGCGCGCCGGCCGACCACTACGACATGACGCGCGACGGCATTGCCGACATCGGCTACGTCAATCCCGGCTACAATGCCGGCCGCTTCCCGATCTACGGCCTGGCCGAAATCCCCTTCCACGTCTCCGATTCCAAGCGCGGCGCGGTTGCGCTCCACGAGTGGTACGACCCGATCGCCGAGACCGAGATGTCGGAAGTCTATTTCTGCCTCATCAACCCGCACGATCCCGGCACGATCCATTCGAAGACCGAGGTCAAGGTGCCGGAGGACATCCGTGGCAAGAACATCCGCCCGGCGCACGCCACGATGGCGAAGTTCGTCGCCCGTCTCGGCGGCACCTCGATCCAGGTTTCCGCGCCCGAGGCGCGCGAGGCGATCGCCCGCGGCACGGCCGACGCGATGACCTTCCCATGGAACTCGATCTACATCTTCAGCATCGATTCCGAGACGAAATATCACCTCGACATGCCCTTCTACATCTCCTCCCAGATGCTGCTCTTCAACAAGTCCGTCTATGACGGCCTGTCGGAGGAAAACCGTCAGGTGATCGACGATCACTGCACGCCCGAATGGTCGGGCCGCTTCTCCGAGGGCTGGGTCGACAACGAGGCGTCCGGTCGCGACAAGATGATCGCCGACGACAGCCACACGCTCTACGAGCCAAGCGTCGACGAGATTCAGCTCTGGCGCGATGCCGCCGCGCCGCTGCTCGACGATTGGCGCGCCGAGGTCACCGCCGTCGGCGGCAATCCGGACGAGCTCTACGAGGGCTACCGCGAAGCGCTGACCCGGCACGACGCGCTTTACGAATGACGGATGGACTGCGCCTCGCGCATCTGTGCGACCTGAAGGTCGAGCTCGCCGCTCCGGTCGAGCTCGGCCTCTCCCCGCGCGGGCGCCGCCGCATGATCCCGATCGTCGGCGGCACCGTGACGGGCGAGCGCCTGTCCGGCCGCATCCTGAACCTTGGCGCGGACTGGCAGACGATCTTCGCCGACGGCTCGGCGGAACTCGACACGCGCTATGCGATGGAAACACATGACGGCGCCGTCATCGACATCCGGAATTTCGGCTACCGCCACGGGCCCGCGGAAGTTCTGGACGCCCTCGCAAAAGGCGAAATCGTCGATCCATCGCGCTACTATATGCGCACGCAGCCGCGATTCGAGACGGGCGATCCCCGCTATGCCTGGCTCAACAGGACGGTCTTCGTCGGCTCGGGCGCGCGCGAGCCCGATTGCGTCAAGATCGCATTCTACGAGGTCCTATGAGCGACACGACCACGAGACCGCCCGAAACCGCCAAACGCGGCCGTCCGCGCCTCGACGAATTGAGCGCGACCGACCTCGGGACGATCCCGGCGCTCGAGGCGATCATCGGTTATCGCCTGCGCCGCGCGCAGCTTTACGTCTTCCAGGATTTCATCGAGAGCTTCGCGCGCATGAAGCTGCGGCCTGCCGAATTCTCGGTGCTCTCCGTCATGGCGCGCAGGCCCGGTCTGAAACAGACCGAAATTGCCGAGGAACTCGGCATCAAGCGCGCCAATTTCGTCGCCCTGATGGACAGCCTCGAAAAGCGGGGCCTTGCCGAACGGCGCAAGGCGGACACCGACAAGCGCTCCCATTCGCTGCACCTGACGCCCGAAGGCGTCAAGTTCGTGCGCAAGATGATGGCTGTCTGGACCGCGCATGAGGACCGGCTGGTCGAAAAGCTCGGCGGACCCAGGGAGCGCGACCGGCTGATCGAACTGCTGGACCGGATCGTCGCGCCCGACTAGCCGTTCAGCGCTGCGACCACCTCGTCCGGCATGGCGACGGCCTTGATCCGCGACGGATCGTCCAGATCGCGCCCCGTCCACACCCGCGTTTCATGCGCCTCGATGGCGACCTTGTCGCCCTTCAGCACCCTGTGCGCGACGTCGAAGCTCGACCGGCGAATGTCCCTGATCGTGCTTTCGATCGCGACCACGTCGCCATAGCGCGACGGGATCGAGAACGTCGCGCCGGTATCGACCATCGGAATGCCGACAATGCCGAATTTCTTCGTCCACGCGATCTTCTTCATGCCCAGCCCCTTTTCGAGGAGATAGGCGGTCGACGCATCGAACATGGCGAAATAGCGCGGATAAAAAACGATCCCCGCCGCATCGCAGTCTCCCCACTCGATCTCGACGTCGCGTGTGTTCGTCAGCATTCGTGTTCCTCTTACTTATAGGTCCTGATCCGTCGCACCCCCCTCTGTCCTGCCGGACATCTCCCCCTCAAGGGGGGAGATCA
>NZ_AYOD01000024.1 GCF_000497755.1 Aliihoeflea sp. 2WW
GGTGTAGGCGGAGATGTCCGGCAGGACAGAGGGGGGTGTCGTAGAGCGCCACGCTACCCCACATTCTCCACCAGCACCGCAATCCCCTGCCCGCCGCCGATACACGCCGAAGCAATCCCGTACCGCCCGCCCGAGCGCTGCAATTCCCTTGCCACCGTCGTCGTGATCCGAATCCCCGTCGCCCCAAGCGGGTGCCCGATCGCAATCGCGCCGCCATTGACGTTGGTCTTCTCCTCGTCGAGCCCAAGCTCGCGAATACACGCCATGATCTGCGCGCCGAACGCCTCGTTGATCTCGATCCGGTCGATCTGGTCGAGGGTCAATCCGGCCTCTTCGAGAACGGCGCGGATTGCCGGCACCGGTCCGATGCCCATGATGTGCGGCGGCACGCCGACGCTTGCGCCGGCGATGATCCGCGCGATCGGCGTGATGCCGTTCTTTGCAGCCTGGGCCTTCGAGCCAACCAGCGAGGCCGCTGCGCCGTCGACGACGGCCGACGAATTGCCGCCGGTCTGCACACCGCCGAAAGCCGGCCGGATCTTCGCCAATGCCTCATAGGGCGACACGCGGATATGGCTATCCACCGTCACCGCCTCGACCTTGCGCGGCAGGCGAATCCAGCGATCGTTGAAGCCGTCGGCCGAGAAGGTTTCGCTCATCACTTCGACAATCTCGCCGGCCAGAAATCCGCTCTCCTGCGCCTTCACCGCGCGCGCGAAGGAGCGCTCGGCGAAGCGGTCGACCTCCTCGCGAGTGATCTGGTAGTCCCGCGCCAGATTCTCCGCCGTATCGCCCATGGTGCACGAACAAGCCGGGTCCAGCAGCGCTTCCCAGAGGAAATCCTTGAAAGCGACCTGGCCCATTTTGAAGCCGTTGCGGTGCGTGTAGGCAGCGACCGGATTGCGGCTCATGGATTCAGCGCCCGCGCACAGCACCACGCCCGCCCGTTCCTGCTCCACCATGTCGGCCGCCTGCAGGATCACCTCGATCCCCGTACCGCAGATGCGCTGGACGAGATGCGCCGGCCGATCGACCGGCACCCCGGCGTAAAGCCCGATATGGCGCGGCGTCATATAGGCGTCGAACGAGGCCTGCGCCATCGAACCGGCAATCGTCGTGTCGATCTCGTCCGGCGAAATGCCCGTCTTCTCGATCACCGCCCGCGCGGCCTTGATGCCGAGATCGATCGGCGACACCTCGGCAAAAGCGCCCGTATAGTCGACGAAGGGCGTGCGGATGCCGTCATAAAGCCAGGCATCCTCGAAGGAATAGCGAAGTCCGCGATGCTGGCTCATGAGGCTGCCTTTCGGTTGGCGAGGAGAACGTGGGCCGGCGATGGCTCGGCGTAGAGATCGTCGACCAGACCCTCGCGCGCGGCCATCACGGCACGCTGGTTGATCGAGCCCTTGTCGGTCACTTCATGCTTGTCGATCGAGGGCAGTGTGTCGAGGATGATCGCACGGGCGACGAGATTGGAGCTACCCGTCGACTTGGCCGCCAGCGCGTCGAGCCGCTTCTGGATTTCCGCGCGAACGGCCGGATGGTGCGCGACCATCTTTTCGTCCGCGCCGCCAAGCGAAGCGTCGAGCTTGCGCGCGGCGTCGAAGTCCAGCAGCAGCAGCGCGCCGATATGGTTGGCGTTGAGCCCGGTCAGCACGACGTCGCGCACATAGGGCGCGCAGGCCGAGATCAGACCGGCGCGCACGCCCGCCATGTTCACCCACGTCCCGGTCGACAGCTTGAAATCCTCCGACACGCGCCCGTCGAACAGGAACCCCCTGTTGACGTCGTCCGCATCCACGAATTTCAGCGCATCGCCGATCTTGTAGAACCCGTCCTCGTCGAAGCACTCGGCCGTCTTGTCCGGCTGGCGCCAGTAGCCCGGCGTGATGCTCGGGCCCTTCAGCCGCAGTTCCAGCTTTTCGCCGTCCGGGATCAGCTTCAATTCCAGCCCCGGCGCCGGCAGCCCCACCTCGCCCGGCCGGCCGACGGGCCAAGTCGTCGTCGAGGCGAAGGGCGCGGTCTCCGTCGAACCGTAGCCGGTGACGATCATGATCTTGTGGCCGGTGGTCTGGACCGCCAGCCGCTCCAGCGCGTCCCACACATGCTGAGCGAGCCCCGCGCCGGCATATTGCAAAAGCTCGACCTTCGAGAAAAACGTCTCGCGCAGCTTGTCGTTCTTCGACAGATGCTCGGCGAGCATCTCGAAGCCTTTGGGAACGTTGAAATAGAGCGTCGGCGCAACCTCCTCGAGATTGCGCACCGTCTTCAGGATACCCGCCGGCGTCGGATTGCCGTCATCGATGTAAAGCGTCCCGCCATTGTGGAGCGCGATGCCGAAATTATGGTTGCCACCTGCGGTATGGTTCCACGGAAGCCAGTCCACCATCACCGGCGGCTTGTCCTTCAGGAAGGCAAGCGCGGTGGCGATCATCACCTGGTTGCAGGCCATCATACGGTGCGTGTTGATCACCGCCTTCGGCATTCCGGTCGAGCCAGAGGTGAACAGGAATTTCGCCACCGTATCGCCGGTCAGCGCAGCCTCCGCCGCCTCGACGGCATCTGTCGGCGGGGTGCGAAGGAGATCGTCGAACGAAATCGCGTCCCGCCCACCCGGCGCATCGCGCGCGACGACGAGTTCCATGTCCGGCGCCATCACCGCATCGAGCGCCTTGGCGAAGGGCCCACCATCGGCGGCGAACACCAGTCCCGGCGTCAGCAGGGAAAAGATGTGCTTCAGCTTGGCATGGTCGCTCGAGACCAGCGAATAAGCCGGCGACACCGGCGCATAGGCGATCCCCGCCATCATCGCCCCGAGCGCCATCAGCCCATGCTCGATCGAATTGCCTGACAGGATCACGACCGGCCGCTCAGTCGAAAGGTCACGCTCGATCAGCGCCTGCGCGATCGCGCGGGTCTTGTCGAGAACCTCGGCATAGGTCAGCTTTCGCCATTCGCCATCCGGCCCACGGTCGGCAAGGAAGACGTGGTCGGGCGCGACTTGCGCCCAATGCCGCAGCCGATCGACAAGTGAGCGCGGATAAGGATCGAGGGCGGCCTTGGCGCGCACCCGAATGATACTGCCCCCCGGGCCCTCGCGGCTCATCTCGGCCGCCAGTTCGCCCATGTTGACCGGGCGCAGGCCCGGCATCGAAACGATCGGCATCGGTGTCCTCCCGATTATTGTTATGCGTGATAACAATAACTGCCCCCGCCTGCAAGACGGCTACCGCTGCCACCGATTGTCGTTGACGTAAACGTCAATCGGCTGCTACGCATCGGGTCAATCCAGCCATTCCTAGAGGAGTATCGAAATGGACACCGAAGCGATTGCCGCCAAGATGCGCGACAAGGTTGCCACCTCCGGCTTCGACCGTTCGGTCAAGTTCGACATGGGCGACGAGGTCATCGTGATCGACGGCCAGAACGTGTCGACCACCGACGCCCCGGCCGACTGCACGATCAAGATCTCGAAGGAAAACTTCGAAGAGCTGATCGCCGGCGAACTCAACCCGACCGCCGCCTTCATGACCGGCAAGATCAAGGTCGAGGGCGACATGTCCGTCGCCATGCAGCTCAGCCAGTTGATCTGAGCGCGTTCCTCCCGGGACATGAAAAAGGCGGCTCTCGAGCCGCCTTTTTTGTTGCCACGGCCGCGTCAGGCGACCTTGCGCACCCGCTCGCGAGCCACCCGGCGTCCCGCCGCAACCAGCGTCCCCCGCGCGCCATCGAGCGCGCCTTCGGCAAGCTCCAGCCCCAGCAACCGGTGCCGCTCATAGGGGCCCGGCGTGGCGAGTTCGCCGGTCTTCTGCGCCGAAAACCCGAACCGCTCGTAATACGCCGCGTCCCCGACGAGCAGGATCGCGCCATGCCCGAGCCGCTTCGCCTCGTCGATCGCATGCCGCATCAGCGCCGACCCGATCCCACCCGACTTCGCCCCCGGATCGACCGCGAGCGGGCCGAGCAGAAGCGCCTTCATCGGACGCGATGGTGCGAGGCCACCCCCACCCTTTATCCCTCCCCACAAGGGGGAGGGAATCGCCGACGCCCCGCCTGCGCTTTCACCGCTGTTGCCGGAAGGAAGAGCGCAACGTGCATGCCCTCCCTCCCCCTTGTGGGGAGGGATAAAGGGTGGGGGTAGCCTCGCGCCATCTTTCCCGATGAGCGGCAGTGCGACCTCACCCCCGAACGCCACGTCCCACAACCTCACCGTCCCGACGACCCGGCCCGCCACATCGCGCGCAACGAACGCCAGCCCCTCGGCCGGCAACCGCCCGCGGCGCAGCTTCTCCGACGACTTCTTCCTCCACCGCGGCCCCATGGCCCGGTCGAGCAACGCGTCGCGCGCGCAAATGTCGGCGGCGGATTCCGCCACAACGGTGACGCGCGTGATCTCCCCACCTGCGGGGGAGATGCCCGGCAGGGCAGAGGGGGGCAACGTCGAGCACAAACGATCATGTTGAGAGGGCAGCGGGACAGCGCCCCCCTCTGGGTTGCCACCCATCTCCCCCGCAAGGGGGGAGATCACCCAATCGCGCAAATCGACGCTGACATTAAGGGTCCGAAATTCCATCTCCACGATCCTTCACGAGCGGAGGTCTGTTCCACAAGCGAGCCTGCCGGCAGTGTCCCGCCGACAGGATGATCCGAAGCTGCCGAAGCCGCTTCAGATCACGTAGGATCGCAGAGGCTCGAAGCCGTTGAAAGCGACCGAGGCGTAGGTCGTGGTGTAGGCGCCGGTGCCTTCGATCAGCACTTCGTCGCCGATCGTCAGCGTCAGCGGCAGCGGGTACGGCGTCTTCTCGTACATCACGTCGGCCGAATCGCAGGTCGGGCCGGCGAGCACGCAGGGCGCCTTCTCGTCGCCGTCGCGCTCGGTGACGATCGGGTAGCGGATCGCCTCGTCCATCGTCTCGGCGAGACCGCCGAACTTGCCGATGTCGAGGAAGACCCAGCGCACATTGTCGTTGTCGGCCTTCTTCGAGATCAGCACGACTTCCGACTTGATGGTGCCGGCATTGCCGACCATGCCGCGGCCCGGCTCAATGATCGTCTCGGGCAGGCGGTTGCCGAAATGCTTCGAAAGCGACTGGAAGATCGCCTGGCCATAGGCCTGCGCGGTCGGCACGTCCTTGAGGTAACGGGTCGGGAAACCGCCGCCCATGTTGACCATCTTGAGGAGAATGCCTTCCTCGGCAAGGCGCGCGAACACGGCCTTGGCATCGCCGAGAGCCTTGTCCCAGGCGCCGAGGTCGGTCTGCTGCGAGCCGACATGGAACGACACGCCATAGGCGGCAAGGCCGAGCCGGTTGGCATGGCGCAGAACGTCGACGGCCATGGCCGGCACGCAGCCGAACTTGCGCGACAGCGGCCACTCGGCGCCTTCGCCGTCGGTCAGGACGCGGCAGAACACGCGCGCGCCGGGCGCGGCGCGGGCGACCTTTTCCACTTCCTCGACGCTGTCGACGGCGTAAAGGTCGATGCCGAGCTCATGGGCGCGCGCGACATCGCGCTCCTTCTTGATCGTGTTGCCGAAGGAGATGCGGTCGGGCGTCGCGCCGGCGTCGAGTGCCATCTCGATCTCTGCGACCGAGGCGGTGTCGAAGGACGAGCCGAGACCGGCCAGCAGGCGCAGGATCTCCGGCGCCGGATTGGCCTTGACGGCATAATAGATCTTGCTCTCGGGCAGTGCCTTTTCGAAGGCATTGAAATTGTCGGCGACGACGTCGAGGTCGACGACGAGGCAGGGGCCCGAGGGACGGCGGGTGGCGAGGAAATCGAGGACGCGCTGCGTGGCCATGTTCGTCTCCAATCGCGGCATATGCCGCTATTTGCTGCTCCCGTCTTCGGCGCGCGGCCACGGACGGGCGGTGGACAAAGGGCGTATGCGACAGCCGACACGGAACCAGCCGGTGGAGACACCGGAACCGTGTGACGCGCTTACGCGGCGGTGAGCGAACGCCATCTCGGGCGAAAGCTCGCTTTGTCTGCCTCAGCTTTGGAGAATGCCTCCGCACTGCCGGCAATGAGGGTGTGCCTCTTTGAGTACCCCGGTCTTTGGACAACCGGGAAAACACCAGAAAGGCCCGCACCGTCGTTGCTTCAAGATGTCCTCGGACTGGCGGTTGGCCGTCAGACCGACTGGAGGGGTTAGTTCCAGGTACCTTACCGGTTCCCTCACCATTCGAGGGTCGGCGGACACCCACAGGCACGTGCGACTTTGGGCAAGCGCGGATATAGGCAGAAACGATGATTCGTTCAATGAAAAATTGCACCCGCCTTGAAAAACCGGGCGCACTGAACGACCTTGCGGTTAACGTCAAACGAGACTGAACGATGACCTCGACACGCGACGACCTGAACGCCTTTCTCGACTATCCGCAAATCGAAGTTCCCCACGCCGCGACAGGCCCGCTCGCCGGGCTGACGCTGGGCGTCAAGGACATCTTCGACGTCGCAGGCCACCCGACGGGCGGCGGCAATCCCGAATTTCCCGGCGCCTCGAAGATCGCGACGACCACCGCCCCTTCGGTGCAAAAACTGCTCGATGCCGGCGCGACCTATCTCGGCAAGACGCAGACCGAGGAACTGACCTTCTCGCTGATGGGCCAGAACGTCCACTTCCCCCACCCGGTCAATCCGAGGGCGCGCGACCGCGTCACCGGTGGCTCGTCCTCCGGCTCCGCCGCTGCCGTCGCCGGCGGCCTTTGCGACATCGCGACGGCGTCGGACACCGGCGGCTCCGTGCGCGGCCCGGCGAGCTTCTGCGGCCTGATCGGCCTGCGCGCCACGCACGGTCGGCTTTCGCTCGAAAGTGCCATGCCGCTCGCCCCCAGCCTCGATGTCTTCGGCTGGTACGCGAAGGACGCGGCGACCTATGAGAAGGTTGCGGACGTGATGCTGGGCGAAGCGCCCGCGGCGCTACCGGCCGTCCGCCCGCTGCGCCTTTCCGCCTTCGACGCGCTCGTGCTCGGCCCCGACGAAGCCGCCGAATATGCCCGCATGGTGGCAATCGTCGAATCCGCCATCGGCGCCGCGCAAGAGGCCCCCGCCCTCTCCTTCTCCATCGACGATCTCTACTGGATGTTCCGCCGCATCCAGGCCTACGAGGCCTGGGCCGTCCACAGCGACTTCGTTTCGAAGACGCAGAACATGGACCCCGCCGTGCGCGCTCGGTTCGAGTTCGGCAAAACGCTCGGATGCGAGGTCGCCGTCGACGAGACGAAGAAGCGCACCGAATTGCGCGCCGAACTCGAAGCGCTGCTCGGTGCGGACGGTGTCCTGGTCCTGCCGACCATGCCTGGCGCAGCGCCGAGAAGCGCGGCCAGCGGCGACGAGCTCCTCGATTATCGCGAGCGCGCACTCCGGCTCCTCTGCCTCTCCGGCCTCTCCGGCCTGCCGCAGATCACCATCCCGCTCGGCACGGTCCACTGTGCGCCCTTCGGCATCTCGCTCATCGGCCCGCGCAACTTCGACCGCACGCTCGTCGCGCTCGCCACCCGCATCATGGCGAATTGACATCGTGCTCGGCCTCCGCGCCCCCTCCACCGCCTTTGGCGGTCCCCCTCCCCCGCTTTGCAGGGGAGGATCGACGTCGCGCCCGTCCCCAACGGTGGGTCCTCCCCTGTTTACGGGGGAGGTGGCGCGAAGCGCCGGAGGGGGCGCCCGCATCCGCATTGCAAGGAACATTCCCTGATGGACACCCTCACCCGCATGCGCGCCTTCATCGACGTGGTGGAGGCGGAGGGTTTTTCTGCCGCCGCGCGCAAGATCGGCCGCTCCAAGGCTCTTTTGTCGAAGTATGTCCGCGAGTTGGAAGACGAACTCGGCGCGCTGCTCCTCAACCGCACCACCCGGCAGTTCTCGCTGACGGAAGCCGGCCACACCTATTTCAAGCGTGCTTCCGAACTGGTGCGCGAGATCGACAGCCTCGCCGAAAGCGTGCGCGAATCCTCCGGCGACGTGAAGGGCCGCATCAAGCTCACCGCGCCGCGCACCTTCGGCGACGCGCCGATCGGCCGCTCGCTGGTGGACTTCGCCGCCGCCCATCCCGACATCACGCTCGAAATCCACCTCGACGACCGCTTCGTCGACCTCGTCGAGGAAGGCTTCGACCTCGCGATCCGCATCACCCGGCTTGCCGATTCCTCGATGATCGCGCGGCGGCTCTCGCCCTTCAGCGTGCGCGTCTGCGGCTCGCCCGAACTCATCGCCCGCGTCGGCACGCCGAAGCAGCCGCAGGACCTCGCCAAGCTGCCCTGCATCATCGACACCAATGGCCGCTGGCTTTCCAACTGGCAGTTCCAGCGCGAGAATGGCGAGATGATGAGCGTGCCGGTCTCCGGCCCGATCGAAGTCAACAGCCCGCTGACGACGCGCGCCGCCGCCTGCGCCGGCCTCGGCTTCGCGCCGCTGCCCGATTTCATTGCGGCCCCTGCGCTGGAGAGCGGCGAACTCGTCTCCGTGCTCGACGATTTCAGGCCGCAAAATGGCGGCATCTTCGCCGTCTACCCACATCGCCGCTACCTGCCGGCCAAGATCCGCGTTTTCGTCGACTTTCTCGCGCAATGGTTCAAGGAGCACGAGCGCGGCTGAGAATACGCTCCCAAATCTTGCCGCGATTCTGCTAGAGTCTCCCCGTGCAAATCACCGAGGGGCACGATGGCGATCCGCATCAGATCATTCCTGCTTGGCGCCTGCGCGCTGGCTGCCGGCACGGCGCCGGCCTTCGCCCATCCGCACGTCTTCGCCGAAGCAAGGCTCGAAATCGCCACCGAAGGCGACAAGGTCGAGGCGCTGCGCCACGTCTGGCGCTTCGACGACCTGTTCTCCTCGACCGTCATCTTCGAGTTCGACCAGAACAAGGATCTGAAGCTCGACGCCGAAGAGCTCGAGATGGTCGGTTCGGTCATCCTCGAATCGCTCGCCGAGTTCGGCTACTTCCAGTTCGTCACGGCGAACGGCAAGGACATCGCGATGAACCCGCCGGAGCGGATCGTCGCGACGCTGGAAGATCAGCAGCTCCTGATCCTGTTCGAATCGACCCCCAAGGAAGAACTGGCGCTCGACGGAAATCTCCACTTCGGCGTCTACGATCCGACCTTCTACACCGCGATCGATTTCTACGACGACACCAACCTCGTCGTCGCCGCGATGCCCGAAGCCTGCAGCAAGGAAGTCGTGCGGCCGGACCCGGACGAGGCGCTGGCGATGAACCAGCAATCGCTGACCGAAGCCTTCTTCACCGAGCCGGGCGGCGTCGACTATTCGAAACTCTTCGCGACCCGGCTCGAAATTTCCTGCGGAGCGGCCGGATGATGCAGCTTTCCAGGCGCACCGTGCGCGTCTTCTTCACCGCCGTCGCGCTCGTCTACGTCGCCACGCATTTCCTCGGCCACGCGCACGCGCAAAGTTCGCTCGGCATTGGCGCGGCGGAAGTCGCGGCGCCCTCGACCGGCCTCTTCGCCGGCACGCTCAACTGGATCAACGCGCAGCAGCAGGACTTCTATCGCTCGCTGACCGGCGCGCTGCGCTCCATGCGCGACGGCGGCTCCGGCGTCTGGCTGCTCGTCGGCCTCTCCTTCGCCTACGGCATCTTCCACGCCGCCGGCCCCGGCCACGGCAAGGCCGTCATCTCGTCCTATATGCTGGCGAACGAGGTCGCGCTGCGCCGCGGCGTCATGCTCTCGTTCGTCTCCGCCATGCTGCAGGCGGTCACCGCGATCGCCGTGATGGGCGCGGTCTATCTCATGCTGCGCGGCACCGCCGTCTCGATGACCGACGCGACGCGCTTCCTCGAAATCGCCAGCTTCGCCCTCGTCGCCGCCTTCGGCGCCTGGCTCCTTTGGAAGAAGGCCGGCCCGCCCCTCGCCGGCCTGATCTGGGGCCGCCCAGTCCGTGCCCTGTCGGCAGCGGCTGCCGTTCACGATCATTCCCACAGCCACGAACATCACCACGGTCAGGCTTGCACGTACGATCATCACCACGATCACGCGCATGCGCATGAGCACACCCATGCGAGCCACGACGCGGTCTGCTCGACCTGCGGCCATTCCCACGCGCCCGATCCGGCGATGCTGTCGGGCGACCGCTTCGACTGGAAAACGGCATGGGCGGCGATCGTCGCCGTCGGCATGCGCCCCTGCACCGGCGCACTCGTCGTCCTGTCCTTCGCCTTCCTGAACGGCCTGTGGCTCGGCGGCTTCCTCTCGGTCTTCGCCATGGCGATCGGCACGGCGATCACCGTCTCGATCCTCGCCACGATGGCCGTCCTCGCGAAGAACTGGGCGGTCGCCTTCGCCGGCGACGGCCGCACCGGCAACCGCGTTCACACCACCATCGAAATCGCCGGCGCCGCCTTCGTGTTCCTGCTCGGCGTCACGCTGCTCACGGCGAGCTTGAGCGTCTGATCGTCAGGCGTCATCCCGTAACGTCGATGGCGAGGCCTGGATTCCTGTGACAAGCACAGGAATGACGGAGGCATGAACGTCATGCCAATTCTGAACTGTCAGTGACCGGCACTTCCCCCGATGCCGTCATTCCTGTGCTTGTCACAGGAATCCAGGCCTCTTCCCCTCCACCACGCATACGCCCGAGACTACCGCTTCATCCGCCCGCGCACCCAGAAGATCATGAAGAACGCCACCAGAAACAGCGCCGCCACCGCGCCTGCCAGCCACGGCGAAATCTCGATCGCCGCCAGCATGATCGCCGGCATGAAATAGGCGACGAACGCCACGCAGGCGAGAATGATCGCCGCCGCTATCGCAGAATTCCTGGTATCCCGGTCCATCATTCGCTCTTTGCTGCCGCGAAGTCTTCCAGCTTCTTTTTCTGCCGGCCGTCGCGGTCGAAATTGTCCTCGTCGAGCCACGCCTCGAAGGCCGCGCGCCGTGCCGGCCAGTCGCCGTCGAGCATCGCATACCAGGCCGTGTCGCGGCTCTCGCCCTTGATCACCATGTGCTGGCGAAAGACGCCTTCATAGTCGAAGCCGAAGCGGCGCGCTGCGCGGCGCGATGCCACGTTGCGGTCGTTGCACTTCCATTCGAAGCGGCGATAGCCGAGCTCGTCGAAGAGATGGCGCGCGAGAAGATAGATGGTCTCGGTCGCCATCCGGCTCTTGGCCATGTCCGGCCCCCAATAGATGTGGCCGACTTCCGCCACCCCGTTCGCCCGGTCGATCCGCATCAGCGCCATGCGCCCCTTGGCGCGCCCGTCCGCCTTGTCGACGCAGGCGAAGAACATCGGGTCGGGCGAGGCCTGGAACCGGTCGAGCCAGGGCTGCAGCGCGGCCCGATCGGCCGGCGGCGTGTCGGAGAGATAGCGCATGCGCTCACCCGCGTCCGGCACGCTCTTGGCCGCGAAGAGCTGGTCGCCATGATCGTCGGCATTGAGCGGCTCCAGCCGCACATAGCGCCCGTCATGGGCCTGGCGCGGCGGCATCGGCCGCGCCGTCCACCCGCTCAACTCCTGCGCCATGCGTCTCTCCCGTTTGACATTGTCGTCCAGCGCTCCCACAAACGAGCCCGATCTGCAAGACGGGAGGCTTGGCCAACATATGCTCCAGACGATTTCCGCTTTCGACCGCATCGGCGAGGAAAACGCCTTCGCCGTTCTGGCCCGCGCGACCGAACTCGCGCAGTCCGGCAAGGACATCGTCAATCTGGGCATCGGCCAGCCCGATTTCCGCACGCCCGACCACATCGTCGAAGCCGCCATCAAGGCCCTGCGCGACGGCCATCATGGCTACACGCCGGCAACCGGCCTTCTGGCCACCCGCGAAGCCGTCGCCCGCCGCACGCTCGCCACCACCGGCGTCGAGATCTCGCCCGAAAGCGTGATGATCATGCCCGGCGGCAAGCCGACAATGTTTGCCGCGATCCTGATGTTCGGCGAGCCGGGAACGGAAATCCTCTACCCCGATCCGGGCTTTCCCATCTACAAGTCGATGATCGATTTCACCGGCGCGAAAGCGGTCCCGGTCCCGATCCGCGAGGAAAACGGCTTCGCCTTTTCCGCCGAGGAAACGCTGTCGCTGATCACACCCCAAACGCGGCTCCTGATCCTCAACTCCCCCGCCAACCCGACCGGCGGCGTAACCCCGCGCGCCGAGATCGAGAAGCTCGTCGCCGGCCTCGCCGACCATCCGCATGTCGCCATCATGTCCGACGAGATCTACGACGTCATGACCTATGACGGCGAGACCGCGACGTCGCTGCTCCAATTCCCGGAAATCCGCGAACGGCTGATCGTCCTCAACGGCTGGTCGAAAACCTGGGCGATGACCGGCTGGCGCATGGGCTGGTCGATCTGGCCGGATTCGCTCTATGGCAAGGTGCGCAAGCTCGCCGTCAATTGCTGGTCCTGCGTCAACGCGCCGTCGCAATATGCCGGCATCGCCGCCATCGACGGCCCGCAGGACGAGGTGGCCACGATGATGCGCGCCTTCGACCGGCGCCGGAAAATCGTGGTCGACGGCCTCAACGCCATCGACGGCATTTCCTGCATCGTGCCGAAAGGCGCGTTCTATGCCTTCCCCAACATCTCGCAGACCGGCTGGAAGGCGAAGAAGCTCGCCTCCGCGCTTCTGGAAGAAACCGGCGTCGCTCTCATCGGCGGGCCGGATTTCGGCACGCTCGGCGAAGGCTACATCCGCCTCTCCTACGCCAATTCCGAAGAGAACATCCTGCGCGCACTCGAGCGGGTTTCAGCCTTCCTCAAAGGCCGTAATACCAACTGATCGCGAAACACGTCGCGATGCCGACGATGACGTTCATCGGCAGGCCGATCTTGACGAAGTCCGAGAAGCGATAATTTCCCGCGCCATAGACCAGCGTGTTGGTCTGGTAACCGATGGGCGTGGCAAAGCTCGCGCTCGCGCCGAACATGACCGCGACGACCAGCGCGCGCGGCTCGACGCCGAGTTGCTGCCCGAGCCCGATGACGATCGGCGTCACCAGCACGGCAACGGCGTTGTTGGTCACGCATTCGGTCAGCGTCGAGGCAAGCGCATAGACCATCAGCAGCAGGACGAACGGCGTCACCGTCGTCATCAAGGGCGTCAGCGTCTCGACGATCAACGTCACCGCGCCGGTGTTCTGCAGCCCTTGGCCGACGATCAACATCGAGAAGATCAGGATCAGGATCGCGCCGTCGATCGAGCCCCAGGCCTCGTCGGCGTCGATGCAGCGCAAGACCAGAATGGCGGCGACGGCGATCATCGCCAGAATGCCGATATCCATCACGTCGAATGCGGCGAGCACGACGACGAGCCCCAGCGCCAGAAGCGCCAGCGGCGCCTTGGTGCGCCGGAATGCGCGCGCGGTCGAGCGCGTCACCGAGACGAGGTCGCTCTGGTCGGACAATTCGTCGAGCCCCTCGGATGTCCCCTCCAGCAAGAGCCGGTCGGCCGGCCGCAGCATCACGCTGCCGAGGTCGGGACCCGGCACGTGGCGGTGCCTGTGAACGCCAAGGATGCGCACGCCGAAGCGACGCCCGAGCGACAGGCTGGAAAGGCGCGTGCCCTGGCTGTAGCGCCCCGGCGCCACGACGGCCTCGACCGCGATCTGGTCTCCCTCGCGCACCGCGCCGCGCCGCTGGCCGATCCGCAGCCCCTCCTTTTCGCTCAGCGTCAGCAGTTCGGAGGATTTCGCGACGATGATGATCGCATCGTTCTTCTTCAGGACGATGTCGCCGACATCCTTTCGAATGGTTCGCCCCTCCGAGCGCACGCCGGTGATGCGCAGCCCCGGCTGCTTGAAGTCGGCGATCTCCTTGATCGGCTTTTCGGTATAGGGGCCGTCCACGAGCACCGTCACTTCGGAAAGATACTCCGTTTCCTCCGCGTCCATCGCCTCGCCGCCCTCCTCGCGCCTGTCGGGCAGCAGGAACCGTCCGAGGACGAGCATCGTCGCCACGCCTGTCAGTGCGGCGACGATGCCGACCGGCGTGATCTCGAAGATCGAAAACGGTTCGAGCCCCTGCTCGCGCGCGACGCCGTCGACGAGCAGGTTCGTCGAGGTGCCGATCAGCGTCAGCGTGCCGCCGAGGATCGCGGCGTAGGAGATGGGGATCAGGAGCCGCGTCGAGGCGATGTCGAGGGCTCCCGCGAGCCGGATGACGATCGGGATCAGCACCAGCACGACGGGCGTGTTGTTCATGAAGGCGGATGCCGCAAGCGTGGCAAACAGAAAGAAGCCCAGCGCCAGCATCGGATGCTTCTTGGCGCGTTCCAGCACCATTCCGGCGACGCTCTCCAGCACGCCGGTACGCACCAGCGCGCCCGAAAGCACGAACATGGCACCGATGGTGAGCGGAGCGGAATTGGAAAACACCGCCATCGCCTGGTCGCTCTGCACAAAGCCGAGCAGGATGAAAATCGCGGCCCCGGCAGCGGCCGTCACATCGGCCGGATATTTCTCCCAGATGAACATGGCGAACAGCGCCACGACCAGCCCCAGCGCGACGAGCGCCTCGTAACCGGCAAACAGATCCGCCATCGTCCCCTCATGCACCCCGAACTCGCCTTCCAACGCCGCATCGCGCGCATTGGTCCGGCCGCCAGAAAATTTATCCGCGCCCGACGAACGGCATCTTGGTCGCCATCACGTTCATGAACAGCACATTGGCCTCGAGGGGAAGGCTCGCCATGTGCAGCACCGCGTCGGCGACATGGCCGACATCCATTACCGCCTCGGGCGCGATCTCGCCATTGGCCTGCGGCACGCCCTTGGCCATCGGCGCCGCCATTTCGGTAAACGCGTTTCCGATGTCGATCTGCCCGCAGGCAATGTCGAACGGCCGGCCGTCCAGCGCCAGCGTCTTGGTCAGGCCGGTGATCGCGTGCTTGGTCGCCGTATAGGGCACCGAGCCCGGACGCGGCGCATAGGCCGAGATCGAGCCATTGTTGATGATCCGCCCGCCCATCGGGCTTTGCCGGCGCATCAGGCCGAAGGCCGAGCGCGCGCACAGGAACGAGCCGGTCAGATTGACGTCGACGACGTCGTGCCAGACCTCGACCGGAATCTCGTCGATGGTCGTCGACTTGTAGCCCATGCCGGCATTGTTGAAGAGAAGGTCGAGCCGGCCGAATTCTTCCTCGATGCGCTCGAACAGCTTTTCGACCTGCTCGGCGCGCGACACGTCGCAGGCGATCGCCAGCCCACGTGCCGGCGCCTGCCCGATCGCCGCCACCGCCTCGTCGAGCTTCTCCTGCCGGCGCCCGGTGAACACCGTATGCCAGCCGGCATGCACGAGCGCAGTGGCGACAGCCTGGCCGATGCCCGAGCCTGCGCCTGTGACGAGTGCGAATTTGTCCTGCATGTCGTGTCCCCCATCTCCGTTGACAGACGGATCGCAGAAGCCCGGCGGGCGCGCAAGGGCAGGACACAAAGGAAGGCGGCCATTCGCGGCCGCCTGAGTTTGGAATCGGTGCTTGGGAGGAGGAGGAACAACCCGATTCGTTCGTTAAGAATGCGATACGAAGCTTAACCGAAGGTTAACTCCCGCATCGGACCGAAAAGTGAAGCCCGGTTCTTGGATCATTCCGATGCGCCATAGAAAATGCGGTCGCCCTAACCCATGAATGCAAGGAACGGCCTGCCGGACAGCGCCTGGACGAAGGTAAACGCCACCAGCGCGACGAAGAGGATCGTCGCGATCCGGATCGGCCGCCGCTCCTCGCGCCCGAAGATCGCGAGCGAGGCGAGACCGACGACGGGCAGGAAGTGCATCGCATGGGTGGAGAAGAAATGCGCCACGCGCAGATCGCCGCCATCCCGCGCCCAGCCGAAGATCGCGAGCCCGGCAGCGTCGGACCGCATACCGCCGACCCAGTGCCCGTCGAATGCGCTCATCGTTCCGGCGGTGATCACCGTCAGCGGCAGGACGAGTGCCAGCCCGGCGACGATGCTCTCCTTGACCACCGGTGGCAGGCCGGTCTCGCGGTTCTTTGCGATCTGCCAGGCATAGACGGCGCTGGCCGAGGTCAGCACGACGGCGAGCGCGCCCATCGACATGTAGATCGCCTCGCCCGCCGGCGACTTGTTGAAATGCGCCGGCACCCCATTCGCGGCCGCGCCCATCAGCCAGATCGTCTCGAGCAGGATCGCGCCGATCACCGCACCGATATAGATGCGATACCAGCGCTTGTCCTGCGTACCCGCCGGCAGCCAGCGCGCGAAGAAGGCCAGCGTCAGGGCATAGACCGCCAGCGCGAACTGGAACTTCACCGGCTTCGACCAGACCGAAACGTCGTTGGTCAGCCGGCCGTCGACGATGCCCGCGAAAAGCGTCGGCAGCAGAAGCGCCAGAAGCAGGAACCCGAGCGCGGCGAGCGCGCGCTCCGAACCGAATATGCGGTTCAGGGACATCGGCCGGACGGGCGCATGGTCGAGTGCGAGCGTTGTCATGGTCAGCGTCCCCCGATGGCGGGCGCGGCGCGGACCTGAAGCAGCACGGCGCGGATGGCGACGAAGGCGAGATAGCCCGCCGGTCCGAACAGGAAGGTCAGCGGCAGGCAGGGCAGCACGAGCCAGAACGGAACTCCATCCGCCCGGCCCCGACGCACGATCCAAGCGCCGACGAAAAGGTCGAAGGCAAGGTAATGCAGCCAGCCGGCAAGCAGCAATTCGCGCGTCTGGAAGAGTTGCGCCACCTCGTCCAGCGACCCGAACCCGCCCTCCGCCCGCGTCCAGAAGGCGAGGATCAGCCCGGCATAGGCGATGGAGATCAGCGCCGGCATCGCATAGGCGGCAGCGAGGTCGCTGAGGCGCGGGATCAAGGGACTGATCAAGAGTGTCGCCCATCCGGCGACCGCGATCAGCGTGGCATATTGGAAGATCAAATCGGCACTCATCGGCATTTCCCCTTCCCCGTCTGGCGGCCACGCCGCTCCTTGACAGCGTCAAGATTGAATGCTGCCAGAAATCTTTCCATTGTCAACATCGAAAATCGAGGCCATTTAGAAGGGGCAATGCTGGAGACCGATTTGCCCACCGCCGCACCCCGCAAGACCTACCACCATGGCGATCTGCGCCAGACGCTGATCGCCGCGGCCGAAGCCGAACTGATCGAGAAGGGTCTGGAGGGCTTTTCGCTGCGCGGCTGCGCCAAGCGCGCCGGCGTCTCGCACGCGGCCCCCGCCCACCATTTCAAGGATGCCGACGCGCTCCTGTCCGCCTTGGCCGCCGAGGGTTTCGACCGCCTCAATGCCTCGATGGCGGAAGCGATGGACGCCGTGGACGGCGACATGATGGAGAAATTCGTCGCATCGGGTGTCGGCTACGTCGACTTCGCCTGCGCCAACCCGGCACTCTTCCACCTGATGTTCGGCTCGCGCCGTCCCGACCACGAATCCCCACCGCTCGCCGAAGCCGGCGGCCGTGCCTTCGCCGTCCTCACCGGCAACGTCGCGACGATGACCGGCCGCGACTACGCCACCGACCCCGCCGCCGGCGAAGACGTCATCGCCGCCTGGGCCATGGTCCACGGCCTCTCAGAGTTGCTCATCGGCGGCAAGCTGCACCTGCCCGAAGACATGCCCCGCCCAGCCTTCAAAGCCCTCATCTCGGCCATCATCCGCCGATCGGGGCCGAAGATTTAGCCAGATTTGAAAATCCTGCGCCGCTGCCCGAGCTGAGCAAAGAGTCCTCCGAATTGACCCCCACCCTTTATCCCTCCCCACAAGGGGGAGGGAG
>NZ_AYOD01000025.1 GCF_000497755.1 Aliihoeflea sp. 2WW
CTCCCTCCCCCTTGTGGGGAGGGATAAAGGGTGGGGGTCACTTCAGAAAAATGGCTCCCTCGACACCTCACCGCCCAACCCCTAACACCCCGGCCGCCCTGCCCGCTCCCTGACAAACCCGCTGATATCCGCGAGCGTCGGCGCCTGCCCGCGCAGGGGCGATGCAATGGCCCCGACGATGTTGATATGCCCGACCCCATCATAAATCCGCAGTTCCGCCCGGTTGCCGGCCGCCTGCAACGCGCGCGCCAGGTCGCGGCTGTCCTTTGCCGCGACCGTACGATCCGACGAGCCGTGCAGCAGAAGCGTTGCCGGAGCACGCCCACCTGCGAAATTGATCGGCTGGCTCTGGTCGCGCGTCGCTTCGGGGAAAATCCGCCGGTAGCGCTCGCTCGTCAGCGGCAGGAAATCATAGGGCCCCGCGATCCCGACGAAGCCGGAAATTATGCCGCACGCCGCGCCGCCGAGATACCGGTCGTCGAGCGCGATGAGCGCCCCGATCTGCGCCCCTGCCGAATGACCGACGACCACGACCGGCCGGCCACCGGCGACGTCGCGGCGGATCGCGGTCACGGCGCGCGCGGCATCCTCGACGAAATCGGGAAAGCGGACTTCGGGATAGAGCCGGTAATCGGGAATGGCAGCGACGAAGCCCTGCTCGGCCAGCGCGTTGCCGACGAAGCGATACATCGACCTGTCGCCGCTCGACCAGGCGCCGCCGTAGAGGAACACCACCACCGGCGCGTCGGCCCGGGCACCGACCGGCCTGTAGACGTCATAGCGCTGGCGCGGCCCCTGCCCGTAGGCAAGCCCCGTCTCCACCGCGACGGCGTCGGTGTTCGACATCGAATTGACGACCCCGACCGCGCCACCACAACCGGGCAGCACGATCAGGACGGCGAAGAGCAGGAAACGGAGGCAGGACATGGGCACCGCGGCTGGAAAATGGTCTCCCAGCAACGGTGCGAACGCCCTCAAAGTTTCGTCAGACCTTCACGCTCGCGACATTCGCCTCGATGTGATCGACGAGTGCGTCCGGCAGATTGAGCCGGCCGGCCAACTGGTCGAGATAGCCGCGTTCGGCGCGCGAATCCGGATCGATGGTCAGCCGCGACGCGGTATAGATCTCCACCCGCTGCTCCTCGCTTTGCGCCTCGCGCACGATGTCGTCGAGATCGACCGGCTTGTTCAGTTCCGCCAGCAGGAACTGCTCGGCCTCGGCATCGACGCCGGCATCGCCGAGCCGCCCCGCAATCTTCGCGCGCTCCGCCTCGTCGATATGGCCATCGGCGCGCGCCGCCGCGATCATCGCCCGCACGATGGTCAGCGCAAAGGCATCTTCGCCCTGCGGCGCGCGAGCGGGATGGAACGGCGTGTCGGAAGGCGGCGGCAGGAGTTCAGGCTCACGTCCCGCCGGCGTGGCCGTCTGCGGCTGCTGGCCCTTCTGATAGTCGGTATAGGCCTTGTAGGCGAGGCCGGCGATAGCCGCCATGCCGCCGATCTTGATCGCCGAGCCGCCGAGCTTGCGCCCCTTGCCCGAAAGAAGAAGCCCGGCCAGAGCCGCCGTCGCCATCGGATTGTCCTTGGCGAGCTGGCCGATCTTGCCCATGCCGCCGCCGCTCGCAAGCCCGCCCAAGCCGCCGCCGGCAAGCCCACCCAAGCCGCCGCCGGCAAGCCCGCCCAGACCGCCCTTGGAGAGGGAACCTGACGAGCCCAAAAGGCCGTCGATGAGCTTCTTCGGGTCGAACATCGGCTTCTCCTCATCTCTCTTTTGCCATTGCGGCAGTCGAGATTAGCTAGGGGCCGACCCCGGCTTTTGCAATGCGGGCGGGCGAAAAGCCCTCAGCCGCCGATATGCCGCGCGCCCGTTGCCTTCGCCCGCTCCACCTGCCGCTGCCGTTCGGCATAGCGCTCGCGGTCGGCCTCGGATCGCTCGTCATGGCAAGCGGCGCAGGCAATTCCCTCGACGAAGAGCGGCGACGCCCTGTCGTCGGGCGTCAGCGGCCGCCGGCAGGCGCGGCAAAGCTCCGCATCGCCCTCGCGCAATCCGTGCCCGACGGCCACGCGCTCGTCGAAGACGAAGCACTGCCCCTGCCAGCGGCTCGCCTCTTCCGGCACCTCTTCCAGATAGCGCAATATGCCGCCCTTGAGATGGTAGACCTCGCCGAGCCCGATCGACTTCGCATAGGCCGTCGCCTTTTCGCAGCGAATGCCGCCGGTGCAGAACATCGCCAGCTTCTTGCCCTCCAGCGCCGCGCGATTGGCCTCCAGCCAGTCGGGAAATTCGCGAAAGCTCACCGTCTTCGGATCGAGCGCCCGCTCGAACGTGCCGAGCCCGACCTCGTAATCGTTGCGCGTGTCGATCACCACCGTGTCCGGATCGGCGATCAGCGCGTTCCAGTCGCCCGGCTCGACATAGGTGCCCGCGTCGCGCTCCGGGTCGATCCCGCCCACGCCCATCGTCACGATCTCGGCCTTGAGCCGCACCTTCATCCGGTGAAACGGCATCTCGCGCGCGCTCGAATATTTGACGTCGAGCCCGGTCAGCGCCGGCATCGCATCGAGATGCGCAACGAGCGCGTCGATCGCCTCGGGCGTTCCGGCGACCGTGCCGTTGATCCCCTCTTGCGCCAGAAGCAGCGTACCCCTGATGCCGCGCTCCGTGCAGAAAGCGGCGAGCGGCGCGCGCATCTCCCGCCAGTCGGGCAGACGGGCGAAACGGTAGAGCGCGGCGACCTTGATCGGCATGTCGTGAGCAGCGTGCATCGCGCGCAGATAATCCGTCCCGACGAGACGCGCAACGAACTTATCCCCCTCCATGAAATCGAGAGGAAAATATCCCTCCCCCATCGAAGAGGATATGCCCATGCTCGATCCCGAAATCCGCGCCGCACTCATCAATGTGGCTAGCGCCTTCGACCTCGACCCCGCCACGCTCGCCGCCGTCGCTTCGGTCGAAAGCAACCTCGTCTCCCACGCCATGATCGACGGACACGCCGAACCCCTGATCCGCTTCGAGGGTCACTATTTCGACCGCCGCCTGTCCGCCGCCGCGCAGGCCGAAGCCCGCGCCGCCGGCCTCGCCTCGCCCAATGCAGGGGCGATCCGCACCCCCGCCTCGCAGGCCGCCCGCTGGGCACTGCTCGCACGCGCTCGGTCCATCGACGCCCGCGCGGCCGACGAATCCACCTCCTGGGGCATGGGCCAGGTCATGGGCGCGCATTGGGCGTGGCTCGGTTTCGGCTCGGTCGGCGCGCTCGTCGCCGAAGCCCGTTCGGGCGCGGAAGGCCAGTTGCGCCTGATGGCGCGCTACATCGAAAAGGCCGGCCTCGCCGCAGCCCTTTCCCGCCGCGACTGGCCCGCCTTCGCCCGCGGCTACAACGGCCCCGGCTTCGCGCGCAACGCCTATGACGTCAAGCTCGCATCCGCCCATGCGCGCTTTGCAAGGCTCGACTGGACGGCCGGCGACGGGGTCTTGCGGCGCGGCGATCGCGGCACGGACGTCGCCGCCCTGCAACGTCTTCTCGCCGCCAACGGCGCTGACCTCGCGATCGACGGCATGTTCGGCCCGCTCACGCAATCCGCTCTTCGCACCTTCCAGTCACGGCGCGGCCTGCCCGCCACCGGCATCGCCGACGCTGCGACGATGGCCGCGCTGGCAGCACGGCGGATCACGCCTGGCGGGTTGCTCCAGGCGCTCATTTCGCTATTCAGGTCAGGGTGACTTCCCCGTCGCAGCCGTGCTAAATCGGTTGAAAAAGGAGATTGCGTCATGGCGACATCACAGGCCGAGCGGCTTCGCGCCCTCATCGGAACCCAGCCCGTCATTCCGGTCGTGCGGATCGACGAGCTTGCCCGTGCGGTCCCGATGGCCAAGGCGCTCGTCGCGGGCGGGCTGCCCGCGATCGAGGTGACGCTCCGTACGCCGGTCGCGCTTGATGCGATCCGCCTCATCATCGACGAGGTGCCGGGCGCAATCGTCGGCGCCGGCACGATCCTCGATGCGCGCCAGTTCGATGCCGCCGAAAAGGCCGGCGCGAAATTCATCGTCAGCCCCGGCACGACGCAGGAACTATTGGACGCTGCGCGCACCGCCGCCACGCCCCTCCTGCCGGGTGCGATCACGCCGAGCGAGATCATGGCGATGCGCGAGGAAGGCTACGGCTTCCTGAAGTTCTTCCCCGCCGAACAGTCGGGCGGCGCGCCGTTCCTCAAGGCCATCTCCGCCCCCATCCCCGACATGCTGTTCTGCCCCACCGGCGGCGTCTCGCCGTCAAACGTCGCAACCTGGCTCGGCCTCCCCAACGTCGCCTGCGTCGGCGGCTCCTGGGTCGTCCCGGATGCAGCCGTCAAGGCCGGCGATTGGGCCGAGGTGGAGCGCCTGTCGCGCGAGGCCGCGGCGCTGCGGGCGTAGTCCAAAGCCCTGCACGTCAACGAACCGCCGGACGGTTTTTCCGAAGTGACCCCCACCCTTTATCCCTCCCCACAAGGGGGAGGGAGTCGCAAGCGTCGCCCATGACCTTCGATGCACCACCTGGCTTGACCGATCAGGCGCAACGCAGACGCCCTCCCTCCCCCTTGTGGAGAGGGATAAAGGGTGGGGGTCACTTCATGCAAAAACAAAAACGGCAGCCACTCCCACTGCCCTTCCAATTCATCATACCACGTGGCGTCGTCCTAGGCTGAAGATCAGGCGCAACGCTGACGACCTCCCTCCCCCTTGTGGGGAGGGATAAAGGGTGGGGGTC
>NZ_AYOD01000026.1 GCF_000497755.1 Aliihoeflea sp. 2WW
CTTCATGCAAAAACAAAAACGGCAGCCACCGGGCTGCCGTTTCCATATTGAAGCAACGTAAACGCGGCTGGCTTAATTGAACCGCGCCACCGACATGAACTCCACCGCCTTGCCCGAGAACCGGCTGGCATCCGGCTGGGCGTCGCTGCGCTGGAAGCCGGCCGTGTAGATCAGCGCCGGGGGCGTGCGAACGATGTTGTAGGCGAAGGACGGCGCGGTCGTGCCTGTCTGGACCTGTTCGACGCGGCCCGGCTCGAGCGCCCAGCGCGCCATTTCGGGCGTGGCGTCGACAGCGCGCGCGCGGCGCTGCTGGCGTGCGTCGGTCGCCGTCGGCTTGCCGAGCTTGGCCGTCGTGCGCACGCCCGATTCGATCGCATGCATGGGCGATGTGCCTTCGGTGCGGGCGATCAGTGCTGCGCGCGGCGAGGATTCGAGCGCCGCGACCTGCTGCTGCTTGATCGCCTGCGCGGCTTCCTCGGCATTGATGCCGTTGGCGCTGCGCGAGGCATCGAGGTCGAACGGCTTGGCAGTCACGGCATCGGGAAGCGCCGCGAGTGCGAAGATTTCGCCTGCCGTCCGCCCGTCGCCGACTGCCGGTTCGGCCGAAACGACCTGCGTTCCGCCGCTGGCCGGCTTCGGCGCGTCCGTCAGGAGCTGGGTGATCGCATCCGATCCGCCGCGGCTCGGCCGTTCGGCCAGGAGTGCGGCAACCGGCACGCCCGTCTCAGGCGTCTTGATGGAGGCGACCAGCGCGTCGGCCGCTTCCGCGGGCGCGGGCTTGTAGTCCGGACGGCGCGTGGGCAGCGGAATGTTGAGCGCGACTTCGGTCGCCGTGGCCTCGGCCTCTACCGGGGCGCCTGCGGCGGCGTCGAACCCGTCGGCCATCGCGGCGGCGNGCAGCCGGTGCGGCGGCGACTTCGACCTGCGGGCGCGGCGCGGCGAGCGGCACCGGGATGGCGCGGGCCGGAAGCGCCGCGATGATGGTTTCGGGCGACTGCGCGACCGGGGCGGCCGGAACAGGTGCCTGGCGCTGCTGCGGCGCGGCCTGAGCCGGCGCGGCGGCAACCGCGACGTCTTCCTCGTCATCCGCACCGCCGCCACCGCCAAACAGCGTCGCGAGCAGGCCCCTGCCGGAGCCGCCGCCGCTGCCGCCGGCGCTTGCAACTGCAAAGCCGCCGGAGCGCTTGCGCGATTCATAGGAAGCCAGTGCCTGCTTGTAGCCGGGCAGCGGCTTGCCGTCGGTCGGCACGTGAATGGTCTTGCCGTCGGGGAATACCGCCATCAGATCGTTGCGGCGCATGCGCGGCCAATGGCGCACATTGCCGACGTCGAGATGGACGAAGGGTGCGCCGGATGTCGGATAATAGCCGACGCCGCCGCCTTCCATCTTCAGGCCGGCCGCGCGCAGCGAGGAAAGTTTGACGCCCGGAATGTAGAAATCGATCGCCTTGCCGAGCGTGTGCTGGCTCTTCTCCGCAACGCCGGAGGAGCGCGAACGCAGCATGCCGTTGGTCTTCGGCGAGCGATAGGCCGAGACGACGTGGATCGGCTCGCGCCCGCCCACCTGCTGATAGACTTCCCACAACAGGTCGATCACCTGCGGGTCCATCTTGGTCGGCTCGTTCTGGCGCCAGTCGCGCAGGAACCGGTTCACCTGCGTCAGCCCGTTCTGGTCGAACCGGTTGCCACGCTTGAACGTGATGTCCGCGCGTTCCTTGGTGTGGATGTTGTAGAGCTTCAGCGTGCGCGTCTGCGCATCAGCATTCGCCATGGCGCAGAAGGAAAAGGCGAAGGCGACCATCAGGGCCGTGACGGCCCGGCGGGCAAGCCCGCCGCTCATGATCTGCCAAGTGTTGGGCATTCCAGCGATACTGATCAAAACATCTCGCCTTGTCGGCTTGTTGAGTGTCCCCGGACCGATTCCGGACGGCAATTGTCGTCCAAATATCAGCGCTAATGGTTAATCAGCACTTAGTGCAGTCGTTCACATTTGGCGGGCGTCGCGACTGGAGGCGACGCGGATGGCGAAACTGTGGTCGACTGCTGGCAAAATGGCTATCGCTAACCCTGGGGCACCGTCAAGACGCGAGCCGGCCGAGGCGTCCCTCGTCGGCGTCGATCCCCATCTCTTTGAGCTTGCGGTAGAGCGTCGAGCGACCGATGCCGAGCCGGCGCGCGACTTCGGAAAGCCGGCCGTCATAATGGTCGATCGCCGCCTGGATCGTCTGCCGCTCCAGTTCGGCCAGCGAGCGCATCTCGCCACGTGAATCGAGCAGCGGAAGCGTCATTTCGTCAGTTGTTTCAAGATCTTGCGGAGATTTTTCGGCTACTGGAGACGGCATGTCGGCCCGGCGCGTCTCAACCGGACGGATCGTGCCGATTTCAGAGGCAATCTGCGCAAAATCATGCACTTCCAGCCGCTCGCCCTCGGCCAGCACCGCCGCGCGGAAGATCACATTTTGCAACTGCCTGATATTTCCAGGCCAATCATAGGCTGAGAGCAGGTTTACTACGTCTTTTGACAATCCCGCCACGCTGATCGGTGCGGCTGATCTTGCCTGGTCGAGGAAAAGTCCTGCCAGAGCCGCGATTTCACTGGCCCGCTCGCGCAGCGGCGGCACCGGAATGGCGAGCACGTTCAGCCGGTAATAAAGATCCTCGCGAAACAGCCCCTCGGCCATTCGCTTCGAAAGATCGCGATTGGTCGCCGAGATCAGCCGCACGTCGACCTTGATCGTGTGGCGCGCGCCGACCGGGTCGACCTCGCCCTCCTGGATCGCGCGCAGAAGCTTCACCTGCGCCTCGGGCGGCAGTTCCCCGACCTCGTCGAGAAAGAGGGTGCCGCCATCGGCTTCGAGGAACTTGCCGAGATGCTTCTCGGTCGCGCCGGTGAAGGCGCCTTTCTCGTGGCCGAAGAGGATGCTCTCGACGAGGTTTTCCGGGATCGCGCCGCAATTGACGGTGACGAACGGCTTGCCGGCTCGCGGCCCCCCCGCCCGGATCGCCCGTGCGACGATTTCCTTGCCGACGCCGGTTTCGCCATCGATCAGGATCGGCATGTCGGTCGCCGCGGCCTTGCGGGCGAGCGCGGCGGTGCGCGCCATCGCCGGTGAAGCACCGAGATCGCCGAGCCCGATCTGCCCCTCGGCGCCGCGGGCCGCCCTGCGCGCCTTTGCCTTGCCGGCAAGCGCGCCGAATTTCAGCGCGCCCTCCAGCGCCGCCTTGAGCCGTTCCGGTGCCACCGGCTTGACCACGAAGTCGAACGCGCCGAGCCGCATCGCCGAGACAGCGGTGTCGATCGTGCCCTGCCCGGTCTGGACGATGACGGGCGTCGAAATCCCCGCCCGGCCCATCGCCTCGAGGACTTCGAGGCCGGTCATTTCGGGCATGGCGAGGTCGAGCACGACGGCCTCGATCTCGCCGGGGCGCGCTGCCTGCAGCCTGTCGAGCCCGATCCGCCCGTTCTCCGCCGTCAGCGCCGAATGGCCAAGGCGCGTGACGACGGCTTCCACCAGCCGGCGCTGGACCGGATCGTCGTCGATGATGAGAATGCTGCCTGCCATGCCGCCCACGCGATTTTTGCGTTGCCTATCCCGCTTTAGTTGCTCCACACTGGCACAACTCCATGAACAGGCGCTCAAGAAGACCGGTGAACGAACCCTTACCGGCCGCGCCGAAAACCAGCTCGCTCCACGAGGAAATTCAATGACATCTTCGACATCGCCGCTCGCGCCCGTCCGCGCCCCGGCCTCCGCCGCCCGCGCCGAGAGCGAGTTCGGCAACCTGCCCGAGTGGAACCTCGCCGACCTCTACGCCTCGATGGACTCAGCCGAGCTCAAGGCCGACCTCGCCCGCGCCCGCACCGACGCGGAAGCCTTCGAGGCCAAATGGAAAGGCAAGCTGAAGGATGAGGCCGAAAAGAGCGCGGCCGGGGGCCTTGGCCGCGCCATGGCCGAATACGAAGCGCTCGAAGAGCTGATCGGCAAGATCGCCTCCTACGCCGCCCTCCTCTACACCGGCGACACGCAGGACCCGAAGCGCGCCAAGCTCTATGGCGACGTGCAGGAAAAGCTCACCGACGCCTCCTCGCACCTTCTCTTCTTCACGCTTGAACTCAACCGCCTCGACGACGCCATCATCGACGCCGCACTCGCCGCCGATCCGTCCTTCGGCCGCTACCGCCCCTGGATCGTCGATCTGCGCCTCGACAAGCCCTACCAGCTCGAAGACCGCATCGAGCAGCTCTTCCACGAAAAGTCCGTCACCGGCCGCGGCGCCTGGAACCGCCTATTCGACGAGACGATGACGTCGCTGCGCTTCGAGGTAAGCGGCGAGACGCTGCCGCTCGAACCGACGCTGAACAAGCTGCAGGACGCCGACCCCGCTGCCCGCGAGGAAGTGGCCCATGCGCTGGCGAAGGTGTTCAAGGACAATCTGCGCACCTTCACGCTGATCACCAACACGCTTGCCAAGGATAAGGAAATCTCCGACCGCTGGCGCGGCTTCGAGGACATCGCGGACTCGCGCCATCTGGCGAACCGCGTCGAGCGCGAGGTCGTCGACGCGCTCGCCTCCGCCGTGCGCGAGGCCTATCCGCGCCTGTCGCACCGCTACTACGCGATGAAGGCGAAGTGGCTCGGCATGGACCAGATGAACCACTGGGACCGCAACGCCCCGCTGCCCGAGACGCCGAAGGCGATCATCTCGTGGGAGGACGCGCGCCGCACGATCCTCTCCGCATACGAGGGCTTCGACCCCCAGATGGCCGAGATCGCCGGCCGCTTCTTCGATCGCAACTGGATCGACGCGGCCGTGCGCCCCGGCAAGTCCCCCGGCGCCTTCGCGCACCCGACCGTGCCGTCGGTGCACCCCTATGTGATGATGAACTACATGGGCAAGCCGCGCGACGTGATGACGCTCGCCCACGAACTCGGCCACGGCGTCCATCAGGTGCTCGCCGCCGACCAGGGCGCGCTGATGGCCTCGACCCCGCTGACGCTGGCCGAAACCGCCTCCGTCTTCGGCGAGATGCTGACCTTCCGCTCCCTCCTCGACCGCACCACCGACAAGGCCGAGCGCAAGGCGATGCTGGCGCAGAAGGTCGAGGACATGATCAACACGGTCGTCCGCCAGATCGCCTTCTACGAGTTCGAACGCAAGGTGCATACCGAGCGCCGGAACGGCGAACTGACGCCCGACCAGCTCGGCCAGTTCTGGCTCGAAGTGCAGGCCGAAAGCCTCGGCCCCGCAATCCGCATCCGCGAGGGCTACGAGACCTTCTGGGCCTACGTCCCCCACTTCATCCACTCGCCCTTCTACGTCTACGCCTACGCGTTCGGCGACTGCCTGGTGAACTCGCTCTATGGCGTCTACCAGTCCGCCGCGCCCGGCTTCCAGGAGAAATATTTCGCGCTGCTGAAGGCCGGCGGCACCAAGCACCACGCCGAACTTCTGGCCCCGTTCGGGCTGGACGCGACCGATCCCGATTTCTGGAAAACGGGCCTGTCGGTCATCGAAGGCCTGATCGACGAGTTGGAAGCGCTGGATCGGTCCGCCTGACGGCGGGTGTTCCACGATTTAACCCCCACCCTCTATCCCTCCCCACAAGGGGGAGGGAGGGCATCCACGCTGCGCTTCACCTTCAACTTGGCACTTGCATTGACGGGAAAAACACGACGCTGACGAATTCCCTCCCCCTTGTGGGGAGGGATAAAGGGTGGGGGTCCCCTTCGCCCAACTCTGGCAACGCCGAAGCCCCTTAAACCGCCTCCACCCTCAGCGTCGTACCCTCCGCCCCGACCACGCGCACGCGCGTCCCTGCCGCCATATCCGGCCCCGTCGCAAGCCACAGCGTATCCCCGAGCCGAATACGCCCATGCCCGTCGCGCAAATCCTCTTCCAGCGTCGAGATCTGCCCGATCAACTGCCGCTCGCGCTGGTTCAAAAGCGGCTGGTCGCTCTCGCCCTTGTCCGAACCGAACGCGAAGCGGCCGACGATGACGCTGGCAAGGCTCAGCACCAGGAAGACGATGACCTGCGCAGGCCAGCCCCACCAGGCGGCATCGCCGATCTGGAACGAGAGCGCGCCGGTCAAAAGCGCGGCGATGCCGATCCACAGGAGGTAGACGCCCGGCGCGAAGACTTCGAGGCCGAGCAGGACCGCCCCGAGGACGATCCAGTTCCATGCACCGAGACCGGAGAGGAATTCGCTCATCGCGCGTCCTGCGTGTCGGCGTCGGTGCTTGTCGTCGCGACGCTATGCGCCGGCACCGATGGCAGGCGCGCGCCGCGACGCGGCGGTTGCTGCTGCCGGCTCTCGTCGCCGAACACTTCCCTGGCGATCTGGCCGATCCCGCCGAGCGAGCCGACCAGCGCGGACGCTTCCATCGGCATCAGCACGACCTTGGAGTTCGGCGCCGAGCCGATCTTCGCCATCGCCTCGGTGTATTTCTGCGCGACGAAATAGTTCACCGCCTGGATGTCGCCGGCCGCGATCGCCTCGGAGACGACCTGCGTTGCCCGTGCCTCGGCCTCGGCCGAACGCTCGCGCGCCTCCGCGTCGCGGAAGGCGGCCTCGCGCCGGCCCTCGGCTTCCAACACCTGCGCCTGCTTCAGGCCCTCCGCCTCCAGAATCTGCGCGCGCTTGTTGCGCTCGGCCATCATCTGGCGGGCCATCGAATCCACCATATTGGCCGGCGGGTTGATGTCCTTGATCTCGACGCGCGTCATCTTGATGCCCCAGGGGCTGGTGGCATTGTCGACGATGTGGAGCAGCCGATCGTTGATCTGGTCGCGGTTCGACAAAAGCTCGTCGAGATCCATCGAGCCCATGACGGAGCGGATGTTGGTCATCGTCAGATTGAGGATCGCGTTCTGCAGGCCGGAAACCTGATAGGCGGCCTGCGCCGCGTTCAGCACCTGGTAGAAGGCGACGCCGTCGACGGCGACGATCGCGTTGTCGCGCGTGATGACCTCCTGCGTGGGAACATCGAGCACCTGTTCCATCATGTTCATGCGCGCGCCGATCCGCTCGACGAAGGGTACGATCAGATTGAGGCCCGGCGACAGCGAACGCGTATACCGCCCAAAGCGCTCGACCGTATAGTTGCTGCCCTGCGGCACGGTCTTCACGCCGGCGAAAATGACGAGGAGCACAAGAACCGCGAAAACGAGGATCGCGATCTCGAAACCGGACAAGAACATGGTAACTCCCAAAATGCGTTGCCTATGCAGCGAACTTAGGGAGACAAGCCGCGCGAGGCAAATCAGCCGAAGGCGAAGAGGTCCGCCTCGCTGTCCGAGCGCCCTGCGATCGCCGCCGACACGATCTCGCTCGCGATCCGCGAATAGGTGATGCCGTTGCCGCCATAGCCCATCACGGCGTGGATGCGCGGCTTTTTCGGCACGGCGCCGATGATTGGCAGTCCCGTCGAGGTCGAACCGAAGGCGCCGGCCCACACGAATTGCGGGCTCGTGTCGAGCTTCGGCATCAGTTTCTTGAGCTTGGCGACGATGGCGGCGGTCTTTGCGGGGATCAGCGCGTCGCGCCGCTCCTCGTCCTGGAATTCCTCGTCCTCGCCGCCGCAGACGACGCGCCCGTCCTTGGTCGCGCGCATGTAGAGATAAGGGTCCGACGCCTCCCAGATGAAGGCTTCCTGCGGCCACAGATTCTGCTTTTGCGGCCGCGTGGCGATGGCCCAGGTGGAGATCACCTGATGGTTGTCGGCCGGCACGAAGGGCATCAGTTCGTAGCCGGTGCAAAGGACGACATGGGAAGCGGAGATGACAGGGCCGTCAGCGGTCGCGACCTCGACGCTGTCCTTCGCGTGCTCAAACGCCGTCGCCTCGACATTCTTGTAGAACCGCGCGCCGCGCGAGCGTGCGGTGTTGAGAAGGCCGGCCGTCAGCTTGCGCGGGTCGAGCGCCAGATTGTCGTGGGAAAGGATCGCACCGTCGCGATCGAGGCCGAATTCGTCCTTCAACGGCTTGGCGGTCAGGTAGCGCGACAGGAGCCCGGCATCGGTCCGCGTTTCGGCCTCCTCTTCCAGCGCGCGGCCCGTCAATTCGTTGCCGGCGAGATAGAGCGTGGGCCGCGTGGCAAGATCGCAGGGGATTCCCAGCGCCTCGATATGCGCTTTCAGGTTCATGACAGCGAGGCGCGAGCGGCGCCACGCGCGCTCGGCATCGGTGCGGCCGATCTTGAGCTTGAGTTTGGAAAGCGGCGTATCGATCTCGTACTGGACGAGTGCCGTCGTCGCCGGCGTCGAACCGAGCAGCGGCCCCCGTCGGTCGATCATGACGACCTCGTGGCCGGCGCCGGTCAGCGCCTCAGCCATCATCGCGCCGGAAATTCCCATGCCGACGACGAGGACTTCGCATTTGATGTCGCGGGTCAGCGTCTGCGTCGGCACCGAGGGCGCGCGATAGGCCATCCAGACCGGCGTGCCGGTTCGCAGATCGAGTTTACGCATGAAGATCGTCGCCCCGTTGGATTGCGCTCTCCAACGGGGCTCGGACCACTAGGTTCCTCAGCCGGCCAGACGCTTTACGATCGCCTCGATCTGCGGGCGCAGATCCGCGCGGCCGAGCGCGAAGGCGAGGTTCGCCTCGACGAAGCCTTCCGGCGAGCCGCAATCATAGGTTTCGCCGCGATAGTGGTAGCCGTAGAGCTTCTGGCTGTCGCCGAGGCGCAGCATGGCGTCGGTGAGCTGGATCTCGTTTCCGGCGCCGCGCTCCTGCGTGGCGAGAAGATCGAAGATCTCCGGCTGCAGGATGTAGCGGCCGTTGATGTAGAGGTTGGACGGGGCGTCCGCCGGCTTCGGCTTTTCCACCATGCCGGTGATCTCGAAGCCCGCGCCGGCCTTCGCACCTGCGCCGACGATACCGTATTTATGCGTTTCGGCCGGGTCGCATTCGGCAACCGCGATGACGTTCGAGCCCGTTTCCCCGTAGAGCTCGACCATGCCGCGCATGCAGCTCTTGTCCGAGCGCATGATCATGTCGGGCAAAAGCAGCGCGAAGGGCTCGTCGCCGACGAGGTCGCGCGCGCACCAGACCGCATGGCCAAGCCCGAGCGGTTCCTGCTGGCGCGTGAAGCTCGTCGTGCCGGCGGCCGGCTGCATCGACTGCAAGAGCTCGATCTGCACCGTCTTGCCGCGGCGCGAGAGCGTCTCGTTCAGTTCGAACTGAAGGTCGAAATAGTCCTCGATATTGCCCTTGTTGCGGCCCGTGACGAAGATGAAATGCTCGATCCCCGCCTCGCGCGCCTCGTCGACGACATACTGAATCACCGGACGGTCGACGACGGTCAGCATTTCCTTGGGCACCGTCTTCGTGGCGGGCAGGAAGCGGGTTCCAAGTCCTGCGACGGGGAAAACGGCCTTTCTGACTTTCTTCATCTGACGGTCCATTCTGAGTTTCATCGATGATCGCGACTTCGTGATCGGCGCGGCCGCGTACGTTCCGTCGCGGACATTTTCATGTCAATGTTGATCTGTCTTGAACGAAAATGGCTGATTTGCCGCACGGAAAGGTTGAGCCAGGGGCGGCTCCGGACGGCATGGTAAACGCTTTCCTAACCCGATCGGTGCAGAATCGCTTCAAATCCTGAATCAAGGAGGAATTCATGAGCTTGAAGACATTCGTGGGATCGCTCGTCGCCGGTGCGCGGTCGCTGGGCGCGGTTCTGGCCGTGACGGGCATGACGATCGGCCTTTCTGTCATCTCCCAGCCGGCGCAGGCCGATGCCGGGTTCCAAAGGTGGGTCGCGCAGTTCCGCGCGACGGCGGCGCAGAGCGGCATATCCAACGCCACATTCGACCGCGCGTTCCAGGGCGTGACCGCGCCCGACCCCGAAGTGCTCGAAAAAGCCCGCTACCAGCCCGAATTCGTCGCGCCGGTCTGGGACTATTTCGACAACCGGATCAACGAGAACTCGATCGGCATCGGCCGCCAGAAGGCCAATGAATACAATCGCCTGCTCGGCCAGATCGAGAGCCGGTTCGGCGTCGATCGCAACATCCTCCTCGCCATCTGGTCGATGGAATCGAACTATGGCGCGATTCTCACCAACGACCGGGTGATGCGCAACGTCATCCGCTCGCTCTCCACGCTCGCCTATGCCGACGAGCGCCGCCAGCGCTTCGCGCGCCAGCAATTGATCGCGGCGCTCGAAATCCTCCAGCGCGGCGACATCGACGTCCACCACCTGACCGGCTCATGGGCCGGCGCGATGGGCCACACCCAGTTCATCCCGACGAGCTACAAGGCCTATGCGGTCGATTTCGACGGCAATGGCCGCCGCGACATCTGGAATTCGGTGCCCGACGCGCTCGCCACGGCCGCAAACCTTTTGTCCAGCAATGGCTGGCGGGCCGGCCATGCCTGGGGCTACGAGGTGAAACTGCCGGCGGGCCGCAAGTTCCCCGGCGGCACGATGTCGCTCCAGCAGTGGCAGTCGATCGGCGTCGTGCGCGCCAACGGCCAGGCCTATCCGCGTCCCGGCGACAGCGCCGAACTGAAGGTGCCGGACGGCCGCGAAGGCCCGGCCTTCCTCGTCCTGCACAATTTCAACATGCTCAAGCGCTACAACAATGCCGACCGCTACGCGATCGCCGTCGGCCTTCTCGCCGACCAGATCGCCGGCCAGCCGCAGCTTGCGCGCGATTGGAACCGTCCCTTCACGCGCCTGTCGTTCGACGAGACGCAGGAGTTGCAACAGCATCTTTTGACGCGCGGCTATTATGACGGCAATATCGACGGCAAGATCGGACCCGCCTCGCGCGATGCGATCAAGGCCTTCCAGTCGCGCATGGGAATGAGCGCCGACGGCCACCCCTCGAAGGAAGTTCTGTCCCGCATCCGGGGGCAGTAGGAACGGAGCACGATTTGGCATCGCGAGGTCTGCGCAAAGCGGCATTCTTCTGTCTGGCGATGATCCTGGCTTTCGGAGGCGTGCCGCAAGGCGCGCCTTTCGCCGTTTCGCCCGCCGCCGCGCAGCAACAGCAGCAACAGGGCGGCGGTCTTCTGCGCTTTCTCTTCCAGCGCAACCAGCCGGCGCCACAGGTCTATGAAGCCCCCCAGCGCCAGCCGCAACGCCAGCGCGCTCAGCCCCGCCGGCAGCAGCAAGGCGCCGGCGGACAGGCGCAGCGCCGCCAGCGCTCGTCATCGCCGGGACAGGCCGCCGCGCCCGCAGCAGCCGTCGCCGTCGCCAAGGCGGACGACGCGCGCAAGGTGCTCGTGGTCGGTGACTTCGTCGCCGGCGGATTGGCCGAGGGCCTCGAAGCCGCCGTGGAGGCGGACGCCTCGGTCGAGATCGTCGCCCGTGCGAACGGGTCCTCTGGCCTCGTGCGCGACGATTATTACGACTGGCCCGGCAACCTCGCCACCATGCTCGACGAACTCGACCCCGCCATCGTAATCGTCATGCTCGGCTCGAACGACCGGCAGGCCATGTCGGTCGCCGGCACGTCGGAGGCGGCGCGCAGCGACGCCTGGCTGAAGGAATACGAGCGCCGCGCGAGCCTCATGGCCGAGGCGGTGACGGCAAAGGACATCCCGCTCGTCTGGGTCGGCATGATCCCCTTCCGCCCCTCCACCATGTCGGCCGACATGCTCGCCTTCAACGACATCTACCGCAAGGTCGCCGAAGCGGCCGGCGGCCAGTTCGTCGACGTCTGGGACGGCTTCGTCGACGAGAACGGCGCCTTCGTCGCCAGCGGCCCCGACATGAACGGCCAGCCGACCCAGCTTCGCGCCGATGACGGCATCAACGTGACCCGCGCCGGCAAGCGCAAGATCGCCTTCTTCGTCGAAAAGCCGCTGCAGCAGGCGCTCGGCGCCGCGCCCGCGCCCGAACTCGTCTTCTTCGGCCCCGACCTGCCCCCGGGCTTCGTCGCCGGCCCGCGCGAAGCGCCCCGCATCGACCGCACCCAGCCCGTCGCGCTGTTCGCAACTCCCGGCGCCGGCGGCGAATTGCTCGGCCGCAACATCGTGCGCCCGGCGCGCAGCGCAACGCCCGCCCCAAGGGTCGAGACGGAGGATGAGCCCGAGGGTACCCCCACCGGCCGCGCCGACAATTTCATGCGCGAACGCCCGGCACCCGAGCCGTTCGACGCAGGGATTACGGGAGCGCTGCGGCGATAGTTAAGCCGCCCCGACCCGCAACAGATCGTGGAAATGGACGATGCCCACCGGCCGCTCGTCCTCGCAGACGACGAGGGCGGAGATGCCCTTTTCGTTGATGATGCCGGTGGCGGTGGCGGCCAGCATGTCGGGTGCGACCGTCTTCGGCGTGCGCGTCATCACCTCGTCGACGGAGAGCGCCGCCAGGTTGCGGTGGAGGTTTCGCGCCAGGTCGCCATCGGTGACGATGCCCGCGAGCCGGCCCTGATCGTCGACCACGCACACGCAGCCGAAGCGCTTCTTCGACAGGACGTGAACCGCGTCGGTCATCGCCGTGCCGAGCGGCACCAGCGGCACCTCGTCGCCCGAATGCATCAGGTCGCGCACATGCGTCAGGCTCGCCCCCAGCTTGCCGCCGGGGTGGAAGGTCTTGAAATGATCGGGCGTGAAGCCCCGCGCCTCGAGCAGCGCAACGGCCAGCGCGTCGCCCATGACGAGTTGCATCAGCGTCGACGTCGTCGGCGCCAGCCCGTGCGGGCAGGCCTCTGCCACCTTGGGCAGCGCGAGCACCACGCTCGCCTCGCGCGCCAGCGCGGACTGCGTGCCCGAGGTGATGGCGATGAGGGGGATCGAAAAGCGCCGCGCATAGGCGATGATCCCGGTCAGTTCGCTCGTCTCGCCGGACCAGGAGATGGCGAGGATCGCGTCGTCCTCAGCAATCATGCCGAGATCGCCGTGATTGGCTTCGGCCGGATGGACGAAGAAGGCCGGCGTGCCGGTCGAGGCGAGCGTCGCGGCGATCTTGGAGCCGATATGCCCGCTCTTGCCGACGCCCGTCACGATCACCCGGCCGGTGATCCCCTCCAGCGCCTCGACGGCGTCGGCAAAGGGCGCGGCAAGTCCGTTTTCGAAGGATTCGGCGAGGCGTGCGAGCCCCGCGGCCTCCGTCGCCAGCGTGCGGGCGGCCGACTGGACGATCTGGTCGCGATCAGGAGCTTTGTTCGTTTTCTGGCGCAGCATGGGATGCGCTTAGCGCTCCTTCGCGCCCATGTCCATTCACCGCGGCGGGCAGGCGCGATTTCAACACTTGGTTAACCAAGCCGCTTTACGGTTTCGTAAGCATGATTTTCCTCACCTGAAAGCGGCGCGGGCCCGATGGCAGACACGAGTTTCCGGCTTCGCAGGCTTGCCGCCGCGCTCGGTGTCGCGTGCGCGGCGGCGGCCCTTTTCGCCGGCCATCAGGTGCTCGCGCAGCAGCCGCAACTGCCGCTGCGCGGCGATCTGCGCGACGACCCCGCGCGAAATCTCCTCACCCGTCCCTCGCTCGCTGAGCGCAGCGTGCTCGAAGAAGAGGCGACGCGCGCGCAGGAGGCGTATCGCCCCTTCAGCGACGGTGCGCTCTCGCAAGGCGAGCCGCTTGCGGGCGTGCGCCGGCGCACCGATGCGCCCGAAACCGATGCGGTCATCGACCCCTTCGCCGGCCAGCCCGCGATCGATCTCGCCCGGCCGCAGCTTCGCGAGGGCCGCGAGAACGAACCGGACCGCGGCGCGGCGCGTGCGCTCGCCGAAGGCCAGGTCGATGACACGGTGACGGCAACGGTCCCGCTCGCCGCCGTCGATTCGCTCGATCTCGAACGCAATTTGCGGATCGGCTCCGACGCGTCGCGGGTCAATTCGATCGAGACGACGCGGCGCCTGCCGGACGACAATCCCTACGCGCCGATCGGCCTGCGCGTCGGCACCTTCGAGCTCTTCCCTTCGATCGAACAGGGCATCGGCGCGACGACCAACGCAAACGGCAGCGCCGATGCGCAAAGCGCGGTCTTTTCGGAAACCACCGCGCGGTTCGAACTGCGCTCCGACTGGTCGCGCCACGAGGCGCGGCTGAACGGGTTCGGCGTCCTGCGGCGCGAGCTTTCGGGCGCCGAAATCCGCGACACGGAAGCTGCCCTCGACGGCGAACTGCTGCTCGACCTTGCCGGCGGCTACGAGGGTCGCGCCGCCTTCAACTATCTGCACCGGCCCGAAACCGCCTCCTCGCCGGTCGAACTGACGACCGGCGCCTCCCGGCCCGACCGCGACACGCTCGCCGGCGAACTCGGCATCGGGCGCGAGGTGGCGCGGCTGCGGCTTGGCCTCACCGGCAACGTCACGCGCGACATGTTCTCCGACGCATGGCTTCCCGACGGGACGGTGCTCAGCCAGGAGGACCGGAACTCCACGCTGGCGAGTCTCCGCCTGCGCACAGGCTACGAGATTTCACCCGCCCTCATACCCTTCGCCGAGGTCGAGATCGGCCGGCGCATCTACGACAACGAAATCGATTCCGCCGGCTTCGCGCGCTCGGCCGACCGGCTGGCGCTGCGCGCCGGCATCGGCATCGACATCGCCGAGAAATGGCGCGGCGAGGCCTATGCCGGCTGGCTTTCGGAAGACCCCGACGACGACGCACTCGATTCGGTCTCGGGTCTCGAGATCGGCGGCAACCTCGCCTGGTCGCCCCTGCGCGGCACGATCGTCGACCTCAACGCGCTGACGACAGTCGAAGGCACCACCTCCCCCGGCCAGAGCGGCTCGCTCCTCTACGCCGGCAACCTCTCGGTCACCCGCGAACTGCGCGCAAACCTCACCGGCACGGCCGGAATAGGCCTCGACTACCGCGACTACGCCAACTCGTCCGCCTACGACATGACCTGGACCGGCCAGCTCGCCCTCACCTGGTGGCTCAACCGCTACCTCGGCCTGACCGGCCGCGCCCGCTACGAAACCGTAACCAGCAGCGATCCCGGCCGCGAAAGCGACACGACGAGCGTGTTCGTGGGGCTTCGGGCGCAAAGGTAACGCGGCGAAAGTTCAGGTGTTTTTCCTGAATTGACCCCCACCCTGTATCCCTCCCCACAAGGGGGAGGGAGTTCATCCGCCTCGCACATGCCCTTCAATGCATCACCCGGCTCGAAGGGATGGCAGGACGCCAACGCCCTCCCTCCCCCTTGTGGGGAGGGATAAAGGGTGGGGGTCCCCTTCGCCCGACTCCCGGCACCATCCGCGCCAATAGCGGTTCTCGCCAATCCCCTTGTCGCCGCCGTTCCACCTCAATCTGGGTATCGACGTTGATTGTTCGACGGCAGCCTTCCCTCCCCGTAGGAAGCGCGTTCGGACACAGAAGGCTCAGCCAGGTTTTTCCTGAATTGACCCCCACCCTGTATCCCTCCCACAAGGGGGAGGGAGTTCGTCCGCCTCGCACATGCCCTTCATTGCATCACCCGACTCGAAGGGATGGCAGGACGCCGACGCCTCCCTCCCCCTTGTGGGGAGGGATAAAGGGTGGGGGTCCCCCTCGCCCGACTCGGCAAAGCCCCCGCTTAAACCGCAGCCGTGCCCTCTACACCCACCCCTGCATTTCCCGCCGCACGATCGTCTCGATCACCGCCATCCCCTCCTCCGAATCGTTCAAACACGGGATGTGCGCGAACTTCTCCCCGCCGGCATGCTCGAAAATCTCCCGCACCTCTCCGTCGATTTCCTCCAGCGTCTCGATGCAGTCGGCGGAGAACCCCGGATTGACGATGGCGATCCGCTTCACGCCGTCCTTGGCGAGCTTCTCGACGGTCTTGTCCGTATAGGGCTGCAGCCATTCCTGCGCGCCGAAGCGGGACTGGAAGGTCGTCATCAGCCGGTCCTTCTCCCACCCCAGTCGCTCGCGCAGAAGGCGCGTCGTCTTCTGGCAGTGGCAGTGATAGGGGTCGCCGCGCTCGAAATAGGCCTTCGGGATGCCGTGATAGGAGGCGAGCACGATTTCCGGCTCGAAATCGAGCGCGGCCAGATGCTTTTCCAGCGAGCGTGCCAGCGCCTCGATATAGACGGGCTCGTCATGATAGGGCGGCACCGAGCGGACGGTCGGCATATGCCGGATCTTCATCAGCGCGCGGTAGAGCTGGTCGTTCGCCGTCGCCGTCGTCGTCGCGGAAAACTGCGGATAGAGCGGGAACATCACGATGCGATCGCAGCCCGCCTTCATCAGATTGTCGACCGCGCTGGCGATCGAGGGCTGACCGTAGCGCATTCCCCAGTCGACGACGATGCGATCGTCGACGGAGAGCGCGGCGGCGAGCTTTTCGGCCTGCGCGCGGGTGATGGTGCGCAGCGGCGACTCGTCCCTTTCCGTGTTCCAGATCTTGCGGTAATTCGCGCCCGATTTCGACGGCCTTGTCGTCAGCACCGCGCCATAGAGGATCGGATACCAGATCGCCTTGTTGAGCTCGATGACGCGCGGATCGGACAGGAATTCCTTCAGGTAGCGCCGCATCGAGGAATAGTCGGTGCCGTCGGGCGTGCCCAGATTGGCCAGAAGAACGCCGACCTTCTTCGCGGCAACCCGCGGATGTCCCTCGGGCAGCGGACCGATCGCCCGCGCAGCCTCACCGTCGATCTTCGTTTGCAGCGTCATCGCCGTCTCCTTCGCGCGGCGCCGCTCGCGCGTCGCCTGCCCGCCTGTTCGGATTTCGTGGCCGGAAGTTAGGCGTTCGCGCGCGTCGATCAATATGGCGCGTGGCCGCAGACACACTGTCCTCGCCCGTCAAACGAAACGGGCCGCCCGAAGGCGGCCCGCAGATTGGGTCCGGCAGCCGATCAGTTGGCCGGAATGACGAGTTCCATGCCGACATGCAGCCGGTTGGGATTGCGCAGTTCGGGGTTCGCCTCGGCGATCTCCATGTAGCGCTCGCCATCGCCCAGATACTGCTCGGCGAGTTCCCACAGATTGTCGCCCGCGACGACCGTATGGGTCCGCGCGCCGCCATCCATGGCCGGTGCCGCTTCGATCGGATCGGCCTCCTCCTCGATCGGAGCGGCTTCCTCGGTCGTCGGTGCGGCTTCCTCGGCCGGTGCCGCGTCCTCAGCAGGAACGGCTTCCGGCGCTGCCGGCGCAGCTTCCTCGGCCGGCGCCGCCTCGATCGGATCGGCCTCGTCCTCCATCGGAGCGGCTTCTTCGGTCATCGGTGCGGCTTCTTCGGCCGGTGCAGCTTCTTCGGCCGGCGCGGCTTCCGGCGATGCCGGCGCAGCTTCCTCGGCCGGTGCCGCCTCGATCGGAGCGGCTTCGTCCTCGGCAGGCGCAGCTTCCTCGGCCGGAGCGGCCTCGGGCTGCGGCGTCGTCAGTTCCTCGGCCGAAGGCGCCGGTTCTTCCGAAGCATCACTCGGCGCCGCCTCGTCCACGACCGGTTCGGTCGGCTCGGCCTGGGCGACATTGGTGATGCGGCCGTCGAGCATCGGCTCGTAGGGGCCGTTGTCGCGCAGATAGTCGGCGACGACCATTTCGAGGCCGGGACCGAAATCATAGGCGTTCTGCGCGTTGGAGCCGAACAGCGCGTAGCCGTCGCCGCCGCCGCGCATGAAGTTGTTGGTGGCAACGCCATAGGTCGCCGCCTCGTCGAGCGCGACCCATTCGCCGTTTTCCTCGATCTCGACCGACTGGATGCGCCCGCCATTGGCCGGCTGGCTCGGGTCGAAGGAATAGCGGATGCCCGCGACCTGCGGGAAGCGTCCGGCGCCCTCTTCGATGCCGGAGACGCCGTGTTCGAGCGAGGCGATGATGTCCGCGCCCGACAGTTCGAACGTCGCCAGCGTGTTCTGGAACGGCAGCACGGCAAGCACTTCGCCCATCGTGATTTCGCCCGCATCGATGGACGAGCGCAGGCCGCCGCCATTCTGGATGACGATGCGAACGCCCTGTTCCGACGTGCGGTCGAGCATCGCATCGGAGACGAGGTTGCCCATCGTGCATTCCTGCGCGCGGCAGGTCTCGCGGCTGCCGTCGATCGCCGCCGTCGTCTCGGAGACCGGCTGCAACATCAGTTCCTCGATCGGCGCGGCGAGTTCTTCCACCCGCGCAGCGATCTCGGCGTTCGGCTCCACCGACGCGTCGAGCAGGATCGTGTCGCCGGCAGCCGCCGTGACGTTGCCCTCGTCGTCGAAGGTCACTTCGAGTTCGCCGACATATTTCGAGTTGGCATAGGCGTGGACGATCGGAACGTCGCGGCCCGACGGGTTGGCGACCATCGTCGGATAGGCTTCGGCGCCCTCTTCGGTGTTCGAGAAGCGCGTGTGGCTGTGCCCGCCGACGATCACGTCGATGCCGTCGACCGCCGCCGCGATCTCCTGGTCGCGCGCGAAGCCGACATGGCTGACGAGCACGATCTTGTTGATGCCCTCGCCTTCCATGCGCGTCACGGCGTCGTTGAGATATTCGATCTCGTCGTCGAAGGTCACGTTCGGACCGCCGGCCGAGGTGACGTCCGTGTCGGTCGCCAGCACCGAGAGGATGCCGATGCGCTCGCCGCCCTTTTCGACGACCGTCCATTCCTCGATCTTGCCGGCAAGGCTCGTCTCGGCGTCCGCGACGACCGTATTGCCCGAGATCACCGGGAATTCGGCCGCGTCGATGAAGTCGGCCAGCACCTGCGGACCGTCGTCGAATTCATGATTGCCGACGGCCATCGCGTCGAAGCCGATCATGTTCATGAACTCGACCGTGTCCTCGCCCTTGTAGGTCGTGTAGAACAGCGAGCCCTGGAACTGGTCGCCCGCGTCGAGCACGATCACATTGCGATCCTCGCCCGTCAGCGCGTCGCGGCGTTCGTTGATCTTGGTCGCCACGCGCGCGATCCCGCCGAAGCACTCGCCCGCCGTCTCGTCCTCGTCGGAGCACGTCGCATCCGAGGAGTTGATCGACTGGATGCGCGAATGCAGGTCGTTGATGTGGAGGATGGACAATGTGTAGTCGGCAAAGGACTGGCTGGCCGAAAGGGCCAGCGTCGACACCGACATGGCCGCGACGAGGGTGAGTTTCTTCATCTTGTTTGACGCTCCCGGAGTGAACCCATCGACACCTGACACACGACCATGACGATCGTGCTACGGCATCGTTGGTGAACATGTTCACACCTCAATTCCGCCCGCGCAAGCGCTTTCGTCCCTGACGCCGGGACAGTTTGGCCCCTTCGGCGCGCCCGTGGTTAACGGCCACGAAAAAGGGCCGCCCCGCGGGACGGCCCTCGTCGATCTTCCAGCCGGTGACGGTGGCCTACGACACGCCTTGGCTGCGGATCAGCGAGAACTGGTTGCCCGCCTCGCCGGTGCAGTTGAGCTGACCCGCGCCTGCCATCTGGCAGTTGACGCGCGAGGTCGTCTGGCGGATCAGCGAGGTCAGCGTGATCTCGACCGAGCCCTGGCCGCGATCGACATAGCTGCCCTCCGCGAGCCGGTTGCCCGTATCGGTCGCGACCGTCTCGAACTGGCCGTTCGAGAAGCGCGAGATGGCGACGCCGTCCGTGCTCGCCCATTCGCCGTCGACCTGCGAAGCGGCCATCTGCGGCGCCTGGATCATCGGCCGCGAGGCCATCTGGCCGGGTCCGGGCCCCATTCCCTGGCAGCCGGCGAGCGCCAGCATGAGAGCCGCGGTTCCGGCCGCACCCCAAATTCGTGTCTTGGTCATCTTGGAAATTCTCCTCGTCCCCGAGCCTAAAGTCACCGCTTTCGGCGGCAAAAGCAAGGCGTCGCACGGCGTGTCGCCGTGCCGCCCCCGCCCCTTTAATGCTCAGTGGACCAAAATGTTGCGAAACTGCCAGGGATCGTTTTCGTCGATGTCCTCGGGAAAGAGCCCCGGCCGCCGGTCGAGCGGTGTCCAGTCGGTGTAGTAGCCCTTCACCGGGCCGAGATAGGGCATCTGGATCTCGAGGCAGCGGCGATAGTCGATCTCGTCGGTCTCGACGATACCGGCCTGCGGATTTTCCAGCGCCCAGACCATGCCGGCTAGCACCGCCGAGGTCACCTGCAAGCCCGTCGCGTTCTGGTAGGGCGCAAGTTCGCGCGTTTCGTCGAGCGAAAGCTGCGAGCCATACCAGTAGGCGTTCTTGCGGTGCCCGTAGAGCAGCACGCCGAGCTCGTCGATGCCGTCGGTCAATTCGTCCTCGTCGAGCACGTGCTGAACCGTCTGCGCCTTGCCCGCCGCGCCGAACATCTCGTGCATCGAAAGCACCGCGTCGTTGCACGGGTGATAGGCATAGTGGCAGGTCGGCCGGAACTCAGCCGTCCCGTCCGCGCCCTTCACGGTGAAGAAATCGGCGATCGAGATCGCCTCGTTATGCGTGACGAGAAAGCCGTATTGCGGTCCGGGCGTCGGGCACCAGGAACGCACGCGCGTGTTTGCGCCGGGCTGCTCGAGGAAGACACCGGCCTTGCAGCCATGGTCGTGCTCCTTGAGATTAACGGGCTTCCATTTCTCGTGCGTACCCCAGCCGAGTTCGGCCGGCTGCAGGCCTTCCGAGATGAAGCCTTCGACCGACCACGTGTTCCAGAACACGTCCATCGGCTTCGGCTTCTTGGTGCGCTGCGTGTCGCGCTCGGCGATGTGGATGCCCTTGACGCCGACGCGCTGCATCAGCTTCGCCCAGCCCTCGCGGTCTTCGACCGAAGGCTCGGTGAAGTCGAGCTTCATCTCCGAAGCGAGGTCGACCAACGCCTTCTTGACGAACCACGACACCATGCCCGGATTGGCCCCGCAGCAGGAAACCGCCGTCGTGCCGCCCGGATTGGCCGCTTTCTCGCGCCGCACGCTCTCGCGCAGCGCGTAGTTCGTACGCTCGGCATTGGACGCGCTCATGTCGAAATAGAAGCCGAGCCAGGGCTCGACCACGGTGTCGATGTAGAGCACGCCGAGTTCGCGGCACATCTTCATCATGTCGAGCGAGCCGGTGTCGACCGACAAATTGATGCAGAAGCCCTGCCCGTCGCCCTTGGTCAGATAGGGTGTCAGGAGGTCGCGATAATTCTCGCGCGTCACATGCTCCTGGATGAAGGGAATGCCGCGCTCGTCGAGCAGCGCCTTGTCTTCGTCACGCGGGTCGATCACCACGAAGCGCGACTTGTCGTATTTGAAGTGACGTTCGATGAGCGGCAGCACGCCGCGTCCGATAGAGCCGAACCCGACCAGCACGATCGGTCCGGTGATTTCACCATGGACGGGCCAATTGCGTTCTGCCATTTCCGGACGTCTCCTTCTTCAGTTGAATGATGACTTGCTAAACCACAGATCGCGCTATGCCGATAGCCATCAATGCGGCAGCGCCATGTCAGTTGCGTGAAATGGCGCGAAGCGCAGAAACCAGCCTGTCGCGATCCTGCAACAGGCCCTTATAGGCAAGCTGGTCGCGATCCATCGACGAGAGCTGTTCGGCGAACCCGTCGGCGACCCGGATATGATCATCATGCGCCGCGATCCGCGCCAGCGGGTTCAGGTAGATGCGGATGGTGAAGAGGATGTCGCCCGTCCGCGGCAGCTTGCGCAGCGTCTGCCGCTCGACGCGGATGAACGCGCGCGCAGCCACCTCCTGCGCGGAAAGTTCGCGGATGCCCTCTCCCGCGCGGTCGATCCGGCTCGCATGCGACAGCGGGTGGTAGAGGTCTGGATTGCCCTGCATCGACCAGTTCATCCGCTCGACCGGATTGCCCGGCTGCAGCTTGTCGAACATGCGCGCGATCAGTTCGGCCATCCGCGTCCCGCGCCCGAATTGCGGCACCGGCTGGTGAATGTCCTCCAGCGCCCGATCGTATTTTTCGGTCAGCGACCAGGACGAGGGAAAGCACAGCGAAGCGGCGACGAGCCGCCAGCCATCGACATCCTTGCGCATCAGGACGAGGTCTTCCTGCACCAGATGCGACGCGATCTTCAGCGGCGGCACGTCAGCCGAAAGCGACACGATGCGCCCCCCGATACGCACATCCGAACCCTCGACGCCATGCGTCGCGCCATGCCGTTCGGCAAGGTTCTCGACGATCAGATCGAGCACTTCCTGCTGCGCATCGCGCGTGTCGCCGCGCTCCACGAACACCTTGTCAGGCAGTTCGGCATAAAGCCGGTCCTTCTCAGCCAGATACGGCTCCAGCGCGTCGTCGACCTCCAGCCATGTGGCGAGGTCCATCGGCTTCAGGCCGATCGTGAAGGGCTTGGACGACCCGTCGAAGGGCGTATATCGCATTCACTCACTCTCCAGTCGCGCCGCGATCAAGCCGCGCAGCGAGTTGCCGACGAAGACCGCCCGCGCCCGACCAATGTCGCTTGGCACGAGCCGCGCTTCAACCGCCTTGCCTTGGTCCAGAAGCTCCGCCCGCAGCACCCCCGGCAGCGCACCTGCCTCCATTGGAGGCGTCGCGAGAACGCCGTCGCCAAGGTCGAGGAACAGATTGGTGATCGTCCCCTCGGCAAGCGCGCCCTCGCCGTTCAGAAGCAGCACCTCGTCGATCGCGTCGGCCAGAAACTCACCCCGCGCCTGTGCATAGATTGCGCGGCTGTCGGTCTTGTGCCGGCGCAGTGGATCGGCGGCATCGAGCCGCGTCGCAGCGATGGCAAGCCGCCAGACCGTGCCTTGGGACAGAGCCGCAAACGGTGTCGTCGTCAGCCCGATCCGGCCATTCGTGGAAAGCTCCAGCCGAACCCGCAACGCCCCTTGGCCTGCGATCCCATCGAGCAGGTCTTCCGCATCCTGCCGGTCAAACGCAAAGCCCAGCGCGGCGGCCGAATGCGCCATGCGATCGAGATGCCGTGCGCGGCGCAGGATCGTGCCGTCCGCCTCGCGGCGCATGGTTTCGATCAGGGCGTAGCTGGCGGGCTGCCCGTCGCGAAGCGCGCTTTCAGGAGGCATTCGGCATATTCCCCTTCCGCCGTGGAATCGAAGACGACACCGCCGCCGACATTGTAGACGGCCTCGCCCGACGGATAGAGCGAGAGGGTGCGGATCGCAACGTTGAACCGCATCCGGTGGCCGGGCGCGATCCAGCCGACCGCACCGCAATAGACGTCGCGCGGACCATCCTCCAGTTCGCGCAGGATCTCCATCGCACGGATCTTCGGCGCACCGGTGATCGATCCGCAGGGAAAGAGCGCGGCGAATATGTCGGCGATAGCGAGGCCGGGTCGCAGCTTCGCACGCAGCCGGCTCACCATCTGGTGCACCGTCGCATAGGTCTCGACCTTGAAGAGGTCCGGCACGTCGAGCGTCCCGACCTCGCTGATCAGCGAAATGTCGTTGCGCAAAAGATCGACGATCATCCGGTTCTCGGCCTGGTTCTTCGGATCGCCGGCAAGAAAATCGCGCTGGCGCGCATCGTCCTGCGGCGTCGCCCCGCGCGGCGCGGTGCCTTTCATCGGCAGCGTTTCGATCCAGCCGTCGCGCGAAACGTCGAAGAAGAGTTCCGGCGAGCGCGAGACGACGACCGGCCCGTCGAGTTCGACCAGCGCCGAGTGGCGCACCGGCTGGCGCGCGGCAAGCTGCCGGAAGATCGCCAGCGGATCGCCCTCCCACCGCGCATGGACCGGAAAGGTCAAATTCCCCTGATAGCAGTCGCCAGCCCGCAGATGGCCGTGCAGCTTGGCGAACCGCCCCGCGTAGGTCGCCGCGGACCATGTCGCCCGCGCATCGAGGATCGCCGGCTCGGCATTGGAAGGCGGCCGGAAAATCTGGATGGCATCGCCGTCGAACGGGCCGTCGAAGACGCCGAAGCAGATGAGCGGCGCGCGGCGGTTTTCGGGCAGCAGTGGCCGCAGTTTCGGCTCCAGAAGATAGCCGGCTTCATAGGAGACATAGCCGGCCAGCCACTTGCCCGCTTCCCGCGCCGCCTGCGCTTCTCCCAAAGCCGGAAAGAACTCTTGTTCGTCCCACGCCACGATCAGCCGATCCGGCTCGGCGAATAGAAGTTCACGCCCGGAAAAATCGTCGCGGAAGAGCGCAAAGCTGCGAAAGTTCATTTGCGTGTGCTGCCGAAACCCCGCGCGTCGATCGCGTCGGCGATGTCCTCGCCCATCTTGAGCGTGCGGACCAGCAGCGGCACGGCAAGCGCGACGAGGCTTCCATCCAGCCCCCGCGCCCGCTGCGCCTCGCGCACCTCTGCGCCGACGGACGCGATCAGCGGAATGAAGCGGAGCGCCAGCGACAGTGCGAGGCTGATCTTCTCGACATCGACGCCGAGCTTTGCGAGCGGCTGCAAACCCGTTTCGATCGCGGCCATGATCGCCGATGACGGGGTCGTCAGCGTCACCAGCCCGGCGAGGAGCACGAGCGCGGCAAGCCGCATTCCCATCGCGAACGCCGCTTCCCAGCCATTCAGCCAGGCATGCGCAAGCACGAGGAGAAGCATGACGATCAGCAGCGGCCGCAACACCTGCCAGATGTCGCGAAGCGTCAGCCCGGCCACGAAATACAGTGCAATTGCGACGGCGAGCGCGAGCGCCGTCCCGGCCAGTCCGGTCACGAAGAAGAGCCCGGTTCCGGCAAGGGCGAGCGCGGCCATCTTCGGCCCAGCCGCAAGGCGGTGGATCGGGCTCGTTCCGGGCCGGTAGGCGGAGATCATCCCATCAGGCCTTCATAGTGGCGGATCGCATCGAAAGGCTTGCCGTCGAAGACGAGCCCGCCCTCGTCGAACACCAGCGCGCGGTCGAACTCGGCGACGAGATCGAGGTCGTGCGTCACCACGATCGCCATTTCTTCGAGTTCCGAAATCGTTCGCGCGACGCGCCTTTTGTTGCGCAGGTCGAGCAGCGTCGTCGGCTCGTCGAAGATGATGATCTCAGGCTCCAGAATTGTCACGCCGGCAATCGCCACCATCTGCTTCTCGCCCCCCGAAAGACGGTGCGTCTGCTCCTTGGCGAGGTGGGAAAGCCCGAACCGCGCCAGCCCCGTTTCGACCCTGCGCGCAATCTCGTCCTTCGACAGTTTGCGGTTCTTCAGGCCGAAGGCGAGGTCTTCCTCGACGACGGGATAAACGATCTGGTTGTCCGGGTTCTGGAAGACGAAACCGACCTTCCCCCTGACCCCCTTGCCGTCCGATTTCGTATCCAGCCCATCGACGAAAACGCTCCCCGACGTCGGCACCAGCAAGCCGTTGATCAGGCGCACGAACGTGCTCTTTCCCGAGCCGTTGGCGCCGATCACGGCAATGCGCCGCTCGGCGAGTTCGAGGCTGAAAGGCTTCAAGACCTCTCGCTCGCCGAAGCGGTGGCTGACGCCGGAAAAGCGGATCATGCGCGGCGGGGCGCCTCGATCAGCGGATAGGATTTGCGCACCGTCACCGCCACCGTCGCGGCGATCGCGGCCTTGATCAAATCGCCCGGAATGAAGCCCAGCGAACCAGCCGCAGCTTCGACATAGGAGAGCCCGGTGGTCAGGCTGATCCAGGCGATGCCGATCGGATAGAGCACCAGGATGCCGCCGAGGATGTTGATCCCGAGCGCCTGGAAGAAGCCGAGATTGCGCCAGAAACGCTCGCACAAGAGGCCGACCACGAAGGCCACCAGAATCCACGAAACGAGGAAGCCGCCGCCCGGTCCCGCGAAGACCGCGAAGCCGCCGCGACCGCCTGCCAGAAGCGGAAGGCCCGCTGCGACGAGGACGAGGAAGAGCGCGAGCGCGAGCGAACCGCGCTTGGCGCCGAGGACTGAACCGGCCAGCATCGCGCCCATCGACTGCGCCGTGATCGGCACGCCGACGATCGGCAGCGTGAACGGGGGGAAAACTCCGAGCGCTGCCGTCAGAGCGGCGAAAAGCGCGATGAAGACGATGTCTTTTGTGTTCATGATGGCCCCGTTTGAAAGAATTCCGGCCCGTTCCGGCCGGTTTTGAGCTCGTTCGTTACGCCTTTGCGGCGAAATCTTCAACGCGTGGATAAGTCCGCAGGAAACCTGTCCACACCGAGCGAGTTCTGGAAGGCGAAGGAGCCCTCGCCATGACCAAGCATTTCGACACCCCCGTCCTGCTCACCGACGGCCGCAGCCTCGCCTCGCTCGACGACGCCATCGCCGCCCTCTCCGACACCGGCTGGCCGGAGCGCGGGCCGCGCCACGACGAGGCACTGGACATCTGCCTCAAGGTCCGCGACGGCCACCGCTCGCTCTCCGAAGGTCGCATGGCGCTGGAGATGGCCGCGCGGGAAGCGGGCAATCTCCAGCCCTGATTTCCTAGATGTGCAAGGCGTGGCCGAGCGTGCGCAAAGCCGCTTCCTGCAAGGCTTCGCCCTGCGTCGGATGGGCGTGGATCGTGCCGGCGATGTCCTCCAGACGAGCACCCATTTCAAGTGCGAGGCCGAACGCCGCCGACAGTTCCGACACGCCCCGTCCGACCGCCTGGATGCCGAGCACCAGATGGTTGTCCGCCCGCGCCACGACCCTGACGAACCCCGCCTCGTCAGCCATCGACATGGCGCGGCCATTGGCGGAAAACGGGAATTGCGCCGTCTTGATCTCGCGCCCTGCCGCCTTTGCCTGATCAGGTGACAATCCGACCGAAACGATCTCCGGATCGGTGAAGCAGACGGCCGCGATCGCGACCTTGTCCCAGCTCCGTTTATGGCCCGCGACGATCTCCGCGACCATCTCGCCCTGCGCCATCGCGCGGTGCGCCAGCATCGGCTCGCCGGTCACGTCGCCGATGGCGAAGATGCCGCGCATGGAAGTGCGGCACTCGTCATCGATGCGCACGAAGCGGCCGTCCATGTCGAGCACCAGTTCCTCGCGCCCCCAGTTCTCGGTCGCCGGCTCGCGCCCGACCGTGACGAGGATCGCGTCGGCCTCGATCTTCTGCTCCGCGCCGTCAGCGGTTTCGACCAGAAGCGCGCCGGTGCCGGACAGGCCCTTGGCCTTGGCGGACAGCAACAAGTCGATGCCGAGTTCGCCAAGCCGCTTGGCGACCGGGCGCACCAGTTCGGCGTCGTAGAGCGGCAGGATGCGGTCCAGCGCCTCGACGACGGTGACCTTGGCACCGAGCTTGGCGAAGGCGGTGCCGAGTTCGAGCCCGATATAGCCGGCGCCGATGACGGCGATCTTCTCCGGCAGCTTCGTCAGCGCCAGCGCTTCGGTGGAAGACATGACCTTGCCGCCGAAGGGCAGGTTCGGCAGTTCGACCGGTTGCGATCCGGTCGCGATGACGATGTTCTCCGCGCGGATGATCTGCGTGCCGGTCGACGTCTCGACCTCGACCGTCTTGCCATCCCGGAACCGCGCCCGGCCCTCGACGCTTTTGACCTTCGCCTTCTTGAGAAGACCGGATACGCCGGTCGTCAGGCGGCCGACGATGTTGTCCTTCCAGGCGATGGTCTTCTTCAGGTCGATCGCGGGAGCAGACAGCGAGATGCCGACGGGCGATGCGCTCCTGGAGGCCTCGGCGGCGATGTGGAACTCGTCCGCCGCGTGGATGATGGCCTTGGAGGGAATGCAGCCGACATTGAGGCAGGTGCCGCCGGGGCGCTTTTCCTCGACGATGACGGTGTCGATGCCAAGCTGCCCGGCGCGGATCGCGCAGACATAGCCGCCCGGCCCCGCACCGATGACGAGGAGCTTGCAGGAGATGTCTTTCATGGATTTGGTCTCCCGGTAGCCGCCTGAGCTTGAACACCCCCCTCTGTCCTGCCGGACATCTCCTGCAAGCTCCTCGTCATCGGTGCGGGGCCGGGCGGCTATGTCTGCGCGATCCGCGCCGGGCAGCTTGGCATCGACACCGTCATCGTCGAGGAAAAGCGCCCCGGCGGCACCTGCCTCAATGTCGGNTGATCTCCCCCCTTGAGGGGGAGATGTCCGGCAGGACAGAGGGGGGTGAATTGAAGTGAGCCATCATATCAATCGACGAAAATCAGCGCCGGCGTCTCAAGCAACACCTTCACCCGCTGGATGAACCGCGCCGCGTCCCAGCCGTCGATGACGCGATGATCGAAGGACGACGACAAATTCATCATCTTCCTCGGAATGAACTGCGTGCCGTCCCAGACCGGGCGCATCATCATCTTGTTGACCCCGACGATGGCAACTTCGGGGTGGTTGATGACGGGGGTGGTGACGATGCCGCCCATCGCGCCGAGCGAGGTGATGGTGATGGTGGAACCGGAAAGTTCCTCGCGGCTGGCGGTGCCGGACTTCGCCGCTTCGGCGAGGCGGCCGACTTCCGCTCCGCAATCCCAGATGTCGCGCGCCTCGACATGGCGCGCGACGGGCACGACGAGCCCGGTCGGCGTCTGCGCGGCGATGCCGATATGGATGCCGCCATGCTGGCGGATGATGCCGGCCTCGTCGTCGAAGATCGCGTTGATCTGCGGCTGCTCGCCGATCGCCTTCGCCATGGCGCGCATCAGGAAGGGCAGGATGGTGAGCTTGGGCTGATCGGGCTTCTTCCCCGCGTTCATCGCCCCGCGCAATTCTTCGAGCGCGGTGACGTCGATCTCCTCGACATAGGTGATGTGCGGGATCGAGCGCTTGGCGAGCGCCATCTTCTCCGCGATCTTGCGGCGAAGGCCGACGATCTTGATCTCGGTGATCTCGGTGTTGCGGGACATGCCGCGCTGTGCGCTGGTCGAGCGGCCGGCGGAGAGGAAGGCGTCGAGGTCTTCGTGGCCGATGCGGCCTGCGGGGCCGGAGCCGGCGACCTGGCGCAGGTCGATGCCGGCCTCCTTGGCACGGAGGCGGACGGCTGGGGAGGCCAGAGGTTTTTCGCCTTCCGGGCGGGGGGCGCCGGTGGAGAGGGAGCGACCCCCACCCTTTATCCCTCCCCACAGGGGGGAGGGAGGCGCCGACGTTTTCGCGCTTTCCTGCTGCGGGGAAGCAGGATCGACCGTGGATGGCTTCGCTGGCTTTGGCGATGCCGTCTCCGATTCCCCTCCCCCTTGTGGGGAGGGGTTAGGGGTGGGGGTCACTTTTTCGGAAGACTCTTCCCCCGAAGCATCCCCCTCGCCCGCCGTTTTAATCCGGATCAGCGGCGCGCCGACCGCGACGACGTCGCCGATCTCGGCGCCGAGCCACGAAATCTCGCCCTCGACGGGCGACGGGATTTCGACCGTCGCCTTGTCGGTCATCACGGCGGCGAGCACCATGTCCTCGCGGACCGGATCGCCGATCTTGACGTGCCATTCGACGAGTTCCGCCTCGGCCACGCCTTCGCCGACATCGGGCATCTTGATCGTGTGTTCAGCCATGATCAGAGCCCTTTCTTCATCATCGAGGCAGGCATACCCCCACCCCTCACCCCTCCCCACAAGGGGGAGGGAGACATGAGCGTTGCGGACAAGCGATCAGCGTTGCGCTTGACGGAAATGGCGCGGCGTGGATGCCCTCCCTCCCCCTTGTGGGGAGGGATAGAGGGTGGGGGTGCGGCGACGAAAATCGGATTCATCTCACGCCTCCATCACGGCGCGGAGCGCTTCGCTGACGCGGGCGGGGCCCGGAAAATAGTCCCATTCCTGGGCGTGCGGATAGGGCGTGTCCCAGCCGGCGACGCGGGCAACAGGAGCTTCGAGGTGGTAGAAGCAATGTTCCTGCACCAACGCGACGAGTTCGGCACCGAAGCCGGAGGTCATGGTCGCCTCGTGGACGACGACACAGCGGCCGGTCTTCTTGACCGAGGCCGTGATGGCGTCGAGGTCGAGCGGGAGGAGGGTTCTCAGGTCGATGACCTCGGCGTCGACGCCGGCGTCCTCGGCCGCGGCGAGCGCGACATGGACCATGGTGCCGTAGGCGAGAATGGTGACGGCCGAACCTTCGCGCCGGGTGACGGCTTTGCCGAGCGGGACGGTGACGTGATCGGCCGCGACGTCGCCGAGGTCGTGCTTAGACCACGGCGTGACGGGCCGGTCGTGGTGGCCGTCGAAGGGTCCGTTATAGAGGCGCTTGGGTTCGAGGAAGATGACCGGGTCCGGGTCCTCGATGGCGGAGATCAGGAGACCCTTGGCGTCCTGCGGGTTGGACGGCACGACGACCTTGAGGCCGGAAACGTGGGTGAACAGCGCTTCCGGGCTCTGGCTGTGCGTCTGGCCGCCGAAGATGCCGCCGCCGGTCGGCATGCGGATGACGATCGGGCAGGTGAACTGGCCGGCCGAGCGGTAGCGGATGCGCGCGGCTTCCGAGACGATCTGGTCGTAGGCCGGATAGACGTAGTCGGCGAACTGGATCTCGACGCAGGGGCGAAGACCGTAGGCCGCCATGCCGACCGCGACGCCGACGATACCGAGTTCGGAGATCGGCGTGTCGAAGCAGCGCGACGAGCCGTATTTCTGCTGGAGGCCGGCGGTGCAGCGGAAGACGCCGCCGAAATAGCCGACATCCTCGCCGAACACGACGACGTTTTCGTCGCGGCCCATGGAGACGTCCATGGCGTCGCGGATCGCCTCGATCATGGTCATGCGGGGCATGGGGTGGACTCCGTGATGCTGGTCAGCGAGGTGAAGACCCCCTCTCCGGTTTGCTGCGCAAACCACCTCTCCCCCTTAGAGGGGGCGAGGAACCCAGGCTGGAAAAGCGTCGACCGAAACGCCCCCTCCACCATGCTGCGCATGGTCCCCCTCCCCCGTAAACGGGGGAGGATCCGCGCTTGCGGACGGCCTCGACGGTGGATCCTCCCCTGCGCAGCGGGGGAGGTGGCGCGAAGCGACGGAGGGGGCGCGTGGCGCATGCCGATCATCGTCAAACCCCCGCCTGTTGCCGTTGCCGCCGCAGATGCGGCGGCATTTCGGCGTAGACGCCTTCGAACATGTCGCGCGCCGACGGCCGCCCGCCCGCATGAAGGGTGCCGTGCTTTTCGGCTTCCTTCTGCGCGGTGATGACCATGTCGAGCACTTCGGCCTCGGCCTGCTTGTGGCGGTCGTCGGTCCAAACGCCGCGGCGGATCAGATGGTTCTTCAGGCGGATGACCGGATCGCCGAGCGGCCAGTTGTCGGACTCGGTCTTGGGGCGGTAGGCGGACGGGTCGTCCGAGGTGGAGTGGGCGCCGACGCGGTAGGTGACGTATTCGACGAGCGTTGCGCCGAGGCCCATGCGGGCGCGCTCGACGGCCCATTTGGCGACGGCGTGGACGGCGAGATAGTCGTTGCCGTCGACGCGCAGCGCGGGCAACCCGAAGCCGAGGCCGCGTGCGGCGAAGGTGCCGGCGCCGCCGCGGGCGATGCCCTGGAAGGTCGAGATCGCCCACTGGTTGTTGACGATGTTGAGGACGACCGGCGCGCGGTACGTGGAGGCGAAGACGAGCGCGGCGTGGAAATCGCTTTCGGCGGTCGAACCGTCGCCGATCCAACCGGCGGCGATGCGGGTATCATTCTTGATCGCCGAGGCCATCGCCCAGCCGACGGCCTGGATGAACTGGGTGCCGAGATTGCCCGAGATCGAGAAGAAGCCGTGGTCCTTGGCCGAATACATGATCGGCAATTGCCGGCCCTTCAGCGGGTCGGCCTCGTTGGAATAGATCTGGTTCATCATCTCGACCATCGGATAGTCGCCCGCGATGAGGAGGCCAGCCTGCCGATAGGTCGGGAAGTTCATGTCGCCGGGCTCCATGGCCCGGCGAAACGCGCAGGAGACGGCCTCCTCGCCCATATGCTGCATGTAGAAGGACGTCTTGCCCTGGCGCTGCGCCATCTGCATGCGCGCATCGAAGGCGCGCAGCGTCATCATGTGCTTGAGGCCTTCGAGAAGTTCCTCGTCGGTGAGCGTGCCGGCCCAGGGGCCGACCGCCTCGCCGTCGCGATTGAGGACGCGGATGATCGAGAAGGCCATGTCGCGGATCGTCGCCGGATCGGCATCGACGGGCGGGCGCTCGACGGAGCCGGCGCGCGGGATCTTGACCTTGGAGAAATCCGGTTGGCCGCCAGGGCGTACCTCCGGCTCCGGCACGAACAGTCCGCCTTTGCGAGTCTCGACCATTCAACTTCCTCCCTTTGGGGCAATTTAGGACAGGATTGCTGACCTAGTCACCCCCTCTTCGCACGCGAATTTCCTCACATCGACTTTTCAAGAAGCGCCAGCGCGGCTTCTTTGGTCAGTTCGACCGGGTTCCCGCCGGCCGTCGGGTCGACGATCGCCATCTCGGCGATGAGGTCGCGGCGCGCGTCGTCCATCCGGAGCCCCGGAATGAGGTCGCGCAGGGTGGAGGGTACAGACAGTTCGGTGCGAAGGTCCATGATCTTTCGGCGGAAGCCGTCGAAACCGCCGGAAATGCCGCAATAGGCGGCGAGGCGCTCGATGCGCGCCTCGATCGCGGGGCGGTTGAAGTCGAGGACGTAGGGCATGAAGAGCGCGTTGGTCATGCCGTGATGGGTGTCGTAGAGCGCGCCGATCGGGTGCGACAGCGAATGGATCGCGCCGAGGCCCTTCTGGAACGCGGTGGCGCCCATGGCGGCGGCCGACATCATATGCGCGCGGGCCTCGATATCGGTGCCGTCGTCATAGGCCTTCGGCAGGTTTTCAAGGACGAGGCGCACGCCTTCGAGCGCGATGCCGTCGGCCATCGGGTGGTAGCCGGGGGCCGAGTAGGCTTCGAGGCAGTGCGCGAGCGCATCCATGCCGGTGCCGGCGGTGATCATTTTGGGCATGCCGACCGTGAGCTCGGGATCGGCGATGACCGTGACCGGCAGCATCTTCGGGTGGAAGATGACCTTCTTCGTGTGCGTCGCCTCGTTGGTGAGAACGCCCGCGCGGCCGACTTCGGAGCCGGTGCCGGCTGTGGTCGGCACGGCGATGACGGGGGCGATGGCGGACGCGTCGGCGCGGGTCCACCAGTCGCCGACATCCTCGAAATCCCAGATCGGGCGCGACTGGCCGGCCTGGAAGGCGATGAGCTTGCCGAGGTCGAGCGCCGACCCGCCGCCGAACGCGATGACACCATCATGGTTGCCGGACTTGAAGGCGGCAATGCCGGCGGCGAGGTTGGATTCGACGGGGTTGGGCCGGACGTCGGAAAAGACGCCGTATTCGACGCCGGCCTTGTCGAGGATCGCGAGCGTGTCGGCGACGACGGGGAGTTTCGCAAGGCCCGGATCGGTGACGAAGAGCGGGCGCGCGATGCCGGCGGATTTGAGCACGGCGGGCAGTTCACTGACCCGGCCGGGGCCGAAGAGGACGGTGGTGGGGAAGTTCCACTTGGAGGTGAGGGTCATGTCATTGGCTTTCGGTATGTGAAGGCGCCCCCTCCACCATGCTGCGCATGGTCGGGGCGAGCCGCGGGTCTCGCCCGTCCTTCGGACCCCACCGCTTCGCAGGGGAGGAACTGAGGTCGCGGCCGATCTCGACGGTTGATCCTCCCCTGTTTACGGGGGAGGTGGCGCGAAGCGCCGGAGGGGGCGTTCGAGCGATGCGCATCAGACTTCGCGCAGATGATAGCCCTTGGGGCGGGTGAGGTTGTCGTAGCCGGTGCGGCCCATGGCGCCGCCCTTGCCGGTGTCCTTGACGCCGGTCCAGACGAGGCCGGGGTCGACATAGTCGCAGCGGTTCATGAAGACCGTGCCTGTCTCGATCCGGTCGCCGAGGCTGGCGGCGCGGTCGGCATCGGTGGTCCACAGCGAGGCGGTGAGGCCGTAGGGGCTGTCGTTCATGAGCTGGATCGCTTCGTCGTCGTCGCGCACCTTCATGATGCCGACGATGGGGCCGAACGATTCCTCGCGCATGACGCTCATCTGGTGGTTGACGTTGGTCAGCACTTCCGGCGCGATATAGGGCGAGCCTTCGCGGTCGTTGTCGACCTTCATGCCGACATGGGCGACCGCGCCCTTGCGCAGCGCCTCGGCCTTCTGCTCGCGCACGAAATCGGCAAAGCGCGGCTGCGCCATCGGTCCCATCGTGGTCGCCTCGTCGAGCGGATTGCCGACGACGTAATTCTTCGTCTCGGCGATGAAGCCCTCGACGAAATCGTCATAGACCGCTTCATGCACATAGACGCGCTCGATGCCGCAGCAGCACTGGCCCGAATTGTAGAACGCGCCGTCGACGAGGTTGGCGACCGCGTGGTCGAGCTTTACGTCGGGCAGGACATAGGCCGGGTCCTTGCCGCCGAGTTCGAGGCCGAGCGTCATGAAGGTGCCGGCCGCCGCCTTCTCGATGGCGCGCCCGCCCGCGACCGAACCGGTGAAGTTGCAATGGTCGATCCGGCCCGAGCCGAGCAGCTTTTCGGTCTGGGCGTGGTCGAGGACGATGTTCTGGAAGACGCCCTTCGGCAGGCCCGCGGCCTCGAACGCTTTCGCGAAACGCTCGCCGACGAGCAGCGTCTGCGCGGCGTGCTTGAGGATCACCGCATTGCCCGACATCAGCGCCGGGACGATGGTGTTGATGGCCGTCAGATAGGGATAGTTCCACGGCGCGATGACGAGCACGGTGCCGAGCGGCACGCGGCGGAGGTAACGGTGGAAACCGGGCCTGGCGTCATGCGGAATGACGTCGGCGAGCGCGGCGGCCGCAAGGTCGACCATGTAGCGCGTGCGCTCCTCGACCCCGCCCTTCTCGCCGCCATAGCGGACCGGCCGACCCATCTGCCAGGCCAGTTCGGGCACGATCTCCTCGTTCATGGCGAGGAGCGCTTCGAGGAAGGCGAGGAGATAACGGCCGCGCTCGGCGAGCGGCGTCTCGGCCCATGCGATCTGCGCGGTCTTCGCGCGCTCGGTGATCGCGTTGATTTCGGCATCGCTCGCGACGGGACGTTCGGCACAGACCGAGCCGTCTACCGGCGAGATGAGTTTGAGGGTTTCCATGAGTTTCTCAACACGCAAGGGTTCGGACGTGACCTTCAGAACCATAGGACAGGATCGGGCCATCACGCGTCACCAGTACCATGTCGAGAACGCGCGCGCTTGCCATCAATATGCGATCCATCGGGTCCTTGTGAGGACGGCCGGGCAAATTTGCTGAGTTGATGAGTATCGACGGCGACACCTCGCTCAGTTGCGCTTCCATGCGTTCCAGAAATCGCTGGAAAAAATCAAGCGGCGCAATCGGCAGGCTGAGCCTTCCTTTGGCGACACCGACACCGATTTCCCATGCGGACATGGGAGAGACATAAAGCCTGTTGTCGGCTGCCGCTTCGGAAATCCTTTGCCGTGCCACGGGCTCGATGCGATCCCCATTGGCGATGAAGATCAGGGCACAGGTATCAAGCAGAAGCGCCGAAGTGCCTTCGCTCATTTCCCATCTTCCGAACCGAGGTAACCTTCGTCCCACGGTTCGTCGTCAAAAGGTTTTGTGATGTCGAAGCCTTCCGCAATCTTGATCTGCCCTTTCATGAAGCCAAAGCCCGGATGATCATGGGTGCCTCCGACCGGCCGCTCGGCAGCGCCATGTTTCGTCGCGGCGGCCGTGGCCTTGCCTTTCAGATGCGCGAACACTTCCATTTCGGACGCCTTCAATATCGTGGAGATTTTAGCAATCTCCGCCACCTTCATGCCGCGCTTACCCGACAGAGCACGCGACAGGGCGCTCTTGTCGATCTCCATGCGGCGCGCAACCTCGCTCAACGAAATGCCCTGCGCTGCCATGCGTTCATCAAACCAGCGCCGATCCACATTCATCGCAATCACACTGCCTCGCATGGTGTTGCGAAATTCTCTGACAACGTTGAGAAAATGTCAATACCGCTCGAAGCCGCGATGCAATTCCCAGTCGGTGACGCGGCGGTCGTATTCCATCTGCTCCCAGCGCGCGGTGTGGAGATAGTGTTCGACGACGTCGTGGCCGAGCGCGTTGCGCAGCATGTCGGAGCGCTCCAGCGTCGCGATGGCGGCGCGGAGGGTCTTGGGGATTTCGGGCAATTCGGCGCCCTGGTAGGCGTCGCCCTCAAACGGGGCGGGCAGGTCGAGCTTTTCGTCGATGCCGGCAAGGCCGGCGGCGATGAGCGCGGCGAAGGCGAGATAGGGGTTCAGATCCGCGCCGCCGATGCGGCATTCGGTGCGGATGCCCTTGGTCCCCTCCCCGCAGAGCCGGAAGCCGGCCGTGCGGTTGTCGCGGCTCCAGATCATCTTGGTCGGCGCGAAGGTGCCTGCCTGGAAGCGCTTGTAGGAATTGACGTAAGGCGCAAGGAACCAGGTGTAGTCGGCGGCATATTTGAGCTGGCCGGCGACCCATGAGCGCATCAGCGGGGTCATCGTGTATTCGCCCTTCTTGTCGAAGAAGAGCGGTGTCTTGCCGTTGGCCGACCAGATGGAATTGTGGATGTGGCTCGAATTTCCGGCGAGCGCATAGTCGTATTTGGCCATGAAGGTGACGGCCTTGCCCTGCAGATGCGCGATCTCCTTGGCGGCGTTCTTCAGGAAGACGTGGCGGTCGGCCATTTCGAGCGCGTCGGAATAATAGACGTTGATCTCCTCCTGCCCCGGTCCCCATTCGCCCTTGGAATTCTCGACGGGAATGCCGGCCTCCTCGAGGCCGTTGCGGAGCGCCCGCATGTATTCCTCTTCCTTCGACGTGATCTGGATCAGGTAGTCGCCGATATGCGGTGAAGCCGTGCGCAGGTCTTTCCAGCCTTGCCCGCGAGCGCTCTCGTAGCTTTCCTCGAACAGGTAGAATTCGAGTTCGGAAGCGAAATAGGCGAGATAGCCGCGCTCCTTCAGCCGGTCGACCTGGCGCTTGAGGATGGCGCGCGGCGAGTGGGCGAGGTCTTCGTGGCTGTGGTGGTCGAGAAGGTCGGAGAGGACGAGCGCGGTCTTTTCCAGCCACGGCGTCAGGCGGATGGTCGACAGGTCCGGCTTGATGACGAAATCGCCGTAACCCTTCTGCCAGCTTGCCGCCTTGTAGCCGGGGACCGGCTCCATATCGATGTCGTTGGCGAGCAGGTAGTTGCAGCCATGGGTTTCTTCATAGGCGCCGGCGAGGAAGTGCCGCGCCGTGAAGCGCTTGCCGATCAGGCGGCCCTGCATGTCGGCGGCGGCGACGAGGATGGTATCGATGTCGCCGGCTGCGACCATTTTCTTCAAGGCGTCGAAGGAAAGCGATCCGGTCATGCGGCCCTCTGTGCGGCGCCGCCAGGTGGCGTGCCTTGTTGTTCGAGCAGGGACGCCAGCGGCCCCGAGCGGTCATTTGGATCACGCATTCGTGCGGCCCTCAAGGGCCAAAGCATGATCCAATGTGCCGTTCCTTACGGATATTTAACAACAAAACTGGTGCATGAACCGCCGGCTGCTGGCATAAATCGTCCAGCGGTGCGCCTTGCCCGTAACCTTCGCATGTTGCTGCATCCGCTCCGAGGCTTCGAGACTTCGCGCGCTGCGGCCGGAATTTGAACCGGAGTCACCCATGCCGATCTGGAAACAGCTCATCGTCTGCATCGCCTTGCTCGCCATCGGCGCCGCAGCGTGGGTTTTCTTCGTGCCCGGATCGCGCGAGACGCTGGCAAGCTTCGGCATCGGCTCGGCACCGGCCGCTACGGAGACCGCCGCCCCGGCGGCACGCGGCGGACAGGGACGCGGCGGAGCGGGTGCCGGAGGCGGAGGCGGCGTGATCACCACGCCGGTCACGACCGCGACGATCAACGACCGGCTTCAGGCGATCGGCACCGGCCGCGCGGCCGAAACGGTTGCGGTGACGCCCTTCGCCTCGGGACGGCTGACGGAAATTCTGGTGCGCTCCGGTTCGACGGTGGAAGCCGGCGACATCATCGCGCGGCTCGATTCGCAGGCGGAAACGATCGGCGCGGAGCGCGCCCGCTTTGCGCTCGACGACGCGCAGGCCCGGCTGGAACGCGTCAACCAGCTTCGCTCCTCGAACACGGCCTCGCAGGTGCAGGTGACCGAAGCCCAGCTCGGCGTCGAGAATGCGCGGCTCGAACTCGCGGACGCCGAACTGGCGCTCGACCGCCGCCAGATCGAGGCGCCGATTTCCGGCATCGTCGGCATCCTTCCCGTGTCGGTCGGCAACTATGTGACGAGTTCGACCGAGATCGCGTCGATCGACGACCGCACGTCGATCCTCATCGATTTCTGGGCACCGGAGCGCTACGCGGGCGCCATCGAAGTCGGCGCCAAGATCGAGGCCTCGCTGATCGCGCGGCCGAACGAAGTGTTTCGCGGCGAGGTGAGCGCCATCGACAACCGCGTGGATGCGCAAAGCCGCACGCTGCGCGTCGAGGCGACGATCGACAATCCGAGCGACGCTCTGCGCGCCGGAATGTCCTTTCAGGTCCGCATGACCTTTCCCGGCGAAACCTATCCGGCGGTCGACCCGCTGACCGTGCAATGGGGCACGGACGGCGCGTTCATCTGGACCGTGGAGGACGGCGTCGCCCGGCGCACGCCCGTCCGCGTCGTCCAGCGCAACACCGATTCCATCCTGATCGCGGCCGAGGTCGAGCCGGGCATGCAGGTCGTCTCCGAAGGCATCCATCTCGTGCGCGAAGGCGGCGACGTGCGGATCGCCCAGCGTCGCGGCCAGGGGGCGGAAGGCCTGCCCGCCGTCGAAGCCCGCGGCTCGTAAGGGGGCCGCCGGATGTCGACCAGCGCCGAATCCACCCAGAACGTGAACGACATGACGGCGCTGTTCGTGCGCCGCGCCGTGCTCGCCTTCGTCGTCAACGTCCTGATCGCGGTGGCCGGCCTTGCCGCCTTCTTCGGCGTCGAGGTGCGCGAACTGCCCGATGTCGACCGCCCCGTCATCACCATCCGCACCGAATATATCGGCGCGGCGGCGGAAACCATCGACCGCGAACTGACGTCGATCCTCGAAGGCGCCGTCTCGCGCGTTCCCGGCGTCAACTCGATCTCATCCTCGTCCTCCTTCGGCCAGTCGCGCGTCACGGTCGAGTTCAACGACGACGTCAATCTCGACACCGCCGCCTCCGACATGCGCGATGCCGTGAGCCGCGTGCAGAACAACCTGCCGGACAATGCCGAGGCGCCGCTGATCGTCAAGGCGGACGACAATGCGCAGGCGATCATGCGGCTCTCGGTGACGTCGGGCTCGATGAACATCGAGGACATGACGCTGTTCGTCGAAGACCAGCTCGTCGACCAGTTCGCCTCGGTCCCGGGCGTCGCCGACGTTCAGGTCTATGGTGGCCGCGAAAAGATCTTCCGCGTCGACATCGATCAGGACCGGCTGGCGAGCCTCGGCCTGACTGTGGCCGACATCCAGTCCGCCATGGCCACCATTGCCTTCGATTCGCCCGCCGGCAGCCTGTCGTCGAACACGCAGGATTTGGTGGTGCGGGCAACGGCGGCCGTGACCACGCCCGAAGCCTTCGAGAACCTCGTGATCGGCCAAGGCGCGCGCCTGCGCGACGTCGCCAACGTCACGCTCGGACCCGACATCGGCAATTCCATCCTGCGCTCCGACGGCATTCCCGGCATCGGCCTCGGCATCATCCGGCAGGCGCAATCGAACACGCTCGACATTTCCGAAGGCGTGCGCGCTGCGGTGGCGAACGTCGCGGGCACCCTGCCCGACGACATGGTCGTTTCGGTGCGCAGCGACGACGCGACCTTCATCGACGGCGCCATCCACGAGGTGGAGCTGGCGCTCGGCATTTCGGTCACCGCCGTCCTCTTCATCATATTCGCGTTCCTGCGCGACTGGCGCGCAACGATCATTCCCGCGCTGGCCATGCCGATCTCGCTGATCGGCACGGTCGCCGCGATCTACCTGCTCGGCTTTTCGCTCAACATCCTGACGCTTCTGGCGCTGGTGCTGGCGACGGGCCTCGTCGTCGACGACGCGATCGTCGTGCTCGAAAACATCGTGCGGCGGCGCAACCAGGGTATGGGCCCGCGCGCGGCGGCCGTCCTCGGCACGCGCGAAGTGTTCTTCGCCATTCTGGCGACGACCGCGACGCTCGTCGCCGTCTTCGTGCCGCTCTCCTTCCTGCCCGGACAGGCCGGCGGACTGTTCCGCGAATTCGGCTTCGTCATGGCGATTTCCGTGTTCCTGTCGTCGATCGTCTCGCTGTCGCTGTGCCCGATGGTCGCCTCGCGGCTGCTGAAGGAAGCGCATGGGCACGACGATCCGGACCGCCGCAAGACAATGATGGATCATGTCGGCGGGTTTCTGGCCGAGGCCTACCGGCGCACGCTCGCCGCCTGCCTCAACGCGCCGGTCGTCGTGGTGATGGTGTCGCTGATCTTCGCGGGCGGTGCGGCGGCGATCTTCGGCGCGCTCGAATCCGAACTGACGCCGCCCGAGGATCGCTCGTCGGCCTTCATGCGCATTTCCGCGCCGCAGGGCGTGTCGATCGAGTATCTCGCGCAACAGATGGCGCAGGTCGAGAACCTGCTTCTGCCCTTGCGCGAATCCGGCGAGATCGAGAGCACCTTCTCGCTCGCCGGCCAGGGCGGATCGACCAATTCGGGCTTCATCGCGCTGACGCTTGCGCCCTGGAGCGAGCGTGAGCGCTCGCAGCAGGAAATTCTGGACGAGGTCAACAGGCTGGTCGAGGACGTACCCGGCATCCGCGCCTTCGCCTCGCAGCCCAACAGCCTCGGCATTCGCGGCGCGGGCTCGGGCCTCCAGTTCGCGATCCTCGGCAACAACTATGCCGACCTGCAGGCGTCCGCGCAGGCGATCGTCACCGAAATGCAGGACGACCCTCGCTTCCAGCAGGCGCGCCTGTCGACGGAATCGACGCAGCCGCAGCTTGCGATCTCGATCGACCGCGAGCGCGCATCCGACCTCGGCATCGAGATTGCTGGCCTCGCCCAGGCGCTGCAATCGCTGCTGGACGGGCGCGAGATCGGCGAGGTCTTCATCGAGGATCGCGCCTTCATGGTGAAGCTCGTCTCGACGACCAACCCGATCAACGACCCGACCGATCTGGAAAACATCTACCTGCGCGCCGGCGACGGCCGCTTCGTGCCCGTCGCGACCATCGCCACGATCGCGGAAATCGCCGTGCCGCCGGAATTGCGCCGCGAGGACCAGCTGCGCTCCGTCGCGATCACATCGGCGCTGAGCGACGGCTTCCCGCTCGGCCAGGCACTGACGGTGGCAAGCGAGATCGCGCAACGCCATATGCCCGACGGCGCGCGCGTGCTGCCGCTCGCCGAAGCCGCGACGCTGGGCGAGACCTCGAGCGCCATGTTCACGATCATGGGCTTCGCGCTCGTCATCGTGCTTCTGGTGCTGGCCGCGCAGTTCGAGAGCTTCACCAGCGCGGTCATCATCATGGCCACGGTTCCGCTGGGGCTCGCCTGCGCGATCTTCGCGATGCTGATGACCGGCACGACGCTCAACGTCTATTCGCAGATCGGCCTCGTGCTGCTCGTCGGCATCATGGCCAAGAACGGCATCCTGATCGTCGAATTCGCCAACCAGCTCCGCGACCGCGGCCGCAATGTGCGCGACGCGATCGAGGAGGCGTCGAACGTGCGCCTGCGGCCGGTGATGATGACCATGCTGTGCACCATCGTCGGCGGCCTGCCGTTGATCCTGGCGTCGGGCGCAGGTGCGGAGGCGCGCATCGCGCTCGGCTGGGTGATCGTCGGCGGGCTCGGTCTGTCCACGCTCTTCACGCTCTATCTGACGCCCGTCGCCTATCTGCTTCTCGGCCGCTGGGTGACGCCCAAGGTCGAGGAGGAGGCGCGGCTCGAACGAGAACTCGCGCAGGCGACTGCTGCCGAAGCGCGGCTCGCGCCGGCCGAATAAAGCCGCATCACGATCAAGAAAAACGCCGCCCGGATGACCGGGCGGCGTTTTTCGTTTGGCAATCGCAGTCGAGCTTAGTCGGCGGCGTCGGTCTCTTCCTCGGCCGCGGCCGGGGCTGCATCGGTTGCGGCCGGTGCGGCGTCCATCGCGGCTTCCTCGGTCGGGTCGATGCGGCCGACCTCGATCCACTTGCCGCCCTCGATCTTCGAGATCACGATCGTCGCGCCGCCCTGGTGGTCTTCGGGCGTGTACTTGACCGGAATGTCGCCGGAGATGACGTCGGTGTATTCGAGGCTTTCCATCGCGTCCTTGAAGCTTTCGGCCGTAAGGTCGGGACCTGCAGCCTCGAGCGCCTTGACCAGCGTGGTTGCGGCGCCGTGGCCGAGGATCGCGGCGGTGCCGGCCGGCTCGCCGTTCTTCTCGGCATAGCCGTCGGCCCAGGCCTTCACTTCCGGATTGTCCATCCGGTCCTCATGGTCGGCCCAGCCGGCGGCGGCGTAGTAGCCTTCCGTCACGCCGCCTTCGACCTTGGCGATGGCGGTGTTGAAGCCGGCCGACGAGCCGATGAACTTGACGTCGTTCCAGCCGAGGCGCTTGGCGGTGCCGAGCGCGATGATCGTCTGGCGCACGCCGACGCCGGTCGCGATGATGTCGCAGTTGAGTTCGCGAAGGCGCGTGACGGCGCCGACGAAATCCTGCTCGTCGGGACGGTGGGTCGTCTCGCCGGCGAAGGTCAGGCCGAGCGCCTCGGCCTCGTCGACGGCGGCTTCATGGACTTCGAGGCCGAAATCGGACGGCAGGTACATCGAGCAGATGTTCGCGACCTCGTCGCCGCCCTCTTCGGCCAGCATCTTGATGCCGGCGCGCAGGCCGTCATAGTACGCGGCAAAGCCCGAATACTTGTAGGTGATGTCGCCTTCGAGCATCTGACGCGCCGAGGTGAGCGGGCCGATATTGGCGACCTGCTTGGGCTCCATGATCTGGAAGCCGGCGATGTTGTGCGGGGTGCCGAGGTTCAGGATCATCGCGAAGACCTGGTCGGAATTGACCAGCTTGTTGAAGTTCTGGACCGCGCGCGGCACCTGGTAGCCGTGATCCTCGACGACGAAGCGGATCTGGCGTCCGTGGATGCCGCCTTCCGCGTTGATCTCGTCGAAGAGGTTCTGCGCGGCCTTGATGGCGCCGACATTGAAGGCGGCGAAGATGCCCGACAAATCGCCGTTCGAGCCGATCACGACTTCCGTGTCGGTGACGCCCTGCGTGGCGAAAGCCGCGGTGGACATGCCGGCGGCAAGCCCGAGCGCGAGAATGGATTTTCCGAACAACAGTCTCATTTTCAAACTCCTCCTGGGGTTGTTCCGCATTGTTGCTGCACGGTTCTCCTCAACCGTACATCTCGTCGATCAGAGGCTTGTGCTTCTGCTCGACGAAACTTCTCTTCAGCTTCATCGTCGCCGTGAGTTCCTCATCCTCGGCGGTGAGGAGAACGTCGATGAGCCTGAAATCCTTGATCTGCTCCACGCGGGCGAATTCGCGGTTGGTCTCGTCGACGACGGAGCCGATCAGGTCGCGCACCTCCTGTGCCGCGCATAGTGACTTGAAATTGTTGAACGGCACCTTGCGATCCTGCGCGAACTTTTCGACGTTTTCCTGGTCGATCATGATCAGGCAGGACAGGAACTTGCGCTTGTCGCCGATGACGACGGCATCCGAGATGTAGGGCGAGAACTTCAGCCGGTTCTCGATCTCGGCCGGCGTGATGTTCTTGCCGCCGGCGGTGATGATGATGTCCTTGACGCGGCCGGTGACGAAGAGGAAGCCTTGATTGTCGATGCGCCCGACATCGCCGGTCTTCAGCCAGCCATCCTCGCTGATCGTCTCGGCGGTCTTGTCGGGCTTGTTCCAATAGCCCTTGAAGACATTGGCGCCCTTGTACTGGATCTCGCCTTCCGGGGAGATCCGCACCTGCGACCCCGGCACGACCTTGCCGACGCTGCCATTCTTCGAATCCTCCAGAAGGTTGATCGAGATGACGCCCGAGCTTTCGGTCATGCCGTAGCCTTCGAGGACGGTGATGCCGACGGCCTTGTACCATTTCAAGAGATCCGGCGAGATCGGTGCCGCGCCCGTCGTGCCACGCCGCAGGCGGTCGAAGCCGAGCATCCGGCGCAGATTGCCGAGCACCATGAAGTCCCAGAACGCATAGGCGAGCTTGGTTCCGGCCGGAACCGGATCGCCCGCTTCCAGCGCGGCGGCGCGCTTCATGCCGGTCTTGACGGCCTGGCGATAGGCCCAGCGGCCGATCGGCGTGGAATCGTTCGCCATGATGGAGATGCGGCTGTAGATTTTTTCCCACACGCGCGGGACGCCGGTGAAGACGTGCGGCGAGACTTCGCGGACATTGTCGAAGACCGTTTCGGGGCTTTCGGCGAAATTGACCGTCGACTTCAGCCCGATCGGCGTGAAGACGGTTATCAGGCGCTCGAGGATGTGGCAGAGCGGCAGGAAGCAGACCTGGTCGTCGTCGGGCGTGACGGGCAGCGTCAGCGCCGAGCCGATGACCGATGCGATGATGTTGGAATGCGAGATCATCGCGCCCTTGGGCGGGCCGGTCGTGCCGGAAGTGTACACCAGGATCGCGGTGTCCTGCGGCTGCGACTTGGCGATCTCCTCGTCGAACCGGTTGGGGTTCTCCTTCAGGAATTCGCGGCCGATCCGGTAGAGGTCTTCGAGGAAGATGACCTGGTCGTCGGCGAATTCATGCAGCCCGTCGCGGTCGAAGACGACGACCTTCGACAGGCCCGGCATCTGGTCGCGCACGGACAGGAACTTGTCGAGCTGCTCGTCATTTTCGACGAACAGGAAGCGGCTGTCGGAATCGGTGACGAGATATTGAAGCTGCTTGGCCGAATCGGTCGTGTAGACGCCCGACGCGATGCCGCCGACGGACTGGATGCCGAGATCGGAGTAGATCCACTCCTTGTTGTCTTCCGACAGGATGGAAACGACCTCGCCGCGCTTCAGCCCGAGCGCGATCAGGCCGAGGCCGATCAGGCGGGCATGCTCGTAGAAATCGGTCCAGCTATAGGCGAGCCAGATGCCGAAATCCTTCTCGCGATGCGCGATCTTCGGACCAAGCTCCTGGCAGCGCTGGCGGAAGAGCTTCACCAGCGTGTCGCAGCCATCGAAATAGAAGGGCGCGCGCTGAAGGTCCTGATTGAAGGAATGGCCGCGCACTGTCTGCATGGGCGGCAGTTTTTCTGCGATGGTCATGTCAGTTTCCTCCCATTGGCTGGGTCACGGAATAGGTGCCGACGCGGAGAAGCAAGCGCGCTGCTTGCGCCCCCTCCACCACCTTCGGTGGTCCCCCTCCCCCGCTTCGCAGGGGAGTATCCGAGGGCGCGGACGGCCGCTGCGGTCGATCCTCCCCCGTTTACGGGGGAGGTGGCCCGAAGGGACGGAGGGGGCGCGGGGCGCTCGCGATGCAATATCCTTTGCCTCATCGCCACGTCTTCTTCTGCTTCCAGCGCTTCTGGCCGCGCTGGGTTTCTTCCACGACGCCGAGATAGAATTCCTGGATGTCCTTCGACGCCAACAGACGGTCGGCGGTGTCGGCCATGACGATACGGCCGAGTTCCATCACGTAGCCGTAGTCGGCGACTTCGAGCGCGACCTTGGCGTTCTGCTCGACGAGGACGATGGTGACGCCCTGCTCCTTGTTGAGCCGGCGCACGATCTGGAAGATTTCCTTGACCAGGAGCGGCGACAGGCCGAGCGAGGGTTCGTCGAGGAGCATGATCTTGGGCTTGGCCATCAGGCCGCGGCCGATCGCCAGCATCTGCTGCTGGCCGCCCGAAAGCGTGCCGGCGGCTTGACGTCGACGCTCGGCGAGGATCGGGAAATAGCCGTAGACCATCTCTTCATCGCGAGCGATGCCGTCCGTGTCCGAGCGCGTGAACGCGCCCATCCGCAGATTTTCCTCGACGGTGAGCAGAGGGAACACCTCGCGGCCTTCGGGCACGTGGACCATGCCAAGGCGCACCACCTTGTCCGGATTGGCACCGGCGATGTTCTGCCCGGCATAAAAGATCTGGCCCTTTTCGGGGTCCATCACGCCCGAAATGGTCTTCAGCAGCGTCGTCTTGCCGGCCCCGTTGGCGCCGAGGACGGTGACGATCTGGCCCTCGCGCACGTCGAGGCTGGCGCCGCGGATGGCCATGATCGGCCCGTAATAGCTTTCGAGGTTCTTGATCGACAGGATGGTCTTGGCCTCGACGGCCGGCGGGGGCGTCGGCTGCGCGGTCATGGTCATGCCAGCACCTTTTCGTGTTCGTCGGCGACGCCGATATAGGCCTCGACCACCCTGGGATGGTTCTGCACTTCGTGCGGCGTGCCCATGGCGAGCATCTTGCCGTCGGCAAGCGCCAGCACGCGGTCCGACACCGAGGCGACGAGGTGCATGTCGTGCTCGACCATCAGGACGGTGACGCCCATCTGCTTCTTGATGTCCTCGACCCAGAAGGCGACGTCCTGCGTCTCCTCGACCGAAAGGCCCGAGGCCGGCTCGTCGAGCAGGAGCAGGCGCGGCTCGATGGCGAGCGCGCGGCCCATTTCGACGACCTTGCGCACGCCATAGGGAAGGCCGGCGATGTATTTGTCGCGATAGGCCTGCAGGTCGAGGAAGTCGATCACCTTCTCGATCGCCTCGCGGTGGCGGCGCTCCTCGCGCCGCACGAACGGCGTGAAGAGAAGCTCGGACCACATGCGGCTGTGGCGATGGCGGTGGCGACCGACGAGCAGGTTCTGCATCACCGTCGCATGATCGAAGAGTTCGATGTTCTGGAAGGTGCGGGCGATGCCGAGCCGCGCGATCTCGTGCGGCTTGCGGTCGAGGATCGACTTGCCGTCGAAGCGGATGTCGCCTTCGGCCGGATCGTAGATGCGGCTGATCAGGTTGAAGATCGTCGACTTGCCGGCGCCGTTGGGGCCGACCAGCGCGAAGACCTCGCCCTCCTCCACCGAGAAGGAAACCTGGCTGACGGCGGTGAGGCCGCCGAAGCGCAGCGTGACGTTGTCGAGTTCGAGCAAGCTCATCGCATCCGCTCCGTCTTGAGATAGGCTTTCTGGCGGCGGAACATGTCCTTTCGGTAGAAGGGGAAGAGCTCGAAATAGGTTCGGATCTTCACCCACCGGCCGTAGATGCCCATCGGCTCGAACAGGATGAACAGGATCAGGATCAGGCCGAAGATCGCCGTTTCCATGCCGGGGATCGCGATCGAGCCGCCGCCGATCATGCGGGTCAGGAAATCGCGTGCGACCGCGATGGACTGCGGCAGCATCGCCACCACCGCCGCGCCGAAGAACGCGCCGTGGATCGAGCCCAACCCGCCGATGACGATGGCGAGAAGAAGCTGGATCGAGATGATGAGATTGAAGGTCTCGTTGTTGAAGATGCCCGCATAGTGGCCCATCAGAGCGCCGGCGAGACCGGTGATGCCGGTGGAGATGCCGAAGGCGACCGTCTTGGTGCGCGCCACGTTGACGCCCATCGCCTGCGCCGAAATCTCCGAATCGCGGATCGCTGCGAAGGAGCGGCCGAGCGGCGAGCGCAGGAGATTGCGGTAGAACAGGACGACCAGAAGCGTGATGGCGAGCGTCAGGTAATAGAGGAGGTTCGGCGTCGAATAGCGGTCTATGACGAGGCCGAAGATCTGGATTGGCGGCGCGATGAGGCCGATGACGCCATTGGTCAGCGGCGTCGCGATGACGATGAAATCCTCGACCAGGATGACGACCGCGATGGTGCCGATGGCGAGATAAATGCCGTGCAGCTTGGTCATCGGCATGGCGATCAGCGCGCCGGCGATGCCCGCGATCAGCCCCGCGAGCGGGAAGGTGATCAGGAAGGGCAGGCCGAGCCGCGTCTGCAGGAGGATGTTCGCATAACAGCCGATGGCGAGGAACGCGGCGTGGCCGAGGCTCGCCTGTCCCGACTGGCCGACGAGGATCATCAGCCCCATGCAGGCGATGGCCCAGATCAGCACGTTCGTCGCCTCGCCGAGCGCGAAGTTGGACAAGAGGAACGGCAGCGCGAGGGCAACCGCGAACAGCGCCAGATACCAGCCCATCTGCTGGGGGTGGCGGAAGAGGTTGATGTCGGCGTCGTAGGACGTCTTGAAAACAGTTCTCATGTCCTCACACCTTCTTCGCGTGGACCTGGGCAAGGATGCCGTGCGGTCGGAAAATCAGGATGAGGAAGAGCAGGAGATAGGGCATGATCTGCGAGTAGCCGGACGGCATGTAGCGACCCGAGAAGGGCTCGATCAGGCCGACGATGATACCGCCCAGAAGCGCGCCCGGCAGCGAGCCGAACCCGCCGATGACCGCCGCCGCGAACGCCTTGATGCCGAGGAGCCCGATCGACGGATCGATGGAGCCCTTGGAGGCGAATAGGATGCCCGCGACCGCCGCCGTCATGCCAGACAGCGCCCAGATCAGCGAGTGGATGCGCTTGACCGGGATGCCCATGTAGTAGGCGGCCAGCTGGTTCTGCGAGGACGCCTGCATGGCGACGCCGAGCTTGGTGCGGTTGAAGTAGAGGTAGAGGAGCAGCGTCAGGATGCCTGTCACCGCGATGACCATCACCTCGTCGAGCCCGAGCACCACGCCGCCGAAACGCACGTCGCGGCCGGCGATGGGCGAGGCGAGCGAGATCGGCTCATGCCCCCAGATGACGCCGGCGGCAAAGCGCAAGACGAAGCCGAGCGCGATGGTGAGGATGACGATGGCGATCTGCGACTGGCCGAACATGCGCCGCAGCACCACCAGATCGAGCGCATAGCCGAAGGCGCCCATGATCGCGATGGCGATCGGCACCGACACCCAGAAGGGCAGGCCCATGAATTGCGGATTGGTGAGGCCGAGACAGATGAAGGCGCCTAGCATCATGAAATCGCCCTGGGCGAAATTCACCGCTTCGGTCGCCTTGTAGATCAGCACGAACCCCATGGCGATGAGGCCGTACACGCAGCCATTCGCAAGGCCGCTGACGATGAGCTGCAACACGTCCAAGGACGTTCTCCTCCACTTTATGACACGCGATCTGACGCCGCGATGTCCTTCAACCTTAAGCTGCCAGAACGGGTGCGCAAGCTCCTCCCGCGCACCTTTTCGTCATGGCCTGATGAATAACTTTCCGTTCGGCCGGGCGAGTTCGCCCGCCACCCGCTCGACTGCATCTGCGAGCGGCACGATCGCGGTCACGTCCGTCTTCCAGCGTCCGTCGGCAAAGCGCTTCTGCGCCTCGATGACGGCCGCCATGCGCTTGTCGTTGCCGGCCGAGCGCATCCATTCGGTGAGCCAGAACCCCTCGATCTTCTTGTGCATGAAGATCATCTGGCCGGGCTCGATGATGGGCGTCGTCTCGGGGTCGAGACGGCCATAGACGATCCAGCGCGCGCGCTTGCCCATCGTGTGGAATATCTTGGCGGCAAGCGGCCCGGTGACGGCGTCGAGGAAGATGCGCGGCTTCTCCTGACCCAGCACCTCGGCAAGTTTCGCATCGAAATCGGCGCTCTCGGCATTGAGCACATGCGCCGCGCCGATCGCCTTCAAGGGCTCGATCTGGTCGTCCCGGCGCACGATGGCGATGGGGCGGTAGCCCTCGTCCTTGGCGACCGCGATCATCAGCTTGCAGAGCTGGCTCGCGCCGGCGGTGACGACGAACGCCTTCTCGCCCTCCTCCTTGACGATGCCGAACATGGCGAGCGCGGTGAGCGGGTTGACGATCATCGCCGCCGCATCCTCGTCGCGCACGCCGTCCATGATCGGGATCGCGGCACCGGTTTCGGCGACCGCGTACTCGGCCCAGCTTCCCCAGTTGGAGAGGCCGGTGGCGAAGGCGACGCGCTTGCCGATCAAGCCTTGCGCCTCGGCGCCAGCCGCGACGACCTCGCCCACACCCTCGAAGCCGGCAGGCCGGCCTTGCTTGCGCGGCTGGCCGTAGAGGCCCTTCAGGAACATGACGTCGGACGGGTTGATGGCGGCGAGCGCAACCTTGACGAGAACCTGGCTCGGACCGGGTTCGGGCACGTCGATCGTGCCGGCCTGGACATAGGGCTCCATCGCTTCGAGCGCGGTGCCGGAATGCTCGCGCGCATAGCCGTCATTCTTGAGGAGCAGCGCATTCATCGTCTTTGGGAGGGTCATCTCGTCTCCTTCACGGCTTCAGGACGATCTTGCCGGTCGCACCGCGACCGAGCACGCGCTTCAGGATGGCAGGCGCCTCCGAGAGCGGATAGATGCCTTCGATCACCGGCTTGATCTTGCTTTCGAGATACCAGCCGATCAGCTCCTTCATGTTGTCGGCATTTGCCTTCGGCTCCTTGGCGGTGAACGCGCCCCAGAAGACGCCGACGACGCTGTATCCCTTGACCAGCGTCAGATTGACGGGGAGCTTGGGGATCGTGCCCGAGGCGAAGCCGATGACGAGCAGGCGTCCGCCCCATCCCATCGAGCGCGACAGGACGTCGAAGCCCTCGCCGCCGACCGGGTCGAAGGCGACGTCGACGCCCTTGCCGCCGGTCGCCTGCTTGAGCGCATCCTTGAGATTGTCATAGCCGAGCACGACGTCGGCGCCGGCCTGTTTCGCGACGTTCTGTTTCTCCGGGGTCGAGGCGACGGCGATGACCTTGGCGCCCATCGCCTTGCCGATCTGGACCGCAGCGACACCGGTCGCGCCCGACGCGCCGAGGACGCAGAGCGTCTCGCCGGGCTGCAACTGTCCGCGTTGTTTCAAGGCGTGATGCGCGGTGCCGAAACCGCACATCAGCGCGCATGCGTCTTCGTCGGTGAGGCCGTGCGGCAAAGGCATGACGGCGCTCTCGTCGGCTGCCACCTTCTCGGCATAGGCGCCGAGCGCGGAAACCGAGCCGACCCGATCGCCGACCTTGAAGCGCGTCACGCCTTCGCCGATGGCCGAGACGCGGCCCGCCACCTCCATGCCTGGCACGAAGGGCGTCTCGGGTTTCATCTGGTAGAGGCCCTGGACGAGAAGGCCGTCGGGATAGTTGACGCCGATCATCGCGGCATCGATGACGACGGTCTTGGGGCCGATTTCGGGCTCCGGCCAGTCGGCATAGTCGAGCTGGTCGAGGGGCCCGTAATCACGGGCGACGATGGCTTTCATGACGGCACCTTTCGGGCGAAGTGAAGCGCATTCTTTTCAGAGCGTGTCGCGTCGGCGGGGGTGAGTTTCGTGACGGCACCGTTTGGGCGAAGGGGACCCCCACCCTTTATCCCTCCCCACAAGGGGGAGGGAGGGCATCGGCGTTGTGAAATTTCTGTCAGCGAAGCGCCGGGATTGACGGCAAGGGAGCGACGAGGGTGACTCCCTCCCCCTTGTGGGGAGGGTAAGGGTGGGGGTGTCATAGAGCGGATTGCATGGCGTGGTTCGCGGGCAATGTTGGACTTGAGGGGCGCGCGGCTTGGGCGAAGGGGACCCCCACCCT
>NZ_AYOD01000027.1 GCF_000497755.1 Aliihoeflea sp. 2WW
GTGACTCCCTCCCCCTTGTGGGGAGGGTAAGGGTGGGGGTGTCGTAGGGCGAACCGGGTGGTCGAGCGGTCCGTAGTCGCGGGCGACGATGGCTTTCATCATCACACCTTCTCCTGCGTGTATTTCTTCAGTTCCTCGCGGGCGACCTGGCGGCGGTGGACGGCGTCGGGGCCGTCGGCGAGGCGGAGCGTGCGCAGGTGGGTCCAGGAGCGGGCGAGTGGGGTGTCCTGGCTGATGCCCTGCCCGCCATACATCTGCACCGCCTCGTCGGTGACCTTGAGCGCAACGCGCGGGGCCACGACCTTGATCTGGCTGATCCACGGCGCAGCGGCCTTCTTGTCGCCCTGGTCGATCATCCAGGCCGCCTTGAGGCAGAGGAGCCGCGCCATTTCGATCTCCATGCGGCACTCCGCGATGATGTCGAAATTGGCGCCGAGCTGCGCGAGTTTCTTGCCGAAGGCTTCGCGGCGCAAGGAGCGTTTGCACATCAGTTCGAGCGCCATTTCGGCCTGGCCAATGGCGCGCATGCAATGGTGGATGCGGCCGGGCCCGAGACGGCCCTGCGCGATCTCGAAGCCCCTGCCCTCGCCGAGGATGAGGTTCGACGCCGGGACGCGCACGTCCTCGAATTTCAGATGCAGATGGCCGTGCGGCGCGTCGTCGTCGCCATAGACCAGCATGGCGCGCAATTTGGTGATGCCCTTCGCATCGGCGGGCACGAGGATCATCGAATGCTGCTGGTGCTTCGGGCGGTCGGCTGAAGGGGAAGCGACCATGGTGATGTAGATCTTGCAGCGCGGGTCGCCGGCGCCCGACGACCACCATTTCTCGCCATTGAGGACGTAGTCGTCGCCGTCACGAACGCAGCTCATGGCGATGTTGGTGGCGTCGGACGAAGCGACGTCCGGCTCCGTCATCAGATAGGCGGAGCGGATTTCCCCGTTGAGGAGCGGCTTCAGCCAGCGCTCCTTGTGCTCGGGCGCGCCGTAGCGCTCCAGAACTTCCATGTTGCCGGTGTCGGGCGCGGAGCAGTTGAAGGTCTCCGCGCCCAGATGCGCCTTGCCCATTTCCTCGGCGAGATAGGCGTATTCGACGGTGGAGAGGCCGTAGCCTTGGTCGGAATGGGTGAGCCAGAAATTCCAAAGGCCGCGCTCGCGCGCCTTGGATTTCAGCCCTTCCATGATCTCGGTCTGGCGCTTCGTATGGGTCCAGCGGTCGCCATCCTTGCCGATCTCGGACAGGAACTCCTCGTCGAGCGGCATGATCTCCTCGCGCACCATGCGCGCGACCTTCTCGTGCAGCGGCTTGACCTTCTCGCTCATGGCGAGGTTCATCTCGGGATTGACGCTCATTTGCTGGTTCCTTCCGTGCCGCCCAGCCCGCGCCAGGCGCAGGTGACGACTTGGGCGATGAGATCCTCGATATCGGCGCGGGTTTCCCCGGTGCGCGGCGAATACCAGAAGATCGGCGAATTGAGCGTCATGAACATCAACTGGTTCGCGACGCTGAGATTGGCGAACTGGAAGTGGCCGGTCTCGCGACCCTCCGCGATGAGGGTGCGGAAAATGTCGCCATATCGCGAGCGCGTCTCGAACAGCTCCTCGAACAGCGCGCGCTGATGCGGCGTCGGCGCGCCCACGAGGTGCATCTCGACGCCCATCCAGACGACGCGCTGGAAGGCGCGCGTGGTGATCATCTGGTCGACATGGACCCAGGCGAAACGCCGCCAGCGCTGATGCGCCTCGCCCTTCATGCTGCGCAGCGGTTCGAGCGCGGCATAGTTCATGTCCATGCCGACGCGAAAGACCTCGGCGAAGAGGTCGGCCTTGGATTCGAAGTGATGGTAGATGCGGCCCTTGGTCGACTGCAGCGCCCGGGCTACGTCGTCGATCGACGTCGCCGCATATCCGCGCTCGTGGAAGCAGCGCGCCGCCGCCTCCAAGATGGCGCTGCGCGAACTGTCGAGCGTGCGTTCCCGTATGCCGAGGCCCATTCGAACCGATTTCCTCCCGCCCTTCTGCAAGCCCTCCACCAGTCTTTTGCCGGTTTTCACGAAGGGCCTTTACGGACGCCGAATGATGAACATACTATCGGGTATGTTGTCAACGCGGCTTCCGAACGTCGCGGCGAAACTTCCCCGGGAGGAACGATGAGCTTTATCGAAGACCTATATTCCGTGCGCGGCAAGACCGCGCTCGTCACCGGCGCGGCGACCGGCATCGGCCGCATGGCGGCGACCGCCCTGATGCATGGCGGCGCCCGCGTGCTGATCGCCTCGCGCAAGGGACATGACTGCGCCCGCACCGCCGAGGAACTGAATGCGCTTGGAACGCCCGGCACCGCCGAGGGCTTCGGCGGCGATGTGTCCTCGGAGGAAGGCGTCGCCGCCCTCGTCGCCGAGGTCAGGAACCGGACCGACAAGCTCGACATCCTGTTCAACAATGCCGGCATCTCCTGGGGGGCGGAACTCTCCGAATTTCCGTATTCGGCCTGGGCGAAAGTGATGAACGTCAACGTCACCGGGCTTTTCCACCTGACGCGCGAACTCCTGCCCGAGCTCGAACGCGCGGCCAGCGACGAGGACCCGGCGCGTATCGTCAATCTGGGATCGGTGATGGGCACGCAGCCGATCGCCGACGGCGCCTATTCCTACACCGCCTCGAAGGCGGCGGTGCATCACTTGACGCGCACGCTGGCGATCGAACTCGCGGGGCGGCGCATCACCGTCAACGCCTTTGCGCCCGGCCCCTTCCAGAGCCGCATGACGGCCTTTGCGACGGCGACCGAGGAACAGGCCGACCATGTCGGCTCACGCGTTCCGCTCGGCCGGATCGGCGCACCGCATGACATTGCGGGAGCGACATTGTATCTGTGCTCGAAAGCCGGAAGTTACGTGACGGGCGCGATTCTGCCGATCGATGGCGGGCAGTCCGTCCAGCACGGCATGTCGTTGTTCAAGGAATAAGGGTTTCAGCCATGGAAGGTCCCCGTCTGGAGCCGGTCGATATCGACCGGCTGGTGGCGAATGTCGGCAACGAGATCGGCGTGTCGCCCTGGCGCACGGTCACGCAAGGCATGATCGACATGTTCGCCGAAGCGATCGACGACCACCAGTTCATCCATGTCGACCCGGTGCGCGCCGCCGAGACGCCCTTCGGCGGGACGATCGCCCATGGCTTCCTGACGCTGTCGCTGCTCTCGGCGTTTTCCTATGAATCGATCCCGCCGCTGGCGAATGCCGAAATGGGCGTCAATTACGGGTTCGAGAAGGTTCGCTTCGTCACCCCGGTGAAGACCGGCGCGCGGGTGCGCGGCCGCTTCGTCCTTGCCGACGTCAATGTGCGGCCGTCGGGCTGGATACAGGTGGCGACCGATGTGACGGTGGAGATCGAGGGCGTCAAGAAGCCCGCCTTGACGGCGCGCTGGCTGACACTCGCCGTCCTGCAACGCGAGGAAGCACGGGCATGAGCGATCCCAACGCGCTCGACGCGGCAACGCTCGCCCCCTATCTGGAAGCCGCGATTCCCGGCTTTGCGGGGCTCGGTGACATCAAGAAGTTCAATGCCGGCCAGTCGAACCCGACCTACCTTTTGACGGCGAAGAGCGGGCGCTACGTGCTGCGCGCCAAGCCGCCGGGCGAACTGTTGAAATCGGCCCACCAGGTCGACCGCGAGTTCCGCGTCATGAAGGCGCTGGCCGGGACCGGCGTGCCGGTGCCGAACATGGTTCATCTGGCACCCGAGGATTCGCCGATCGGGCGTATGTTCTACGTGATGGACTTCGTCGACGGGCGCATCTTCTGGGACCCTGCCCTGCCGGACGCGAAGGACAATGCCGAGCGCAAGGCGATCTATGACGACATGAACCGGGTGCTGGCGGCGCTCCATTCGGTCGATGTCGAGGCGGCCGGGCTTGCCGATTTCGGCCGGCCGGGCAGCTATTTCGACCGCCAGTTCGCGCGCTGGTCGAGCCAGTACCGGGCGTCCGAGACGGGCCGCATCGAGGACATGGAAACGCTGCTCGCCTGGCTCGAGGCCCATGCGGTTCCCGATGACGGCGTCGTCTCGCTCGTCCATGGCGACTACCGGCTCGACAACATGATCTTCGCGGCCGACGCACCGAAGGTGGTCGCGGTGCTCGACTGGGAACTGTCGACGCTCGGCCATCCCTATGCGGACCTTTCCTACCAGTGCATGCAGTGGCGCCTGCCGCACACTTCCGCCTTCAAGGGCCTGGGCGGCATCGACCGCAAGGCGCTCGGCCTGCCGACCGAAGCCGAGTATGTCGAGGCCTATTGCGAGCGCCGCGGCATTGCGGGCATCGACAACTGGACCTACTACGTCGCCTTCTCCTTCTTCCGCCTCGCGGCGATCTGCCAGGGTGTCTACAAGCGCGCGCTCGACGGCAACGCGTCCAATCCGGAAAAGGCGAAGACCTACGGCCAGGCGGTGACGCTTCTGGCGGAGTTGGCCGTCGAAACCATCAAGACCGGCAAGTGAGCCGGCAGAGCGGGGAACATGACATGAAGCGTTACGAGGGGCTGACGGCGATCGTCACCGGCGCGGGCGGCGGTTTCGGCAAGAGGCTCGCTGAGCGGCTGGCCGTGGAAGGCGCCAATCTCGTCCTCTCGGACATCCGCGAGGCCGAGTTGAATGCCGTTGCAGGCCCGTTTGGGGACAAGGCGGCGGCGCTTGCGGGCGACGTGGCGCAGGAAGAGCATTCGCGCGATCTCGTCGAACTGGCACTGTCGCGCTTCGGCCGGCTCGACGTCGCCTTCAACAATGCGGGCATCGCGCATGCCTTCTCGAAGCTGCCGCTGATGGATTCCGAGGAAGCGCGGCGTGTGGTCGACATCGATTTGATGGGCGTCTTCTACGCCATGAAACATCAGTTGCCGGTGCTGGAACGGCAGTATCGCCGCGACGGATCGAAGGGCGCGATCGTCAATGTCGCATCGGTCGCCGGCATTGCCGGCGCGCCGCGGCTCAGCATCTATTCGGCGGCAAAGCACGGCGTCGTCGGCCTGACGCGCTCGGCGGCGGCCGAATATGCCTCGAAGGGCATCCGCATCAATGCCGTCTGCCCCTCCTATGCCCGCACGCCGATGGCGACGGACGCGCTCGGCGCGCTGGGCGAGGACGCCGCGTCGGGCGAGAAGGAACTGGTGCGCGGCGTGCCGATGCGCCGGCTGGCCGAAATCGACGAGGTGATCGAGGTGATGCTGTTCGCCGGCTGTCCGCAGAACTCCTTCATGACCGGCCAGACGCTGGCGGCCGATGGCGGCATAACGGCGATTTAACCCTGTTTGGAAAAGCCGCCGGCGCGAGCCGGTTTCTGCCCTCCCACGCCGGCCATGCTGCGCCGCCTAAATGCTAATTTAAGGTCTCCCCGCCCATCTTGGCCCAACAGGCATTGGGGCAGCGTCGGGGCAATCGATGGGCGGGCTTTCGGACCAGAAAAGCAATCGCAGGGGGTTGCGGCGGATACGCGCCAGCCATCTGCACCTGCTGCTCGCCACCATCGTCGTGGTCGCCGCCGCGATCTTCGCCCTTCACCAGAACCAGAACGTCTTCGACCAGAAGCTGCGCTCGGACGTACTCTCCAAGGCGAGCCTCGTGCGTGCCAAGCTGGAAGGCTCGATCAACGCCAACATCCAGCTCGTGCGCGGCCTCGTGGCCTCGATCGAAACCAATCCGCAAATCGAACAGGCCGAGTTTTCCGAACTGGTCGGCAGTCTCCTGACGCAGGAACTGCAGATCCGCCACATCGCCGCCGCGCCGGATCTCGTAGTCAAGCTGATCCATCCGATCGAGGGCAATGAACGGGCGGTCGGGCTCGACTACCGGACAAGCGAATCGCAGCGCGGTGCGGTCTTCCAAGCCCGCAATTCGGGCGGGCTGGTGCTCGCCGGCCCCGTCGACCTGGTGCAGGGCGGACAGGGTTTCATCGGCCGCTTCCCCGTCTTCTCGCGCAATGCGATGGGCGTACGCGAATTCTGGGGCATCGTCTCGGCGATCGTCGACGTGGAACAGCTTTACCGCCAGAGCGGCCTTCTCGACGACGACCTCGCCATCGAGATCGCCATCGTGGGCCGCAATGCTGCCGGCGGGCGCGGCGAGCGCTTTTTCGGGGCCGAATCCGTCCTTGGCGACAACCCGGTGACCGTCGACGTGCTCCTGCCTTCGGGCACATGGCAGATCGCCGCGCGGCCGAAGGGCGGCTGGGACCAGCCGATCCCCGGCCGCGGGCAGCTCTATGCCTGGCTGCTCGCCGCCGCCCTTCTGGTGCTCGGCCCGACCTTCATCATGGGCCGCCTGATGGACGAGCGCCAGCGCAACATCGCCGACATGCGCGAGCGCAAGCTGGAACTCGAGCGCCTGTCGCGCCGGCTGCGCCTCGCCGTCCAGGCCTCGCGCATCGGCATCTGGGAGATGGATGTCCAGAACGGCGAACTCATCTGGGACGACCGGATGAACGAGCTCTACGGCTATCCGCAGGATGCCGGCATCCGCAATTATCCCTTCTGGGCACGCCGCCTGCATCCCGACGACAAGGTGCGCGCGGAGGCAGACTTCTCCGCCGCCATGCGCGAGACCGGCCGCTACCACTCCGACTACCGCCTGATCCTCGACGACGGATCGATCCGCCACGTTCGCGCCATCGGTTCGGTGTTCCAGGACGAGACCGCGCCGCCGCGCATCGTTGGCGTCAACTGGGACGTGACCGAGGATGTCGAGCGGGCCGAGGCGCTGAACATGGCGGTCCTCCTTTCGGAGGCACGCAACGCCGAGCTGGAATCGATCCGCGAACGGATCGAGTTCAATGCTCTGCACGATTCGCTCACCGGCCTTCCCAACCGGCGCTATCTCGACGAGACGATCGCCGAACATGCGAAGGCCTTCGCCGAAGGCCGGGAGGTGGCGGCGATCCTGCAGATCGACCTCGACCGCTTCAAGGAAATCAACGACACGCTCGGCCATGCGGCCGGCGACGCGATGCTGGTCCATGCTGCCAACGTGCTGCGCCAGGCGGTGTGGCCGACCGACTTCGTGGCGCGTGTCGGCGGCGACGAATTCGTCGTCGTGCGCCGGGCGCGCAATGCCGCGCTGCTTTCGGCGGAGAGCCTTGCCGACCTGGCCGCCACGATCATCGTCAAGCTTCAGGAACCGACGCTCTATGAAGAGCACGAATGTCGCATCGGCGGCTCGGTGGGCATTGCGGCCGATACCGACACGATCGCCGACGCGACCCGTCTTCTCGTCAATGCCGACATCGCGCTCTACCGGGCCAAGCGGAACGGACGCAACTGCTTCCAGTTCTTCTCCGAGGAACTGCAGGCCGAGATCATCACCACCAAGCAGATCGCCGACGACATCCGCTCGGGCCTCGAACGCGGCGAGTTCGTGCCGCACTACCAGCCGCAATTCGACGCCCAGACCTTCGAGATCATCGGCGTCGAGGCGCTGGCGCGCTGGGAGCACCCGCAAAAGGGACTGCTCGGCCCGGCCTATTTCCTGAAGGTCGCCGAGGAACTCGACGTCGTGCAGGAGATCGACAGCCGGATGCTGGAGGCGACCGTCGCGCAGCTCGGCGTGTGGGAGTTGCAGGGCCTGCGCGTGCCGCAGGCCTCGGTCAACGTGTCGGCGCGACGTCTCCACAATGCGGACCTGCTCGCGGGGCTGCGCAAGATGCAGATCGAACCGCGGCGGATCGCCTTCGAACTGGTGGAATCGATCTTCCTCGACGAGCATGACGACCGCCTGATGGCGCATGTCGACGAACTGAAATCGATCGGCATCGACGTCGAGATCGACGATTTCGGCACCGGCTACGCCTCGATCGTCTCGCTTTTGAAGCTAAAGCCGCAACGGCTGAAGATCGACCGGCAGCTCGTCCAGCCGATCGTCGGCTCGCTCGCCCAGCGCCAGTTGCTCGGCTCGATCATCGAGATGGGCCACTCGCTCGGCATCCAGGTGCTGGCCGAAGGCGTCGAGACGATGGAGCACGCCCACATCCTCCAACGCCTCGGCTGCGACGCCCTGCAGGGCTATGCGTTGGCAAGGCCGATGCCCGCCCGCGAACTCATCGGCTTCGCCAATGAGCGCCGGCTGAGGAAAGCGTCCTAAGCGTCGCGCGCGGCTTCCGTGAGGAAGGTGAAGGCGTAGTCGGCGAAGGACCGCCAGCACTCGACGCGGAATTCGTCGTCCCCGGTGCGGAAAAGCACGATCTCGATCTTGTGCAGGATGGTTCGCGAGGCGGCGCCTGCCGGGAAGGCGGCGAGCGACAAATCCTGCGGACAGCCGGCATTGATGGCTGTAGCTGCGCCCTTCCCCGAGACGACGAAGGCAGCGTTGCGGTGCGAGACGTCGACGGCGGAATGGAAGGTGGTGACTGGCTTCAGGAGCGCCGCGAGGTCCGCGCCGGTCTCGTCGATGACGAGCCATTCGTCCGGGCCGAGCCAGAGCGCGTGGCGCGCGTTGGCGGAAGCGGTGGTTTTGGGCTTGGTCGGGAGAGTGAGGCCGAGCGCGGATGAAAGCGCGGCGACGCTTTCGGATGGCGCGCGCAGCGACAGACGCGATGCCGGCGGCGCGACGGTGACCGTGGCGTTCGGCGCGGCGGTCTGGCGGCCGACGAGGATGGGGCGGCGGGTGGCTGGTTCGGCGTTTACGGTCGGCATCAAAGCACCCCCCTCTGTCCTGCCGGACATCTCCCCCTCAAGGGGGGAGATC
>NZ_AYOD01000028.1 GCF_000497755.1 Aliihoeflea sp. 2WW
GATCTCCCCCCTTGAGGGGGAGATGTCCGGCAGGACAGAGGGGGGTGGGCCGGAACGAAGACATTGCCGCCATTTTGCTCATCTCATCCATTCAACCGCTCCCCGCTCTCGTCGAAGAACACCGTCCCCGTGACCTCCACCTCGATCACCTTCCCCGGCATCGGCACGAACAGCCGCTGGCCGATCTTCTCGCGACCATCGACCACCAGCGCGAGTGCGATGGAACGGCCGCAATTGGGGGACCAGTAGCTCGAGGTGACGTGGCCGATCATCTTCATCGGGATCGGCTGGTCGGGGGTGGCGACGATCTGCGCGCCTTCTTCGAGGACGACGTTCGGATCGACGGTCTTGAGACCGACGAGCTGTTTGCGGCCGGCGCCGACGAGGTCGGGGCGCTTCAGGCCGCGGATGCCGACGAAGTCGGTCTTCTTCTTGCCGATCGCCCAGTCGAGACCGGCATCCTGCGGGGTGACGGTGCCGTCTGTTTCCTGGCCGACGATGATGTAGCCCTTTTCGGCGCGCAGGACGTGCATGGTCTCTGTGCCGTAGAGACAGGCGCCGTGCTTCTGCGCCTCGCCCCAGACGGCTTCCAGAACGCTCTCGCCGAAATCTGCCGGCACGTTGATTTCGAAGCCGCGCTCGCCGGTGAACGACATGCGGAAGAGCCGGGTCGGCACGCCGCAGATCGTGCCCTCGCGCACGGACATGTGCGGCATGGCGGCGTCGGAGATGTCGATGCCCTCGACGAGCGGCGCGATGATGTCGCGGCTCTTTGGCCCCTGCACGGCGATGACCGCCCACTGCTCGGAGGTCGAGGTGAGGTAGACTTTCAGATGCGGGAATTCGGTCTGGAGGTAGTCCTCCATGTGGTTCATCACGCGTGCCGCGCCGCCGGTCGTCGTGGTGACGTGGAAGCGGTCTTCGGCGAGGCGGCCGACGACGCCGTCATCGTAGATGAACCCGTCCTCGCGCAGCATGATGCCATAGCGGCAGCGGCCGGGCTCGAGCTTCGCCCAGGGGTTGGTGTAGAGGAGTTCCATGAACTGGGCGGCATCCGGCCCGACGACTTCGATCTTGCCGAGGGTCGAGGCGTCGAAGATGCCGGCCGACTGGCGGACGGTCTTCGATTCGCGCGCGACGGCCTGGTGCATGTCCTCGCCCGCCTGCGGGAAGAACCAGGCGCGCTTCCACTGGCCGACATCCTCGAACACCGCGCCATGGCTTTCGGCAAAGCCGTGCATGGCCGTGCGGCGCGTCGGATCGAACAGGCTGCCGCGCGAATGGCCAACGATGGCGCCGAAGGTGACCGGCGTATAGGGCGCGCGGAAGGTGGTGAGGCCGACCTGCGGGATCGGCTTGCCGAGCGTCTCGGCGGCGATGGCAAGGCCATGCATGTTCGACGTCTTGCCCTGGTCTGTCGCCATGCCGTTGGTGGTGAAGCGCTTGACGTGCTCGATCGAGCGCATGCCCTCGCGCACGGCAAGGCGGATGTCCTTGGCGGTGACGTCGTTCTGGAAATCGACGAAGGCCTTGACGGTGGTGTCGGCCTGCGCACCCGGTCCGGTGCCGAGGAAATTGCCGGTCCAGTTTTCGGAGGTTTTCGCGGTGGGACGGTTGGCCTTCGAGGCCTTCGTCGCCTTTTCACCCGCTTCATAGGCTTCGTCGATGACGGCCTGCAGCGTGTCGGTGCCGTTGCAGGCGCCGACGGAGACGCAGTCCTGCGCATATTGGCCGGGCAGGAAGCGCTGGGTGGCGTCGTCGAACGCGACCTTGCCGCGCGACTGCGAGAAGAGGTGGACGGACGGCGTCCAGCCGGACGACATCAAAAGCGCATCGACCGGAATCACGCGCGTCGTGCCGCCCGATTTCGGCGCGACGGCCATGGACGAAACGCGCAGCTTGCCGCCGGTCTTGGTGACGGCGTGGCCGGTGAGGATTTCGATGCCGAGTGCGCGGGCTTCGTCGATGGCGGCGCCCTGCGGCGCGTCGCGGATGTCGACGATGGCCGCGATGGAAACGCCGGCCTTCTTGAGGTCGATGGCGGCGGCATAGGCGGAATCGGTCGCCGTGTAGACGCCGACATTTCTGCCGACCGCGACGCCATAGTGATTGAGGAAGGTGCGCGCGGCGGAGGCGAGCATGATGCCCGGCCGGTCATTGTCGGCGAAGACCATGTGCCGCTCGATCGCGCCGGTGGCGATGATCACCTTGGCGGCGCGCACCTGCCAGAGGCGCTCGCGCGGCAGGTCCTGGGCCGGATTGGCGAGATGATCGGTGACGCGCTCGACCAGCCCGACGAGGTTCTGCGCGTAATAGCCGAAGGCAGTGGTGCGCGGCAGGACCCGGACATTGTCCATGGCCTTGAGCTTCGACAGGCTGGACTGCGCCCAGTCCCAGCCGCCCATCCCGTCGATTTCGGCGCCGGTCTCGAAGCGCAGAGCGCCGCCGAATTCGGCCTGCTCGTCGGCGAGGATGACACGCGCGCCCCCGGAAGCTGCCGCGAGCGCCGCCGCGATGCCGGCCGCGCCGCCACCGAGCACCAGCACGTCGCAATGCGCGTAGAGCGAGGAATAGTGGTCCGGATCGGGCTGGTCCGGCGCGACGCCGAGGCCGGCCGCGCGGCGGATGAAGGGCTCGTAGACCTTGTCCCACGCCGCCTTCGGCCACATGAAGGTCTTGTAGTAGAAGCCGGCCGAGAACATCGGCGAGCCGAGATCGTTCGCTTCGCCGATGTCGAAGGCGAGCGAGGGCCAGCGGTTTTGCGAGACGGCGGTGAGGCCGTCATAGACCTCCTGCACCGTGGCGCGCACGTTCGGCGTCTTGCGCGCGGCATCCCGGTGGATGCCGACGAGCGCATTCGGCTCCTCCGCGCCGGCGGAGAGGAAGCCGCGCGGGCGGTGGTATTTGAACGAGCGGCCGACGAGATGGACGCCGTTGGCGAGCAGCGCCGAGGCGAGCGTGTCGCCGGCAAGGCCCTGGTAGGACTTGCCGTCGAAGGTGAAGCGGGCGGTGCGCGCGGGGGTGAGACGTCCGGCGTCGGCGATGCGGAAGGTTTCGGTCATTGGAAATGGCGCTCCACGCGGGTCCGGAGTTCACCCCCCTCTGGCCTGCCGGCCATCTCTGGCCGGCAGGCCAGAGGGGGAGATGGCCGGCAGGCCAGAGGGGGGTGTTGCGACGAACATCACGATGTCTTTCCCTCGGGCACGTTGGCATTCAGCTCCGCCGGCTCGCGATTGGCCCAGGAAGCGGGGGCGGAGGGCGCCATCAGCGTGATTTCCGGCTTCGGCTCACCGGCCTTGTAGGTCAGGTGGAACTTGTCCGTCACCGTATCCCGCGCCGCGTTGAAGAAGCGGCCGCAGCCGTGGATGTGGCGCCAGCGCTCGAAGATCAGGCCCTTGGGATTCTGGCGGATGAAGAAGAACTTCTCGAACTCGTCATCGCTCAACTCGCTCATCTCGGCCGAGCGCGCGATATGCGCTTCGCCGGCATGGCGGAATTCGAGCTCGGGACGCTCTTCCTCGCAATAGGGGCAGCGGATGAGAAGCATGGGATATCCCTAATGCGCGACGGCGGCGGCGGCCGCTTCGTCGATGAGGCGGCCGGTGCGGAAGCGTTCGAGGTTGAACGGCGCGTTGATCGGGTGCGGGTTGTCGTTGGCGATGGTATGCGCGAAGACGTGGCCCGAACCCGGCGTCGCCTTGAACCCGCCCGTGCCCCAGCCGCAATTGACATAGAGCCCCGGCACCGGCGTCTTGGCGAGGATCGGCGAGCGGTCGGGCGTCACGTCGACGATGCCGCCCCACGAACGCAGCATCTTCATGCGCGTGAACATCGGGAACATCTCGCAGATCGCGTCGAGCGTGTGGTTCAGGATGTGGAACCCGCCGGTCTGCGAATAAGAGGTGTACTGGTCGGTGCCCGCGCCGATGACGAGTTCGCCCTTGTCGGATTGCGAGATGTAGGCGTGGACCGTGTTCGACATGACGACGCAGGGGAACACCGGCTTGACCGGCTCGGAGACGAGTGCCTGCAGCGGGTAGCTCTCGAGCGGCATCCTGACGTCGGCCATCTGCATGATGACGGACGAATGGCCTGCCGCGACGACGCCGACCTTCTTGGCCCCGATGAAGCCGCGCGAAGTCTCGACGCCGGTGACGTGGCCGTTCGACGAGCGGCGGATGCCGGTGACTTCGCAATTCTGGATGATGTGGACGCCGCGATCGGCGGCGGCGCGTGCATAGCCCCACGCGACCGCATCGTGGCGCGCCGTGCCGCCGCGTCGCTGCAGCGCTGCGCCCATGACCGGATAGCGCGCGGATTTCGAGATGTTGAGCGGCGGGCAGAACGCCTGCGCCTCTTCCGGCGTCAGCCATTCATTGTCGACGCCGTTGAGGCGGTTGGCGTGGATGTGGCGCTTGAAGACCTGCACGTCGTGAACGTTGTGGGCGAGCATCATGACGCCGCGCGCGGAATACATGACGTTGTAGTTCAAATCCTGGCTGAGTCCGTCCCACAGCTTCACCGCATGGTCGTAGATGCCGGCGCTTTCGTCATAGAGATAGTTCGAGCGGATGATGGTCGTGTTGCGGCCGGTATTGCCGCCGCCGAGCCAGCCCTTTTCCAGCACCGCGATGTTGGTGACGCCGTGATGCTTGGCGAGGTAATATGCGGTCGCCAGCCCATGCCCGCCGGCCCCGACGATGATGACGTCGTATTCGGACCGCGGCTCGGGCGAGGACCATTGTTCTTCCCAGCCCTTGTGGCCGCGAAGCGCCTCGCGGGCGATGGCGAAGACCGAATATTTGCGCATGGGGCTCGTGCCTCGCGGACGGTTGGAAAGCGCCATCAGGGAGAACCAGAATGGCGAAGCTATGACTAGCGAAAAGCGCCGATCCGCCTTGCGCTGATTGCGACTTCGATTGCCCGTTTGCGCCGCGCAGATTTGCCTGCGACGAATTGGCCGGTTGCGTGCCGTCCCGGCCCTCGGCGATTTCCGCTCGACAAGGGGTGCGGGCGGTGATATGAGCCGCACCGATCCGTGGTGCGTGCCACGGGCGCAATTCGTTGCGCTTACGAATTTAGACAGATCCACGGTAACGAACAGGAACGCACGTGCAGGTACTCGTCCGCGACAACAACGTTGATCAGGCGCTCCGCGCGCTCAAGAAGAAGATGCAGCGCGAAGGTATCTTCCGCGAGATGAAGATGCGCGGCCATTACGAGAAGCCGTCCGAAAAGCGCGCCCGCGAAAAGGCTGAAGCCGTTCGCCGCGCCCGCAAGCTGGCCCGCAAGCGCGCCCAGCGCGAAGGCCTGGTCGGCGGCGGTCGCGCTCCGGCCGTCGCGGCGCGTTGATCCGCCGCTTTTTGGTCTCTATTGCCGAATTATAAGAGGTGGCGCGAGCAATCGCTGCCACCTTTTTTCATTGTCCGCGTTTGACCCAACGCAGCCCTGCTTGCCAAATCCGAACCGGGGGAACCAGCCGATGATCTCGACCGCGCGCCACGCCAAGCGTACCGCCACCGCCTTCGCTCTCGTCTCCGTGCTGGCGCTCGCCGCCTGCCAGACCGCGCCCGAAACGATGTCGACGGTCTCGCCGATGGACGCCGCCCAGACGTCGACGGAGAACATCGCCTCGCTGACCGCCGTCATCGAGCGCTCCCCGCAGGACCCCGAGGCCTACAATGTGCGCGGCTCGGCCTATGGCCGCGGCGGCCGCAATTCGGAGGCGCTGGCCGATTTCGACCGCGCGATTCAGCTCAATCCCGGCTTCTTCCAGGCCTACAACAATCGCGCGCTCATCCATCGCAACATGGGAAATCAACAGGCCGCGCTCGCTGACTACAACCAAGCGCTCCAGCTCAATCCGAACTACGATGCCGCCTATATCGGCCGTGGAAATCTCTACCGGCTCGCCGGCAACGCAAACAACGCTTTCCAGGATTTCGAGCGCGCCATCCAGCTAGATACGACCGATCCGCGCGCCTATTACAATCGCGGCCTGCTCTACCAGACCCGCAACCAGCACGATTTCGCCATTTCCGATTTCGCGCAGTCGATCTCGCTGGCGCCGAGCGCAGCCGAGCCCTACACGGCGCGCGGCCTGTCCTATCTCGCGATCAACAACGAGGACAACGCGCTCGCCGACTTCAACACGGCGCTGAACCTCGACAAGTCAAATGCCGAGGCCTGGGCCTATCAGGCGGTGATCCTCGAACGCCGCGGCGAAAACCAGCGCGCCTCGCGCTCCTACGCCGAAGCCGTCCGGCTCGACCCGAACCTGTCGGTCGCCGCCGAAGGCCTGCGACGCACGCGGGCTTCGTAACGTAACCGGAACGAACATCCGCCCGTTCGGTTGTCAGCCAGACACTCGAACGGGAGATTTCACATGATCCGCACGCTGATCGCCGCCGCCGTCGTGGCCGGCGGTGCTGCCACCGCCGCCCATGCGCAGGACACCCGCGCCGAAATGGGCATGCTCGAATGCGCCATCGAAGGCGATGTCGGCCTGATCTTCGGCTCCTCGCGCGACATGCAGTGCGCCTTCACCCCCGCCGACGGGCGCCCGCCTGTGCAGTTCGTCGGCGTCGTCAACAAATACGGCCTCGATGTCGGCGTGACGAGCGCCGCCGTGATGCAATGGGCCGTCCTCGCGCCGACCGCGGCGGAACTGTCGCCCGCCGCACTTGCCGGTGACTATTATGGCGCCTCGGCGGAAGTGACGGCGGCTGTGGGTGGCGGGGTCAATTTGCTGGTCGGCGGGTCGAACGAATCGGTGATGCTGCAGCCTTTGAGCGTGCAGGCGCAGACGGGGCTGAACGTCGCGCTCGGCGTGACGGAGTTCAAGCTGCGGGCGCTGTAGGTTTGTGGTGATCGATCATTTCGGGGTTCGGGTCGGCCGCGACCGAGGCCTGGGATGAAAGATCGTAGTGTGGCGGGCTGGGTCATTTCTTTCGAAGGAGACCCCCACCCTTTATCCCTCCCCACAAGGGGGAGGGAAGGCATCCACGTAGCGCCTTGCCTTCAAACTGGATGAAGCTTGACCGTCGAAAGCGAACACGCTGATGGCTCCCTCCCCCTTGTGGGGAGGGATACAGGGTGGGGGTCAATTCACAAAAAAACTGGTTCGGTCAAACTCGACGAGACCGGACGACCAGCCTCAGTGGTGCATCGCCTTGACGATTTCCTCGGTCATCTTCTTGGCGTCGCCGAGAAGCATCATCGTGCCGTCCTTGTAGAACAGCGTGTTGTCGATGCCGGCATAGCCCGAGCCGAGCGAGCGCTTGACGAAGAGGCAGGTGCGGGCCTTGTCGACGTCGAGGATGGGCATGCCGTAGATGGGCGAGGCCTTATCGTCGCGGGCGGACGGGTTGGTGACGTCGTTGGCGCCGATGACGTAGGCGACGTCGGCCTGGGCGAACTCCGAGTTGATGTCCTCGAGTTCGAAGACCTCGTCATAGGGCACGTTCGCTTCGGCCAGAAGCACGTTCATATGGCCGGGCATGCGGCCGGCGACCGGGTGGATCGCGTATTTGACCTCGACGCCGTTGGCCTTGAGCGTGTCGGCCATTTCGCGCAGCGCATGCTGCGCCTGCGCCACGGCCATGCCGTAGCCGGGGACGATGATGACCTTCTGCGCGTTCATCATCAAATAGGCGGCGTCGTCGGCCGAGCCCTGCTTGACCGTGCGCTCGATCCCGTCATCGGCGCTCGCGGCGGCCGTCTCGCCGCCGAAGCCGCCGAGGATGACGGAGATGAAGGAGCGGTTCATGCCCTTGCACATGATGTAGGAGAGGATCGCGCCCGACGAGCCGACCAACGCGCCGGTGATGATGAGCGCGAGATTGCCGAGGGTGAAGCCGATGCCGGCCGCGGCCCAGCCCGAATAGGAATTGAGCATCGAGACGACGACGGGCATGTCCGCGCCGCCGATCGGGATGATGATCAGGACGCCGAGTGCCAGGGCCAGAATGACGATCAGCCAGAAGGCGAGCGTCGACTGCGTCATGACGAGGACGACGACCAGCAGGACGAGCGCGGTCGCGATGGCCGCGTTCACCATGTGGCGCGCGGGCAGCATGATCGGCTTGCCGGACATGCGCCCGTCGAGCTTCAGGAAGGCGATGATCGAGCCGGTGAAGGTGATGGCGCCAATGGCGACGCCGAGCGACATCTCGATCAGTGCCTGGGTGTGGATGTGGCCGACCGTGCCCACGCCGAAACTTTCCGGCGAATAGACGGCGGCGGCCGCGACCAGCACGGCGGCGAGACCGACGAGCGAGTGAAATGCTGCGACGAGCTGCGGCATCGACGTCATCGGGATGCGCTTGGCGATCACCGCGCCGATGCCGCCGCCGATGGCGATGCCGACCACGATCATCAGGAAGCCGCCAAAGGTCGGACGCGCCAGAAGCAGCGTGGTGACGATGGCGATACCCATGCCGACCATGCCGTAGAGATTGCCCTGGCGGCTGGTGGTCGGGTGCGACAGGCCGCGCAGCGCCATGATGAACAGGACGCCGGAGACGAGGTAGAGGAAGGAGGCGAAGTTCTCGCTCATCGAATGCGCCTCACTTCTCTTTTTTCTTGTACATGGCGAGCATGCGGTGGGTGACGAGGAAGCCGCCGAAGATGTTCACCGATGCGAGGATGAGGGCGATGAAGCCGAAGCCGGTCGCAAGGCCGGAGGCCGAGATGCCCACCGCGAGCAGCGCGCCGACGACGATGACCGACGAGATGGCGTTGGTGACGGCCATCAGCGGCGTGTGCAGCGCGGGCGTCACCGACCAGACCACATAGTAGCCGACGAAGATCGCCAGGACGAAGATGGCGAAGCGGAAGACGAAGGGATCGATCGCGCCGCCCGTCGCGGCCGCGGCCGCATGGCCGGCAGCTTCAGCGGTTTCGAGATCGGAGAAGGCGAGCCGCAGCGCGGCGGTTGCCTGTTCGAGCTGCTCGATGGCGCGTTCCATCGCGGTCATTTCCATCACGCATCCCCCTTCTTCGAAGCGGATTTCGGCTTGGGTGCGGGTTCCACAGGCTCAGCGGGCGCGGCCTCGGCCTTGGCGAAATTCGCGTGGACGACCTGGCCCTCGTGGGTCAGGAGCGTTGCCTTGACTAGTTCCTCGTCCGGCTTGATCGCGAGCGTCTTCGTTTCCTTGTCGACCAGCGTCTCGAGGAAGGCGAAGAGGTTCTTGGCGTAGAGCAGCGAGGCGGAGGCGGCGACGCGGCCTGCCACGTTGAGATGGCCGACGATCTTGACGCCGTTGGCCGTCGTCACGATCTCGCCGGCCTTCGCGCCCTCGACATTGCCGCCGCGCTCGACCGCGAGATCGACGATGACGGAGCCGGGCTTCATCGAGGCGACCATCTCGGCCGAGATCAGGCGCGGCGCGGGCCGGCCGGGGATCAGCGCGGTGGTGATGACGATGTCCTGCTTGGCGATGTGCTCGGCCGTCAGCGCGGCCTGCTTCGCCTGGTATTCCTTGGACATTTCCTTGGCGTAGCCGCCGGCGGTCTCGGCCGCCTTGAACTCCTCGTCCTCGACGGCGAGGAACTTGGCGCCGAGCGAGGCGACCTGTTCCTTGGCGGCGGGGCGGACGTCGGTCGCGGTGACGACGGCGCCCATGCGGCGCGCGGTCGCGATCGCCTGCAGGCCGGCGACGCCTACGCCCATGATGAAGATTTTGGCGGCGGGCACGGTGCCGGCCGCGGTCATCATCATCGGCAGGGCGCGGTCATATTCGGCGGCCGCATCGACCACGGCCTGGTAGCCGGCGAGATTGGCTTGGCTCGACAGGATGTCCATCGACTGCGCGCGGGTGATGCGCGGCATGAATTCCATCGCAAATGCGGAGATGCCCGCCTTGGCCATGGCGGCGACGGCGGCGTCGTTGCCATAGGGGTCCATCGCGGCGATGACCGCGGCGCCCTTTTTATAGGATTTGAGTTCGGTATCGTTCGGGCGACGAACCTTGAGGACGACATCGGCGGTCGATGCGTCGGCAGTCGAGCCGATGCGCGCGCCGGCCTTCTCGAACTCGGCGTCCGGAATGCGCGAGGCCGTCCCTGCACCGGCTTCGACGACCACGTCGAGGCCGAGCCCTTTCAGCCGCTTGACGGTATCGGGCGAGGCCGCGACGCGCGGCTCTCCACCCTCGACTTCTCTCGGTACGAAAACGATCTGCGACATTGGCCCCTCCCTGACTGCCGATCCTCACTCCCCGGCGGAAACGATCCGCCGCGACGACCGTCAGCGCAACAGGATCGCGCCGAGGCCGCAGATGAGCAGGAAGAGGATGGTCGAGGAGATGAAGCCGGCTGCCGTGAAGAAGCCGAACGCCATGGCGATCAGGAGCGCGACCACGGCGAGCGTGCCGTATTTCGCGAATTCGAGAAAGAGCGAATAGGTCTTCTCGTGCTCGTGATAGTCCATTTCCGCGCCCATCTCGAGCGGGCCGGAATGATGTTCTTCTGCCATGGAAGGCTCCCTCGCAATTCTGTCGTTCGCTGATAACGAAAAGCGTGATTGAGGGCAATGGCAGGATTGTCGCGGAAACTAGCCTACGATGTCTGGAAAGAGGCCGATGAGGCCGATGACGATGAGATAGAGCGCGACGATGTAGTTGAGCAGACGCGGCATGATCAGGATGACGACGCCGGCGATGAGCGAGATCAATGGTGTCAGTGCGAGATCGGGCATGGAAAATATCCGTGAATGAAGTCCCTGCGGTGAATAGCTAGGCGCGCATCGCGGCGCGGCAAGCGTTTCGCTGCGTCAGCGGCCTACGCCGCGACGCGATACTTCGCCGTCGGCAGGACGGTGAGCGGCGTCAGTTCGCCTGCGTCCGGGCGCTGGAAGAGAAGCCGACGCTCGGCGAAGGTGGAGCGGAAGAACGGGTAGCGCGCCACCGTCTTCGCCATGTTCTCCTCGCAGTTCGACTCGTAGAGCATGACCGGCACGGTGAAAGGCGGATAGGGCCGCGCGAGGCCGACCTGCGCCGAGCCGAAGATGCGCTTGTAGAAGGCGACATGCTCGTCGCGGATCAGGCAGACGCAACTCGTGGAATCGAAATACGTGTTGGCGATGACCGCGAGCCGCAGCGTGAGATAGGGCAGCAGGCGGAAGGAGCCGGCGACCGACGGATCGGCCGTGAACTGACCCGGATTGACGAAGGTCTCACCGGCGGCAAGCCGCGGCTCCAGCATGTCCGAATAGACCCGCATGACCGGCCCCCAGGGCTCGGCGGCGGTGATGTGATGAAGACGAACCGTCGAGACGAGTTCGCCGTCGATGAACACGCCAAAACGGTAGCTGTTCGGCGTATCGTCCATCGCATCGCAGATGCGCTCGTTTTCCGCCTCTCCGACGAGGCCGTAGGCCTTGTAAGCCTTGTAGCGCAGGCGATAGATCGCCTCGAGATCCTCGCCGCTTTCGCAGCGCCGATATTCCGTCCGCTCCAGAAGGGCCGAGACGCTGCGCGCGAACGCCGACCCCTGCCCGTCTCCAGATTGCCCCTCGCCCGAAACGGACCCGCCGTCCGCTTCGGCACGCAGTGCCGCTGCTTGTCCTGTCATGCCGCATTCCCCCGTACCGCCATTAACCGAATGCTAACTGTGTATCGACTGTTCCAAAACCCCGAAACTGCGACTTGATTCATTTACCTATGGTTAAGGTTAACGGCTTGACTGCCATGAAGGGTTGAAAATGACCGGGACGCCCATCCGGCACTCGACAAATTCTCACAGCCCCCCTAGAGCGACGCTCACAGATTGGGGGAATGCGGAATGACGACGACGATCGATGCGGTTCTGGAGCGTGGCGGCACCGGGCCTTTCCAACGAAGGCTGCTCGGGGTCTTCGGGCTGGTGTGGACGGCCGACGCGATGCAGGTGCTGGCGGTGGGCTTCACCGCGGCGTCGATCGCGGCGACCTTCGGGCTGACGGTGCCGCAGGCGCTGCAAACCGGAACGCTGTTCTTCCTCGGCATGCTGATCGGCGCGGCGGTTTTCGGCCGACTGGCCGACCGGTTCGGGCGCCGGCGCATCCTGATCGGCACGGTGGCGATGGATGCGGTGTTCGGCATCGCGTCGGCCTTCGCGCCCGACTTCCAGACGCTGCTTTTCCTGCGGTTCATGACCGGGCTTGCGGTCGGCGGCACGCTGCCGGTCGACTATGCGATGATGGCCGAGTTCCTGCCGCCCTCGCGGCGCGGCCGCTGGCTGGTGGCGCTCGAAGGGTTCTGGGCCGTCGGCACGGTCGCCGTGGCGCTGACCGCATGGGCGGCGGCCTCGGCCGGCGTTACGGATGCGTGGCGGGTAATCTTCTTCGTCACCGCGCTGCCGGCGATCGTCGGCATCTTCCTGCGCTTCTGGATACCCGAATCGCCGATGCACCTGATGCGCCAGGGCAAGGAGCCCGAGGCGCGCGCGGTGATGGACAAGGTGCTGGTCGCCAACGGCAAGACGCCGCTCGGCGAGACAAAGCTGACGGCGACGCCCGCCGCATCGAGCGTCGGGCTGCTGTCGCCGGAGTTGCGGCACCGCACGATCCTGATCCTGGCCTGCTGGTTCCTCGTCTCGATCTCCTATTACGGCATCTTCGTGTGGATGCCGGCGCGGCTGGCGACCGAGGGCTTCGGCTTCGTGCGCGGCTACGGCTTCCTCGTCCTCGTCGCGCTGGCGCAGATCCCCGGCTATGCGCTCGCCGCATATGGCGTCGAAAAATGGGGCCGGCGTGCGACGCTGACACGGTTCCTCGTGCTGAGCGCGGCGGGCTGCGCGCTCTTCGTCATCGCCGCCACACCGGCGCTGATCGCAACGGCGCTTCTGCTGATGAGCTTTGCGCTTCTCGGCACATGGGGCGCGCTCTACGCCTTCACGCCCGAACTCTACCCGACCGCCTCGCGGGCGACGGGCATGGGTGCCGCAGGCGCGATGGCGCGGCTCGGAGGGCTCCTTGCGCCCTCCGTCGTGGTCTACCTGTTCATCGAGAGCACGGCGGCGGCGATCGGCTTGTTTGCGGGTCTTCTGCTGGTGGCGGCGATTGCGGCGCGGGCGATCGACGTCGAGACGCGGCAGGCGGCACTCGCGTGAATTGTGGATCGCCTCACACAAGATGTTGACGCGATCCGCAAATGCCCATCTATATGCGGTGGTCATGGGTCTTCCGGGCGGGCAACCACCCGGGAGCTAAGAGGGAAGCCGGTGCGCGTAAATGCTATGCCGGCGCTGCCCCCGCAACTGTAAGCAGTGAGCTTGCGTCGATTGATGCCACTGGTGCCGCCGGCACCGGGAAGGCCGACGAGAGCTGTGACCTGCGAGCCAGGAGACCTGCCCTGACGGCTTGAACGAACCTCGGGCGGGGTGTCCCGGTGGTGCGTGTGCCGCGGGCAATCGATTCACCCCGTCAAAGCATGCGTGCGCCCTCCCCCGTCCGCCATCGCCACGGGGATTAAGATGCAGGGCATTGCCACACGACCATCCAACGGAGCCGTCCCGGTTCCGCATTTCATCGATGCAACCGACGAAGTCGGCCATCGCGTCATCAGGCGCGGCGGCGCGCTGACGCCGTTCGATCCGAACAAGATCGCGGTTGCGTTGACCAAGGCGTTTCTCGCCGTCGAGGGAACGGGCGCGGCCGGCTCGCGACGGGTTCACGACGCAGTCGAGGATTTGACGGCGCAGGTGGCATCGGCGCTCGCAAGGCGGGGCGGTGAAGCGCGCATCGTCCATATCGAGGACATTCAGGATCAGGTCGAACTGGCGCTGATGCGCGGCGAGCATCACAAGGTCGCGCGTGCCTATGTGCTCTATCGCGAAGAACGCGCCCGCGAGCGGCTGGCGGCCCGGCCGAAGACGGCAGATCAGGCACCGGTGCTCAACGTCAAATCTGCCGACGGCAGCCTCGCGCCGCTCGACGAGGCGCGGCTGACGGCGCTCGTCAACGAGGCCTGCGCGGGGCTCGACGCGGTTTCGCCGGAGCCGATCCTGACCGAGACGCGGCGCAACCTCTATGACGGCATCACGCTCGACGAACTCTCGCTGGCGCCGATCCTCGCCGCGCGGGCATTGGTCGAGACCGACCCGGATTACAGCTACGTATCCGCACGATTGCTGCTCGACCGGCTGCGGCGCGAGGCGCTGAGCTTTGTCGCGGGCCGGCCGGACGCCGCGACGCAAGGCGAGATGGCGGAGCGATATGCGCAGTATTTTCCCGGTTTCATCACGGCAGGCATCGATGCCGGGCTGGTCGATCCGGAGCTTGCGCGTTTCGATCTTTCACGCCTGGGCGCAGCGCTGAAGCCCGAGCGCGATCTGAGCTTCCAGTATCTCGGCCTCCAGACGCTCTACGACCGCTATTTCCTGCACACGAAGGGCAAGCGCTTCGAGCTGCCGCAGGCGTTCTTCATGCGCGTCGCGATGGGGCTCGCCCTGCGCGAGATCGACCGCGAGGCGCGTGCGATCGAATTCTATGATCTGCTTTCGTCCTTCGACTTCATGGCGTCGACGCCGACCTTGTTCAATTCGGGCACGACGCGGCCGCAACTATCCTCCTGCTTTCTGACGACCATCGGCGACGATCTCGATGCGATCTTCAAGGGCGTGAAGGACAATGCGCTGCTGGCGAAATATTCCGGCGGACTTGGAAACGACTGGACGCCGGTGCGCGGCCTCGGCGCACATATCAAGGGCACGAATGGCGAGAGCCAGGGCGTGGTGCCGTTCCTGAAAGTGGCGAACGACACGGCGATCGCGGTCAACCAGGGCGGCAAGCGCAAGGGCGCGGTCTGCGCCTATCTCGAGACCTGGCATGTGGACATCGAGGAATTCCTCGACCTGCGCAAGAACACCGGCGACGACCGGCGACGCACGCACGACATGAACACGGCCAACTGGGTGCCGGACCTTTTCATGCAGCGCGTGGAGGCGAATGCCGAGTGGACGCTGTTTTCGCCGGACGAAGTGCCGGATCTGCACGATCTTTATGGAGCGGCGTTCAAGGCGGCCTACGAGGCGCATGAGGCAAAGGCGGCGGCGGGCGACATCAAGGTGTTCCGTACGGTGCGCGCGGTCGATCTGTGGCGGCGCATGCTGACGATGCTGTTCGAGACCGGTCATCCGTGGATCACCTTCAAGGACCCTTGCAACATCCGTTCGCCGCAGGGCCATGTCGGCGTCGTGCATTCGTCGAACCTGTGCACCGAAATCACGCTCAACACGTCCAAGGACGAGGTCGCGGTGTGCAATCTGGGTTCGGTGAACTTGCTCAACCATGTCAGCGCAGATGGCCTCGACATGGCGCGGCTGGCGAAGACTGTCACGACCGCGATGCGGATGCTCGACAATGTCGTCGACATCAATTTCTACACGATCCCCGAAGCGCGGAAATCGAACATGAGGCATCGTCCGGTTGGGCTCGGGCTGATGGGTTTCCAGGACGCGTTGCAGGCGCTGCGCATTCCCTATGCTTCGGCGGAAGCCGCGGATTTCGCGGATCGGTCGATGGAGGCGATCAGCTATCACGCGATTTCGGCATCGGTCGATCTTGCGGCCGAGCGTGGGCGCTATCCAAGCTTCGACGGTTCGTTGTGGTCGAAGGGGATATTGCCGATCGATTCGATCGGGCTGCTTGCCGATGTGAGAGGCGGCACCGAAATGGACGAGTGTCTGTCACTAGACATGGACTGGGATGGGCTGCGCGAGCGGGTGAAAACGGTCGGGATGCGCAACTCCAACACGATGGCGATCGCGCCGACGGCGACGATCTCCAACATCTGCGGCGTGTCGCAATCGATCGAGCCGGCCTACCAGAACCTGTTCGTCAAATCGAACATGTCGGGCGACTTCACGGTCGTCAATGCCGCGCTGGTGCGCGATCTGAAGGCGCGCGGGCTATGGGACGAGGTGATGATCTCGGACCTGAAATATTTCGACGGCTCGGTGGGGCAGATCGATCGCATTCCCGATGACCTGAAGGCGCTTTACGCGACTGCTTTCGAGATCGACAGCGCCTGGCTGATCGAGGCGGCGTCGCGGCGGCAGAAATGGATCGACCAGGCGCAGTCGCTCAATCTCTACATGGCGAACCCGTCCGGCAAGGCGCTCGACGCGCTCTATCGGCTGGCGTGGAAGAAGGGGCTGAAGACGACCTACTATCTGCGCGCGCGATCGGCGACCCATGTCGAGAAATCGACTTTGAAGGGCACGGACGGGAAGCTCAACGCGGTATCGGCGGCGCCGATCGTGATCGATCCGGGCGCGGCGTGGGGCAAGGCTTGTGCGGTGGATGATCCGGATTGCGAGGCGTGTCAGTAGCGCCTTTTCCGCTCGACGTTCCCTCCCCCTCTCCGTCACGCTTCGCGTGCCACCTCTCCCCCTTCGGGGGCGAGGAAAAGCGCCAAGGCCGGCGACGCCGTTTCCTCGCCCCCGGAGGGGGAGAGGTGGCGCGGGCGCAGCCCGCGACGGAGAGGGGGAGCTCAGCAAACAGATATCAGGATTTCCCAATGCTCAACCTATCCACTCCCCTCCCCACCCCCGACGCGACCGGCCTCGGCGCCATCGAACGCGGTGGCGCGCGGGTCGCCATCGACGACAAGCGCATGATCAACGCCCGCGCCGACGTGAACCAGCTTCTGCCGCTCAAATATCGCTGGGCGTGGGAGAAATATCTCGCCGGCTGCAACAATCACTGGATGCCGACCGAGGTCTCGATGCAGGCCGACATCGCGCTCTGGAAATCGAAGGACGGCCTGACCGAGGACGAGCGACGCATGATCAAGCGCAATCTCGGCTTCTTCGCCGCCTCGGAATCGCTCGTCGCGAACAACATCGTGCTCGCCATCTACCGGCATCTGACCAACCCCGAATGCCGGCAATATCTGCTGCGGCAGGCCTTCGAGGAGGCGATCCACACGCATACGTTCCAGTATATCGTGGAAAGCCTGTCGCTCGACGAGGGCGAGCTCTTCAACATGTATCGCGAGGTGCCGTCGATCACCGACAAGGCGGCCTGGGCGCTGAAGCACACGCAGTCGCTCGACGATCCGGACTTCAAGACCGGCACGCCGGAGACCGACACCGCCTTCCTGCGCGACCTCGTTGCCTTCTACGTCATTTTCGAGGGCATGTGGTTCTATACGGGCTTCGCGCAGATCCTGTCGCTGGGGCGGCGCAACAAGATGGTCGGCATCGCCGAACAGTACCAGTACATATTGCGCGACGAGAGCATTCACCTGAATTTCGGCATCGACGTCATCAACCAGATCCGGCACGAGAACCCGCATCTGTGGACGGCGGCCTTCCAGGAGGAAATCCGCGGCATGATCGCCGATGCGGCCGAACTCGAAGCCGCCTATGGCCGCGATACGATGCCGCGCGGGTTTCTCGGGCTGAACGCGGCGCTGTGCGAGCAATATATGCGCTTCATCGCCAATCGGCGCTGCGCGCAGCTCGGCCTCACGCCCGTCTTCGCGGAGACGGAAAACCCGTTTCCCTGGATGTCGGAGGCGATGGATTTGAAGAAGGAGAAGAACTTCTTCGAGACGCGCGTGATCGAATATCAGACCGGAGGCGCGCTATCCTGGGACTGAGCCTCAGCCGGCGTTGAGGCTCTTGCGATATTCGCCCGGCGCCTTTCCGAACCGGCTCTTGAAGAGGCGGGTGAAGTGGGCGAGGTCGCCGAAACCGCGGGCGAAGCAGATCTCGGCGATCGAGGCGTGAGGGCCTGCCGATTGAAGGTCCTCGCGCGCAGCTTCGAGCCGCATGTCGCGCACCCACTGGCCGAGCGTCTGGTTGGTGTCGCGGAAGATCTCGTGGAGATAGCGCACGGAAATGCCGCAGCGCCGCGCGATCAGGTCGGGATCGAGGTCGCGGCGGTGGAGATTGGCGCGCACGAAGGTCTCGACGCGCGACAGATGCGCGGCGCGCACGCTCGACTGGCCGGAGGTCAGCGTGCGCTCGTCGGCGCGGATGGAGAGCGCGAGGAGGTCGACGAGTTGCTGGCCGACGGCGTCGCGCGCCTCCTCGCTCATCGAGCCGATCTGCGTCGGGATCTGGTGCAACATGGCGACGAAGAGGCCGGAGACGCCGTCCGATCCGTTGAACTGCATGCCGTAGAAGCGCTCGGGCGCGCGGATGCGGCCGCGCAGTGCAGCGGCGTCGACCTTCATGACCCAGAGGTCCGAGCGCTCGCCATAGCTGAACTCGTAGGGCTCGTGGCCGCATTCGATTATGTAGCCGCCCGGCGCGCAGGTGACGTCGCGCCCGCGCTGCGAGAAATGGACTGGCGCGCGGACGGGGATGGTGATGAGGAGTTGTTCGTCGCTTTCGCCGCGCAGATGCCGCGGCAGGCGGTGATAGGCGAGCGCCTCGGAGCGCAAACGCGACAGCGAGACGCCGCCGAGCGTCCATTTGGCGAGGTCGCCGGTGAAGCGCTCGGGATCGCGGAATTTGAGGTCGAGCGGAAAATAGGCATTGGCGATCGCCTGATGCCAGTGGGCGCTGCGGCTGGCGGGATCGACCCCGCGTGTCGTGATGACGTCCATCTGCGTCCTCTCCGAAGCTGACCTTAAGTCAGGCCGCTGCGCCTGACAAACGCTTCATCGACAACTGCGCTGACGGTCAAGAAATCCCGCGCTCCTTGTCAAAGACGCACCTGCCGGGACGGGCATAGGCTTCCTTCCAATCAAAAGGGAACATCGGCGCGGCGCACGACCGGGCCGGGAAGCGAGGACCAATGGACCGGACAGAAGCGACGCGAACCGTCGACCCCATCACGCTCTCGGTGGTGCGGGGCATTCTGGAGACGACCCAGCGCGAGATGACGCTGTCGTTGGAAAAGACCGCGCGCTCGAGCGTCTTCAATCTGGCGCACGACTACTCGACCGCGCTCTTCAACGCCGAGCCGGAAATGGTCCTGCAGGGCCAGGACATCCCGATCCATCTCGGCTCGCTGATCCCGGCGATGAAGGTGGTCGCCGGCTATTTCGAGGGCGACATCCACGAGGGCGATCTGATCCTCCACAACGACCCCGCCTATGGCGGCAGCCACGCCATCGACGTGTGCATGTACAAGCCCGTCTTCTACCATGGCGAACTCGTCTACTGGACGGTCTGCAAGGGGCACCTGACCGATATCGGCGGCCCGGTGCCGGCGGGATACAACCCGGACGCCAAGGAAATCTACGCCGAATGCCTGCGCATTCCCCCCGTCAAGATCTGGGACCGGGGCAAGCCGCGCAAGGACGTGCTCAACATGATCCTGACCAACATGCGCGCGCGGCGTGACCAGGAGGGCGATTTCAACGCGCTGATCGGCGCCTGCCAGGTGGGCGAGCGGGCGCTGGTCCGGATGCTCGACAAATATGGAAAGGACGTCGTCGATGCGTGTATCGGCGAACTTCTGAACATGGCCGAGCGCCAGATGCGCACGCTGATCCGCTCGGTGCCCGACGGCACCTATGAAGGCGTCGCGGTGCTGGAGGATGCGGGCCACGGCTTCGGCGATTTCGACATCAAGGCGACGGTCACGATCGAGGGCGACGACTGCCGGATCGCGATCTCCAGCCCGCCGCAGGTGCCCTATTTCATCAATTCCTACGAGGGCAATTCCTATTCCGGCGTCTATCTCGGCCTGATGATGTTCGCGCAGCTTCCCCCGCCCTACAATGAAGGGCTCTATCGCTGCGTCTCGGTCGACATGGGGCCGAAGGGCACGCTGTGCAACGCCAAGGAACCGGCGCCGCACATGAACTGCACCACGACGCCGATGGAAACGCTGACCGACGCGGTGCGCCTCGCCTTCGAGAAGGCGATGCCCTCGAAGGTCGCGGCGTCCTGGGGTCATGCCAACGGACTCAACATCGCCGGCTGGGACAAACGCCACGACGAGGAATATGTGACGATGGTGCTGGCCACCATCATTTCCGGCGCGGGCGCCACGCCGCAGCAGGACGGCTGGCACGCCTGCGGGCCCGAATGCTGCTTCGGCGCGCTGACCTCCGGCGACATCGAGCTTCTGGAGCACTCCTACCCAATCATCATCCATAAATACTCGTTGATGACGGATTCGGGCGGCGCCGGCCTGCATCGTGGCGGCTCGGGCACTGCCTGGGAGGTGGAACCGCTCGATGGCGACATGACGTTCATCATGTTCGGCGAAGGCCGGCGCATCCCCGCCCTCGGCGCAGCCGGTGCGCAATCGTCCATGATCGACACCAAGGTCGGCCGGCTGGAACTGAAGCGCGAGGGTAAGACCGAGACGATCCGCAACAACACGATCGGCGTGATCAAGCCCGGCGAGACGGTGACCAACATGAACCCCGGCGGCGGCGGCTATGGCGACCCGAAGAAGCGACCGGTCGACAAGGTGGTCGAGGACGTGAAGCTCGGCCTCGTCTCGATCAATGGCGCGCGCGAGGACTACGGCGTCGTCATCGACGACCCCGAGACGCTGAAGGTCGACCTCGACGCCACCCGCAAATTGCGCGCCGCTTAATCTGGGAGGACCGATCATGCGCAGCAAGTATCGTCTCGGCATCGATGCCGGCGGCACCTTCACCGATTTCGTTCTGGCCGAACAGGCCGGCGGCAACCGGCTCTACAAGGCGCTCTCGACGCCGGCCGACCCGACCATCGCGATCCGCAACGGCCTGGCGCTGATCGCCGAGGACCTCGATGTTCCGCTGGACGAGATCATCCCCAATTGCGACCTTTGCATCAACGGCACGACGGTCGGCCTCAACGCGTTGATCCAGCACAAGGGGGCGCGCACGGGGCTGATCTGCACGGCCGGGCACGAAGATTCGATCGAGATTCGCAATGGCCACAAGGAGGACGGCTACCGCTACGACGCCGACTATCCGCCGGCGGTGATGCTGGTGCCGCGCAACTTACGCAAGGGCGTGCGCGAGCGGGTGCTTTCCAATGGCGAGGTGCGCACGCCGCTGACCGAGGACGACGTGCGCGCGGCCTGCGAGCATTTTCTCAAGGAGGGCGTGGAATCGGTCGCGATCTCGTTCGTCTGGTCGGTGCTCCACCCAGAGCATGAGCGGCGCGCGGGCGAGATCGTGCGCGAGATGATGCCGGGCGTCATCCTCACGCTCGGCTCCTCGCTCTATCCGCAGGTGCGCGAATACACGCGGACCTCGACGGCGGTGACGAATGCCTATCTCGCCCCGACGCTGAAGAAATACGTCGGCGCGGTGGACGCCTATTTCCGCTCGCTGGGCGCGAAGCACCCGGTGCGCTACTTCCAGTCGAACGGCGGCCTTGCCATCGGCGAGGCGATGACGGATCGCTCGGTCTACGCGATCAATTCCGGACCGGCCTCCGCGCCGCTCGCCGGCCTCCACGTCTCCGCCCCGTTCGACGAGACCAACGTCATCACCATCGACATGGGCGGCACGTCGTTCGACATCACACTGACCCATGAGGGCGTGACGAACCTCAACAAGAACATCGACTTCCTGCGCTACCGGATCGGCGTGCCGATGATCCAGGTCGAGACGCTGGGCGCGGGCGGCGGGTCGATCGGCTGGATCGACGAGATGGGGCTGTTGCAGGTCGGCCCGCAAAGCGCCGGCTCCGACCCCGGCCCCGCCTGCTACGGCCAGGGCGGCACGGAGCCCACGACGACGGACGTCAATCTGGTGCTTGGCTACTTGAACCCGGACGGGCTCGTCGGCGGCCGCCTGCCATTGGACCCGGAAAAGGCCGAAACGGCGATCCGCACGAAGGTGGCCGAACCGCTCGGCATCTCGCTCGAAAAAGCCGCCTACGGCATGTTCACCATCGTCAACGCCAACATGGTCAACGGCATCAGGCGCGTGTCGATCGAGCGCGGTTACGACCCGCGCGATTTCGTGCTGGTCTGCGCCGGCGGCGCGACGGGCGCGCACATCACGGCGCTGGCGCGCGAGATGGGCATCACGCGGATCATCGTGCCGAAGCTCGCCTCGGGCCTCTGCGCCTTCGGCCAGATCATCTCGGACGTGAAATACAACTATATGGCGACCTGCCCGGTGCGGCTCGACAATGAGGAGGCCTATCGGCGCGTCAATGCTCTGTTCCACGAACTGGAAGAGGAAGGCCAGGCGCATCTCAAGGCCGACGGCTTCGGCGAGGACCAGATCCGCATCAAGCGCAGCCTCGACATGCGCTATGTCGGGCAGGTGCACGAATGCACGGTGGAGGTCGACAATTTCAAGATCGGGGCGGAGACGGTCGAGAGGCTGAAGGACGCGTTCCACCGCCGCCACGAACAGCTCTATACCTATGCCGAGCCGAACAACACGGTTGAGATCGTCAACATCGAGAGCACGCTCTACGGGCTGGTCGCCAAGCCGGGCGACAAGGCGCTGGCGAAGGGCGGCAATGTCGACGCGTCACTGAAGGGAACGCGGCAGGCGATCTTATCCGCCGACGGCCAGCGCCAGCGCGTGCCGGTGCATGACGGCGGCAAGCTGGGAGCCGGCGACGTGGTGTCGGGACCGGCGATCATCGAGGAGACGACGACGACGATCGTGATCGAGCCGGGTTGGCGGGCGGAGCTGCACGAGAGCGGGTCTTATGTGGTGACGCCGGGTTGAGGGGAGGGTTTTCTCTGAAGTGACCCCCACCCTTTATCCCTCCCCACAAGA
>NZ_AYOD01000029.1 GCF_000497755.1 Aliihoeflea sp. 2WW
ATGCCCTCCCTCCCCCTTGTGGGGAGGGATAAAGGGTGGGGGTCGCCTTCGCAAAAACCTCTACAGCGCGATGTCGTAGGTCAGCCACTCCGTCCGCTTCGCCAGCCGGTCGTAAGCGGCGCGGGCGCGGTAGTTGTCGTCTTTGGTGATCCAGCGGATGACGGTCCAGCCGCGACTGCGGCCTTCATCGGAGATTGCGGCGATCAACGTTTGCGCGGCGCCGGAGCCGCGTACTTCCGGATCGACGAAGAGATCGTCGAGGAAGCCGCCGCGCGTGGCCGAGAGTGGGCGGGTGAACTGGCGGAAATGGGCGAGGCCGACGATGCGGCCGGTCTCGTCGGCGGCGAGGAAGCCCTGCTCCTCCTCGTCGGGCGATTGCAGCCAGCCCCAGACGCGGTCGCGCATCTCGGCGGTCTGCTCGACCTTGTAGAATTGCGCGTAGGCGGCGTAGAGGCGGTCCCAGTCGTCGCGGTGCTGCGGTTCGGGCCGGATGATGGTGACTGCCAAGGCGGATTCCTTCTTCAAGATCAGGACGCGCGCCTCAGGCCGCCGGCCGGCTCGCGCACGAGTTCAGCCCAGCGTCGCACGAGGTAGTTGTGCTCGTCCATGGTCGTGTTCCAGAGCGCGATATGCGAGGCGCGGCTCCAGTAGGAACCGCCTGAGCGGACTGCGCCGAGCTGGATCGCGGGCTTGCCTTCGGGGTCGGCGAGGACGCGGCGCGCAGGCTTGCCCTCGTACCAGTAGTCCCATTCTTCCGGCTCGAGATGGTCGCGCACCGGCTCGGTGACCGACATGTAATAGCCCTGGCGCGCGACGACGGCGCCGGGCCAGCCGGACAGCGACCAGTTGAGATAGGCATAGGCCTGGTCGAGCCGGTGGCCGGTGAGGTGCCGGGCGAGGCACAGCCCGCCGTGCCAGGCGCGGTAGCCCTCGACGGGGACGGCCTGCCGGATGCGCAGGTGCCGGCTCTTCAGCGCCACGGCGCTCGGGCTCCACATCGACCCGGCCCAGACGTGGCCGCTTTCCATCAAGGCGGTCGCCTCGGGCGCGGTGCGCCAGAAGGTGTGGAAATGGCCTTTGCGTTTCAGGGCAAGCGCGAAATCGAGCAACTGGTCGATCTCGTCGACGGTCATGTTGCCGAGTTCCTTGAACGCCATCTTGCGCGCGGCGCGGAAGGCGAGCGCGAGGTCGAAGATGCCGATCGCCGGCTCGTCGACGATGGAGACGTGGCCGCGCCAGCGCGGGTTCAGGAGCTCGGCCCAGGAATGGACGTCACGGTCGGTGTCGATGCCGGTCGCGGTTTCGTTGATGCCGAAGGAATCGAAATTGTGGACCGTCGGCAGCATCGAGAGATAGGGCGTCGGCACGGAGGACAGCGTGTTGTCCTGCTGCACGTAGAGCCGCGTGACGGGCGCATCGCCGAAGCCGAGGGGGGCTGCGGCGTTGATGCAGCCCTTCTTGGTCAGATCGTTGACGCGCGGCCACAGATCGATGCGGTCGATCTCGATCGGCTTGATGGCTCGCCAGTGCCAGACGATATCGAGATTGTGGAAACACTGGTCGTAGATGTCGTAGCGATCGGGCTCGGTGGCGGCGAGGCGCTGCGCGGTGACGAAGTCGTGCTGCTCGAAGGCGAGCTCGAAACCGAGATCGCGCTGGGCGCGGGCCTGCAACTGGCGGAACGGCGTGATCTCGGTGCACAGCACGCGCAAGGTCTGCGGCGTGGCGATGTGGACGGCCGGCGCCGCGATGGCTTCATGGTCCTCAAGGGTCATCCGGTCTCCTATCGCGGGGTTGCACCTTCGAGGCAACCGCTTGCGCGATGCGACAGCACTTTTTCCGACAGCCTGTTGAACACATGGAACGAGGCTTCGATCCGCGCCGGGTCGAGATCGTCGACGATGAAGACGATGCGCGACTGCCGGCTCGCATCCGGCCAGCCGCTCATGTGGACCGGCGCATGGACGAGGCGCTGGACGCCGTGGACCGCGACGGGCCGGTCCTCGCCGGCGACGTTGAGAATGCCCTTGACGCGGAAGATGCGGTCGCCGTGGCGGTTCAGTAGCATGGTGAGCCAGACGCCGAATGCGGTCCAGTCGACGGGGCCATCGACGGTGATGGCGAAGGAGCGGATTTTCGCGTCGGCTGTGTCGTGGTGGTGATGGTGATGATGGTCGTGGTCGTGCGCCACATGGTCTTCCCAGCCCTCGGTGCGCAGAGCGGTGCTCGATGCTATGAAGTCGCCCGAGGCGGCGTCAGTGGCGATGACCTGGCGCGCGGTGGGGTTGAGGCGCGCGAGCGCGGCGCGCAGGTCGGCGGTACGGGCCTCGTCGGCGAGGTCGGTCTTGGTGATGACGACGACATCGGCCGCGCCGATCTGGCGAACGGCTTCGAGACGGTCGGCAAGCTGCTTCTGGCCGTTCACGGCGTCGACCGTGGTCACGACATTGGCGATGGAGAAATGGCTGCGCAGGACGGGGTGCGACTGGATCGTGGAGAGCGCGGGGAATGGATCGGCGAGGCCGGTCGTCTCGATGACGACGCGGTCGAACCAAGGGATTTCACCGCGCGCGCGCTGCGAATGAAGGCCGAGCAGTGCGTCGGCGATCTCGCCGCGCACGGTGCAGCAGATGCAGCCCGACTTCATCAGGACGACATTGTCGTCGATGCGGTCGAGGAGGTGATGGTCGAGCCCGACTTCGCCGAACTCGTTGATGAGGACGGCGGCGCTGGCCATGGCCGGGTCGGTGAGGAGGCGCTGGAGGAGCGTCGTCTTGCCCGAGCCGAGAAAGCCGGTGAGAAGGTTGATCGGCGTGGCATCCTTCATGACAACGCCTTCAACTGCTCCAGATAGACTGGATCGAGCGGATCGAATTCGCGGCCGGCCATCGCCTCGGCCTCGGGCCATAGATGGGCGAGGCTGTCGAAGATCTGCGTGCGGCCGGTCGGGTTCGACAGGACGTAGGACGTGCCCTGCCATTCGGAGACGCTGATGCGGCGCGGCGAAAGGACGGCGTTGGCGAACTTCATCCGGTCAGCCGCCTCGCGCCGCCGCGAGAGCCGGTCGGTGTTGCGCGTGTAGACGCCTGGACGAGCGACGGCGCTCGTCCAGTGGTCGTCGCATCCCAATATGCCGCACAGCGAGCACATGACCGGCTCCTCCCGTTGGCGCCTATTTCTTGCGTGGATGGCGCTTGGCGAAATCGTCGGCCATCTCGTTCATGGTGACGAAGCGCACGCCCTCGTGGCCCTTGATGTATTCGTAGAGGCGTTCGAGCATCAGCAGCACCTGCGGGCGACCGGACACATCCGGATGGATGGTGATCGGGAAGACGGCGTAGTCCATCTCGCGATAGACCCAGTCGAACTGGTCGCGCCACATCTCCTCGATATGCCGCGGATTGACGAAGCCGTGGCTGTTGGGCGCCTTCTTGATGAACATCATCGGCGGGAGATCATCGAGATACCAGTTCGCCGGGATCTCGATCAGGTCGGTTTCCTCGCCGCGCGTCAGCGGCTGCATCCAGTCGGAGGGCTTGGCGGAGTAGTCGATCTTGGTCCACTTGTCGCCGACGCGCACATAGTAAGGCGTGAAGTCGTTGTGCATCAGCGAGTGGTCGTACTTGATACCCTTCTTCAAAAGCAGCTCGTTGGTGACGTTGGAGAACTCCCACCACGGCGCGACATAGCCGGTCGGCCGCTGTCCCGAGAGCTTGGTGATCAGCTCGATACATTTATCGAGAACCTGCTCCTCCTGCTCCGGCGTCATCGCGATCGGGTTCTCGTGGCTGTAGCCATGGATGCCGATCTCGTGACCGGCATCGGCGACGGCCTTCATCTCGTCCCAGAAGGTCTCGGCCGAGTGACCGGGGATGAACCAGGTCGTCTTGATGCCCCAGCGTTCGAACATCTTCAAAAGGCGGGGCGAACCGACCTCGCCGGCGAACATCCCGCGCGAGATGTCGTCGGGCGAATCCTCGCCGCCGTATGAGCCTAGCCACCCCGCCACGGCATCGACGTCGATGCCGAAGCCGACCAGAATTTCCTTAGCCATTGCCGATCTCCCTTGGATTGATTGAGCGTTTTGCGTTCATCCCCTGGCGACCAGGGTGACGTTTTCGGATGGACAGTCGACCGTGACTGCGTCGCCCACGGCAAGCTGCATCAGGTCGCGATTGTCGGTGCTGGTCTCGACGTCGACGCGCTGGCGCCCATCGAGGTCGATCTGAAAATGCTGGACGCTGCCGACCGCGTGGCGCATCGCGATCGTACCGTTGAGACGGTTTTCGGCAGGCAGGGCGTCGGCGGCGCCGCGCCGTGAAATCCGCATCGCCTCGGCCGGGATCGCGACCAGCACGCCCTCGCCCGTACGAACGGTCTCGGCAGGCCGGCCGCGCATGCGCCCGAAGGCGGTATCGACCGCGCCGATGCCGTCGGCAATGGAAAGGTTCTGGCCCTCGATGATGGCGTTGGAGCCGATGAAGCGGGCGACGAATTCGGTCTTCGGATTGGCATAGACCTCGTGCGGCGTGCCGATCTGCTCGACCCGGCCGCGATTCATCACGACGATGCGGTCGGACAGGCCGAGCGCCTCGGACTGGGCATGGGTGACGAAGACGAAGGTGATGCCGAGTTCGCGTTGCAGGAGCTTCAGCTCGTTCTGGATGACGCGGCGCAGATTGGCGTCGAGCGCGCCGAGCGGCTCGTCCAGAAGCAGGATGTCGGGTTCGACGACGAGGCCGCGCGCGAGCGCGATGCGCTGGCGCTGGCCGCCGGAGAGCTTGTCGGCCTTGCGGTCGGCGAACGGCGTCAGGCCGAACATGTCCATGATGCGGTCGACCTTGCCGTCCTTCTCGGTCCTGGACAGGTGTTTGACGTCGAGGCCGAAACCGATGTTCTGGCGCACGCTCATATGCGGGAAGAGCGCGTAGTTCTGGAAGATCATCGAGGTCGGGCGGCGTTCCGGCGGGATCGACGAGACGTTCTTGCCCTTGATCAGGATGTCGCCATTGGTGATCTCCTCGAAGCCGGCGATCATGCGCAACGTCGTCGACTTGCCGCAGCCGGATGGCCCCAGAAAGGCGACGAACTCGCCCTTGCCGACGCGAAGATCGAAATCGGCGACCGCGACGGTGCCGTCCGAATAGGTCTTGCCGACGCCATTGAGTTCGAGATCGTACATGCCCGATTTCCGATGCGACTTTGGATGAGGAGGCCCCGCGCGCCGGGCGATCCGGCGCGCGGGAAAGCGAAATCAGGCGTTGAGGAACTCGTCCCAGCGCTGGATCAGATAGTCGTATTCGTCCGGCCACTGGTGCCAGTAGGCGACGTTGGCCGAACGCTCCTCGAGCGAACCGCCGTCGCGCAGATCGCCCTCGTTGATGCCGCGATCCGCAGCGCCGACCCAAGGCTTGCCCTCGTACCAGAAGGCGTATTTGTCCGGGTCCATCGCTTCCTTGATGTTGGTCGACGGCGAGTAATAGCCCTGTTCCGTCACGGCGATGGCCGGCGGGCCGGAGAGCCAGTAATTGGCATAGGCGATGACGGCTTCGCGGTTGGGCGAGCCGGCGATCAGCGAGGGACCGATGGTCCAGCCGCGGGTGCCTTCCTTCGGCGTCGCGTATTTCGCCGGGCGCCCCTGCGCCTTGACCGCCATCACGGCCGGCTGCCAGGCGTCGGAGACGACCATCTCGCCGGACGCCATCAGGTTGACCAGCTCGCCGAAATCGCCCCACAGCGCGCGGAACTGGCCGCCCTTCTTCTTGGAGATGAGGAAGGCGGTCGCCTCGTCGATCTCCTCGACGGTCGGGTTGCCGGGGTTCTTGGCTTCCAGTTCGCCGAGCGTGTTGAGCGCGATGATGGCCTGGCCGAAGGCGATCAGCGGATCGACGTTGAGGCCCGACTTGCCCTTCCACTTGTCGTCGAAGAGGGCGGTCCAGCTATTGGCTTCCTCGTCGCTGACGACATCGGGATTGTAGCCGATGGAATCGAAATTATAGACGGCGGGAACCATGTAGAGCTCGGTCTGGCCCTCGTCGGCCCAGATCTGGCCGACGATCTGCGCCTTGCGCTCCCACTTGTCGTTCTCGGTGGTGAAGGTATCGCGGATCGAGTTCCAGTTGGGGATTTGGGCGACCGGGATCGGCTCGACATTGTTGGTGGCGATGACGGCCGGCAGGCGCTCGGCGATCACCTCCCAGCAATCATAGTCGCCCGCGCCCGACAGGATGCGCGTCTGCGCGTCGGGGAAGGTCGAGGCGGTGCCGGTCGCGGTGCCGACGCCGCTCTCCTGCTTGAAGGAATCGAGGATGCGGTCCTGCACGGTGACCGAAAGCCCGATCGTGCGAAGCTGCTGGTCGGCGAGCGACTGCGCGTAGGCCTGCTGGCGGATGAACGGCGCGAACCCGCCCATGGCCAGCGCCATGGCCCCCGCGCCTCCCTTCAGCATCGTGCGTCTGTTCAACATTGGATGCTTTCTCATCTGACTGTTCCCTTTGTTTTCATTGCCCATTTTCAGTAGCGCCCCACCAGGAGGCCTCCATCAACCGCGATCACCTGACCCGTCAGGTAGCGTGCCGCGGAGGAAGCGAGAAAATGAATGACGTCGGCGATGTCGTCCGGCTCGCCGAGCCGGCCCATCGGGATGAAGGCAGCCGCTTTCTCGGCGCCCTCCGGCCCGAGCGAGTGCTTCTCCGACAAAAGCTGCGCGGTGCGGATGTAGCCGGGCGCGACGCCGTTGACGCGGATGCCCTCCCCCGCAAGCTCGACGGCAAGGCCGCGCACGAGACCGACGACGCCAGCCTTGGCGGCGGAATAGTGGACGTGTTCGTCCCAGCCATAGGCGACGCCCATGATCGAGGAGAGGCAGACGATGGCGCCGGATTTATTCGCGCGCATCGACGGCAAAGCGGGACGGATGACGCGGATCATGCCCTTCAAATCGATGTCGAAGGTCTCATCCCACTTGGCGTCGGTGAGGTCGGCGAGCGGGACGCGGTGCGCGATGCCGGCATTGGCGACGATGACGTCGACCCCGCCGCGCTCCGCATCGATGCGGGCGACGAGCGCTTCGGCTTCGTCGGTCGAGCGTACGTCCAGCCGGGTGTATTCGGCTGAGCCGCCGGATGCCTTGATCTCGTCGGCGACCGCCTGACCTTCCTTCTCGAGAACGTCCGTCACCACGACATGATCGCCCGTGCGCGCGAAGGCGAGCGCGGCGGCGCGGCCGATGCCGATGCCGCCTCCGGTGACGAGGATGGTGCGCGGGGTGGCTGGCTTGGTCATGCGGATTCTTTCCTGGCTCTCAAAGCATCACGTCGCCGGAATTCGGCCCGAGCGTCTGGCCGACGAACAGCGCGCCGTCGGGCGAGGCGAGGAAGGCGACGGCTCCGGCCACCTCATGCGTCTCGCCGAAGCGGCCGAGCGGCAATTCGGCCGCCTTGGCTTTCTTCCAGTCGTCGGAAAGTGCCTCGACCAGCGGCGTGTTGATCGGGCCGGGCGCGATCGCGTTGACGCGCACGCCTTTCTTCGCGACCTCGCGGGCGAGCGACTTGGTCATCGCGATGATCGCGCCCTTGGCGCCGGCATAGTGGACGAGCTCGACGCCGCCGACCTGGCCGAGCTGCGAGGCGACGTTGACGATGACGCCCTCGCCCGCTTCGAGCATCGACGGCAGCACCGCCTGGCACATCAGGAACGTGCCGCGCACATGGACGGCGAACATGCGCTCGAACTCGGCGAGCGAGATGTCAAGGAATGCGGCCTGATGGCCGTGGCCGGCATTGTTGACGAGAAGCGCGACCGGACCGAGACGCGACGTGACGTCGGCGACCAGCCCGGTCACGGCTGCCGGATCGGAGATGTCGGCGGGAAATGCCTCGGCCGTGCCCCCGGCCTTTGCGATCGCATCGACGGTCTTCGCGCAGGCCTCGGGTTTCAGGTCATTGACGGCGACCCGATAGCCCTCGGCGGCGAGCCGCGTTGCGATGCCCGCGCCGATGCCCGATCCGGCGCCGGTGACGAGTGCGGTCTTGCCGCTCATGCCTCCGCCTCCTGACCCTTGAAGGCCTGGCCCTTGCGCACGGCGCGCAGCATCAGGAGCGCGTAGATGGCAAGGAGCGTGAAGGAGAACAGCGTCGTCAGGACGCCGAAGGCGAAGATGTTCGGATAGATCTCGACCGAGAACGTGCCGTAGATCGTCAGCGGCAGCGTCAGCTCGCGACCCGAGGTGAAGAGCGTGCGCGAGAACTCGTCATAGGAAAGCGTGAACGAGAACAGCATCGCCGAGAGCACGCCGGGGAAGATCATCGGGAAGGTCACTCGCCGGAAGGTCTGCGCCGGCGAGACGCCGAGCGACAGCGACGCTTCCTCCACGCTGCGGTCGAAGCGGTTCAAGATCGCCAGCATGACGAGGAAGGCGAAAGGGAAGGTGTAGACGACGTGCAGTACGAAGGCCGTGCCCCACCAGGCGCGCGCCACGCCGGCCATGTTGGAGAACAGCGCCATGCCGAGACCGACGAGCACGCCCGGCACGATCATGCCGAGAATGACGAGGTAGAAGACGATTCCCGAGCCCTTGAAGCGCGTGCGAAACCCCTGCGCCGTCATGACGCCGAGCACCGTCGAGACGATCGTGGTCATGAAGGCGAGCGTGAGCGAACGCAACAGGGCGTCGCCGATGGGAAGCTGCGTGATGCGGCCGGGCGGGGTGAGGCCGAGAAGGTGCTGGTACCAGTAGGTCGACCATTCGATGATCGGGAACTGCGGCCCGCCACCGGCACCCTGGAACGACAGGATCGCGAGCACGATCATCGGGCCGTAGAGGAACAGGATGAAGGCGGCGCAGTAGACGGCGAGGACGGGTTTCAGGACGCGCGATTCCATCGGCCTACATCTCCTTCCTGAGATTGACCACGCGCAGCATGACCGTGATGACGATGGCGATGATGATGGTCAAGATGACGCCGGCAACCGAGGCGAAGGCCCATTTGAGCGAGCCGACCTGGCTGACGATGATGTTGCCGAGAAGGTTGACCTTGCGGCCCGACAGCGAGGCGGCGGTGGCGAATTCGCCGAGCACCATGACCGAGACGAAGATTGCGCCGACGACGACGCCAGGCAAGGAAAGCGGCAGGATGATCTTGAAGAAGATCCTGCCGAAGCCCGCGCCGAGATCACGCGCGGCCTCGATGATCGATGGGTCGATGCGCGACAGCATGAAGGTGATCGGCCCGACCATGAAGACGCAGTAGATCTGCGTCATGCCGACGAGAACGGCGAACTCGGAAAAGAGCAGCGTCGTCAGCGGCGTGTCGATGATGCCGAGATTGATCAGGATCATGTTGATCGCGCCCTCGGTGCCCAGCATCGGCCGCCAGGCGATGACGCGGATCAGGAACGAGGTCCAGAACGGGATGACGCAGATGACGAGAAGCGCCGTCTGAAGCGTCTGGTTGCGCACGAAAAGGCCGATGAAGAGCGCGACCGGATAGCCGATCAGGAGCGTCGAGACGAGCACGATCGCCCAGATGCGAACCGTGGTCCATGTGGCCGACAGATAGGTCGAGCTCGACAGGAAGCGCTGCCAGCTCTCGATGGTGAGCGTCGGCTCGACGGTGAAGGTGGTCTGCGTCCAGAACGAGACGTAGACGACCATCACGAGCGGCAGCACCATGAAGAGCGTCATCCAGGCAATGCCCGGCGTGACGAGGAAGAGCGCGCGCCGGCGCTCCTCGCGCTCGCGCTTTTGCGCCGGCGAGGAACTGCCCTGGCTTTCGGCAAAGCCGGAGGCGGCAGGCCTGTTGTCGGCGATTTCCATCAGGCGGCCCTTTCGAAGAACGGAACGATCTCGGCCGGATCGAAGGCGAGGCTGTAGACCTCGTCCTTGGCGTAGGTTTCGGGCACCGGGCCGGAGAGGTGCGAGACGACCTGGACGAGCTGGCCGTCCTCGGTGCGGAAGAAGGAGAGGACGCTCGAGCCAGTGAATTCGCTGGTGATGAAGCGTGCGCGCAGCACGGCGTCGCCGGCCGTATCCGCCGGGCGCACGCTGATGCGGTCGAAGCGCAGCGCGACCTCGACCGGCGTGCCGTCGCGCGCCGAGGACGGCGCGGGCAGCGGGAATGCGGCGGCGGGCGAGCGGAAACGGCCGCCCTCCATCGTGCCGGAGAGGATGTTGTAGGCGTTGAGATGGCGCGCGACATCGGCGCTGCGCGGCGCGGAGAAGAGCGTCGAAGCGGGCGCGAACTGGGCGATCGTGCCGCGCGATAGGACGGCGACGATGTCGCCCATCAAGAGCGCCTCCGTCTCGCTGCCGGTGACATGCAGGAACGTCACCTTCAGGCGCTGGCGGATGTGGCGCAGCTCGTCGCACATGCGCTCGCGCAGGTTCGCGTCGAGCGCGCCGAGCGGCTCGTCGAGAAGCACGATGCGCGGCTCGGTGACGAGCGTGCGGGCAAGCGCGACGCGCTGGCGCTGGCCGCCGGAAATGGCCGAGACCTTGCGCGAGGCAAGACCCTCGAGGCCGACGAGGCGGATGATGTCGTTGACCCGGTGCGCGACTTCGCCGGCGTCGGTGATCGGCGCATGTTCGCGGTAGCGCAGGCCATAGGCGATGTTGTCGCCGACGCTCAGATGCGGGAAGAGCGCGAAATTCTGGAACACGAAGCCGATGTCGCGGCGATGCGGGGGCACGCCGTCGAGGCGCTTGTCATCGAGCGTGACGGTGCCGGCATCCGGCTCCTCGAAGCCGGCGATGATGCGCAGGAGCGTTGTCTTGCCGCTGCCGCTCGCGCCGAGGACGGAGACATAGCTGTCGGCCGGCACGGCGACGCTCAGCCGGTCGAGCGCGACCGTCTCGCCATATCGCCGCGATACCGAATTCAGTGCCAGCATCGGCAAACTCCCCGAGCGTTCCCACGCTTTCTAAATTGATTATGTATACAAACACATTTACATTGGCTCTCGCAAGAGCCGATATCGTGTTTTTTTGACGTTCGGGAAATGCCGGCACACAAGCGCGTGAAGCCCCACCATGCGCTGATACGCAGGCGTTCGGGCCAGACTGCACGGTCAAATTGCAGCCTGCTCACAGGTTGGGCGCAATCTGGCCGGATGCGCTCAAAAAATGATCTTCGTGTACGTTACTAAATCACGTTAGCCAATTTCCCGATTGAACCGGGTCGCAACTGTCTCCAAAAGCGAGGCGTATCGAGATGAGCCGGAGCGAGATGATTCCCCCCAAGGCGCCAGGCCGGGCACCGCTGTTCCTGACGGCGGCCGACACCATCCGCGTGAACATCGAGACCGGCCGGCTGGACCGGGGCCAGGTGCTGCTCGAAGGCCCCCTCGCCGAGCGGCTGAAGATCTCGCGCAGCTCGGTCAAGCGCGCGCTCGGCCTGCTCGAGGAGGAAGGCGCGATCCGTCGCTTCGACGGGCGCGGCTATGTCGTCGGCCCGCCCGACGACGACACGGCGCCGATCCGCAGCGATTTGAAATCCATCCATCTGGTCGTCGACGAGGCGCATGACGAAACCCTCAACCGGCCGAACTGGAAACGGATTCACGACCAGGTCGAGGCCGACGTGTCGGCCTGCCTCGTCTTCGGCCAGTTCCGCATCGTGGAAAGCGACCTGGCCGCCCATTTCGACGTGAGCCGCACGGTCATCCGCGACGTGCTGGGGCGGCTGCAGGAGCGCGGGCTCGTCACCAAGAGCTCGACCTCGCGCTGGATCGTGGCGCCGCTGACGGCGCAATCGATCAAGAACAAGTTCGAGCTGCGCATCATCCTCGAAGTCGCCGCGCTACGCTCGGCCGCACCATTCATCGACCGGATCGCGCTGGAGCGCATCTGCCGGTCCATGGCCGCGGCCGAGGCGGAAGGACGGCTGGTGCGGCCCGACACCTGGTTCCGCCTCGTCAATGAATTCGTCGATCTGGCCATCCTGTCCACTCCCAACGAGGATCTGCGTCAACTCATCTCGGCCAACATGAAGACGCTGCAGGCCTCGCAGAACGCCCTGTTCGGCCTCGGGCTCTTCGGCGATGCGCTCGCCATCCGCGAAATCCGGATGATCGGCGAACTCATCATCGTCGGCTCGACCGCCTCGGCGGCCGAAATGCTCGAAAGCCATCTGTCGAAGTCGCGCGACCGCACGATCGCGCAACTCAAGCTCGTCGCCGTGCTGCCGCAGCCCGGCCATATCGCGCCCTATCTGATCCCCGCTTAGCCCAGATGGGCGCGCAGTTTGTCGAGCCGCGCCGCCTCCTCGTGCCGGGCCTGCATCGCGTCTTCCATCGTCACGCGCCGGAAGCGTGACGGCGTGTTGGGCTGCAACTGGCCGATCAGGTCCATGTCGGCCGAGATGACCGTTCCGATCATGAAGTAGCCGCCGCCCGACACCGCGTCGCGGTGGAGGATGATCGGCTCGGTGCCGCCCGGCACCTGCACGGAGCCATAGGGATAGCAACTGTCGACGATATTGGACGGATCGGAGCCCGCTCCGAAGGGCTGCTCGCGCTCGACGAATTCGAGCGGCGTGCCGCCCTTGAAGCGATAGCCCATGCGGTCGGCCTCCGGCGCGACCTTCCACTCCTCGTCGAAGAAGCGATCGAGCGAGCTTTTGGTGACGCGGTGGTCGTAGAGACCGGGAACGATGCGCAGTTCGACCGGCATCGCCGACTTGCGGCGAAGGTTTTCGGGCACGCTCGCGCCGTTCACCGCTTTGCGCGCCTTGCCGACCGGCAGTTCGTCGCCGGCCGCGATGGCCCTCCCCTTGAAGCCGCCGAGCGCGCCGATCGGATAGGTCGAGCGGCTGCCGAGCGCCACCGGCACGTCGATGCCGCCAGCGATCGCGATATAGATGCGCGCGCCGGATTTGAGATAGTCGAAGGAGAGCGTCTGCCCGGCCTTGACGGGAATGGCGCTCCAGCCCGGCTGCTCCTGCCCGTCGATGCGAACCGGCATCTCTGCGCCGGTGACGGCGACGACGCTGTCCTGCGTGAATTCGAGCTTCGGCCCGACGAAGACGGCTTCGAGCCCCGCCGCGCCCTCATCATTGCCGACGAGAAGGTTCGCGGCGCGCATCGCGTAGGAATCCATCGCGCCGGAGGTCGGGATACCCAGATGGAAATAGCCGGGCCGACCAAGGTCCTGAACGCTGGTCAGGAGGCCCGGATTGATGACCTTAACCGCCATTGATCATGCCCTCCAGCTTGGCGTTGTAGCCGCGAATGTCGGCGTTGAAGGCGCGCAGGTCAAAACTGACGTCCCTGATCTTCGGCCGGAAACTGTTGTTGGCGACGGCCTCGACCGTGCGGTCGTACTCAACCCGGTCGATCGGCCTGAACTTCACGATGTCGCCCGGCCGGAAGAAGACCATGAAGTCGGAGAGGTAGCTGGTCTTCTGGTCCGGATCGAAGATCGGCATCGGGGTGATGCCGAACATCTGGTAGCCGCCGGCGCCGCGCACCGAATAGATGCAGGAAAAGCAGCCGCCATAGCCGACGGTGAGCTTGGGCGTGTCGGTGCGCGGGCGCAGATATTTCGGCACCTGGATCTGCCGCTCGCGCTCGACCATCTGGAACATGAAGGGCAGGCCGGCGACGAAGCCGACCATCGACACGAACCAGGGCGAGCCGGAATGTGCGCCGATGAACGCCTCGACGCTGTCATAACCGTTGATGCGCGCGGCATATTCGAGATCGCTCGACTTCGGATCCTGATGGCGCTCGCGAAAGCGCATCAAGGTCTCGTGCGTCCAAGGGTCCTGGTAGAAGACGGGGATCTCGATGATGCGCGTCTCGATCACCGGATCGGAATGCTCGGCAAGGCTCTCGATCGACTTGACCTCGTCGAGCAGCGCTTGCGGCGACACGATGTCGGGGTCGAACTTCACCTGGAAGGACGCGTTGGCCGGACAGATTTCGGTGACGCCGGCGATCTTGCGCTCGGCGATGATGCGCGTCATCGACAGGCTCTTGAAGAAGGCGTCGAGGGACATCTCCTCGTCCACCTCGACGAACAGGTGCTCGTCGCCGCCGAATGTGTAGCGTGTCTTCATTGAGCATGCTCCGCTTTGGTCGTTTCGGGTCGCAAGGGATTGCCGGCGAGCCAGGGCTCCAGCCATTTCGTATCGAACCGGCCGGCGCGCACGTCGGCGTTCTGCGCAAGCGCGGCGTGGAGCGGCACGGTCGTCTTGATGCCGCCGATCTCGAGCTTCGAGAGTGCCTCGCCCATCCGCGCGATGGCCGATGCGCGGTCGGGCGCGTGGACGATCATCTTGCCGAGGAGGGAATCGTAGAATGGCGGGACCGTATAGCCCTCATAGAGCATCGTATCGAAGCGGGTGCCATCGCCCTCCGGCACGGACAGCCGGTCGACAGTGCCCGGGTTGGGCATGAAATTCGCCGCCGGGTCTTCGGCATTGATGCGGCATTCGATGGCGTGGCCGTTGATCGCGACGTCCTGCTGCCGGATCGAGAGCGGCGCGCCGCCTGCGATCTTGATCATCTCGGCGACGAGGTCGATGCCGGTAATCATCTCGGTGACGGGATGCTCGACCTGGATGCGGGTGTTGACCTCGATGAAGTAGAAGTCGTGCGTGTCGCCGTCATAAAGATATTCGACCGTGCCGGCGCCCTTGTAGCCGACCTGCTTTCCGAGCGCGACGGCGCTTGCCGTCAGCTTCTCGCGGATTTCGGGCGACAGGCCGAAAGCGGGCGCTTCTTCCCAGACCTTCTGGCGGCGGCGTTGGAGCGAGCATTCGCGCTCGAAGCAATGGATGACATCGGTCCCGTCGCCGAGAATCTGCACCTCGACATGACGCGCCTTGGTGATGACCTTCTCGATGTAGAGCCCGCCATCGCCGAACGCTGCCGCGGCTTCGGAAGCGGCCTGCGGGAACTGCTTTTCGAACTCGGCGAACGAGTCGACGATGCGGATGCCGCGCCCACCGCCGCCGGCCGCCGCCTTGATCATGATCGGAAAGCCGATCTCTTCAACCAGCGCTCGCGCCTCGTCCATATCGGCGACGCGGCCGTCGCTGCCCGGCACAGTCGGCACGCCTGCCTCCTTCGCCACCTTGCGCGCGGCGACCTTGTCGCCGAGCAGGCGGATGGCGGCGGCATCGGGTCCGACGAAGATCATGCCGGCATCGACGACGGCTTGGGCGAAATCCGCGTTCTCGGCCAGAAAGCCGTAGCCCGGATGGATGGCGTCGACGCCCTTTTGCCTAGCTGCCGCGATGATCGCCTCGATGTTCAGATAGGACTTCGCCGCAGGTGGCGGGCCGATCAGGACACTGTCGTCGGCCATGCGCACGGCCAGCGATTCCGCGTCTGCCGCGCTGTGCGCCTGCACCGCGCGGATGCCGAGCGACTGCGCGGCGCGCACGATGCGCACGGCAATCTCGCCGCGATTGGCAATCAGGAGGGAGCGGATCGCCATGCCGGTCAGCCGTCGATCTCGGCGATGGTCTGCCCGGCCATGATCGCATCGGAATCCTCGAGCAGGAAGCGGATCGCCTTGCCGGCGGCCTCGGCCTTCACCTCGTGAAAGCTCTTCATCACCTCGATCAGTCCGACCACGTCGCCGGCGGCGATGTCGTCGCCATCCGACTTGAAGGCGGGGCTGTCGGGCGACGGCTTGCGGTAGAACGTGCCCGGCATCGGTGCCTTGATCTCCAGCTTGCTCATGGAATGTCCTTGCTATCGGTTGAGGAGTTGGGAAAGCGGCACGATCTTGATGCCGGCCTCGGTCAGCCGCGAACGCATGGTGCGGGCGATGTCCGCCGACCCCGGCGTGTCGGAATGAAAACAGATGGTCTCGAAAGCGATGTCGACCTCGTTGCCGGTGACCGTCGTCACCTTGCCTGTCTGGCAGGCCTTCACGACCTTGGCCGCGATCGCCTCGGGGTCGAGCCGGCCGACGCGGCGGGTGAAGACGATCGCGCCGTCGTCGCCATAGTCGCGGTCGGCGAAAAATTCGCGCGCGACCGGATGGCCGGCCTGGCGGGCAAGCTCATAGGTGCGCGACATGCCCATGCAGAAGATCGGCGTGTCGGGCTCGACCTTGCGCATATAGGCGATGAAGGCGTCGGAGAGTTCGTCGTTGCCGGCAAGCTCCATGTAGAGCGCGCCGTGCGGCTTGACGTGCTGGAGCCGGACGCCATGGCGCTTGGCGAATTCCTTGAGCGCGCCGACCTGGTAGATGATGTCGTTGACGAGTTCGGCCGCGCTGCCATCGATGCGCCGGCGCCCGAAGCCCTGCAGGTCGCGATAGCCCGGATGTGCGCCGACGCCGACGCCATGCTCGGCAGCGAGCCGAACGGTGCGATCGATGAGATTGGGGTCGCCCGCATGGAAGCCGGCGGCGATGTTTGCCGAGCTGATGAGGCCCATCAGGACGTCGTCGGACGTGTCGCCAAGCTGCCAAGGCCCGTAGCCCTCGCCCATGTCGCAATTGATGTCGACCGCCGACAGCGCCATTCCGGCTCTCCCGTTGCGCCGCGCGCCCGTTCCGGGTCTGGCGGCTGTTCCACGACCAAACGCTATCGCCTGATTCCATGCTTGGGAATTTCTATTTTCCGAAGCGTCATCTTCAATTATTCAGATACCTCCCTTCACCGAACGGATGCCACATGTCGTTCAGCCTTCGCCAAATCCGCTATTTCGTCGCGACCGCCGAACTCGGCCAGATTTCGCAGGCGGCGATCGCGCTCTCGATCTCGCAATCGGCCGTGACGACCGCGATCCGCGACCTCGAGCGCCATGTCGGGCTCGACCTCTTCAACCGCACGCCGCTCGGCATGGATCTGACGGCGGCGGGGCGGGAATTCCTGTTCCACGCCTACGAAATCCTGCGCAAGGTGCAGGAGGCCAGCAACCTCAATCTGCCGTCGAACGCGGTCGAGGGGAAGCTGACGGTGGCGGCGACCTATACGGTGATGGGCTACTTCCTGCCGCACCACATCCAGCGGCTGAAACGCTCCTATCCGGGCCTCGACATCCATCTTTTCGAGCTCAACCGCGAGGCGATCGAAGAGGGGCTGACCGACCGGCGTTACGACATCGCGCTCGCGCTGACCTCGAACATCACCAACCCGTCAATCGCCACCGAAACTATGATGAGTTCGCCACGCCGGCTGTGGCTGTCCTCGCGTCACCGCTTCCTGTCGCGCGCCGATGTCGGCCTAAAGGAGGTGGCGGAGGAGGCCTACATCATGCTGACGGTGGACGAGGCCGCGCAGACGGCGATGAAATACTGGAGCCAGTCGCTCTATCGCCCGCGCGTGACGCTGCGGACATCGTCGGTCGAGGCGGTGCGCTCGATGGTGGCCGGCGGAGAAGGCGTCGCGATCCTCTCCGACATGGTCTACCGGCCCTGGTCGCTGGAAGGCGAGCGGCTGGAGACGATGGTGCTCTCCGACCCGATGCCGCCGATGAAAGTCGGCCTCGCCTGGCACCGGGACGCGACCTTTTCCGATCCGATGCGCGCCCTGCGCACCTACTTCCAGCAGGCGTTCAACCGGCCGATCACGCCAGCGCGCTAAAGCCCTTCGACGATCGACGCAATCGAATGACGCGCGGCTTTTGCCCTTTCGCATTGCGCGGCGGCGCGGCATTGTACCGGAGGTGGTAAAAGGGGTTCGGCCTGGTTGGGGGATATGGGCTTCACGGTTTTTCCAGCCATCTGCATGCGGCGGCCATGCCTCGGCGCGACGGCGAGCGCGTGATGAACGGCATCGCCCGGCTCTTGAGAAGCAACGACCTCGTCGCGCGCGTCGTGCGCGGAGCAGGCTGGACCGCCTCCGGCTTTGCCGTCGCGCAGGTGCTGCGGCTCGCCTCGAACCTCGTTCTGACGCGGCTGCTATTCCCAGAAGCCTTCGGCCTGATGGCTCTCGTGAGCGTCTTCATCGCCGGGCTGGCGATGTTCTCGGATGTCGGGCTCGGGCCCTCGATCCTGCAGAACAAGCGCGGCGACGACGAGGATTTCCTCAACACCGCCTGGACGATCCAGGTCGTGCGCGGGGTGTGTATGTGGCTGGGGACCTGCATCCTCGCCCTGCCGCTCGCGCGCTTTTACGGCGAACCGGCGCTGGCGCAGCTCCTGCCCGTCGCCGGGCTAGCCCTCGTCATTTCCGGCTTCAACCCGACCCGCCTGATCACGGCCAACCGTCACCTGCTCTTAGGCCGCATCACGGCGATCGAGCTTCTCAACCAGGTCATCGCGCTCGTCATCATGGTCGCGCTCACCTGGTACATGCGCTCCGTATGGGCGCTCGTCATCGGCGGTGTGATCGCGGCCGGAACGTTCCTGATCTTCGCCCATCTTCTCCTGCCCGGAAAGACGAACCGCCTGCGCTGGGAGCGGGAGTCCGTTCACGAACTGGTCCATTTCGGAAAATGGATCTTCTTTAGCACCGCACTCGGCTTCCTGGTCCTCCAGGGCGACAAGCTCATATTGGGCAAGTATCTCTCGATCGAACGCCTCGGCATCTACAATATCGGCTATTTCCTGGCGAGCTTCCCGCTTCTCCTGGGAGGCGCGGTCATCGCGCGCATTCTCATCCCGCTTTATCGCGAACGCCCACCACAGGCATCGCCCGAAAACTTCACCCGGTTACGCTGGATGCGCTTCACCCTGACGGCGGGCGTGTTGGCAATGCTGGCGGTGATGGCGTTCAGCGGCGCGGTGCTCGTCGATCTGCTCTACGATCCGCGCTATGCGGCGGCCGGCGGCATCGTCGTCATCATCGCCTGCATCCAAATCGTCCAGCTCGTCGGGCTGACCTACGACCAGTCCGCGCTGGCAGCGGGAGACTCGCGCAGCTATTTCGCCGTCTTCGTCGTGCGCGCGGCGCTGCAGATCGGCGGGCTGATGATCGGCTTCGAACAGGCCGGCCTGATCGGAGCGCTGGCCGGCCAGGCACTCGCCGCCTTCGCCACGCATTTCGCGATCGTCTGGCTGGCGCGCCGGCACGGCGCCTGGGACCCGCTGCACGATGCCGTTTTCGCCGGCATCGGGCTTGCCTTCGCCGCGTCGGCGTTGTGGGTCAACCAGGATGCGATCGCGACCCTTTGGTCATGGCGCGGATCGTAAGGCGCGCTCAGTCGCCGCTGATGGAGGTCGGCTCCGTGCGAGCGATCTCGGGCATCATCTGACCGATGTCGGCCTTCGCCTCCGCGAGCAACTGGAGATGCCGGCCGAGCGTCGTCAGGCGGCGCTCGCACGCGATGATGGTCGCGGACAGTTCGGCAAGTCGTTCCTCGCGCTCGACGCTGACCGTCGTTCCGGCCGCATCGGAGGCGAAGCCTGCGGAGATGCAGGCTTCACGATACCGCACGGCAAGGCCGCTGCGCTCCGCCGTCACCTCGGCGGCGATCTCGTCGACGAAACGGATCAGCCTTTCGCTTCTCGATCGGTCCGTCTCTGCATCGCGCAAGGGCGAGCGCATGCGGAACGACAAAATGGAAAGCCGACGATGGAACATTACCCCCCCAAACCCCATCGAAACACGCCTGCCGGACAGGCCTGTCGACGGGCCACCAGCATGAACTCGGCACCATGCTAGCCGAAGTCGCGGCACCGATCTCTAGTCAAGATTACCTACTTCAAGCGATGCTTGGCGCACTCTATGGTGATCCCTCATGCTTATATTTTGACGAGCATGATTTCGGGCAGAACATCGTCGGCATCAAGACTCGGTCGCACCAAGTCTCCGGCGAGAATTACGGGGTAAATCGGGGCGCGGTCGATGCCGAATGCTTTCGCGTTCATGATGCTTGGAGTATGGCCGCTCGTCGTCATCGCGATGTTCCGCCGGATGCCGCTGGAGCGCGCGCTGATCTGGTCCGTTCTGGGCGGCTACCTGATCCTTCCGCCAGCCGTCGTCATCGACCTGCCTGCCCTGCCCGCTCTCGACAAGCACACGATCCCGTCGCTTGCGGCCGCCATGTGCCTGACCGTGATGGGGCGGCGGGTGCGGATTCTTCCGGCCACGATGCTCGGCAAAATCCTGGTTCTCATGATCCTGTTCAGCCCGATCGGGACGGTGCTGACCAATCGGGAGCCGGTGCTCTTCACGGTCGGCGGGCTGCCGGGCCTGACGCCATGGGACATCGTTTCGAGCGGCGCCTACCAGTTCATGATGCTGCTTCCCTTCCTGCTCGCACGGGACGTCCTTGCCGGACCCGCCGCGCAAAGGGAGATCGTCCGGGCGCTCCTGATCGGCGGGCTGATCTACTCGATACCGATGCTCTACGAAGTTCGGATGAGCCCGCAGCTCAACGTGAAGATCTATGGTTTCTTCCAGCACGGCTTCGACCAGACCTTCAGGTTCGGCGGATTCCGTCCCATCGTCTTCCTGCAGCACGGCCTGTGGGTCGCATTCTTCGCCGTGACCGCGCTGGCAGCGGCCGTTGCCGCCTTGCGGGCGGCCGATCCGCAGAACAGGATGCGCTATCTCTTCGCGACCATCTATCTCGCCATCGTGCTGATTTTCTGCCGCAGCCTCGGACCGCTCGTGCTGGCCGTCGCAATCGTGCCGCTGGTTTTCCTGGCGAGCCGGCGCACCCAATTGCGCGTGGCCGCCCTCCTGGCCGTTCTCGTGATCGCCTACCCGGTTCTGCGGGGTGCCAATCTCGTGCCTGTGGAAGCGATGCTGGAACAGGCGGCTCGCGTCGACGAACAAAGAATGCAGTCGCTGCAGTTCCGTTTCGACAACGAGGAAGCGCTTCTGGAGCGCGCGAAGGAGAAGCCCTATTTCGGCTGGGGTGCCTGGAACCGCAACATGATCCACGACGACGCGACGGGCTTCCCCGTGTCCATTTCCGACGGTCTATGGATCATCGTCATCGGCATCGGCGGCTGGTTCGCGTTCATCGCCCAGTTCGGGCTGCTCGCATCGCCGCTGCTCATGCTGAGGCGCAAGGTGCGTTCCCTGCCGGACATCACGGAAACACCCTATCTTGGTGCGCTTGCGTTGATGCTCGCCTTCAACATGATCGATCTCATACCAAACGCCACCCTGACGCCTCTGACCTGGCTGCTGACGGGCGCGCTGCTGGGCTATGCCGAGAAACTGGCGCGTGTGCCCGCGCGCCAGATCACGCGCCAGCCGCAGATGGCCTCGCGGCCGGCATAGTGCCGACGCGCCTTCAGGCAAAGCCGTGATCGATCAGGACCGCGCCGCCGCGAGGGAAGTGCGAATGACGCCCGCCAGTTGTGCCGCGGTCACGCGATAGTCGAACTTTCTGCAGGCAGTCTGCCGCGCCGCACGAGCCAGACGCTCGCGCTCGAGCGGATCGGTGGCGAGTATCCGCGCGGCCCTTTCCAGCCCATCGACATCCTGTTGTGCGACGAGCAGTCCGTCCTTACCGTCCTCGATCATGTCGGCCGTGCCGCCGATGCGAGAACAGATCACCGGCAGCCCACACGCCATGGCCTCCATGACCGCGACCGGCGCCGCCTCGCCATAGCCGAAACTGCTCAGCACCAGAAAGTCGGATTCGCCAAGAAGCGCAAGGACGCGTTCTTCAGAGATTGCACCCAGCAACGTCACGCGATCGCCGAGGTTCAAGCGGCGAACGACCTCCTCTATCGAGGCGCGATACGATCCTTCGCCGGCAATCGTATAGCGCAGATCGATGCCGTCCGCGACAAGGCGCGCCATGGCTTCGAGGAAATACTCATGGCCCTTGGCCCGATTGAGGCGCGCCACGCTGACGGCACGGATCGCTGCATCCGGCACGGTGGTCTTCGACTCCAGAGGCCGAAATCGATCGATGTCGACGCCCATCGTTATGACGGGCACGTCGCCGCGGCTGACCGTTGCCAGTTGCGTCGCGAGAGGTCTTGTGACGCAACTGGCGAATGCGGCGCGCTCAAGCTTGCGAGCATGGTCGGTCCCGTAAACCGACAAGTCTCCGTGCAGGGTCGCACTGTAAGCCGAGCCCCCGAGGATTTTGGCTATTGCCGCGATGTGGAGCGCATTCGCAAAGGAATGGACGTGGACATGGGAGATGCCTTCGCTACGACAGAACTCGACAAGGTCCGCAGCCGAGGGGATCAACGCAATCGTGCGAAGCCGCTCGCGCGGCGAAGCCTCGGCGAGACTGAGCACGTAGCGAAGCGCTTCGAGGGTTCGCCGCGGCTGGGACAGCAATCGGCCAAGCGCGGCTCCCCACCTGGGTGGAAAGAGGTATCGCGTCTCACTGATTGCCGCAGCCGCAAAGGAATGCGGCGAGCCATGCTTGGGCCGCCGTGTCGAGATCAGGCGCACATCGAGGCCATCAGCGCGCAATCCCTGCACTTCGCGCCAAAAGAAGGCGTGCGTCTGGGAGGGAAATTCCGGCACGAAATAGCCGAGCCTGAGGTCGCGTCTCGCCTTTCCCGCCAATGTCGACCAGCGTGCTTGTACGAGATCGTCCATCGCCAACCCAATGATCGAACCCCGCTGAAAACCGGCGGGCAGGACGTTATTCCAGCCTGCCCCGCCACCGGACGCAATATACAATAAGTGTTAGTTGCGGCGGCGAAGTTTTTGTGTCCGTCTTACTGGGTTTTCACGCGGGAAATTAGACCCAAGACCATGTCATCGCGTCTCAAGCTGCTCGTCATTGCTGAAGCGGCCAATCCGGAATGGGTGAGCGTGCCGCTCGTGGGATGGTCCCTCTGCAAGGCGCTTCGCCAGGTTGCCGATGTCCACATCGTCACGCAGGTCAGGAACCGCGACGCTTTTCTGCGGGCAGGTCTTCTCGAAAACGTCGATTTCACGGCCATCGATTCCGAAGCCGTCGCCCGCCCGCTCTGGAAGATCGGCAGTCTGCTGCGGATGGGCGAGGGAAAGGGCTGGACGACGCTGCAGGCCTTCGCGGCATTGTCCTATCCCTATTTCGAGCACCTGGTCTGGCAATCTTTCGGCAAGGACATCAAAGCCGGCAGATATGATGTCGTGCATCGGGTGACGCCGTTGAGCCCGACGATTCCCAGCCCCCTCGCCCGGCGCTGCGCCCGAGCCGGTACGCCGTTCGTTCTGGGCCCGCTCAACGGTGGCGTGCCGTGGCCGAAGGGCTTCGACAGCGAGCGCCGACGCGAGCGCGAAGTGCTCTCCTACGTCCGCAGCCTCTACAAGCTGGCGCCCGGACGCAGCAGCACCCTTGCAAATTCCGCCGCCATCATTGTCGGCTCCAGGCATACCGAAAGCGAGATACCGCTCCGGTTCCGGGAAAAGTGCATCTACCTGCCGGAAAACGCGATCGACACGAACTGGGCGTCCTCGCCAAAGCCCCCTCTCTCGGTGCCGTTGCGAGGCTGTTTCATCGGAAGGATGGTGCCCTACAAGGGCCCCGATATCCTTCTCGAAGCTGCCATGCCGCTGCTCCTGGCCGGGCGTCTTCGCCTGGACATGATCGGCGACGGTCCGTTGCTGAGCGGGTTGAAAAACTTGGTCATTCGCAATGGAGCATCGGATGCGGTGACATTTCACGGCTGGATGGCGCACGCCGATGTGCGGACGGTTGCCTCGCAATGTACGCTGTTCGCATTCCCGTCGATCCGTGAATTCGGCGGCGGCGCGGTCATGGAAGCGATGGCGCTGGGGCTTGCGCCTCTGATCGTCGACTATGCCGGCCCCGGCGAAATCGTCACCGACGAAACCGGCATCAAGGTGCCCATCGGCACCCGAAGGGAAATCGTCGAGCGGTTTCGATCCGAACTCGAACGTCTGGCGGAAAATCCCGATCTGGCTTCGACCATCGGGCTGAACGCGCGGGATCGGGTCCGAAGCCATTTCACCTGGGACCGAAAGGCCCGCCAGATTCTGCAAGTCTACGACTGGGTGCTCGGACGATCCACCAAACCGGACGATCTGTTGCCCGCCATGCAGCACGCGACGGACTGAGCGGCGGGCAACGCCTATTCGGCGGCGATCGGCTGGTGGATCTGTGACCGGTCTTTCGAAAGTTCCGCACGCATACGGTCTGCGAGCACGCGCACGCACGGTTCGAGAACCATCGAATCGTGGTCGCCCGGCACTTCGGTCACCGCCAGATCCGGCACAAGGGGGCTCCAGCCATTATCGTCTCGGATGAGGTTGCGGCCGGACTGCAACCGGCGTCCCCCGCTCAACGTGTAGTATACCGAGGGACGCGGCCGATAAAGAGCCACTGCGCCATCATAGGGGCCGGGCTCATATCTCTGGAGCGCACGATAAAAGGCTGCCTCGATGGAGCCGTTGTGGAAGTCTTGCGACGATGACGCGTGGTCGCCTTGCCCGGCCAATTGCCTTTGCTTGGCGGCCCAGTCGATCTTGTTGCCCACCCACTGTCGCACGAAGCCGAGGCCGTGGCGCCGGATGTCCTGGATCTTCATCGACGCGCGATCGCGCCGCGACAAGGCGGGTTGGGTCGGGAGGGGGGTGTCGAGCATGATGAGGCGCGCGACCTCCTCGCCCTCGGCGACGAGTTGCCCCGCCATCTCGTAGGCCGTTATGCCGCCGCCGGAAAAGCCGGCCAGGAGATAGGGTCCAGACGGTTGCACGGTCCGCATTTCCGCGATGTAGTCGCGGGCCATTTCCTCGAAGGTCTCGTGCGGCTCCGCGCCGCCGAAGAGGCCGCGTGCCTGCAACGCATAGACGGGCCGGTCGCGTCCGACATGCAGCGCGAGCTGGCGCAGGTTGAGGACATTGCCGAACATGCCGGCGCAGATGAAAAGCGGCGTCGCCGATCGCTGCTTGCCATCCACCCGTAGGGCAACGAGATGCGTCGCGCTGGTTGGAGGCGCCGCAGGTATCGGATGCGCCTCTCCGGCCTCCGCCACGCCATGCGTTGCCAGAAGCGCGGCACAGGCCGCGATCGTCGGCGCCTCGAACAGGACCGACATCGGCAGGTCGACGCCGAAGCGGTTGCGGATCATGCGGAACAGGCGCACCGCGATCAGCGAGTGGCCGCCGATGTCGAAGAAGCTGTCATGGATGCCGACGCGCTCGACGCCCAGCAATTCGCGCCAGAACGCTGCGAGCGTCGCTTCGATGTCGTTGCGCGGCGCGACATAGGCTTCGTCGAGTTCGGGGCGATCGAATAGATTCGCCTCGGCTTTCTGCGGCACTGCCGGCTTTGCCGCCCGCTCGCGCAGGAGATCGAGATCGATCGAACTGACGATCGGCTGGACGACTTTGGCAGCCAGCGCGCGAACGAGCGCATCGAACCCCTCGGCCGGTGTGATGCCGGCGCGAACCTGTGCCGCGAGCGGCGTTGCGGCAGCAGGCGCGACGTGTGTGCGCGCCGCCGGCTCGACCTTTTCGGCATGGTCGGCAAAGCCGAGATCGCTGTCGAGCTTCTTGACCACGAAATCGTCGACCTCCAGCACAGCCACACCGTCCGCATCGACGATGGTGATGTCGAAGGCGGCGTAGCCTGCGCCGAGATCGGCACTGTCGGCAAGGCGCACGATGCTGGTGAATTTGCCCGGCAGGGGACGGCGGAGTGTCAGCGCGCCGTAGCTCGCCGGCGCCCAGAGCGTCTCGTCCGGATCGTAATCGGGGACGAGCTCCATCGCACATCCCGTCGCGATGTCGAGGAGGGCGGGATGCGCGATGCTGCCGGCCTCGAGATCATTTCGAAAGCGCGGCGCGAGTTCGATCTGCGCGATGGCCGCATCCGGCCCGAGCGCGAGACGGCGCAGGACGCCCCAGCGCGGCCCGAAGCTGACATGCCCCTCCTGGATTGCCCGAAGCGACGAGCCCTCGGAGGCAACGCGCCTGTCCGTGCATCGCCGCTCGAGTTCCACGATCGATATCGGTCGGCGCGATCCCCGCGGACGCGGATCGTAATGCGCTTCGGCATGCTTGCCGGACGCAAGGACGCTGACCTGAAAACCGTCGCCGGCCGGCCTGAACCCGACCCTCAGCGTGCGCGTCTCGCCGTCCGGCACGATCAGGGGTCGCAGGAAGACCAGATCGGTCAGGTGGCCGGTGGCCGGAAGCCCGTAGGCGACCGCGGCACGAAGGATGATGTCGACATAGGCGGTTCCGGGCAGGATGGGCTGGCCGGACGTCAGCCGGTGCTCGTCGAGCATCCAGTGCGAAGCCGGTGCGATGGACGTTTCGAGCCAGGCGATGCCCGCCTCGTCCTCGACCCAGCGCTCGAAAAACGGATCGTCGGGACGCTGCGCTAGGATCGTTTCGCCGGCGCGCTGGGGCGAGCCGGCGACGGCGCGGGCTGCCATGCCGACTTCGTTCCAGACCCCCCAATGCAGTGCGACTGTGCGCCGGTTGCCGTCGCCCGCGCGCGATTCGGCATAGGCGTTGAGATAGGCGTTGGCGGCGATGTAGTCGACCTGACCGGCCGGCGCCGTATCGGTGCTCGTCGATGAGAAGAGGACGACGAGATCGACCGGCTCGCGCGCCAGAACTTCGTCGAGGACGGCCGTGCCGTAGAGCTTCGGTGCGAGGACGCCGTCGATGCTCTCGCTCGTCTTCGCCTGCATCAGCGCGTCGTCGACGACGCCTGCCGCGTGAAAAACGCCGTCGATGCGCCCGAACCTTTCCCTGGCGTTCCTGATGACCGAAGCCATCGCCTCCGGGTCGGCGACATCCGCCTTGAAATAGGCAACCTGCGCGCCCCGTGTCTCGAGGTCTTCGATGGCATCGATCGCACGCCGGATGCGGTTGTCGCGCGGAAGGACACGCTTCCAGAGCGGCCACTCGGCGCGGGCGGGCAGCTCCGTGCGGCCGACGAGCGCGAGGCGCGCGTGAAGTTCGTCCGCGAGCGAACGGGCAAGGGCAAGCGACAGGTCGGCGAGGCCGCCGGTGAAGAGATAGACGCCGTCCTGCCGCAGGCCCGCCGCGCTCGCCAGAGCCGGCTTCAGCGGCAGCCGGGTCGTGCACTGCGTCCAGCGCCTGTCGCCGCGCCATGCCACCGCTTCGCTCGAAGGTTGGGCGAAAATTTCGTCCCAGAGCTGATCGTCGACGAGGGAGGCGACGGGCGCACGGCGGCGCCATGTCCGGCCTTGCTCGGCCCCTTCGGCGACGGCGAAGTCTACGACGCGAACAGACGAGCCCTCCAGTTCGCGCGGGATCACGAGGGCGGGGCCGAGAATGGTCGCCTTTTCGGGGAATGGAACCGGCTCGTCAGCGACACGCTGGAGCCCGTTTGTCGCGACCGTCAGATGCAGATCGTGTCCTTCGTCGGCATCGGTCATCGCCTGCGCGAGGTGCAGGAGGCTGTAGAAGCCGCATTCCTGATTGCGCTGGAAGAAGCTCGACCCCGGCCGGAACGATCGGCTTTGCGTCAAAAGCCAGAGATGGACGATGCGCCTCGGAAAGTCGCCGCGCTCGCCAAGGGCGCTGACGAGCGCGTCATATCCGGCCCGCCCGTCTTCCGGGCACAGCACGAATTCGTCCCTGCCGCGAACCGCAAACGCATCGCCGAGCGCCACCGTTGCCACCGTGTGGCCGAGCCCCCGCAGCCTCGCTGCCAGCCTCTCGCCATGCCCGGCTTCGTCGAGGAAGACCAGCCATGAGGACGCGTCCTTCGCAGCATCTGGCGAACAGTCCGGAACGGAGCGCTTCCAGTCGCGCCTGTAGCCCCAATCCTCGATGTTCGCGATCTTCTCGAGCGGGAGATCGCGCCGCGTGCTGTCGACGACTTCGCGCGCGGGCTCGATGAAATAACGGCGGCGCTGGAACGGATAGGTCGGCAGGCTCACCCGGCGCGCGCCGGGTCGCGTCACCAGATCGGAAAGGTCCGGGTTCAGCCCGACGGCCCAGCTTCTTCCCAAAGCCGCGAGGAAATGGAGATGGTCGTCGCATTTGTCATCGGGATGCGGCAACGAATTGATGACGCGGTTGGCGTCGATCGTTCCCTGCCCTTTCGCAAGCGACGACATCGTCCGGCCGGGACCGACCTCGACATAGATGCGCCGGTCATCGGCGGCGAGCGTCGACAGCCCTTTGGCGAATTCGACCGTCGCCCGCAGATGGGCGGTCCAGTAGGCAGGGTCGGTCGCGTCCGCAGCGGAAAGCGTCAGTCCGTCGCGGTTCGAAATGATCGGGATGGTAGGCGCACGAAGCGAAATTCCACGGAGATACGCCTCGAACGACGCAAGGATGCCGTCGAGCATCCGCGAATGGGCCGCGATGTCGATCGGCACGCGCGTCGCGTCGATGTTCTGCGCGGCAAGCAGATCGCCGAACCGCTGCAAATCGGCATTGCGACCAGACACGACGCAAAGCTGCGGCGCGTTGACCGAGGCGAGGTCGAGTTCCGGCAAGATGAGATTTCGCACGGTCTCGGCATCGGCCGACACCGACAGCATACCGCCGGGCTCGACCGTGTCGAACAGCCGGCCGCGCAGATGCACGAGCCCGACGGCATCCCGGTAGCTGAGGACGCCGGCGATGCAGGCGGCGGCATTCTCGCCCATCGAATGCCCGATCAGGGCCGACGGGCGAATGCCGCGCTGCATCCACAACCGCGCAAGCGCCACCTCGACGATCAGGATCGCCGGCAACTGGCGCGAGGGAAGCAGGAAACGCTGCCGGGCGTCATCGCGCGCCAGCGACCTTCCAAGCCAGATCTCGCGAATTTCGGCTGCCGCCTCTGCGGGCAGATAGCCAAGCCCCTCGTCCACATGCGCCCGGAAATCCGTATCGCGCTCGTAAAGATCGCGCGCCATGCCTGGATGCTGAGCACCTCCCCCCGGAAACAGAAACACGACTTCTCCCGCACCGTCGACGCGCCTGTGGGTGAAGCCGTGGCTGGCGTCGGACTGCGTCAGGGACTGCACGGCGTCATCGCGGTCGCGCACGGCGACGACGCGGCGATGCTCGAACTGCCGGCGGCCGGCATGAAGCGTGTGAACGGCATCACGAAGCGCCAGTCCCGGCTGCGAGGCGAGAGCTGCGCCGAGCCGCGCGACCATGTCGTCCAGTGCCTTCGGCTGCTTCGCCGACAGCGTGATCAGCATGGCCTTTTCGTCCGCTCGCTCGCCGTGCGGGTCGATCGGCCGATGCGGCGCTTCCTCGAGGATCATGTGCGCGTTGGTGCCCCCGACGCCCAGCGAATTGACCGCCGCACGCCGCGGCCGGCCGGCCATCGGCCAGGGTCGCAGGCTGGAATTGACGAAGAACGGGCTGGCGTCGAACGGGATGGCGGGGTTGGGCGCCTCGAAGCCGAGCGAGGGCGGGATTTCGCCGTGCTTCAGCGAAAGCGCGACCTTGATCAGGCTGACGACGCCGGCCGCCGTGTCGAGATGGCCGATATTGGACTTGACCGAGCCGACCGCGCAAAAACCCCGCCGATCGGTGTTCTGGCGAAAGGCCTGCGTCAGCGCCTCGATCTCGATCGGATCGCCGAGCGCGGTGCCGGTGCCGTGGCACTCGACATAGTCGATCGTCTCGGCGTCGATGCCGGCAAGCCCCTGTGCCTCGATGATGGCTTCGGCCTGGCCGTTGACGCTGGGCGCGAGATACCCGGCCTTGCCGGCGCCGTCATTATTGACGGCCGAGCCCTTGATGACGGCGTGGATGCGGTCGCCATCGGCAATGGCGTCGGCAAGGCGGCGCAGGACGATGACGCCTGCTCCGCTGCCGAAGACCGTGCCGGCAGCGCGATGGTCGAACGGCCGGCAATGCCCGTCCGGCGACAGGATTTCGCCTTCCTGGAAGAGATAGCCGCGCCGATGCGGGAACTCGATGGTGACGCCGCCGGCAAGCGCCATGTCGCACTCGCCCGAAATCAGGCTCTGGCAGGCATAATGCGCGGCGACCAGCGAGGTCGAACAGGCGGTCTGGACGTTGACGCTCGGCCCGCGCAGGTCGAAGGAGAAGGAGACGCGCGTCGCCAGGAAATCCTTGTCGTTGCCGTTGTGGCGCAGCAGGAACATGCCGACCTGCTCGACGAGCTGCCGGTTGCTGCAGACGTTGAAATAGAAATAGCTGCCCATGCCGCAGCCGGCAAAGACGCCGACGGGCCCCGGGATCGTGTCCGGCGTGTGCCCCGCATCCTCCATCGCCTCCCACGCGCACTCCAGAAACTGGCGGTGCTGGGGGTCCATGATCGCCGCTTCCTTCGGACTGAGGCCGAAGAAATCCGCGTCGAACATCTCCATGTCGGCCACGTCCGCAGTCCGGCGCACATAATGCGGATCGTCGACCGGTGCGCCGTCGGCGGCGGCGGACGCGACTTCCTCGGCCGTCAGGTCGCGGACGGATTCGACGCCGTTGCGGATGTTCGACCAGAAGCTCTCGACATCGCCTGCCCCCGGCGCGCGCAGCGACATCCCCACGACGGCAATGTCGTTCGGCGAGATCGCGGCTGGCGGCGAATAGACGTTCATCTGGGCATCCCTACTGGGTCTGCAGGACGCGCCCGGGCGACGACCCGCACTCTCGAAGCAAATTTACCGGTCGTCACAGTTCTTCTTCAATAAATCATTCGGTTATGCTTGGCATGCCGCCGATGCGCACGCCGACTGCTCAACGGCCGCGCCGCTGCGCACCGGCCATGTGCCGCGCCACGCCGTGTCCTGCCGGCCGCATTGGCGGCGAGACCGGAGAGGGAAATCGATCCCTGACGACAACGCCCGTCTGCACGACCCCGCCCATGAGATCGACCAGTTGCGCGGCGCAACGGTCGATGTCGTGGCGTTCGAGCGCGCGCGCCCGCCCCGCCCGGCCCATCTCTGCCAGCCGCTCGGGACGGGTCGTCGCGAACTGTTCGATCGCATCGGTCAGCGAGACCACGTCGCCCGGCGTGACCAGCCATCCATGCGCGCCATCGCGAACGAGTTCGGGAATGCCTGCGATCCGCGTCGCGATCACCGGCCGCGCGGCGGCCATCGCCTCCATCAGAACGACCGGAAGTCCCTCGGCGAAACTGGGAAGGACGAGCGCGTCGGCAGCGTCCAGCGCCCCCCGCACCGCCTTCTCGTCCAGCCATCCGGCAAGCGTGACGTTAGCCTGGAGCCCGGCGCGACGGATGGCCGCCTCGATCTCGCCGCGCATCACCCCGTCGCCGACGATCGTCAGATGAAGATCGGGATGGGTTCTTGCTGCGCGCGCCATGGCCTCGATGAGGAGCAACTGGCCCTTCTGCTCGACCAGTCGACCGACGGTGACGAGCCGACGGGCGCCGACGAGCGGGGCGGGCTTTCGGAACATGGACGGATCGATGCCGCAATGGACGATCGCGATCTTGTTCCAGTCGCCGGAACGGCTCCAACGATAGAGCTGGCTTCGACCGAAGGAGCTGATGGCGACGACGAAGGCCGCCCGTTCGATCTTGTCGCCGAGCGAGAGCGCGTGCGGCATGTCGAACTCTTCCGGGCCATGGACGGTGAAACTGTAGCCGGCACCGCCAAGCGCATTGGCGAGCATGGCGATCGCCGCGGAGTTCGTGCCGAAATGCGCGTGGACATGCTGGATGCGCAAGTCCCGGCAGCGCCGGGCGAGATGGCAGGCTTCGACGAGATAGGCCAGATGACGCCCATACCCGGCCCGCGATCCGCGTGCCAGGCGAACGGTCAGCGCGAGCGCCGACAGCGTCCGGGCGGGCGCGCGGACAAGGGTGGCCAAGGCCGTCGCGGCAAGGCGCCACCAGGGCTGCGCGAGGATGTATTCGGTCTTCTCCCGCTCCTCGACGTCGGCCGGGTCGACGAGCGAACCGTCCACCCGGAGCGCGAAGCGCTTGACGGCCACTCCCGCCCGCTCGACCGCCTGCAACTCGCGGCGGACGAAGGTGGAACTGCCAAGCGGATACGTGTTTACCAGATACGCAATTTTCACAATCTGACCCTATCGGGGGTCGCACCCCTGCCCTCTGATCCGCGGAAGACGACAACCGGCCAATCAGACTTCCGGCCGCAGCGCGTTCAGTTCCGCAATCAAGAATTATGTTTCTGATGAAACAGTGCAGTATACGTGCGCTGATTGCTTCTAGTAAATTCGATCTATATTATTGAAATCTCATGCAACATCGGCTTCAGGCCGACGCCCGACGGGCCATCGCGGCCGGCGGCGAAGGTGCGTCGCCCAGGGCATTGGGGCGACCGGGGAACACCTCGTCTCCATCTTCTTGATGCCCGATGAATTGCCGGCGGCATGAATGGCTAGCGTTACTTCGGTGACGTGCAGCGCGAATTCGGCGGTCAGCCGCGGCGCGTGGTTGCCGGCTATCGCCTCCGCCAGATCGAGGGGACCGAGGCCGAAATTCATGGACGCCGCGCCGAACCTCGGCAGCTTGGGATGCGTCGGTGCGGGGAATCGAAGTCGCTGCGAAATGGGCGAGGTCACCAGCTTGCGGCGGAACGGAAAACGGCGGCGGAACCGCACCGGTCCGGCATTGTCCCAGCAATCGTCGACTTCGAGCACGCCCTTGTCGCCGATGACGACGAGGCCGTGATTGTGGGGGGCGAGAATGGAACAGGTGAGCCGAGCGACCACGCCGGATTCGAAGAAGAGTGTCGCGACGGAGAAATCAGGCGCGGGTCGGTCGACCGCCATCTGGTCGGGCGCCAAACAGGCCGAGACCGCGACAAGGCTTTCGACACTGCCGAACATGGCGATGAGCCAGGTCAGGTAGTAGCCGGCATGCTCGATCGTGCAGCCCACCTCGAACTCGTCCCGGGACGGCCAGGGAATGCCCGACCGGCTCGACCACCTGTCGTAGGGGGCCTGCGAGACGTAGTCGTCGTCGAGTTCGGCATAGACAAGCCGGATGCGGCCCGGCACCGCAGCGCGCACCGCCGCCGCCATGAGCTGCGCGCTCTCTCCCAAGACGCTGCAGGGGGCGGACGCGATCAGGAGGCCCTTCTCCCTGGCGACGTCGCACAGATGTTGGGCCTCGACGAGTTCCAGCGCCAGCGGCTTTTCCGAATAGACATGGACGCCGGCCTCGAGGCACCTGAGGCTGATCTCGAAATGCGCGGACGGGTTGGTGAGGTTGAGGATCAGCCCGCCTGCACCCACGGCGGCGATCAGGGCGTCGACGTCGTCGAGGGCCGCGACGTTCCAGTGTCTTGCGAAACGCGCCCTGCGATCGGGCTCGGCATCGGTCGCGCCGATGATCGCGACCGCAGGAAGAACTGCGAAAGACTGCATGTAGAGATCCGCGACGTAACCCGTTCCGACGATACCGATCTTGACCATCGCGATACCTTCGCGACCATGGTCGCGGATTGATGCCGGATCGCCGAGCGTAATCGAGTTCGCGGATAATCCAGGCTATGAACGTGGCACCGGGGTATCGGACCGGGTTCGAACGTCGTCCCGATGCTCCGGGTGGCGGCTGAACTACATGAGCGTTGCATCATGTTGCAGCGCGCACGCGCATGCCATTAGCTAAATCAATCTAGGATCGCGGCCGGTCAGCCGAGCATATGGCCGCGAATGAACGAGCGGCAGACCCTTCCGACGAGGAAGCCGACATTGATCGCGACCACGAGGCCGAACCATGCGAACAGCGCGGTCGCGGGATCGCGCCAGACATATCCGAGCGCAATGCAGAACAAGGCGATCATGACCCCGAAGGGGATGAGCGCGAACACCGTGAAGCGCGTTCCCAGGGCGACGCCCGCGAGAAAGACGATCAGCGCGGCAAGCACGATCGGGTCTCACCGCGTTGCATGGCCGGTTCGGACATGTTCATCGGAACAACTCCTGCGAATCGGATGCCGGGGCGCATGGTTGCGCATCTTCCCGACAATGTCGCGGAATCGTTTAGAGACTTTTAATCGTCTGCGCGACTCCGGGGTCGTGCAGATCGGGCTGGACGGCGGCCAGCGTGAACGAACCGTAACGGTCCATGTCGTCGGTGACCTTCCTGACGATCCGCTGGCCGACGAAACTCACGCCCTCGCCGAACGCATAGACGAGGCAGCGGTCGGCAACGATGTTCATCGCGCGGGGAACGCCGCCGGCATAGGCGTAGATCAGTTCGGTCGCCGGCCTGGTGAAAAGCCGCGTCCGCCCGCCCGCGACCGTCAGCCTGTGGGCGAAATAGCGCGCGGCATCGTCGGGCGACAGCGGCAGCAGGTGAAAATCCGACGCGATGCGCTGCGCGAACTGACGCATTTCGGGCGCCCGCAACAGGTCGCGAAGCTCCGGCTGGCCGACGACGACCAGTTGAAGCAGCATTCGCTCGACATTCACGTTGGACAGCATCCGCAGTTCTTCGAGCCGCGCCGAGTCGAGATTCTGCGCCTCGTCGATGATGAGCACGCAACGCCGGTCGTTCCTGCGCTGCTCGACGAGGAATTGCTGGAACTCCTGATAGAGCCGCGGATAGGACCGGTCCTCGAACGGCAACCCGAACGCCATCATGATCCAGTCGATCAGCCGGCCGGCATTGCTCGACGTGTTGCTGATGAGCGCCATCGTCACGCCGTCGGGAATGTCGCCGATCAGCTTGCGCACGAGCGACGTCTTGCCCGACCCGATATCCCCAGTGATGACGGTGAAACCGGCATTGTCGATCACGCCATATTCGAGCATCGAATAGGCCATCCGGTGGCGGCTGCCGAGATAGAGAAACTTCGGGTCCGGAAGGATCGAGAACGGTTTCTCCCGGAGACCGAAATGCGCTTCAAACATCGACCGCCATCCTGACCTTGTCACCCGAGCCGCCCATTCCCGGCCGTTTACCAGCACCACCGAGCATGCAGCGAGAACCTACCCTGCCCCAAGCCGGGCGGGGTCGGCAAGCTGGCAGCCCCCCGCATCTCTAGAGACCGTGACGGCGCGCCTTGTTGAGAACGATCTGATGCGGCGTGGCCGTCAGCGACCCGCGACACGCCTCCAGATCGGCAACGGTGGAGGAACCGACACCCAGAACGAGGAGCGCGATGTCGGATCGCGCCGCGATGGCCTGGCTGTCGTCATTGGTCAGGAGCGGCGGCAGGTCGAGGACGACGATTGTCGGCCCGCAATCGTGCCTGACGTCGTCGAGCCATGCCGAAACCAGCGCATGCCGGGCGGCGGTGCAACCCTCACGGATGGCGATATGCGCGAAACTGCCGACATGGACGAGGACGTCATCGACCTCGACCTTGCCGACTTCGATCCCCGAAGCGTCCGATGAATGGACCTCAGGAACACATAGGCCGAGCCGCTCGAATGCAGGCGACATGCCGTCGAGCGTGGCGAGAAGCACCCGCCACTGCCGTTTGCGCGCGATGGCGAAGGCGAGGTTCGCGGCGACCACGGACGTTCCGCAGCCATGCGTCGGCGAGGCGACCGAAATGATGCGCGTGGCATCGGGCGCGACCGGCGCCAGCAAGCCGTTGCGAAGAAGGTCGAAGGCTCGCGTCTGTCGGTCCTTGGGATCGAAGGCGACGACCCGCTGGTTCTTGAGACGCCGCGACGAAAGCTTCACGGCAGGCAGGTCGTTGCCCCGAAACGGATCGACGAACATATCGTCCCTGTGAACGCGGTCGGGATGATGGCCCTCACGCGTCCGGATGTCGCCGAACGAGAGCGTGCGCGCCCTGTTGAGCGCCTCGACTACGCCTTCCATGACTGTCCTCCCGCCATAAGAGCCGGCGCCATCGGGGCCATTGCCTCGACCCCGATCCACGACCAGTCGAGCCCGTCCGGCGGCCATCCGTACCGGGCCAGCAGAAGGCCCCCCGCAGCGAGAAGCGCGACGATGGCGAGCGTGGCGATCACCGTGTTGCGACGACGCTGGGCAGGCGTCTTCCATGTATCGATCATCACCATCGGCACGTCGCCGGCGGCTCCGGCAACGTCGAACGCGCCCCGGACCTTCGGGTCGAACGTGTCGGCGGCATAAAGGCATCCCATGCCGAGCGCCAAAGCGGCACCGATCACCGCGAGCATATACTCCCGCCGTGACGAGCCGGAGGCATAGAGCGGCGCTTCCGGTGCTTCCAGGATCTGGATCTGCTCGTCCTGCTGGTCCGTCTCGAGGCGCTGGCCCAGGCGGGCGACGTTGAGCCGGCCGGACATGTCGTCGAGATTGCGCTGGGCGCTCGCACGCTCGCTTTCCAGCAAGGTGAACTCGGCCTCGACATTGGGCATTTCCGCGACGATCTGGCGGATTTCGCCCAGGCGCGCGGTCAGCTCGGCCTGGCGCTCTTCGAGCAGTGCCATCTGCTGCTCGGCGAACTGGATGCGCCTGGCGATGAGCTGGGCTTCGGGCGAGGCGACCGCGTCGGCATTGGCCGGCTCGTCGATGGCGGCGCCCGCGGCAATGTCGTTTTTCAGAGCCGCGACACGCGACTTCAGCGACCTGATCTCGTGATGCTCGGGAGACAGGACCGACGAGCGCGCGACGAGCGTCGCCTGCAGCGTGCGCAACTCGCTGTGCTGCTCGCGCAGCGGCGTGTTCTCGCTCGACGCCGCGAGCGCAAGCTCGACCCGCAGGAGTTCGAGCGCCGATTGCGCTTCCGCAAGCGATTGGGTGACTTCGGCAAGTTCGCTTTGACCCTCGCGTATATCGCCAAGATGCAGGCTCAGTCGCGACGGCAGGGCGTTTTCGTGGTTACGGACGAAATCGGCCAGACGCGCATCGAACTCGCTGACCCGAGACTTCAGCGTAGCAACCTCGCGTTCCAGGAAGGCGGTCGCTTCGGTCGCCCGCGACATCCGCGCCCTGCGGTTCTCCTCGGTGATCATCGCGGCGATCTCGGCCGCCATATCGGCGGCGAGATCGGGAGCCGTGGCATTGACGCCGATGCCGAAGACCGAACTTGCCGCATATTGCTCGGAGGCCTCCGACGCCCGCATGGTGATGACGATCTGGCTGCGGACCAGTTTCGCGAGCTGGGTTTTCGAAATCTCGCCGGCCAGCGCTGGAAACAGGTCGAACCTGTCCACCAGCTTCAGGAGGTTCTCGCGTGCCAGCACACGTTGCTCGATGAACTGAAGCCGCTCGTTCGCAACGGTCGACTGGACGAGACTCGAGGGGATGGCCTGCGACCCGACGACGATCACCGCTTCGGAGTAGTAGGTCTTCGGCATGTTGACGACGTAGGTCACGCCGATCGCGAGCACGACCAATGCCGGCATCAGCCAGATCAGCGGCCGGCGCAGTGCGAGGTCGAGATAGTAGTGGATGAGTCGAAAATCGCTGCCCATGTTGATCCCCTGCTCACGTTCAGCGAACGCGCGCCCTTCCTTCAATCCATCGAACCGGCAACCCGGCTCCCTGCGGCACCCTTGACCACTTCCACCAGATCGCCGGGCTGGATGATCGTCGAGCGCTCCGCTTCGATCTCCGTGGCGCCCTGATCCGTCGTCCTGATGATCCTGTAGGTCACCGGGACCTCCTCGGCATTGCTTGCGCCTTCGGCCTCGTAGACCGCCAGTGCGCGGCGATTGTCGGCAAGGCGTGCGACCAGCGCTTCGAGTTGCCGCCGCGTGTCGTTGAGTTCGGTTACGATCTCGACCTGGCGCTCGCGCGTGCCGTCGGCCGCGCGACCCTGTTCGGTGATAAGGCTTGCTTCGGCAGCGGCCAGTTGCGCATCCATCTCGGCCGCCGTGGCGTCGAGAAGCGCCAGATCGCCTTGCTGCTCCAGCAGTTGCGAGCGCTGCATATGTCCGCGATCGACGAGCGTCGTCGCCGAGGCGAGCCGCGTCTCCAGGAGTTCCTTGCGACGCACGACGGTGGCCTGCTGCTGGCGGACGGCTTCGAGGTTGCGCTCGCTCGTCTGCCGGAGCTGGTCCGACGTCGTGGCGAAGGACGTGCGTTCGAGGCGCCTGAGCTGAAGAAGGGCCTGCTCACGGCGCTGGATCTCGGCGACCTGCGCGGCATCGAGCCCCGGCTCGAGATCGGCCGGAACCGCGATCTCGTCCGCACCGGCAAGCTCGGCCTCCAGCCTGGCGACCGCGAAATTCAATTCGACGACCGACTTGCGGCCGGCTTCGATCTCGCTGCGCAGCAGGATGGCGCGATCGACGTCGCTGACCGCCAGCGCGGTCCGATAGGGACCGCCGGCAAGGGTGATCGCATGCAGAACCATCATTCCGGGACGGTAGGGAAAGACGCCCGGCTGCGTCACCTCGCCCGCCACGAAGACGGAGGGCATATGCGAGGGATGCGGCTGCAGCATGATCGTCAGGTCGAGGTCTTCGGTGTAGAAGCGGCGCAGGCGGTCGGCCGCCTCCTGTTCCAGTTCGTCCAGCGTCATTCCCTCTGCCGCCAGGTGCCCGACCATCGGCAGCGACAACCGCCCGTCGGGGCCGATCGTGACGTCGCGATTGAGCTGTTCGTCCTGCGCGACCCAGAATTCCAGCACGTCGCCCGGCCGCAATTCGTAGGCCTCCTGCGCATTTGCAGCGCCTGTCGCGATGCCGGTGACGAGAGCGCCGGCGGCGAACGCCATCGCCCGCGCCGCGCGCCCTGTTTTGATGAGGCCGATGGTTCTCAATGGATTTCTCCCAAAGCCATGATGGCGGTCGCATCGCCGGAAAAATGCAGTTCGGCGATCCCGACGAGGGTCGCGACGCCTCCTGCGCCCGACGCGATCAGCCGGTCGCCGACTCTTGTGAACGCGTAGTCGCCGGGCGTTCCGGGAAGGACGACGACATCATGTCCGCCGCCGCCGTGAATCCGGTCGCTTCCGCCGCCCGATACGATGATCTCGTCGTCTTTGCCGCCGATCAGGATGTCGGACTTTTGCGTGCCGACGAGTTCGACCGCACCGTGGGCGACGTCGAGGTGGACGCCCTGCGCAAAGGTGCCGGCCGGTCGCTGCGCCCACCATGCGGGGGTCTGCGCGTTGAAATCCGTCAACGCTCGCCATCGCGGATTGTCGTCGTCGAGGTGCCGCAGGCCGCCCCAACTGCCCCATTTCGTCGGTGCGGCGACGTCGACGAAGGCATTGAACAGGGTTCCGCCGGCCCGGCGCCATCCGGCGAGAAGGTCGGTATGGATGTCGCCCATTTCGGGCGTGTAGTTGAAATGGGTGAGGAAGGCCGTGATGGCGTCGTCATCGACCTGCGCGCCATGGCCGACGACATGCGTGCCGCCCTCATACATGATGAGATCGAGGCCGCGCGCCCGCGCGACGGCGGCATGATAGGGCAGCACGTCGTTCAGCAGCCTGTCGAGCGTGTCATCGGCGTTGCCGGTCATCGAACCGTCGCGCAACTCGATCGCGGCAAGGCGGGTCGCGAGGTCGTATTTGTGCGCCTCGACATACGCGTCGCGCGCGCTGCCCGAAAGCTGCGCCGCACCGGCTTCGGCGGCGGCGAGGCTGCGCGCGAGCCAGTCGCGAACGGCCGGCGCCTTGGCGTCGGAGACGAGGCCGCCGCCGACATAGCCCGTCACGGCATAGGCGTCGAACTGGTCGGCGGGCGGCCTGTTCGCCGCCGGGTCTTCGCCGACCCAGGATGGCGCGTCGAGGATCGCCGCTTCAAGGCCGAGCCATCCGGTCTGCGTCGCGATGATCTTCAAGAGCCGCTCGTCCACCTCATCGCCGAAGGCGGCGGTCCAGATGCCGGCGATCTCGCTGGCGCGCATGGCGTAGAATTCGACCCAGGTCGATTCCCGGTTCCAGCGTGCGCGTCCCTGCGCCTCGGCCCAGCGGGCCTGCTCGAACTGGAAGTTCCAAACTTCGTTGGAATATTCCAGATGCGCCTTCAGCGCCGGGTCGAGCGTGTCGCGAACCATCGCGGCGAAGCGCTCGACATAATCGTCATCGGCCATGTGCGGGATGTTGAACCAGGGATCGGCTGCAATCTCGTTGGCAAGCGCGACCATGATTTCGATCGGCACCCCGATGCGGGTATAAGTATATTCCGACGGCCTCGGACGATCCTGCCAGTGCTGCTGGCGCGAGCCGTTCGTCGCCATCCAGTCCATGAAGCGCAGCACGCGGAAATCCTCGATCCGGCGCAGCCAGTCGGGATTGAACACCGCACCGGTCTCGTGCAGCCTGATCCTGTCGTCGCGCACGATGGCGATGTCGCGAATGTAATCGCCGTTGCGCGCCGGATCGGTCTCGTGGATCGTCACGATCACATGTTCGCTGGCCGGATCGGTCGCAAACCAGATCTCGCCCGCCGCGCGCCGCTTGACATCGGCTGCCCCCGTCACTTCGATCCGGCCGCGGCCGCGATAGGTCAGGCGGTATCGCCCGGCCGTCGAAACCGCTTCGGCAGGCTGCGCGGTCAGGACCAATGTCGCCACGGCATCGAGTTCGTCGGGAACCGCGCGCAGCCAGCCGTCATCGTCGAGATAGCCACGGCTCTTCAGGTCGTCATGTGTCCATCCGCCCCATGCGCCCGGCAGATGACCGGTCCAGGGCCGGGCCGTCTTCATCACGTCCACGAAGGGCTGCTGGGTCGACCAGTCGACCACACCGGAAAGGCCGATACCGACCGAGGGATTTTCGATGCCGGTCGCCGCCCGCGTCGATGCAGGCGCGGCGTGCATGACGGAACCGGGCTCGACGGCGGCAAGCGCTGCGCCCAAAAGGCTGTGGCCGATGAACAGGAGGCTGACGAGGCTAAAGCTCATGCGCGCGCACCCCCGTCTTGGGATAGGAGGTGACGACCTCCCAGACGATCTCCTGCATCAGGCGCGCGGCCTCCGCGTCCGGTGCGTTCGCCGCACTGCCATCGGCCCGCTGCAATTCGTGCGGCAGGCCGAGCGGATCGCGATGGTAGAGCACCGCGACATGGGTGAGCGCGACGAGATAGGTGCCCAGATCGCTCAGATGGATGCCGTCGGTGAAGAGCGCGGAGCGGTCCGCGACATTGCCGACGCCGCCACGCGCCTCGACCTCGCGGACGAACCTGCCGAGCACCTGGCCGGCCGGGATGACATGGATCGCACGATCGCGCAGAGCGGGGACGAGGATTCGGCCTTCCCAATAGCGCGACAGGTCGCGGTCGATCCGTTGCAGCCATCCTTCCGGGTCGTCCAGCGGATGCCAGGTTTCATAAAGGTAGATGCGCGCCTGCGGATTGGCCTTCCAGCCCGCTTCGGCCCAGCGCTTCATATAGGCGGAGCTGTCGAAATAGCGCACCGCGTCCTTTATCTCGACCATCTCGGTCAAGACGAACGCATCGTAGTCGCCGCTCGCGACGGCCTCGCGGGCGGGGCGGTATCTGGGGTGGCCATTCTCGAGCTCGAACCCCTTGATCGAGGTGCCGGGCTCCCAATGCTCCTTCATCGTGGTGCCCCAGCCGAGCTGGCTTTCGTAGCGATGGTCCGCGCCTGCAAGCTGGGCGACCATGGCCGGCATGTCGCGCCCCACCAGGCTGTGCCCGAGATGGAAGACGCGCAGCGCACCGGCGGGTGCCTCGGTTCCGCGCGCGTAGAGCGCATCGATTTCGGCCGATCCGACGCTGCTTTCGTTGAATCCGAACGCTGCAAGGACGAGCAGTCCGGCCGCAGCGGGATTGAACAGCCTCGACATTCGTCACCCACCCCCTGAACTCATTCGACCCGGAACGCATTGCCCTTCCTCAGGAAGTTGAAGCAAATCATCGGAAGCATACATGTTCTAATTCGATCTAGACCGATTAGACTATTTGTATTTGCATTTGCGTAGTTTTGTTTTTTTACTATTGTTGCCGAGTAGATTTGAAATACGAGACGATCTATTTGGTTGGGTTTCAGGGAAGCAGACGCATGGCCGGCAGATTGCTGATCTACGCACCGGTCCCGCTGGCGATGATCGATGGCGTACTCCACCTGGAGGACCAGGCCTGCGACGGGCTTCGCCTCTGGGCGGCCAATTTCGACCACGTCACTGCGATCATGCCTCTCACGACCGCGCTGCCTGGCCCGAGCTGGGTTCCGCTTTCGGCACGGCCCGGGCTTGAACGGGTGTCGCTCGAACCCGTGCCGATGGCCTATCGCCCCGATCGGTTCCTCTTCCACCTGCCCGCCACGCGCCGGCGGATCGCGCCGGCCATCGAGGCGATCGGGCTGTCCTCATGAACGACCTTGCCATCATCGTCGTCAACTACAACGCCCTCGACCTGACGATCGACTGCATCGCCTCGCTCGTCGCCGACCCCGCTTTGCCGGCGCGGACCCGGATCGTCGTGGCCGACAATGCGTCACCCGCAGGCGATGCGGCACGCCTGCGCGAGGCGATCGCCGAACGCGGATGGGGCGAGCGGGTGACGCTGGTCGCGCATGCCCGCAACGGCGGGTTTGCTTTCGGCAACAACAAGGCCATCGCGGCAGCCGACGAGGCGTTCGGTCCGTCGCGGCTCTATCTGCTCTTGAACCCGGACACCTGGGTCCGGCCCGGAGCCGTGGCGAAACTGGTCACCTTCCTCGATACCCATCCCGAAGCCGGCATCGCGGGATCGCGTCTGGAGGACCCGGACGGCACGCCGCAAGCCTGCGCGTTTCGGTTTCCGGGCGCTGCCAGCGAACTCGAATCGTCGATCTGCATCGGTCTCGTCACCCGGCTACTCGAACGGTGGCGCGTCGCCCCTCGCATGCCGGACCACCCAACGCAAGTCGACTGGGTTTCCGGCGCCAGCCTGATGGTCAAGCGCGCGGTGATCGAGGAAATCGGCCTGCTCGACGAAGCCTATTTCCTCTATTACGAGGAACTCGATTTCTGCCTGCGTGCGGCAAAGGCCGGCTATTCCTGCTGGCACGTGCCCGAAAGCCGTGTCGTCCATCTCGTCGGCCAGTCGACGGGCGTGACGCGGCGCGATCCTGTTCGCGATCGCCGCCCCTCCTACTGGTTCCGGTCGCGCCGGCGTTACTTCGTCAAGCATCACGGCCGCGCCTACGCGCTGCTGGCGGACCTCGCATGGCTGGCCGGCCAGTCCGGTTTTCGCCTGCGGCAGGTCCTCACGCGACGCCCCGCCCCGGAGCCGCGCCTGATGAGCGATTTCGTGAAGCACAGTTGGCTGGCGAGCGGGTAGAGCGATGTCTGACTGCAGCACGATACAGCACCCTGCCGCCATGGAGCGGATCGGCATCGTCGTGATCGGGCGCAACGAGGGCCATCGGCTCGTCGGATGCCTGGCATCGCTGCAGGGATTGATCCGCAAGACCGTCTATGTCGATTCCGGGTCCACGGATGGCAGCGTCGCGCGTGCCGAACGCATGGGCGCGAGGGTCGTGAAGATGGAGCGCGGCGACCGGTTCTCCGCCGCCAAGGCGCGCAATCTGGGCTATCGGCAATTGATGCGCGAAGCGCCCGAAACGGCGTTCGTCCAGTTCGTCGACGGCGATTGCCTGCTCGACCCCGACTGGATCTGCACTGCCGTCGGGTTCCTGCTGCTCAATCCCGCCGTCGCGCTCGTCTGCGGCCGCCGCCGCGAACGCCGTCCCCAGACGAGCGTCTACAATGCGATGTGCGACCGCGAATGGGACGGTCCGCTGGGCGAGATCGAGGAATGCGGCGGCGACTTCCTGGCGCGCGTCGAAGCCTTCGACGAGGTCGGCGGGTTTGCCGCTCACCTGATCGCCGGCGAGGAGCCCGAACTTTGCGTCCGACTAAGGGAAAATGGCTGGCGGATCTGGCGCATCGCCGCCGAGATGACCTCGCACGACGCCAACATCCTTCATTTCTCGCAATGGTGGCGGCGGACCGTCAGGGGCGGTCACGCATTCGCGCAGATCGAGGCGATGCACCGGACGTCCGAGCACGGCCTCTGGCGACGAAATGTGCGGCGGGCACTGTTCTGGGGCGGGCTGGCACCAGCTCTCATCCTGGTGGCGCCCTTTGCCGGGCAATGGGTCCTCGCCGGCCTTCTTGCCTATCCGCTGCAATGGGCACGTCTGGTGCTTCGCGAACGAAACTATACGCGCGAGGGCCTGGCACGCGCCGGCCTGCTCGTCGTCGGTAAGCTCGCCGAGCTTCAGGGCATCGCGATGTTCTATTCCAGCCGTCTGCGCCGCCGCGATACCGCGCTCATCGAATACAAGTAGCGGGCGACCGTCAGGCGCGCTGCGTGATGCTGCGGCGGATGTCGGTGAGAACGAGCACTGCCAGCGGAACGACGGCGAGGACATAGCGCCGCCACAGACGGCGCGGTTCGCTGACCAGCCGGTGCAGCCATTCGAGCCCGAGACCGCGCATCCATTGCGGCGCGCGTTGCTTCAGATCGAGCATGAATTCGAGCGAGGCCCCCACGCAAAGCGCGGTGCCCGTCGCGCCGGGCCGCCTTGACCAGGCATGGGCGATGAACTCGGATTGCGGCGCGCCGATCGCGATGAAGGCAAAGCGCGATTGCTGCGCGGCAAGGAAATCCACGCAGGCCTCGAGCGCATCGCGATTGGCCGCGATCCCGGCCGGAGGCACGTGGATGCGAAACCGCAGATCGGGATAGCGGTTCGCCATGCCCTTGGCGATTTCCTCGCTGCCCGCGACAAGCGCGACCTCGTCGCCGGGACGCAGGACCGATCCAAACATCCGCGCCGTCAGGTCGGACCCCGTGACGTGGCCGAAATCGCCGCGCAGATAGCGCGACATCGCCCAGATGGGCTTGCTGTCGCAAAGGCAAAGCCAGGCATCGTCGTAGATGAAGGCGAGCTTCCTTTCCCGCGACAGCTTCACGACATGGTCGACATTGGGCGTGACCACATAGCGCAATGGCTGGCCGGGTCGCCGGGCGGACATCGAGGCGAGCACGTCCGCGAAGGTCACCCGATCGAAGGGCATGCCGAGAAACTCCGACCGCGTCGGCGGTGGCCAAAGCACATCGTGCGGCAGATCCGTCACCGTCATGGCGATCCCTCGAAACAAACCTAGTCGTTTCCAAGTATCGCCGCTCGCCGCAAAGCTTCGTAAGCTGACAATTTGTTCTAGATATCGATCAAAACCCCTATTGCCCCGAAGGTACGGCCGATCTTCTTAGCGGCCCCGCTCCCAACGGGGCCTGCCTGCGCCGACGGGAATGCGAACGGCCAGCGAGACGGTGGCATAGACGAGAAAACCCACAGGATCGCGCATCGCGAGCCGCGCCAGCCTGCCCGCCCCGAGCGCCGACTTCTTCTCATTGGCAAGCAGTGCGGGGTAGAGCCGTGCAACTTCCTCCACGCCGCGATCCTGCCGCCGCCTGACGCGAACGAGATTGCGAAATCCCTCGACCATCGGCCAGACATAGGATTCGGGCACCTCCACGCGGCGCTCCGGCGAAAAATGCAGACGAACGAAGGTATCGTCGGAAATGATGTCCGGGAAACGGCCCCACAATGCGCGTCCGGCCGCATTGACGGCGAACATCCCGCATCCGGGCGCACCATCGGCAACGAAGGGAAGCCGCGTCCAGAAACGCGCATAGCGGCGCGTGACGAGGCTCGATGGCCTGGCGACGACCAGCGCCCCGCACGCATAGACGGGGTCCGGCCGGTCGAGCGCATCGGCAACAGCCTCGATCAGCCCGGGACTGACGATGACATCGGCGTCGAGATAGATGCGGTTTGCATGGGCGGCATGGTCGTCGCCGACGTTGAGAGCATTCAGCTTGCCGCCCTGCGCGACGTCGATGACGGCGAAAAACCAGCCTCTGGTCTTGGCCCGGTCTGCAAAGCGTTGCGCAGCGGCGACCGTGTCGTCCCGGCAACCGTTCGCGACGACGATGATTTCGACGGGACGCGGCGTCTGCACGGAATCGAGCAACGAACCGAGAAGGCCGCCGATCACGGCCGCTTCATTGCTGGCCGGAACGATGACGCTCAATCCGTGCGAGGCGTCGCGATGGTCCATCCCAATCACTTCACATTGTCCATGCGGACTGTCCCTCGATCCGGATGGCAGAAGGGACCCCGCTTGCCCCGCCTGCCGGTTCTCCACCTCGCCGCCCGCCTGAAGTAGAGTCGCGCTCTTGATTTCGAGATGGCGCCTTTGGCGGCGCCGGTGAAGTTTTCGGCACGATGCACGATTTCACGACAGGCGCCAACGCTTTACGCATTCAGCAACGCCGGGTTCTAATTCTATCGATATCGCCCACTAGACCGATTTTCTCGGTTACGCGCGAAGAAAATACAATGAAAAATCGGTTAAATTGACTTTATGGATCGCGTAAGCGTTGCAGTCGGAGTTGGAAGCGATGGACAATCACTATGCTGCCTACTCCAATCGGGCAGCGATAGGGGACAAGGCCTCCGACGAGGCCGGTCGGCCCGATCTGGGCATGATCGTCTATTTCGCGGCGGCTCTGGACGTCGTGATCATCGTCCTCACCGCCGAGGCCTGCTCTCTCGTCTACAGCCAGCTCTACGAATTCGAACGCGCCGACATTTTGTCCAAGCATCTCGGCGCCGGCATCCTGCTGGCGGCTACCTTCGTCACGCTTTTTGCCTCGAAAGGAGCCTATCGCCCGAACGAACTGATGCGGGTTCAAAAGCAGATTCTGCGGATCGCACTCTACGGATTGATCTCCCTTGGATTTCTCGCGCTGTTGAGTTTTCTCTTCAAGATCGGCGACCAGTTCTCGCGCGGCACGACGCTGCTGTTCGTGGTCGTGTGCCCGCTCTTCATCGTGCTCTCCCGCGTGTTCTGGGCGCAGTGGATTCCCAAGGCCACCGCGCGCGGCGTGCTGCGGGCGCGACGCATCGTGCTCATCTGCGCGGCGGACTATCCGAGCGCACGCCTGCGCGAACAGATCGCCGACAGCGGCGTCATCCTCACCAACGTCCTGACGCTGCCCAAGAACCAGTCTGTCGGCCAGTGGATGGAAGTGATCAACACCAGGATCGCGCGCAGCGCCGACGAAGTTCTCGTCGCGTGGGAGAGTGCCGACCTGTCGTCGATCCGCGATCTTCTGGGCGAACTGCGGATGATGCCGATGCCGGTGAAAGTCGCGCTCGATCCGATGATCGCGGACATGATCCGCCATCCAGCGACACGGATCGGCCGTCTCGCGGCGGTGGAGGTCCAGCACGCGCCCTTGTCCGCGACCCAACATGTCCTGAAGCGCAGTTTCGACGTCGTCTTCGCGGCCTGCGCGTTGGTCACGCTGTTCCCGATCTTCATCATCACCGCAATCGCGATCAAGCTGGACAGCGCCGGGCCCGTCTTCTTCATCCAGCGCCGTCGCGGCTGCAACGACGCCACCTTCGGCATCGTCAAGTTTCGCAGCATGACCGTGCTCGAGGACGGCGAGACCGTCGTCCAGGCGACGCGCAACGACGCACGCCTGACGCGGGTCGGCGCGTTCATCCGGTCGACCAGCATCGATGAGATCCCGCAGCTCTGGAATGTGCTTCTCGGCCAGATGTCCGTCGTCGGCCCGCGACCGCACGCCGTCGTCCACGACGACAGCTACGATGCGCTGATCGCCCGATACGCCTTTCGCCGCAACGTGAAGCCCGGCATAACCGGATGGGCGCAGATCAACGGATTTCGCGGCGAAACGCCGACGATCGACAGCATGAAGGCGCGGGTGGAGCACGATCTGTGGTACATCCACAACTGGTCGCTCTGGCTCGACATCAAGATCGTCGCGCTGACGCTGGTCGCGCTCGCCGACCGCTCACGCGCCTACTGACGGACAGCCGGGGGGGCGCTCCGAAGCCAGGCCGAGCTGATCAGGAAATCCGCCGTCGCGCGCACCCGCCCCCCGATCCGATGACCTTGCCGCAAAGGCCCGGCCTGCCGCTTCAAAGCGGCCTCGTAGGAACGGGCGTCGGGGCCGATGTCGACCTCGACATCGGTGAACTCCAGCCAGACGCCCGTCATGGGAAACTGGCACTTGAAGACGCTTTCCTTGATGCTGAAGAGCATTTTCGCGTACGCCCGCGCCTGCTGCCGCGACATGGCGTCCATCGCCCTCAACTCGTCCGGCGTGCAGATAATGTCGAGGAGCGTCTCGTCGAGTTCGCCCGCCTGTTCGATATCGACGCCGATCCCCGCATAGCCACGTGAGCGCAAGGCGGCAACGGCAAGGCAGATCGAGCCGCTGTGACTGATCGAGCCGACCGTGAATTCAGGCCACACCGGCTCGCGGGATGGTCCGCTGGGAATGGCTGTCGGCGGAATGCCCAAGCGGGCGAGTGCGCTGCGTGCGCAGTGCCTCCCGGAAGCGAATTCGGCCCTGCGCGCGGGCGCGGCGGAAGCGATGAACAGCCGCTCGGCCGGGAAAAGACGTTCCATGCGCGCGCCGACCTGCGCGGTCGCGATCGCCACATCGACGTCGAACAATCCGCCCGTCTCGAGCACCGCTGTCGCTGGGCCGCAGATGATCTGGGGCTCGCCCATAGCCATTCAGACCCGCGCGCCGACGCCCTGCTGCATCCGCGCCCGCCGCAATGCGGCCCGGTCTGCGACCGAACTCAATCTCTCGTTCGACGAATTGCGGTTGGCAAGATGCGCGGCAAGTGCGCCGACGGTGGGAAACCGGAAGAGATCGGTGATGGTCAGTTCCGGCGCGATCGATGCCTTCAGGTCGCGGTGGACCTGAACCGCGAGCAGCGAATGGCCGCCGAGCGCGAAGAAATTGTCGGCCAGCCCAACCCGCTCGACACAGAGGACCCGCGCGAACGCATCGGCGATGGCGCGCTCGCGATCGTCCTTGGGTGGGAAGTGAATCGCTTCGACGGCCGGCGCGGAGCGTTCCTCGACCTGCGGCAGCCGCCCGCGGTCGACCTTCGCATTGGGCGTCAAGGGGAAGCGCTCGAGCTCGACGAAACGCGAGGGCACCATGTAGTCAGGCAGCGCCTGCGCAAGGTGGGCGCGCAGACGCGCCTGATCCACGGGGGCGGAAACACGCAGATAGCCGACGATGCGCGTGTCGCCCTCGTCCGCCTGCTGCGCGATCACCACCGCCTCGGCGACGCCGGCGAAGGACTGGATGCGCGCCTCGATCTCGCCGAGTTCGATCCGGTAGCCCCTGACCTTGACCTGATGGTCGCTGCGGCCAAGGAAGCGCAGGGTCTGGCCATCGGGCTCGAATGCGACCAGGTCGCCGGTTCGGTAGAGCCGGCCGCCGCCGAACGGGTTCGCGATGAACCGCTCGGCCGTCAGGTCGGGACGACCGAGATATCCCCGCGCGACGCCGTCGCCGCCAATATGCAGCTCGCCCGCCATGCCCGCCGGAACCGGATGGCCGAGCGCATCGAGGACGTAGAACTGCGTGTTGGCGATCGGCCTGCCGATGGGCACGACGCCCTCCGTCGGCTCCGCCGCCACGGTGGACGACCAGATGGTCGTCTCCGTCGGACCATACATGTTCTCGATCGTGGCGCCGGTCGCCGAACTGAGTTCAGCCAGCAACGTCCCCGGAAGAGGCTCGCCGCCGATCATCAGATGCGCGATGTTTCCCATGGCACGTCGATTGTCCGCATCCGCCAGAAACATCCGCGCCATCGACGGCGTGCATTGCAGATGGGTGACGCCATGCAGCGCCACTTCGTGCGCGAAACCGCTTCCAGGCGCCGTCTCCCCGACGCCGTCACGGCAGGCGGCGACGAGCTCGGCGAGCGGGCGCAGACCCGCCAGCACGATGTCCGTTTCGACGCCGAAATCGATCAGGCAGGCGACTTCGTCGACGCCGATCGCGGTAAGCTGCGCGATGCGCGCCTGGCAGTCCTCGATCGTGCCGAACAGGCCGCTGTCCTCGAAATAGCGAAGGAAGGCGAATTCGAGGATGGCGTCCATTTCGTCTTCGGCGAGGTCGCGCAGGTCGATATCCATCGCGTTGGCCGCGCCCGCAGGCTTCTTGAAGGCGGGAAACGCCCAGGCATATTGCTTGATCAGCGCCGCCGCGCTGCGCAGATAGTTCTTCATCGGCTCGCGCGCACGCTCGCGAACCTCCTCGCGGTCCTCGCCGACGAGGGTGTGCAGCATCAGCGTGACCTTGTGCGCAGCCGGATCGCGGCCGGCCTGCGCCAGTGTCGCGCGGTAGACGGCGATCTTCTCCGCGAGCTCGTCGATCGACTGGCCGAGCAGATGCGTCAGAACATTCGCGCCGAGTTCGGCCGCTTCGCGGTAGCTCGCCGGATTGCCGGCCGTCGTCAGCCAGACCGGAAGCTCCGCCTGCATGGGACGCGGCTGCGTGACGACGGAGACGGATTTATCGCCCAGCGGGAAATCGACGGCGTCGCCGCGCCACAGGCACCGGACGGTCTCTATGTCCCGCAGCAAAGCGTTCTTGTTGCCCGGCGGTGCGTTTTCCGGGCGCAGCACGAAGTCCTCCGGCATCCAGCCCGACGCAAAGGCGAGTGCAACGCGGCCGTTCGACAGATTGTCGACGACCGCCCATTCTTCGGCGATGCGGATCGGGTGGTGCAGCGGCAGGACGCAGCTTCCCGCGCGGATTTCGAGATTGGAGGTGACCGCCGCCACGGCAGCTCCGGTCACGGCCGGATTGGGATATGGCCCTCCGAACGCATGAAAATGACGCTCCGGCGTCCAGATCGACTGGAAACCATGCGCATCCGCGAATTTGGCGCCTTCGAGCAGAAGGCGATATTTCGCCGGCCCGACGCCGTCATCATTGCCCCAGTAGAACAGCCCGAAATCAATCGGCCGAGCGCCGGGCGTCGACCGCGGCGCAGGGGAAGCCGCCATGCGGTGCGCGCGATGGATCTCGCTGGCATGGATCACCACCTTGAACCCACGCGACAGGGTCCAGAACAGCTCGAGCACGGAAATGTCGAAGGAGAGGCTGGTCACGGCCAGCCAGACGGGCTGCTCGCCGGCGGGAATCGGGATGCGATCGTCCATTCCGGCGAAGAAATTGACGACGTTGCGATGCTCGATCATCACCCCCTTGGGACGACCCGTCGAACCGGACGTGTAGATGATATAGGCGAGATTGTCCGCGCAGACGGATGGCCGCGCCGGCAGCGACTTTCCGCCGGCGACAAGCTCGGCAATGTCGAGCGAAAGGACGCCGGGTGACGTCGCGACGGGCGCAAGCGCGCGCTCGGTGAGCACGATCTTCGCACCGCTATCCGCGACCATGAGCGACAGCCGGTCCTCGGGGAAGTCGGGGTCGAGCGGAACATAGGCGCCGCCGGCCTTCAGGATCGCCAGCGCCCCGATGACGAGTTCGATCGATCGCCGGACGTGAAGACCGACGGGGACGTCGGGGCCGACGCCTCGATCGACCAGCGCCGCCGCGACGCTGTTGGCCGCGCGGTCGAGCTGGGCATATGTGACCGAGCGATCAAGGAAGGCCACCGCAACGGCGTCCGGCGTCAGCCTTGCCTGCCTGGCGAACTGGTCGTGAACGCAGGCATCGCGATCGAATTCCAGCGTGGTCTCGTTGAAATGGACCAGAAGGCGCTGCAATTCCGCAGCGGAGGCGACCGGCATCTCACCGACGCTGCGACCGCCATCGACGAAGGCCTTCGCGAAGATCGCGAGCCGGTCCGTCAGGTCCTGCGCTTTTGCCGGAGAAATGCGTCCGGAATCGCAGACTGCCCGCGCCTGGCCGTCCGGTCCGATGACGAAAGTGATCGCGCATCCCGCAATCGCGGGCGCACCGTTCGGATCGGCGGTCTCCACGATGCCGATCGACAAGGAAGGCCGAGGCAGATCGGGGCGACGCATGAAGATGTCGGTCAGGAAGCAGATCTTGGAACGTGCCCGCTCGAAGCCATGTGCGAGACGGTCGCGAAGTTCGGCGGGCGAGAGGTCGAGATCGCAGGCCATGTCGACGGGCACGCTGTCGGCGACCAGCCCCCGGCTTGTTCGCGCCAGTCCGCGCGACGTGTCATTGCCATAGGCAACGGTATATCGCGACTTTGCGAACAGGCGCGCCAGGAAGGCGGGGATGATGGCCATCATATCGGCGAGCGTGGCGCTCTCCGGCAGATGCAGCGTGATCGTCTGCGGCGTGGCGCTGACTTCCCCGGTCCATTGCGGATCGAGATCGACCACGCTGGCGAGCGCCGAGACCCAATGCGCCTCATGCGGAACCACCTGGGCGACGATCTCGTCGACCGCATGGAGGAAGTCCGCGCCCGCGGCGGGGAGGACCTGCCCCGAGACGAGCCCTTCGCCGAGCCGCTTCCCGCCATCCAGGGACCGACCCTCGATCCGCACCGGCCGGTCGCCTGTCGCCACCACGATGCCCTCGGCGTCGACGGCGATCACGGTTCCGGGCGCGCGGGCGCCCTGCCCTTCGTCAAGGATGGCAAGACGCTCGACCGCATGGATGCCGTCGGGCGTTGCGACCTTCGGGACGACGAGCGGGTTTGCGTAGCGCACGCCGAAATCGAGCGCCCGGCAGATGCGCGAAAGTTCCGCCGAACTGCGGCTGAGGTTCAAAAGCCCCGCCCCCGCGGGCCGTGCGCTCCGGCGATAGAGCACCCGGCCCTCACGCTGCAGCGGCCGATGATCCAGCGTCGAATTCTCGATCGAGGTGATCAGCTCGGCAAAGCTTGCGATGCCGGCTTCGAAACATTTCGCGTTGAGGGTGAGGACGGTTTCGTCGGCATCGATTTCGAAGCTGCGTGTGGCAAGGATATCGCCCTCGTCGATCCCGCCCGTCATGGCGTGCCAGGTCACGCCATGGCTTTGCGCTCCTTCGAGGATTGCCCAGGACGGCGTGTTCAGGCCGGCATAGCGCGGCAGCGGGCCGTCATGGAAGTTCACCGCACCTGCCCGCGCGACGCGCAGGACGTCTTCAGGGACGAGACGCAGATTGGCGATGCTGAAGAGCCAGTCGAACGCGACCGGACGAAGGCTGGCCGCCAGATCGTCGCCCCAAGCACCGACATCGAGATTCCGGGAGCGCGCCCAATCCGCAATTGCGGGCGCCTGGGTCACGACCATCGATATCGAATGGCCACGCTGAACGAGAACCTCGCCGCATTGAACGAGCAGCGACTCATCGCCGACAAGTACGGCTGCGAATTTCGACATTGGCTGACGAACCCCCGACGCCCGATGCTTCAAGTCACTCCCAAGAAGCGACACCAACATTTATGACGAAGGGGCCAATACATTTCCATCAATCGTATGATTGATTATGATCTACTCAAGTGATCGTCGACACGATGACCAGGCACGACAGGTCGCTTGGAGCCGAGACGAAGTCGCGATGACGCAAGCTCGCTTACGTCATCAGATCTGTCGTACAACGGACATTAATTACACCTGCTCGTTCGCCGATCTAATCGTCGCCTGAGCGGTGCGGTATCGGCTGGTGTCCAAGAACTTCGATCCGCTGAATATTGGTGCTTCCAGTGTCTCGGGCCACATTTTTTCGATCAGCGCGAAAACCACTGCCGCACTTGTCCTGTTCTCGATACTGGTAGAGAGCATCATCTCCAGAATGATTCGGCAGTTGTAAATCATATACGTCTCGAAGTACGCTCGGCCATCTCGATAGAGAGCGCCATAACTAACTGGCAGACGGTGCTCCCAGTAGAAAATGTCCGTGTAGTGGAGATTTTGCCAGTCTGACACAACAGTCTAGACTTGTGTGGAAATCAGCAAGTCATTGGCCGTCAGTCGTCGAAGGAAAGCTGGACTTTCGTGAAGCGCGTGCGGTCCGCAGCCATTGCGAAAGCCGTCGCGGCGTCGTCGAGATCGTGCGTTGCGGAGATGATCGGGCGCACGTCGATGCGGCGCGAAGCGATCAGGCCGACGGCCTGCGCGTATTCGCCGACGAAGCGATGCGTTCCGACAAAGGCGATTTCCTTGCCGACGAGCAGGTTGAGCGGCACGGCGACGTCGCCGGCGACGCCGACTTCGACCAGCGTGCCCTGCGGACGGGTGGCGGCGATGGCGGAGCGGATAGCCGGGCCGGCGGCCGAACATTCGAATACGACGTCGAACGTGCCTTTGCCCGCGCCATAGGCGTCGAGGCGCTCGACTTCGGTCCCGACATTGATGGTTTCGTCGGCGCCCATCCGGCGGGCGGTCTCGAGCGCCATGTCCTGCAGGTCGGTGACGACGATGTGGCCCGCGCCCGCATGGCGCAGCGCCGCCACGACCAGCGCGCCGATGGGACCGGCTCCGGTGACGAGCACCGACTTTCCGGCAAGGTTGCCCGCCGACATGCCGGCGCGGTTCAGGGCATGGAGGCAGACCGCGAGCGGTTCGGCGCAGGCCGCCTCGCCCAGCGAGATTTCAGGATTTTCGATCCGCACGCACTGCAAGGCATCGACCACCATCAGGTCGCGGAAACCGCCCTGCTCGTGCGGATAGCGCAGCGCCGAGCCGAAGAAGCGCATTGTCAGGCAATGCTGTTGCAGGCCTTCGCGGCAATAGCGGCACTGGTTGCACGGGCGGCTGGGATTGACCGCCACGCGATCACCGACATGCAGCTCTTCGACATCCGGCCCCGTCGCACGAACCGTTCCGGCGACCTCATGGCCGAGGATGATCGGCTCCTTGACGCGGATCGGACCGAAGCCGCCATCTTGGTAGTAATGAAGGTCGGAACCGCAGATGCCGCCCGCCCCCATCGCGATCAGAACCTCGCCGGGGCCGGGCTCGCGGACGTCGATTTCCTCGATCCGCAGATCGCCCTTGGCATGGAGACGGCAGATTCGTGTCTTCATCGAATACGATCCTGGAATCAGCGCGCCATCAGCGTCGTCGGCAGCCATGTCGCCAGCGGCGGAATGAACGAGACGAGCATCAGCACGATGATGTTGGCGAGCAGGAAGGGCATGATCGCCTTGACCACCGGCAGAAGCGGCAGGCGGGCGATGTTCGCGCAGATGAACAGGCACACGCCCACCGGCGGCGTCGTCAGCCCGAGCATCAGGTTGAGCACGGCGAAGGTCGCGAAATGCAAGGGATCGATTCCGACCGCGGTCGCGAGCGTCAGGAGCGGCACGAACAGGATGATCAGCGCCGCGATGGTCTCCATGAACATGCCCACGAACAGGAGAAGCACGTTGATCAGGATGATGATGAGATATTTGTTGTCGGTGATCGACAGCACCGCGGACACGATCATCTGCGGGATGCGCTCGGCCGACAGGATCGAACCGAACACGTTGGCGAAGCCGACGAGCGCGAGGATGCCGGCCGAGGAAACGGCGCTGTCGATCAGGATCTTCGGAACCCGCTTGATCGGCAGTTCGCGGTAGATGAACGCACCGACGACGAACGCGTAGATCGCCGCGACGATCGCGGTTTCCGTCGGCGTCGCGATGCCGGTCATGAGGCCGCCCACGATCAGCGCCGTCATGGCGAGCGCCCAGAAGGCACCGAAGAAGGAGAGGCCGAGTTCGCGAAGGCCCTTCCATTCCTGCCGCGGAAAGTTACGGCGCACGGAGATGATGTAGCAGGTGATCATCATGCCGACGCCAAGCAGGATGCCCGGGATGGCGCCGGCCAGGAACATCTGTCCGACCGAGATGCCCGAAAGAGCGCCGACGATGATCATCGGCACGCTTGGCGGGATCATCGGTCCGACCGTCGAGGAGGCGGCGGTGATGGCAGCGGAAAAATCGGCCGGGTAGCCCGATTTCTTCATGCCCGGGATCAGCACCGAGCCGAGCGAGGCCGCATCGGCGACGGCGGTTCCCGAAATGCCGCCGAACAGCATCGAGCCGGCCACGTTCGTCATGCCGAGCCCGCCGCGCATCCAGCCGACCATCGCATTGGCGAAGCGGATGATGCGCTCGGTGATGCCGCCGCCATTCATCAGGTTGCCGGCAAGGATGAAGCCGGGAATGCAAAGCAGGACGAACACATCGATGCCGGCATACATGCGCTGCGGGATGACGACGAGCGGCAGGCCGGCGGCGACGATGTAGGCCAGAGACGACAGGCCGAGGCAGACGGCAACCGGCACGCCCAGCGCGAGCGTTATCAGAAACGTTCCAAACAGCCAGAACAGATCCACGCTATTCCTCCTCGGCGAACTGGGTGCGCCCGTCATCGACACCGACGAGCATGCCGATGACCCGCAGGAGCGCGAAGACGAACAGGGTGACGGCAAGGACGAGAACGCTGGCGTGGACGAGGTCCATCGACCAGCGCAGGCTGGGCGAGGTCTGCATCGCGCCGATGGTGGTGAAGCGCCAGGCGGGTGCGATCATCAGCAAGGCGAGACCAGCCGTCGCGATGGCGGAAACGAAGCGCATCCACCAGGCTTTGCGTTCAGAGACGGCTTCCTGAAGGATGTCCACATTGACGAGATCGCCGCTGCGATACGAAAGCCCGACGCCGAACGCCGCAAGATAGAGCAGCGCGAAACGCGACAACTCTTCCGTCCAGATCGGCGAACTGGCCGAAAAGGTGCGGGTGAAGACCTGGATCGCGACGGTCACGATCAGGATCGCGAAGACCGACCCGAGCGCGATGCGGCACACAAGGCTCAATCCGGCGATGAAGGTACTGACGGCTCTCATGGGCGATCGCCTCGTTTCGGTGACAGGGCGCGGCCCGCGAGGAGCCGCGCCCGTTTCGTTGCGCAATTAGCGGCTGAACAGGTCTTCGACGATCGGACGGATGCTTTCGTCGACCGAGTTGATGACCGGCTCGCGCGCGGCTTCGGCGAAGGCGTCCGCGTCGACCTCGACGAAGGTCATGCCCTTCGTCTCCAGATCGTCGCGGATCGCCTGCTCGTCGGCCAGAAACTGCTCGCGCTCGAATTCCTGCGCCGCGGCTGCGGCCGTCATGACATGGCCCTGATCCTCTTCCGAAAGCTGGCTCCACACCTGCTCGGAAATGGTGAGATAGATCCACGAACGGACATGCTCGGTCAGGTTGACGTGGCTCTGGACCTCGTTGAAGGAAGCCGACTGGATCAGCGCCAGCGGGTTCTCCTGGCCCTCGATGGTGCCGTTCTGAAGCGAGGTGAAGACCTCGGAAAAGGCCATCGGCGTCGGCGCGGCGCCGAGCGCGGACCAGGTGTCGACGAAGAGCGGCACGTTCGGCACGCGCATGCGGAAGCCGTTGAGGTCGGACGGCGCCTTGATCTCGCGGTTCGAGGTCAGGTTGCGCGGACCACGTGCGAAATAGGCGATCGGACGCACCTGGGCACGTTCGATGACCTGCGCCTCGATCTGGTCGCCGATCTCGCCGCTGGCGACTTCGTCCATCTGTTCGAGCGTCGTATAGGCATAGGGTACGGCCAGAAGGGCTGCCATCGGCGCCCAGTTCTGGAGGCTTTCGCCGGTGATGGTCATCTCGACGGTGCCGAGCTGCATGCCGTTGATGAGGTCCATCTCGCGGCCGAGCGAATCGTTCGGGAACACCTCGACGGCGATGCGTCCGTCCGTCAGCGCCGACAATTCCTCGCCGAACTTGACGGACGCCTTGTGCCAGGAGTTCTGCTCGTTGGCGAGATGGCCGAGCTTGAGCGTCAGTTCCTGCGACAGCGCGCCGGACGTGGCGAGTGCGGCCAGCGCAAGGCCGGCTGCAAGCGATTTCATGGTCGTCTTCAAGGTCATGTCGATCCTCCCTTTGGATTGTTGGATGTTCGCTGTTCGCTCATCGCACCGCACCGAAGAGGTCGGGCCGCGCCCGCGCCACTTCGGGCAGCGATTTCAGGATTTCGCGCAGATGCGTGCGCATTGCCGCATCGGCGCCGGCCACGTCGCGGGCGGTGACGGCGGCGACGATGGCTTCGTGCTGCTCGATCAGGAGGCGCACATGCAGTTTCTCGACGCTGAGATACCGCACGCGGTCCATCTGCGCCTTCACTTCCTCGACGACGCGCCACGCATAGGATTTGCCGGCCATGTCGGCGAGCGTCCGGTGGAAATGCTCGTCGAGCTTCACGAAGGCGTCGGAATCGTCTTCGGCGACGTTTTTCTGCGCCGCGATCTGGCGCTTCAGTTCCGTCTCGATCGCCGCATCGCAGCGTTCGGCGACGAGCTTGACGACGTCGGCCTCGATCGCCTCGCGCACGAAGCGCGCGTCCATCACCGCCTCCGTCGAGATCCGCGTGATCATCGTGCCGCGCTGGGGACGGATTTGCACGAGTCCCGCCTCGGCAAGCTTGATGAAGGCTTCGCGCACCGGCTGACGCGAAACGTCATAGGCCCGCGCGATCTCGGTCTCGGAAATGAATTCGCCCGGCAGGAGCTCGGTGCGCACGATACGCTCGCGCAGCCGCCGGTAGAGCTGCGGCGCAATGGCGGCTGCTCCGTCGATGTCGTGCGTGCGTACCGATAGCGCGTCGGTCAAATGTCGTCCTCCCTGCGGCAATCTTATCCTCCATACTTCCATACTAGTCAACTCTTGTGTATGGATTCGTCACGGGCGGCGTGGCATGGACGTCCGGGAAACGGGAGCGAGGCTTAGACGATGCGACAGACATGGCGGTGGTTCGGACCCCGCGACCTCACCTCGATCGACGACATGCGCCAGGCCGGCGTCGAAGGTGTCGTCAGCGCCCTCCACCATGTCGCGACCGGCGCAGTCTGGACCACGGAGGATATCCGCAAACGTCAGGACGAGATCGGCCGGATGAAGGACAGCCGTCCATCCGGCCTGGCCTGGGAGGTGGTCGAAAGCCTGCCCGTTTCGGAAGACATCAAGAAGCAGAAGGGCGACTGGCGCGGCCACATCGCCAACTACAAGCAGAGCCTCGCCAACCTGGCCGAAAGCGGCCTGGAAACGATCTGCTACAATTTCATGCCGGTTCTCGACTGGACGCGCACGGACCTCGCCTATCGCGTCGACCATGGCGGCACCTGCATGCGCTTCGACCTGATCGACTTCGCCGCCTTCGACATCCATATCCTCAGGCGCACCGGCGCTGCCGAGAGCTTTGGGCGCGAGGTCGCTGACGCGGCCAGCGAACGCTTTGCGACGATGAGCGAGGCGCGCAAGGTTGAACTCGCGTCCAACGTGACCGCAGGCCTGCCCGGATCGACCGAGAGCATGTCGACGCAGGACGTGCTGCGCCATATCCGCGAATATGACGCCATAGACGCCCCGCGCCTGCGCGCCAACTTCGTCGCGTTCCTGGAAGAGGTGACGCCGGTCGCCGAAAAGCTCGGCATGCGCCTATGCTGCCATCCGGACGATCCGCCCTTCCCGCTGCTCGGCCTGCCGCGCATCATGTCTGGAGCAGATGATTACCGGCACATTCTGGACGCGGTCGACTCGCCAGCCAACGGCATGACCTTGTGCTCGGGCTCGCTAGGCGCCCGTTCCGACAACGATCTGCCGGCGATCATGCGCGAATTCGCACCTCGCGTGCATTTCCTGCACCTGCGCAACGTCACGCTCGAGACGCCGGGCACGCCCTCCTCGTTCCACGAGGCTGAGCATCTGGGCGGCAATACCGACATGGTCGCGCTGATCGCCGAGATCGTGAAGGAAGAGGCACGCCGCAAGGCCGAGAGCCGTACCGACCACCAGATTCCGATGCGCCCCGATCACGGCCAGGACATCATCGACGATCTGGGCCGCAAGGGGCAGCCCGGCTACCCGACGATCGGACGGCTGAAGGGGCTTGCCGAACTGCGCGGCATCATGACCGCCTTGACGCACCCCGCGGTGCAGCTTCGCCCATGAGCGCGCGGCTTACGGCCTCCGCAAAGCCTAGCGCGGGCGTGGCCCTGCCGGGCTATGTGCCCGAGAACCATGGCTGCGGGATCGTCCATATCGGCGTCGGCGCGTTTCACAAGGCGCATCAGGCGGTCTACACCGACACCGCGCTGGCGCTCGCCGGCGGCGACTGGCGCATCACCGGCGTCAGCCTGCGCAGTGTTGACATCGCCGCCGCGCTCAACCCGCAGGACGGGCGCTACGTGCTCCTGACGCGCAGCGCGGACGGCGATCAGGCGCGTCTGATCGGCAGCATCGCAAATGTGCTGGTCGCACCCGAGGCGCCCGATGCAGTCGTCGCGGCCATCGCCGACGCCGCAACGCGCATCGTCACGCTGACCGTCACCGAGAAGGCCTACGGCATCGATCGGACGACAGGCGGGCTCGACCTTCGCCACGAAGCGATTGCGCACGACCTCGGCCGGCCCGATGCGCCGCGCGGCGTCGTCGGCTTTCTCGTCGCCGGCCTCGCGCGCCGCCGCGAAACCGGTGCCGGACCGCTGACGATCCTTTGCTGTGACAACCTGCCGGAAAACGGCCGCATCCTGTGCCGTCTCGTCGACGCGTTCACGCGCCAGATCGATCCGGCGCTTGCCGACTGGATCGGCCAGAATGTCCGTTTTCCGTCCTCGATGGTCGACAGGATCACGCCCGCGGCGACCGACCGGACATTCGCCGACGCCGAACGCATGTGCGGCTTGCGCGATGAAGCCGCGGTCGAGACCGAACATTTCTCGCAATGGATCATCGAGGATTATTTCGCTGCCGGGCGGCCGGCCTGGGACGAAGCGGGCGCGATCTTCGTCGCATCGGTTTCCGCCTATGAAAAGATGAAGCTGCGCATGCTCAACGGCGCGCATTCGCTGATCGCCTATGCCGGCTTCATGGCCGGCTACGAGACGGTCGCGGATGCGATGCGCGACGCCGGACTCAAACGCCTCGTCGAACACCAGATGCAGGCCGCGGCAGCCACCTTGCCGCCCGTCCCCGGCATCGACCTAACCGCCTATCGCACCGAACTTCTCGCCCGCTTCGCCAACCCGGCGATCCGGCACCTGACCTACCAGATCGCCATGGACGGAACCGAAAAGCTGCCCCAGCGCATCGCCGCGCCGCTGGCCGAAGCCATCCATCGGAACGCCGATCGGGAGCCCTTCGCCTTCGCGATCGCCGCCTGGATGCGCTATTGCATGGCCGTAGAAGAAACCGGCCGGGCCTACGCGCTTCGCGACCCCCGCGAGACGGCGATCGCACAAGCGGTGGAGGATGCCGGAGCCACGCCCGACCGGCTGTTCAGCAACCTGATCGCGATACCCGGACTGTTTCCCGCCGCCATCGTCGGCGACGCTGCGCTGCGCGATCTGGTCGTCGCGCGGCTTTCGACCATCCTCGAACACGGAATGGCCAGGGCGATCGAAAGCCCCGCGTGAAGGAGAACCGGCAGATGTCCAAGAGCTTTCTTTCGATCGGCGAAGCGATGATCGAAATGTCGGCCGGCTCGGATGGGCAATGGCGCATGGGCTTTGCCGGCGATACGCTGAACACCGCCTGGTACATGCGCGCGCTTCTCGGTCCGGACTGGACGGTCGGCTATGTCAGCAAGCTGGGCGTCGACCGCTATTCCAGCGCCATGCGCGCCTTCATCGCCGACAGCGGCATCGATACGAGCCATATCGGCACGGTCGAGGATCGCCGACCCGGCCTCTACTTCATCCATCAGGAAGATGGCGACCGGCATTTCACCTACTGGCGCGACATGGCGGCGGCGAAGCTTCTGGCCGACGACCGCGCTGCGCTCGACGCAGCCTTGGCGACCGCCGGCACGATCTATTTTTCCGGCATCACGCTGGCGATCCTGAACCCCGCCCATCGCGCCACGCTGCTCGACGCCCTGCAAGGCGCCCGCGCCAGGGGCGCGAAGATCGTCTTCGATCCCAACATCCGCCCGCGGCTCTGGTCCGGCCCCGGCGAGATGCGGGACGCACTGACGGCGGCGGCCGGCGTCTGCGACATCGTCCTGCCGACCTTCGGCGACGAGCAAACCCTGTTCGGCGATATCGACCCGAGAGCCACGGCGGATCGCTATCTCGCGCACGGCGTTGCGGAGGTCGTCGTCAAGAACGGCCACGAGCCCGCACTGGCCAGATGGCGCGACGGCGAAGTCGAGATATCGGCACGCCCCGTTGCGAGCGTGGTCGACGCGACCGGAGCCGGCGACAGCTTCAATGCAGGCTACCTCGCCGCGCGGCTCGAAGGCCGCGATCATGGCGAAGCCCTGACGCAAGCACACCGCATCGCCGCGATCTGCCTTGGCCACCACGGAGCGCTCGCGCCGCGCGACGCGCTTTAGGGCGCCTGGCACGCCACTGGGCGCGTTCGGCAATCGGAATTTTTCCTGGGAGTTCGGATGGTGGGCGTGACAGGGATTGAACCTGTGACCCCTACGATGTCAACGTAGTGCTCTCCCGCTGAGCTACACGCCCATCCGACGAGGCGCATACACCATAGATGCCCGCCCATCGTCAATAGGTTTCGGCCGCCAAAATGCGGTGGTTGCGCCTGACGCAGCGCGAGGCGGTCAGGCCGCCTGCAGCATCTTCTCGACCTCGTTGACGAGATCGCGCAAATGGAACGGTTTCGACAGCACCTTAGCGTCTTTCGGCGCCTTGGAATCGGGGTTCAGCGCGACGGCGGCGAAGCCCGTGATGAACATCACCTTCAGGTCCGGATCGATCTCGGTCGCGCGGCGCGCAAGCTCGATGCCGTCCATCTCGGGCATGACGATGTCGGTCAGGAGCAGCGAGAACGGCTCCTCGCGCAGCCGCTCATAGGCGCTCGCTCCATTGTCGTAGTCGATCACGTCGTAGCCGGCGCGTTCGAGCGCCTTGACGAGGAAGCGACGCATGTCCTCATCGTCTTCCGCGAGAAGAATTCTTGCCATCTGAGCGTCCGGAACCCTGTTTTCGAACCGGTACAAAAGCCGATTCGCCCTCTCAAGCGTATATGCCTTCAGCATGGTAAACATCAAGTGAATGGCGTCTTTGCGGCCCGCCGGGTCGCGGCTGGACAGGAGGCGGCGGCGGTGGCACATCAAGGGGCATGGAAGGGCGAGAGAGCGCAAAAAAGACGTCAATGACAGAGCATCCGGATTTTTCCCAGACGGCGCCCTTCGAAGTCGCGCAGCCGCAGCGACAGACGGTTCCTTTCGTCTTCAACTCTCCGCATAGCGGCTCGACCTATCCGCAGCGCTTTCTCGACATGGCGCGGCTCGACCCGCATGCGATCCGCCGATCCGAGGACTGTTTCGTCGACGATCTGTTCGCCGGCGTGACCGCGCTCGGCGCGCCGTTCCTGAAAGCGAACTTCCCGCGCGCCTATCTCGACGTGAACCGCGAGCCCTGGGAGCTCGACCCGCGCATGTTCACCACGTCCCTGCCGCCCTACGCCAATACGCGCTCGGCGCGCGTTGCGGGCGGCCTCGGCACCATCCCGCGTCTCGTCGGCGAAGGGCAGGAAATCTATGCGGCCAAACTGCCGCTCGAAGAGGCGGTTGGCCGCATCGAGGGCGTCTACAAGCCCTACCACGACCGGCTGCGCAGCCTGATCGGTGCGACGCACAAGGCATTCGGCGTCGCAGTTCTCATCGACTGTCACTCGATGCCGGCAACGATCCGCCTGCCGGATACGCGCATCCGCCCCGATTTCATCATCGGAGATCGGTTCGGCATGTCGTGCCGTGCGGATCTGTCCGAGGCAGCGATCGGGCACCTGGCCAGCCGCGGCTACATGGTGGCTCACAACAAGCCCTATGCCGGCGGCTTCATCACCGAGCACTACGGCCGGCCCGCGCGCGGCATCCACGCGCTTCAGGTCGAGATCAACCGCAGCCTCTACATGGACGAAGAACGTCTCGTGCCCAATGACGGCTACGACCAGTTGCGCCGCGATCTCCACGAACTCGCCGCCAGCCTGATCGACCTTTTCGCGCCGCCGGCGGAACTGCCCGTCGCAGCCGAATAGGCAAAAAAAGACCGCCTTTGCAGGCGGTCCGAGTCTAGGGAGGAAACGCCCAAGGAGGGCATTGACGGGCGAACCCGTCGATCTCCAGATTATGCTGCAGCGCACAATTGTCAAGCCGGTTCAGAAATGCCTATTGCGCGGGCGACATCTAGCGGAGCCCTTTCATGGACGTGACCCCCGACTTCCTGCGCAACCTTGCTGCCGCAGCCGCAAAGGAAACCCTGCCGCGCTTTCGCCGGCCGCACGACGTGGCGAACAAGCTCGAAGGCGGCTTCGACCCCGTAACGGAAGCCGACCGCGAGGCCGAGCGCGCGATCCGGCGGCTGATCGAAGCGGATTTCCCGGATCACGGAATTCTTGGCGAGGAATTCGGCCCGCACAACCTGCCGAACCACCACTGCTGGGTGATCGATCCGATCGACGGCACGCGTGCCTTCATCTCCGGCCTGCCGCTCTGGGGCACGCTGGTGGGACTTCTGGAGGACGGCGACGCCGTCGCCGGAATGATGAGCCAGCCCTTCACCGGCGAGCTGTTTTATGCGACGGGCGGCGTCGCGCGGTACGAAGGACCGGGCGGGCCGCGCGATCTTTGCGTGCGGGCGACGACGGAGCTTCGCCACGCCACCCTTTGCACGACGACGCCGTCTCTGTTCCTCGACGACGCGCGCGCCAGTTACGACGCGCTGGAAACGGCAGTGCAACTCGCCCGCTATGGCACGGATTGCTATGCCTATTGCATGCTGGCGGCCGGTCAGGTCGACCTCGTGGTCGAGACTGGGTTGCAGGCTTACGACATCGTCGCGCTGATCCCGATCATCGAGGCGGCAGGCGGGGTAATCACATCGCGCACCGGTGGCCCGGCGGAGGCAGGCGGGTTCGTGGTGGCGGCGGCGACGAGGCAATTGCACGCGGCGGCGCTGGAGTTGCTGAACGGGTAGTGTTGGAAGGGTTTTCTGCGAAGAGGACCCCCACCCTTTATCCCTCCCCACAAGGGGGAGGGAG
>NZ_AYOD01000030.1 GCF_000497755.1 Aliihoeflea sp. 2WW
CTCCCTCCCCCTTGTGGGGAGGGATAAAGGGTGGGGGTACTGCAGCGCTCAGACTTATCGCGGCAGTACCGTCGTCCCCATCAGATCCTTGTCGATCGCGTGCGCGGCCTGTCGACCTTCGCGGATCGCCCAGACGACGAGCGACTGGCCGCGACGCACGTCGCCGGCGATGTAGAGCTTGTCGATATTGCTCTTGTAGTCGCGGTCGTTGGCGGTGACGTTGCGCGAGCCGCGCTTGTCGGTGACGGTGCCGAGGCGGTCGCCGAGCTGGTCGGTGAGGCCACCCACGAGCGGACCGGCAAAGCCGATGGCGATGAAGGCGAGGTCGGCCTTGATAATGAACTCGGTGCCGGCGATCGGCTTGCGCTTCTCGTCGACTTCGCAGCACTTGACGCCGGTGAGGTTGCCGTCCTCGTCGCCGACGAATTCGAGCGTCGCGACCTGGAACTCGCGGTCGGCGCCCTCGGCCTGGGAGGATGACGTGCGCATCTTGGTCGCCCAGTAAGGCCAGACGGTGAGCTTGTCTTCCTTTTCCGGTGGCTGGGGGCGGATGTCGAGCTGGGTGACGCGCACCGCGCCCTGGCGGAACGAGGTGCCGACGCAGTCCGACGCCGTATCGCCGCCGCCGACGACGACGACATGCTTGCCGCCGGCGAGGATCGGCGCGGCGGCCCAGGCGCGCGACTGGATGTCCTCGCCGCCGACGCGGCGGTTCTGCTGGACGAGATAGGGCATCGCGTCATGGACGCCCTGGAACTCGCGGCCGGGAATGCCGGCCGGGCGCGGATTTTCCGAGCCGCCGCAATACAGCACCGCGTCGAACTCGGCCGTCAACTCGTCGAGCGTCTTGTCGACCCCGACGTCGACGCCGCAATGGAAGGTGACGCCCTCGCCCTGCATCTGCTCGACGCGCGCGTCGATGTACTTCTTCTCGATCTTGAAGTCCGGAATGCCGTAGCGCATCAGCCCGCCGGGCTTCGACTCGCGCTCGAAGACGTGGACGTCGTGGCCGACGCGTCCAAGCTGCTGCGCCGCAGCCATGCCGGCCGGGCCGGAGCCGATGATCGCAACGCGCTTGCCGGTCTTGCTCGCGGATGGCAGCGGACGGATCAGGCCCTTTTCATAGGCCTTGTCGGCAATCGCCTGCTCCACCGTCTTGATGGCGACCGGAATGTCCTCGAGGTTCAGCGTGCAGGCTTCCTCGCAGGGAGCGGGGCAGATGCGGCCGGTCCATTCGGGGAAGTTGTTGGTCGAATGCAGGTTGCGGATCGCCCCTTCCCAGTCCTTTTGATAGACGAGGTCGTTCCAGTCGGGGATCTGGTTGTGGACCGGACAGCCGGTCGGCCCGTGACAGAACGGGATGCCGCAATCCATGCAGCGCGCGGCCTGTTTCTCGACTTCCGGCTCCGACATCGGGAGCGTGAACTCCCGGAAATGACGGATGCGGTCGGACGCCGGCTGGTATTTGTGAACCTGCCGGTCGATCTCGAGAAAGCCTGTTACCTTGCCCATAGTTCAGTCCAATCGTCTGCGAGCCGTGAGGCTCCGAAATGCGATCAAGGGTGGAGGGAGGCGGCCTATTCGGCCGCCACGCCCATGCGCATGCGTTCCATTTCGATCAGCGCGCGCTTGTATTCGACCGGCATGACCTTGCGGAATTTCGGGCGGTAGTCGGCCCAGTTGTCGAGGATGGTCTGGCCGCGCTGCGAGCCGGTGTGGTCGACATGGTTGCGGATGAGCTGGTAGAGCCGCTCCTCGTCGTGGCTGGTCATGTCGGCCTGGACGTCGACGCGGCCCTTGTGGTCGATGTCGCCGCCGTGGTGATGGAGGCGTTCGAGGATTTCGTCTTCCTCCGGCACCGGTTCCAGTTCGACCATGGCCATGTTGCAGCGCTCGGCGAAATCGCCCGCCTCGTCCAGCACATAGGCAATGCCGCCCGACATGCCGGCCGCGAAGTTCCGGCCTGTCTGGCCGAGGACAACGACGACGCCGCCGGTCATGTACTCGCAGCCATGGTCGCCGACGCCCTCGACGACGGCGATGGCACCCGAATTGCGCACCGCGAAGCGCTCGCCCGCGACACCGCGGAAATAACACTCGCCCTCGGTCGCGCCATAGAGAACCGTGTTGCCCACGATGATCGAATTTTCGGGCGTGATGCGGGTGTTTTCCGGCGGCCGGATGACGATCTTGCCGCCCGAAAGTCCCTTGCCGACATAGTCGTTGCCGTCGCCGACGAGCGTGAAGGTCACGCCCTTGGCGAGGAATGCACCGAAGGACTGGCCGGCCGTGCCGGTCAGCGTCACGGAAATCGTATCCTTGCGCAGGCCTTTGTGGCCGAAGCGCTTGGCGACCTCGCCCGACAGCATCGCGCCGGTGGAACGGTCGACATTGCGGATATCGGCCGCGATCTCGACCTTCTGGCGCGCCTCGAGCGCCGGCGCCGCCTCGGCGATCAGCTTGCGGTCGAGCACGTCGTCGATCGGATGCGTCTGGCGCTCGGTCCAGTAGGTCGCTTCCTTCGGCGCATCGGGCTTGTAGAACATCTTCGAGAAGTCGAGCCCCTTCGACTTCCAGTGCGCGAAGGCATCGTCCTTGGCGAGAAGCTGGGACTGGCCGATGATCTCGTCGATCTTGCGGTAGCCCATCTCGGCCAGAAGCTGGCGCACTTCCTCGGCGATGAAGAAGAAGAAGTTGATGACGTGCTCGGGCGTGCCCTTGAAGCGCTTGCGCAGCACCGGGTCCTGCGTCGCGACACCGACAGGGCAGGTGTTGAGGTGGCACTTGCGCATCATGATGCAGCCGGCCGCGATCAGCGGAGCGGTCGAGAACCCGAACTCGTCGGCACCGAGGAGCGCGCCGACGATCACGTCGCGGCCGGTGCGAAGCCCGCCATCGACCTGCAGCGCGACGCGGGAGCGCAGGCCGTTCAGAACCAGAGTCTGGTGCGTTTCGGCAAGGCCCATTTCCCAAGGGCTGCCGGCATGTTTGATCGAGGTGAGCGGCGAAGCGCCGGTGCCGCCGTCATAGCCGGAGATGGTGATGTGGTCCGCGCGCGCCTTGGCGACACCCGCCGCGACCGTGCCGACGCCGACTTCGGAGACGAGCTTTACCGACACGTCGGCGGCCGGATTGACGTTCTTCAGGTCGTAGATGAGCTGCGCCAGATCCTCGATCGAATAGATGTCGTGGTGCGGCGGCGGCGAAATGAGGCCCACGCCCTGGGTCGAGTGGCGCACCTTGGCGATGGTCGCATCGACCTTGTGGCCGGGCAATTGTCCGCCCTCGCCGGGCTTGGCGCCCTGCGCGACCTTGATCTGCATCATGTCGGAATTGACGAGATACTCCGCCGTCACGCCAAAGCGGCCGGATGCGATTTGCTTGATTGCGGACCGCTCGGGATTGCGCGATCCGTCCGGCAGCGGGAAGTAGCGATCCGGCTCCTCGCCGCCCTCGCCCGTGTTCGACTTGCCGCCGATGCGGTTCATCGCGACGGCGAGCGTCGAATGCGCCTCTCTGGAGATCGAGCCGAACGACATCGCGCCGGTCGAGAAGCGCTTGACGAGCTCGACCGCGGGCTCGACTTCGTCGAGCGGCACGGCGGCGCGGCCGCTCTCCGCGGCGGTCAGGATCTTGAACAGGCCGCGGATCGACTTGGCGTCGGCCGTGTGGCTGTCGATCTGAGCGGAATACTGCTTGAACGTCTCCCACGAGTTGAGCCGCACCGAATGCTGCAACGTCGCGACCGCGTCCGGCGACCAGACATGCGCCTCGCCGCGCACGCGGTAGGTATATTCGCCGCCGACCTCGAGCGCGTTCTTCAAGACCGGGTCTTCGCCGAAGGCGGATTCGTGGCGGCTGACGGTCTCGCCTGCGACCTCTTCCAGCCCGACGCCTTCGATGGTCGTCGCCGTGCCGGAGAAATACCGGTCGACGAATGCCGAATTGAGGCCGATCGCATCGAATATCTGCGCGCCGCAATAGGACTGATAGGTCGAGATGCCCATCTTGGACATGACCTTGAGGATGCCCTTGCCGATCGACTTGATGTAGCGCGTGACGACTTCGCGGCCGTCGACTTCCGGCGGGAAATCGCCGCGGCGATGCATCTCAGTCAGCGTGTCGAAGGCAAGGTAGGGGTTGATCGCCTCGGCGCCGTAGCCGGCAAGGCACGCGAAGTGATGCACTTCGCGCGGCTCACCGGATTCCACGACGAGGCCGACCGCCGTGCGCAGGCCCTTGCGGATCAAGTGATGATGCACGGCAGCGGTTGCCAGAAGCGCGGGGATCGCGATGCGGTCCGGTCCGACCTGACGATCCGACAGGATGATGATGTTGTAGCCGCCGACGACGGCCGCCTCGGCCCGGTCGCACAGGCGATCGACCGCGCCCTGCATGCCGGCCGCACCTTCCACGGCCGCATAGGTGATGTCGATCGTCTTGGTGTCGAAACGGTCCTCAGTGTGGCCGATCGAGCGGATCTTTTCCAGATCGCCATTGGTCAGGATCGGCTGGCGCACTTCGAGCCGCTTGCGGCGCGAGGAACCGACCAGATCGAAGATGTTCGGACGCGGCCCGATGAAGGAGACGAGGCTCATGACGAGTTCTTCGCGGATCGGGTCGATCGGCGGGTTCGTCACCTGGGCGAAGTTCTGCTTGAAATAGGTGTAGAGCAGCTTCGACTTGTCCGACATCGCCGAGATCGGCGTGTCGGTGCCCATCGAGCCGACGGCTTCCTGGCCGGTCGTCGCCATCGGCGACATCAGGATGCGCGTGTCTTCCTGCGTGTAGCCGAAGGCCTGCTGGCGATCGAGCAGCGAGACGTCCTTGCGCAGCGCGCGCGGCTCGACCGGCTTCAGCTCTTCGAGGATGAGCTGGGTGTTCTTCAGCCACTGCGTATAGGGGTGCTGCGAGGCGATCTCGGCCTTGATCTCGTCGTCGGAGACGATACGCCCCTCTTCGAGGTCGATCAGCAGCATGCGGCCGGGCTGGAGCCGCCACTTGGTGACGATCTTCTCCTCCGGCACCGGCAGGACGCCGGCTTCCGAGGCCATGATGACGCGGTCGTCGTCGGTGACGATGTAGCGTGCGGGACGAAGGCCGTTGCGGTCGAGCGTCGCGCCGATCTGGCGCCCGTCGGTGAAGACGACGGCGGCCGGGCCGTCCCATGGCTCCATCAGCGCGGCGTGATATTCGTAGAAGGCGCGGCGCTCGTCGCTCATCAGCTTGTTGCCGGCCCATGCTTCCGGGATCAGCATCATCATGGCGTGCGCGAGCGTGTAGCCGCCCTGGAACAGGAACTCGAGCGCGTTGTCGAAGCAGGCCGTGTCCGACTGCCCCTCATAGGAGATCGGCCACAGCTTGGAGATGTTGTTACCGAAGAGCTCGGAATCGACCGAGGCCTGACGCGCCGCCATCCAGTTGTTGTTGCCGCGCACCGTGTTGATCTCGCCATTGTGGGCGACCATGCGGTACGGGTGCGCGAGCTTCCACGACGGGAAGGTGTTGGTCGAAAAGCGCTGGTGGACGAGGATCAGCGCCGTTTCGAAGCGCGGATCGGTCAGGTCCTTGTAATAGGCGCCGACCTGATAGGCGAGGAACATGCCCTTGTAGACGATGGTGCGCGCCGACAGCGACACGCAATAGGCGCCGATGTCCTTGTTCTGATGCTCGGCATAGATGCGGCCGGAAATGACCTTGCGCAGGACATAGAGCCGCGCCTCGTATTCCTCGTCGTCGTCGATGTCGGCAGGACGGCCGATGAAGACCTGGCGGTGATGCGGCTCGGCGGCGACGATCTCCGGCGCCTTCGACAGCGAAGAGTTGTCGACCGGCACGTCGCGGAAGCCGATCAGCCGTAGCCCTTCGGACTGCGCGGATTCGGCGATGATTTCGTCAACATGGGCACGAAGAGCTTCGTCCTGCGGCATGAACCAGTGGCCTACGCCATACTGGCCGAGCGGCGGCAGTTCGATGCCCTGCGCGGCAAGCTCCTCGCGGAAAAAGCGATCGGGAATCTGCACCAGCACGCCCGCGCCGTCGCCGACGAGCGGATCGGCACCGACGGCGCCGCGATGCGTCAGGTTCTCGAGCATGAAGAGACCGTCCTTGACGATCTGGTGCGACTTGGCGCCCTTCATGTTGGCGACGAAGCCGACGCCGCACGCATCGTGCTCGTTGCGCGGATCGTAAAGACCCTGCGCATGCGGAAGACCGGTTTTGCGGGCAGTCGCTTTCGCATGGGCGGCCGGCGTCGATGCGGTCGTCACAGCTTGCGTCTTCTCGCTCATGCTCGTCTCTCCGTCGTGCCCGGGGATCGGGCGGTCGTCTGGTCCTCCAGGTTCGCCCTGCGGCCAACCCAATTCTGCACTCGCGGCATATATGTCGAATGGCCGTTCGCCGACCGGTTCTCGGGGCCCTTGCCCTCCGGTCCGCACATGGCCGATACATCGTGCCAGGCGGCGGCGCCGAACTCTACGCGCGCCCCATTCTAAGGGTCAGCGCGGCTGCTCGGCAATCCGCAAATAAGACAGCAATGCTGTCCTAAATTGGATATGACAGAAATCAAAAGCCCGCACAAGATGCAAGTGCAAAAAATTGAGGCTGCTGGCGAAAGATTGTTTCGCCACATGTGACGCGGCCGCAATCTTCGCAAATCGCCTTCGCATGCGCAGCGTCAGGCCCTTGTCAGCCGCGCGCCGACCTGATTTCTGAAGCGGACTTTCCAAGGGAATAGCACGCTTCATGTATTTCGCATCCGACAACTGGGCCGGCGCCCACCCCGACATCGCCCGCAACCTCGTCACGCGCTCTGCCGGCTTCGCGCCGGCCTATGGCGCGAGCGACCTCGACAAGGCGGTCGAAGCGCGTTTCAGCGAAGTCTTCGAGCGCGATGTGGCGGTGTTCTTCGTCGGAACCGGCACGGCGGCCAACTCGCTCGCCCTGACGGCCTACGACCGCGCGGGCGGCGTGTCGTTCTGCCACCGCGAGGCGCATGTGATCGCCGACGAATGCGGCGCGCCGGAATATTTCATGGGCGGCTCGCGCCTCCATGCCGTCGATGGCCCTCTCGGCCGAATGGAAACGGACAAGCTCAAGGCAGCGATCGAGCGCTTCCCGCCCGCCTTCGTCCATGGCGGACGCCCGGCGGCGGTTACGATCACGCAGGCGACCGAGGTCGGGACCGTCTATTCGCTGGCGCAGATCGAAGCCCTCTCCACGCTTGCCAAGGAGCACGGCATTCCGCTCCACATGGACGGCGCGCGCTTTGCCAATGCGCTCGTCTCCCTCGGCGTGTCGGCGGCCGAGATGACCTGGAAGCGCGGCGTCGACGTGCTCTCCTTCGGCGGCACCAAGAATGGCTGCTGGTGCGCGGAAGCCGTTGTCTTCTTCAATCCCGACGAAGCGAAAGATTTCCCCTTCGTGCGCAAGCGCGCGGCGCAGCTCTTTTCCAAGTCGCGCTTCATCGCCGCGCAGTTCGAAGCCTATTTCGCCGACGATCTGTGGTTGAAGACTGCCCGGCATTCGAACGCGATGGCGACGCGGCTCGCCGGCCACTTCACGACCTCTCCCAATGCGCGGCTCGGCTGGGCGCCGGAGGCGAACGAGGTCTTCCCGATCCTCGGCAAGGGGCTGGTCGACGAACTGAAGGACAAGGGCGCCGTCTTCTACGCCTGGCCGACGCCGGCCGGGCTCGACGTCGGTCCGGACGAGACGCTCTGCCGCTTCGTGACGAGCTTTGCCACCACCGAGGCCGATGTCGATGGGATCGGCGAACTGATCGCATGATCACGTTCTAATTCAGCGACACGTGATTTTCGGACGCGAAAGAACAGGTGCCGGCGTGACCACGCCGGCATTCTTCATATCCGCTCGTTGATTTCCCAGTGATGGGGCGCTTCGCCAAGGTGCTGAGGCCGGCAACAACGCCGGACGAACACCAAGGGAGCATCATCCAATGTCGACACGTACCGCTTTCAGCGCCGCCTATCTGGCCGCCGCCGTCGCCTCCGCCGTTTCCGCCGGCGCCTTCCTCTCGACAGGCGACGCCGTCGCCCAGGAAAAGGAGCGCTGCTACGGCGTTTCGCTGGCCGGCGCGAACGACTGCGCGGCCGGTCCCGGCACGACCTGCGCCGGCACCTCCAAGGTCGACTATCAGGGCAATGCCTGGACCTATGTCGAAAAGGGCACCTGCGCTTCGATCGATCTTCCCGATCAGCGCATGGGCTCGCTCGAGGCCCTTGACCGCGACCTGCCCACGGCGGGCTGATCGGACTCATCGCCAGCCAATCGACAGGCCGGAAGGACGACGGGCATGAACGTGAATGTCACCGATCTTCATCGCCGGGAGCAGCGCTTTCCGGCCTTCGACGCGGCAGGGCTGGCCGGCACCAGCTTCAAGCCCGAACATTTTCGCGAGATCGAGGCCGACGAGGCGATCGACGGCTTCTTTGAGATCCACGCGGAAAACTATATGGGCGACGGCGGGATGCCGCATCGGCTGCTGGAACGCATCCGTGCGCGCCATCCCGTCTCGCTGCACGGCGTGTGCATGTCGATCGGCGGTGAAGCACCATTGTCACGCGATCATCTCGACCGCTTCCGGGCGCTCGTCGATCGATACGAGCCGGCCTTCGTTTCCGAGCATCTGGCCTGGTCGACGCATGACGACGTCTTCTACAACGATCTCCTGCCCCTGCCCTACACCGAGGCGACGCTTGCCCGGGTGGCCGACCATGTCGACGAAATGCAGGAGGCGATTTCCCGCCCCATCCTGCTCGAGAACCCGGCGACATATTTGCTCTTCGAACAGTCGACCATTTCCGAGCAGGACTTCCTGCGGGAGATCGTGCGCCGCACGGGCTGCGGCCTGCTGCTCGACGTCAACAACGTCTTCGTGTCCGCGACCAATCACGGGACGGACGCGTGGACCTACCTGTCCTCCTTCCCGCTGCATCATGTCGGCGAAATCCATCTCGCCGGCCATGCCGAAGACGCGGATGCACAGGGCCGAAAGCTGCTCATCGACAGCCATGACGGCCCTGTCGCCGATGCCGTCTGGGCGCTTTACGAACGCGTGATCGCGCGCACCGGGCCTGTCGCCACGCTTGTGGAATGGGATGCCGACATACCTGCCTGGCCGATCCTCAAGCGAGAGGCGATGGCGGCAGCCGAAATGCTGGCCCGTCAGGCGCCGAACCGGATGCTGGGGCACCGTCATGGATGAATTCGCGTCCGGGCTTCTGGTGGCCGATGGTGCCCCGCCGCCCGGCCTTCATTCAGCCTTCGGGCTTGGCGATGCCGGCCGTTTCGCCGTTTATCGCAACAACGTCGCGTCGAGCCTCATCAGGGCGCTGCGCGAAATCTTTCCGGCGACGCGCCGCATCGTCGGCGACCGCTTCTTCGACGCGATGGCCCACTCTTTCATGGTCGAGCACCCTCCGCGTTCGCCGCTTGTTTTTCGTTATGGTGACGAATTTCCCGATTTCCTCGCCGCATTCGGCCCCGCAGGCAAGATGCCGTATCTGGCCGACCTCGCCCGGGTCGAAAGATCCTGGCTCGATGCCTGGCACGCAGCCGACGCCGAAACGCTCGACGGCGAGACCATGGCGTCCGTGCCGGTTGCGCAGTTGCCGCATTGCCGCCTGATCGCCCACCCGGCCGCGCGCATCGTCGTATCGCGCTTTGCCGTCGCCGACCTGTTCCAGGCCAATCGAGAAGACGCCGGCGCCTCACGCCGCATCGACGCGTCGGTGGCGCAAGCGGTCCTCATCACACGCCCTGCCCTTGCCGTGACGATAAAGTCGCTCGGCCGGGATCAGGCAGTCTTCATGCAGGCGCTTCTGAACGGCCGGCCGCTTGAGGCTGCGGTCGACGCGGCACTTGCCTGCGACCGGAAATTCGACCTCGGCGCGGGGATGTCGCTCGTCGTCTGGTCCGGGGCGTTTCATGCCATTCGAGGAGCAGAGCGATGATCGGACCACTGTATCGCTTCTACGATAAACTCGTGTCCGCGATCGAAGCCGCGGGCGACAGCTGGCTGATCGGGCTTGCCGCGCGGCTGGTGTTCGCCTCGACGTTGCTCTTCTACTTCTGGAATTCCGCGCGCACGAAGATCACAGATGGGATGTTCGGTTTCCTGTCGGTCTCGGACAATGCCTATTATCAAATCGCCCTGCCGGCAGTGGAAGCTGCCGGCGGCGACGTCGGCAATGTCGCCTTCCTGCCCTGGGGCTTGATGGTGTGGGCCGGCACCTATGGCGAATTCATCCTGCCTTTCCTCATCCTCGCCGGGTTGGCCACGCGGATCGCCGCGCTCGGCATGATCGGCTTCGTCATCGTCCAGAGCGCCGTCGACATCCTTGTCCACCAGGTCGGGACGGAAACGGCGGGAGCAGCGTTCGACCGTTTTTCCGATGGTCTCATCGCCGACCAGCGTCTGTTCTGGGTTTTCCTGCTGGCCGTTCTGGCGATCAAGGGCGCAGGCGCACTGTCCATCGACGCGCTTCTCCTCAAACGCAAAGCGGCGCCCGCAAGGGGCGCCGCCATCTCGTCGGGAAACGCGCAGCTTAGTTGACCGCCTGGCCCTCGATCTGCTTCGCGGAAGCAGGCGTCGGCTGGATCGCGATCTTGCGCGGCTTCATTTCCTCCGGCACCGAACGCTTCAGGTCGATGTGGAGAAGGCCGTTCTTCAACAGTGCGCCGACGACCTCGACATGGTCGGCAAGCTGGAAGCGGCGCTCGAATGCGCGCGAGGCGATGCCGCGATGGAGGAATTCGGACGTCTCGTCCTTGGTCTCCGGCTTCTCGCCCTTGATCGTCAGCACGTTGCGATGAGCCTCGATCGAGATGTCGTCCTCGGCGAAGCCGGCGACAGCCATCGAGATGCGGTAGGCGTCCTCGCCGGTGCGCTCGATATTGTAGGGCGGATAGGACTGGCCGTTATCAGGCTGAGCCAGCGAATCGAGCATCGTGAAAAGACGGTCGAAGCCGACGGTCGAGCGATAGAGCGGCGAAAAATCAACATGACGCATGGTCTGTTCTCCAGTTGAGCAACATGGTTTGCGAGTGGAGCATCTGTCGGAAAACGCTTTGGTCTTTCCGCTCGATGTCCAGCGGCCCCGACATCGGCGACCGCACGCCAGATGTGGTTTTTCGCCTGCGCGCTTTCAAGAGTTTCATCCGCTCCCGAACGATGAACCGAATATGAACCGCCGCTTCGGATTCCGTTCAGCCCGCAACGACTACCTTCCACTCATCGAATTCGAACAGGCGGCCTTCAAGCCACTTGGTCGTCTCCGAAGCCGGACCGGGTGTAACGTCCCTTCCTCCCGGTTCGTCAGAGGCCGGAAGCTCCCACAAGGATCTTCCGGCCTTACCTTTTTCGGACCTGTCGCTTCGATAATCTTTGCCTTTGGCAACGCCGCTTTCTATCACGGCTTCATGAGCGACCAGATTTTCTCCAGCGCCGGCAACCCCCTGCCAGACAACGCCCATGCCGGAACGTTTCACGGCAAGGGCAACATCCGGCTTCGTTATGCGCGGTTCGGCGCGACCGGGCGTCCGCTCAAGGGAACGGTGCTGATCTTTCCCGGTCGCAACGAGGCGATCGAGAAATATTTCGAGACCATCGGCGAATTGCAGCAACGCGGATTCGGCGTCGCGATCTTCGATTGGCGCGGCCAGGGCGGCTCGCAGCGCCTGACCCGCAATCCGCGCCGCGGCTATGTCCGCTCCTTCGACGACCATGTCGCCGACATCGAGCGCTTCGTGGAGCATATCGTCCTGCCGGACTGCCGCGCGCCCTTTTATCTGATCGGCCATTCGACCGGCGCGCTGACGGCACTCTTCGCCTCGCGCAAGCTGACCAACCGCATCCGACGCATGGTGCTGCTCGCCCCGCTCCTGACGCTGGAGCGCATTCCGGTACGCATGGAAACGCTGCGCCGCGCGACCGGCCTCCTGACCTCGCTCGGTTTCGGCCGCATGTTCCTCGCGCGCGGGCAACGAAAGCCGGCGAAGCAGGTATTCGAGAGCAACATCGTTACCAGCGATCCCGATCGCTTCGCGCGCAACCAGGCGATCTACGAGGAGCATCCGGCGCTCGGGCTCGGTGCGACGACGGTCGGCTGGGTGCATGCGGCGACGGTCGCCTCGGCGCGCGTCCACGAGCGCGAGTTCCTGCGCAATCACCGCATCCCGACGCTGCTCGTCGCCGCTGGCGCCGACACGCTCGTCTCGACGCCGGCGATCGAAGCCTATGCGCGCCAGTTGCGCGGCGCATCGCTCGTCACCATCGACGGCGCCAAACACGAGATCCTGCAGGAAACGGATCGCTATCGCGAGCAGTTCTGGGCGGCGTTCGACGCGTTCGTGCCCGGCGAGGTTCCGGAACTGGTCTAGCCTAGGACCGCCGAACGGCCTTCAGTTCCTTGGCGAAGGGCCAGGTCGTATGCGCCATGGTCTCGATTCCCGAGGCGGTCAGCGCCGCGCCGAACAGGAAGCCCTGCAAGAGGTCGGGCTTGATGTGCTCGGCGAGCGTCTTCAACTGCTCGAACGTCTCCACGCCCTCGATCGTCACGGTCAGGCCGAGCGGCCGCGACATGTTGACGATGCCGCGCAGAAGTTCGAGCGCGCGCTCGTTCTGCGTCACGTCGATGAGGAAGGAGCGGTCGATCTTGATCTTGTCGAGCGGCAGCGTGTGCAGATAGCTGAGCGAGGAATAGCCGGTGCCGAAATCGTCGAGCGCGATCCGGACACCGATCTTCTTCATTTCCTCGATGTAGCGGCGCGTCATCGCCTTGTCGTCGAGAAGCGCGGTCTCGGTCACTTCGATTTCGAGGCGGCGCGGGCACAGGCCGCTCTGGTCGAGCGCACGGCGGACGTGGTCGATGATGTCGGCTGAGCGGAAATCCTTGGCGGACAGATTGACCGACACGCCGATATGTTCGGGCCAGCGCGCGCATTGCAGCGTGGCGGCTTCGAGAACGAAATGGCTGATGTCGGAGACGATGCCCATTTCTTCGGCGAGCGGAATGAAGACGGCCGGCGAGATCGGCCCGAGTTCGGGGTGATCCCAGCGGCACAGCGCCTCGCAGGTCGAGATCTGCATCGTGTCCATCGCCACGATCGGCTGGTAGACGACGCGCAGACCCTTGGCCGCGATGGCCGAACGCAGATCCGCCTTCAAGAGCTGCTTGCGGCGGAAGGCCTGGTCCATCTCGTCTTCGAACAGGTGCCAGGACGCCTTGCCCAATTCCTTGGCCTTGTAGAGCGCAAGATCGGCCTTGACGACCATGCCGTCGACATCGGCGCCATGAACCGAGGACAGCACCGCACCGGCCGATGCCTGGATCAAAAGAGCATGGCCGGCGACGTCCACATCGCCCTTGAGCGCGGCGAAGATGCCGTCCATGCGCGCGGCGAAGGCGTGATGGTCGTGGATGTCGTCGAAATAGAGCGCGAATTCGTCGCCGCCGAACCGGCTGACGAAGATGTCGTCGCTCTCGAACTGCCGCAGCTTTTCCGCCACCGCATAGATGAGGCCGTCGCCGACGGGATGGCCGAGCGTATCGTTGACCGTCTTGAAATCGTCGAGGTCGAACACGGCAAGGCCGATGGTCCGGCGCCGGTCCCCGACCACGACCGCATCTGCCACCAGTTCGTTGAAATATTCGCGGTTCGGCAGGCCCGTCAGCCCGTCATAACGGGCCATGTAGCGGATTTTGTCTTCCGATTCGACGCGCTGCGTCACTTCCTCGAAGGTGATGACGCCAAGCTCGTCGCGACCCGATCGCGCGGCGAATTCGAGGTAGCGGCCATCGGTCAGCTTCAGGAGAAGCTTGCGGTCGCGTCCCTCGCGGATGGCCTTCATCAGTTCGACATCGGCGAAATTGGCATCCGACGTCGAAAGCAGCCCGCCGGCGGCAACGCGCAGCAGCAGCGCCTTCAGGGTCCGGTTCTGGAGTTGCGAGGCGTCCTCGAAGCCGAGCGCCGACGCCGCCTGGCTGTTGGCCACCACCGCCTTGCCCTCGGGGCTCAGCATGACGAGCCCGTGCGGCATCGTGTTGAGGGCGCGGTCGAAGCGCTGCGCCAGATATTTCGAGTTGCGCTCTTCCGAAATCGCCGCGAACAGCATCGTGCGCACGTTCTCGGCCATCTTGGCGATGATGAACATGAACGGGATGATGTAGAGGCCGAGCACGAAATAGTTGAGGTCGCCCTTGAGGATCAGCCCGAGCGCGATCGGCAGGACGCCGGTGACGGCGAGCACCGCAACCATGCGCTTCGAGCCGTAATTGCGCCCGACGATGGTGACCGACCCGCCCATGATCACCGCAACGGCGGCGAGTTCGCCGAACGCGTCCGGGATCAGGACGATCGAGGTGAAGCAGAACGCGCCTGCGCAAGCGCCCTGAATCGCGCCGCCGACGATATAGGACCGCTCCGCACGCCGTGCCGACGGCACGTCGATGATCGCGTTCGACCTCTGCACGCGGCGAATGGTCCAGTATCGGTAGAAGGCGGACAGGAAAAGCGCCACGGCGAGCCCGGCATAGACCAGGCTTTCGGTCGTGCGATAGACGAGAAGCGCGATCAGCCCCTGGCACAGGCCACCGATCAGCAGGATACCCGGATCGTTGAACAACGACCGGACAAAGCCGACATAGATATCCTGTGGAACTGAGTTTCTGGCGCTCTTCAACTCGGGGTCCTGGTTTTTGCCGATCTTAGCAGTGCCAGAACCCCCTTAAATATTCATTGATATGCAGCGGCGGATGATCTTCATTCCGCCGCTTCGAGCCGCCGCTCGGCCGGCGCCGCCTTCAGTCGCTCGACGAGGCGGGCGCGTTCGGCCTCCGCCTTGGCGGCATTGGCAGCCTTGACGTGACCGAAACCGCGGATCGTCTGAGGCAGCGAGGCGAGCGCCGTCGCCTCGACGATGCGTCCGGGCGCGAGAAGCGAGCGGATGAGTTCCAGATCGCGCTTATACGCCGCCAGCAATTCACGCTCGTGCCGCCGCTCCGCCGTGTAGCCGAAAACGTCGAGCGGCGTTCCGCGAAGGCGCTTGAACCGGGCCAGCACGCCGAACGCCTTCAGCATCCACGGCCCGAAGTTCGACTTGCGTGCCATGCCGTCGGAGCCCTTTCGGCCGAGGATCGGCGGGGCGAGGTGGAATTCGAGCCGCTCATAGTCCGAAAACTCGCGCGCGAGCTGGCGCTTGAAATTGCCGTCCGTGTAGAGCCGCGCGACCTCGTACTCGTCCTTGATCGCCATCAGCTTGAAGAGGCCGCGGGCGACCGCCTCGCTCAGTGCCGTCGATCCGGGAACGGCCGACTGCTCGGCCCCGCGGACCGATGCGACTTCGCGCCGGTAGCGGTCGGCATAGGCGGCGTTCTGATAGTCGGCCAAAAATTCGGCTCGTCGATCGACGATTTCCTCAAGCGTCTCGCTGATCTTCGTCGCCTTGGTCGCACCCGCTTCGACGAGTTCGGCAATTTCCTGCGGCCTAACCGCAGCGCGGCGACCCCAGCGGAACGCCTGGAGGTTCATCGCGACCGCCTGGCCGTTGAGCTCGATCGCCTTTTCGATCGCCGCAGCGCCGAGTGGCAATGCGCCATGCTGATAGGCAAAGCCGAGCATGAACATGTTGGCGGCGAGCGCATTGCCGAACAGCGTCTGCGCGGCGCGCGAGGCGTCGAAGAAATGCGCATTCTGCTCGCCGACCGCCTTGCCGATGGCGCGCTTGACGCGCTCGACCGGCAGGGAGAAATCGGCCGAACGGGTGAAGTCACCCGGCATGACCTCGGCCGTGTTGCCGACGAAGATCGTCTTGCCCTCGCGCACGGACGACAGGATCTTGGCACTGCCGGAAACGACGAGATCGCAGCCGAGCACCATGTCCGCCTTGCCCGCGGAAACGCGGATGGCGTGGATGTCCTCGGGCGTTTTCGCGATGCGCATGTGGCTGAAAACGGCGCCACCCTTCTGGGCAAGGCCCGCCATGTCGATGACGCCACAACCCTTGCCTTCCAGATGCGCCGCCATGCCGATGACCGCACCGATGGTGACGACCCCGGTGCCGCCGATGCCGTCGACGATGCCGGACCAGCCACCTTCCAGCGAGGCGAGACGAGGCTCGGTCACGCCCTCCAGCGGATCGCCTCCGCCGGCGCGCCCTTCGGCCTTCCTGATCTTCGCGCCGTGCACGGTGACGAAGGACGGGCAGAAGCCGTTGACGCAGGAAAAATCCTTGTTGCAGGACGACTGATCGATGCGCCGCTTGCGGCCGAATTCGGTTTCGAGCGGCTGCACGGAAACGCAATTCGACTTGACGCCGCAATCGCCGCAACCCTCGCAGACGAGCTCATTGATGATGATGCGCTTGTCGGGATCGGGGAACGTGCCGCGCTTGCGCCGGCGGCGTTTCTCGGCGGCGCAGGTCTGGTCGTAAAGCAGCACCGACACGCCCTTGATGTCGCGCAATTCGCGCTGGACGGCATCGAGGTCGTCGCGGTGATGGATCGTGGCGCCCGCCGGAAACTGGACGCGGCCGCCATATTTGTCCGGCTCGTCGGTGACGATGGCGATGCGCTCGACGCCCTCGCCGCGCACCTGGTTGGCGATCATGTCGACCGTCAGCCCGCCTTCATGCGGCTGGCCGCCTGTCATCGCGACGGCATCGTTGTAGAGAATCTTGTAGGTGATGTTGGCATCCGAGGCGAGCGCGAAGCGCAGCGCCAGCGAGCCGGAATGGTTGTAGGTGCCGTCGCCGAGATTCTGGAAGATGTGGTCGCGCTTCGAGAACGGCGCCTGGCCGACCCATTGCGCACCCTCGCCGCCCATGGCGGTGAAGCCGACGGTGCTGCGATCCATCCACAGAGACATGAAGTGGCAGCCGATGCCGCCACCGGCGATCGAGCCCTCCGGCACCTTGGTCGAGGAATTGTGCGGGCAGCCCGAACAGAAATAGGGCGTGCGGTTGGAAACGTTCTGCGTCTCGGCCATCATCGCCTGGAACTGGCGCATCTGCGCGACGCGCGCAGCGATCTCCTCCGAATGGCCGATGGTGCGCAGCACGCGCTCGCCGATGGCGATGGCGATGTCGTTGGGGTCGAGCGCGCCGCGTGCCGGGAAGAGCCAGTCGCCGCGCTCGTCCTTCTTGCCGACGATGGTCGGCTGCATGGCGGTGCCGTAGAGGTTCTCGCGCATCTGCACTTCGATCAGCGAGCGCTTTTCCTCGACCACGATGATGGATTCGAGCCCGTCGGCGAACTGGCTGATATGCTCGTAGTCGAGCGGCCACGGACAGGCGACCTTGAACAGCCGAATGCCGAGCTGGTTGGCGCGCGCCTCGTCGATGCCGATATCGTCGAGCGCCTGGCGCACGTCGAGATAGGACTTGCCGACGGTGATGATGCCGAGACGGGCGTTCGAGCCGCCCGAATAGACGATGCGGTTGAGCGGATTGGCCCTGATGAAGGCGGCGGCGGCGGTGCGCTTGTATTCGTGAAGCCGCGCCTCCTGCCCCATCTGGTCGATCTCGTGACGGATCGACAGCCCGCCCTGCGGCATCTCGATTTCCGGCAGGGTGATGTTCACCCGATCGAGCGAAACGTCGACCGAAGCCGTCGATTCGATGTTGTCCTTGACGCATTTCATCGCCGACCACACGCCGGCATAGCGCGACAGCGCGTAGCCGTAGAGGCCGTAATCGACGAGTTCCTGCACGCCGGCCGGGTTGAAGATCGGGCTCATCGTGTCGACGAAGAGGAACTCCGTCGCATGCGCGTTGGTGGAGGATTCGGCCGTGTGGTCGTCGCCCATCAGGGCGAGGACGCCCCCATTCGGCGAGGTGCCGGCGAGATTGGCGTGGCGGAAGACGTCGCCCGAGCGGTCGACGCCGGGCCCCTTGCCGTACCAGAGCGCGAAGACGCCGTCATGACTGCCTTCGCCCAGAAGCTCGGTCTGCTGCGTGCCCCAGCACGCGGTCGCGGCCAGTTCCTCATTGAGGCCGGCCTGGAAGACGATGTCGGATTGCTGCAGTTCGCGCTTGGCTTTCCAGAGCTGCTGGTCGAGCCCGCCGAGCGGCGACCCGCGATAGCCCGACACGAACCCGGCGGTGGAAAGGCCCGCGCGCCGATCGCGCTCGCGCTGCATCATCAGCATGCGCACGATGGCCTGTGCTCCTGAGATGAAGATGCGCTCCTTCGACAGGTCGTATTTGTCGTTCAGCGCGACATCGTGCAGCGTCATTGGCAGTTTCCTCCCGCTCGATTGACCCGAAAAGGTCATCCTGGCTGACCCAATTTCGAACCGCCGTCCGCCATCCGTCAAACCTTTTCGCTAGGGCAGCGAAAAGAGCAATACTCGTAAACGATTGCATCATGACACGGTAACATTATGTCGCGACACCCATCCGACCTGTTTGGTTGTGTCACGAGAGGGCTTTGTTTGCTCCAGCAAAGCTGATAGAGGACCCCGCGCGGCGCGGCGAAGGCCCGGTTTTCCGAGGCATGAGCAGGTTCGCAGACGATTTGGGGAACGGCGAGCCGGCGGAAAAATCCGTTCAGAGCGGCCGAGGGGAAGATCGGGGAGCTTGATGGTAGACGCCAACGTGCCAGGCGCACCAAGGCCGCACGCATGTGCCGCCGGCGCCATGGGGAGGAAATCTCGATGCGGATTCTAGCGGCAGTCGTCCGCGCGATCAGCGGCCTGAACTGGCTGGTCGGCAATGTCTTTTCATGGCTCGCACTGGGGATCGTGCTGGTCTGCTTCACCGTCGTCGTCCAGCGCTACGTCTTCTCGACCACGCAATTGTGGATGCAGGACCTCTATATCTGGCTGAACGGCGCCATGTTCACCGCCGTCGCCGGCTTCGCGCTCCTGCGCAACGACCATGTCCGCGTCGACATCTTCTATCGCCCGGCCTCCACCCGCACCAAGGCGATCATCGACATCATCGGCGTGTGCCTGTTCCTGCTGCCCTTCTGCTGGATCGTCTACGCCTACGGGATCACCTTCGTGCAGCGCTCCTGGCGCATCTACGAGGCGTCCGCCAATCCCGGCGGGATGAAGGGTCTCTTCATTCTCAAATCCTTCATCATCGTCTTCGCCGCGCTGATCGCGCTGCAGGGCATTGCAATGGTGTTCCGGTCCATCCTCGTGCTCGCGCGCAGCGAGCATCTGCTTCCGGTCTATCTGCGTTACGAATCCGACGGGAGCTCCCACTGATGGACCCGGTACTACTTGGCGAGATCCTCGCCGGCACGATGTTCTTCGGCATCATCGGCTTCCTCATGCTGGGCTTCCCGGTCGCGTTCACCCTGGCCGGCGTCTCGCTCATGTTCGGCGCGGTCGGCATGTGGTTCGGCGTGTTCGACCCGTCCAATTTCGGTTCGCTCGCCAACCGCTATATCGGCTTCATGACCAATGAAGTGCTGGTCGCGGTGCCGCTCTTCATCTTCATGGGCGTCATGCTGGAGCGCTCCAAGATCGCGGAACAGCTTCTCCTCACCATGGGCAAGCTCTTCGGCAACATGCGCGGCGGCCTCGGCATCTCGGTCGTGCTCGTCGGTGCGATGCTGGCCGCCTCGACCGGCGTCGTCGGCGCGACCGTCGTCACCATGGGCCTGATCTCGCTGCCGGCGATGCTGCGCGCCGGCTACGATCCGCGCCTGGCCTCGGGCGTCATCTGCGCCTCGGGCACGCTCGGCCAGATCATCCCACCCTCGACCGTGCTGATCTTCATGGGCGACATGCTGTCGGGCATCAACGCACAGGTGCAGATGGCCAAGGGCAACTTCGCGCCCTCCCCCGTCTCGGTCGGCGACCTCTTCGCCGGTGCGCTCCTGCCCGGCCTTTTGCTCGTCGGCCTTTATCTCGGCTGGATGATCTTCAAGGCGATCTTCGACCCGGAATCCTGCCCGGCGACGCCGGTGCCGGCGGAAGAAAAGAAGAACCTCGCCCGCGAGGTCGTGGTCGCACTGATCCCGCCGCTGGCGCTGATCATCGCCGTTCTCGGCTCGATCCTCGGCGGCATCGCCACGCCGACGGAAGCGGCTTCGGTCGGCGCCGTCGGTGCGATGATCCTCGCAGCACTGCGCTGGCGCCTGTCGCTGCGCGTCCTGCGCGAGGCCGTCATCGCCACCGCCACAATCACGTCGATGGTGTTCATCATCCTGTTCGGCGCGTCGGTGTTCTCGATCGTCTTCCGCCTGATGGGCGGCGACAATCTCGTCCATGAATTCCTGTCGAACCTGCCGGGTGGTGTCATCGGGCCGGTGATCGTCGTGATGGCGATCATGTTCCTGCTCGGCTTCATCCTCGACACGTTCGAGATCATCTTCATCGTGATCCCGATCACCGCGCCGATCCTGCTCAACCTCGGCGTCGATCCGGTGTGGCTGGGCGTCATGGTCGGCGTGAACCTGCAGACCTCGTTCCTGACGCCGCCCTTCGGTTTCGCGCTCTTCTACCTGCGCGGCGTGGCGCCGCGAACGGTGACGACGGGCATGATCTACAAGGGCGTCATCCCATTCGTCGGCCTGCAGATCCTGGCTCTGGCGCTGCTCTTCATCTTCCCCGGCATCGCCACGTGGCTGCCGCGGTTCCTCTATAGCTGAGGCGCATGGCCGAAGCTGAAAGCCTGAACTATCCGGAGCGGTCCGAAACCATTCGGGCCGCTCTCCTCCGCGCAATGGGCGGCCTGTCGGACGGACAGGTCACCTTGCGCGAACTCCTGCACGATATCGGCGACCACGGCCCGCTGATCCTGTGCGCGGTCCTGACGCTTCCTTTTCTCCTGCCAGTGTCGATACCGGGCGTCAGCACCGTTTTCGGCCTGGCGATCATCTTCCTGTCCGCAGGCATCGTCGCGAACCGCAAACCATGGCTGCCCGAGCGGATCATGGACCGACCGCTCAATGCGGAAAAGCTCAAGGGCGTCCTGAACCGGAGCCTGTCGATCGTCGACAGGGTGGAAAACGTGGTGCGCGAACGCGCGCTTGCCCTCACCGCCTCGAACTTTGCCAACCGCGTCAACGGGCTGACGATCCTGGCCAGCGCCGTGCTGTTGATGTTTCCGCTTGGCCTCGTGCCGTTTTCCAACACGCTCCCCGCCTTCGCGATCCTCTTCCTGTCCGTTGGCATGGCCCAGCGCGACGGCATCGTCGTGGTCGCCGGCTATGCGATGCTGACGGCGACGGTGATCTATTTCTCCGTCCTCGCCTACGGGGCGCTGGCCGCTGGGCGCGGCCTGACGACGTTCTTCAGCGCCTGATCGGCACACCGGATAAGGAAAAGGCCCGGGATCGCTCCCGGGCCTTTCTCGTGGTGCCGTGATCGGACGCGATCAGATCTGGAAGTACTTCTCGCGTGCCTGGATGTAGAGCGAGTCCGTGCCTTCCGTCTTCTGGCGCACGATGTTGAGCGCGGAGACGAAGCTCTCGGCGGTCTTCTTGGTCAGCGCATCGCCCGAATCGAGCAGGCCCTGCATGATCTCCTTGGCGGCATTGGCGCCGGCCTCGAGGATCTCGTCCGGGAACTGCTTGATCTGCACGCCGTGATCGTTGACGAGCGTCTGCAGCGCGCGCGGATCGTTGGCGGCGAAGTCGGCAGCGACATTATCGTATTCGGCCGCGCAGGCGCCCTTGACTATCGCCTGGAGGTCTTCCGGCAGTTCCTGGAACTTCGCCTTGTCGACGACGCACTCGGTCGCCAGGCCCGGCTCAATGAAGGACGGGAAATAGTAGTTCTTGGCGATCTGGTGGAAGCCGAGCGCGAGATCGTTGTAGGGACCCACGAATTCGGCCGCATCGAGCGTGCCCGACTGGAGCGCCTGGAAGATTTCGCCGGCCGCCATGTTGGTGACGGATGCGCCGAGCTTCTCCCAGACCTGGCCGCCGAGGCCGGGGGTGCGGAAGCGCAGGCCCTGGACGTCGGAAACGCCGGTCAGTTCGTTGCGGAACCAGCCGCCGGCCTGCGTGCCGGTGTCGCCCGACAGGAAGCCCTGGACGCCGAACTGGTCATAGATCTCGTCCCAGATTTCCTGGCCGCCGAGATGGCGGACCCACGCGGTCAGTTCGCGCGAGGTCATGCCGTAGGGAACGCCGGTGAAGAAGGACAGGCCGGTCGACTTGTTCTGCCAGTAATAGGCGGCACCGTGGCTCATCTCGGCCGAACCGTCGATGACGGCGTCGAGCGCCTGCAGCGGCGGCACGAGTTCGCCGGCGGCATAGAGCTGGATCGTCAGGCGGCCGCCCGACATCGCGGTGATACGGTCGGCAAGACGCTGCGCGCCGACGCCGAGACCGGGAAAGTTCTTCGGCCAGGTCGTGACCATGCGCCAGGTCTGGTTGCCCTGGGCGATGGCGGGCGCGGCAAGCGTGGACGCGGCGACAGCGCCGACGCCGGCAAAGCCTGCCTTGGTGATAAAGGAACGACGATCCATAAGAAAACCTCCCATATACGGATCTCAAAATATCGGTATTCGGGATTCCGACGAGGCGTCATTGCGCGTCCTCCCCCCGAGGCCGGGGCGTATAAATACACGCGTCTCCCCCCAAGTCCAGCGCGGAACCGCTGCTTGTGCGGACTTACCTAACGCCCCGGCAAAACGGTGCAAGACTGCCTCTTCGGCAGGCAGATTCCGTCGTGAGACATTCGCGCGCCAGCTTGGTCCCGGAACGATTTCGCGCTAAACCGGAACCAACCAGTTTTCACGGACGCTTCCGACCCATGACCCAACCGCTCGTCGCCGTTTCGACCGACATCCGCCAGTTCGAGAACTACACCTGGCACGCCGCGCCGCATCAATATCTCGAGGCGGCGATGTCGCAGGCCGGCGTCCTGCCGCTTCTCGTGCCGGCCTTCGGCGAGCGCATCGACTATGACGCGCTTCTTTCGCGGGTCGATGGCGTGATGCTCACCGGCTCGAAGTCCAACGTCCACCCCTCCCTCTATGGCGGCGACGCTTCGGAGGCGAACGGCCCTTACGACGAGGCGCGTGACGCGACGACGATGCCGCTGATCCGCAAGGCGATCGAGCGCGGCGTGCCGCTCCTGGCCATCTGTCGCGGCATCCAGGAACTCAACGTCGCTCTCGGCGGCTCGCTGGCGACCGAAATCCAGGATGGCGAAGGCATGTGGGACCACCGCGCGCCGCAAAGCGACAGCCAGGACGAGCGCTTCGCCATCCGCCAGTCGGTGCGGATCACGGAAGGCTCGTGCCTGGCCGGCATCTTCGGCCCGCGCGAAATCGAGGTGAATTCCGTGCACCGGCAGGCGATCGGAGCCATCGCGCCGAAACTGCAGGTCGAGGCGGTGGCGGATGATGGCACGATCGAGGCCGTGTCGGTCATCGGCGCGAAAGACTTCGCGGTTGGCGTCCAGTGGCACCCGGAATACTGGGCCGCGAAGGACCGCGCCTCGGCGCAGATCTTCGAGGCGTTCGGCGACGCCGTCAGGGCACACGAAGCGCGCCGCGCGGGCCTCGCCCACGCGGCGGAGTAGCGCGCGTCAGTCCACCGCGACGAGACGGATGAGAGGCGACTGCGGCTCGTAGGAGATATGCGTGTCGCCTTCGGCGGCTGCGAACCGGACCACGGCCGATCCGTCCTGGCGAAGAAGGTCGATCGTTCCATCGTCGTTCTGCTCGATCATCGCCGCCTGCGAGGCGGGGCTCGACGAACCGGTGCAGTTCGGGTCAAGATCGAGCCGGGCGATCTTCTCGCGCACGGCGCCCTGACTGATCCGGCATTCCATACCGCCGGAGATCAGGATGAAGTCGTTGGGCTTGCCCGATTCCGCGCGCGCTGCGCCCGAATTCTCGTTCATCCCGTGCGAGAATGTCGCGATCAGGGCGGTCGTCGCAATGAGAGCGGCGATCATCGTCTTCATGTGGTCACTCCGTATCGCCTCCCCGCCCGAGGTTGGACCGTCATGCTTAATGAAGCGTTAATTCTGACCTTTGTCCGGAACAAGGCCGATCTAGCCTCTTTTCCCTAGGTCAGCAGTTTCCGGCACCGGCGTCAACGCCGCCCCGGTTGAAAACCAGGCGATCAGATTGTCGACGACGAGGTCCGCCATCGCCTGCCGCGTATGGATCGTCGCCGATCCAACATGCGGAAGCAGGCTCGCATTCGGCGCGGAGACGAGGTTCTCGGGAACGTTCGGTTCATCGTAGAAGACATCGAGACCGGCAGCCTGAATGGTGCCGTCGTGCAGAGCGGCGGCCAGATCGGCCTCATCGACCGTCGTGCCACGACCGATATTGACGAAGACGCCCGTCGGCCCGAGCGCGGACAGGATCTCGGCATTGACCGCCTTTTCCGTCTGCGGCGTCGAGGGCGCGACCGAGATCAGCGTGTCGACATTCGCCGCCAGTTCGACGAGGCTTCCGAAATAGCGGTAGGGCACGCCGTCCACGGGGCGGCGGTTGTGATAGGCGACCGACAGGCCGAACGCCTCGATGCGCCGCGCGATGGCAAGGCCGATCCGACCCATGCCGAAAATCCCGACGCGCCTGCCGCGCAGGGTGCCGTTGGTCAGCCGGTACGGGCCTTCCGCGACCCACCGTCCCTCGCGCAGCCACTGCTCGGCCTTCGGGAGTTCGCGCACGGCGTTGATCAGGAGGCCGATGGCCGTATCGGCCACTTCTTCTGTCAATACGTCCGGCGTGTTGGTGACGACGACATTGCGCGTGGCCGCATGCTTTGCGTCGACATGGTCGTAGCCGACACCGAAACTCGACACGATCTCGAGGTGCGGTAGCGAATCGATCAGCGAGGCATCGATGCGCGTCATCGCCGCGATGCCCTTGATCTGGGCTGCATGCTGGGAAGAAACCGCGTCGCCGGCCGGCCTTTCGGCGCGCACGATCTGGAATCGCTCCTCCAGCCGCGCCACGGCATGCGGGTGCAGCCGCCCGGGTATCAGGATTGCGATCGATTTCAGGTCTGTCGTCATGCGGGCTCCTCCGTTTCGCCCGCAGACTACGCACCCCGGCGCGTTTCCTCAATGAACGTGTTCACGAAAATTTTTCTCCGGCCGGCTGTGGCGGAGGAACTTTAAATTCGACCCCCCGTTTACTTGGCATCGAACAAACAGTTTCGACTGTCAAAAGATAATAGAGAGGAAAGCCCCAATGAAGCTCAAGATGATTCTCGCCAGTGCTGCAGTTGTCGCCATGGCCGGCGGTGCGTTTGCCCAGGATGCCGGGAACACCGATCAGGACGCGGCAGGCCGCGCCAGCACCGACAACCAGAACGAGATGACCTACGCGTCGGATGCCGAAGAGACCATGTGGACGACCAACAGCGAATACATGGGCGGCTTCTTCACCGACGACACGATGGCCGAGCTGCGTTCGGAAGAAGAGATCACGACCGCTTATGGCGGCCTGACCGCCGATCAGCAGGCCCAGCTCAAGGCTGACTGCGAAGCAGCCGAACTGAACCGTGGCGATTACGGTGAAGTGTCGTTGACCCTCTGCTCGCAGCTCGGCGCGCTCTAAGCAGCCGACATGCAATGAATGATCATGGCGGGCCTCGTGCCCGCCATTTTCATTTGCCCGCCTTTTTTTCCTGGGGAGCTGACGTCGACTGGCGGATATGAAGTTCGGGCGTGATCAGATCCTGGTCCCCGTGCACCTCGATACCGGCAAGCCGGTCGATCAGGGCTTTTGCCGCCTGCCGCCCGACCTCGCGCTGGCCGTTCCAGACGGTGGTGAGCGCAGGCGTGGCGATCGCGGCCTCCTCCAGATCGTCATACCCAGTTACCGAGATGTCGATGCCCGGGCGAAGACCCGCGCGCGAAAGACCGTTCATCAGGCCGATGGCGACGAGATCGTTCCAGCAAACCGCTGCGGTCGGCTTGTCCGGCAGGTTGAGAAACTGGCCCGCCGCATCAAACCCGCCTTGCTTCGTGCGCGGTCCGGCAATGCGCCATTCAGGCCGCGGATCGAGCCCGGCTCGCTCCATCGCCAGCACATAACCGCGATAACGCTCGCGGCCGGTCGACGTCTGGTCCGTACCGCCGATCATGGCGATGCGGCGGTGGCCGAGCCCGATCAGGTGATCAGTGGCGAGGCCCACGCCATAGGCGTCGTCGCCGCGAAAGACCGGAACGTCCGCGCCCTCCACCGACCGCGCGATGAGGACCGCCGGCAGGCCGTTATCCTCGGCCAGCGCGATGTCGGCGGCGGGCGTGCCGATCGCCGGCGACATGATGACGCCATCGGCGCCGAGCTGCAGCAGCGTATCGATGAAATTGCGCTGCTTTTCGAGGTCGTCATAGTGGTTGGAGAGGATGAAGGTCTGCCTTGAGCGGTCGAGTTCATGCTCGATCGACTTGAGGATTTCCGCAAAGAACGGGTTCATGATGTCGTGGACGACGACGCCCACGATGCCCGAGCGCGAGGTGCGCAGCGAGGCCGCACGTCGATTGTAGATGTAGCCGATCTCGCGCGCATGATGCTTGATGCGCTCGCGCGTCGTATCGGCGACGAGCGGGCTGTCGCGCAACGCGAGCGATACCGTCGCGGTCGAGACCCCGAGCGCATCGGCTATGGTCGATAGCTTGATCTTCTGGCCCAGAATTCCCCTCCCGGAAGCGGCACAGGATTAAACCGTTTAAACCTATGCCATCGCCAACCGGGGATTCAAAGCTTTTTTGCCAGGTCGCGCGCTTCCGAATTCGGCAGGGAGCGGCTTTGCAGGCGCAGGCGGCTTTCGCGATGAACGATATAGAGCCCGCTCGAGACGATGATCGCCGAACCGACCAGCGTCCAGCGGTCGGGCAGATCCGCGAAGACGAGATAGCCGAGCGCGATCATCCAAACCATCTGGAGATAGGGATAGGGCGCCAGCGCGGAGGTCGTCGCCTGCTTGTAGGCATGGATCAGGAGCCAGTGCCCGAACGCGCCGTAAAAGCCGAGCGACAGGAGAACCGCCCATTGCAGGCCGGTCTCGGGCAGCGAGCCGGAAAACGGCACAGTCGGCGCCATCAGGATCACAGGCGCCAGCGCGGAGTAGAAGATCAGGCTTTCGGCAGTTTCCTTCGCGCCCATCTGGCGCGTCATGATGACATAGATGCAGTAGGAGAGCATCGCGCCGAGCGCATAGACATGGCCGAGCCCGAACGTGCCGTAGCCGGGCCGCGTGATCACCAGCACCCCGACGAAACCGATCAGCACCGCCAGCCATCGCCGCCACCCGGCCCATTCGCCGAGCAGCGGCCCGGCAAGCGCGGTGATGACCATTGGGGCGAAGAAGAAGATCGACACCGTCTCGGCGAGTTGCAGCGTGCGCAGCGCCAGGAAGTTGAAGAAGGTCGAGCCGAAAAGGAAGATGCCGCGCACGAACTGTCGCGGCAGGCTGACCACCTTGAACATCGCCCGATTGGACCATGCCCGGAACAGGATGAGCACCAGAACGACGTGGACGGCAAAGCGCATCCAGGCGACGAAGGGCGCCTCCATGCCCGAGACGACGAGATATTTTGCACTGGTGTCGAGGCAGGTGAAAATGATGCCTGCCGCAAGAACGAGCAGGATCGCCCTGAGCGGTGTGGCGGTGTCGGCGGACGAGGAGGGTTGAGGCACGCTATTCGGCATTCGGCTGGTTGCTTCCATTGGTTTGGAAGCTTCGCGCGGCAAGCGCAAGCAAAAAGCTGAACATGATCAGAATTGGCGGTCAGGCGGCCGTTTCGACGATCTCGTCCTCGGGCTCGTCCTCCTCCTCGACGATCTCGGACAGGTTGGATTCGATGCGCGACAAAAGCTTGGAAAGAAGCTTCTGGTCCTTCTTGTCGAGCCCCTTCAGCGCCTGCTTCTCAGTCTTTTTCAGCGTCTTCTCGATCGAGCGGATCGCCTCGCGGCCGGGTTCGGCGAGATGAACATGCGCCTGCCGGGCATCTGTCTCGGAGGCCTGCTTGGTCAGGAAGCCCTGCACCTGAAGACGGTTGATCGTCTTGGTGATCGTCGGCGGTCGAACGCCGAGACGCTGCGCGAGCTGCCCCGGCGTCTGCCCGTCCTCGTCGGCGAGCGCCATGATGATCTGTTCCTGGCCGGCATAAAGACCGTGCGCCAGAAGCCGCGCCGCAAGCGCGGTGCGTGTGAGGCGCGCGGCCGATTGAAGCCGCATCACCGTTGCCCGCTTGTCGCCCTTCGCCATGAAACCCTCTCCTCGGCCGATCGCTTGCGTCCCGGCGCGCGCCTGATAGCCTGCCGGCGTTTCCGCAAGCCCCTCTTACGAAAGCCACATATCAGAAAGATGACAGCCAGCGAAGCAACTGCCCCCGGCGACATCGCCGTCCTGCCGCTCGGCGCCACCGAACAGCACGGACCGCATCTGCCGTTCGAGACCGACACGCTGATCGCCGAGGCGGTCGCAAGCCGGCTCAAGACGCATCTGGCCGGCGAATTATCGGTGACGTTCCTGCCGGCCGAGCCGGTCGGCTATTCGGTCGAGCATATGGACGTTGCCGGCACGAAGAGCCTGACGTTCCAGGAAGCGATCGACCGCTGGATCGGCATCGGCGCCAAGCTGGCGCAGCTCGGCACGAAGAAATTCGTCATGCTCAACGCCCATGGCGGCAATTCGCCCCTGATGACGATCGTCGCCACCGAACTGCGCGTGCGCCATTCCATGCTGGCGGTGGCGACGAGCTGGACGCGGTTCGGCTACCCCCCCGACATCGTCAGCCCGGCGGAAAAATCGATCGGCATCCATGGCGGGCTGATCGAGACGAGCGTGATGCTGGCGATCCGGCCGGACCTCGTCGACATGGGCAAGGCGCGCGACTTTTCGTCGGCGCAATCTCGCTTCGAACGGGACTTCACCCATCTGCGCGCCTACGGCCCGCACGCCTTCGGCTGGAAGATGTCCGACCTGTCACTGGCCGGCGTCACCGGCAATGCGGCGGCGGCCACGGCCGACAAGGGCGAGCGCATTCTCGACCACGCGGTCGCCGGCCTTGCCGACCTGATGCGGGACGTCGCGAAATTCGATCTCTCGACTCTCTCCTGAACGAAATCAGCCGATGGCCACGACCAATGCCGATTGCAGCCGCTCGCCGGCCCGCGCCATGTCGGCCAGGGCCGTCCGGCCAGCCCGTCTTGCGATCCCGTCACGATCGTTGAAGACGGCGTCGGCGACGGGCCGATCACTATAGGGCAACACGCTCGAATAGATGTCGCGGCTGAGCGAATCGGGAAAGAACATCTGCCCTGTCGCACGAACCCTGTCTTCGATGATGGCGGAGAAATGGATGTGCGGCGAACGGCCGGGATACCAGCCGGGATAGATCGTGGAGAAGGACACGATGCCATCCTCACCGGCAAATTGCGTGCCGCGCATGAAGGTCTGCCCGCGTGTGTCGAGCCCGCCCGGCTGTCCAGGATAGCCCGAATAGACGCCTTGCGCATCGCAATGCCAGATATCGAGCCGGGCACCGGGAAGCGGCCGGCAATCGGCGCTGACGATCTGGAAACGGGCCGTGAGCGGCACGCCGGCGCGCCCCTCGGAAATGTCCGACCGTCGAAGCTGCGGGTCGAAATAGAACGGCCCGGCCGTCGTCTCCGGCATCAGCCGGCACATGCCTGCGCCGGAAATCAGCGCCTGCGCCGCGGCCGGCCGAACCGACGCGGCGACGAACGCGCCGCTGGCCGTGACCGCGATCATGCCGAGCGCCTCGCGCCGGGTCGCGCCTTGCGCGAATCGATGTGCCATGGCTTCTGCGCCTCCTTAGGAGCGTCTTCCTGGCGAAACGCTAGCACCGTCCATCGGCAGCGGGCGAATGAACAGTTTGTCAGTCGATCCATCCCACGTGCAAAACGCAGCCAGCCGTCCTATATGGGGCCGACCTCATCCCATCCTCCCTCGAAGGAGACGCCGTCCATGTCCGACGCGCAGGCCCAAATCCCCGTCACCGTCCTCACCGGCTATCTCGGCTCCGGCAAGACGACACTTCTGAACCGCATCCTCTCCGAGGATCACGGCAAGCGCTACGCCGTCATCGTCAACGAGTTCGGCGAGATCGGCATCGACAACGATCTGATCGTGGAATCCGACGAGGAAATCTACGAGATGAACAATGGCTGCATCTGCTGCACGGTGCGCGGCGACCTGATCCGCACCGTCGAGACGCTGATGCGCCGTCCCGGCCGCTTCGACGCGATCCTGGTCGAGACCACCGGCCTCGCCGACCCCGCTCCCGTCGCCCAGACCTTCTTCATGGACGACGACGTGCGCGCCAAGACGAAGCTCGACGCCGTCGTAGCACTGGTCGACGCCAAGCACCTGCCGCTGCGCCTGAAAGATTCGCGCGAAGCCGCTGACCAGATCGCCTTCGCCGACGTCGTCGTCCTCAACAAGACCGACCTCGTTTCCGAGGACGAGCTGCGCCAGGTCGAAGCCTCGATCCGGCGTATCAACCCCTCGGCGCGCATCCACCGCACCGAGCGCTCCGCCGTGAACCTCGCCGACGTCCTCGACCGCGGCGCGTTCGATCTGAAGCGCGCGCTCGACAACGATCCGCACTTCCTCGACAACGACCATGATCACGAGCACAGCCACGATCATGACGACCACGACCACCACCATGCGCACGAGCATGCGCATTCCCACATCGAGGAGTCCGGCGTGAAGTCGATCTCGCTGCGCGGTGGTGACATGGACCCGAAGAAGTTCTTCCCCTGGCTGGAAAAGACCACCCAGATGGACGGCCCCAGCATCCTGCGCCTGAAGGGCATCATCGCCATCAAGGACGACCCGGAACGCTATGTCGTCCAGGGCGTCCACATGATCATCGAAGGCGACCACCAGCGCGCCTGGAAGGACGGCGAGAAGCGCGAGAGCCGGCTGGTGTTCATCGGTCGGGAGCTGGACGAGGAGCGTCTGCGGCGCACGTTTGAAGCGTGTCAGGCATAGGACTGATTTGATGGCTGCTCCCTACGTTGCCCCCCTCTG
>NZ_AYOD01000031.1 GCF_000497755.1 Aliihoeflea sp. 2WW
GATCGCCAGGAAGGCGGCGATCACGAGGCCGGCCATCAGGACCGTGCCGGAATGGCGGCGGCGGAGGGCTTTTGCGTCTTCCTCGGAGCGGAACCGCATGGCGGCGAACTCGAAGAATTCGCGGCCGAGCAGATAGCCGTTGACGGCGAAGAAGGCGATCAGGTTGACGCCCGGCACCAGGAGCAGCATCAGCGCCAGGAGGTTGCCGAGGATGACGATGCCGAAGAATTTCAGCGACAGGACGGCGGCGCGCACCAGCGGGACGGCGGTTCCGGGCCGGTCCTGCGGATAGTCGCGGGTCTCGACGATCTCGGCGACATCGTCGAGGAACATGCCGGCGATGATCGCCGTGATGGGGGCGATCAAGAGGGCCAAGCCGGCCGCAAGCCCGATGCCGGCGGCGACCCCTGCGAAGACGCCGAACCACGACGCCCAGGCGTCGGCCCAGCCCGGCAGGTCCGGCGCCATCATGACCAGCCACGGCCAGAACAGCCATTCGAACAGGTAGCGCAGGGCGAACCAGAGCCCGATCAGGAACAGGATTGTCAGGCCGATCGATTTCCAGAAGGTCGAGCGGAATTCCGGCTCGGTCAGATTGGCGGNGCGGCGGCGCGCCGCGCGGCGGTGAAGATCATGATGGCGGCGCCCCTATGCTGTTATCCGCCAAGTAGGAGGCGGACGGGCCGGCGGCAAGGCGTTTGCACTTTGGCGACGATGCCGCTAAACGGAGCCCGTTCCCCCGACATGACGAGCGACCGGAGACCTCGATGACGCAGTATGACGTGCTTTGCATCGGCAATGCGATCGTTGACATCATTGCCCGCTGCGACGACGACTTCCTGCGCGACAACGAGATCATCAAGGGCGCGATGAACCTGATCGACGCCGAGCGCGCCGAGCATCTCTATTCGCGCATGGGCCCGGCAATCGAGGCTTCGGGCGGCAGCGCCGGCAACACGGCGGCGGGTGTCGCCAGCTTCGGCGGGCGCGCGGCGTTCTTCGGCAAGGTTTCGGCGGACCATCTCGGCACGATCTACGCACACGACATCCGCGCGCAGGGTGTCGCCTTCGACACCGCGCCGCTCGCCGGCACGCCGCCGACCGCGCGGTCGATGATCTTCGTGACGCCGGATGGCGAGCGCTCGATGAACACCTATCTCGGCGCCTGCGTCGAGCTTGGGCCCGAGGACGTCGAGGCCGAGAAGGCTGCGGGCGCCAAGGTCACCTATTTCGAAGGCTATCTGTGGGACCCGCCGCGCGCCAAGGAGGCGATCCGCCTGACCGCCGAGCACGCGCACAAGGCGGGCCGCGAGGTCGCGATGACGCTGTCGGATTCCTTCTGCGTCGACCGTTACCGCGACGAGTTCCTCGATTTGATGCGCTCGGGCACGGTCGACATCGTCTTTTCGAACGAGAGCGAACTGAAATCGCTCTACCAGACCTCGTCCTTCGAGGCGGGGCTCGAGGCCATCGCGCAGGATTGCAAGCTTGCGATCGTCACCCGGTCGGAGAAGGGCTCGGTGGTGCTGCGGGGCGGCGAGCGGGAGATGGTCGAGGCGATCGAGATCGCCGAACTGGTGGACACGACGGGCGCCGGCGATCTTTATGCCGCCGGCTTCCTGCACGGATACACGACCGGGCGTTCGCTTGCCGATTGCGGCAAGCTCGGCTCGCTCGCGGCCGGGCTCGTCATCCAGCAGATCGGGCCGCGGCCGATGCTGAGCCTGAAACAGGCCGCCACGGAACGCGGACTGGCCTGACGCGCATTGACGGCGCGAATGGGCCGCCGGTCACTTTTCCCAATCCGTACCGATCGCCTCCTCGTCGCGGGCGCGCGCTTCCTCGACCACTTCGCGCGCCTCGGCGATGTCGTCGCCATCGGCGGCTTCGGGCTCCGATTCGGCATTTTTCGAGCGACAGAAGAGAAGTTCGAAACAGACGGGAAAATGGTCCGAGCCGCAGGGCTTCAGCCGCTTCATGTCGATCAGCCGGAATTCGGCCGAGTGGAAGAGATGGTCGAGCGGCCAGCGCAGGAGCGGGAAGCGGGCGTCGAAGGTGGAGAAGATGCGCCGGCCGATGCGCGGGTCGAGCAGGCCGGAGATCTTGCGGAAGCGCTCCGTCGTCACCGACCAGGCGACGTCGTTGAGGTCGCCGGTCACCATGACCGGCAGCTTCTCGTCCTTGACCTTGAGCGCGACCAGCGCCGTCTCGCCATCACGCCCTTCGGTGCCGCGATGGGGAACGGGCGGCTCGGGATGGATGAAGTAGGCTCGGAAGCGATTGCCCTTCGGCGTGCGGATGGTGGCGATGACGGACGGCACGCCTTCGGTCAGGAGTTCATCGATGTCGTGACTTTCGAACGGGAATTTCGAGGCGACGATCATGCCGTAGGAATTGTCTCGGGCGGCGTCCGCGACATGGTCGTAGCGGGCGAGGAGATCGGCGACGCCGGCGCGCCAATTGTCGTCGACTTCCATCAGGACCAGGATGTCCGGATCGACCGCAGCGATCTCGTCGGCGAGCTCGCGATAGTGGGTGTTCGACATCTTGACGTTGGACGAGACGAGGCGAATGCGCTCGCCCTCGTCCGATGATTGCGCGTCGGCGGTCTGCCTGCGCCAGAGCGGGGTGAAGCGCAGGATGTGCGGCGCCTGGATCGCGACGACGGCGGCAAGCGCCATCTGGATGACACGCCAGCCTGTCTCTTCGCCGCCGACGAAGATCGAGACGAGGAGCAGCGCTGCCGCCAGCGCCAGGAATTGCTGGCGCGGAAAATCCCCGACCCGCACGATGCCGTGCGAGAAGGGGAAGAACGGCAGGACGCTCGCCACGACGAGGAAGAGCGTCAGCGCGGCGAAGATCACGAACAAGGCGGGTCTCCCGGTCGGCGGCGGCGTGAATTAGCAAACGACAATGCACGCCCGACCGCCATGTTCCCCGCTGCCGTCAACTTTGCGACGAATAGGCGGCGATGGCCGCCATGTTGACGATGTCGGAATCCTTGGCGTTGAGCGAGACGATCTGCACCGGCTTGTTAAGCCCGACGAGCAACGGTCCGATGACGGTGCAGCCGCCCAGTTCCTGCAGCATCTTGGTGGAGATGGAGGCGGAGTGGAAGGCCGGCATGACGAGGACGTTGGCCGGGCCCGACAGGCGGCAGAACGGATATTGCGCCATCAGCTTGGGATTGAGCGCGACGTCGGCGGCCATTTCGCCGTCATATTCGAAATCGACGCGGCGCTTGTCGAGGATCTTGACCGCCTCCTGGACGCGCTCCGAGCGCTCGCCGGGCGGATGGCCGAAGGTGGAATAGGCCAGCATGGCGACGCGCGGCTCATAGCCCATGCGCCGCGCGAAACCGGCCGCTTCCTCGGCGATGTCGGCAAGCTCGATGGCGTTCGGCATGTCGTGGACGGCGGTGTCGGCGACGATGACGGTGCGGCCGCGGCAAAGGGCGATGGAGACGCCGATGACCCGGTGACCCGGCCGCGCGTCCATGGTCTTCTTCACGTCGTCGAGCACAGTGGAATAGTTGCGCGTGACGCCCGTCACCATGCCGTCGGCATCGCCCAGCGCGACCATGGCGGCGGCGAAATGGTTGCGGTCGTTGTTGATCATGCGCTGCGCGTCGCGGAAAAGGTAGCCCTTCCGCTGCAGGCGCTCGTAGAGATAGTCGGCGTAGATGCCGTTGCGGCGCGACAGGCGCGCATTGATGATCTCGATGCCGGGCCGGTTCAGATCGACGCCGGCGTTGCGCGCGGTCTCCTGCATCCGCTCCTCGCGGCCAAGCAGGATCGCGGTGCCGAGCTTCTGGTTGGCGTAGGAGACGGCGGCGCGCATGACCTGCTCCTCCTCGCCCTCGGCGAAGACGATGCGCTTGGGCTGGCGGCGCACGCGGTCGTAGATGCGCTGGAGCGTCGAGGCGATGGGGTCGCGCCGGGCGGAAAGCTCCTGCTGGTATTTTTCGAGGTTGAGGATCGGCTTGCGGGCGACGCCGGAATCCATCGCCGCGCGGGCGACGGCGGCGGGGATCGCCGAGATCAGCCGCGGGTCGAACGGCACCGGGATGATGTAGTTCGGGCCGAATTTCGGCCGCATGCCCTGATAGGCGGCGGCGACGTCGTCGGGCACGTCCTGGCGGGCGAGATCGGCGAGCGCCTGCGCGGCCGCGACCTTCATGTCGTCGTTGATGGTGGTCGCGCGGACATCCAGTGCACCCCGGAAAATATAGGGGAAACCGAGGACGTTATTGACCTGGTTAGGATAGTCGGAGCGCCCGGTCGCCATGATCGCGTCGGTGCGGATTTCGGCGACTTCCTCCGGCGTGATCTCCGGATCGGGATTGGCCATGGCGAAGATGATCGGGTTCTTCGCCATCGACTGGACCATGGCCGGCGTCAGCGCGCCCTTGGCCGAAAGGCCAAAGAAGACGTCGGCACCATCGAGCGCCTGGGCGAGCGAGCGGGCGTCGGTCTTGACCGCATGGGCCGACTTCCACTGGTTCATGCCTTCCTCACGCCCCTGGTAGACGACGCCCTTGGTATCGCACAGGATGACGTTCTGCGGCGCGAAGCCCATCGACTTGACGAGCTCGATGCAGGCGATGCCGGCTGCGCCGGCGCCGTTGCAGACGAGCCTCGTGTTGGCCATGTCACGGCCGGTCAGATGCAGCGCGTTGATGAGGCCGGCGACCGCGATGATGGCGGTGCCGTGCTGGTCGTCATGGAAGACGGGAATGTCCATCAATTCGCGCAGGCGCTGCTCGATGATGAAGCATTCGGGCGCCTTGATGTCTTCGAGGTTGATGCCGCCGAAGGAGGGACCGAGAAGCTTGACGNGGAATCGACATCGGCGAAGCGCTTGAAGAGGACGGCCTTGCCTTCCATGACTGGCTTGGAGGCGAGCGCGCCCAGATTGCCGAGGCCGAGGATGGCGGTGCCGTTGGAGATGACGGCGACCATGTTGCCGCGCGTCGTGTAGTCGAAGGCGCGGGAGGGGTCCTCGGCGATGGCCTTGACCGGTACGGCGACGCCCGGCGAATAGGCCAGCGACAGGTCGCGCTGCGTCGCCATCGGCTTGGTCGGATTGATCTCCAGCTTGCCGGGCCGTCCCTGCGCGTGGAAGTCGAGCGCTTCCTGCGGGCTGACGGAGGGACCGGACTCGGATTTCTGGTTCTTGGGCATGATGCGGAATTTCCCCCCGGGGCGCGTCTTTTTGTGGAGCGTTTCGGATTAAGGCTACACTCCGCAAGCGTAAAGCGCCAAGCAGGATGAAACGGAAAAAGCGGTAGCCTAGTGAAACTGATGCCAATCGGATTTGGGAGCGTTCTGTCGCACCCCCCTCTGGCCTGCCGGCCATCTCCTCAAGGGGGGAGATCAGTCTCGTCATTGCCGCGCGTGTTCTGCTGCCTCGCGGGGGCTCGGCCGTGTTGAACCAGGTGCCGCAGGCGGGCGGCGGGACGCCGATGATCGAGCAGTTCATCGAGATCAAGGCGGCGAACCCGGATGCGCTGCTGTTTTATCGCATGGGCGATTTCTACGAATTGTTCTTCCACGATGCGGAGATCGCCGCGCGGGCGCTCGGCATCACGCTGACCAAGCGCGGCAAGCATCAGGGCGAGGACATTCCGATGTGCGGCGTGCCCGTCCACGCCGCCGACGACTACCTGCAGAAGCTGATCGGACAAGGCTACCGCGTCGCGGTGTGCGAGCAGGTCGAGGACCCGGCCGAGGCGAAGAAGCGCGGCTCGAAATCGGTGGTGAAGCGCGACGTGGTGCGGCTCGTCACGCCCGGCACGATCACCGAGGAAAAGCTGCTCGCGCCGAGCGAGGCGAGCTATTTGATGGCGCTGGGACGCACCAAGGGTGTCGATGAGCTGGCGCTGGCGTGGATCGACATATCGACCGGCTCGTTTCGCGTCTGCCGCACGAATGCCGAACGACTTTTAACCGACATCCTGCGCGTCGATCCGCGCGAACTTATCCTCGCCGACGCGGTGTTCCACGAGCCCGAACTGCGCCCGACCTTCGACGTCATCGGACGGCTCGCCAATCCGCAGCCGGCGATCCTGTTCGATTCGTCCGCCGCGACGGGGCGCATCGCGCGCTTTTACGAGGTCGCGACGCCGGACAGTTTCGGCGAGTTCAGCCGAGCCGAACTCTCCGCCATCGCAGGCGCGATCGCCTATGTGGAAAAGACGCAGATTTCCGAGCGCCCGCCGCTCGGCTTTCCCGAGCGCGAGGAAGAGGGGACGAGCCTCTTCATCGACGCGGCGACGCGGGCGAATCTCGAACTCCTGAAGACGCTGTCCGGTAGCCGCGAGGGCTCGCTCCTGAAGGCGATCGACCGGACTGTGACGGGCGGCGGGGCGCGGCTCCTAGCCGATCGGCTGATGTCGCCGCTGACCGATCCGGTCGCGATCAACGCCCGGCTCGATGCGATTTCGTTCCTGATTGCCGAGCCGCGGCTTTGCGAAGGTTTGCGGACGGTGTTGAAGGGCGCGCCGGACATGCCACGCGCGCTCTCGCGCCTCGCGCTCAACCGGGGCGGACCGCGCGACATGGGCGCGCTGCGCGCCGGGCTGGACGCCGCGCGGCAGGCGGCCGAACTGCTGCAATCGGCGATGCTGCCGGCTGAACTGGTGGAGGCCTGCGAAGCGCTGTCCTCGCTGCCGCTGTCGCTCGCGTCGCATCTTGGCGCAGCTCTTTCGGACGAGCTGCCGCTCTTGAAGCGCGACGGCGGCTTCGTCGCCAAGGCATATGATGGCGAACTCGACCAGATGCGGGCGCTGCGCGACGACACGCGGCGGGTGATCGCGGGGATGGAGCGCGACCTGGTCGAGGAGACGGGCATTCGCGCTTTGAAGATCCGGCACAACAACGTGCTCGGCTACTATATCGAGGTGACGGCGCAAAACAGCGGCGCGCTGACGGAGAGCGATGCGGCCAAGGCGCGCTTCATCCACCGCCAGACCATGGCGAACGCGATGCGGTTCACGACGACGGAACTGGCCGAGCTCGAAACCAAGATCGCCAACGCCGCCGACCGCGCGCTGCAGATCGAGCTTGGAATCTTCGACCGGCTACTAGCGGAGATCGTCGGTCATGCGGATGCGCTGCGAAAAGGCGCGGGTGCGCTGGCGGCGCTCGACGTCGCGACGTCGCTGGCCGTGCTTGCCGAGCAGGAAAACTATGCGCGCCCGCAGGTCGATGACGGCCTCGCCTTCGCGATCGAGGGTGGGCGACATCCGGTTGTCGAGCAGGCGCTGCGCCGGCAGATCGCCGATCCGTTCGTGGCGAATGATTGCGATCTTTCGCCCGTCGATGGCGAGAAGCGTGGCGCGATCTGGCTTTTGACCGGGCCGAACATGGGCGGTAAATCGACATTCCTGCGCCAGAACGCGCTGATCGCGATCCTCGCGCAGATGGGTTCCTTCGTGCCGGCGCGAAAGGCATATATCGGCGTCGTCGACCGGCTCTTTTCCCGCGTCGGTGCGTCGGACGATCTTGCGCGGGGGCGCTCGACCTTCATGGTCGAGATGGTCGAGACGGCGGCGATCCTCAACCAGGCGGGCGAGCGGGCCCTGGTTATCCTCGACGAGATCGGACGCGGCACCTCGACCTTTGACGGCCTGTCGATCGCCTGGGCGGCGGTCGAGTATCTGCACGAGAAGAATGGCTGCCGGGCGGTCTTCGCCACCCATTTCCACGAGATGACGGCGCTGTCGGGCAAGCTTCCACGCCTCGCCAACGTCACCATGAAGGTGAAGGAGTGGGAGGGCGATGTCGTCTTCCTGCACGAGGTCGGCAAGGGCGCGGCGGACCGCTCCTATGGCGTGCAGGTGGCAAAGCTCGCGGGCCTGCCCGATGCGGTCGTCGCGCGGGCGCGAGCGGTGCTGGGGCAACTCGAGGAAGGCGAGACGAGCGGCAAGGCGGCGAAGCTCGTCGACGATCTGCCGCTGTTTTCCGTCGCAGCAAGGCGCGCCGAGCCGAAGCCCGCTGCGAGCGATGGTCTTGCCAAGGAACTGGCCGGTATCCGGCCCGACGACATGACGCCGCGCGAGGCGCTGGAAACGCTCTACCGGCTGAAGGAGCGGGCGGGCAAGCGGCTGTAGCGGGGTCGCGCGAAACGGGGTAGAAGTGCACCGCACAATGAACGAGCCTGCCCGATGGCCAAGATTCCCCTGAGACTGGACGAGATCGTCGACGCCGCGAAACTGCGCCGCGACATGGCCGCGCTCGTCGGCGCGGACGGCGTCGATCGCGCGCCCAAGGACGTCGTCCAGCTTCTCAAGGATCGGATGGCGCAAGGTCGCGCCGTGGCCGAGGCGATGCTGATGGAGGATGGCGGTGGCACCGCCTGCGCGGAGCGTCTGTCGCACCTCATGGACGAGATCATCCGCGCGCTCTACGACTTCGCGGTCGCTCATGTGCATCGCCCGAAAAGCGCGGCCGAGCGCATGGCGGTGATTGCGGTCGGCGGTTACGGACGCGGGACGCTGGCGCCGGGCTCGGACATCGATCTTCTCTTCCTGCTGCCGGCCAAGCAGACGCCGTGGGCCGAGAAGGTGGCGGAATACATTCTCTACATGCTGTGGGATCTGGGGCTGAAGGTCGGCCACGCGACGCGCAACACCGACGAGTGCATGCGTCTTTCGCGCACCGACGTGACGATCCGGACCTCGATCCTCGAGGCGCGGTATGTGTGGGGCGACGAGGCGCTTTTCGACGGGCTTGTGGAGCGCTTCGACGAGGAGGTCGTCAAGGATACCGGCGCCGAATATGTGCAGGCCAAGCTTGCCGAACGCGATGAGCGCCACGCCAAGGGCGGCGACACGCGCTATCTCGTCGAGCCCAACGTCAAGGAGGGCAAGGGCGGGCTGCGCGACCTTCACACGCTGTTCTGGATCGGCAAGTATTTCTACCGTGTGCGCACCGCCGAGGAACTGGTCGGCAAGGGCGTCTTCACCCGGCGCGAATATCTGGAATTCCGCAAGGCGGAGGATTTCCTCTGGGCCGTGCGCTGCCACATGCATTTCCTGACGGCGCGGGCCGAGGAGCGGCTGCATTTCGACATCCAGCGCGAGATCGCCGAACGGCTCGGCTACACAAGCCATCCGGGGCTCTCGGCCGTCGAGCGCTTCATGAAGCACTACTTCCTGATGGCGAAGACGGTGGGCGATCTGACCCGCATCTTCTGCGCCGCGCTGGAAGAGGAGCAGGCCAAGCACGTTCCCGGCTTCAACCGCATCTTCCTCAACTTCTCGCGCCGGCGCCGCAAGCTTGCGGGCACCAGCGACTTCGTCACCGACAATCACCGCATCAACGTCATCGATGCGGATGTGTTCGTGCGCGATCCGGTGAACCTGATCCGGCTCTTCTGGCTCGCCGACCGGCACGGGCTGGAATATCACCCCGAGGCGCTGAAGCTCGTCACGCGCTCGCTCAAGCTGATCGACCGGAACCTGCGCCGCGACGAGGAGGCGAACCGCCTTTTCATGGACATCCTGACGTCGAGCCGAAATCCGGAGCTGAATTTGCGCCGGATGAACGAGGCCGGCGTCCTCGGCAAGCTCATCCCCGAGTTCCGCAAGATCGTGGCGATGATGCAGTTCAACATGTACCACCACTACACGGTGGACGAGCACCTGATTCGTTGTATCGGCGTCCTTTCGGAGATCGAGCGCGGCGATGGGGCGGACATCCATCCGCTGTCGCACGCGCTCATCCCGGACCTGAAGCGGCGGCGCGAAGTGCTCTATGCCGCGGTGCTGCTGCACGACATCGCCAAGGGCCGGCCGGAGGACCACTCGACGGCAGGCGCGCGCATTGCCCGCCGGCTTTGTCCCCATATGGGCTTTTCCGCCGCCGATACCGAGACGATCGCCTGGCTGGTCGAGAACCACCTCGTCATGTCGATGACGGCGCAGACGCGCGATTTGAATGACCGCAAGACGATCCAGGATTTCGGTGACGTGGTGCAGTCGGTCGAGCGGCTGAAGCTGCTGTTGATCCTGACCGTCTGCGATATCCGCGGCGTTGGGCCGGGCGTGTGGAACGGGTGGAAGGGCCAGCTTCTGCGCACGCTCTATTACGAAACCGAGCTTTTGCTGACGGGCGGCTTCTCCGAGGTCTCGCGCGCCAAGCGGGCCGAGATCGCGCGCGGGCAATTGGCCGATGCGCTCACCGACTGGTCGCCGGAAGAGGGGCGCCGTTATGTGGCACTCCACTACGACAATTATCTGCTGACCGTCGATCTGGCCGACCAGCTCCGCCATGCCGGCTTCATTCGCGAGGCGGATGCCGCCGGGCGCAAGCTGGCGACGGCGGTGAAGACGCATGAATTCGAGGCGGTGACCGAGATCACCATCCTGTCGCCGGATCATCCGCGCCTGCTCTCGGTGATCGCGGGCGCGTGCGCTGCGGCGGGTGCGAATATCGTCGATGCGCAGATCTTCACGACGACCGACGGGCGCGCGCTCGACACGATCCTGATCTCGCGCGAGTTCGACCGCGACGAGGACGAGCTGCGCCGCGCAAGGCGCGTCGGCGGGCTGATCGAGGACGTGCTTTCGGGCAAGAGCTGGCTGCCGGAGATCATCGAAAAGCGCGCCAAGCCGAAGCGCGGTTCGAAGACTTTCCGGCTGGAGCCGCGCGCCGACGTGCGCAACGCGCTGTCGAACCGGTTTTCGGTGATCGAGGTGAAGTGCCTCGACCGGCCGGGGCTCTTGTCGGAGATCACCGGAGCGATCTCGGACCTCTCGCTCGACATCGCGTCGGCGCACATCACGACGTTCGGCGAGAAGGTGATCGATACGTTCTATGTGACCGATCTGACGGGGGCCAAGATCGAGAACCCGACGCGGCTCGCCACGATCCGCAAGCGGCTGATCGAGACGCTCGGCGGCGAGACGGCGGATCATCCGAAGCAGGCGGCCGAATAGTGGTGGCTGCATGAGCCTCGTGCGCAAATTCGCGACTGTCGCGTCGGGAACGATGGCGAGCCGGGTGCTCGGCTTTACGCGCGAGATGCTGATGGCGGCGGCGCTTGGCACCGGGCCGATCGCGGACGCGTTCTATGCCGCCTTCCAGTTTCCCAACACGTTTCGCCGGCTCTTCGCCGAGGGCGCGTTCAACGCCGCCTTCGTGCCGCTCTTCTCCAAGGAGATCGAGGCGAACGGCATGAACGGCGCGCGGCGCTTTGCGGAGGAAGTTTTCGGCGTTCTCTTCTCCGCGCTGATCGTGCTGACGATCCTGATGCAGCTTTCGATGCCGCTCTTGGTCTCGACGATCATCGCGCCGGGTTTCACCGGCGATCCGGAAAAGTTCGACCTGACGGTGAACCTCGCCTGGATCATGTTTCCTTATCTGATGTGCATGTCGCTCGGGGCGATGATGGCGGGGATGCTGAATTCGCTGCGCCGCTATTTCGCGGCGGCGATCGCGCCCGTCTTCCTGAACATCATCCTGATCGGGGTGCTCGGCTATGCCTGGTGGCAGGGTCATGACGGGCGCGAGGTCGGGTACGGGCTTGCCTGGGGCGTGCTGGCGTCGGGCCTCGTGCAGCTTGCCATCGTCTGGGCGGCGGTGCGCCATGCCGGCATCTCGGTCGGCTTCAAGCGGCCGCGCATGACGCCCAACGTCAAGCGCCTGCTCTGGCTCGCCTTTCCCGCCGCGATCACCGGCGGGATCACGCAGATCAACACGCTGGTCGGCACGGCCATCGCCTCGACCCAGGCCTCGGCGGTCGCCTCGCTCGCCATGGCGGACCGGGTCTATCAATTACCGCTCGGCGTCGTCGGCATCGCGGTCGCGATCGTGCTCCTGCCCGAGCTCGCGCGCGCGCTGAAGGCCGGCAACGACCGCGAGGCGGCGAATTTGCAGAACCGCTCGGTCGAGTTCTCCCTGTTCCTGACGCTGCCGGCGGCGGTCGCGCTGTTCGTCATCGCCGAGCCGATCATCCGCGTCCTTTACGAGCGCGGGCAGTTCGCCGAGATGAACGCGACGCCGATGGTCGCTGCCATCCTCGCCATTTTCGGGCTGGGGCTGCCGGCCTATGTGCTGATCCAGGCGTTCCGGCCAGGCTTCTTCGCCCGCGAGGACACGCGCACGCCGATGATCTTTGCCGCGATCTCGGTGGTGACCAACATTTCGCTGGCGCTCACCCTTCTGCCGCGCATGGGCGCGCCGGGGATTGCGGTGGCGTCCGCCGTCTCGGCCTGGATCAACGCGGCGCTGCTTTTGGGAACGCTGGTGAAGCGCGGCCATTGGGGCACCGACCGGACGCTGGTGAAGCGCTTGCCGCGCCTGGTGGCGGCTGCGCTCGTGATGGGCGTCGCGCTCTGGTTTGCCGCCGGCTGGCTGTCGCCCTGGCTGCAACCTTCGTCCTCGCTCGCCGAACAGGTGCTGGCGCTGGGCGCGCTGTGCGGCGGCGGCGGAGCGCTCTATTTCGCGCTCGCCTTTGCCACCGGCGGCGCCGATATCGCCACCGTGAAGCGCGCGGTGCGGCGCGGGCCGAAGACGCCCGAGCCCGACACCTTGAACCCGGAGTAACGCCGGGCTATCAGCCCGCCCAGGGTGCATTGATATTCAGGCCTGAGCGGCCTGCAAATGCCAGCTTTCTGCGCTTCCGGTGCTCATGTACCAAATGTGCATTCCGCTCCGGTTCTCGAAATCTGCCATTTTCGGCTCGCGCAGACCTGAATATCAATGCACCCTAATTCTTTCCTGCCAGATCGGCCCTCCACCAGCCTTGGAAAATCCATGACCGACTTCAAGCCTCTCGTCTTTTCCGGCGTCCAGCCGACCGGCAATCTCCATCTCGGCAACTATCTCGGCGCGCTGACGAAATTCGTCGCGCTGCAGGACAGCCACGACTGCATCTATTGCGTCGTCGACATGCACTCGATCACGGCGCAGCTCGTCCATGCCGACCTTGCCGAGCAGACGCGTTCGATCACGGCGGCATTCCTCGCCTCCGGCATCGACCCGAAGAAGCACATCGTCTTCAACCAGAGCCGGGTGATGCAGCATGCCGAACTCGCCTGGGTGTTCAACTGCGTGGCGCGCATCGGCTGGATGAACCGCATGACGCAGTTCAAGGACAAGGCCGGCAAGGACCGCGAGAACGCCTCGCTCGGCCTCCTCGCCTATCCGAGCCTGATGGCGGCGGACATCCTCGTCTATCGCGCAACGCATGTGCCCGTGGGCGACGACCAGAAGCAGCATCTGGAACTGACGCGCGACATCGCGACCAAGTTCAACAACGACTTTTCCGCCCGGATTGCCGATCTGGGCGTCGGCGTGGAGATGATGAGCGGCGACGAGAAGGTCAACGGCTTTTTCCCGCTGACGGAGCCGCTGATCGAGGGACCGGCGACGCGCGTCATGAGCCTTCGCGACGGCACCAAGAAGATGTCGAAATCCGACCCATCGGACCTCTCGCGCATCAATCTGACCGACGACGCCGACACGATCTCGAAGAAGATCCGCAAGGCCAAGACCGACCCGGACGCGCTGCCGGGCGAGGTGGAAGGGCTGAAGGGACGGCCGGAAGCCGAAAACCTCGTCGGCATCTACGCCGCGCTCGCCGGAACGACGCGCGAGACCGTGATCGCCGATTTCGGCGGCCAGCAATTCTCGGCCTTCAAGCCGGCGCTCGCCGATCTCGCGGTCGAGAAGCTGGCGCCGATCTCGGCCGAGATGCGCCGCATTTCGGATGATCGCGCCTATGTCGACGGCGTCCTGCGCGACGGCGGCGAACGGGCCGGCGCGCTCGCCGAGGCGACGATGAAGGATGTGCGCAGGATCATCGGCTTTCTCGATAGCTGACGCATCCAGCTTGCCGGTGCTGCGGCCGGCTGGCAGATTGCACGCGACTCACACCCGGGAGCCGACATGGTATCCAAACGCCTCAGCCGCGAAGCCGGCCACCGCCGCAAGTTCCTGGCGATCGTCGACGACACGCCCGAATGCGAGCGGGCGATCGCCTATGCCGCGCGGCGCGCGCAGACGACCGGGGGGGCATTGCTGCTGCTCTTCGTCATCGAGCCTGGCGAAGTCCAGCACTGGCTCGGCGTCGAGCAGATCATGCGCGAGGAGGCGCAGGCGACCGCAAGCTCCGCCCTCGACCTTCAGGCGGGCAAGGTGCGCCAGGAACTCGGGCTCGAGCCCGAGCTCGTCATCCGCGAAGGCAAGGCGGCCGACGAAATCCACGCGCTGATCGAGGAAGACCAGGACATCGCGATTCTCGTCCTCGCCGCCTCCAACGCGAAGGAGGGGCCGGGCCCGCTGGTTGCCTCGATCGCCGGCAAGGGTGCGGCCTTCCCGATCCCCGTCACGGTCGTCCCGAGTTCACTGTCCGACGAAGACATCGAGGCCATAGCGTAGCGCAATCTCGGGCCCGGGACGGCCTGCAAACGGCAGCTTTCTGCGCTTCCGGTGCTCACGTACTGATGTACGCTCCGCTCCGGTTCTCGAAATCAGCCGTTTTCGACTAGTCCCAAGCCCGACCTTGCACTACCCTGCGCCGCAAAATTGCCAGCGCAGACGATGTTGCAATCGCCTGTGTGAGTCTCTATTTTTAGAATAATTCCAGAATTACGCGACAGCGGAGACCCGGTCATGTTCATCCAGACGGAAGCCACACCCAATCCGGCGACCCTGAAATTCCTGCCGGGCAAGGTCGTGCTCGAAGAGGGCACCGCCGATTTCCGCGATGGGGCGAGCGCCGCCGAGGCCTCGCCGCTTGCCGGCCGGCTGTTCGAGGTGCCGGGGGTTACCGGCGTCTTCTTCGGCTACGACTTCATCACCGTCTCCAAGGACGGCGCCGACTGGCAGCATCTGAAGCCTGCCATTCTCGGCACGATCATGGAGCACTTCATGTCCGGCCAGCCGGTCATGGCGACGGGTTCGCAGGCGCGCGCCGACGAGGCGGCCGAGGGCGAGGAATTCTACGATGCGGCCGACGAGGAAATCGTCGTTACCATCAAGGAACTGCTCGACACCCGCGTGCGGCCTGCCGTGGCGCAGGACGGCGGCGACATCACCTTCCGCGGCTACGAGAACGGCACCGTGTTCCTGCACATGAAGGGCGCCTGCGCCGGCTGCCCGTCTTCGACGGCGACGCTGAAGCACGGCATCCAGAACCTGCTTCGGCATTTCGTGCCGGAAGTGCAGCAGGTCGAACAGGTCGTCTGAACGGACTTCCCGAGCGCCGACACCAAGATACAAAAGCCCGCGACACGAACGTGCCGCGGGCTTTTTCGCGAGGCGCGTCAGGCCGCCGCGAGGTGCTTTTCGATTTCGTCGACCGGATGGTTGGTCAGCGTCTTGGGCACTTCGGCGATGATGCGGTCCGACACTTCCTTGTGAAATTCCTTGCGCATGTCGCCGAGCACCGTCGGCGGGGCGACGACGATCAGCTTCTTGAACTCGTGGCGATGGGCGAGCTTGTAGAGACGTTCGGCGATCTCCGCCGCGAACCGCTCCTTTTCGATGCGATGCCAGTCGGTCTCCTGAACCGCAGAACGGTGGTTGGGCCCCGCGTCGGGCATGCGGCCCGGGCGGTCGGTGCCCTGCTCCCGGGTCGGCGGGTTGTCGTCGTTCATCTGCCGGAAAACCTGCAGGTTCGGATAGAGCGCATCACCCTCGTTGCGCAGGAACAGGGCCTTCTCGCCATCGGCGACGATGACCCAGGCGTCGTGTTCGATCTTGAGACCGGTCATGAAACTCTCCTTTCGGGCTGGTTTCATCAACCGAACGCGACACGGCGACCCGACGTTCCTGCCCATGGCATGGGAATAATTTTCTCCTCACCCGCCGATCTGCCGAAAAGCGATTGTTTCTGCAGCAGACGCGCACGACGCGATTTCTTACCCGCGACGGACGCTTCGGCGACAATGCGGCCATGTCGACATCCAATCCCAGCATCGCGCCCGCACGCCTGAACGCCTTCCCGATCTTCGCCAAGGTCGAGGGGCGCGTCGTCGTGATCGTCGGCGATGGCGACGAGGCGCTGGCCAAGGCGCGGCTGATGACGCAGTCGAGCGCGCAACTGCGCGTGATTTCGGCAGCGCCCGAGGCGGAACTTGCCGAATGGGCAGAGGCGAACGGCGTTGCGATCGTGCGGCACGCCTATGAGCCGGCGCTGATCACGGATGCCGCGCTCGTGTTTGCCGCGACCGGCGAACTGGACCGCGATGCGGCGGTGGTTGCAGATGCGCGGTCGATGAAGATCGCGGTCAATGCCGTCGACCGCCCGGAGCTTTGCGACTTCTTCACCCCGGCGCTGGTCAACCGCGCGCCGGTCGCGATCGCGATCGGCACGGAAGGTGCGGGACCCGTTCTGGCGCAGATGATCCGTGCGCGGATCGACCAGATGCTGAGCCCGCAGCTCGGCGTCCTGGCGCAGCTTGCCGCCAGCTATCGCGATGCAGTCGAAAAGCTCTTGCCGAAGGGCGTCGCGCGGCGGCGCTTCTGGAAGGAATTTTTTACGGGCGAAACCGCGCGCAATGTCGATGCCGGCGATGTTTCGTCGGCGCGGCGGACGGCTTCGCAGCTTTTGCGTGAGCGGGGCGCCGTGCCGGGTCATGTCGCGCTGGTCGGCGCCGGGCCGGGCGCGGAAGACTTGCTGACGCTGCGCGCGCATCGCCTGCTAATGGAAGCCGACGTGATCGTCCACGACGCGCTGGTGCCAGAGGCCGTGATCGCCATGGGCCGGCGCGATGCCGAGCGGATCGCGGCCGGCAAGCGCAAGGGCTGCCATTCGAAGACCCAGAGCGAGATCAATGCGCTGCTGGTGGAACTCGGACGCGCCGGCAAGCGCGTCGTCAGGCTGAAATCCGGCGATCCACTGGTGTTCGGCCGCGCGGGCGAGGAGATGGCCGCGCTGCGCGAGGCCGGCATATCCTATGAAGTCGTGCCGGGCGTGACCGCGGCGTTCGCGGCCGCAGCCGATTTCGAACTGCCGCTGACATTGCGCGGGGTCTCTTCCTCGATGGTGTTCACCACCGGGCACGACCTGAAGGGCGCGACGCTGCCCGACTGGGCGCGGCTTGCCATCGATGGCGCCACCGTCGCGGTCTATATGGGCCGTTCGATCGCCGCAGAAGTCGCCGAGCGGCTGATCGCGGCGGGGCTGTCGCCGGACACGGCCGTCGCCGTCGTCGAGAATGCGAGCCTCGAAGCCAAGCGCCTCTTCCACGGCACGCTCGCAGACCTGCCCTCGCTGCAGGCGCGCACCGACCTGACCGGCCCGGTCATGACCATCATCGGCGACGCCGTCGCCGGCGCCAATTTCACCCGTTCGACCGCGCTCCACAGGGCGCCGGCATTCCAAGAGGAGATTTCGCGATGAAGATCCTGACCGCAAACCGGCTGACCGATGGCGAGGCCGTGTGGCTGTGCGCCGACCATAGCTGGGCCGAGACGATCGACGTGGCCGAAATCGCGCGCGATGCGGCGACCGAGGAAAAGCTGGAACGCGCCGGCAAGGCGGCGCTCTGCAAGAACGAGGTCGTCGACCTCGCGCTCGTCGACATCGACCTCGTCGACGGCCGCATCTGGCCGAAGCGCCTGCGCGAGCGCATCCGCGCCGCCGGCCCCACCAACCGCACCGATCTCGGCAAGCAGGCTCGGGCATTTCCCGGTGCAGAGCGTCCTTTGCACGCCGAAGAGGGCGCGCGGCGCTCTGGTATCTCGATCGCCGCCTGATCGAACGAGGATTTCATGTACCGCTACGACGAGTTCGACCACCAGTTCGTGAAGGCCCGCACCGCCGAGTTCGCCGACCAGGTGGAACGGCGGCTTGCCGGCGAGTTGACCGAGGACCAGTTCAAGCCGCTCAGGCTGATGAACGGCGTCTATCTCCAGCTCCACGCCTATATGCTGCGGATCGCCATTCCCTATGGCACGCTCTCGTCGAAGCAGCTTCGGATGCTGGCGCATATCGCGCGCACCTATGACAAGGGCTATGGCCACTTCACGACGCGGCAGAATCTGCAGTTCAACTGGCCGGCGCTCTCCGACATTCCGCAGATCCTGGCCGATCTGGCATCCGTCGAGATGCACGCGCTGCAGACGTCGGGAAACTGCATTCGCAACGTGACCGCCGACCATTTCGCGGGCGCTGCTTCGGATGAAGTGGCTGATCCGCGGCCTTATGCAGAGATCCTGCGCCAGTGGTCGTCGGTGCATCCGGAGTTCTCGTTCCTGCCGCGCAAGTTCAAGATCGCGGTGACGGGCGCCGAGCGCGACCGGGCAGCGATCCAGGTTCACGACATCGGGCTGCATCTGAAGAAGAACGCGGCCGGCGAACTGGGTTTTGCCGTCTATGTCGGCGGTGGACAGGGGCGCACGCCGCTCATCGCCAAGAAGGTGCGCGACTTCCTGCCCGAAGAGGATCTGTTGACCTACACGACCGCGATCCTGCGGGTCTACAACCTCAACGGACGGCGCGACAACAAGTACAAGGCGCGCATCAAGATCCTCGTGCATGAGACGGGAACGGAAGAGCTGACCCGCCAGATCGAGGCGGAGTTCGCTGAAATCCGCAATGGCGAGCTGAAGCTGCCGCAGGCCGACATCGACGCGATCGAGCGCTATTTCGCGCCGCCGGCTCTGCCCGACCGACCGGAAGGCATGGTCGTCGAGGCGAGCGCGAAGCTGGCGAACCCGGCCTTTGCGAGCTGGGTGAAGCGCAACGTCAACCCGCACAAGAACCCCGATTATGCCTCGGTGACGATCTCGCTGAAGGGCATCGGCGAGGTGCCGGGCGATGCGACCGACGCGCAGATGGATGCGGTGGCCGACCTCGCCGAGGAACTGGCCTTCGACGAAATCCGCGTCAGCCACGAGCAGAATCTGATCCTTCCGCATGTCGCGCGGGCGGATTTGAAGGAAATCTACAAGCGGCTGGAAGCGATCGGGCTTGCGACCGCCAACGCCGGCCTCGTCACCGATATCATCGCCTGCCCCGGCCTCGACTATTGCGCGCTCGCCAATGCGCGCTCTATCTCGGTCGCGCAGGAGATTTCGAACCGCTTCGGCAGCCAGGCGCGGCAGGAGGAGATCGGCGAACTGAAGCTGAAGATTTCCGGCTGCATCAATGCCTGCGGCCACCATCATGTCGGCCATATCGGCATTCTGGGCGTCGAGAAGAAGGGCACCGAGCTCTACCAGATCACGCTCGGCGGCTCGGGCGACGAGAATACGTCGATCGGCGAGATCGTCGGCCGCGGCTTCACCGCCGAGGAAATCACCGACGCGATCGAGACCGTGGTCGAAACCTATCTGGCGCTGCGGACCGACAAGGCGGAAGACTTCCTCGCCGCCTATCGCCGCGTCGGCGCAGCACCGTTCAAGCAGGCGCTCTACGGCGCGGAAGCGAAGGCCGCCTGATGAGCGAAGAAAACGTGACGCGCCTGTGGACGCAGGCGGGCTTCATCGACGATGCATGGACGCGCGGCGACGCCGAGACGCCGGCGGGCGACCATGTGATCCTGCCGCTCGACGCCTTTCTGGCGGCAATCGAGGCGGGAACGAATGCCGGCCCGCTCGGCGTGCATCTGGCGCCGGGCGAGAGCATCGACGCGATCGTTCCGAATCTCGACCGGCTGTCGCTGATCTCGCTCGGCTTCCCGGCCTATAATGACGGGCGGTCGTTCTCGAAGGCGGAATTGCTGCGCAGCCGGCATGGGTTCACGGGCACGATCCGGGCACATGGCGACGTCTTGATCGATCTCGTCAACCACATGCTGCGCACGGGCTTCGACGAACTCGAAGTGACGAACGGGCCGACGCTGGCAAGGCTCGAAGCCGGACGGCCGGGCGGGCTCGGTGTTTACTATCAGCCGGCAGCGAAGGCGTCCGACAAGCCTGTCGATGCGCCCGCCTATGCCTGGCGGCGGGTGCCGGCCTAAAGCTTCGTCACCATTCGGTAGGTCGAAGGGTGGATCATGCGGACCAGCGTGATCGGCCTTTCGCCGAGCCAGGTGATGCGCTCGCCGACGAAGACGGGCGCGCCTTTTTCGACGTTCAGCAGTTCAGATTCCGCGCTGGCACTGTCGGCGTGGAAGGTGAATTCGGCATGGGTGAAGGGCGCGGATTCGACCAGCCATTCATTCGGGCCGATGGCTGTGAAGTCGGCGTTTTTCGCGGCGGGTACGGTTTCCAGCACGATGTAGCGATCCTCGAACTGGTAGGGCTGGCGGTCGGCAAGATGTAGCGCGCGGACATGGCGAAGCTGGGCTTCCGCGGCCAGGCCGAGACGGGCGCGGATGAGCGCGGGGGCCTTGATGGTTTCGCTGGAGAGGAGCCGGTACTGATAGGCCGCACCCCGCGCCTCGATCTCTTGGCGGACGAGCGGAATGACGAAGCGCGCCTCGCGGACGGGATGAAGCGCGACGCGGGTGCCGGCCTTGCGGCGGCGCTCGATGAGGCCGGCTTCGGCCAGTTCGCGCAGCGCCCGGTTGACCGTCGCGCGGGCCGCGCCGAATTCCACCGACAGCGCTTCCTCGCCTGGAATGAGCGCGCCGGGCAGCCAGACGCGGCTGGCGATGCGCCGCGAAATCTCGTCGCGGATGGCGCGGTATGAGGAGCGGGCAGTGGTCACAGACGGTCCATGATCGAGGTCAGGCGGGTTTTGTAGCGGGCGGCGATCGCGTCGCGCGCGACGTGCCAGCCGTCCCTTATCATATGTCGGCCGGCCGACCAGAGATCGGTGACGCAGGCTTGCGAGCCGGCGAAGACGTAGGCGTCGAGCACCATGTCACCGGTGAGGCCGTGGAGGCCCGCACGGGCCGGGTCGATGGCGACGAGATCGGCCCATTTTCCGATCTCGATGCTCCCTGCAACACGGCCCAGCGCTTGCGCGCCGCCCGCCGATGCGAGGTCGTGAAGCTTGCGGCCGGCCGAACCGCCGGGCTCGGCAAGGACGACACGCGCGCGGTCGCGCAGGCGCTGCGAATAGTCGAGCTGGCGCAACTCGCCGATGGTCGAGATGGCGATGTTGGAATCCGAGCCGATGCCGAGTTGGCCGCCTTTCTCGACATAGCGGTCGCCATCGAAGATTCCGTCGCCGAGATTGGCTTCGGTGACCGGGCAGAGGCCCGCGACGGCGCGCGTGCGGGCGAGCGCCGTGGTCTCTTCCGGGTTCATGTGCGTGCAATGAATGAGGCACCAGCGCTGCGTCACGTCGTGGTTGGCGAGAAGCCATTCCATCGGGCGGGCACCGAGAATGTCCTGCGTCTCGGCAAGTTCTGCTTCCTGCTCGGCGATGTGCATGTGGAGCGGAAGGTTTGGCTTCCAGCCGGCGAGTTCGGCGAGATCGGAGATCGGGACGGCGCGGAGCGAATGCGGCGCGAGGCCGATATGGGAGTCGGCGGACGCGTTGCCGACGATGGCTTCGCAGCGGGCGACGAGGTCGCCGAAACTGTCGAGATCGTTGGCAAAGCGCAACTGGCCGCCCTTCAGCGGCCGTCCGTCGACGCCGCCCTGGGCATAGTGGACGGGAAGGAGCGTCAGGCCGATGCCGGTGGCGTCCGCGGCCGCCGCGATGCGGGCCGCGAGTTCGCCCCGATCTGCGTAGGGCGCGCCGCCGGGTCGGTTGTGCAGGTAGTGGAACTCGGCGACGGCTGAGAAGCCGGCCTCCTGCATTTCCATGAAGGCGAAGGCGGCGATGGCCTCGATATCGTCGGGATCGAGGAGGTCGAGGAAGCGGTACATGATCTCGCGCCATGTCCAGAAACTGTCCCGGCCCGTCGGCCCGCGCCGCTCGGCAAGGCCGGCCATGGCGCGCTGAAAGGTATGGCTGTGGAGGTTCGACAGTGCCGGAAGGAGCACCGGCACGACCGTGTCGCCCGCGCCCCGCGCCGCGCCCTGCTCGACGCTTTCGATCTGCCCGCCGGCATCAATCGCGACCCGGACATCGGCGCTCCAGCCCGAGGGAAGGAGCGCGGTTTCGGCGAAAATGGCGACCATGGCGAATCCCGATTGACATAATATGTCTATACATAATAGCGTAAACGCGGATTTGAATTTGCGCAAGCGGATAGCGATGACCCGAACGCTTCTCACCAATCTCAGGCTCGCCGCCATGACGGCCGATCGGCCCTATGGGCTGGTCGAGGACGGCGCTGTGGCCATTGCCGACGGGCGGATCGCCTATGCGGGGCCGGTCGAGGATTTCGAGGAAGCGTTCGACGAATACGAGACGCGCGATCTGGGCGGGCGCCTCGTCACGCCGGCGCTGATCGACTGCCACACGCATCTCGTCTTCGGCGGCAACCGCGCGCGCGAATTCGAGATGCGGCTGGAGGGCGCGACCTATGAGGAGATCGCGCGGGCGGGCGGCGGCATCGTTTCGACCGTGGCCGCGACGCGGGAGCTGACGCAGGACGAGCTGGTGGAAGCGGCGCTGCCGCGGCTCGACGCGATGCTGGCCGAGGGCGTCGGCACGGTCGAGATCAAGTCCGGCTACGGGCTGACGATCGAGGACGAGTTGAAAATGCTGCGCGCGGCGCGCGAGCTTGGCCGGCTGCGCGACGTGCGGGTGAAGACGAGCTGGCTCGCCGCCCATGCCGTGCCGGCGGAATACAAGGGCCGCGCTGATGCCTATATCGACGAAGTCGTGCTGCCGGGCATGGAAGCCGGCGCGGAGGAAGGCCTAATCGACGCGGTGGACGGGTTCTGCGAGGGCATCGCCTTCAGCCCCGCGCAGATCGCGCGCGTGTTCGAGAAGGCCGCAGCGCTCGGCCTGCCGGTGAAGCTGCACGCAGAACAACTGTCGGATCTCGGCGGGGCCAAGCTTGCGGCGGAGCATGGTGCGCTGTCAGCCGATCATCTCGAATATCTCGGCGCAGATGGGGTGGCGGCTATGGCAGCGGCGGGAACCGTCGCGGTGCTGCTGCCGGGGGCATTCTATACGTTGCGTGAAAAGCAGATGCCGCCGGTGGGTACGCTGCGGGCGGCCGGCGTTGCGATTGCCGTGGCGACGGATTGCAATCCGGGCTCGTCGCCGCTCGCCTCGCCGCTTCTGGCGATGAACATGGCGGCGACGCTGTTTCGGCTGACGCCGGAGGAGGCGCTGGCGGGGATGACTCGCAATGCGGCGCTGGCGCTGGGGCTTGGTGGCGAGATCGGGACGGTGGAGGTCGGCAAGCGGGCGGAGCTGGCGGTGTGGGAAGTCGAGGAGCCGGCGGAGCTGGTTTATCGGATTGGATTCAATGCGTTGGTGGAGAGGGTGTGGTGATGGGTGTTGAAAGTTTCTGCTCTGTCGCACCCCCCTCTGTCCTGCCGGACATCTCCCCCTCAAGGGGGGAGATC